>NZ_AP025504.1 GCF_024347575.1 Vibrio pelagius
CACGCGAGTGGCTTTTTTGTTCGAACCACGAAACCTAGGTTAGGCGGTGTTGGTATTAAGCGATGCCTTGCTCTTTTGCCATTTGCGTCGCTATCTTAGGTGCGTGCCATAAACATGGCAGTAAGATAAATGATACAGGAACAGCGGTAATCACAATGAACGACTGCAGAGCAGAAATACCGCCAGAACCCATAGAGATAAGAGCAATAGCTACCGCACCCATAACAACTCCCCAAAAGGTACGTACTGCTGCATTTGGCTCCGTTGTACCTGTCATCACGACACTTATTGTGTAGGTCATTGAGTCCCCCGTCGTTACGATGAACGTGGTAGTGAGGATAAGGAATAGAATCGCGATCAGAGTCGGGAATGGAAGTTGCGCAGTAATAGCGAGCAGCACAGCCGGAAGGTTGAAACCTTCGAATGCATCAGAAATTACGCCTGGATTTTCTAACTCAAACGCTAAGCCACTGCCGCCAACAATGCTGAACCAGAAACAGGTGACGAGGGGAGCAACGATACTAATAGAAACCATCATTTGGCGAATGGTGCGCCCGCGTGAAATGCGAGCAATGAAAATAGCCATCATTGGGCCATAACCTAAGAACCAACCCCAGAAGAATACCGTCCAGCCACCAAGCCATGTGGTATCTTGACGATAAAGTGCCATAGGGATGAAGTTATCGACCATTTCTCCCATGCCTTGCAGGTAGCCGTCTACGATAAAGCTCGTTGGACCTACAACTAAGATGTAACCGATTAAGCACACTGATAAGATGATGTTATAGCGGCTAACCAGTTGGATGCCTTTATTCACGCCACTCAATGCGGACAAGGTATACATGGCAATAGCAAACAGAATAACGGCACTTTGTGTAGCAAAGCTGTCTGAGATGCCAAACAGTTCACTTAACGCATAGCTGATTTGAAGTCCTAAGAATCCAATTGGACCGATAGTCCCAGCTGCCACAGCAACAATACTGCACGCGTCGACCACATTCCCAATCCAGCTATTAATTGCCCTATCGCCAAGCACAGGGTAAAGAAGAGTCCGAGGTTTTAGAGGAAGCCCCTTATCGTAGTGTAGGTGCATCAGCACGATAGAGGATAAGCCACCTAAGATTGCCCAAGCAAGAAAACCCCAGTGCATGAAAGACTGTGAGAGCGCGTTGAGTGCTTTAGTTTGTGGATCTGTTTCATCATAAAAAGGTGGAGCAGAAACAAAGTGGGCGATAGGTTCAGCTGCAGCCCAGAATACACCACCACCGGCAAGTAAGGTACAGAGAACTATCGACATCCATTTGAACGTGGACATTTCTGGTAGGGCAAGTGCTCCTAATCGAACTTGCCCTGTACGGCCCAGTGCTAGCACCAAACCGAGAATAAAATTGAGCAGCAAGAGCACTTGCCAATAAGCGCCGAACCACTGGGTTGAGTAGTTAAAACCGATATTGACCAGCTCAGATAAAGCTGAAGTATTGGTAAAAGCAAGAACGACAAAGAGAGTTAAAAAACTGCCGCTTAGCCAGAACACTGGGTTTCCGAGTTCTAGTTTTTCACCCAAAGATTGGGCTTTAGTGAAGTTGATAGAAGTAGATTCTGCGTTGATGTTTTCGTTGGCGACTTGCGTCAAGTTAGACATTATTTCTTCGCTATATTTGGCCGTGAGGCCTGTGTATTTCCCGCACATCTCCATTTTAAAATGTGAGGTTCGTCAAAAAAGCCGCAAATCCTAACATATCTGTCACTAGAAAGTCGGCGAATTGCAAAAAGAAATTCATTCCTTCAATAAATCTATCCTTTTTGGTTACTTTGAATGCAGTTTATCCATGTGAACTTGTGGTTTTGGGTGTGGTAAGCCGTTATTTTTTAGGTTATCGAAATAAATTTATTATTAGTTGTTGGTGCAAAATAAGTGTCGAGTTCTTGCAGAGTGTAAGCAATTAATTGCGAGTCATTTTATAAATAGTGAATGTTATCAGTGCGCGACTAGCTTTGTTGCCTAAAGTTGTTTTGCGAAGAGATTTAAGTGGTCGTGCGAATACGATCGAAATTAAACACCTTGAAACAACAACTTAAGGGATACACAAATGCACCTAAACCAAGGAAGAGTGACCAAAAAGGTTTTTACACTCAGTACTCTCACCGCGTCATGCTTAATGGCGTTCAACAGCTACGCGGCTGTTGATTGTTCAACGTTAGAAGCGTGGGATTCAGCCACCGTATACACCGGTGGTGATCAGGTTTCACATGACGGTAGCGCGTATTCAGCGAATTACTGGAATCAAAATAACAACCCGAGCCAATTCGAGGGTGACTATGCTCAGTGGAAAAAAATTGATGTGTGTAGTGAAGGCGGAGGTACGCCAAATGAAGCACCAACCGCTTCGTTAACAGCGCCAACTGCGTCCGATGTGATCATTGAGGGCGACAATGTCATCTTAAGTGCAATGGCACTCGATACTGATGGTAGTGTTGCTTCGGTCGAATTCTTTGTCGATGGTGCATCTGTCGCACTAGTAACAACGGCACCATTTGAGGCAGCTTGGGCTGCAGTATCGGGTAATCATCGAGTTTCAGTTGTCGCAACAGATAATGAAGGTGCAGCGAGTGTCGTAAGTGCGGTATCCATTTCTGTTGACTCACAGCAACCTGGCAATGAAGCGCCAACGGTATCAGTTGCACTTTCAACGGCTTCTGTTGATGTAGGTGGTGTGGTTACACTCACTGCAGCAGCTGCAGACAGTGATGGTACGGTTGATAAAGTCGATTTTTATGTGGCAGGTTCTTTAGTTGGAACGGCTGCAACAAGCCCGTATACGCTTGACTACACAACCACTCAAGCAGGTACTTTGTCTGTTTACGCCAAAGCGACCGACGATCAAGGCGCAACAACGGATTCAGCTTTGGCTTCTTTGAAGGTGAACGGTGCTCCAACGGTGAGTACATGTCGTCCTGATGGCTTGTATCAAACGCAGGGCGTCGATGTTCCTTACTGTACAATCTACGATGATGAAGGCCGAGAGAAAATGGGCGCGGATCATCCTCGTCGTGTGATTGGTTACTTCACGAGCTGGCGTGCAGGGGACGACCCACAAGCGGCTTACTTAGTGAATGACATTCCTTGGGAACAACTCACACACATTAACTACGCGTTCGTGAGCATCGGTTCAGATGGCAAAGTGAATGTTGGTGATGTAAATGATCCAAATAATGTGGTCGTAGGGAAAGAGTGGCCAGGAGTAGAGGTTGACCCGGCATTAGGCTTTAAAGGTCACTTTGGTGCGCTCGCTACCGCGAAGAAAAAACACGGTGTTAAGACGTTGATCTCAATTGGTGGCTGGGCTGAGACTGGCGGTCACTTTGCCACAGACGGCAGCCGTGTTGCTGATGGTGGCTTCTACACCATGACGACCAATGCTGATGGTTCAATTAACCATCAAGGTATCGAAACATTCGCGACGTCAGCCGTTGAAATGCTGCGTAAGTACCAGTTCGACGGTCTAGATATCGATTATGAGTATCCAACCTCAATGGCAGGCGCGGGTAACCCATACGACAAAGACTTCATGGAACCACGTCGCCAGTACCTATGGGCTTCGTACCAAGTGTTGATGAAAGTGCTACGTGAGAAGCTTGATGTGGCGTCTGCTGAAGATGGAACACACTACATGTTGACTATCGCGGCACCTTCTTCTGGTTACCTGTTGCGTGGTATGGAAACATTCGATGTCACTCAATATCTTGATTACGTGAACATCATGTCTTACGACCTTCACGGTGCTTGGAACGACCACGTTGGCCATAACGCTGCCTTGTTTGACACAGGTAAAGATTCAGAGCTAGCCCAGTGGAACGTATACGACACGGCGGCTTATGGCGGTATTGGCTACCTGAATACCGATTGGGCTTACCATTACTTCCGTGGTTCAATGCCTGCTGGCCGTATTAATATCGGTGTGCCTTACTACACGCGTGGTTGGCAGGGTGTAACAGGTGGTGAAAATGGTCTTTGGGGCCGAGCTGCACTGCCTAATCAATCTGAATGTGCTGCTGGTACAGGTGAAGGCGAGAAGAACAACTGTGGTCACGGCGCGATTGGTATCGATAACATGTGGCACGATACTGACCCTAAAGGAAACGAAATGGGCGCAGGTTCGAACCCTATGTGGCATGCGAAGAACTTAGAGAAAGGCATTTGGGGTTCTTATGCGGATGCTTACAAGCTTGATCCTGTAAACGATCCAACGGATGTTTTAAGAGGTACTTACACGCGTAACTACGACAGCGTGGCGGTTGCACCTTGGCTATGGAATGCTGAAAAAGGCGTGTTCCTTTCTACGGAAGATAAAGAATCTATCAATGTGAAAGCGGACTACGTTATAGACAAAGAAATCGGCGGCATCATGTTCTGGGAACTGGCTGGCGATTACAACTGTTATGTACTTGACGCAAGTGGCAACCGCACAACGATTGATACCACAGAGCAAGCGTGTAACAGCGGTAACGGTGAGTTCCACATGGGTAATACTATGACTAAAGCTATCTACGATAAGTTTAAGTCGGCAACCCCATACGGAAACAAAGTCGCGACTGGTGCAATCCCTACCGAAGCATTAGACATCGCAGTATCGGTTGGCGGCTTCAAAGTTGGTGACCAAAACTACCCAATTAACCCTAAGATCACGTTTACCAATAATACGGGTCAAGCACTGCCTGGCGGTACTGAGTTCCAGTTCGACATTCCAGTATCAGCACCAGATAACGCGAAAGATCAATCTGGTGGTGGCTTGACTGTGATTGCTTCGGGGCATACTCGTGCCGATAACATTGGGGGATTAGACGGAACTATGCACCGTGTAGCCTTCACATTACCTGCATGGAAAGAGCTGCCTGCTGGTGGCGTGTACGAGCTCGACATGGTGTATTACTTACCAATTTCAGGCCCTGCTAATTATGCCGTTAACGTAGGTGGTGTCGATTATGCCTTTAGCTTCGAGCAACCAGATTTACCTTTAGGTGATATCAGCTCTGGCGGCGGTAACCCTGGCGATGGTGGCACCAACCCTGGTACTTGTGATACTGCAGGCTTAACTGTGTACCCAGATCTGCCTCAGAAAGATTGGGCCGGTAACCCAAGCCACGCAAATACGGGCGATAAAGTGGTTCACAACGGAATCATTTACCAAGCTAACTGGTGGACAAGCTCAGAGCCGGGTAGTGATGGTAGCTGGACGGTTGTTTGTTCGTGATAGGGGGCTAGGTGTCTCAATGATCATAAATAAATAAAACAAAACTTTATATATGAAAAAGCCCGAATAAGGTCAATTATTCGGGCTTTCTATTTGATTCTAGTACTAGGCTTTGGCTGCTTTTAACGCTTCCGTTTTTTTTTCTTTTTGCATTTTAGCTAAGAAATAAATGTTGACGATTGCGATGAAGCCATTGGTTGCTACGACCGGCCATGCATCAATCATTACGCCGTAAGCTGTGAAGAGAGCACAGCCAATAAAGTTAAGAACACGTAAGCGAACGATGTCTTTCATAGTTAATGAAATCGCAACCATGATAGATGCAGCGTAACCTAAAATTTCAACCATATTAAATTCCATTGTTGGACCCTCTTAGTTTTGCCGATACAGTGTCGGTACCAATCCTTCTCTTCATGAGATTATTGAGGAAGCTCCGTGCCTCGAATGGTCTGGTTTTATTTAACTGGTGCTGACTATAGCAAGCCTTTTTTTGTGATAAAAGCCCCAAAACGAGTGAAAGTGAAGGTTAGCGATTACGCAAACGTTTAAAAGGTTTTTACGTAATATAATTACTGAATGTGTTGGTGTTGAAAGCAATAGTAGAGCATATATCGCAAAGGCCGCGAGGTATGAGAAATAGATGCCTAGACGGGTTGTGTTGATCGTTTATTCAGAGATCGACTCAGTCGATAAAACGATTAAGGAGGTCAATAATATTGACTAAGTAGTTGAACATAATTCGAGCCATCCATGAAATTTGTAACTAAAGGTTCATTTGAGTAAAGCAACGTAAAGTTTCGGCGTCTTTTCTGAGTATTTAGCTATACTGAACAAAACGTTAACTCAGGTTTTATCCAATGAAATTGTTCGCTAAATATTCACTTTCTCTTGTTGGTTTATTGGTTGCGAGTAATGCTGTAATGGCAGCACCAACGATTGTTCCTTCTCCCCCTAGCCTCGGTGCGAAAGGCTATGTCTTAATGGATTTCAACTCGGGTGAAGTCCTTGTTGAAAATAATGCTCATACAAAACTGAACCCTGCGAGTTTAACCAAGTTGATGACCAGCTATGTTGCTGGGCAAGAGATGAAACGCGGCAACATTTCAGCAGAAGATAAGGTGAGAATCAGCGAAAACGCGTGGGCAAAGAATTTTCCTGACTCATCTAAGATGTTCATCGAAGTCAATACCAATGTTGATATGATGGATCTCTACCGCGGCTTGATTGTTCAGTCAGGTAATGACGCGAGTGTGGCTATTGCTGAACATGTGGCTGGCTCTGAAGGCGCTTTTGTCGATTTAATGAATTCATGGGCTAGCACGCTTCAACTAAACAATACCCACTTTGCTAACGCACACGGACTTGATGCCGAAGACCTCTACTCAACGCCTTATGATATCGCGTTGTTAGGTCGTGCAATTATTCGTGATCTGCCAGATGTTTATGGTTTATACAGCGAGCGTTCGTTCAGTTATAACGGCATCACACAGCACAACCGCAATGGTTTATTACGTGATAGAAGTTTGAACGTCGATGGTATGAAAACCGGTTATACCTCTGGTGCCGGCTATAGCTTAGCAAGTTCTGCAACACAAGGTGAGATGCGTTTGATTGCGGTAGTTATGGGGTCAAGTAGCGTTAAAGGCCGTGAGTCAGACAGCAAACAGCTATTGAGCTACGGCTTTAGATTCTTCGATACACTGAACCCACATCAAAGTGGAGATTTGATTTCAGAAGAGAAGCTATGGTTTGGGGAGCAAGACACACTCAAACTGGGTGTTGACCGAGACACTTTCATTACGCTACCAAAAGCAGACGGCAAAAAGCTTTCGGCATCGGTTGAACTGACTTCTGACTTAAAAGCACCTATCGAGAAAGGCCAAACCTTAGGTATGGTTCACTACACCGTTGATGGTGAAGATATTAAAACTCAGCCTTTGGTCGCTCTAGAGTCGGTTCAAGAGGGCAGTTTCTTTAAGCGAATCCTAGATCATATCAAGCTGTTCTTCACTAACTTGTTCTAAGTTAGGTTTCGCCTAAATCTTGCCTGCAGGCTAGTTAAAATGCACTGGGCACCTCAAACTCGATCCATTGTCCAGTTGTTGGGTGGACCAGTTTTAAGTAGCCAGCATGTAAGTGCAGACGGTCGCGTTTATAGCCATAAAGGTCATCGCCCGTAATTGGAGTACCTAAGCCATCAGGATGAGCGCAATGAACACGGAGTTGATGCGTTCGCCCTGTTTTAGGGTAGAGGTGAACCTTAGTTTTACCTTCACTTCGGCGTACTACTTGCCAATGAGTTTGTGCCTTTTTCCCATACTGATGGCAAACTAGCTGTCTTGGACGGTCTGTAATGTCGCCTCGTAATGGCAGACTTATATCGCCACTTTCTCCTTGAACATCCCCATCAAGCAGTGCGGTGTAACGTTTCTCGACAGTCCGCTCGATAAATTGCTTTTGGATATGGCGGTTGGATTCTGCTGTCAGAGCAAGAATCAACAAACCCGACGTCGACATATCTAGGCGATGTACGATGAGTGGGCCGGTTGCGTCTGGGTATCGCGCTTTAATCCGAGAGTAGACGGAGTCCTCGATAAATTTACCTGGAACAGACAGGAACTCTGCTGGCTTATTCACTACAACAATCTCTTTGTCTTCATAAACAATATCAAACTGTTTACCAACCGCTGGGTTCACGATCAAAGGGTTATCCTCTAACGTCATGCCTTCAAGTTGATGCTCTAGAATTTCAAAACTTCGGCTCTGACAAACTGGGTATAAATTGCCATGCTGACGTATTTCTTGACGCGGAGGGCGACCCCACCAGAACTCGGCAAGAGCGAGAGGTTTTAGGTTGTGTCTAAATGCGAAATTCAGAAGTTTTGGAAGGCAGCAATCCCCTGTACCCTCAAGAGCCTCTTTACCGTTCAAAAGCTCCAACAATGATTTGGTCTGATTGCTCGCATTGAGAAAGTGATAATGCGACAAGCGCTGCTCTTCTAGCCGATCAGCAAGCTCTGCATACTGTTTGCGCTTATCGTGTAATGTTGTGTTGATTGTGTCTATGTTTGATTGCAGCTCAGCGATCGCTTGTTTCCATTTAACTCTCAGAGCCTTGAGATCGCGCTTCTCTTGGCTGCTCGCAGCGCCCAATTGTTTGAGAAGGTCGCTACCTTGAGCTGTGCGCTCAAAAGAATCTGGAATTTCCTGCATCGAGGCTTCATAGCTAGCACGTAGAGCGTCTCGTTCCGTTTTGTTGTTTGCCATTTGTTTCTGGAAGTTGGCAATTTCGGTTGCGGATTGTTCTTTAGCTAGTTCGAGTCTGATATTGAGCTCAGCAAGGTTATGGAGTTGTTCAAAAGATTCGATCTGTTTAGCTTGTTCTGTTACTTGGTTGATTAAACCGCCACACTCTAACTCGAACCTCGTTTTCTCAAAAGCAGAAGGCACAAATTCAATCGAAGACAGCAGGGCAACAAGGCTTTCATCAAGCGCTAACCCTCCATGAGCCGACAAATAACCAAGCTCACCTGTGTTTAGATCCTGCGTGAGCAATACCGCATAGAGCTGACCAAAAGAGTCTCCATCAACGCCTGCTTTTTGTAGGCGTGATTGCAAATCGAGCATCGCCAACTCACACGTTTTATGAGGCGCGTAGTAATACGGGAACGTAAAACGATCTGGTAGTGTGTGATGGTCAGCCGGATCTGTAGGCAGTGGCGTGAAGTGCAAAAGACGCTGTGGCATGGGATGAACTCATTGACAAACGATAGAGCTCGGTATTGTTGACGAAATGGAGTCAAATGAGAAGCCAAAGCAGCTTTAAAACGTACTTTGGCTTCGAGGTAGTGGTTAACTAGCTGTGTTTTTGCTCGATCTCATCCGCTTTTTGGAAATTTGGATGAGACTTAAGGCGTTCAGTGTAAGCGACAAGGTTAGGGTAGGCGTGTGATGCACCAAAGTTATCCATCGCCTCGACAATAAATGACATCATAAAGTCTGCACCGGTAAGAGTCTCTCCAACAAGGTAGCTCTTTCCTTCGAGCGATTGCTCTAAGTAAGCCATGATCTTACTGTTTTCGTCTTCAGCATATTGCGCCAAGAAGTTGGTTTCACAACCGTCTTTTGCCACAAAGATCTTAAGTAGAAGAGGCAGAATGCCTGAGCTTTCTGCAAAGTGAAGCCACTGATTATATTCGAGGTGCTCTTTAGTACCTCTTTGTGGTGCGAGACGACCATTACCGTAGGTTTCAATTAGGTAATCCGTAATCGCGCCCGACTCAGCAATGATCATGCCTTGATCTTCGATAACTGGTGATTTACCAAGTGGGTGGACAGATTTCAGTTCTGGCGGTGCCAGAAACGTTACGGAGTCACGCAAGTATGGTTTGATCTGGTAATCAACGCCCAGTTCTTCTAGTAACCAGATAATTCGCTTTGAGCGAGACTTATTTAAGTGGTGTAGAGTAATCATTGTTATTGCCTATTTTTCTTGATTAGTTTTAATGACGAGTTTGCCGAAGTTCTCACCTTTTAGAAGCCCCATAAAGGCTTGAGGTGCGTTCTCTAACCCTTCGACCACCTGTTCTTTGTACTGAATCTTGCCTTGCGCGAGCCATTCTGTCATTTGAATGGCGAATTCGTTGTAACGATGTGCGTAGTCATCAAAAATAATGAACCCTTGCATCTTAATGCGCTTCACGAGCAGCATTCCCATCAATGCCGACATGCGATCAGGGCCGTCTGGTAGTGATGTCGCGTTGTATTGAGAAATAAGGCCACAAACTGGTACGCGCGCACCTGTGTTTAGCAATGGCATAACCGCATCGAAGACTTTTCCGCCCACATTTTCGAAGTAGACATCAATACCTTTGTCGCATGCTGCGGCTAGCTGTTCAGCAAAGTCTTCTGCCTTGTGGTCGATACACTCATCAAAACCCAGTACTTCTTTAGCATGGCGACACTTTTCTTCTCCGCCGGCAATACCAATAACTCGGCAGCCTTTAAGCTTACCAATCTGGCCTACAGTCGCACCCACAGGCCCTGTCGCCGCCGCTACCACAAGAGTGTCGCCTTCTTTTGGCTGACCGATATCAAGCAAACCCATGTAAGCGGTGAAACCTGGCATACCCATGATGCCTAGAGCGAAAGATGGATGGCTTGGCTCCATACCTAATTTGACTAGGCCTTCACCGTTTGAAATACCGTAATCTTGCCAGCCGGTATAAGCCAATACCCATTCGCCAACTTGATAATCTGAATGCTGTGACTGTTCTACTTGGCAGACTGTCGCGCCAACCATGACTTCGTCAATCGCTACCGGCTCTGCGTAAGATTTTGCGTCACTCATTCGTCCACGCATGTACGGATCAAGTGATAGGTAGATAGAGCGCAGTAAAATCTCGCCTTCTTGAATACTTGGTACCGTTGCAGTCTCTAGTCGAAAGTTATCTTGGGTTGGGGCGCCAACTGGGCGAGAGGCGAGTACGATTCTTCTGTTGTTATCAGTCATTGGAGCTCCTTAATGAAGGTTTTATATATTAGACCAGTCGTCTAGTTATGATTTCTAAAAATCCCGCCTCTTTATACGTAGACGGGAAAGTCGATGTTATTTTCGTATCACTTAAGTGATTATGTTAGCGCGATGATGCGTTTTGTTTCGTCAAAAGCGCTGTCTAATGTGTCTGTCCGTTGGCTCAACTTACTCAAAAGGCTTGCGCCTAACCACAGTGAATATAGATTTTTGGCGGCCTGCTGGTGATCCAGTGAAGCAATGGAACCCTCTTTAACGCCGTTTTCTAAACACCTCGCCATTTGTTGAACCACTTTGTCTGCACCTTTTTGCAGAGCGAGTCGCATCGAATCAGACAGATCAGATACCTCTGCAGAGAGTTTCACAACTAAACATTTATGTGCGTTACACACTCCGTTTTGTGTATCCCGCCAGCGAGAAAGGTAATCCAGTAGTCGCTCTGCATGGTCACCTTGTCCGTGTACTAAGATTGACTCGACTTTGGCCAAGTAAGTATCAAAGTAGTGTTCGACCAAAGCCTCACCAAAAGCTTCCTTTGATTTGAAGTAGTGATAGAAAGAGCCTTTTGGTACATCAGCGGTTTTAAGCAGTTGAGAAAGCCCAACAGCAGTAAAGCCTTGATTGACGATAAGCTCATAGCCGACATCCAAAATATGCAGGCGTGTGTCGTTTGTTTTCTGATTCATGGGGTGACTATAATTAAAATTAGACCAGTCGTCTAGTTTTGTTCATCTAATCTGTTTGTCATTAGATTTGATGGGAGTAAGAAACCGTTGGTGTGAAGCTTGGTCATTCGTTGGCACAAAAAAGCCCTGCTCTAAATGGCAGGGCTATTACAAGTTCGTTGTTAGGTTACTTTATTGATAGTAGCTCTACGTCGAAGATCAGCGTTGCTGAAGGTGGGATTGGACCTGTGCCACCTTTTCCGTAGCCGAGCGTGCTAGGAATAAACAGTCGAACCTTTTGGCCTTCAACCATGTAGGTTAGACCTTCCTGCCAGCCTTTGATTACTTGCTTAAGTGCAAATGTGATTGGTTCTCCTCGCTCTACTGAGCTATCGAAAACTGTGCCGTCGATCAGGGTGCCGTGGTAATGAACCGTAACTTGGCTGTTTTTCGTTGGGTGTTCTGTACCCGTACCTTCTTCAAGTACTAGGTACTGTAGGCCGCTTTCTGTCGTTACGACGCCCGCTTTTTTGCCGTTTTCGATAAGGAATTGTTGACCTTGTTCGAAGTTTTCAGAACCAGCTTTGTGGTTGGTCCAAGTACGGTAAATCATGAAACCAGCCATGATGAATACAATAATTGGGATGACAAATTTAGACATATTGAAACCTATTTATAAAAATATTCTGTTGTTGAAAATCAACCATTAAGGCTGAGTCAAAAGGAAGTTGATGGTTTTGCCGATACCTTCCAAATCTTGATGACCTGCAGTCAGTACTTGGTATTTACCGTTGACGATGAAGGTCGGAACTGAGTTGATCTGACCTTTCATCGAGATCTCTTCGGCTTTTTGTACGTACTCAAACAGTGCAACTTGTTGATCTTTTTCTAGCTGGTATGGGCTTACCAAACCGCGAGAGGTAAACGCTGTTTCCAGAGCTTGCTGGCGAGCCTCTGGTGTTGCGTCGCCACCCATCTGTACAGCGGCAAATAGGTCTTCCATGAAGGCATGGTCTGGCGTGTCGTTTAGCTGCATTACGGCAGTGTAAAAGATCATTGCGCTGATTTGAGCGCTTTCATTAAAGGTAACGTGTACCTTACCAATCTTCTGATTAGTTAGAGATTCGATCTCAGGAATTGCGCTCTCCATAGTACGGCAGTGGCCACAGTTAAGAGAGAAGATTTCTGTCACAGGGGATAGGTCGTACTCGGTTAGCGCAACAGGCAGCGCTTCATACTGAACGCCGGGTTGTGGCTCATTGCTTTCACTACAACCTGCTAGGGCGACCGTAGCGACAAGAGCGAAAAGAGCAACAAATAATTGGGTAAATGGCTTGAACATATAATTTACTCTAGCGTTAAAAATTCGGTAAATTCTAACGATTTAGTGGGATTAGGAAAACAATTATAAAGTAATTAAATGCAAACAGATCGATGTGGCGATCCGAGAGCCGTCAATTCAGTGTCAACTGTGATCGGAAACACTCTTTACTTCGGATATTCGGCGTGGTGAGGATTGGCTATCGTTTAGATAGCGTGCTCAAGCAGATAGAAGAGCATCGAAATTTTCGGCTAAAGTTATAGCAAAGCGGCCGATATAGTATCTGGTAGAAGTAAAACGTTTAAGTGGTGGGTGAATTAATGAAGTATTTGGCACTGATTTGCAGTTTGGCATTGGTAGGGTGTGAAGCAACTAACTCAATGGCCATGTTGGGCGGCAACATGTTAGAGACCGCACCACAAACGGACTACGACGTAATGTACCCGGAGTGGGGTGTTGTTCAAGAGACACGTGTTGTGACCAATTATCGTCAAGCTCAAAACTCTTCACGCAAAACCATCACTACAAATTATGGCGTAGGAATATCTACCGATGACCCCCTAGAAGTCTTTTTAAGACAAAACCGCATTGACTATCAAGTGCTACCGGGTAATCACGTAATGGTGAAATTGAACCACCATGTGAATTTTAAAACAGGTTCGGCAATTCCAGCACCGGTGAATGATCTTTGGTTAGACACGTTAGGCAGCTATCTTTCACAGCGTTCGGATATCGACATAGTGATTGAAGGGCATACCGATAACACAGGTAACGATCAAATTAATGATCCTCTCTCAGAGCAGCGAGCGAAAGAGGTGAAAGCAAGATTGGAGCGCAATTACGTATCGAGCCAATCCATCTATACGCGTGGCTTCGGTGAATATGTCCCAGCTTGTACCAATACTTCTTCTCAGGGCAAAGCGTGTAACCGTCGAGTGGAATTGATGTTGATAGTTGCCAAGTAGTTTCACAGGCCCCACTGACAAACAGATATAAAAATCCCTCAACGTTGAGGGATTTTTTGATTCTGGCTTTCATGAGCAGTTGTTATTTCAAAAACGACTGCTACTTGGAGAAACAGTTAAGCGAAGTTCTTCTCTAGGTATGCAACGATGTCTGAAGACTCGTACATCCATTCCGTTTTACCATCTTTTTCAATGCGTAGGCATGGCACTTTTACGCGACCACCACCAGCTTCAAGTTCGGCGCGGTGTTGATCGTTGTTTTTCGCATCACGCAGTTCAATTTTTACAGATTGGCGCTTCATTGCACGACGAACTTTTACACAGAACGGACAAGCTTCGAATTGATACAGAGCGTAGCTCTTTGCCTGTTCATCAACTTTAGATTGATCTTCAGCTGAGCGTTTAACGCCGCGTGGCGTAAATACAAAGTTAAGTAGCAGAATGATGCGGCCTAGGAACCAACGGATAAACTTCATAATTATCTCTATATTTTCACAATTAGGATTACAATTCGCAGCATTATATACACAAGTCTAGCAAGATGCTCGTAACAATTGTGAAACTCTATTTCGTCCGTTCAATACTGTGCGACTTGGCGACGTTGAGACCTAATCGCTTAGCAAGACGAGTAAGGTTAGCCCTGTCGGTTTTTAATGTCCTACCTGCTTGAGCCCAGTTAAAGTTCGCTTGTTCGAGAACATCAGTAATGATGGTTCTTTGGAAATCTTCTGTTGCACCGCGTAATCCTTCTGATAGATCAACTTCAGGCGCAGCCATTGAACCTTGACCTTGTGCATTGGAAGCAGGTGAATTAACAGCAAGTTCTTGATCCAGTGGCCCACAATCTTCTTTAGTGATGGTCACTAAACGCTTGTTGGTGCTTCTTGCTAAGGCTTTGAGTGCTGAGCGGCTAATTACGTGTTCAAGCTCACGTACGTTACCTGGCCAGTTGTAACGATTTAGGAATGCCAACACATCAGAGCGGAATTTGATCTGATTAATACCCAGCTTGCGTCGAGCTTGCTCCAAAAAGAATCCCGCGAGCAAGCTAGTGTCATCTCCGCGGTCACGAAGCGCGGGCACGGCGATAGGGTAAACACTGAGTCGGTGGTACAAGTCAGCTCTAAAGTTTCCGTCTTCGACTTCTTGTTTTAAATCACGGTTAGTTGCAGCAAGTACTCGAACATCAATGGTTTGAATGTTGTCTTGGCCGACAGGTTGAATCTCATTGTTTTGCAGTGCACGCAACAGTTTACTTTGCGCAGCTAAAGGCAGCTCACCAATCTCATCTAAGAACAGCGTGCCACCATCGGCCAAAGCAAACTTACCTGAGCGGTTTTTATCAGCACCAGTAAATGCGCCACGCACATGGCCGAACAGTTCACTTTCAACTAAATTTTCAGGTATAGCCGCGCAGTTTACGTAGACCAAGGGTTTGCGTTTACGTGCAGATTGATGATGCAGAGTTCGCGCAACCAGTTCTTTACCAACACCGGTTTCACCATGGATGAGGATATTAAACTCGGAAGGAGCAACGACAGCGATGTCGTTTTTCAGAGCCATCATGGTATCGCTTTTACCAATGAGCTCTCCGCCTTCGCGCTCCCATGCCTCTTCGTTGAGCTCTTCTAATAGCTGCTTTGATTGTTTAGCTTGGCTCTCTAGTTGAGAAAAGGTGAGGGCCATTTGCATGGTTGAAGCAGCGATGGCGGCCAGCACCTCTAAGCTACGTGCTGGAATGTTAGCGAAAACATCAGGTGTAAGGCTATCTAAGGTAAGTACGCCAAGCAGCTTGTCGCCAAAGAGCAGTGGCAGCCCCATACAAGCGTGCATTGGAAGATCGCCATCGTGATCGATCAGCAAACCATCAAATGGGTCGGGTAGTGTACTGTCAGAGTCGAATCGAACGGGAGTCTTAGAAGCACAAATTGCCTCGAAGCGTGGATGCTCTGAAATGATGAAGCGGCGTCCGAACGTGTCTCGACTGAGACCTTGCATCGCAATAGGTACTAGAGTGTCACCTTGGAGACTCAATAACGCCACACAGTCACAGGTAATTGTCTTGCGTATCGCATCAATGAGGCGATTGAAACGGTCTTGGTCGTTGACGCCACTGGCTAGGCCGATGGTCATTTCCATGAGGGTTGATGCGGAGATATCTTGCATGATTCACTCTAACTGCGTGGATGTATGCACATGATAGAGTCTTAATGACACAAATAAAAGGTCTTTTTGACATTTTTATAAAGTGTATTTTTGCTTGAAAGCTAATGATGACTGGAGTTGGAGAAGTTGGCACTGAATGTGCAAAAGAGACATCGAAAGCTAATTATACCAATGATTTATTGATGCATTTTTGATCTCAATCAATCGATGTTTATTAATTGGTTTTTGTGATTTTTTGAAATAAAAACAAGTCAAAATAACTTAGATCTCAGAAAGTCGAACAGTCATTCTTATTTTTTAAAGGTAGTCAAAGTGACACACATGTCACAAGGCTCAGTGTTCGGAGTAAATCCATGCTTAACAATGTACATATCGATATCATCAAGTCTACGATCCCACTACTTGAGAGTGCAGGCCCAGCGTTAACAACACACTTTTATCAACGTATGTTTTCTCACAATCCAGAGTTGAAAGACATTTTCAATATGACTCATCAACAGACTGGACGCCAAGGTGTTGCACTGTTTGAGGCCATTGCTGCTTACGCGAAGAACATTGAAAATTTAGCAGCGCTGCAAGGTGCGGTAGAGCGCATCGCTCAAAAACACACCAGCTTTAATATCCAGCCAGAACATTACCAGATTGTTGGTCACCACCTTATTGAAACATTACGTGAATTAGCCACTGAAGCGTTCACACCAGAAGTGGAGGAAGCATGGACAGCTGCATACCTTTTCCTTGCTCAAATCTTCATTGATCGTGAGGGCGAGCTTTACCTGCAAAGAAAAATGGCTGTGGGCGGTTGGGAAGCCGCAAGAACCTTCGTTGTAGAACAAAAGATTGTAGAATCTGATTTGGTTAAGAGTTTTGTATTTAAGCCTAAAGACAATGGTCCAGTATTGGATTACGTACCGGGCCAATACATCGGTATTGAAGTGAAACCTGAAGGTGCGGCGAACAACGAAATTCGCCAATACTCGCTTTCAGATACACCAAACGGTGAGACCTACCGTATCTCGGTTAAACGTGAAGGTGAGGGCGGTCAGTTCTCAGGTCTTGTTTCAAATCACCTACATAACTCTGTAGAGGTGGGCGATGAGGTGAAACTTTACGCGCCAGCAGGTGACTTCTTCTATCAAGAGCGTCAAAAGCCAGTAACCTTGATCTCTGCAGGTGTGGGTGTTACTCCAATGCAATCTATGCTGGAGTACTTGAGCAAACAGCAGAAGCAAGAGCCAGTTCTTTACCTTCATGCTTGTGAAAAAGTAGAGCAGCACTCATTTACTCAACGTGTGTCTGACATTGTTGCTGACAAAGGTTGGTCGGCAAAAACGTGGTACATGAACAAGCCTTCAACGGATTGCGACAATGTACTAGAAGGTCAGATGGATTTATCTCAAGTGAGCGGAGTGCCAGGGTTTGAAGATAGTGATTTCTACATCTGTGGTCCAGTTGGTTTTATGAAGAATATCGTTGAACAGCTGGATGCACTTCAGGTCGATCGTTCTCGTGTCCATTACGAAGTGTTTGGACCTCACTCTCAGTTCTAGATTGGATCTAAACTTCTTGCTAAGAGGCCTCACGTTTGTGGGGCCTTTTGGGTAATAAATGATGGAAGGGGCAACCCAAGGCTGCGGAGTAACAGCAGTATCTGGGATTAATTAAGTTGCTCTGAACGCAGTGCACTTAACATTCCAAGTGAAATTGCGCCGGTAGTGTCTAATTTATTTCGCTTTTTTCATGAGCTGACTGGGAGTAAATAATTCTGGCCAGTACATTTTCACATATCCGCCCGATACCCAGATCACCAGAATGGTCGCAACAGTAAGTTCGAAAAAGCCAAAGTTATGTAGCCAATACCATTGCGGAAACTCGGAGCCAAAAAACTCCGTAAGTCTATGCATTGCGACAGCACTGATCACCGATGGGAATGTTACGGCGGCGATCGACGGTTGGAACTTCAGTCGCATCAGTCGGATATAACATAGGTAGATAAGCAGCGTCATCGTGATGGCTATGCCTGCTAAAGCTCCGGTTAAAATTGGATCGGGTGATGGAAAGTTAACTAAATAGGCTGCGAGCGACAAGTTGACAGGCGCTGCCATAATCGCAAGTGTCGGTCTTGCTCTTCGTGGAAGGTTACCTTCAAACACTAAGCGATATAACACCACAGGTAGCATAAAGAAGTAGATACCGATGCACGTGGCTGCGAGTGTTTCTGAAAATACCGTGTGTCCAAACTGTGTGCCCGCCAACGAACTACTGATCAGACCAACGGGATACAAGAACCAGCTAGGAACGATGTTCGACATTTTAAAGTTGATGATCTGAAAACTAAAGAACAGCACCATCATCGTAAAGTGGAGTAATAGGGCGCAGAACCAGATAGGGTAGGCGATGACTGGTGATATTTCGGCAAGATAGTCACATAGGATCAACAGTGCCATACTCATAGGCGCCATTAAGCTCCCACTTAACGGGTGGCGAATGTCGTTGATGAAGGTATTAAAACTGGTGAGATAACGGAGTAAAACAGGTAGCAGGAGTAGTGCACCAAGCGACGCAAGATAAGGGCGAATGATCTCACCAATCCCCGGAATATATAAAGCCCATGCTTGTCCTAGCCCAATAACGCCAAGTGCTAAAGACGCCTGAGAGGGCGGCACATTTTTAACTTGGGTTAATCTTCTCCAGTTCAACGACTTGCTCCAACTTAGTTATCTATCAAAAATACAAGTGATCTATCAAAAATTAGAATTATTGCTCTAGACAGAGCGTACAGTTGGTCTCTCAATAGATGTTGAGAAAGCTCAACTAATTTTGAGTGGATGATATCAAGTTTAACGTTTGCTTTTTTGATTTTGATTCGAAATCGGGATATTAAGCACGTTGAATGTGTGCTTTTGTTTCATGAGTCATTTGTAATTAACGAATTTCTTCTTGCTGAGGGAGATCTTGTTGTCTTAATTTCTCGTTTTTTAGTGTGCGCTTCAATAGTTGGCTGTAAATCGGTTGACCACCCAGCACCTGAGCAATGATGACGGCACCAAGACAAGTGATGATCAACGGCAATATCAGGTAGTAGTTGTTGGTCATTTCTATAACGAGCAAAATTCCTGTGATAGGGGCTCGTACGGTCGCTGCAAATAGAGCTCCCATTCCTGCAATCGCAAACATGCCCGGCTCGATATTCAGTTCAGGAAAGAAAGCAGCTGCGATGAGTCCAAATGCATAACCGAAGAGTGTGCCCAGTGCTAGCATAGGAGCAAAGATACCCCCCGGCGCGCCAGAACCGAAACAGAGTAGTGTGGTAAGTACTCGTCCCAAGAAGATAAGCAATAAGATGTTGGTACTGTAATTTCCATTGGTGATATTTGGGATGATACCAATACCACCACCCGTCAGTTCTGGAATATAGAGAAGCAATAGGCCAAAGCAACCACCAAGCAGAGTCCCCGTCATTAAGTAACGCTTCCGGTCGTTTTTGTGTATTGCGACAAACATGTCTTGTGAAAGGGTGATCAGTTTATTGAAAATCACACCAAACATCCCGAACAGTACGCCTAATAGTAGAAACAGCCACAGTGCACTCAATTCAGGTTGATGATATTGAGGCATGGTAATGACAGCCGACTGCCCATTGATAGAGCGAAAGACAATGTTGGCAGCCACTGCAGAAATAATCACAGCTTTGATAGAGATGAGTGAGTAACGAAACTGTGGTCGCATCTCCTCAACAACGAACATAATCCCGGCTAATGGTGCGTTGAACGCTGCTGCCAAACCTCCTGCGGCACCGGAGGCAAGCAAGGAGTGGCGGCTGTCGTCATCTTTTACACGAAAGATGTCCGTAACCATACGACCGATGCTACCACCCATCTGTACGGTTGGCCCTTCACGACCTAACACCATGCCTGAGCCGAGTGCGCCCATACCACCAAAGAATTTTACAGGAAGAACTCGCCACCAACGAACAGGGCGCATGCCGTCCATCGCGCCTTCAATCTCAGGAATACCGGATCCCGCGGCTTCTGGTGCAAAACGATGGACAAGAAAATATCCGATGAAAGCAAAGGCAGCACTAATAAGAAACGCGGCCAGCCAAAGCGGTACATAGCTCCCAATTTCATCTTTTAGCCAATCGGTACGAGTTTCTGTGATGAAATGAACCGCAACTTCAAAATAGGTACCGACTAAACCTGCAAGGATACCGACAATACAAGAGAGAATGAGAACAGATGCGGGAGTTTTGTCTCTGGAGAGAAATTGGTTGATAGCATCCCTTGGCATTTTTGCTAAAAAGGATTGCATTATTTTCTCTCTGTTAGTCATTAAAGCTAGCTTCCTGAGTTGATGCAGTGGGGAGGTCTCAAATTATACGCTTCCCTTATTTATCCTATAGCAGCAAAGATGCAAAGTTGAATTCCATTTATGAAAGTAGTGTATTTCATAGATTAGAATTATAGCCAATACATTGGAATCGCCGTCACAATTTTGATCGAATCTATGTTGGCAACTTGAATTACGGCAAAAATGAACCATATTTAAAGCGTAAAGCAACATAACGAACCGCAAGGAGAAATGAGGTTTTACACACAATTTGGATGGATTCAAAAAAGAAATTTTCTAGTTCCTCGTTCATTGTTCAGGTCGATGACAAGACTTCCTGATTCGCGAACTCACGATTGAGTAACGAGGGTAAGGCGCGCTACCGAAGTGCGCCTTTAGTTTATCTGGAATAGCATAAATCTTGACCTTCAGCCAACTTCATTTCATCCACATTTGAAACTCCTGCAATTCGCTTCCCTAAATCTACTTTTATTCCTTTCTAGTCACTATTAATCCGATGCGGACAAACCTTTGATATTCGGTATATACTCCTAAAAAAAGGAGAATGGACTATGACGAACAGAGTTCCTACCAATATTATTACTGGCTTTCTCGGGGTGGGTAAAACGACCGCGATTCTCAATTTGCTGAAGAACAAACCAGAGAACGAAAACTGGGCAGTATTGGTTAACGAATTTGGTGAAATTGGGATCGATGGCGCGCTGATGACTGATCAGGGTGCAATGATTAAAGAGGTTCCGGGGGGATGTATGTGTTGCACGGCAGGTGTTCCTATGTCTGTTGGGATCAATGCGTTACTTCGTCAAAAGCCTGATCGTCTTCTGATTGAGCCAACCGGCCTAGGGCATCCTAAACAAGTGATTGCTACGTTGACCTCTGAGCAATACACACCTTATGTTGATCTAAAAGCGACATTAGGTTTGGTTGACCCACGTTATCTTTCAGACGAAAAATACACATCAAATCAAAATTTTAATGACCAGTTAGACAGTGCAGATGTGATTATTGGCACCAAGGTGGATCTTGTTCACTCTGAGGACATCGATACCTTTAATGATTGGGTGACGAATCAATCTCCGGCTAAGGTGTTCCATAAACTGATCCATGATGGCGAAGTGCCGCTTGAAGTGTTAGACATCGAGCGTGTTCGCGGCGGCGCATCGTTTGGAATTGAAGCGCATCATCATGAACATGCTGAACTAGAGCCTCAGTTTGAGCTTCCACCGGGTGAAGATTTCATTCGCAAAGAGAACAAAGGGCAGGGCTACTTTAGCTGTGGTTGGCTGTTTGGCGCTGAACACAAATTTGATTTCGACCAGCTATTTTCTATGCTTTCAGCACTCCAAGCTGAAAGGGTAAAAGCGGTAGTAAACACGGATCAGGGCTGTTTCGCATTTAACGTAGCTAATCAAGTGGTCTCAGTTAATGAAATCAGCTTAGATGGCTTTGAATCTCGTCTAGAGGTGATCGACTCGCAACTCATGCCTTGGGCAGACCTTGAACAGGTATTGCTCAAACTTTGCGGCCTGAAATAGTAAAAAGATGGCACTTGTTGGGCTTCACGCTCAATAAGTGTCAATTAGAGTGATAAAATTTGCGTTGTATCACGATAAATGTGAGATAAATCACTCTAATTACTTTATAGTGCTCTGCTGAAATAGAAATGTAGGCTGTCTGCTTAAGGAACTCGTAACAATGTCATTTTCCTCTCAAGGTTTTGCTCCTGAACTCGTAAAAGCGCTGACTGAGTGTGGTTATGAAAAACTCACACCTATTCAACAAAAAGCGATCCCAATGGCGCGTAAAGGCCATGATATTTTTGCTACGGCACAAACGGGTACGGGCAAAACAGCTGCGTTTTCATTACCTGTCATTCAGCACTTGTTGAACAGTGGCAACAAAGCATCACGCGGTACGGCTCGTGCTTTGATCCTTGCGCCAACACGTGAACTGGTTGCTCAAATCGCACAGAACATCAAAGACTACGTTAAGTACACCGAGCTGAGCGTAGCGGCGGTTTACGGTGGTAATAAGATGTCATCACAGGTTCGCCAGTTAGATCTGGGTGTGGATATTCTTGTTGCAACTCCGGGTCGTTTAGAAGAGCACCTAGAAGAGGGCAATGTTTCTATCTCTAATCTTGAGTTCCTGGTTTTTGATGAAGCAGACCGTATTCTCGATATGGGTTTCATCAATGCGGTACGCAAGATCATGATGGATGTTGAAACCTCCCCGCAGATCATGATGTTCTCAGCGACAACTTCAACGCAATTAAACCAGCTTTCAGTTGATATTCTACGCAAGCCAAAGCGCATTAGCGTGGAGCGTGAAAACTCAACGGCAGCAACGGTTGGTCATGTGGTTTACCCTGTAGACCAAGAGCGTAAAACTGAATTGCTTTCTGAGCTGATTGGCCGTAAAAACTGGCGCCAAGTACTTGTGTTTGTGAACTACAAAGAGACAGCAAACGAAGTCGTTAAAGAGCTTAAGCTTGACGGTATCAAAGCGGTATTGTGCCACGGTGATAAAGCACAAAGTGCTCGTCGTCGTGCGCTGGATGATTTCAAAGAAGGCAAAGCTCGTGTGATGGTAGCAACAGACGTTGCAGCTCGTGGTCTAGATATCGAAGACTTACCGCACGTAATCAACTATGACATGCCATTCCTAGCAGAAGACTACGTTCACCGAATTGGTCGTACGGGTCGTGCTGGTAAACAAGGTCATGCCGTCTCTTTTGTTAACCGTGAAGAAGAACTGACGGTTGTACAAGTAGAGAAACTGATTCAACAACGCATTCGTCGCGTAGAGCAGCCGGGTTACGAGCCTAAAAAGCGTGATGCTTACATTGAGAAGCTAAACACCAAATCGGCTTATAAGAATCGCCAAGGTCGCAGAAACAATGCGAATGAAGAGAAACCAGACCAAGCAAATGCTGAGCGCCGTCTAGCGATGATGAAACGCATTAAGAATCGTCGTAAGTAATTCGCTCAGTCATTCGAATCTAAAGAGCCACGGTAATGTGGCTCTTTTTCCTTCTGTACGAAATAAGTCTCCTCTTGCATGAATTAAGGTAGCACTATGGACAGCGCACTACTATTGGCTTTCATCCCCACATTTTTCTTTGTCTCAATTACCCCTGGGATGTGTATGACGTTGGCTCTGACGCTCGGGATGAGCATCGGATATCGTCGTACTCTCTGGATGATGGTTGGCGAATTGGTTGGTGTCGGGGTTGTGTCTGTGGCAGCGGTGCTCGGTATCGCTTCCATTATGCTCAACTACCCGTGGTTGTTTACTGGTTTTAAGTTCGTTGGTGCCGCGTACCTGTTTTACCTGGGCGTTCAAATGTGGCGCTCGAAAGGCAAACTGGCGATAACCGCTGATACTCAAAACCAAGCAACGGGTAATGATTGGGATTTGGTGGTTCAAGGCTTCGTTACAGCCATCGCGAATCCCAAAGGCTGGGCATTCATGATTTCGCTGTTGCCGCCTTTCATTAATAGCTCTAAGGCTTTGGTCCCTCAACTATCTCTCTTAGTTTCTATTATCTTGGTGTCCGAGTTTGTGTGTATGACGTTATACGCGACAGGCGGTAAAAGCTTAAAACACCTTCTTGGTCAAGCAGACAATGTTCGTTTAATGAATCGTATTGCTGGCACCTTGATGATGGGTGTCGGTGTGTGGTTGTTTGTGAGTTGATTTTGTAGATTTCATAATTAGAAAGGGCGACGGATTCTATATCCATCGCCCTTTTGTTTTTAGGTGGATTACGTAGTTTTAAACCGCGATTTCACCACCGTCTTCACGACGGATAACCACAGTTGCAGCTCTTGGGCGAACCTTGCCTTTTGTCTCAGCGGTTGCATCGTCAGACATTGGCCAGTTTGCAGGGTGCTGAATGTTTACAAACAGTGACTTGTAATCAGGGCTAATGGTAAAGCCTGTTACTTCACAGCCATTTGGACCAACAAAGAAACGCTTCAATTGGGTTTGGTTTTCCGTACCCACAACCGCATGGTCACCATTGCTATCGGTGAGCTGAGATGGAACGACAGCTAACATTTGATCGTTAGTGTACTGAGTCACTTCATCGGCACCGTTATCCGTCTGAATCCAAAGAATGCCACGACCATCAAAGGCTAAGCCATCAGGGCTGGCGAATTGGTTCATATCGTTGAGGCCAGATCGATTGATCTTTGGATCTGAAACGGCCGGTGAACCGAACACAAAGATATCCCATTGGAACGCATCAGCGGTTTTGCCTTCATCCCAGCGGATCACATGGCCAAACTTGTTGTTAATACGTGGGTTTGCTGAGTTCGCTTCTTTACGCTTAGTGTTGTTGGTTAGCGTTAGGTAAGCCGTGCCAGTCATTGGGTCAACCGCACACCACTCAGGGCGATCCATCGGAGTTGCACCAACAAGGTCAGCAGCACCAGCGGTATTTACAATCAACTCAGCTTGAGAGTTGAATGTGTCGGACAGCTTACCACCTTTCGCAGTCATGCTATTAAGCGTTAGTGGAAGCCAAGAGCCTGTACCGTCTTCATTGAATCGAGCCACATAGAGTGTGCCTTTATCCATGTATTTGTCTCCGGCAGCAAGACGGTTCTCTGGCTTCGCATCTTTTGGATCCCATTTCGCGTCAGAAACGAACTTGTAAAGATATTCGAAGCGAGAATCGTGACCAGAGTAAAATACAACTGGCTGACCTTCGGTTACCTTGCCAAACGTACAGCCTTCGTGACGGAAACAACCCAGTGCAGTGCGCTTCTTCGCACGTGAATTAGCAGTGTATGGGTCGATCTCAACGATGTAGCCGTGACCATGTGCCTCGTTACGGTAGTCATCTTTGGCTGACTTGCCGTTAGGAGTTACATCAAAGCGCGCGAATTCGTCTAGTCGCTCTTCAGCACTGCCAGCTAGTGTATCCCAGCCGTAACGTGTTTTATCTGTCGCAATACCGATACGCTCTTGCGCTGTGGTGGTTTGACCCTTGTTAACAAAGTAACCCGGCCAATTCTCTTCACATGTAAGGTATGTGCCCCAAGGTGTGTAGCCGTTACCACAGTTATTGAGAGTTCCGCGAGCCTGGCTTCCATCAGGAGAGTATTTGGTTTTTACCAACTCTGAGTGAGCAACAGGACCGGAAAGATCCATTGTCGTCACGCCTGTGTAGCGGCGGTTGAGTGGATCGTTGTCGACCATAACCCATTGGTTGCCCTCTAGCTTAACGCGAACCACACTCACACCATGTGCGTTGATCTCTTTACGTACTTCATCAATGCTAGTGCGAGCGCTATCTTGGTATGTAGGGCCATTTGGGTGCAGCGCTTTCTGGTCGATGTATTCGTGGTTGATAACCAGTAGGCCATCGTTGCTGTTGCCGTCTAGCGGGAAGAAGTGCATGCCATCGTGGTGCATGCCGAGTGCGTTTGCTTGGTCGTCGCTGGTGTTTTTGCCATCTTCAAGCCATGCATTACCTTGTTTGTTCAATGGTGTTCCCCAAGGTACAAGCACCTGTGCTACGTAACCTTTAGGCACAACGACACTGTCGGTCAGAGATCCTTTTACAGATTCAAAAGCAAGCTTTGCGCTGCTCTTTGCTGACGATGCATGAGATGCCGCTGCAGCGGGTGCACTATGGCCTGCTAAGCCGAAAGCACCAAATGCCGTCATTGCACTGATACCTAAACCACCTTTAAGAATACTGCGACGAGATAGGCTCGCTTCTAGTACTTCTTCAAAGGGTTTGTTATCACTCTTGTTAAAGCGACGGCTATCGAATGTTTCCTTGCTCATGAACTTACTTCCTATTGAGGTTGAGATGGTTATTAGAGTAATAGTTTCAATACGATGCCAATCCTGATGGAAGTAAGTGACATATTTTTATAAATTATATTAAGGTTTTGTTGCTGTAGCACGATTCTTACGCCTTTGAGCTCTGTGCCTTACAAATCCCTTTAGAATCGATGGACAACTGTGTATAAATGCTTATATCCCCATGAGAAATGGGCGGCACAATTAAGAGAGAATGCTATGAAATTAGATAAAATCGAAAACAAGAACCGTCGTCTACGTAAAAAGCTATACCTAGGTGAGTTCGCTATTTTGGGTTTTGAAGTGAGCTGCACAACATCTATTACTGATTTTGACCAGTATGATGTATTCATCGATGAGTTCATTGATTTTATCGATGGTATCGGTTTGTGTTTTGGTGGCGGTGGCCTTGAGCTATTTGAAGGTTTTGTATGCGCAACGGAACGTTACCGCTCAGTAACAGAAGCAGAACAGTTGCAAGTTGCACAATGGCTGGAAGCTCGTGCAGAAGTGAACAAAGTCGAAGTGAGTGAGCTAGTAGACGCGAACTACTTATAACCTCATATCGCTTTGAACATTAGAAGCAAATCAGATCCATCAAGGCCCAGTGTTCACCCACTGGGCCTTTTTGTTGGGTGTTTGTTCAGACACTGTATCCTGAGTGAGAGAAAACCAAGAAACTTGTGAGACTTTTATGAGAATTGAATGAAGTCGCTGATAGATCTCATTGCCATCCTATTTATCAACGCCTTGGTCGACGACCATTTTTGATAAAGGCATAACTCGCTCAATGAGTGACACTAGGATGGAATCATTATGAACAAGCAAAAAGTTTTCGGACTCACATTTTCGGCACTGGCATTGTCTATGTCGGTTTCAACACTTAACGCGGCCGAGTTGGATATCTCTATTACCAATGCGACGAAGGGTATCTACTTTACACCGATTCTAGTCGCTGCTCATGACTCAAGTTTATTTATGTTTAGAACGGGTGAAACGGCCAGTGCTGAATTGGAAGCTATGGCCGAAGGTGGCGATATTTCAGGTCTATCGAGTGTTATTACCAACGCTGGTGGTGTTGTATCGGAAAACCCAGCTAGCGGTATCCTAAACCCTGGGGCAACAGCGTCATTGACTATCGATACTGGCGATCTGAAGTATCTATCTTTGAGTGCAATGCTTCTACCAACCAATGATGGTTTTGTTGGCCTAGATAGTTGGAAAATTCCAGAGCAAGCCGGTACCTACAAAGTTTCACTTAATGGCTATGATGCTGGCACAGAAGCGAATGATGAACTTGCTGGAAGCATGCCAAACCCTCCATTCATTACATTCGGCAGTGGCGGTACGGGTGTAGAGACAACCGTATCAAATAATAAAGTCCATATTCATCCGGGTAACATTGGTGATGACAACGCAACTGGCGGGATTAGTGATCTCGATAACAGCAGCCATCGTTGGTTAAATCCGGTTGCGACGATCACAATTGAAGTGAAATAGGAGGCAGTTATGAAATTACGTATTTTAGCCATAGCTGCTTCTGTGGGGGTGCTCGCAGGTTGCCCAAGCGATGACAATGATCACTATTATCGCTACAACGTGACGGTAACGAATTTGACGCCAAGTCAACCAATGTCGCCGCTAGCTGTATTAAGCCACAATGGTAACTTTGAGCTGTTTGCTATTGGGTCAAGCGCGTCAACTGAACTCGAATATTTAGCGGAAGGCGGAAGTAACTCTCAGCTAATCGGTCTGATGAACAGTGATAGTAATGTTTACCAAGGTGTGTCGGGTAATGGACTGATTTTGCCGGGTGAGGGTGACACCGTCACATTGACTCTGAACTATAAACAAGCTAAGTATCTTTCATTAGCCTCTATGCTAGTGAATACCAATGACGCGTTTATCGGTGAATCTGGTATCAATATCAAAACCTTGTCTGTCGGTGAGACCTTTACCATGAATATGGATGTGTGGGATTCAGGTACTGAGGCAAACAGCGAAACCGCAGCGACAATACCTGGACCAGCAGGTGGCGGTGAAGGGTTTAATGCAGCTCGTGATGATTCTGATGCCGTCTCATTTCACTCTGGTGTGGTTAGCCAAGATGATGGTTTAACTGTATCGACCTTGAGTGCATCTCATCGTTTCTTAAACCCCGGTGCTCGTCTGTCTATTACTCGAATAGAGTAGATATTATGAAATAATTCTTTCCATGTTCCGGTCGAATAGAAATGGACGCTACTGGAACATGGTTGAATTATGGAATCGACAGCAAACAAAATGACAGCGCAGATACTACTGGTTGAAGATGATAACGATCTCGCCGAATTAGTGACAATGCACTTGCGCTTTCAGGGGCAAGAAGTGTGCAGAGTCGCCAGTATTGGAGAGGCAAAGTCTGCCTATCAAGAAAACGATTTTGATCTAGTCGTGCTTGATCGCGGCCTACCCGATGGAGATGGCGTGGAGTTTTGTCGCTCTGTGAGAAAAGAGAAAGATTGGACGCCAATGCTGATGTTGACCGCTCGTGATAGTGAGATGGACAAAGTCTCAGGGTTAGAAGCCGGCTTAGATGATTATATTACCAAGCCGTTCAGTGTCCTAGAGTTTCAAGCGCGAGTACGCAATGTGCTCCGAAGAATCAGTCACGAAGACCTTCCAGCTCAACCAACCTCTCCGCAACAACATACGATGTCTTTTGGTCCACTGGTTATTGATACTGAGCTTCACCAAGTCGTGTTAGATGGAAGAGAGGTCTCTTTGACGGCTATGGAGTTCTCCTTGTTGTCATTTTTAGCAACCAAGCCTGGGCGTGTGTACAGCAAAGATCAGCTTTTGGACCATGTGTGGAACACTCACCATGCTGGATACCATCACACTGTGTGTAGCACCGTAAATCGTCTGCGCAGTAAGTTAGCTACTCAAGACGGTGAACAAAACTATATTCAGACGGTGTGGGGTGTTGGATATAAGTTTCACTCTAAGCAGCTATAACTAGTTTGGATGGGTTGTAAGTTTGCTTGCTAAGCATTGGTTGAATTATTCAGCAGTTGGATAGGGCAAAGGGAGGTTGAGTTATGAGCTTCAAGTCTCGATTGATGGCATTCACCAGTCTCTGGTTTTTGCTGGCAAGTGTGGCGATTGGTTTTACATATCATTGGCAAAAACAGACGATCGAGCAGAGGACCAAGCAAAGCTTGCACAAAGACTTGGCGCGCCATATGCGTGATGACAACCCTCTTATGGTCGGGACTGATTATAACCCTGTCGCGCTTAAGAGCATTTTCCATACGTTAATGTTGATTGGCCCAGACTTTGAGATCTACTTTCTCGATGCTCAAGGTAAGATCACCACTCATGCGGCTCCTGAAGGCACTGAGATGATGGAGTATGTTGATTTAGAACCCATCCAACGTTTTCTCGCCAACGAAGCCTATCCAATCTTAGGGGAAGACCCTCGTACGCCGACAGACCCTAAAGTGTTCTCCGTTGCAGCTATTCAAGAGCTAGGCTCAACGGTGGGCTATCTATATGTGTTGATTGGTAGTAATCGCCACGCTGTGATTTCCGATGCCCAAGTTGATTCCTCGTATATTGTACTCGCAGCTTTGGTATTGATATCGATTTTAGGTTTTGCGGTCGGCGCTTACATACTGGTAAAACGAAGTTTGCTTAATCCGATTGAGGAAGTCACCGATAAACTGCAGCAGCAAGCTGAGCATGACTTTAGGCTAGAGCCTGATTTCGCTAAGCAGGTGCCTGAATTAGTGCCTGTAGCGAGGTCTTACGAATTGATGGCCAAACATATACAGCAGCAGTTTCTGCACCTTGAATATCAATCCTCACAACGTCGCCAAACATTAATCCAATTAAGTCATGATCTAAAAACACCACTGTCTAGCGTATTGGGTTACTTAGAAACGTGGCAGCTACAGAATCCACAATCTGATCCATTGATTGATGTTGCGTATCGAAACAGCAATAAATTGTTCGAGCAACTTAACTCGCTGCTAGACACAGCAAAACAAGAGAAAGAGCTGCCGACCTATGAATACCGGACGATTGATTTCAATCGTTTACTGACACTGTGTGAGGAAACATTTAAGAATCAGCTCGATGCCAAACATATTAAGCTCAATGTGAGAATCGATAGTGCTGTATCGATCGTCGGGGAACAGAAATTGATCGAGCGATTGATGTTTAATTTGATGGAGAATGCAATTCGTCACGCTCCACACGATGGTGAACTAAGCATTGTTGTCGAGCAAGGTACGCAAGCTAAGCGAACAAGAGTAACCATTCAAAATGAGGTCGACACCCTTGCCGCGAAAGGCTCGCTTGGTATAGGGACTCGCATCGTACAATCTATTCTGATGCTTCATCACAGTGTGCTAGAAACAACAAAGGCAGATAACACCTTTAAACAAAGTTTTTATCTGCCTTCTGCAAACGCTCTTGGGTCTTAGGGAAGAGAGCTAGGCTAACCCAAAGATGATATTATTGTTCACCTTTCTGCTCGTTCACTTTTGCGTAGAAGTGAAGAAGTTCGGTGAGCTCTTTCACCCAACCGAATGCATCTTTCGGTGCATTCTTCAAAATCGATTCTACCTTTTCACAGTGAACCTCAATTGCGATCGCTTCTTCCAAATTGAATGAGATCGAGTAGAAGTGCCAAAGCAGAAGACGGGTCATACGATCAATATTCTGCTGAGCGTTCTCTGATTCGGAAAATGCCAAATTGACTTCACCTAAAGCAATCGCCGTCATTCGTAGCATCGCGTCAAATTTAGCTGACTGCATGCGCTCTTCGCTGGTCACTTCTTCTTGCTCAAAGGTAAATAGCTCATTCATCGCATCTTCTGGTACTAAACGATGGATCATTCTTAGGCTGAACTCTTCAAGCTCATGACGTGGCATGGTGATCAGGCAGTTAAGTGTGTAATCGCGTTGCATGACATTCTCTCTTTAGAAAAAGGTGCGCCAGTGTAAATGAGAAACAGCATGATAAAAAGTGAATTATCACTGTATCTTCTTTTATGCGTGGTGCTTTGGGGGCCTGTAATCAAGTGATGCATCTTTTTTAAGAAAGATATTACTTGCGAGTAGGCTACCACTGCAGATTAATGCTAGAGAGATCCAGCTGCTTACACTGGGCATTTCTTGGAAGATTGGAATAGCCAGTAGTGTAGCGATAACCGGCGTTGAACTACCAAAAGCTGCAGAGCGCTCGGCGCCAAGGGTCTGTACCGCATATAAGTAAGTCGCTGCCGCAATAATTCCAGCTCCCACACCCTGAATCGCACTATGGGTAAGTAATTCGTTGACTGGCCATTGGGTCATCGATTGTTCATATAGGTAGCTAGGAAGCACTCCTACGACGATTAAAGCTATCAATAGGATGCTCGACATCAAACTGATTAAGCCCGCCACCACAAGGGCATTCAGATTCGCAACTCGCGCTGAAATGGTGAATATCGCCCACATCAAACTGGCAAACAGGAATAGCAACTGACCTAAAGTTTCAGAGCCAAGTAATGAGTCACTGCTGTGTTCTGTATGCAGAGATAAGCCAGTATATAAAAAGATAACAATACCGATGATTACAAGCGCGAAGCCGATAATACGATGATGGCTGAGTGGCTGTTTAAAAAAGAACACGGCGATCATGGTTACAAACAGTGGTAACGTCCCCGGTACGAGCGCACTGCCTTGAGCAACAGGCACATACTGCATCGCTGAACTGGTAACCAGTAAGTAGGGTAGTCCGCAACCGATGAACATACCTATTAGGTAGATTTTAGGTACCGATGCTATCGCATGGCGAGCTTTATATACCAGAGGACAAAGAGCGAGTGACGGGATGAGAAATCGCGTCATTGCGATATCTGCAGGAGCTAAAACCGAGTTAGCCCCTCCTTTTAGAGATAAAAAGAAACTAGCCCAAATCATTAAAGTGACGGCAATGGAAGTGTACCCGAGCAACATTGTATTTTCCTATCCTTGGTTGATAGAGACATTATGAAGCACGTAAAAAGGTGAAAGTTGGCAATATTTACTTTGAAATGTTTATTGATTAACTGATATCGTTAATTATTAGTAACTATTTGACGATTTTAACCAATGTGGGAGTCTGTGTGATGGATCGTATCGATAAACACTTGTTAGAACTATTGCAGCGAGATGGTCGCTTAACCATTGCAGAACTGGCGGATCTCGTCGGGTTGTCTCCGTCTCCTTGTGCTAGAAGAATCAAACGCCTAGAGCAGAATGGCATTATTGATAGCTATCGAGTGAGCTTGTCCCGCAGTCATGTTGGTATTGCAATGAGTGTGTTTGTGGAGGTGAGTCTGAGTAATCACCAAGAGAAATCAATCAACGAGTTTGAGCAAGCCATTGTGGAGATGGAAGAGGTGATCAGCTGTCATGTTGTCTCTGGTGCGTATGACTATTTATTGGAAGTGGTTAGTGAAAACCTAAATGCGTACGAGTCGTTTACTCGGAAGTTGCAGCGTTTAGAGAACGTAAAAGATATCCATACCCACTTAGCAATCAGGCAGGTTAAAGGGAATACACCGTTACCTATTTATAAGGCGTAAGTTTGAAGCCAGTTAGTGAAAGGTGTCAGTGATGGAAAAAGTGTGGGCCTAGAAACGAAAAACGGAGCACATAAATGTACTCCGAATCCAAAATCAGTCGCTAATTTTAGTGATATTTGAAATTGGAAATTGAACAATCTCCAGTTTTCGTATCAATTCTGAATGAGAAAGCATGTGAATGGTAATCAACGCCGTCATTCCAAATTGTCTCACCAAATATCTTGCATAGCTCTAGCTCACTTACTGAACCGAACTCTTCCATGTGTTTTACTACTGATAAAAGCTTGGCTCTTATCTCCGCAGTCCATTCCGTGTTACTCAAGCAGTTTAAAGCCATCGATTTTTGCATATTACCTAGCCAATATATTACTTGTTATTAAGTTATATGAATGGCCATCATAGCAATTTTTGAGAGTTTGTAAATGTTTTTTGTGATGAGTGTCCCAGATAAGTTTGGTTTTTGATTGTGTTTTAACCGATGTTGTTGGAGTGGATAAAATTGGCGTTACAAGTTGTTGATAGTGTGATGCTTTATAGGGTTGACTAAATATTCATCACTGGATGTATTTAAAATGGAGCAGCTTGTTTACGTGTGTTGTTTAGTATGTCTGCTTCAGAATGGTACTTTTCAGCCAGTTTTCGGGTCTTATGAATTAGGTTTTCAAAATCGACAACAAGCGATTTGGAGCTGTTGAAATGTAACTGCGCGTTGTGTGATTGCTTTGGTTTATTTTGTTGTTTGCAGGAATCGTACATCGACTGCCAAGACTCTGTTAGCTCTCTTGCTGATACCAGTTCCATTTGTGATAAATGTGCTTGTTTCAATAAAAGACTTGAAGCCTGATAAGCACTAGCCATGTGGTGTTTGAGCCTTTGAGTAAACTTAGGGTTGTCTTTAGCCCACAACTCCACCAACTGATGGGGTGTATATCGTTTTGAGAATAGTAACTGAGAGTCGTACGTGGAAAGAATCTGATTGAACTCAGTTGAGTATTGGTTGTAGTGATGTTCCGTGCGCATTTGAAGGTTGAGTAGACCATTCCAGTTTTGCTTGATGCATTCTGAAGACGCAGGATCGCTTATGAATATAGCAATCGCTGCAATCCCATACGCGAATCTCCTCATATCCACCTCGAAATGTCTAACATATTGAATAGAGTATAGATGAGCATCAGAAAGAGTTGTTGTACACTGAGTTTATCTATGGAGAGTGAGTAACATTTGTCATGAAAAAAGTAATCATAGCGTTGGTGATATCGTGTCTTCTTGGTGGAGGAGGGGCTGCCTATTACTTTTTAGTAATGAAAAAAAACGATGTGACTCCCCCAGAAGAGGAAAAGGTGCCTGTTGAACAGATGTCACAGGAACCGAAAGAAGAGCCTAAGCCAATACTGGACCTATCTGCTCTACCCGAACAAACCGACTACTATGTGTCTGAACGAAAGATAGCGGTTTACGATGAACCTAATGTCGATGCTTTGATCAAAGATTATCTCTATAAGGGGGATCACATCGAAGTACTCGAAAAGGCGAACGGTTGGGGGCGCATCTCTGACTACATTGTTTTGAAGGAGGGCGCCCCAGAAATGGCAGAGTGGATTGAGATGTCTAATTTAAGTGAGAATGAAGTCATCATATCTCCCGATGAGCATGTTGAAATCCTAGATTCTTACTTAGTAAAGTCTGATGACCTAAAAACTTACCGAAAGCCCTTTAGAGTCGCCGTTGATGGTTTGATCGAGAATGGAACCTGTGAGCCGGGAGATTTTGAAGAACTTGGTGGCTGGGTTAAGTCAGTCAAGTACTCGAGTCGTAATGTTTACTTCATTTATTGCGGTGGTTTAAAACTGGAAAACAAAATTTACTTAGACGTTGATTCGGGTGAAATATTTTCATTTTAAAAGAGTAATTTAAATGAAATATATTTGAAACTAATAAAGTCTATTAGATATTAGTTTGGCGTTTAATAACAAAAAGCTCATCAATTATGATGGGCTTTTTGCGTTTTTATATATCTTGTTTTCTCCTCGGTTAATAAGAATTTGCAGTCATAGCTTTATGTTCTAATCAAGGTGGTTAAAGTTAAATTATCAGTAATTGTTTCAGTGAATATAAGAGAGTTCAAACTTTGCACTTGTTTTGCAATGAGTAGGGAGACAACAATAACATTCGAAAATTCAGTCGCTTACATTTAAAGCTGATAAAGTGAACAATAATTAAATGATTATAAATCATTGGCTTACGTGATTTTACAAAGTGATAACATTTCATTGAGGTTGAGATTTAGGTCAAATTCTAACCATTAAATATGAAATTAGTTTAGTTTGTAATAAAAGTTTTTAGTCCAAGCATGTAGGGTTTAATTAAAGCGGTAGTCATGGAATTAATAAGACGCGCTAAGCATTTTTCTTAATAGTATTGTTATTTGCTTGTATCGGATGGAGTTATCAATGAAAAAACTTGCTTTAATTACAGGTTCGAAAGGTGGGATAGGCTCAGCAATTTCTTCTAAGTTGGTCGAACAAGGCTATCGTGTAATTGCGACTTACTTTACTGGTAATCACCAATGCGCAGTAGATTGGTTTAATGAAAAAAAATTCACTGCAGAACAGGTCAGATTGTTTGAGCTTGATGTGACTAATACTGAAGAATGCGCGCAACGCTTAAGCAAGTTATTGGAAGAAGAGGGTACGATTGATGTTCTGGTGAACAATGCCGGTATCACTCGAGACAGCGTTTTTAAGAAAATGGATGCATCGGCTTGGCGTGATGTTATCGAAACAAATTTGAACAGCCTATTCAATGTCACCCAGCCACTTTTTGCTCCTATGTGTGAAAAAGGAAACTGTCGAGTCATCAATATCTCTTCCGTCAATGGATTAAAAGGTCAGTTTGGTCAAACAAACTATTCAGCAGCTAAGGCTGGCATGATTGGATTCTCTAAGGCTCTTGCAGCAGAAGGCGCTCGCAGCGGCGTGACAGTCAATGTGATTGCACCAGGTTACACGGCTACCCCTATGGTCGAGCAGATGAATCCCGAAGTGCTTGAGTCAATTAAAGGACAAATTCCAATGAAGCGCTTGGCGACACCAACTGAAATTGCGGATGCGGTTGGCTTCCTAGCAGGTGAATCGGGTGCGTACATTACAGGCGAGACGTTGTCTGTAAATGGCGGCTTGTACATGAATTAAGGAATTGTTGAGGAATAAATTATGGAAAAGATATTCATTGTTGCCGCAAAACGTACCCCTATTGGTTCATTTACTGGCTCTTTAAAAGAGACATCGGCAGGTGAACTCGCAGGTGTCGCTATCAAAGGGGCTTTAGATGCAGCGCAACTCGATCCGTCCAACGTTGATGAGGTCATTGTGGGTAACGTTATTTCTGCTGGACAAGGAATGGGGGTTGCTCGACAAGCCTCTCTGTTTGCAGGTGTTCCGCAAGAAGTGCCAGCTTACGGCGTAAACATGATTTGTGGTAGCGGCATGAAGGCTGTGATGGACGCGGCAGCACACATTAAAGCGCAAGATGCTGATGTTGTTGTGGCGGCTGGTGTGGAAGTGATGTCTCAAATTCCTTTCGTTGTACCTTCGTCAGTTCGTAATGGCCACAAGATGGGCAACATCTCAATGACTGACCTCTTGATTGGTGACGGTCTAACGGACGCGTTTAAACAGTATCACATGGGTGTGACGGCAGAGAACATCGCAAAGGAACTCAACATTTCTCGCTTAGCACAAGATAACTATGCATTAGAGAGTCAGCAAAAAGCGGTTGCGGCGATTGAGGCGGGAAAATTTGTTGACCAAATCGTTCCGGTAGAGGTGAAACAGCGCCGTCAAACTGTCGTTTTCGATACCGATGAATACCCTAAGTCCGATGCGACCTTCGAAGGTTTACAGAAGCTAAGACCTGCATTCGATCGTGAAGGTAGTGTAACTGCTGGAAACGCTTCAGGCATTAACGATGGCGCAAGCGCAGTCATTGTCGCTTCAGAAAGTGCCGTGAAAAGATTAGGGCTTACGCCACTAGTCGAACTCGAGAGCTATGCTCAATCGGGCTTGGATCCGAAAGTGATGGGGTTAGGGCCAGTTGAGGCAGTAACTAAAGCCTTAGCTAAAGCTGATGCTCAACTGAAAGATATTGAGCTGTTTGAGCTCAATGAAGCGTTTGCTGCTCAAGCACTGGGAGTCATGTATCAGTTAGCTGAAGAGCATGACCTACCGTTAGAGGTATTTAAGCACAAAGTGAATGTAAATGGTGGCGCAATTGCATTAGGGCATCCATTGGGCGCCTCTGGCAACCGCATTATTGTCTCTTTAATTCATGAAATGTTATCGACTGACGCCAAATCAGGCGTGGCTTCGCTGTGTGTTGGCGGTGGCATGGGTACGGCTGTTTTATTGAAAAACGTCAACGAGTAACTTCAGTAGTGGTGGGCGATAAACGGCTTCGCCACTGTTGGTCAACCTCTAGAAATGAACAATACGAATTGTAATTCAATCTATGAAATCTTTAGGAGTTATGTATGTACACGGATATTTTTAAATCAATGACAGACCAAACAGAAAAGCAATTTGAACCTTACTTTAAGTTCAACAAGCTCATTGCTAAGAATGTAGAGGTTATGACTGAGCTGCAAATGAACGCTATGAAGACTTATACAGATATGGGTCTAGCGCAAATGAAAGCGGTAACAGACATCAAAGATGTAAACGGTCTTGCTGCATTTAACAGCCAGCAGCTTGCTGTACTTAGCCAACTGTCACAACAAATGATGAACGATAGCAATAAATTCCAAGCTGCGGCGAAAGAGTTTAAAGAAGATGTGGAATCATTGACGACGGAAAACCTAAACACAACATCTGCCTAAATTAAGTCGCCACTGGCTCATAGGTGTAGTCTTTGTGGATTATACCTGTATGAAGTCAGTGGCGATTTTCCGATCATTGGAGTTAGATTATGTTCCAACACTTCTTTTCGGACTACCTTGTAAAACTTCAGCAGACAAACCAGCAATGGTGGGAGAACTTTGAACAAAGCAAGGAAGCCGCACAATCACCTCTCAATAAAGCGATGCAAGAGATCAATTTCGAAGATGCATCCAAGATTTTTGAGCAAGCCATTAACCAACCTGCAGATATGTTGAAGTTGCAGACACAATGGTGGGAGCAGCAACTACAAATCTGGCAGAATACCGTCTTGATGGGTAACACCAGCACCATAGTTTCTGAAGAGCGTGATGACAAACGTTTTATCGACGACGCATGGAAAAATGATCCCTTCTACAACTTCATTAAGCAGTCTTATTTGCTGTTTAGTAAAAGCTATTTAGAAACAATTGAATCGATGGAAGGCATTGATGAGAAGACAAAAGAGCGTGTTGCTTTCTTCTCGCGCCAGGCGATCAATGCACTTTCACCAACAAACTTCATTGCGACGAACCCTGAGTTAATGAAGATTACCTTAGAGCGCAACGGCGAAAACCTTGTTGATGGCTTAGAACAACTGCGTGCTGATATTGAGTCCAGTGCTGACATTCTCAAAATCCGCATGACCAATAACAATGCCTTTAGGTTAGGGCAAGATGTTGCAAATACCGAAGGGGACGTGGTGTTCAAAAATGAACTGTTTGAGTTGATTCAATATCATCCGAAGACAGAGAAAGTGAATGCGACGCCAATGTTGATTGTTCCGCCGTTTATCAACAAATACTACATTCTTGATCTTCGAGAAAAGAACTCAATGGTTCGCTGGTTGCTAGAGCAAGGGCATAGTGTATTTATGATGTCTTGGCGCAACCCGAGTGAGGCACAGAAAGACGTTGAGTTTGGTGACTATGTGACTGAAGGCGTTGTCAAAGCTGTCGCTGCCATTGAAGACATTACAGGTAGAGAGCAAATCAACGCGGCGGGTTACTGCATTGGTGGCACTGTATTGGCTTCAACGGTCGCTTACTATGCGGCTAAGCGTATGAAGAAACGCATCAAGACAGCGACCTTCTTCACAACATTGTTGGATTTCTCTCAACCGGGCGAGGTGGGTGCCTACATCAATGACACCATTATCAGTGCCATTGAGAAGCAGAACAATATGAAAGGGTTCATGGACGGTCGTTCATTGAGCGTTACGTTCAGTCTACTCAGAGAGAACAGCCTCTACTGGAATTACTACATCGACAACTATTTGAAGGGTAGTAGCCCAATGGAGTTCGACTTGCTCTATTGGAACAGTGATAGTACCAATGTGGCCGCTAAGTGTCATAACTTCCTGCTGAGAGAACTCTACTTAGAGAACAAGCTCGTTCAAGATAAGGGCGTGAAAATCGGTGGCGTTTGGATTGATCTTAATAAGATTAAAATCCCAAGCTACTTTATCTCGACCAAAGATGATCATATTGCGTTGTGGCAGGGCACTTATCGAGGTGCACTCAACACCGGTGGCAACAAAACCTTCGTACTTGGTGAGTCTGGCCATATTGCAGGCATTGTGAATCACCCAAGTAAGAACAAATATGGCTACTGGCTGAATGACAACCTTGATGATTCTGCGCAAGAGTGGCTAGCCAATGCCAAACACAATGAAGGGTCTTGGTGGGTTCACTGGAACAAGTGGTTAAGCGGGTATGAAAGTGATGAGCCGCGAGAGCCGTTTAACCGAGGGTCAGAGTTAAACCCTGTGATTGGAACTGCGCCGGGTGAGTATGTGAAACAAGTATTGCCAATCGTGGATACTGAAAACTAACTCACTTTTCATTGTCTGATTCTGACACACGTAAATAATAAAAAAGCCACTGGAATCAGTGGCTTTATAGTATCAACTAAATAGGCAAAAAGTTGATAGTAATTAGTCGACTTCTTTATCTTTACCGAATGAAAGAATCCAGATAGAGATAGCAGCAACAACTGCGAAGCCTGAAAGAATGATGAATGGCATCGCACCGTAACCAAGGATATGCCAAATTACTGATTCTAAAGTACTCATTGCTTATCCTCTTATTGCCAGCCTTCAACACCGTGCATGTCAGGCAGTTTGTGTGCGATACCTTTGTGGCAATCTACACATGTTTTTTCGCCTGAAGCCAGTGCTGTTGAGTGCTGTTTAGCACTTCGTGAACTCTGTTCTGAGAAGTCCATGAACTCAAATTGGTGACAGTTACGACACTCTAGAGAGTCGTTCTTTTTCAAACGCGCCCATTCACGCTCTGCTAAGTGATGACGACGCTCTTTGAATTTCTCAGGAGTATCAATCGTCTTAGCAATAAAGTGAGCGTATAGCTCTTTTGATGCTTGAACTTTACGAACGATCTTATCAGTCCATTCATGTGGTACGTGACAATCTGAACAGATTGCACGAACACCCGAGCGGTTCGAGTAGTGAATCGTCTCTTGGATCTCTTCAACGATAGGAGCGTGACAGCCAGAACAGAATTCTTCTGTGTTGGTTGCTTCCATCCCTGTGTTAAATGCACCCCAGAAAAGTAGACCACCTGCAAAGCCCATGAACAGTAGAACACCTGCCGCTGCTTTACTTGGCGTCGATAGCCTTTTCCAAAACGTTTTTAATAGTTTCATAAATTCGCCTCTTCTCAGGTACGGATTAGCGAAGAGATTCTACGCGCTGGTATTCATTCTCAATCAATGGTTTTGCATTTGCTTGAGGTACGTGGCACTGAAGACAGAAGTAACGACGAGGCGATACGTCTGCAAGTACAGCATCTTCACGGTTCATGTAGTGAGTCACACTGATCTTAGTTGCACCCATCTCTTTCGCGTTTTTCCAGCTGTGGCATGACAGACATTTGTTCGCGTTAAGAGACACTTCGTAGCTACGAGTTGAGTGTGGAATCAACGGTGGCTGGTAAACGAAGTCGCTTTCTAGTACTTGTTCACGAGGGAACTTTTTAAAATCATCTGCAGGGCGAGTTGATTCTAGCTCGCTAGCACCACGTAGTGATTCTACACCACCGATACCACCTGGGTTTTCAAGCTCAGCTTGAGCAACACCAGCGATCATTGCACCAACAGATAACAGTGTGATGAGTAATTTTTTCATTATTTATTCTCCGCCGAATGGCTAAATTCTTATAGCGGGCTGCACAAAGGCTGCAGCCCTGACATTCTTAACTAATTAAGCGACTTTTGTGATTTTAACTGGGCACTTCTTGAAGTCTGTTTGCTTCGATAGTGGGTCAGTTGCATCTAGAATCAGCTTGTTGATTAGAATGCGCGCATCAAAGAATGGTACGAATACCAAGCCTTGTGGTGGACGGTTACGGCCGCGAGTTTCAACACGAACTCGTACTTCACCGCGCTTGTTAGAAATAAGAACTTCTTCACCACGACGAACGCCACGAGCTTTCGCATCAGCAGGGTGCATGTAACACACCGCATCTGGAACGGCTTTGTAAAGCTCAGGAACACGACGAGTCATAGTACCTGTGTGCCAGTGCTCAAGAACACGACCAGTACATAGCCACATGTCGAACTCTGAATCTGGTGCTTCTGGTGGCGCCTCGTACGGAGCAGAGATGATCAATGCTTTACCATCTGGCTTACCGTAGAAGTCCCAACCTGAGCCTTCTTTCGCATATGGATCTGAGCCTTCTTTGTAACGCCAAAGTGTCTCTTTGCCGTCAACAACAGGCCAACGTAGGCCACGTACAGTGTGGTAAACATCGTATGGTGCTAGATCGTGTCCGTGGTCACGACCAAACGCAGCGTACTCTTCGAAAAGACCTTTCTGGATGTAGAAACCAGCTGCTTTTGCATCATCGTTCAGCTCTTGAGCTTCAGATAGAGGGTACTTGTTTACTTTGCCGTTTTGGAAAAGCATGTCGTACATTGACTTTCCACGCCATTGTGGAGCTAGAGCCAGTTGCTCTTCAGTCCAGATCTCTTCCATCTTGAAGCGTTTAGTGAATTCCATGATTTGCCATAGATCCGACTTCGCGCCTTCAACTGCAGGAACTTGTTGGTACCAAGCTTGTGTACGACGCTCTGCGTTACCGTAAGCACCTTCTTTCTCAACCCACATTGCTGTAGGAAGAATCAGGTCAGCTGCTTGAGCTGTTGCTGTTGGGTATGGGTCAGAACATACAATGAAGTTCTCTGGGTTACGGTAGCCCGGTAGACGTTCGTTGTTGATGTTTGGACCCGCTTGCATGTTGTTGTTACACATTACCCAGTAAGCGTTTAGCTTGCCGTCGTTAAGCATACGGTCTTGAAGAACCGCGTGGTAACCTGGTTTTGGTGGGATAACGCCAGTAGGGATGTCCCAAATTTTCTCTGCGTACTCACGGTGCTTAGGATTCATTACCACCATGTCTGCTGGTAGACGGTGTGCAAATGTACCTACTTCACGAGCAGTACCACATGCAGATGGTTGACCTGTTAGTGAGAATGGGCTGTTACCAGGAGTTGCGATCTTACCAACCAATAGGTGGATGTTGTACACAAGGCTGTTCATCCATACACCACGAGTATGTTGGTTCATACCCATAGTCCATAGAGACATGACTTTCGTGTTTGGATCCGCGTATTGCTTCGCTAGTTCGATTAGTTTCTCTGGTTCAACACCAGAAATTTCAGATGCTTTTTCTACTGTGTAAGGTGCAACAGACTTCTTGTACTCCTCGAAAGAGATAGATGTCATTTTGCCAGAGTTTGGATTCGCTGCAGCTTGTTGTAGTGGATCTTCATCACGTAGACCGTAACCGATATCAGTGTCCGCTTGCTTGAAGTTCGTGTGCTTGTTCACGAAGTCCCAGTTCACTGCATCGTTTTCGATGATGTAGTTAGCGATGAAGTTTGCAATCGCAAGGTCAGATTGTGGCTTAAAGATATAACCTTGGTCTGCTAATTCAAATGAACGGTGATAGTAAGTAGACAGTACGTTTACTTTTACATGTGGGTGACTTAAGCGACGGTCAGTAATACGAGTCCACAGGATAGGGTGCATCTCTGCCATGTTCGACCCCCACAGAACAAAAGAGTCTGCGTGCTCGAAGTCATCGTAACAACCCATTGGTTCATCGATACCGAAAGTACGCATGAAACCAACTACAGCCGAAGCCATACAGTGACGAGCGTTTGGATCGATGTTGTTAGAACGGAAACCTGCTTTCATCATTTTAGCGGCAGCGTAACCTTCCATTACAGTCCATTGACCAGAACCGAACATACCAACAGATGTTGGACCTTTCTTAGCTAGTGCTTCTTTCCACTTTTCAGCCATTACGTCGAAAGCTTGGTCCCAAGAAACTGGCGCAAAATCACCATCTTTATGGAATTTGCCATCTTTCATACGAAGTAGCGGCGTATCTAGACGATCCTTACCGTACATGATTTTTGAAAGGAAGTAGCCTTTGATACAGTTAAGGCCTTTGTTTACTGGTGCTTCCGGGTCGCCTTGAGTTGCAACCACTTTACCATTTTGAGTACCTACCAGTACTGAACAACCCGTACCACAAAAACGACAAGGCGCTTTATCCCACGTGATTTTTGTTTCATCTGAGCTGGCGATCAGGTTAGCTGCTGTTGCTGGTAGAGTTACACCCGCAACGGCTGCCGCTGATGCAGCCGCGTTTGCTTTCACAAACGCACGTCTTGTCATTTTCATACTTCACCCTCGATTTGAGAATTATTGCTTCCAGTGTCTAATTCTGATTCGTCTAGGTCTGTTTCGACTTGGTGGTAAACCAAAGCGGTTCCTAGAACGTTTTGTATATTGTTAATTGCTTCTATCGTGTCGGTGACAAAACCTTGGTTTTCTGTTTCCAGCACGACGATGATCTTGCCTTCAGGGCTATCACCATAAATCTCGGCATTATCGAACTTCTCGATTTCTGCTTTGATCTCGGAGAGGTGCTCTGGGCTCACATGCACGACTAAACTTGAAATATGTACTTCGTTTAGCGACATAAACTGCTCTCGTTATTTTTATTTATGCATTACTCACAAGGATAGCTGAAGTCGGGCAAACTGCTACGCAAGCACCACATCCGCTACACTCATCTAAATCGATTTTCGGTAGGGCCACACCACCGGCTCTGAGTTGAAACTGTATCGCCATTGGCTCACACATATCACCGCAGCTGCGGCACTCAACATTGTTTTGGGCTAAGCATTTGTCTGAGATAGACGCTTTAGCTTGCCAAGGTGTTTCTTGTTCACTTTTAAAAATAGGTTCAGGACAAACATCGGCACATTGGTAACAAAAGGTGCATTCATCAATTGAGAAATCGACAGTAGGGAATCCTCCGTCGCCCAACACAATGATGCTCGTTTCGCATTTATCGATGCACTTTCCACAGCGAGTACAGTCATCAGTAAAATTGTTTAACTCTTTGATCCAAGGTAATCGGATAAGGCTCGAATCTACTTTTTTACGAGAAAACAGACGCCGTTTTGATAAATCTAGCACATGCTCACCTTAAATGTTGCTAAGATGTTGTAATTGTAGACTGTTTGTTCGTTAACATCTTGTCATTTATCCTCACATGCAGTGTAGTTTTAGAAATATTTGCATAAATACCCCCTAAGGGCTAAATGGGGTTGTATATTGTCTTAGATCAATAAATTACGTGGTGATAGGTCACATATTGGTTGGAGCTATGAATATCGATATGTGACAATATTTCCGTTAAGCTCCTTCGAACGATTGGGATTTTCTTTTGCTTATTAAACCTGTTTCATCTCTCACGAGTACCATCGCCAAGTCGCTTCTTTTTATCTTGCTTTTATCGGTTGCGACGACAGGATTTGCAATTTTCACTTTGGCTTCGAGTCTTAATGACGCAGAGGCGGTCAACGTTGCGGGCTCAATGCGAATGCAAAGCTACCGTTTAGCTCATGATATTCAAATCCAATCAACGAATTACGAAGAGCATATGCGAGAGTTCGAAGAATCTCTCTACTCAGAGTCGATGTCTAGCCTGGTCGGTTGGAACGTACCTACGCATATCACAGAAGACTACTATTTGATCATTGGTCGATGGCATGAATTGAAGCAGGTGCTGAATAGTTCAGACAGGCAATATTACTTAGTTCTTGTTGAGAACTTTGTGTCTGAAATTGATGGCTTTGTGTTTAAGCTTCAAGAATTTTCTGAAAACAAGCTCATCAAATTGGCCTGGGCTGGTGGTATCGGACTGGGTGGGATTCTAGTCATATCTCTTTTTGTTGTTCATTTTGTTCGTAAACAAGTTGTTAAACCACTGCATGCCTTAGTCGCGGCGAGCCATCGAATAAAAAACAGTGACTTTGAAGTCCACCTGGAAGTCACAAATAACAATGAGCTTGGGATTTTAACCAAGACCTTCAACTCGATGACGCGAGATTTAGGTGCACTTTATCGCAACTTAGAGGATGTTGTTGATGCAAAAACCAAAGAGCTACAGAGTGCGAACCAATCTCTTCAGGCACTGTATCATTCGTCTCAGGAGTTGGGTGTTACACGCGTCTCGCCAGAGAATTTTCGAGCTATTCTCCAGCACCTTGTGGGATTGAAAGATATTGAGTCATTGAGACTGGAGATCTTAGATACCTCTGGTCGCTCTTTTGTTCTTGATGAAGGTTACGACGAGAATTCGCACTACGAAAAATTTGAAATGAAGCTGGATGACAGTGAAATCACACTAGGTTATTTGTATTGTTGCTACCATCATGGGCACTCAACAAAAGCGCTAATTGATAACTTTATTCGCCTACTTTCACGTGCGGTATACTATAACATTGCACAAAAACAGGCAGAGCAACTGATTATCATGGAAGAGCGTGCGACGATTGCACGTGAGCTTCATGACTCGCTAGCTCAGTCACTGTCTTATTTAAAAATTCAAGTTACTCTCTTAAAGCGAGTGATAGGAAAGCTCCCAGAGCACAAACACAGAGAGCAATCAGAACAAATTGCTCTAGAGTTGGGGAATGGGCTCGCTGATGCTTATACTCAATTGCGAGAATTGTTGACAACCTTTAGGTTATCAATCAAAGAGGGTAATTTCGGAGATGCTTTGAGCACTATGCTTGAGCAGCTCAGTGAAAGAACCGATGGCACGATTAATCTAACTAACAATCTGTCATCGATTGAACTTGACGCACATAGCCAAGTTCACCTGCTTCAATTGATCCGTGAAGCAACTGTAAATGCAATAAAACACGCCAATGCCGATTTGATCGATGTATGTTGTAACGATGAAAATGGCGAAGTATTAGTCGTGATAAAGGATAACGGAGATGGTTTTGACCATAGTACTGCTAAGTTAAACCACTATGGCATGAGTATAATGCAGGAGCGCGCGGCAAGGCTGAATGGCGAATTAACGATTGAAACAGCGAAGGGTAAGGGCTGTACAGTCATTCTAAAGTATAAGAGTTTGAAGGAAGTTAATCTTGACGATTTGTAAAGTAATGTTGGTCGACGACCACCCGTTGATGCGCCGTGGTATCAGTCAGTTACTCAGCTTTGAAGATGAGTTTGAAGTCGTCGGCGAAGCAAGCAACGGCACAGATGCAGTCGCAATGGCTCATGAGGAAGATCCAGACCTGATCTTGTTGGATCTCAATATGAAAGGCATGTCTGGGCTGGATACATTGAAAGCACTGCGTACTGACGGTTCTAGTGCGAACATCGTGATTCTAACTGTCTCTGACAGCCCCGCAGACATTGAGGCTATCGTTAAAGCAGGCGCTGATGGCTACCTTCTTAAAGATACTGAGCCGGATGAGCTGATTGAGCTTTTGAAAAAGGCGCACAGTGGAGACAAAGCGTACAGCAGTGTAGTAGCCAGTTACTTAAGCGACGCTGCAAGCCGCGAAGATATTTTTGACCAGCTGACGGAACGTGAAATGCAGATTCTGCAAGAGGTTGCCAAGGGCTACCGAAACAAACAAATTGCCGACCAGCTGTTTATCTCTGAATCGACCGTTAAGGTGCATATGAAGAGCTTGCTCAAGAAGTTGCAAGTAGCTTCTAGAACTGCCGCAACCGTTCTTTACTTAGAGCGATACGGAGAGATGAAGTAGCTTCATCTTTATTTGGTTAAGCGCTTCTTCTCCTATTTCGAAGAGCACAAATAAACACGCCAAACTCAATGAGTTTGGCGTTTCTTTTGGTTATAACGTTTCTGTCGGTGATATTTGAGTAAGAGGAGCGTTATGCCGTCATTGGAACTAACACTAAAGTACCGAAGATAACCGTAATCAGGCCACAGATAACAGGTACAGAGGTACGTTTTACCACCTCAAATGGACTGATTTTACCCATACCTGAGGTAGCGACAACTACACCAGACACTGGAGAAATTGTACGGCCTAGGTTAGACGCCTGAAGCATTGGAATGATAAGGAATGCAGGGTTTAGTCCCATTTTCGCAGCCAATGAAGGTGCAAGTTCAACGAACGCGTAGAAAGGTGCATTACCCGAGCCTGTTGCGATTGCTGCTGCTACCGTTAAACCTGTTAGGATAAGCATTAGAGCGATACCACCGGCACCAGCAGCTTCCGCTAAGCCAATTAAGTTGTCGATTGCGCCAATAGACATCAGACCTTGTGCGAACACACCAGCCGCAACCAGCAGCATCACTACGCCTTTAAACGCCTCGGCCATACCTTGGTAACAAGAATCTAGGTCTTCCAGTGTTTTTTCACCATCGAACTTCTTGACGACGTAATCGACAAGCGCGCCTACAAAAATAGAGCCAACAACGATAGTGTAGATATCAAGTTGCAAGCCAGGAATGGTGCGGCCATTGAATAAGAAAACACCGGCAATCGGCAAGAAAGGTAGAGCAGCATAGAAAGCGGGTGCATTTGCTTCAATCTCTGATACATCGATCTTTTCCATCGGCGTGTTTTCTTTCTGGTCTAGGTATTTGTTCCAGAAAAAAGCGGCTGCAGCCATCACGATGATTGCGCAGATAGAAACAGGAAGCACAGTTTGAACTGCAAATACATCCAGTGATAACCCTGACTTTTCCGCAGCAATAACTACGTCACCTGATGTTGGGGAAAGAATGATTGCAGCCGGTGAAGCACATACCGCGACAGCAGCAGGGCGTGAGATACCCATAGCTGTCATCATTGGGAATAGGGTTGCCATCAATAGAACGCCTAGACCTGTTGCTGAGCTAACAGCAAGGGACATTAGACATGCCACGATATATGCGGCCACTAGTAGCACGTAAGGTGATTTGATAACAGACAGTGGCTTTGAGAACTGTTTAACAACGACATTGTTTGCGCCAATGTGCGTCATGTACGAAGCGAAACCACATAGCAGCATGATCTGCATACCTAGGCCGCCACCACGGTACTGCAGCATGTATTTTACAAATTCAAGTGCATCAGTAACCATGTTACCCGTAGATGTCACTTTCGCAGGTAGAACCGTATGGCCAATCACACCTGTGATAAGAAGTAATGCGATACCAGCGGTCAGGAGTACCCCAGCTGCTTTGTAGCCTTTAACAATAAAATAGCCAACGGCAATAGTCACCACAAATCCAATTAAGAGTTCTAACATAGAAATCTCCATCAAGTTTAAAAAATATAAGAAACTGTTTCAGAATGTGTCATTGAATGTACAGAAAACTGTTCTGTGGCACGAGGTCAAGTTGAAGTTCGCATGATCTAAAACAAACAATTTTTTTGATGTTAATTTTGGTTGTTAATAGTGACTAAATTGTGTTGTTTAGATGTTAATAAAAGAAATCAGCGGCGAGTTAGAATATCGCACGGATCACCTTGTGTTGGAGATGTTGAGCACAGGTTGGAATTGTAACGTAGGAAAACGCGGTTGAGGTGTTTAAGGAAACTATAGGCTGAGTTGGTAAAAATGAACAAAAAAGGGGCGATAGCCCCTATGAATTTTAGTTATTTTCACTCACAATTTGCGATATTAATCTTTCGTTTCTGCCAGTTTAGGTACTTCATTTTTATAGTGTGGAAGGTCTCTACATGCGACTGATTTACACAGGTGCAGCATAGAGTTTGGTGTTATCAATAAAATCTCATCCTTACTGATTGGAATGTATGGCATGAAGTCTGACGACAAGACAGAGCCTTCGCTTATCATCACCTTTTCATAAAAATCAAGCTCACGCTCTGGAACAATTCGTTGATGCTGTTCTTCGTCCAAAGAAATATGCTTACTGGTAATGCTGTAAGTGCCTGATGATGTAAATCCCACTTCTCTATTTGTGACGTAAAGAAGGTCATAACTGTTATTCTGTTTAAATTCAATATTAATTGAAGAGGCATTATAGATGATATCATTGGGCGGCATAATAACATTGACTGGGTTAGCCAAATAATGGCCTTCCAGCTTAAAGCTAGTAAATATTGTCGCCAGCCAACCTAGCAAGATACCCAATAATGCTACGAATACAATTAGCGTGTTATTTTTACTCACACTCTACTCCTGTAAATTCGTTCGGAAAGCTAAGCGACTTACCCGTATGGTCAATAATGATATTTTTATCCTCATATTCATACATGGTGACATTATACAGCTCTTTAAATTTTATATGATCACTGGTAATTCTACAGGTCAGGTAGTGCGATGTAGTCACGATTTTAGATACCGAGACTTTTTCAAAGTAGGTGAAGCCTAAATAGGATAGGACAGTACTCATGATCAAAACCAACGTGATTGGAATTATCTTAATAGGTGTTGGTTTTGGTTGTACTTCCTGCTCTTCTAATGGTTCGATTTTATGCGTTTCATCCCTTTTAACTTCAATTTTCCCTTCAACGACTCGCCCACAAAATCGATAACCTTTGCCGCGCTCAGTCACAATTAAAAGTCCAGGTTTGTCTTCAAGTGCTTTTCGGCACAGAGAGATGGTTTGCATCAAACTGCCGTCTTCTACATAGATGCCTTTCGATTCCCAGACTTGCTCAATAAGAGCTTGGCGGGTGATCACTTGGTTGGGATTTTTAAAGAAAAACTTGAGCAGCTCAACCTCATTGGAGCCTAAGGTAAAGGTTCGCCCTGTTTTGAGGTGGTGAATTTCATACTCTTTTAAATCAACTTGTATCTCATCATTGATAGTGAATTCAGAGGACATACTTTATCTCATTTAATAAACGCCTTTACTGAAATATAACAAAAGGCAGCACATATATAAACAGAGCATGTTTGGCGATCAAAAAACTCTAAGTTACCGATATATTTTGGCTTTTTGTGTAATTGATGTTCTCTGATAAACATTTTTGAACTTGTTTGAGGTTGTTTAAGGTGCCTAAAAAGGAGGCGTGTTGGATCATTTGGACGTGAAGCTGATTTAGTAGGTCTGATTGAGCATTCAAGGCTATTACGTAGTTTCATCGGCGTCGCAAGTTGAATAGTGATTATGTTGAGGTTGTTATCGGGTGGTCGTGAATTGACACAACCACCTTTAGTTATCGACTCGATTTACCCATTCATCGCTGACAACAAATTGGAGAGCTAGACTCGGCTCCAAATTCAACCATGAACCGACGTATCGATATCGAGCACGAAGATGCTTAAATGAGGAGATGCTTTGTCTAAATTTAAAAAATCACATCTATGCGGGTTAATCGCATTGGCGCTAATTGGCTGTCAATCTGACGAGAGCACGACACAAGAACCTGTGTCTGTTTTTGTTCCATATAATATTCAAGAGTTGCCGAAACCAAACGATGGTTATGGCTATGATAACGACGGCACGATTACAGGTAGCGGGGAGAGAAAAGCTCTTTTAGCTTTGAATGGCGAAGAATATTACCAAGACTACAACAATTCATATTCTGCCATAGATGGTTGGGGTTTATGTGCCGAACCTATTTTAATTCCTTTGCAGAGCATTAATTCTGATAAGCGATTTCCATTAGATGCGAATAGCCTAGAAGGAAACGTGGTGTTAATGGATGATTCTGGTCAGGAAGTGGATACACAAATATCAGCAGACGGAAGCAACATTAAAATAGAGTGTGAGGCTAGCTTAAAGCCTAGCCAATTATATTATATTGTTGTAATTGATGCTGTTAAAACAGAATTTGGTGAACCGCTTCAAGCTGACGACAGTTTTAAAGATATTCTTTATGGCTTGGTACCGCAAAATGTAAACCAAAATATAGAACTTCAAGAACAAGTATTAAAAGCCATCTCTTTATATCAAGGGGAAGGCAATCCTGTGTATGCGGCTCAATTTAAAACTCAGAGCGCGTATTCAACGCTGGATGCGATGAGAAATAATCATATGTATGAAAATACGAGGTTTATTTCGCTAAAGTTAACAGTAGTCCAAGATAATGATGAAAAATACGATCTCTATAAAAATACTTTGGAGATCCCATTCTACTTGCCTTTTACGGAGTCTAGAGAAGTTGAATGTAGGCTTAGTGAGTTCGACCCTATTGAGTCTTGCCCACCGCTGTATGAATGGATGAAAACGGCATCGGGTGGTTTTCCTACCATATCGGATCCGCTACCAGAAGTTGTAGAGACTCAGAGGATCACCACTGATATTTATACTCCAGCAGGTTGGGATGGCGTTAGTCAGTTACCAACAGTCGTTTTCATTCACGGTGTCACCGCGGACAAGTCTGCTGCTTCATTAATGGCGCGCGATTATACGGAAAAAGGCTACGCCGTAGTTGCTATCGACATGCCATATCATGGTGAGCGTGTTCGTTTCGATATTGAAGATAATGAAATCAGTGCGCGTGCAAATAAATCTTTCTTCATCAATATCGACTCACCATTGGCGTTGCGCTCCAACTTGCTGCAATCAGTTTCGGATTTCTTAGGCTTACGATATGCGTTGAACGACGCGCCATGGGTCAACAAAGACCAAATCCACCTAGTTGGACATTCGCTTGGTGGGATTATGTCGGTGATGGTGAGCGAGTTCAGCCAGGTCAGCGCAGACTTTCACGACAACTCAGACTTTTCTTTTAATACCGTGAATTTTGTTGTTCCGGGGCAAGGGTTAACCAACCTAGTACTCTCTTCTCAGACTTTAGGCCCTGAAATGTCTGAAGCGGTGAAAAAGTCACCGGATGTACAGCGAAGCATTGCTGAAACTGTCATTCCTGATGTGTGTACTCAAGAAGCAAGCAACCAAGTTTGTATTGAAGCGTTAAGAGAGTTTGTCGCTGCATCAGAAGAGAACGCGATTACGGTCAGTCAGCTAGAAGACGACATCTTTGATTTGATCGTAACTGATCTCAAACAAGGTGTGCAGATGACGATTGATGGGGCAGAGCCTGCAAGCTTTACGTCAAGACAGTTAGAGAACCAACAACCAACTCTGCTGCTAGCTGCTGTAGGTAGTTGTGGTGAAACTTGCGATGTAGGCGAAGATTATGTGCCAGACAGTGTGGTTCCGAACTTTGCTCCCGACAATATTCGCACCGGTACAGATCCTCTTATTAAGGCGCTTGGGTTGACACAGATTGTTGGTTCGACGCCAGTACCTTTGCAATCTCTTGAACAGACGCGAGGTGTCATTCGCGCAACCACAGGTGGACACGGGACTTATCTGTTCCCGTATGAGGGCACTATGGATGAATCAGGTTTGCCTGGGCTACCCGGCCATGGAGAGCTTTCATATGTATGGGATGCAACTAACACCCAACAAGTAGCCGTAGCATCAATGGTCGTGACAGACGGTCATGCGATTGAAATTGACAATGTAGAACACATCGAAACGGAGGTAGCAGACAATGAATAATCGAGTTCTGATTACCTCTACCGTTGCGTTACTGCCTTGTTTTACACAGGCCGCGGGTTTCCAATTGAATGCACAGTCCGCTACCGGCCTAGGTCGAGCTTTTTCTGGAGATGCGGTGATAGCGGATAGTGCGGCGGTTGTATCTAAAAACAGCGCAGCGATGGCATATATTGACGAGCCAATGTTATCGGTTGGTGCAGTTTTTATCGATAGTGAGATTGATGTTTCTAACGTGAGTTACACGCCAATCGTTGGTGATACTGAAATACTAGAGGACCAATCTCTTGTCCAGGGTACTTTGGTTCCTAACTTTCATTACGTACATCCACTTGGTGAAAGTAAGTTCACTCTCGGCGCTACGGTACATTCGAACTTTGGAACGAACGTCGAGTTTGATGACTCATTTGCTGCGAGTGAGTTTGGCGGAAAAACTACGCTAACCAGTGTCAACCTAGGTCTAGCTATTGCTTACGAACTGTCAGACAAAATCAATATTGGAGGTGGCATCGATGTTATTTACGGTGAAGGTGAAATTTACCGTAAGGGTCTGGTTGATATTGATGCGAACGGTGTCGGTCTCGGCGCAAACCTTGGTGTGACTTATCAGCTCAATGACAATCATCGCTTTGGTTTAGCTTATCGCTATAGCCCAGATATCGAGGTAGAAGGCACGATTACGAAAGGTGGTGTACCTGCGGACAAAATGAATGTCCCTCTACCAGACACAATCGAGTTCTCTGGATGGCACAAGCTTAACGAATCGTGGGCAGCACACTACAGTATTCAATGGGTCAACTGGTCGGAATTTGACTCTTTGACATCCGACTCTTACGAAAGCTCCATTAAAGAGTACCAATGGGAAGATGCGGGGCATATTTCAGTCGGTACAACTTACACAGCTTCGAGCCATTTAACTTTGCGTACTGGCTACATGTACGACGCGTCACCGACGGACAGCCTGACGTCTTTATCGATTCCAGACGTCAATCGTAACTGGTTAACCGTGGGAGGCAGCTATGCAATGACTCAAAACAGCAGTATCGATCTTGGTGTCGGAATTGTGATGGGTGAGAGCGATGATGTCGATGAGAGTTTAACAACGATACCAGGAACTCAGAGCAACATTACTGCTGATGTCAGTGCCGACGCACTATCAGTAGGTATACAGTATCAATATCGTTTTTAGTGTAATTCGAAAAAGCTAGCGTCTCACATTTTAAATACAACAGGGCTCAATAGTGACGTTGAGCCTTTTCTCTCCACAACTGGCTGTTATTAGCATTGAATTTAATAGCAGGAAGCTAGTTCAGTTAAAGATAGCTGATACCAATCGTAGTAAGTCACTGCTCATTTACTTACTGGGATTGGTATAACAATTTAGCGCACTCATTATTGAGCACGCTCTATGGTTACTGTAATGAAATTGACCCTAATTAGTAAAACAATTGCTTATACACTTCTTACACTCGCTGCGCCTTCTGCATTCGCTGAGAATACAGATCAAGTACCCGTTACCGTGGAACAGGCGACGACCCAAGTTTTTACCTCATCAATTAACGAGGTAGGTAAGATCCGTGCCACTGACTCCGCCGCATTGACATTCAGTGCATCAGAAAAGCTTCTCAAAATTCACTTTAAAGACGGCGATTTTGTAAAAAAGGGGGATGTCATCGCACAGCTTGATGACACCACAGCGAAAGCGGATCTAGATAAAGCGAAGAGTTCATTGGCGTTGGCGAAATCAAAGCTCAAACGTGTTCAAGAACTCCTTAAAAAGCAGCCTGATTCAATGTCTCAACAAGATGTTGAAGAGCTAAAGGAGCAGGCGAATTTAGCCGCCGCAGATTTCCGTCAAAAAAAGGCGTTAATGAACAATTATGTGTTGATTGCTCCGTTTGATGGTCAGCTTACTAACTTTAGCCACTCTGTAGGAAGTCGAATCGATAGTTCTAACGTGTTGGTGAGTTTGATCAAACTTGATCCTGTTGAGGTTCAATACTCAATTGGACAGTCCGACCTAGGTTCAGCGAAGCTAGGTCAAGATGTATCGATTGAAGTCGATTCTTTTGCTGGCGAAACGTTTAAAGGGGTTGTGGACTATATTGCACCAGCCGTTGATGAGAGCTCTGGTCGTGTCGAGATTCACGCTCACATTAAGAACCCAGAACATCGCCTTGTTCCAGGTATGTTCGCTAAACTGAGCCAAGTGACGAGCGATGAGGAGCCGGAGTTAGTGATTTCTCAAAACGCCGTTCTAGCGAAAGACAACACCCGTTTTGTTTGGGTCGTGAATGGCGAGACGATTGAACAAAGAGTGGTTGAATTGGGAGTTAACACCAACGACGGCCACGTTGTGATTGAAGACGGACTGCTGCTAGGTGAAAAGATCGTTGTTACTGGTCAACAGAATCTTAAACAGAGTTCTCTGGTTAAAGTCATCAACACTGCACCAACGGAAGCGGAACCAACAACCTCTGTAAATGTACACGGCGGGCCGACAGCTTATTTACTTCATGAGCCCGAAAACACGTCATCGGCAAAAAAGGGTTCGGAAGGCAACTCTTTAGAAACCTATCAACAAGCAACGACAGAATCAGTCATTTTAGATTCAAACAACGAAAACTCACCACAAAGCAGCACGGAAGCGACAACAGTAGGAGTGAACAATGAAGCTTCCTGAGATTTGCATTAAGCATCCAGTGTTTGCATCTGTGCTTAGCATCGCCATAGTATTGATTGGTTTACTCTCTTTTCAAAAGTTATCTATTCAATACTTCCCCGAACATAAAACGCCATCGGCCACGGTGACTGCCGCGATCAACGGTGCCAGCGCAGAGTTCATGTCACGTAACGTAGCTGACAAGCTTATTACTGCTGCAACGGGGCTTGATAGCGTAAAAACCATGACGACAGACTGCCAAGAGGGTACCTGCAGCTTGAAGATAATGTTCGAAGATGACGTTGATGAGGTCGAATACACCGGCTTGATGAACAATCTACGCAGTAGTGTTGAAGCGATTGGCGATTTTCCGCCGAGCATGACCGATCAACCAACCGTGACGGATGACTCTTCTGATACTAGCACGCCGAGCAATGTGATTACCTTTATTAACTCGGGCAATATGTCTAAGCAGGAGATGTTTGATTACATCAGCCAGCAAGTTGTGCCTCAGTTTAAGCATATTCAAGGTGTGGGGGGCGTATGGGGTCCATATGGTGGCAGTTCAAAAGCAGTGCGTGTTTGGTTACAACCGGATCGTATGATGGCGCTGAATATCAGTGCGTCTGATGTTGTAAGTACACTGAGCTCGTACAATGCAACCTTTACTGCGGGGACGATTAAAGGTCAGGTTCGCGATTTCTCTATTAACCCCGTAAACCAAGTCACCAGCGTTGAAGATGTTCGTGATCTTGTTATCCGAGTCGATAATGGCAAGATCATCCGTGTGGGCGACATAGCCGACGTACAAATGGGTGAAGAGAGCCTAGCGCCAAGTATCCTTCGCGTTGATGACAAGTTAGCGATGTCTATTCAAGTACTGCCACTTAAGAGTGAGAACCCAGTTACGGTGGCAGACAGAGTGAAATTACAAAGTGAAGACATTCAGTCTCAGTTGCCAGAAGGCATCGAGATGAAGATGGTCTATAACCAAGCAGATTTCATCAAAGCAGCAATCGATCAGGGCTTCATGACGTTAGTCGAGGCGGTTGTTCTAGTATCAGCGGTGGTGATCATCTTCTTGGGTTCTTTCCGAGTCGCTTCGATTCCTATTATCACGATTCCGGTGTGTGTAATCGGTGTATTTGCCGTGATGTGGGGATTGGGTTTTAGTATCAACGTTCTCACCATATTGGCGATCATTCTCGCGATTGGCTTAGTTGTGGATGATGCGATTGTAGTTGCGGAAAACTGTTATCGTCATATCGAAGAGGGCGAGACACCACTGAATGCGGCGTTGAAAGGGAGCCGTGAGATTGTGTTCCCTGTGATTGCGATGACGCTGACGTTAGCCGTGGTTTATCTACCTATCGGTTTGATGGCGGGCCTGACGGCTGACTTGTTCAAACAGTTCGCTTTCACCTTAGCTGCGGCCGTGATCATTTCAGGTTTTGTGGCGTTGACCCTATCGCCAATGATGAGTGCCTACCTAATGAAGCCGGTGTCTACACCTGCCAAATGGTACTCTGTTGTCGATTCAAAACTGAACAATTTGTCAGACCGTTACAGCGCAGAGTTGAACAAATGGTTTGAACGTAAAGTGCTGATGACCGGAATAGCGTTGGTCATGGTGGCCTTGTCAGCGGTCGCTGTATGGAAAATGCCTCAGGTATTACTACCGACTGAAGATACTGGCTTTGTTGAAGTAACATCAACACCACCAACCGGTGTGGGTCGTCAGTATCATCTAGACAACAACAAGCAACTCAATTCGGTGTTTAAAGGCAATGATGCGATTGAAGCGAACCTGTCTTACATTGAGGGCACACCAACCAACCACGTATTGCTAAAACCATGGGGTGATCGAGATAAGTCGGCAGACGAACTTCTGAACGAGTTTATTGCCGATGCCAAGAACAGTGTTTCTGCTTATGGTATGTCTTTTAAAGTGCGCACTGCTGACAATCTAAATATCGCGACCAATATGGTACTCGAACTGACGACGGTGAATCGAGATATCAATGCGTTATCTGAAACGGCACATAAAGTGGTTGAAGCATTAGAAAGCTACGAAGGCGTGACCAATGTGCGTAACTCAATGTTACGGGATCAGCTGCGTTATGATCTTTCCATTGATCGCAATGCGATTGTTCTGTCTGGTGTGGATTATGGCAATGTAACCAATGCACTCTCGACTTTCTTAGGCTCCGTGAAAGCGGCTGACCTTCAAGCTGACGATGGTTATACCTATCCAATCCAAGTGCAGGTTAACCTAAACGCTTTAGGTGACTTCAAGGTGTTGGATAAGCTTTATGTCGATTCAGAATCTGGTCAGCGACTGCCACTGTCTCAGTTTGTATCGATCAAACAAGTGACATCTGAATCGAGCTTTAAAACCTTTATGGGTCAGTACAGCGCGGAAATTACCGCTGATTTAATGCCTGGCTTTACCTCGAGTGATGTTAAAGCTTACGTCGACCGAGTCGTACCAGAGTTGCTCGAAGATGCTCAGAGTTATGAATTCAACGGCATTGTAAAAGATCTTGTGGATTCAAGTGCTGGGGCGCAGATGCTATTCGTGTTAGCCCTAGTGTTCATCTTCCTAATCTTAGCGGCGCAGTTCGAGAGTTTTGTTGATCCGATGATCATCTTGCTTACGGTTCCACTGTGTATTGTTGGTGCGGTATTGACCTTGTCGATATTTGGTCAGAGCTTAAATATCTACTCTAAGATCGGGTTGTTGACCTTGGTCGGTCTGGTGACCAAACACGGTATCTTGCTGGTGGAATTTGCCAACGAGCAGCGTAAGAAAGGTGCGACGGCGAAACAAGCGGCAATGGTGAGCGCACGCTCTCGACTGAGACCGATTCTGATGACGTCCCTGACGATGATCCTTGGTTCATTACCATTGGCATTGGCGGAAGGACCGGGCTCACTGGGTCGTATTAATATTGGACTAGTATTAGTTGGTGGTTTAACCGTGGGGACTTTCTTCTCATTGTTCCTGGTTCCGGTGGCATATGTAGGAATGGCAAATTTGAAACCTGCGGACACTCTCTCCAGGTTGAGAACGAAAGCAGCTTAACTTAGACGTTTTTAAATGATGCGCAGGTGAGATTGAGTAGAACATAATTTCACCTGCGCTTTTTTTATACCAAATTTCACGCTTTAAGCACGGTCTTGTTTCATTTTTGAGATTTTTGCTAATAAATCCCTCTACATTTCATAATTATGACACTCTGTCATAAAAATGTAGCAATAGACCTGTAGTCACTGATTCTCGATCACTCTCTCATTTATTTAATTTTTGAAAATTCACTGTCTGTTAACATATAAGACTGTGTTACAGGTCTCGTTTATGACCCAACCTTGTTGATAGAGTTCTCACTAAGGGTCGTTATTTACATCAGATGTTTTATATGAATATTAAAAATAAACTATTTTCATTGGGTCTATTCTCAATTTTAGGGATGGTATCTCTACTATTTACCACCTCCCATTTTACAAAAACCGGTGAGCAGCTTCATGAAGCAACATTGATCACTAAAGATTTAGAAGTTCGTTTGCTTAACTTGCGTCGAAACGAGAAAGATTTCCTTCTCCGAAGCGATATTAAGTACTTAGACAAGTTTGAAAACAACTACCGTCAGTTTCAGGACCTAGAATCCGAGTTGGCGGGTGTTCTTGAAGATTTAAGTCTCGCGAATACAGCGCAGCTAAGACAGGACATCTCCGACTACCATAAGAGCTTTACGGAGCTTGTCGGCGCGTACCAAGTTTTGGGTCTATCAGATGATGAAGGCTTATTGGGTCAATTCCACGAAGACTTGGCCGTGAGCTTTGAAAGAGCTTCAGACGAAGAGAGGCTTGCTATGTACCAATTCAATGAGTTGGTTGAACAGGGCAACCTTGATTTGAGCTTACTCTCTAATGCTCAGGTAAGCTTCTTAAACTCAGCTCAGCAGGTTGTAGATCAGAGAGTTAAAATTGGCCTAAAGCACAATGAAGGTTTACTAGGCGAGGCGCGCTCTGCTTCTCATAAGGTAGAAACGCAGTTTAAAGAGTTTTCATCACTGCTCAAAGATACTACTGCTGAACAGCTAGACAGGTTGAACCTTATAAACAAAGTATTAAGCGGCACGTTGCTCGTCATTATTGTTGTGTTGAGTTGGGTGATCGTTCGTTCTATTGTTGGCCGTATTGACTCTCTGTTGTCTGTTATTCGCCGTATTGTGGATTCGAACGACGTTTCGATTCGCTCAGAGTTGAAAGGGCACGATGAGCTAGGTTCACTGGGTGAATATTTTAATCAGTTGTTGGATCAGCTAGAGAAGCTTATCTCGGCATCTCAGAAGAAGTCTCAGCAGCTCACTTCAAGCACATCAAATATGCATAATGAACTGGAATCAGTGATTAAGCAGTTTGACGTTCAAGCAAACCACACGAGTGAAATGACAGTATCAGTTCAAGAGATGGTGCAAACGATTGGTGAGATCTCTGAAAGTACCGCGATTGCAGCTGAAGGCGTTCAAAAAGCGCGTCTTAATGCAGATAAAGGTCGTGAAGTTGTGGTTGAGACTATCAACAATATCACACAGCTGTCTGAACGTCTGTCGAGCAGCCAAGACTCTATTAGCTCATTGAACCACCATGTCGACCAGATTGGTGATGCGGTTAACATCATCCAAGGTATCGCTGAGCAGACTAACTTGCTAGCACTTAATGCGGCAATTGAAGCTGCACGTGCAGGTGAACAAGGTCGAGGCTTCGCCGTTGTAGCAGATGAGGTTCGAGCTCTAGCAAGTCGTACTCACCAATCAACGACAGAAATTACCAACGTGGTGTCTGCGATCCAAAGTCAAATGGAAGCTTCTATGGCGGAAATTGGTGAGTGTAACTCTCAAGGCCAACGCACGTTGAGCGACTCTGAATCATTGGATTCAAGCCTACAGCTGATTTTAAGTGATATGGAAGATATTCAAGGCAACTCAGAGCGCATAGCTTCTGCAATTGAAGAGCAAGGTGCGGTAATGGCCCAGGTGAGCGACTCCATTACTGAACTCGGCACTATTTCTAAGCAGAATACGGCTTCCGCTCAACACTGCTTGGTGGAGGTTGATAAAGTCGCAGCACAGGCGAATGAGATGGACAGTGCAGTGGCGCAGTTCAAAACATCATAAACTATGACAGTCAAAGCATTTACGAGTTAGAGCCATTGTTTGCGAAACCTCTTTAATGTTGAAGAAAAGACAAAGGCGCACAATTAAACGCGCCTTTTTGGTTCAACAAGGATCGTTTAGGCGATTTTAGAAAAGGAAGCAGCAGGAATTAGGCGGATGTTGCTATCTAAGCGTTAATAAAAACGAAAAGAGCCCACGAATCGATCGAGAGCTCATTTTTATTAAGGTACAGCTACAGCTTACTATGCTTGACGCTGTCTCTTCGCAACTAAAGTAAAGCGGTAGTCGTTGGAAGTAAAGTAGTTACGACTGTATTCAAATACTGTGTCGTCAGCCAAATAGCCACGAGTTCGTTTTTCAATGATCGGTTGTGCTGGATCGATCCCGAGTTGTTCGGCCACATCGGCTGGAGGTAAAACCGGGACCAGCTCTTGTTCACTGCGATCGATCACCATTCCCTTTGTTTTCTCGATGAAGTCATATTTCGACTTCTGCATTACCTGATAGGTGAGGTCTGGGAATAAGTTAACTGGCAGCCAAGTTTCTTCAACAGTAATTGGGCTATTATCCATATGACGAACACGTTTTACATAGAACACCATCTCACCCTCACCGATGTCTAAATGTTCAGACATGGCGAGCGAACACGGCTTTATCTCAAATGCGAGTACATCACTGTGAGTCACTACATCTAAGTGAGCCCATTTCTCTTGGAAGCTTGATTGTTGATAGATGTCGTAATTGATCTTGTTCTCTTTAACGTAAGTACCGCTACCTTGAACACTTTCTAATTCGTCATTCTCGATCAGCAACTTCAATGCTTGTCTTACGGTTACACGACTAACAGAAAATACTTCCCTGAGCTGCGCCTCGGTTGGCAATGCTTCGCCAACTTTGTATTCACCAGATTTGATTTTGTCTCGGATTGCATCGGCGATTTTGCGATACATCGGGAGTCTTGCCATTTTTGCCTCATTAATCGCTAGGGCGACTAGACTTAAATAATTTGTTGTTAAATGCCGTAATTTGACGGTACCCAATAATCTTGAATCACGTTAGGGTGATAATCGTATGGGTGTCTGTAGTGCTTATAATACAAATTAAATGGTACATCTCAAGCTTTCTCGTACATTCGAAAGATATCTTTAAAATACAAATTAAATACAAATTTGCGTTCATGAGATCGTGATCACGGATCATATGTCTCTAAGTTGTATTATTGTCATCGTCGGCAGGGAGAACTGTCGCACTAATCCGTGACAATGGGACAGAAGGTTATGAAACTTACAACTCTAACTAACAAGTCGCTCGTAAATCTGCAAACTACGTTTAGCAGCCGAGAAGAAGCGATTAATGCACTGGCTGAGCAACTGGATCAGCAAGGTAAACTATATGACAAACAGCTGTATCTAGATGCTGTATTTGCGCGTGAAGCTCAAGGCCCAACAGCACTTGGTGAAGGCCTTGCAGTACCGCATGGTAAGACTGACGCGGTTAAAGAAGCAGGTTTTGCCGTTGCAACACTTAAGCAAGACATGAAATGGAAAGGCCTTGATGAAGACGAAGATGTGAATCTAATCTTCTTGATCGCGATTCCAAATGCAGAAGCGGGCTCTACCCACATGCATCTGCTGACTGAATTGACCACAACGCTTGTTGATGATGATGTTCGCGAAGCCGTATTGAAAGCGACCACTGCTGAAGAGATTTTCGCGCTATTAGATGGTGAAAATCAAACGGAAGAAAAACAAGACAACTTAGATACAAATGCGCCAACAATTGTATGTGTTACTGCTTGTCCTGCGGGCATCGCTCATACCTATATGGCTGCTGAGTATTTGGAAAAAGCGGGTAAGAAGCTGGGTTACAACGTTCATGTTGAGAAGCAGGGCGCTAATGGTATCGAAGACCGCTTAACTGCTGACCAGCTTAATAATGCCGTTGCTTGTGTCTTCGCAGCCGAAGTCGCAATCAAAGAGCTTGATCGCTTTAACGGTATCCCACGAGTAGAAACTCCGGTAGCAGAGCCGATTAAACACGCTGAGCGCATTTTAAATGACGCGATTGATGAATCTAAAAATGGCAATGGCGCTGATCGCACCGTGGCAACAGATGATAAGCCGAAGAAATTGCCACTTAAAACTGAGCTCAAGCAAGCGCTTCTTTCAGGTATCTCTTACGCTGTTCCCCTAATCGTTGCTGGTGGTACTGTTCTGGCAGTCGCTGTTCTTATCGCTCAAATTTTTGACCTGCAAGAGCTGTACGCAACCAAAGACTCTTGGTTATGGATGTACCGCAAATTAGGTGGTGGCTTGTTAGGTACATTGATGGTACCAGTACTAGCAGCTTACACAGCATACTCCCTAGCAGATAAACCTGCATTAGGCCCGGGTTTCGCAGCGGGTATCGCGGCTAACCTCATCGGTTCAGGTTTCCTTGGTGGTGTTGTTGGTGGTTTGATTGCCGGTTACGTTATGCGCTGGGTGAAAGAAAATGTTCGCCTAAGCCCTGCATTCAACGGCTTTCTGACCTTCTACCTATACCCGGTGATCGGCACATTAGTGGCGGGCTCTTTGATGCTCTTTGTTATCGGTAAACCGGTAGCATTGCTCAACCAAGGTTTGACTGATTGGCTAAACGGCATGTCGGGTACTAACGCTCTACTACTAGGCGCAATCATCGGTCTATTCGTATCGTTCGACTTGGGCGGCCCAGTTAACAAAGCGGCTTACGCATTCTGTTTAGGTGCGATGGCAAACGGTGTTTATGGTCCTTATGCAATTTTCGGCTCGGTTAAGATGGTATCTGCGTTCACGGTAACAGCATCTACTCTTATTGCTCCGCGTCTGTTTAAAGATTTCGAGATTGAAACAGGTAAGTCTACTTGGTTACTTGGTCTAGCGGGTATTACAGAAGGTGCGATTCCAATGGCGATTGAAGATCCAATCCGTGTTATCGGCTCGTTCCTACTGGGTTCTGTCGTTACAGGTGCAATGATTGGTGCGGCAGGTATCGGTCTATCAACCCCGGGTGCAGGTATCTTCTCTATCTTCCTACTTCATGACGCTGGTTTAGGTGCATTCTCTGCCGCAGCAATTTGGTTCGGCGCAGCACTTATCGGTACGATTATTTCAACAATTACTCTTCTGGTATGGCGAGGCCACGCTGTAAAAAAGGGTAAGTTTGAAGTGCAAACCGCAGCACAAAACTAACTAAATTCTGAGTTAACTCCTTAACTCACTCAATAAATATAACGAACAACACTGGCTGTCCTAATTTCTGTGCTCCTAACGTTTTATTCACACAGAATCTGGGCGTGGATTCTTGCACCCTAAATTTAGTGGCAGCCAGTTTTAACCCCTTGAAAATTTTAAAAATTAGCGGTTTTGAGTGTCGAATCCGCAAACTTAGGTAAATCACTATGACTACATCACGCGTTCATATTACTCCACACATGCACTGGGATCGTGAATGGTATTTCACTACTGAAGAGTCGCGCATTCTTCTCGTGAACAACATGGAAGAGATCATGCAGCGTCTTGAGAACGACCCAGAGTACAAGTACTACGTACTCGATGGTCAAACAGCGGTGCTGGAAGATTACTTTGCTATCAAGCCAGAGAATAAAGCGCGCGTAAAAGCACTGGCAGAAGCAGGTAAGTTGATCGTGGGCCCTTGGTACTCTCAGACTGACACTATGCAAGTTTCAGGTGAGTCTATCGTTCGTAACATGATGTATGGACTACGTGATTGCCTAGAACTAGGTGAGCCAATGAAGATCGGTTATCTACCGGATTCATTCTCAATGAGCTCGCAATTGCCTATGATCTACAATGGCTTTGATATTGATACTGCTATGTTCTGGCGCGGCTGTTCTGAGCGTCACGGTACCAATAAGACAGAATTTCTGTGGCAATCAAACGATGGCTCAGAAGTGATGGCGCAAGTGCTTCCTTTGGGATACGCAATTGGTAAATATCTGCCTCAAGACGAAGAAGGCCTGCGTGCGCGTTTAGACAAATACTTCCCAGTATTAGAGAAGCCATCGGTAACGAAAGACATCTTATTGCCAAACGGTCACGACCAGATGCCTATTCAAAAAGACATCTTTGAAGTAATGGATAAGCTGCGTGAAGTCTACCCGGATCGCGAGTTCATGATGAGCCGCTTTGAAGAGGTATTCGATCGCATCCGTGAAGAGCGTGACAACCTAGATATCATCAAAGGTGAATTTAATGACGGCAAGTACATGCGTGTTCACCGCACGATCTCTTCAACTCGTATGGACATCAAACTGATTCATGCTGAAGTTGAGAACAAGATAGTGAATATCCTCGAGCCACTAGCATCAATCGCATGGTCACTGGGCTTTGAATACCACCACGGCCTTATCGAGAAAATGTGGAAAGAGAGCATGAAGAACCACGCTCATGACTCGATTGGTTGCTGTTGTTCAGACAAAGTACACGCTGAGATCCTAAACCGCTACATCCTAGCGGACGACATGGCATCAAACCTAATCAACTTCTACAAACGTAAGATTGTTGACCACATGCCTGCACGTGAAGGTTGCGACAAGTTGGCGTTCTTCAACTTGTCTCCTTATGAGCGTGAAGAGGTTATCAATACAACGATTACGATTCGCGCAAACGAGTTCAATATCTTTGATGAAAATGGCAACCAAGTTGAATACTACATTCAAGATCAACATGTGATTGACCCAGGCAAGATCGACCGTCAGATCGTTCACTACGGAAACTACGACCCGTTCATTGAATATGACATTCAAATTAAACGTGCTGTACCAGCAATGGGTTACACCACGCTACATATCGAAGGCAATACAAAGGGCAGCAACATCGTTGCTGAGCAAAAAGATTACCTACTAGAGAACGAATTCTACCGCATCAATGTCAACGACAACGGCACGCTATCGGTTTTCGACAAAGAAACAGAGATGTTGTTTGACCAAGTACTTCGCGTAGAAGACGGTTCAGACGATGGTGATGAGTACGATTACTCGCCATCTCGCCAAGAATGGCTGCTGTATTCAGATGAGTTCAAAGCAGAAACCAGCATTAAACACGAAGGTTTCCAATCTGTAGCAACTATCAAACTACGCATGAACGTGCCCGCGAACCTACAAGAGCGTGAAGAGCGCACTGGCCAAAACGGCTTCGTCGATGTTGATTGCCAAGTAGTATTGAAACAAGGCTCTCGCCGTATTGAAGTTCGTATGGAACTAGATAACCAAGCGGATGATCACCGTGTTCGTGTTCTAGTACCAACGCCATTCGTTTCTGAAAATGTCGTTGCTGATAACCAGTTCGGCTTGATTACTCGCCCAACGAACGATCCAGCAATGGCGGTTTGGGAAGAAGAGAAATGGAAGGAAGCGCCAGTACCGGTTTACCAACTAATGAACTTCGCTGCTGTTGAAAACACCACGGGTGGTATGGCGTTGATGACCAATGGTCTACGTGAGTTTGAAGTTATCTCAAGCAAAGGCAATGAAGAGCGCGATACATTTGCTCTAACTCTACTGCGCGGTGTTGGCGTACTGGGTAAAGAAGAGCTTCTGCTTCGCCCTGGTCGTCCTTCAGGCATCAAGATCCCAACACCAGATTCACAAACACGCGGCAAAATCGTATGTGAGTTTGCGCTGTTTGGCTTCGCGGGGAACCACATCGATGCAAACATCATGGCGGAAGCTCGTGACAATGTCACACCTATCGAGTGCTACAACAAGATTCCATACAACGCGATGAAGCTAAACGTTGGCGAACAGGATAAGCCTTTGACGTACTCACTACTAAGCAAAGAGCAAAAGGGCGCGGTGTTGAGTGTACTTAAGAAAGCTGAAGACGAAGATGCGTTGATTCTCCGTGTTTACAACCCTGCCGAATCGGGTGAAGTAGAAGACAAGATTGAGTTTACTCAACCTGTGACTTCTTGGCTTGAAACGAGTATGGACGAACGAGTTCGCGATACTCAAGTGGAAGCTCAAACCTTTGGCTCTCTAAAAGCCTGTCAGGCGAAATCATTCCAAGTGAAATTCTAACTTAAGGTACTCCGCCCAGGTGTTGGGCGGAGTAGGTGAACGACGATGAAAATTGTTATTGCTCCTGATTCATTCAAAGAATCCCTAACAGCAAAGCAGGTATGTGAAAGCATTGAGGCTGGGTTTCGCCAAGTATTTCCTTGTGCAGAGTATGTTCACTTACCGTTAGCTGATGGTGGAGAAGGAACGGTTGATGTTCTGTTGCAAGGGCTTGAAGGTGAGTTGCACATATCAACAGTAACGGGACCACTCGGCGAACCTGTTCAAGCAAGCTGGGCGTTACTTAATGGTGACAAGTCAAACGGAGAGAAAACAGCACTGATTGAATTCGCTGCTGCTTCAGGTCTTGACCTCATTACACCACAGCAGCGAGACGTTCAGCGAGCAACCAGCTTTGGTACAGGGGAACTGATCAAACAAGCATTAGATTGTGGTGTAGATAAGATCTTACTTGGCTTAGGTGGTAGTGCCACGAATGATGCGGGGGCGGGTATCGTTCAAGCATTAGGGGCGAGATTACTGGATACGAACGGTTGTGAATTACAACCGGGTGGTGCTGCGTTGAGTGATATCGCAAAGATAGATCTTTCAAACCTTCACCCTCGCTGTAGCACGGTTGAGTTTATCGTTGCTTGCGACGTAGATAATCCATTGACTGGCCCTAATGGAGCAAGCCACGTCTTTGGACCGCAGAAAGGAGCAACAGCGGAACTTGTCGAAACGTTGGATGCAGCCATTGAACAGTTTGCTTTGGTTGTGAAATCAGAGAGTGGGAAAGATCATCGTGAGCGTATGGGATTTGGAGCCGCTGGTGGCGCACCTCTAGGGCTATCTTTGCTGTTTGATATTCACATCAAACAGGGCATTGAGATGGTTTTGGACACGCTAAATGCTGACAAAGTGCTCGAAGATACAGACCTTGTTATTACTGGGGAAGGCCAAATGGATAATCAAACCTTACAAGGTAAGACGCCATTTGGAATCGCCAGACGCGCGCAAAGTAGATGCATTCCGACGATCGGTATTGCTGGCTCATTAGGTCAAGAAATCGATGAGTTATACCAAGTCATCAACAGCACCTTTGGCACTGTACGTTCACCGCAACCTTTAGAACAAGTTTTATCAGAAGCGAGTCGCAACCTAACTCGCACTGCCCGCAACATCGCAGCCACGCTCAAGCTTGGCAGCCAGATTTTTAATGAGAAGTAATTATGTCTCTATTTAAACTCGACAATGTTATTCAAAACTACGCATGGGGCAGTAAAGACTCCATTAATCAATTGTTTGGTATTGTAAATCCTAATCAAGAACCACAAGCTGAGATCTGGATGGGAGCTCACCCAAATGGTTGTTCGAAGGTCGATGACACAGGGGAAGCTCTCTCTCACGTGATTGATGAGAATAAGATTGATGTCTTAGGTGGGTACACCGCAGCTCGATTTGGTGAGTTACCTTTCCTATTTAAGGTGCTGGCTGCGGAAACACCCTTGTCTATTCAAGTTCACCCAAACAAGCGTAAATCTGAAATAGGCTTCGAGCGTGAGAATGCACTGGGTATTCCACTGAATGCGGCTAACCGTAACTACAAAGATCCAAACCACAAACCTGAGTTGGTTTATGCACTGACGTTTTACAAGGCGATGAATGGATTCAGACCGATTGAGGACATTATTGCTCTGTTTGAAGAGGCTGATATTCCGTCGCTAGCGATTGAGTTAAACGTTCTTAAAACCAATGCCGACAGCGATTCATTGAAAGCATTCTTTACCGCGATCATGTCGTTAGAAGGTGAAAAGAAAGAAACGGCGTTACAGGAATTGTACGCGGCACATCGACGTCCGGCTAAGACGGTAATGGGCCGAGAAGCTTTGCAATACAGCCAAGACTTTAAACAGCACTACCCAGGAGACATCGGTTTGTTTGCGCCATTGATGTTAAACACGGTTGAACTTGCACCGGGCGAAGCTATGTTTTTGTTTGCGGAAACACCGCACGCTTATGTTCAGGGTACTGGTTTAGAGATCATGGCTAGCTCCGACAATGTTCTGCGGGCAGGTTTAACGCCAAAGTATATTGATGTGCCAGAGCTGATTGACAACACTATTTTTGAGCCTATCAAGCCGCAAGACATCCGCCTCAAGCCAGTGCTAAAAGAGGGCAAAATGAGTTATCCAATTCCAGTGGATGATTTTGGTTTTGATATATTATCTGCTACAGATGAAAGTAAATCTCAGTATCTTCGTAGCGCGGAAATCCTGTTCTGTGTGGAAGGGGAAGCGACGGTGACTTCAGAAGGGCAAAGCATCACATTGAAGCCGGGAGAGTCGGTTTTTGTGAGTAACAATTCAAGTGTTTACCAATATCAAGGGAATGGTATCTTGGCTCGTGCTTTCAACTAATGCCCCCGTGTTAGCTAAAAAGCAATGAGATATCAGAGCGTTATTTAGTCATAGTTACGCTCAATATGGGTTTGATGGTTGCAATAGAGCTGTTATAAGCAGTCACAAAGTTTGACCATGCCCGCCGTAGTTGGCGGGTTTTTTCGTTATGAATAAAAATCACAAGTCCTTAAAACGACAAAACCCCGTCATAGGGACAGGGCATTCTAAAGTCGTGGGACGTTGGGTGTTTAAGCGACGTGCGTCATTTTATTGATAACAAATGACTCAACGAAACCTTCCGTCGCTGCAAGGTAATCTGCGATATGTTGGCTGTCTAAATGCTGTTCTAGTAGAGCTTCAGATTCCCAATTTTCGTGAAAAACGAAGTAAGCAGGGTTGTCGTTGTCTTGATGTAGATCGTAACTGATACAACCTTCTTCTACGCGAGTTGGCTCGATTAATTTGATCAGTTCAGATTTAACTAGGTCGATGCGGTCTTGTTTTGCGGTGATAGTTGCAATAATAGTTAGCTTGCTCATTCTTTTTTCCTTGGTATTTCACTCGGTAAGTGCAAGTAATATAGGCAGTTTGTAGATGGAATTAAAGAGTGTCCAAATCCAATGACTATGGAATCGTGAGTCCATAATCTGATGCTCTTAAATGGAGAATCAGCGCTAAATAAAAACACCCTGCTATCGAGGAGTAGGGCGTTTTGACTGAAGCGCTGCTTTTAAATACTAAGCGTACTGTTCTACCGTTTGGACCCAATTGCGCTTCTGTTGTTCGAAGTTGAGCTTGATTTGCTGGTAACGAACTTTAAGTAATGAGTGCTCATATTTCTTAACTACGTCGTCGCGTTTGCTCTCAAGCAACTGCTTTTTCACCGCATAGTATTCATTCATGTTTGCAACAAGAGAGTCGAACTCTGCTTGCAGCTTTTCAGCAATTTGAATGTTGTCTGCTCGATGCATGATTTTCTGTTGAGTACGCTTTAACAGCATCGCAGCTTCTGCTTTCTCTATTCGTGCTTGTGGCGTTTTCTTTAATTTCGACGTTAGGCCACATAGCGACGCGCCTTTGATCAGCCACTTAGTTGGATCGTATTGCCACCAGTAAATGCCATTGCGGTAATCGTTCTCAAAAATATGGTGGAAGTTGTGGTAACCCTCGCCAAAAGTCAAAACCGCAAGAATGCCATTATCACGTGCTGTATTCTTGTCTGTGAAAGGTTGGCTACCCCAGATGTGCGCAAGTGAGTTAATAAAGAAAGTTGTGTGATGGTTAAGTACTAGGCGAACTGCACCAACCATTAGCAACATGCCAATCACGTCGCCATAGACCACGCCAAGCGCAATAGGTACGCCAAAATTCATAACAAGTGCTAACAAGATGTAGTGTTTATGCTGCCACATCACAATTTTGTCTTTTTTAAGGTCGCGACAATTTTCGTAGTCCTTGTAAATTGAAGTGTTGTAGTTACGAATCATCCAACCGATATGCGAGTACCAAAAGCCGCGTTTCGCAGAGTATGGGTCTTTGTCGTTGTTGTCGACATGCTTGTGATGTACGCGGTGATCTGAAGACCAGTGAAGGGCGCTGTTTTGAAGTGCAAATGCACCACCCAAAGCAAAAAGAAATCGTAAGCTAGAATGTGCTTCAAACGCTTTGTGTGACCACAAACGATGGTAACCCGTTGTTATTGATAGATTACAAAAGCTAAAACAGATTGCTAACCAAACCCAATGCTCCGCTCCATAGCCGTTGTAGTAGCCATAAAGAGGGGCGGCAATCAAAGCCAAAAGCATACTAAAAGAGAAGATAAAAACATTTAACCAGATAAGAGGTGGCTTGCTATTTTGCGTTGTATTGCCAGTTGTCATCAGCATATTCCATTGAGCGTACAGTTGTTCGCTAGAATATCAGCGTACACGTGTAAGTCAATAATCAAAGTGTAAGTACCTGTTAGTAGTCAGGCTTTAATAGTATGTTTTGCTTTAATTTTGTGTTTAAGTAGTATTAAATGTAGAAGTAATAAATAAATGGAAGTGCTAAGGGCTAATAAATGGAAATTAGAGTAGCTGAATATAAAGATTACGAGCGTATCGCACAGTTACACGCAGACAGCTGGAAAATCTACTATCGTGGGATTCTTGCTGATCAATATCTAGATCACGACGTTCTAGAAGACAGATCGGTAATTTGGCAGACTCGCCTCATCAATCCACCTTTTAACCAACATGTACTGCTGCTTGAAGAGGGTGGTTTGCTTGTTGGGTTTGTATGTGCGTTTGGTAATCACAACTTCGACCGTGGTACTTTTATTGACGCTTTGCATGTCGATAACGCCTATCGTGGTCGTGGGATTGGTAAGCGTTTATTGTCAGAGCTCTCAGAGCGACTTGAGCAATATTATGCTGATAGTGGTCTTTACTTAGAGGTGATGTCGAAGAACAAGCAGGCTATTGGTTTTTATGAGTCTATTGGTGGTAAAGAAGAGCTTGAGCAGATCTGGGACGCGCCTTGTGGCAGCAAAGTCAAAGAGAAAGTCTACTCTTGGTCATCGCCTTCGACTTTGGCCCAGCAACTGAAAACACCTGCTTGATAAAGCTAACAAGATGATAAACGAAAGCCCTGAGTATTCGCTCAGGGCTTTTTGTTTTCAGCTAAAACTATCTAGTTCAGTAGGTGGTTACCATTTAGTTATACTTTACCTCTGTTAAATACTCTCTTGTTCTATGGTGAATCAAAGGAGTACAAGTAATATGATTAGATCTAATCATATTACTTGTACTCACTTTGAAAACCTCAAAATTCAAGTTGATAGATTATATTTTGACAGCGTAGGAGATAATGGAGAAATTTTACAACGCTATGCAAGACATCTAGAAAAATATCACGTGGGACAGTCACATTTAGCGTTTAACTAAAAAAAGCTAACTCAGTTAGAAGCAAATAATTAACTTACCATTAATAGAATTATGACTGAAGATAACCATAAATATTTATGTTTATGATCTATTGAAATAAATAATATATAAATTGTATTTCTTTATTTTAAATTAATTTTATGGGGAAATATAATTGATATACAAAAAATGGTTAATATTTTTATCGACCAGATTATGACGTCAACATCGAATCAAAGAGGTTTGTACTATATGATAAAAAATTACGCAGTATATCGAAACAAGAATAGATATATAAGTAGAGCGATTGAACTATCAGTAGTTACACTAACATTTATAGACTTGTTCGTGATTGCTACATCAAGTAATTTTAGCATAGTCAAAACTGGACTTATGTTACTTCCATTAAGTCTAGTTCTATTAGTATTTTTCTATCTTTCAGAAAGGCTAAGCCAAGTGTTGCCACAATGATTAGCTTGAAAGTTGTTTCAATTTGCATAAATTGCACTTTTTATAAATTTAGTTGAAAAACTTAAGGTAGCTCTTGGTATAAAGTTGGTTGCATATTTGAGAGATCAGTTATCCATATCTAACGTCTATCCTGATTTGAAAACCTAAAACTCACGTGACGTAAATCACACTAAATCTTCATTTTAGGTGTAATTTATATATTTTTTCTATGGTTATTTGGTCGGGGCATTTGTAATACATACGTCGCTAGGGTGTCAACAAACGCGTATGAAAGCGACGGTCTAAAGAAACGGAGAAATCATGGATATGAGTGAGTCCTGTGAGACTTTATATATGCAACAAGTGGTAAATGTTACGTTGATTGCTAGCTCTATACAGTCCATTTTAGATATGTGTGACAATGAGTTAGTTGCGGGAAAAAACATGCACTGTACTTTTAAACTGCCTTTAAACGACATCGATTGGGTAGAGGCATACTTCAGGAGCAAAGGTGGACTTAGCTTTAGCGTAACCAATGTTTTCGATTGAGTAATTGTACACAAAATGAACTAAAATGTACGTAGTTACCAACAGTCGGAGTGAAAAATGGATCTGATTCATATTGGTCCTTTTGAATTAGAGATATCGCAGAATGCTATTTTGAAGATGCCGGACGGGAATGTTTATGCTATTACGCTTCCAGAAGCCTACATACTAAAAAAGCTTCATAGCCACACTGGTTCAATTTTATCAAGAAAAGAATTAGAGAAAGCTGGTTGGGGAGAGAACAATTCTACTGGTATAAATTCTCTAGCTGTAGCTATATCTAACTTAAGAAAGATACTTAAGTTAGGTGGAATAAAAATTGTTAATGAACCGAAACGTGGTTACAAAATCTTAATTGACATAGAAGGAAATCAAGTTGAAGGTCTAGGTCAAAAAATTGAAGACAAGCATATTGGTTACTTTGGTGGATATACCGTTAGTGTTTTTTTTAAAATGCTGTCGTCAATTGTAATGTTAGCTATATCACTATCAATTATCCTATATTTTTATATGTCCTGGGTTGATGTAAAGTGTGATAATATATTTTCTAATGATGTCTGTTATTTACATTCAGAAGAACATGCTCTAGGTAGTATCAAATACAATATAGGTAGTAAGATTTATTTCGTCTCTCCAAAGTATTATGTTGAGGTGAAAAATGATGGATAGACTATTTAGTATATCTATTTCGTTATTGATACTCGTGTCATCATTTTTAGCATATGGCGTTGTTAATGGAGCTGGATGTGGGTATCAGATTACAAATATAAAACCGGATATTGGAAGAGAAACATATTTAACTTGTTACAGAGGTAAATTCGTAGCGTTACATTACCATTTTGATGAACTGAATAAACTTATGTCGACATGGAAAGTGGAAGGGCGACAATTGGCATATGGCAAGCAAATTATTTATTTTGTTTATACTCGAGAAAGAGTTCAGGGAGGAGATATTGAAAATGCAACGGATCGTTACAACAGAATGTCTCAAGCTTATCGGATGTTATTTTACCACTTTGAAAGGGATGATAACACCATTTATATATTTCAATCATTTCCTCAAGATAAGTTAATTGTTGGTAACATTAAGGGTAGATTGACCTTAAATGAATAAGTACGTAAACAAAACAAATACGATAATTGGATTTCTTATTGTTATTTTTATCTTCGTTGAGTTTATGGCTAAACGAGAACTTATTAAAGATGAGATAGAATTGTCATTGATGAATATGAAGTCATTAGCCAACTTGTTCGACAAGTTAACAATGACTCAAGACATTAATAAAGGTATAAAAGAAGATGTAAAACTAGTAACTATAGAGAATTTTTATGAGGATGAGTCATTTGATCGATTTAGTGAGAAACATGTAAAAATTATATCACACTATATAAGGCAGCTAGCATACTTCGATAAAGTTGCTGAACATGGGCTCATACTTCCAAGGTATAAAACGGTTATCAATCATAAGCCTTATAAAACAAAAATAAACAATGTACCTTTTGATTTGTTGTGTGAGAAATTATCCATATGTACAAAGCGGTTTCTTGAAGAAGGTTATCTAACTGACCATACAACTCACTTTAGTAATCCTTACCTTATAAGAGGACAGTCTAATATAATGTTGTATAAGCATGTTGGTGGCTCTGAATTTGGCCCATTAATATATTGGTTTAAGTTTAAATACAATCCGGGGAATTTTCTGTCAAATTACCATGTGGTATTTTCAGAATACAATGAATTTTCTGGTTATAAATATAGAATTTATAAGAAAATTAAAAAAAGTAATCTTGATTATTTTACCATTCCTGTCATAGATAGTTTTGAACACAATAATGACAAGTTATCCTATAATGCTGATCTTGGTATTTTAGATATATTTGATAGATATATTTTATTGAAAGTTATCATTGTTTTAGGGTTTGGTGTTACGGTTTCTATTGTAACAACACGTAAAAGACTTCAAATGAATAAAATTTCATCAATGAATATGATGATATACAAAGATTCGTTAACTGGCCTCTTGAATAGAAAATCATTCGATAGTTATTCAGCTAATATTTGTAAAAATGAAAATTTTACAATTTTTAGTATCGATGGAAATAAAGTTAAGTATTTTAATGATAAGTACGGACACAAAGTCGGCGATGAAGTAATCAAAGCAATTGGAAGAGCAATCAAAAATTGTTTCCCTAATGAAGATAAACTATTCCGTATTGGAGGTGATGAATTTGTCGTAGTCATGAGTGGTCTATATGAAGAAGTTGAAATTAGCGAAACTATAGAAAGACTAACGGATATTTTGAGTAAAACTCTGATATTGAAGGGAGAGGGGGTTTCAGTGTCTTGTGGTGTAGCCCACTCAAGTGAGTGTTTCGATTTCCAATCCACACTGAGGTTATCTGATAATAGAATGTATCAGAACAAACATGATTTATACAATTAGAGTAAATTTCGTTAATGAGTGTGTCTAATCTGAAAGTTCTTATACTCGATGATTCAAATGTAGTTATCAGTAGTGTCCGAGGTATGTTGTCAAGAATCGGATTTAGTGAGAGGAACATCGCTTTTTCTCAGAGTCCTAAAAATGGAATTGCATTGGCAAAAAAAGAGTTATTTGATGTAATAATATGTGATTATAACTTTTACTCAACACTTGATGGCAAGCAAGTTTTTGAAGAAATGAAACATTTTGATTGCTTAAAAAGCGACTCGATATTTGTCGTCATCACAGGTGATTCATCTTTAGAGACAGTAAATTCATTAATCGATCTAGAGCCAGATGACTATCTTTTGAAACCGTTTAATCAAGAGTTTCTTAGAAAACGAGTAATTTCTGGAGTAGAACGTAAACGTGCAATGAAAGGTATATATATTGCTAGAGATAGAGGTGACTTTGAAATAGGCGTTCAAGAGTGTGACAAGCTATTGCCTTTTTTTCCTCAGTATTACAATTATATAATGAAAGAAAAAGGTCGATTTTATCGTCTCATGAAACTCTGGAATCAAGCGAAGGAGTTTTATAAGTCTCTTCTCAATCACAATGACTCCGATTGGGTTGTTTTGGGCCTTTCAAATTCTATGAAGAACCTAGGAGAATTAGAAGAAGCTAGAAAGTTAGTCAACTCTATTATAGAGAGAAGCCCAAATAACATTAATGCTATAAAAGAAATGGCTAGCATCGATCTTCATTCCAATAAAATCCCAGATAGTATAAAAAATATTAAGTTAGTCAATAGTTTGACCAAGGGTAGTTCTGAGAGGGAGTTAGTGATCTCTAACTTATCACTATCAGTTGGTGACTATCGTGAATCATTTAATTTTTATAAAAAATACTACAACTTAAACAGAGATACATTTAGAGATGATCTTTGGATGAAATTAAATTTAGTTCGAAGAATGCTAATGTTCTTCACTAGAGACTCCCAAGAAACCATATCATTAGTTATGATAGAGTCTTCAGTGTTAGAGTTAGTTTCCATAGAAGATAGGTCAGAATCATGGAAGATAAATGTAGATATTCTGACATCACACTTGTTACTCCTTCAAGGAAAGTTCGAAGAATTTTTAGGTCTACTAAATTCTTCTTATCGGGATTTGCTCTCAAGTGTTAACAGCAATCTATTTCACTTTTACGATATTTTATATTTTGTTTGGTTATTGTCTTATTGTTCTTATGACAAAGAAAGCCAAGAAATGTCTGTTATACTTGCAAAATCTTTCAAAAAAAGCATCGTACAAAATAAAAATGATATAAATAGTGAAATAATCCTGGATTCTATGAAAGCTCTCCTTGAACAGTCAATAGATTTAGAAAGAGTTAAACGTGACTGGCTTGATGAAAGATATCAAGTATTACAGGGTTTAAATATGAATGAGTCGCTCCCTATTTATATTGAGATTTCACAAAGGTATCCAACTCTAGTATCTGTTCGGACGAAGATTGTGGAACATTTAGGAGATGTTTGGCCAGAGGGGTTGGGCAAGACTCAAACAAAGAGATTACTAAAACAAAGTGATGATGTAGTAAGACAACTTAGTGATAGAGATTATCTAGAAGTGATAAAGTATGACTGTTGTTATCAAAAAGCACTTTCTACTATTAGTCGGGTCTGATGTTTTTTGTGTTGTCGGCCTGAGATTGTTAAATTTTTCGATGATTGTTTGAGTGTGGCCCACAGTGATACACGATCTGGATATGTTCTATGACATTCTTCGTTTTGTTTTGGTATAACGCCCTACAGTATTGTAGGGCGTGAAGACCTGGGAAGTTTGCGTACTGGCATCACTCGAATATGAGCAATAGCTATCGCTTGTTCTTCAGGTAACGCTTGCGACGTTCTTCTTTTTTCTTCGCTTTCTCTTCTGCTTTACGCAGTGCTGCTTGTTCAACTTCGATCAGCTCTTGCGTGATCATTTCTGGCAGCTCTAAAGTTACTTGGCCAAGTGTGCCGTTACGCAGTTCATGAAGAAGAATTTCTGAACACTTATGCAAATCGATATGACCACCTGCACGCAGTGCACCACGTTTGCGACCGATCTCTTCCATCAATTCGATGTCTGACTCTGGCAGCTCTTCGATTTGGTAACGCTCTTTCAGTAGGTGAGGGTATTGCTTCGCCAAGTACTCTACCGTGTAGAATGCGACTTCATCGTATTCCATTGCAGTATCTTTTACTGCCCCAGTTGCTGCTAGGCGGAAACCACTGTGAGGGTTTTCTACTTTGGGCCACAAGATTCCCGGAGTATCCGAAAGCACCACACCGTTTTGTAGGTTGATGCGTTGCTGGCGACGAGTCACAGCAGGTTGGTTACCTGTTACAGCGATCGTACGACCTGCCAGACAGTTAATGATGGTTGATTTACCAACGTTTGGAATACCCATGATCATGGTGCGAATGTTTTTACCAATCTCTTCACGGTGAGGGGCTAACTTACGTACTAGCTCCATGATGTGATTTACTTCTTCTTTAACGCTGGTAGTAATCGCGATCGCTTTTACGCCTTGCTCTTTTTCAAAGTGTTCAATCCACATTTGAGTGAGTTCTGGATCCGCAAGATCGCGTTTGTTTAGAACTTTAACTACCGGTTTACCTGCTTTGATCTCTGCAATCATTGGGTTTTCTGAACTAAATGGAATACGCGCATCTAGTACTTCAATGATAACGTCAACTTTAGGGATAACTTCTTCGATTTCTTTGCGGGCTTTGTGCATGTGGCCCGGAAACCATTGGATAGACATAGAGATAAACCTTGTAAAAATATTTTGAGCACATTGTAAGGGTTCAATAGGGCGTGTAAAGCTATATAGGCTTTGCACTGCTATATAACGGTAGAAAAACGATCAAGTGCTTTAGTTTATTGAGTTTAGCACAGGCTGAAGTCGGATTATCTGGTTATACGTCGAGGGTTGACGGAGCTTTTCGAAGGGAAAAACAAACCCTATGCTACTAGCAACATAGGGTTGTATTCAGTTAAAGTGCTGATTTAAGCTCTGTGAGGAATCGAGCGATGTCTTCGCTAGAGATATCACGGTGTGTCACAAAGCGGATTGGGTTGCTTGGTGTAATCGTGATCTCTTTTGTTGCCAGTTTATTTGCTATTGCAGTGATATCGACACTGTCACCTAGCTTGGCGAATACGATGTTAGTTTGAACAAAGTCGGGGTTCACAGAGAAGCCTGGCAGTTCGCTAAGGCCAACTGCGAGATCTTTTGCATTTTTGTGGTCGGTTTTCAGTTGCGCCACGTTTTCTGTAAGCGCCATTTTACCTGCTGCCGCCAAGATACCGGCTTGACGCATACCACCACCCACCATTTTTCTTAGGCGACGTGCTTTAGCGATATACTCTTTGCTGCCTAGAAGTAGTGATCCAACCGGAGCACCTAGACCTTTAGATAAACAGATGGTCATTGAGTCAAAGTGTTGAGCGATCTCTTGAACAGGGACATCTAATGCTACCGCTGCGTTGTAAACACGAGCACCATCTAAATGCAGTTTTAAACCGTGCTTATTAGTGAACTCACGAGCTTCTGCCAAGTAGGAGAGTGGTAACACTTTACCGTTGATGGTGTTTTCTAAGCTCAAAAGTGTTGTGCGAGCGAAGTGGCTGTCGTCAGGTTTGATTGCACTTTCGAGTTTGCCAAAGTCTAGAGTACCGTCTGGGTTGTTCTCGATCGGCTGTGGCTGAATTGAACCGAGAACTGCGGCACCGCCCGCTTCATATTTATAGTTGTGAGCTTGCTGCCCACACAAGTATTCATCACCGCGGCCACAATGTGCCATTAATCCAAGAAGGTTGGCTTGCGTGCCCGATGAAGTGAACATGGCGGCTTCAAAACCTGCCTCTTCGGCGGCCCACTGTTCTAAGTCATTTACAGTCGGGTCATCACCGTAAACATCGTCGCCAACCTCTGCATTAGCCATAACTTGGCGCATAGCCTGACTCGGTTTGGTGACGGTATCAGAACGAAAGTCCATATTTCTCTCCTATAGGTAGCCGCAAAGTTGGGCTTTACTTAAACACGCGATAGTTTTGGTATCGGTAATTTGATCGTTACGAATTTTTTGTTGAAGCTCTTCAACAGTAAGTTCGAGCACTTCAATCACTTCGTCATCATCACAGCTAAAGCGTGTGGTCAGGTTGAGCTCTGATGCGACGAATAGATGCTGGATCTCATCACAGAAACCAGCGAGTGGAGTCACTTGCCCCAAACTCTGAAATTGATCAGCACTATAACCAGTCTCTTCTTCGAGTTCTCGCTTCGCACAATCTAAAGGTGTTTCACCTTGTTCCATCGTGCCTGCTGGGAGCTCTAACAGCCATTTTTTTAACGAAGGTCTAAATTGATTAATGAGAATGACCTTTCCATTGGACGTGATGGGAAGTATGACTGCTGCGCCAGGGTGTTGAATCGTGGTGTGAGTAATTAAGGACCCGGTGGGTAATTTAACATCCTCTTCTATTAATGAGATGCTTTTCCATTTGTGGATTATTGTTTTCATGGAGTGGTAGTCACTTTCCTTGCCAATTGCCGGACATATAAGACGTTGACCACCTTAACGCCAAATATGTCGAAAATAAAAGAAAAATTCTGAATGTGTTTCCAGCAACTCATCACACATTGTGACACTATTCTCAAAATTGGAATCTTTGATTACAGCAAAATTACCAATCTAACCATCTGATATAAATGCTACTCAACAATAAAATACACTTGTAACAAAGTGCTAACAAATGTATAAAAACATATCTACACTCTTAATTATCTTGAAAGTTTCCGGAGTTTTGCTGTGATGAATCCTTCTGTATCCTCCCATGCTGACAAAGCATTACTCTCCGAACGCATTAACAAGCTTGCTCAAGCCTTATCTGACGGTGTCTACGAACGTGAAGACACCATTAAACTTTGTTTACTTGCTGCGCTTGCAGGCGAAAGTGTTTTCTTGCTTGGTCCTCCAGGTATCGCGAAAAGTTTGATCGCGAAACGTTTAATACAAGCTTTCGATAATAGTAGCTACTTCGAATATTTGATGACGCGCTTTTCAACCCCAGAAGAAGTTTTTGGCCCGTTGAGTATTCAAGAATTGAAAGATAATGGTCGTTACGTGCGTTTAACTGAAGGTTACTTGCCAACAGCTCAGGTTGTTTTCCTTGATGAGATTTGGAAAGCAGGTCCGGCAATCCTCAATACACTATTGACTGTTGTTAACGAAAAAACTTTTAAAAACGGCAGTGACATCGAGCGTGTTCCGATGCGACTGCTGGTTTCTGCATCAAACGAATTACCAGATGAAGACAGCGGCCTTGAGGCGCTTTATGATCGTATGTTGGTTCGTGTGTTCGTAAACCGTATCCAGAATAAGCAGAACTTTAAGTCGATGCTAACCACGGGTACACCTCAAGAAGCGACTATTCCACCGGGTCTTGCTATCACAGATATTGAGTATCACCAATGGCAGAAAGAATTAGATCGTCTAGAGCTTAACGACAATGCATTCGACAAGCTTTACGAACTTAAAACCATGCTTGAAGAGACAGTGAAGAAGCAGGGCGGCGCGATGTCAGACTCTGAGCTTTACGTGTCTGACCGTCGTTGGAAGAAAGCCGTTAAGTTGCTAAAAGCGAGCGCCTTCTTTAGTGGTCGCGATACCGTGAATCCCCTTGATATCATGCTACTTCAAGACTGCCTATGGCATAGCCCAGAATCTCGTGATGTGGTTCGTAGTGTCGTTAACGATTTTGCGTTGAACCGAGCGTTTGACCAACAAGAATCGAAACACCAAATTGAGCTAGCACGTGAAGAGTTAGAAGAGATTCAAGCGGACGTAGAATCTACGCTGTCTGTGTCTCTTTCGATGGAAACGAGTAGCGGTCTACTGCGTAAAGACATTTACCAGCACGATATCAAAAACGCCAAAATGTACAGCGTAGGTAGTGCCTACAATCTAGTGAAATTGGTGCTGTTGCAAAGCAATATGTCAGTATCTGAGTCTGAAAAGGGCGACAGTCGCTGGGTTTACGTTGCGAAAGACGACTTCGACCGCGTGATCAAAGAAGGTCACGGTGACATCTATGGTTATGTAAATGAAAACAAAAACCTATGTCGCCTGAAGCTGGATTTAGATGCATCCAACCAACTTGTTATCAAAGACATTGCTAACCGTTCAGTGTTAGTGAGCGTCGTGACGTCTGATGGCCTGGACAAAGAGCTATACGACAAATGGTTAACGGGTGCAGAAGCCGCGCTTAAACAACTTCAAGATGCAGAATTTAACCTTAAAAAAGTGCGCTCAGATTTTCATGGCGCGCTACCACATAACTTTATTGACCCTGAATTACCGAAGGCGATGGAGGCAAGCTTGCAATCCATCACTCAAGATCTTGAAACTACACAAGTTAAGAGCAGTAAGATCGTTCAGCGTATCAAGTTCATGAGCCAATACTTCGAGTAAGGGGGCATTACATGTTAGGAGCAGACGGATTAAATCTGGCTTTAATGGTGGCAGACTCTGGCATCATTGATACTGCAATGAATGACTTATTGGCCCGCTCGCAAGTGATGATGGCGGCGGAAAACAAAGGTGTTAAAACCTCTGTTAAAAACCATTTAGTTAAGTGGCGTGGCAAGGTAAAAAAACGCGTCACCAAAGTCTGCGAAACCGATCGATTTCAACAAGAAATTGCCCTCTACCAAGAGGTGATTCACTGGAATGAAGAGCAGTTTTTTGAAGAGATCGACTCGGTGATCAAAAAGCTAGAGTGGCACTCTGCGTTTTATCTGCAAGCTCGCCGTCTGCTTGAACACAACAAGGGTGTGTACAACGCCATGTTCCCGCATTACTTCTGTGACCAGTGGTATCAAGCCCTGTCTGAAGCGATCAAACAAGCGCAGGTAACTGAGCTTGAAGCGAGTAAAGAGAAAGTGCTTGCAGATCTTTACCAACGCATGGAAACCATGAAAAACATGGACAAAGTGACGGAGTCTGGTGATGAAGGCAGTGTAGGGCGCTTGTGGGATATGGCGTCGGCTAAGCTGAGTAAAACAGACCTTACTGTAATGAAGCGTCATGCAGAGTTCCTCAACAAGCACAAAGGGCTTCAAGAGATTGCTGAGAAGCTTGGCCGTATGGCTGGGTTAGAAGATGATCCTTCACTGCATAAAGCACCGGTTGAAGAGCTTCAAATGGTGGAAGAGAAAGCCGATGAAGCGGTAGATGATATTGTTGGTATTCACGAAAGTGACGATCTCAATAAGATGCTGCCAAACGAAACCATGTTTTTGGCTTACCCAGAACTCGAAGTTATCTTCTACAAGCATTTAGCTGATAAGCGTTTATTGAGTTACCGCTCTCAAGGTAAATCTCGAACTTTAAGAAAAGTGAAAGCGCAAAAACCAGATGCTAAGAATGTAGATATCGAGAAAGGCCCGTTTATCGTCTGTGTTGACGCCTCTGGCTCCATGAGCGGGTTCCCTGAGCAATCGGCTAAAGCTATGGCTTATGCTCTGATGCAAATTGCTTTGGCGGAAGAGCGTGACTGTTACGTGATTCTGTTCTCTTCGGAGCAAATCACTTATGAGTTAACTCGTCAGGACGGATTGCGTGAGGCGAGTGATTTCTTAAGTTACTCATTCCACGGCGGTACCGATCTAGAGCCTGTGTTAATGAAGTCGATTGATCTCATGATGGGCGATAAGTACAAGAACGCAGATTTGGTTGTGCTTTCTGATTTTATTGCGCCTAAGCAGTCTGATGAGATGATTGCGCAGGTTGAGAAATTGAAACAACACAAGAACCGCTTCCACGCTGTGAGTCTTTCTAAATACGGCAACCCTCAATTAATGAGTATGTTTGACCACTGTTGGTCGTACCATCCAAGTCTCGTTGGGCGTTTAATGAAAAAATGGTGATGTAAATTGCTGTACGATTTCTGTCTGAATAGGTGGAAGGTGCAGCAATTTGATTTAAATGTCAGCAAACAGAATTTAAATGCACATTTTTATTTGACTATCCTTTCTCAATCCGTAAAGTAAGCACCCGAACACAGGGGGACAACATCCTAACGTGTTGAAATAAAAAGGCGCCTTGGCAGAGTGGCTATGCAGCGGATTGCAAATCCGTGGACCTCGGTTCGACTCCGGGAGGCGCCTCCATTCAAACCTCGAGTTTGAATACTATGCGAGACTAGCTCAGCTGGTAGAGCGCAACCTTGCCAAGGTTGAGGCCACGCCTTAAGCCTTGAAGATAGGGAAGCTCGTGTGTCGCTCAAAATTTTGTAATGTTGATTAGCATCGACATTAAGATGGTGTTTACGAATCGTAACGGCATCGCAATAAAGAATTGCGTGCCCTGGTGGTGGAATTGGTAGACACAAGGGATTTAAAATCCCTCGGCGTTCGCGCTGTGCCGGTTCAAGTCCGGCCCGGGGCACCATCTATTTCTCTCTAAAGAGATATGTAGTTACCTTAGACTACAACAATCAATTTAAGGCGCCTTGGCAGAGTGGCTATGCAGCGGATTGCAAATCCGTGGACCTCGGTTCGACTCCGGGAGGCGCCTCCATTATTCAATAAAACCAGTCCTAGTGACTGGTTTTTTTGTTTCTGAATTTTGTCTCTTGTTTTAAACATTTCTAATGTCGCCATTTTTTTGGAACCGTTGTATCTCATTAGCCCATCTGTATTTCAACAACGTTCCTTTTTAGCTGTTTCAATACTACTTTGGTATTGCACAAGTCACATATTGACAAATCATACCCAACTTGTTTCATTATTGAGTCGAAACTCTCGAAATATCAGTTGCATAGGTGAGACTATAAAACACTAACTCATGTTCTAAGTTTTATAAGAGGCTCTAAATTATGCAATTTAGTCTTAAGGGTAAGATGGTTTCCTCTGTGGTTCTGGCAATTGCGATGACATCTGCCATTTTACTTTTCATTGGCTACAAAACGTTTCAAACCAACAGTTGGCAAGCTATCGAGAGTGAGAGCCGAAATACGCTCCATGCTCACGCAAAAGGTATTAGCGACTGGTTTCACGACAAGAAACAAGCAGTAAACGGATTACAACAACAAATTTCATTGAATCCAGATTTGGATGTTGTGCCTCACTTGCGCCAAACCTTGGTGTCAGGTGGATTTGGTTTAAGTTACTTCGGAAACAAAGAAGGTGAGATGTTCCGCCATGACCCTTCTTTAAACAAAGCCGGTTATGACCCACGTGTTCGCGGTTGGTACAAAGAGACGTTGGCGGCGAACAGAGCAATTACCACCAAACCTTACGTGAGCGTCACCATGCAAACCTTGGTGGTTACGCTGACGGATCCTGTGTTTGAAAATGGTCAAATCGTTGGGGTAGCAGCGTCTAACCTCGCTTTAGATAAGTTGATTCAAGACGTACTGGCGATTCCAGTACCGGGTGATGGCCGAGCTATTTTGATCGACACTCAAGGCACAGTGGTTGCGCACAGTAACAAAGATTTCATTCTTAAGAAGATCACCGATATTGCGCCCGAGCTAAATGTCGCGAGCTTAAACTCAGCAGCTGCGAACTTAACGACGCTTTACGCAGACGTAGATGGTGTAGAGAAAGTGATCATGGCTGAACCAATCAAGAATACCGATTGGATGCTTGTGATCGAGATGAGCAAAGAGGTCTTGGAACAACCGCTATTTACCATGTTAATCAACCAAGTTACGACAGGTTTGATTGTACTTATCGTAATGGCTATCGCGACCTCATGGTTTGTTGCTCGCCAACTTGTCGAGTTAGGTCGAGTAGGTGAAGCGCTGGCGGATATCGCAGAGGGCGAAGGTGATTTAACCCGTAGGCTGACAGTATCTAGCCATGATGAAGTGGGGCAATTGGCTGATAAGTTCAATACCTTCATTGACCGTCTCCATGAGATGATGAAAAACGTGAGTAACGTGTCCTCAGCAATGACCCATGGTGCAGAACATGCTAATCAAAGTGCGATGAAGCGAAGTGAGAGCGTTGGCAAGCAACAGGATGAAATCACAATGGTAGCGACTGCTGTGACTGAAATGGCAACAGCAACGTCAGAGATCGCATCCAACGCGGATAATACCGCTAAGAGCGCTACTTATTCAGTAGAGTTGAGCGAACAAGGCTTCCAGCAAATGGAGAAAAGCCAAGCATCAATTAATGAATTGGCTAATGAGTTAACTGGTGCAGTATCCATCATCAGCGAACTTGAAGAGCACGGTCAGCAAATAGCGACGATTTTGGCAACGATTCGTGATATAGCTGAGCAGACTAACCTACTGGCACTTAATGCTGCGATTGAAGCGGCGCGCGCGGGCGAGCAGGGGCGAGGTTTTGCGGTTGTTGCAGATGAGGTGCGCGTATTGTCGCAAAGAACACACGCATCAACGGAAGAAATTGAAGACAAGATCAAACGACTTCAACAAGCAACCAATGGAGCGGTTGAAGTGATGAATCAGAGCCATGATATGGCGCGCACCAGTGTGAATGACGTTAACTTAGCGGGTGAAAGTTTGGAGCAGATCCGTGAAGCGATTCAGGTGATCAGCGATATGGCGACCCAAATTGCTTCAGCTGCAGAGGAGCAATCGCTGGTAACCGCTGAAATCAACACCAATACCGAATCGGTTCGTGAGGTGAGTGATGTAATGGCGGTAGATGCTTCTGATGCTGTTGTTCAAGCTGACCAACTCAATCAGTTAGCTAACAACCTTAAGCAAGAGCTGAGTCGCTTCAAGCTATAAAGATCAATGGATCTTAGCAACACAATAAATCAAGCACAGGCCGTCGAGTCTGTGCTTTTTTGTTTTTCAGTCTTTCAATGAGCTAGATGATCTCGTTGCTATAGAATCCCCCGCCTTTTATGGCACACTTCAAACCATAGAGTGATTAAACTTAACGGCGGTAAAGATCCCAACAGCTCCGAAGATTGGAATCGATCTTGATAACGTGTTTCAAAACTTCTCGCTTGTAAGCGTGTGTAATGAAATCGAGCACTATAATAAAACACTGTTCATAATTGTTGGGTTATCAAGAAAAGGAATAGTGAATGTTCAGAAAACTCGTATCAGTATCATTGATTACCATGCTAACCGGTTGTGTGCTTTATCCAACAACGCGAGACTATTACAAGCCGATTGTGCAAGTTGGGCAAGCAGAGACAGCAAGTTCTGGGTGTGGTTATCACAAAGCGAAATATGACGCTCTTGAGCAGACCGTCGACGATATCACAGTACGAGTTTATCCTAGCTTGTCCTCAGAAAAGACATTGATAGTGAAGTTTGGATTAGAGTCTTCACAGGACAGCGACCATTTGAAGCTAAATACCGTTATCAGTAATGACGTTCAATTAAATGAGGAATTTGAATCACTGACTTTAACGTCGAAGTATTTACATGATGGGGTGTTTCGCACTTGGTACTCGTCAAATGCTTACCAGCTTACTGATCAACCGAATCAACTGATGATCTCTGTGTCAGACAGCCATGGCAAGACATATCAATTCATGTTTGAGTTTACTACCCAGTCAGATCTCTACTACGCGTCGATCAACTGTTAGGCAGTGACAATACTTAGAATCGCGTAGGGCAATTATGCATTTATCTCTGATCAAAAAAATCTTTGTTGCGAATGTACTTACTCATTAAGTGATACGAGAAGGGACGAATAACCCAACTGAGCAGTGAGCGCCCAAAGCGAATTAGGGTTGGGGTGTTCTCATAGATTCGACCGTTGTAAAGCCAGAGCATTCTGCCTGCGTGCCAATAGACAAGGGGAATGGGTGGCATGAAAGTCACGATGTCTAAATCACAGCAGATGCGATAAGTCTTCTTGTTAAGAGAATAGCGCTGCTTGAATTGCCAGTTGCCAATCGCTGGTTGGCCAAACGTCACGACACGTTTAATGCTCTTAGGGTATTTGTGATTCAGGTAATCAGCGAAAACGCAGCCAATAGCTCCACCGGAAGAGTGGCCGGTGATGGTAACGCGCTTGCCTTTTTCGATGAGTGGCGCGAGTGTAGTGTCTAAACGCTCGAAGACTGAAGCGCCGAGTGTATCGTCGTTTCTACTGGGTTGGCTCTCTTGAAACAAAAGATGATAAAACCCTGCGTGGATTCGGTAGTTGAGTCCAATGGATTTACAGCTTCTTGTCCATAACGCAAAGTTCATCAGCCAATCACTGAGGCTATGAGACCCTTTAAGCACCACAATCACCTCTGTTTCTGCTTCACTCCACAATACTCGGATCATGGTTTTGCCAAATTGATTTTTGATGATTCGTTGTCCGTTTGGGTCAAACCCATAGCGTGTATGTCTAAACACTCTCGGGTAGGCGAGATTGCACAAAACGGCGTACCTTTCATATTGGTATCTTTTAAGTGGTTTCAAACTTGATTCCAATTTTCCCTTTGTTTCTTACCTTAGTGAGCAATTGTGAAGTATCCATGAAAACTAATACGAAGAATTTAGCTTTTGGCGCTTTGTGTGCTTATTTTGTTCAACATTAGCTTAAAGCATCAACGAATGAGACAGTAAAGTTTAGTCAACGGTTGACTCAATTTTTATAGGCGCTATAGTACGTCCCGTTCTCGCACAGAGGGTGTAAGAACACGGCACAATTGTTATAGGAGATGGTTTATACAAACTCCCTAAGATAACAATAAAGCTCAAAGGCGCCTTGGCAGAGTGGCTATGCAGCGGATTGCAAATCCGTGGACCTCGGTTCGACTCCGGGAGGCGCCTCCATTTCACTATCACATCAGATTGGTCAGCTATGCTGGCTTTTTTTATATCTAAATTTTGTGCTCCGAGCTGAACAAGTGTGAGATTAGGGTCAGCTTTTTTAATTAAAAGCACCTAAAATTACCTTGTTATCAACAAGCTTGCGAGAGTCCATGAGAAGTACCGACGATTACATCATCTTTTATCACTTAATCGAGCAAGGCTCTTTTAGTGGCGCTGCAAAACAGATGCAGTTGACCAAGTCGGTGGTGAGCAAGCGCATTGCTAAGTTAGAACAAGATCTCGGTGTGCAACTTCTCTATCGAACGACACGCAGTATTAAGCTGAGCGAAGCGGGCCAGTCATTTTATGAACAAGCAAAACGCGTTTATCAAGCTGTTGCAACAGCAGAAGAATCGATCGTTGGCTTAGGTCAGAGCTTGTCCGGTAGCATCAAGATTACCGTACCTACCATCTCTGGGGAGCTCATTTTACCGGGAGTGATTGCTGAATTTAATGAGCGTTATCCAGACATCAACATAGACATGGATCTCGACAATCGCTTTGTCGATATCGTTAACGATCGCTTCGACCTTGCTATTCGAACTGGTGTGCTGCCAGACTCGAGTCTGATTGCTCGTAAGCTGGTGGATGCGCACTGGGTCGTGTGTGCTTCACCTAAGTATCTGGCCGTAAATGGCAAGCCAGATTCCCCTCAAGAGTTAGTCAAACACAACTGCTTGGCGTACTCCTACCAAGAGACTGGAGCAAAAGAGTGGGCCTTTAAAGCGGGCGATGAAGTCTACCAAGTCAAAGTTGATGGTAATCTGTGTACCAATAATTCATCGGCATTAAGAAACGTGGCTTTGTTAGGGCAAGGGATCATTTACGTACCTAGAGTCTTGATTCATGAGGATTTAGAGCAGGGGCGTTTAATCCAACTGTTTCAAGGACAAACGGCCAAGTGCTTAGGCATTTATGCGGTTTACCCTTATACGCGTCAGCAACCTGAAAAGGTGAAGCGTTTTATTGAACACTTGTACCAAGGGTTTCAAAAGCGTAGCCATCAGTTTTAGGCTAAGTCTAAGCAAAGTTTCTAGCTCTTTTTCTGCTCGGTATCTCATGCTTGGCACCTCACTTCACATCTCGAATATTAGTCGGTGCAAGCGACGCATTTGCAATAACTGGATGTGTGACGCAGCTGTTAATGTTTGGTTTTGATATTGTTTCCATAAAGAAACAATCTGTTTCTTACTCAAGTTTTGAAGTTTGTTTTTGTTAACTTGTTGAAAATATTAGCTTTATTATAAGTAAGCCTAATATTGGAGAGTGTTGGCGAGATCAGCAGCGTAGACGCTGTATAACAGGCTGCTTATAGTGGCTGGGCATAATAATTAGAGATATGGATATGGAACAAAAGCAGCTGATTGATCAATTCAAGGTAATCGTGGGTGACGACAATGTGTTAACCGACGACATCAAAACCAAGTATTACCGTTCGGGCTTTCGCTCTGGTGGTGGTTCTGCACTGGCCGTTGTCTTTCCAAATACCTTGGTAGAACAGTGGAAAGTTATTAAGCAATGTGTCGAAGCTAACTGCATCATCATTATGCAGGCTGCTAAAACCGGTTTAACAGAAGGTTCTGCACCAAGCGGTAACGATTATGACCGCGATGTTGTCGTTATCAATATCACTAAAATGAAACAGATCCACCTTCTTGATGGTGGCAAGCAAGCGGTTTGTCTGCCGGGTGCGAGTTTACACTCCCTCGAAAAAACATTAAAAACGGTTAACCGTGCACCACACTCTGTTATCGGTTCTTCTTCTTTAGGTGCGACAGTGGTTGGCGGTATCGCGAACAACTCAGGTGGGGCGTTAGTGAAGCGTGGCCCTGCCTACACTGAGCTTGCGATATTCGCTCAAGTCGATAAAGACGGCAAACTTCATTTAGTTAACCATTTAGGCATTGATGGTCTTGGCGAGACACCAGAAGAAATCTTGCAAAACGTTCAAGACGGAAACTTCGACCCAAGTAAAGTTGTTCATGATGATCGAATGGCGTCTGACAAAGAGTATGACGAGCGCGTAAGAGACGTGACCTCTGACATTCCATCACGATTCAATGCGGATGATCGCCGACTGTTTGAAGCTAGCGGTTGTGCCGGTAAGCTTGGTGTGTTTGCAGTTCGCGTTGATAGCTACCCAGTACCAGACAAAGAGCAGGTCTTTTATCTTGGCACAAATGATCCAGCGAAACTCACTCAGCTGCGCAAAGACTTTTTGACTCAGTTTGAGAATCTGCCTGAAATGGGTGAGTACATGCACCGTGATATTTTTAATATGGCGGAGAAGTACGGCAAAGATGTATTCCTATCCATCGACCATCTTGGTACGGACAACTTACCAAAGATGTTTGCTTTAAAAGCCAAGGTTGAAAATACGTTAGAGCGAATTCCGTTTGTTAGTAAACATCTGCCAGATACGATCTTGTACTATGCGAGTAAGTTGTTCCCGCAACATTTACCGCAAAGGTTGCTAGATTATCGTGATAAATACGAGCACCACTTGATCTTGAAGATGAGTGATGGCGGTATTGATGAGGCTAAGAAATACCTTAAAGAGGTGTGGGCAGCAGAACCAGACCAAGATTACTTTGAGTGTACCGCGGAAGAAGGTAAGAAAGCGTACCTGAATCGTTTTGCAGCAGCAGGAGCGGCGATTCGTTACGAAACCATCCATCGAAATGAAGTAGAGGATATTGTCGCACTCGATATTGCGTTACGACGTAACGACGAGGAGTGGTTAGAAACACTGCCACAAGAGGTGACAGATAACCTTGTGATGCCTCTCTATTACGGCCACTTTATGTGTTTTGTCTTCCACCAAGATTACATCTTCAAAAAGGGAACAGACACAAAACGCATGAAGAGATTGATGTTAGAACACTTGAATAGCCGTGGCGCAAAATACCCAGCGGAACACAACGTAGGACACTTGTACGAAGCGGAAAACTCACTACAGAAGTTCTACCATCAGCTCGATCCAACCAATACCTTTAACCCAGGTATCGGTAAAATGGACAAGTATCGCCGCAATTGTAACTGCTGTGCCTAACGAGCTTTAACCGAAAAAATAATAAACAAAGCCACTTCAACGAGTGGCTTTGTTGTTTTATAGCGCCTGAGTTCGAGCATTTGGGCGTTTGAGAGTTTGAGTAAGGGTTTGAAGTGCTAATACTTCAAATACAAATGACTCAAAAGCTAAAGTTGATTGGAAGAGTAAGGCTTAAGCGTGTACCAGTTATGCTCGTCGGGGGTTTAATTAATGGTTGAGCGCGGTAAACAAGATCGACAGCTTCGTTATCTAACGAAAGGGTACCCGAACTTTTAACCAACACGACGTCAATCACATTACCTTGGCGATCCATTGTAAATTTGATAACCGGCATACCTTTCCTCTTCATGCGTTTCGCTTTTCTGGGGTAACGCTTTTCTCGCTCAAGATGTGCATGAAGTGCTTGCTGCCAATTGATTTTAGCCGCTTTTCCCGCTTCAGAAAGTTGTCCAACCCGAAGCGCACTCGCTTGCTGCTGGCTATTTTCAGCCATTAAATTAGGTTGAGATTTTGCTGTTTGCACGATTTGTTGCTGGTCTTTGAGATCATCACTGATTGGACGCGGTTTCTCAATCGGAACGGGTTTCACAATCGCCTTTTGGGGATCGGGGGTGACTTTAGGTTTCGTCTTTTTGACAACGGGAGGCTCTGAACGACTTTTAGGTGGTACAGGCGTTTTCGCAATCTGTTTTGGCTCCTCGGGTTTAGTTTTCGTCTCTTTTTCCGGCTTGGCCTCTTGGTTTATTGCTGATGAAAGCGCGTTTGCTTTCTCAACCTCAACGAACTTTGGCTGCTCTTTCACAGCTTTCGGTTTGACGATTGGTTGTATCTCCTCAACCGTTGCAGCTTGGATCATCTGCTCTTGAGCTATCTCAGGTTGATTTTCGCCTATCTCCGTATCTTCTACTTGCATTTTTGCCATCGCAAGAGGAGCAACAATCGTAACCTTAATGGGGGCAGCTTGCGGAGGCGGAGCAAAATCGTACTCAGGTGTCCAAAGGTAATAAACAAGAGCAGATAAGTGAAGGGCAACACTCAATGCAAAACCGACGACAAACCAAGGTCGACGAGGCTTACGTGATCGAACCCTTAAGGTGGCAAAAATACTCATGCTTATTACCCCTGTGGCGTTTCTAAGCCAACGAGCGCAATCTGGCTGTATCCAGCGCGTACAAGTGTGTTCATGACTTTCATGAGTTCGTCATAGGTAATGCTTTTGTCAGCTCTTAGATAAATTCTCTGATTTTGGTCCTCGATAAGTAGCGGAAGATCAAATGGTAGCTGTTCTAACGTTGAAGCCTTATCCTCACCTAATGTCAGCTCTAGCCCCTTACCAACGGTAAGGAACAAAGGTTCATCAGGTAAAGGTGTGGCTTCAGCAGAAGATGAAGGTAGATCGACGGGCACATTAACGGTAGCCAATGGTGCTGCTACCATCACAATGATGAGTAGAACGAGCATTACATCAACCAAAGGTGTCACGTTGATATCGTGGTTTTCCACCAGTTCATCGCTGTCTGAAGATGTTTGAAATCCCATATCACACCACCTGCTTTAATTGTGATGGCATCTCTTCGTTAGTATCGCGGTCACAATCTCGGCTAACAAGTACCATGGTCGCAACAGACACGTCTGTTAGGAGTGCTTTGTAGTGTCCAATACGTCGAGAAAAATAGTTATACATCATCACCGCAGGAATAGCGGCAACCAAACCGATCGCTGTTGCGAGTAATGCTTCAGCTATACCAGGGGCGACAACGACAAGCGTCGTACTTTTGGCTTTCGCGATGCCGATAAACGCATTCATAATTCCCCAAACTGTACCAAATAGGCCGACGAATGGGCTAACTGAACCTATGGTTGCCAAAATGCCCGTCAGTGACGTCATGTCTCGGGTTAACTCCGCTTGAACTCGCTCAAGTCTTAATTGAACGCGTTCTTTAATGCCGTTATGAGTCGCAGGGCCTTGACCGGACATATAGATTTCGTGCTGTGCAGCTGTCACCACGGAGACTTCTTGCCCTGTTTGTAGTGTAAGAGCGGATTCCGCATGCTGAAGAGTGTCTGCGGTCACTAAGGTTGCTAATAGTTGCTTAGTTCTTTTCGTAGCAAGAACGAGCTGTATCTGCTTAGTAATGAAGACTGCCCAGCTCAAAATGGAAGCGACTAATAAAGCGATCATAACCGACTTAACTACCCAATCTGCAGCATGGTACATTCCCATTGGCGAAAGATCGTGGGTGATCAATGGATTTGAAGGTGGGGCAATCTGTTGGTTTGAGACCACAGTATCGGAGATAGGTTGAATCGACGTATCACTCAAAGAATAATGGGAAAACGTCAGCATTAAAAACACTGACGCGATACGAAAAAAAAGCGTTGTCATTAGGTATCACTCACTAGGGATTGAATTAGGCTGGTGGAATAAATTTCCACGTTGTCGCTACCTATACCGAATGAAATTAAAAAAACCGTAAAGAAATTTTAATTATTTTAAAAACGCCTAGTGAACTTGATAGTGATCTCATTTTGCTGGTAGGTGTAGAGCCAATCAACATTGCTTTTTATTCTTTTATGATTCCAAACCAATGAAGGGGTAACACCGAATAACTTGATATCTTTTAGCGAAGCAGAGAGCGCGTAATTTTGCTCTTTATCTCTACGTGTTTCGCTCAGAATGCTATTGAAGCCTTGGTAGTCACGATGTCTAAACGATCCAAAAAGTGTCAGATCAACCCAAGGAATCACATCTGAATTCAAGCCAATTTTACCGCCATAAAGCTCGTAAGCATGGGCTTGTTCTTTATTCTGTTTACCTGTCCAGTCTATGCCACCGAATAACAATAAGTCATGATTAAATTGGTACCAATAAGTAAGATACGAAGCCAGTTGCCAGTCTGTTTGATAGCTGAGCACATTTGGGATGTAGTCTTGATAGTCGGCTTTGAACTCGAATTTAAGGGCACTGTTTTGGCTGGTTGTTCTAAGCCAGTCTAACTTGACTCCTGAGCTGAAATAAACAGAACTGTTCGCGTAACGACTTAATTCAAAAGAGGGGCCGATTGATACTTTGTTGAGGCGATCATGAAAACTGTATCCGAAGCCGATTCGAGAAGTATGTTCATTATAATCACTGTTGTTCCCGTAGTTAGTGCCATAAGTTAGGCCTTGTAAATGAATAGCGTGGTGTCGAGACAAAGAGAAACGTTTATTGATACTCGCCTCAAAATCGATCCCATATGCTTTTTCTTTTTTAGGCGTGACACGGTCAAAGAGACACTGACCTGTGTTGGATGTCACTAGGCAGGTATAAGATTCAGAAGAGCTGTTTAAGTTATCATTAAAAGAACCGCCAATCGCCACAGACCCGTTCCAGCTGTTGCGAGCAATAAGCGCTTGGGTAAAGCTGTCGATGGTTCGAATCACACCAGCAGCTCTCGGATTTTGTGAGGGTATTTTTGATTTGATTTGATTGAACAGATTGAGTGCATCTCGGTTTTGGTTACTTTCAAACAAGACTCGTGCTAGCTCTAACTGCGCGGGCATAAAATTGGGTTGTAAGGCTAATGCGTCTTCGAATGCGAGTTGGGCGTGTTCCAGATCACCTTTAGCTCGCGAGATTGCGCCGTCAGCGTATTTCAGTAACAACGGGTCAGGCTGTTCAAACTGTCGATAGATTTCCAGTAATTGGCTAGCTTGAACCCATTGACGATAACGAACAGCAAGATGAAGAGCTTTCGCGACTTGATTCACATCATTTGTGTCGATCTGGTATCCAGTTTGGGCTGGTTTTTGGGAGTTAGCTTCGCGCTGGTTCTCTTCTTCAAGTATTGCTTGTTCTTTGTTTTGAGCCGACAGGGCGTCTCGTTGTTCAATACGAAACTGCGTATCCGTGTCTTGAGACCAAGAAAGAGGTGAAGAAAAGACGCAAGACAATAGTAGGCAACGTATAAGTGAAGTGGTGTTGGAGTTCATGTGGTGCTCATTAAAAAGAAGCAGCCGAAGCTGCTTCTTAGCCATTGAAGGTGATTACTGTTTTGCACCGCCGAATGCAGTATCAAGATCAGAGTTGCCAGCAAAAGTCGCAATACCAGCAAGTGTTGCTGCATCTGCGCCAAAGAAGTGACCTTGAGAAATACCTTGAGTTGTCACACCCGCTTGGTTAGCTGTTGCCGTACCATTGAACGAAGCGCTTGCTGCATCAATCGTGCTATCCATATTGATAGATAGAGACGCATTAGCAATGTCGCCTGTTAGTGTTTGTTGAGCGAAATCAGCAGTAAACGTACCTGAAAGTTTGTTGCTACCGCTAAAGTGGTTAATACCAGTAATGTTATACGTCGCGCTACCTGAAGTAGGAACAGTGGTACCAGTATTGTCGCCTACATAGTAAACAGTACGGTTGTTGTAATCTTTATCTTGTCTTCCTTCATACCACTCGCCAAACCAAACGTCTTGGTTTGCCGCTTGCGCAAAGTTGTAGTGCGTTGAGCCAAAGTGTTTACTACCAGAGGTGTAAACGCCATCTCGTTCTGCACCGTTGAAAATATTATTTGCTAGACCTTCGAAATCGACACGCTTACCTGTTGAGCTGCCAATGCCGGCCTTACCTTTTGCGTGAAACAGTGGGACGTAAACTTCAGATTCACCAACCTGGCGTAGAGAGTCGTCGCTAATCGCGCCATCAAAACCTGCTTGTACAAGTGGGCTAAGGCCAATCATTGCAGCCGCGATCCATGAAAGTTGAACTGGTTTCATTTTGATTCCTTTTAAATTGAATATGATAAGTAAAAAAGCAAACCCAACATCCGGTGCGCGCGACAGATGTCGTGCTTGCTTTCAACTATTACACCGTTTAAGAAAGGGAGAACCGTAATAGAGAATCGAATTTTTTAATAAAATTTTATCGGCTAATGAAATTGTAGTCGCCGCCGACGCGCTCTATCAGCGTAAAGTCATTTGGCCCATTTAAACTCCAGGCAAATTCGAAAAGCACTCGAGTGAGTTTGCTCTGGGTTGGGGGAGAAAGCACAGTCAGGGTTTCACGGGTACCTGCTGGAATTACATAAACATCAGACTTAGCGAGTTCACCGAAAGGGGTTCTTATGATGGGTTGTACGATATCTTTAAGGTCAGTCAAGGAAGTCACGGTAATAGTGATGTCTTTTTCGACGGCTTCAAACGTATAGGACCCTAAAGTGTAATACTCAGGCACTTGTCCAGTATCATTGGTTAGATCTATGCTCTTCTCGTCATCAAAAGGTAGAAGTAAAGGTTCGGTTTCATCTCTCAGAAAGACTTTTGCGTGTGGGCCATTTAACGAAGCAACGCGCACGTATGTAGGTCTGCCAGGTAAATCGGTGAACTCGCCATCACTTACTTCGACACTGACAGCAAATTGCCCGCTCACATCGGCAACAAAGCTTGTGGTTTCGGCACTAGGGTCAGCGATAGTTGCATTGCTCCCTTGCGGTTTTGACACAAAATACCAATTAAAGGTGAGGGGGTCGCCGTCCGGGTCATAACTTTCACTGGCAGTGAAAGAAACCTTCATACCTTCAATGGCCAACATGGCTTGGGTATTATTAGCAGTTGGAGGTCGGTTTTGATGGTTTTCATTAAAGGTGACGGTTGTGGTCGCCTTGGTCGATAAGAAACCATCGGTGACGGTTAATTCCACCACATAGTCACCTGCCACATCAGCGGCTAAGTCGGGGTATTTTCCCTCATATTTACTGAGGCTAGGCTGACTCCCATCTGGCTGGTCGATAATTTTCCATTGACGGTACAGTTCATCGCCGTCAGCATCCGTGGATGTGTCAAACAGCTTAACGGATTGAGACAGGGAAGCGCTATACGTTGGGGTAAGAGAGACCACCGGTGGCGAGTTGTCTTGGTCGGGTTTAGCCACTATTTTCACTTGATTTGGGCGACTGTTGACTTGGCCATCGTTGACCACCAACGAGAGATAATACGTACCAATCTGATCCGCCACGAAAGTCGGTTTGATGGCCTCCAAGCTGGAAAGTTGTGCTTCGCTACCTGCGGGTTTTTCTGAGAATGACCATGAATAAGAGATGAGGTCGTTGTCATAATCAACACTGCGCGTGCCGTCTAAGTGGACGACTTGATTAACTTTAACTTGTTGATTGATGCCAGCGATAGCGATCGGAGTTTGATTATTCGGGTCGCTTGTCGGCGATGAATCAGAAGCGCTTCCATTACACGCCGTAATGAAAGCAAAAGAGAGAATTATTGGAAACTTGTAAGTATAGCCATGCATTGCAATACACCGTCGAGAGTAGAATGTTAAGTCATCGTTTTTTTGCCTTTCCTTGCTATACCGTTTAAGAAAGAGAAAACCGTAATCAAAAAATAAAAAAAGCGCGAATGTTCGCGCTTTTCGTAGTTTTAGTTTGGAAGATACGGTTTTTAGCTTGGAAAGGTTGTGCTCTTGGTTTGGAAAATAGTGAACTTAGTTCGCCTCAGCACTTAAGTCGTAAGCAACGCCCATGTAGTTTGAGAAATCACTATCAAGGATGAACGAATATACAACGTTGGTTCGCGTGCCAGTCGTCGGCTTTGCCCACATTTTCACGTAAGCCACATCCCCTGCATGTAGGACTTGGTTTAGTTCTATCCCTGTCATTTTCGGTGCATAATCTTCACCTCTGAAGTCCATCTCAGTAATTTCACTAATGGTGTAGTCCTTACCAACCGCCTCTAGAGTATAAGTACCCACTAGAACGTATTCGGGTGCATCACCTGTGATGGCTTTATCTAGGGTAATCGGCGTCGGTGTGTAAGGTAGGGCATGTACTGTTTTTTCATCCCCAAAGGTAAAGATGATTTCGCTGCTGCCTGCGGCACTCGCGCTCAAACGAACCATATCGGCTTCGCTGGTGAATTCACCGTCATTTACAGTTAGCGAGAAGAGGTAATCACCCACTTGGTCGGGTGTGAAATCTGGTTTCGCGACCGTAGAGTCTGACAGCTCAGCTGTACTGTTTTCCGGTTTAGAAAGTAGTTTCCACGTGTACGTAATCGCATCTTCATTGCCGTCGTAGCTGCCGCTGCCATCTAAGGTTGCTGTTTCTCTCATCTCTAAAGACTTTACGCCACCCGCATTAGCGACTGGAGCAACGTTTTCTGCTGAATAAGACACAGTCACTTCTTGGCTAACGCTTTCGTAACCGTCGCTTACTGTTAATTTCAGCTTGTAGTCACCGGCTGTATTAGAAAGTAGTACTGCTGTTGATGTTGCGCTGCCCGTGAGTTTCATTGTCGCATTATCCGGCGTTGATAAAAGCGCCCATTGATAAGTTAAAACATCGCCATCAAGGTCGACGGCGTTAGACGGAATTTCGATAGATTTGGTTATAGCAACACTTGGTGGTGTTGCTATATCGATAATTGGCGCCACGTTTTGTGATGCGTCAGTGACTTCAATAGTTTGTTTTGTGGTACTTGAAGTGCCAGATACGACACTTTCTAGTTCAAATGTGTAATCACCAACAACATCTGGAGTGAAATAAGGTGAAATGGCCTTGCTTGCGTTAAGTGCAACGTTACTGCCATCAGGTTTGCTTGTGAGCTTCCATTCGAAAGTCATGTTTTCGTTGTAGGTATCTAAACCTTGGGTTGCATCTAAACGTACACGCTTGCCTAATTTGGCATAAGATTTTTCTACAGTTGCGTTATTTGAAGAGTTTGAACTGCTGTCGCTGCTCCCACTACCGCATGCGATAAGCGCTGGCATAGCGGCAGCAAGTAAGGTCCATTTTAGTTTTGAAGTCATCGGTTTTTTCCTAATCATGAGTGGCAAAGCTGTTTGAAATCAGCCATGCAAATGTCAATTTCATTGGGTATACCGAATCAAGATGAGAAACCCGTAAAGAAAAACGCCCCGAAAGGCGTTTTATTATGGTTTTGATTGATACGTTTGATTCAAAATGAGTCTGAAAGGCAATATCAGTGGTTTTTTTATTAAAACTTACCACTTAGTTTGAAGGTTAATGTTCGGCCTGGAGCGGGCATACCTGATACCGAACCTGTATCTAAGTAATAAACATCAGATAAATTGTTACCAATCAGTTCAGCACTCAGTTTTTTTGTGAGGGCATATTTGATGTAGGCATCATAAGTAATCACCTCAGTTCTTTTTATGATTTCGTCATCATGACTCGCTGAAACGTAGTTCGTACGTACGCCTGTTTCTAAGTCGGTATCAAAGAAACGAGTACCTAGTAAAATACTGCCTGTATATTCAGGTGCTGCATGGGCAGCTAGGAAGCTTCCTTCTGAAAATCCACCACGAACACAGGTTTCTTCAGATGGGGTATTGCCTAAAATTACATCCTTTATATAACCTTGAGCGGCTGAGTTTCTGTCACAAACTTCGTTTCGGAAGTTGTAAGCAATTGAGGCATCAGCAAAATAATCGCTGTTATCAAACTGCCCATTGATCTCAATACCGCTGGTTCGTTGGCTATCTAGGTTAGTGAAGTTATAACTGTCACGGTCTCTATCCATCACGTCGTCAATGGTTTGATCAAAATAGGTCAACTTAAAGCTCGCATTATCGAAGTAGTGAATGTAGGCCGTCTCGTACAGTTTGGCACGCTCAGGTTGTAGTGGAGCACTTGCGACGGGGTTGCTACTGAATCCACTGGTACTTTCAAATAAGCTTGGGAAACGTAAAGTCTCAGCATAGCGTGTGTAAATTCGGCTGTTATCGCTGATTAACCATGTGGCTGTGACAGAAGGCATCCAACCGCTACCGCTAGTTTTATACTGGGTATTGTATTCTTCAGAAGTCTCAAGCGACTTGGCTTTACAACTGCCTTCGATGTAGTTTTCTTGTTGCATGGCAATACGACAAGCATTGTTCGCCAGATCGAGCTCGTTGTGGCTATTAGTTAACCAATTGGATGCATGGTGCTCGATGAAAGTGGTTTGATTTTGCGCCGCTTCGGTTTGTGTTTGTAACTTTTGTTGCAATATGGCATCGAAATTAGCAAGTTCTGTTTGTCGTTCGTCTAGCTGACTTTGGTATTCACTGGCTTGATCGGGGAACATAACGATCAAGTTTTGTAATCTATCTATCTCTGTGTTGAGGTTTTGTTGCGTGAAAGTGATTCTTACCTCATGCTCTGCATTTGCTACATTTTGTGCGATCTCTTCCGGCGCATAGGTCTCTAGTGTTTGATACGTTAATTGGTAACCGTCTTTCTTGTACTCTTTAAGAGGACTGATGTCGCCAGAGTTTACTTGATGTTCGATATAGTAATCTGTCGCGTTGTAAGAGATGTAACGGACACCTGAATCTAACACGATGGATTCATGTGGACGCCATTCAATCTTTATTGCGCCGTTGTATTCTTCTCTTTCACCGGCACGGACTGCACCACCATAGAAATCGACAAGGTTAGCTAGTCCCTCTTTAGGGTTCAATTCGTGCATCATGTAACTGCCCGACAATGTCATATCAATCGAGTCTGTCAGTAGCATCTTGTTATTAAAATCGAACCCGTACCTTTGCTCATCACGGTTAACGACGGATGTGTTTATGATGATGTCAGGCGTATCGCTTTTGTAGTTCACGAAGTTGGGGAAGCCATAACCAGTATTGCTGCGCGAATCTGTTTTTGTCAGCCATAAGTTGGTGCTTAGGTTTAGCAGATCGTGTTCGGGGTTTGCTCGAAATTTCAGTGTGTAGGCTTGCATTTTTGCGTTTGCAAGCGGCCACTGAGCGAGTCCGTCGGAATTTCGGTAGTCTGAACGACTCGCCAATATTTCACCATGAGTACTTTCCGTGTATCGGATACTGGCGTGCAGTTTGTAGTAATCACTGAAATTGATCGTACCTTTTAATAGTGCTGATTCCATTTCAGCCGATGTGTTGGGTACTTCGTGGCCAGGGTAGTGTACCAATGCCATGTGTTCAGGTCTTAAAAGTGGATTTCGCCCGGCGACTTGGTCACTCGAGTTATTATCAAATGGTTTCGAGTAGAAGTCAGCTTTACTGGTGCCTGAGTAGTAGTTGCCTCGATTTCGGTATGCGTATGCGGCTAACCAGTCAAATTTTGGTTCGATTCCTGCGAGTGCGAGGCGATAGGCGACGTCTTCTCCATTGAAGGGATTATCTGTTTTGTTGTCTCTGGTTTGGAAACGAAGTTCTGGATCGTCGTACAGTGGAACACCACCTAGCTCGGTATAAGCAGGGACATCTTGCCAACGTTTTCCGGTATGCAGTCGCGCTTTGTTTGGCTCGATGGAGTTACTGCTGCTTTCGGCAATTAACTCAATACCAAATTGTTCTCCTTCTTCAACGATATCTTGCGGTTGCAAGGTGGTCACTTTTACGGCACCACCTGTTGAGGTATTGATCTCTGAGTTTAACTGAGCACCTTGGTAGACGGTCATACTGCCGATAAGGTTGGGGTCAATGTAGTTTCTGTTCGATGACCCACGATAGCCGTTATACACTGAAATACCTTGTTCAGTACCATCGATAACAACAGGTACACGACCAAAGCCTTGTACACCGCGTACGTTCGGGTCGATACTGCCACCGCCATTTCGTGCTTCGCCACTGTGTGTGTTGGCGACACCGGTGAATAGATCCGCCGCACTGGTCCCTTTGAAACGCTCGATTTCTTCTTTCCCAAGATAAGCGGTTGCGACGTCTTTGTCGTACACATCCATTTCACCGTCTGTGTCTCTTTGATAAGCATCATCAAAATGGGTTCGAACTTGTATAGCATCGAGTGTCATCGAGTCTGTAGTCGGTACGAGGTAGTAAACACCATCAGACTGCTTTTGTGCTTGCAGACCGGTATTGGTCAACAGCATAGAAAGCGCTTGTTCGCTGTTGTATTGACCGACTAAACCTTGGCTGTAGAGCTCTGAAGAGAGTGACGAATCTAGATAAAATTCGATACCCGATTCAACGGCAAAGTGGTTGAGAGCACTGTCTAGGGTGCCTGCTGGAATATTATATTGATGGTCTTCTGCAGCGTGGGAAGCAAAAGGAAAACTCAATATAACGACACCGAGTTTTATCGTGGTAAGTTTGGAGAGTAGCGAGCGCTGCTTGGCATTTGGCACCGTAATTTCCTTATCGGGATTTCTAACTGACTGTCAGATACACCGAACAAGAATCAGAAATCCGTAATAAAATTTTATTTTGCTGTGATGGTGACCCAAAGAGGGGTTCGGTAATGGATTCTTACCGGCAGTATCTGGCTGATATTGTGTAAGGTTTTATCAATATCTTTGGTCGAGAACACACCGGTAAGTTTGAGTGCTGCGGCACTGGCATCGACGTTGATGATGCCGCGTCGATAACGCCCTAATTCGTTGATGAAGGTTTTGAGCTGTGTCGCTTCCGCCATGATCTTATGCTCTAACCAAAGCATGTCGGAATCTTGGGTCTGGTTTGGCTGCGATACTGTGCGGCGATCGAAGTGGGCAGTTTGCCCTGCGAAAAGATGCGGTTTCCCCATCCCAAGCATAGGTTGAATTTCGACTTCACCCTCGTAAACAGAGACTTGAGTGGTGTCGGCATGCTCTCGGATACTGAATTGGGTTCCGATAGGCAACACCAAACCCCGCGAAGTCGAGACTGTTAACGGGCTACGATGATGTGTATTGGTGATCATGACTTCACCGCGTTCGATGTGAATATCTCGCTGATGATTATCAAAATCGACAAATAATTTGGAATCAGTATTGAGCGCCAATTGTGTGCCGTCGAGCAGCGTCATCGAACGAATTTCGCCCGTCGCCGTTGAGTATTCGGTACCTGTTGGTGTTGGCCTGTAAATCGCCATGCCTGAACCTAGTGCGACGAACGAAAGTGCGCTTATGGATAAGAATTCGCGACGGCTGACTCTCGGCGGTTTACGCGTCAAGACCTGCTTGCTAATTGTTCCTTTAGGAATGGCACAAAACTTACTTTGTAGCAGTTCTAACTTTTGCCATGCCAAGGCGTTGTTAGGGTGGGCAAGTCTCCAACACTCGAACGAGTCGTGATCTTGTTGCGTGGCATCATCAGCCCAAAGACGTGCCATCCAAACCGATGCTTGCTCTATGGTCTCCGGTGGTAATTGTTGCATTTTACACCTCGCTAAGCATGGCTAGCATGCAACCTTGGAGTCCCTTAGCAACGTACTTTTCCACAGATGATACTGAAACTTCAAGTTCGAAGGCGATCTCTTTGTAGCTTTTGCCTTCGAGCTGTCTCATGAGCAGTGCTTGGCGAGCTTTGATTGGGAGTTTGTGGAGTAGGGCATCGATCTCAACAAGTGCTTCAACCACTATGGTGTGGTCTTCCGGAGAACTGGCGACCAGAGAGGGTTCTTGTTCAATGAGCTCTAAATAGGCACTTTCTACACGACGTTTTCGATAAAGATCAATCACCAACCCTTTAGCGATATGAGTCAGGTACTTTCTTGAATCTTTGTATTCAGGCAGCTTACCTTTGGTTAACAAGCGAAGATAAGTATCTTGAACCAGATCAGCCGTAGTGTCAGGGCATCCTAAGCGTCGTTTAATAAACACCGATAACCAGCTGTGATGCTCTTGGTACATTTGATCCACGCTGTGTGAGGTGTTGTTGCTCGCTACGGTCATTCCCTGATACTCCTTACTAACCTTAATGATAATTATTATCATTGGGGCGATGAATATATCAGAAATTCTTTAATGTGCTACATGTTTTTTATAAATCATTTGAATTTGAGAGTTCATTCAAATCTTTGATTTGTATGGATAGTATTTCAATAAGAACCAAAGAAGGATGTTTAAATGAAATGTTAATTGACGGATACGGTTATAGAACATTCAACCAAGCTCGCTTTATAACCATTTGAATCAATTAGCTAAAATAATTGTTGACCCAAAAATTCAATCCGTTAAAGTACGTCTCGTTCTCGCGGCATAAGCCGATGAGAGATGGTGTTGCCATCGCATGATTGCGTTGCCCTGGTGGTGGAATTGGTAGACACAAGGGATTTAAAATCCCTCGGCGTTCGCGCTGTGCCGGTTCAAGTCCGGCCCGGGGCACCATCTACTTACTCGAAAGAGGGAACAGAGTCGTACTCTTAAAACACGCACAATTTGGCGCCTTGGCAGAGTGGCTATGCAGCGGATTGCAAATCCGTGGACCTCGGTTCGACTCCGGGAGGCGCCTCCAAATTACTTAAGACCAGCCTAGTGCTGGTTTTTTTGTACCTGGAGTTTGGTAAGTACAAGCCATTTATAGTTTGGACAAAGCAAAGTAGAAATGTGAGAGATAAAAAAAGCGAACCCAATGATTAATGCTTGTAAGTTAATAACCATCTAACACCTTTTTGAAGGCCTAGTCGCGTAGCGACTGGGCCTTCTTTTTAATGCTCTTGGATAACCTCTATCTCGTCTGTCTGGCAGTATAAAACTCTCAGCCATATCTAGCATGTAGTTCATTACTACAAGCTATGTAGTGGCATAGATGTCTTTAATCTGAACTTTAATTAGTATGAATCCCCCCTAGCTGCTTTCGCAGCAGAAGAGAACCGAGAATTGGTTGCTACTTTGGAAGGTTGTAGACGCAAGACACTTGTCATCTTTGAAGGAGCTGACGCGCTGGCACCTTTGGAGTGTAATGAGACGTTTTGGCTGAGGTCGGCTATCGTCGCTGCAGATAACTCTCTGGTGGTTATGATTTCTTTTGAAGCTAAGGAATCATATAAGAACTTGCTCTATCACAGGAATTCGCCTTTTTATATGTCAGCAATACCTCTACGACATGAGTTCTCGGCAAGAATATGATAAAGAGCACACTGTTTGTGGTGTCATTGTTACTAGTTGCATTTGAATTTGGTAGAGTATTGGGCACCTAATGATACCTATTGCAAGCAAAGCGACATGATGTCGCATCGGTTCAAATGTAAATGTCGCAATATAATTTAGTTCAGATCTTAGCTGGTTCTCCAGTGCCCCCAATGCAACGAATAAAAATTTTTTCTCCAGATGAATGGGAAGAATTCGTTGAGGAGTGGTTAACGGTTAAGAAGAAAGAATTTCTTGATACGGATAGATTAGGTGGTGCTGGTGATAAAGGGCGTGATGTCGTTGGTTATGTTACATGTCCTAAACAGTATCCTGATTCTTATGTTTGGGATAATTTTCAGTGCAAGCACTATGATCATCCGTTGATGCCTAGTGATGTCTGGGCGGAGTTCGGTAAACTCTGTTATTACACCTTCATCGGTGATTTTCCTGTTCCAAGGTACTATTTTTTTGTAGCTCCTCAAGGTTTGGGAACTTCATTGTCAGATTTACTTCGTAAACCTACCGTTCTAAAAAAAGAACTTAAGGCGAATTGGGACAAGTACTGTAAACATAAAATAACGAAAACAGTGAGTGGTGGAATTTCGCTCGAAGGGGATCTACTAAAATACATTGATGAGTTTGACTTTTCTATTTTCTACAAAATGAAGCCACTTACTCTTGTAGAAGAACATGCTAAGTCTCGCTATCACGCGACAAGGTTTGGTGGCGGTTTACCTGATCGTCCTAATGTTGGTGATGTCCCCCAAGATATTGCGTCAAGTGAGTTGGTATACATTTCCAAGTTGCTAGACGCCTATAGCGAAGCTGATAACGCTGAGTACATAAAGGTTAGCGACTTGCCTAAAGGGAAAGCAACAAATAAGCACTTTAAACGCGCTCGTAAGAATTTCCATAAAGCTGAACAGCTTAAGCAGTTTTCTAGAGATACACTCCCCCCAGGTATATTTGAAAAATTCCAAGGAGAAATATTATCTGGAGTCGTCGATATAGTAGACGAAGAGCATGAGAACGGTTTCGTGAGAGTGAAAACTGTAGAAAAGGAAGCTCGTCGATTGGCTATAACATCAAACCCACTGACACTATGCAGTGATGGTGAGGATAGGGCTGGTATATGTCATCACCTAGCCAATGATAATAGCGGAGACAATGAGTTTGTTTGGGTAGCTGCTGATGACGACTAAAACTAATCTCGCGTTTAATAATCATGTTGAATATGGCTTACGTGCGTTGGCAATATTGAAGCACCTATATCCCACATACGGTGATCTCGATAAGCTAGCTTGCCTCGACTACATTGTTGTCCACTCTGGAGACTTTTCTAACTCATTAGATAGCTTGCATGCACCTATACCTTATAGAAGCAGTGAGCTTTATATTAGGCGCTCATTAATGAGAGATGGCTTAAATCTACTGTGCCAATATGGCTTGGCGTCAGTTATAAACGATGAATCTGGCTTGCAGTATGTACTTACGGAAGAAGGTGAACCGTTTTTGGATATGCTCGGCTCAGAGTATGTAGAACATGTTCAGAAGAGAGCCAAGTGGGCAGTCAGGAAGTTTGGGTTGCTTGATAGCGAGAGTTTAAGAAGAAGTATCCAGCAGTCGTTTAATGGTACGGATGCAGAGATCGCATTCAGAACACACATTTTGAGAGGTTAGTTTTGGCGCATTTGTATATTAGTGAGCTTCGATTGAGCAGTGCAGATGCAGATAGTGCAGATGCCTCAATTAAGTTTGATAAGGGCGTTAATATAATTACAGGGCCTTCTAACACAGGTAAAACTTTCATTTTCGAGTGTTTGGAGTACATGTTGGGCAGAGGTGCACTGGAAAGGCGAATTACGGAGTCTAAAGTATATTCAGAGATTTACCTTGAACTTTGTGATGCTGACGGTGATACATTTACGTTAAAGTCAGGATTTAGCGGAGAAAACTTTGAGGTTTTCGAGTCATCTATAGATGAAATCGATAGTGCCAGCTCCTCTAGAGAGCTGAAGAGGAAGCACACTGCAAAAGCCAAAAATACTCTATCGTACTACTTGCTGGAACGCTGCGGTCTGACTGGTACATGGATTCGAAGCAATAAACAGGGCAAGAAAAACGAACTTAACCTGACCTCAATGAGGCAACTGCATTTAATCGACGAGTTAAGAATACCTACAAAGTTATCTCCTTTTCTGTCGGGACAATACACTGATGAGACTAAGGAAATTAACGTAATAAAGTGGCTTGTTAGTGGTGAGGATGACTCACACATTACTGAAAAACTTCCAGTGAAAGTTATCAATAACAAAACGGGAAAGCTCGAGTTGTTGGAAGAGTTGATCTCGTCACTAATGGAACGCATTCCCACTGGGGCGACCAGAACTGAGCTTGAGGATCAGGAAAGTAAGCTCGAATTGGCAATAGAGGAAGTTGAGTCTAAACATCTCGCAATCATATCTCAATGTGAGGTACTTGAAAGTGAGCGTGATTCGTTGAACCGTCAGTTATTAGATCATGCTGAACAGAGAAAAGAGCTACAGAAATTGTCTCAAAACTCGGCAATAGTAGAAAAGCAATACTTCTCAGATCTAATGAGGCTACAGTCAACCATAGAGATGGGATCCGCTGTTCAAGGAATAGAAACTAGGAGCTGTCCTGTATGTGATAGTGTATTGAATGACCTTAATCATACTGTTGTTGAAGTGTGTAATAGTTCAAAAATAGAGATAGAAAAAACCATCCGTCTAATCAATGAATTAAAGAGTGCGAAGTCTCAGTTCGACGATGAAGTTGACGAGCTTGATTTGCTCGATGTCAGTCTTGTAGAAGAGCTGGAAATGAAAAAAACTGAGTTAGATGGTTACGTTTCTAATGCACTAAAAGAGCTATCTGTAAAAATGAGAGAGCTCGAAGATAAACATAAAGAAGTGCAACACAACATTTATCTCATAGAGCACATTGAGGGCCTGCAACTACAGAAAGATGACATAGAACAGGTTATAGAAGACTCTTCGACCTCAAGGCAGTTTGAGGTTCCAACTGTAGCTATGATGGAAAGATTAGCTAATCGGATAGGAGAATACCTTGATTTATGGGGTTATCCAAATGTTGAATCAAGTCGCGTTTTGTATAGTGAGGATGACAAGGACTTTGTAATTGCTGGGGAAAGTCGGAACTTAGCAGGTAAAGGTTATCGTTCAATAACGTATGCTGCTTGTGCTATTTCATTGTTGGAACTATACAAAGGCCTAGGCTTTATGATCATTGATTCGCCATTGGTTACTTACAAAAAGCCAGATGTTCCTGAAGGCGAAGAAATTTCGGAAGATATGGCATCGAGTTTCTATGACTCGTTGAAGGGCCTTGATAAATCGCAACAATTAATAATTATCGAGAACGAGGATGTTCCCGAGGATGTTAGTGAAGTGGTGAACCATATACATTTCACTAAAAGTAAGAGAAAAGGGAGATACGGTTTTATACCTCATTGAATCTTATATACAAAAAGGCGAACCAAATGGTTCGCCTTTTGTTATTCAAGTTAGTTTCCAACTTAGTTATCGGTTTCCAACTCGGTTATCACAGTTTCCAACTTGGTTATCTGTGATCATATACGAAATTAGTCTTCGTAGTTCTCAATGCTTGGGCAAGAACAGATTAAGTTACGGTCACCGTATACGTTGTCTACACGATTCACAGTAGGCCAGTACTTCGAGTTCTTCGTTGCTTTCGATGGGAAACAACCCAGTTCACGAGAATATGGACGGTCCCATGTGTCGCTCGATAGATCTACTTGTGTATGTGGTGCATTGACTAGTGGGTTGTTATCTAGCGGCCACTCGCCGTTCTTAACTGCCGCCATTTCATGACGGATTGCGATCATCGCTTCGCAGAAACGATCTAGCTCTTCTAAATCTTCTGATTCAGTTGGCTCAACCATTAGTGTGCCAGCAACTGGGAATGACATCGTCGGCGCGTGGAAACCGTAGTCCATCAAACGCTTAGCGATATCTTCTTCGCTGATGCCTGTCTCTTCCTTAAGTGGACGAATATCGATAATACATTCGTGCGCTACGCGACCGTTAGTGCCACGATAAAGAACAGGGTAGTGCGGACGTAGTTTTTCCATCACGTAGTTTGCGTTCAGGATGGCAACTTTAGTCGCTTCAGTCAGACCTGGTTCACCCATCATTGCGATGTAAGCCCAAGAGATAGGCAGGATAGAAGCACTACCTAGATCCGCAGCAGATACCGCGTAGTCAGAACCTTGTACGCCATTTTCGATGTGGCCTGGTAGGAAAGGTGCTAGGTGAGATTTAACACCGATAGGACCCATACCTGGACCACCACCACCGTGTGGAATACAGAACGTTTTGTGTAGGTTCAAGTGAGACACGTCTGAACCGATGAAGCCTGGAGACGTTAGACCTACTTGAGCGTTCATGTTTGCGCCGTCTAGGTAAACCTGACCACCCGCAGCGTGTACTTGCTCACACACTTCCTTCACTTGCTCTTCGTATACACCGTGTGTAGAAGGGTAAGTGATCATGATGCTTGATAGGTTCTCTTTGTGCTTCTCGATCTTAGCGGCTAGGTCGGCCATGTCGATGTTGCCATCTTCATCACACTTAACAACCACTACCTTCATAGAAACCATAGATGCTGTTGCAGGGTTAGTACCGTGTGCAGAGCTAGGGATCAGACAAACATTACGGTGACCTTCACCGCGGCTTGCGTGGTAACGTTGAATCGCGATTAGACCTGCGTATTCACCAGATGCACCAGAGTTAGGCTGTAGAGAGAAATCGTCGTAACCAGTGATCTCACATAGCTTCTCTTTAAGATCTTTTGCTAGAGCTGTGTAACCAGCCGCTTGTTCTAGAGGAGCGAATGGGTGGATGGAACCAAACTCAGGCCATGTCACTGGGATCATCTCTGCTGCAGCGTTCAGCTTCATCGTACAGCTACCCAGTGGGATCATGCCGTGCGTTAGTGAGAAATCTTTGTTCTCAAGCTGTTTTAGGTAACGCATCATCTGCGTTTCGCTGTGGTGCGTGTTGAATACTGGGTGCGTTAGGAACTTAGATTCACGACGGCAGTTTTCTGGAATTGCAGCGAATTCATTAGCAGCAATGTCTGTAGACAGTGCGTTGATGTCTTCTTTCACGTCGAAGATAGCGAATAGTGCGTTGATATCTTCGATCGTAGTTGTTTCATCTAAGCTGATACCGATCTTGCCTGGAAGTAGACGCAGGTTAATGTCTGCAGCTTGAGCGCGTGCGTACAGTGCTTCTGTCTTCTCTTCAGAGTTAATCGTGATGGTATCGAAGAAGCTGTTGTTTGTTAGCTCGTAACCTGATTTAGTTAGACCTGCCGCTAGAATCGCAGTCATGTGGTGTGTACGACGAGCAATAGTACGTAGACCTTCTGCACCGTGGTAAACCGCGTAGAATGACGCCATGTTTGCCAGAAGCGCTTGAGCTGTACAGATGTTTGATGTCGCTTTTTCACGGCGGATGTGTTGTTCACGAGTTTGCATCGCCATACGTAGCGCTTGGTTGCCGTTTGTATCGATAGAAACACCGATTACACGACCTGGCATAGTACGCTTGTGCTTGTCACGTGTTGCCATAAATGCAGCGTGTGGACCGCCGTAACCCATAGGAACACCAAAGCGTTGTGCGCTACCGATCACTACGTCTGCGCCCATTTCGCCAGCTGGCTTGAGCAGAGCAGAAGCAAGTAGGTCTGTCGCAACCGTTACCAGTGTTTTGTTTGCTTGCGCTTTTGCGATGATGTCGGTTAGATCGCGTACTTCACCGGTTGTACCTGGGTACTGTACAAGAGCACCGAATACGTCTTGCTCAGGAAGTGTTTCAAGAGCACCAACCATAACTTCGAAGCCAATGTACTCAGCACGAGTTTTTACAACTTCTAGTGTTTGTGGGTGAACATCGTCAGCCACGAAGAACACTTTGCTCTTGCTCTTACCTGCTCGCTTACACAGAGTCATCGCTTCGCCTGCCGCAGTTGCTTCATCAAGCAGTGATGCGTTTGCGATTTCCATGCCAGTTAGATCCATGACCATCTGCTGGTAATTAAGCAGTGCTTCAAGACGACCTTGAGAGATCTCTGGTTGGTAAGGCGTGTAAGCTGTGTACCAGCCTGGGTTTTCCAAAACGTTACGCAGGATAACGTTTGGAGTGAATGTGTTGTAGTAGCCTTGGCCGATGAACGTGCGTTTCACTTGGTTTAGGTTAGCGATCTCTTTAAGCGAGCTCAGCATATCCATTTCGCTCAGTGGCGCAGCAAGCGTCATTGGCTTCTCTAGGCGAATTTGTGCAGGGACCGTTTCATCGATCAATGTTTCTAGGCTTGTCGCGTTAATCGCTTCAAGCATCTTTTGCTGGTCTGCCTTGTTTGGACCGTTGTGGCGTGCAACGAACTCGTTTTGAGTACCCAAATCTTTAAGTAATTGGCTTTGAAGTAATTCAGTCATGATATCGTTCTACTTTCTCTGTAAGGGCTGTGAGCAAGCCCCTAAAATTAAGCTGCTTCAAAGAGCAGCTTTATCGTATACGGGTTACCTAATTAATCTTCGTCGATTGAATTTAGGTATTCTTCTGCATCTTTTAGGTTGTCTAGTTCAGACGCGTCAGCCATCTTCACTTTAACAATCCAACCACCTTCATAAGGTTCTTCGTTGATTAGCTCTGGGCTATCTTCTAGCTCTTCGTTGATTTCAACGATTTCACCAGTGATAGGAGCGTAGATGTCAGATGCTGCTTTTACAGACTCTACTAGAGAGAAGCTTTCACCTGCTTCGATTTCGTCTTCTGTTTCTGGCAGGTCAACGAATACAACGTCACCTAGCATCTCTTGAGCGTGCTCAGAAATACCGATAGTTACAGTACCGTCACCGTTGTCTTTAACCCACTCGTGGCTGTCTGCAAACTTAAGTGTATTGTCCATTGCTTGTTCTCCAAAAATTTATGAGGTGTTAATTTATAAAATAAAAAGTGTTCTATTAACGGTAAAGCGGGAAGCGCTTGCACAGCTCTTTAACTTGCTTGCGAACGCGTTGCTCAACTTCAGCGTTACCTTCTGGGCTTTCAACAAGACCATCAAGTACATCGCCGATCCACTCACCGATGAGTTTGAATTCTTCAGCGCCAAAACCACGGCTAGTCCCAGCAGGTGTTCCTAAACGAATACCAGATGTAATCATAGGTTTTTCTGTATCGAATGGGATGCCGTTTTTGTTACATGTGATCCCGGCACGCTCCAATGCTTCTTCGGTTACATTACCTTTCAAACCTTTAGGGCGAAGGTCAACCAGCATCAGATGTGTATCTGTTCCGCCTGTCACAATGTCACAACCGCGAGTTTGCAATACTTCAGCAAGAACTTTTGCGTTGTTGATCACTGAATCGATATAAGTATTGAATTCTGGACCTAGAGCCTCACCGAAAGCGACGGCTTTAGCCGCAATAACGTGCATTAGAGGGCCACCTTGAAGACCTGGGAATACCGCAGAGTTGATCTTCTTGTTGATCTCTTCGTGGTTAGTCAGAATCATACCGCCACGTGGACCACGCAGTGTTTTGTGCGTCGTTGTGGTTACAACGTGAGCGTGAGGAAGTGGGCTAGGGTGCGCACCTGTCGCGATAAGACCCGCAATGTGTGCCATATCGACCATCAGTAGTGCGCCAACTTCATCCGCGATTTCACGGAATTTAGCAAAGTCGATAGTACGTGGGATCGCGCTACCACCAGCAATGATCATTTTTGGTTTATGTTCAACGGCCAGTTCGCGTACTGCATCATAATCAATTTCTAGTGTGTCACGGTTTACACCGTACTGAACTGCGTTGAACCATTTACCAGAAAGAGCAGGGCGTGCGCCGTGAGTTAAGTGGCCGCCTGCGTCAAGAGACATGCCTAAAATAGTATCGCCTGGCTGTAAAAGAGCCAGTTTTACAGCGCCATTTGCTTGTGCGCCAGAGTGAGGTTGAACGTTAGCGTATTCACAGTTAAACAGTTTCTTAGCGCGCTCAATCGCGATCGCTTCTACTGTATCTACGTGTTCACAACCGCCGTAGTAACGACGACCAGGATAACCTTCAGCATATTTGTTGGTTAGGCAAGTGCCTTGAGCTTGCATAACTGCTTTAGACACGATGTTCTCAGAAGCAATTAGCTCGATTTGTTCGTTTTGACGTGCGTTTTCCGCCTGGATTCCTGCGAATACTGCGTCGTCAGTTGCCGATAGGTTAGTAGAGAAAAAACTGTCTAAGCTATGGTTTTGGTATGCGTTGTTCATTGTCGAGACCTTTCAATTAACTAATGGATATTGTTTTTATGTGTCCATTAGGTCTTGCGTTGGTTTCTGCATCGTAATCGTTTGCGTCCAATTTGGTGTTAAGCCTTAAATATTGTGCGCTAACGACCAAACGTAGGGTCAATGCAGTGCGAAATTGGTTCCCCAAAAGTGGGGTAAAAACAGCCGCCTTAAATGTTAAATCTGTCATTTAATGCAAGCTGAAGTAGCATCTCTTCATCTAACAAGTCGATAACATAGCGTCGTTAAATCCAATTTTCAATAAAAATTTCCAATAGGAAACAGATTTTCTTGTTTTGCTACTCGGAGCACGCTTTATTTTGTTGCGTGGTCTTTAATCAACAAAGCGCTTCATGCAACAATGAATTCTATAGACAGGATGCAGAAATAAAACGAGGGACCTATGTCAGAAGACATCTATGATGAGTACCCATCTTTGACACTGGCGAAAGAGACGCCAGACCAAAATATTGAGCCGTTAAAATTAGGACAGCGCATTAAAGATATCCGTAGCAAATTGGGTATTACATTAGAAGAAGCGAGCCAAAGAACTGGCCTTGCGCGTTCCACGCTCAGCAAGATTGAAAATGAGCAGATATCTCCTACCTTCCAAGCAATGCAAAAGCTAGCGATGGGTTTGCAGATAGATATGCCCCAACTCTTTGAGCCACCAAGAAAAAAAGTCGCCACTGGTCGTCGTGATCTAACCAAAGCGGGAGAAGGAAAACCGCATCCAACTCCCACTTACGAACATGAGCTATTAGCAACGGAATTATCGAACAAGAAGATGATGCCATTTAAGAGCCGCGTTAGAGCGCGCGCGTTCGAGGAGTATAATGATTGGGTACGCCATGATGGTGAAGAGTTTCTTATGGTCATTTCGGGTGACATCATGTTCTACTCAGAATTCTATGAGCCTATCCCGATGAGTGAAGGGGATAGCATGTATTATGATGCCAATATGGGGCATATGCTTATCTCAACTAGCACTGAAGATGCTCTGATTCTGTGGGTGACTGCAAAATAACTGGATAGTTTTTAAATTTCCTATAGTGAAGGCAAACGTTTGCTTTTGTGGCGAACGTCTTTCAATTGGCGTGATATCGATGGTAAAAACATCAATATCACGCTTTTTTGTATCTACAATATTTGTTTTCAAATTGTTAAATGTCACATTTTGGACTGTTTTGATCTTGTTAAGGGTGTAAAACTGATTCAGGCTTGTTTACTATAGTGAACACGGTTTACTCATGTTGATTGATGTTTACTGAAGTGAATTATTGGAAGGCGGCCGAATGTGTCTATTTCGCTATTTTTTGGATTTTCTATACAGAGCACTCTTCTCATATAGAAAATCCATAGATTGAGGCCATATCGCCACTTCCTACTTTCTAACGGTTCTTATCTTAGGTGAAAGATAGAGAGCAACTCTACATAGAGATATAAGCGGCAGCGTCGATGTTGGATACCTGCAACGCTTCATGGAGAATAAAATGACTCAAGAACAAGCAACTCAAGACCTGTTAAAAACACCTCTACATGCCCTGCACGTAGAAGTTGGTGCAAAGATGGTTCCTTTCGCTGGCTACGATATGCCAGTTCAATACCCACTCGGGGTTAAGAAAGAGCACTTACACACGCGTGACGCAGCAGGTCTGTTTGATGTTTCTCACATGGGCCAGTTGCGTCTTCACGGTGAGAATGCAGCAGCGGCTCTAGAGACGCTAGTTCCAGTAGACATCATCGACCTGCCTTCTGGTAAGCAGCGTTATGCGTTCTTTACCAATGAGCAAGGCGGTATCATGGACGATCTTATGGTAGCTAATCTAGGTGACCATTTGTTCGTTGTGGTCAACGCGGCTTGCAAAACACAAGACATCGACCACCTAACCGCGCACCTTCCAAGTGATGTAGAGCTTGAAGTGATCGACGACCGTGCTCTACTTGCATTACAAGGTCCTAAGGCATCTGAAGTACTGGCTCGTTTCCAACCAAGCGTCGCGGATATGCTTTTCATGGACGTGCAAAAAGTCGACATCGATGGTGTTGAGTGCATAGTAAGTCGCAGTGGTTACACGGGTGAAGATGGTTACGAAATCTCAGTTCCAAATGAGCACGCTGAAGCACTTGCTCGCAAGCTGACCGCAGAAGCTGAAGTAGAATGGATTGGCCTTGGTGCTCGCGATTCACTGCGTCTAGAGTGTGGCCTGTGTCTATACGGTCACGATTTAGATACAACAACGACACCGGTAGAAGCAAGCCTACTATGGGGCATTCAAAAAGTTCGTCGTACTGACGGTGAGCGTGCTGGCGGTTTCCCTGGTGCTGATATCATTCTTGAGCAAATCGCGACCAAAGACGTGCAACGCAAACGTGTTGGTTTAGTTGGTCAAACTAAAGCCCCCGTACGTGAAGGTGCTGAGCTGTTTGATGCTGAAGGCAATAAAGTCGGTGTGGTAACGAGTGGTACTGCTGGTCCTAACGCGGGTAAGCCGGTTTCAATGGCGTACGTTCGCACTGATCTTGCTGCTATTGGTACAGAAGTCTTTGCTGAAGTTCGTGGTAAGAAACTACCAATGACAGTAGAAAAAATGCCATTCGTACCTCAGCGCTACTACCGTGGCTAATCATCAATATTATTAACTGATTGTTTTCTTTGACCCCTTATTATCCCAATGTTTATCTGGTCGATAATAAGGGGTTTTGTTTTTGTCTAACTTATTGAACATCATGAGGATGATCGACATCTGATCGTTAGATTAGTTAATGTTTTACAATTTAAGCCGCTATACTGAAGGGTATTCAATAAGTGTATCCTGAAGGTGTAGGAGAGTGGAAATGAAAAGCGCACTATCGAAGAAATGGATAATGGCAGGCGCACTTCCTCTGATCGGAAGTTTTGCTGTGTGTGCGGATACCACAGACACAATCACTCCACCCAATGCCAATTTAGAATCCAATATTGAGATTACCCCTTATATTGTTAACGGCAGTAATGCTTCGGTGTCGGATTTTCCCTCTATAGCTGCTCTTTTTATCGATAGCCTCGAATACGATAACTTCTATTCAAGTAATCCATATTGCGGTGCGACGATTCTCGACCAATACCATGTACTTACTGCTGCTCACTGTATCTATGGTAACGAAGCTGCACAGTTGTTTACTACCGTTGTACCTCAACTCGAAAACGTAAATGACTACCCTTTCGGCAACATTCAACGTTACCGCGTCACTGAAATCTATTATCGAAACGATTACGACAACAGGCTGAGCCAACTGCTGGCAAACGATATCGCAATTCTAAAGTTATCGGAAGCGATGAACATTGATACAGTGAACGATATTGTTAAGCGTCCAAGCAGTGAGGCCTACCGAAGCACGTTTGGTGCACCCGAATTCGTGGCGATAGGTCATGGTGATACGTCTTCAGGCTTTGATGCAACAACGCGACTCCAGCAAGTTGACCTTAACTTAGTTAGCAACTCGGTGTGTCGAACTGTCTTTACCAATGGTTCAGCAATCACTGATAGACAGATATGTTTTGATGGCGATTTTAGCTCTTTTACGCAGTTACGTGGAGGAACGTGCCAAGGGGATTCGGGTGGTCCGGTATATTGGAAAGATGGTTCAAGCTACGTTCAGGTAGGTATTACTAGTTTCGGTCCAAGTCAATGTGGGGATCCAAATGCTGGAGCGACTTCTGTGTTTACTGAAATTTATGACTATCGTTTGTGGATTAACAGCGTGCTTAGTGGCTCTGAAACACCACGAGCAACATCAAGCGATTTACAACGCACGACTTATTTAAATCAGCATGGAACCATTCAGTCGGAGAGTGGCTCAAGTGAAGCGGGCGGAGTGTTGTCTACGCTATGGCTTGGAGTTCTTCTTGTATTAGGGTTAAGAAGAACTCACTCTATTCGAATCTTACGAAGTTCTGGACGATAACCTTTCCAATAACTCATCAATTTCTAAGATCGCTTTGTCTATGTGTAAAACACCTAATCGAGCGATCTTTTTCTCTTCTGGTGTCAGTGAATTAAAGCCTTTGTCCACCTCTGCTTTAGTTAGGCTGTGGCTGTGAAGTAGTAACTCCTTGCAAGTGAGCAGTCGAAATTGAACTGCGGTGATTTCTGCGATTGGGTTACGAGTGTCTAGCAACTGTTTAATACAGGGAAATATTATTCTGAAGCGATCTGCAATGTCGTTTTTTGCATCGCTAGTTTTTGCATTTTGCAATTTATTTGGTCTTCCCAAGAGTTATTTTAGTTTGTTTGTTTCTTGCGCCAAATTTATTAACTAACGCAAGTTGATTGAAAAATAATATATTTTAGGTGCCGCATCATATGCCACTGTGCGTTTATGTAAATAGTTTATACCCAATTTGGTCTGCTTTTTGCTGAAAATAGGACATAGGTGTCTTTTCAGGGGTAAGAGTATGTCGAATGAACCCATAGTGATGGCAATTGTTGAACGAAGAAAACGAGCCAACCTTTCGCAAGAAAAACTCTCGTCGATGGCCGGGATGAGTTTGAAAACATATCAGAGGATTGAAAGGGGCGAAGCCGATATCAAAATGTCGCAGTATCGATCGTTAACGCGATCGCTAGCGATATCAGATTTAGATCTTGTGATGGATACTTTAGACGCAAGTCAAACGACGGTTAATGATGTAGCAGCCGTGTCTAGACTCCTAACGGACAAGCAAAGAAAGCTGTTGATAAAGCTGATCTTATCCTTAACGAAAGAGCAGTAATCTTTACGGCTATACTAAAGTGGGCGATCCAAATATCGCTTAATTTACTCGGCCACGCAGCTGCTTGGTGTTACTACGCTGTTTTTTCTTTTCTAAGCGCTTCTTCTGAGAAGATTTAGTCGGTTTGGTAGCACGTCTAGTCTTGGTCACTTTTGTTGCTTCTAGGATCAAGGCCTTTAGCCTATTGAGCGCATCCTCTCTGTTCTGTTCTTGTGTTCTGAACTGTTGCGCTTTAATGATGATCACACCCTCTGTAGTGACACGGCTGTCTTTTAACGCTAATAGTCTCTCTTTGTAAAAATCAGGTAGGGTAGAACGATGGATATCAAAGCGCAGATGGATGGCACTAGATACTTTGTTCACATTTTGCCCGCCAGAACCTTGAGCACGAATTGCGGTAAGTTGAATCTCCCAAGCTTGTATTGAGACGTTATTCGATATTTGCAGCATAACGATTGATAAATATTAAATTGATAAATGTAAAAAAATGTTGGCTCATGATACTCGTAATTGGGTATGGTAGCAGTAGTTTTATTTTAGAGTGACAAAGCGATGACGATTGATCTAACGAAGTACGAAGGCTTAATTTTCGATATGGATGGTACCCTGATTGATACCATGCCGGCACATATCCAAGCGTGGCAGCAAACGGCTAATCATTTTGGATTTGAATTTGAAGCGTCTTGGTTACATAGCCTAGGTGGTATGCCGAGCTACAAGATAGCGGGCGAAGTAAACGCAAAATACGGTTTGAGTTTGGATCCGAAAGCGGTGTCGGCATTTAAGATGGAAGCGTTTTCTAGTATTGAAAATAAAGGCAATGTGATCTCGTGTACCCATGATTTATTGTTAGAGCATTATGGAGAAAAACGACTGGCGGTGGGAACGGGTAGTCAGCGTAAAAGTGCAGAAAGCCTGCTTACTAAGACTGATATTTTGCCTAAGTTAGACGCCTTGGTTACCGCAACCGATGTTGAGCGTCACAAACCTAACCCTGATACTTTTTTAGATGCATGTAGAGGAATGGGCTTGTCACCCGATCAATGTGTTGTATTTGAAGACACGGATCTGGGGAAACAAGCGGCTCACGCGGCGAATATGGACTGCATTATGGTCGTCAAAGGTGAGCAATTGATGTTCTATCCAAGGCCTGATTGATACGATTACTTTGGAATGAAGTAATCAGTATTAATACCATTGAGGCGAGCTAAAAATGGCTATTACTTCTATTTCCTGAAATTGGAGACGATCAGTAAGAGCCATATTTATGTCTAGCTATTGATATGCTAAGCGATTTGCTCCATTTCACTGTCAAGGAACAGGCAGATGGTATTTCTTCCATTTGCTTTCGCTTCATACAGCGCCAAGTCTGCGCATTTGTAGCTGAGTTTAGAGTCATGAGTTAGATTGGTTACGCCACCACTGACCGTGACTTGGTCATCAAACTCCAGCGATATTGCAACCCTCAGACGATTCAGCACACTGTAAGCTTCGTTTGGCTTAGTATGAGGAAGTACAATACCAAACTCTTCACCGCCAATACGCGCTACAAAATCGGTTTCACGACACTCTCTTTGTAACACTCCAGCGACGACTTGAATCACCTTATCGCCATAGTCATGCCCAAAAGTATCATTGATACGTTTGAAGTGGTCAATGTCGATAATGGCTAAACAAGATTGTTCAAACTCAGGGTAGCGGGCGACGCGGTTACACTCATCACGCAGCTCTTCATCAAATTTTCGGCGATTCCAACAACCAGCCAGACCGTCTTTTTCACTTAGGTTACGCAGTTTGTTTTCTAGCTCTTTGCGTTTGCTGATATCGACAAATGACGCAACGTAGAACTGAATGACATTGTTTGAATCTTTGATCGTCTGAATTCTTAAGATTTCCGTAATCAGAGAGCCGTCTTTGCGACGGTTGATCACTTCGCCCTCCCACATACCGCGCTCATTAATGATCGCCCACATACGCATGTAGAACTCTTGATTATTCTTCCCAGAAGCGAACATTGAAGGCTGTTTGCCTTTGACCTCTTCTAAGGTATAGCCGCTCATACGAGTAAATTCGCGATTAACCTTAATGATGCGATTGTTTCTGTCTGTAATAACCAACGCAGACATGCCGTTCATGGCCGCTTTAGCCAGTTGGCTCTCAATACTGTTCTTCTTATGGTTGATGTTCCAAGCGACAAAAGCACCAGAGACGATTGAGATGAGTATCGAAAGAGTGGCTAGCTGAATGATGATTGCTGTATATTCATTTTGGTATTGCTCACGAAGTTGTTGATTATCAACGTGCAACACCATATATACAGGCCCTTCTAGCTGTTCAATACTAGGGCTGATATCCTCGTAGAAATACCAATCTGTACCATCAAAATAACTGTCACTACGTTGCTGTCGAATCTCGTTCCAAAGCTCTGGATGAGTCACAGCGTAGGTTTTGTCTGCACGAGCATCAATAAGATGACCAAAGGCTTGGTCTGGAACTGGAGACATCAATATATGGCCTGAGCCGTTAATCAAGATGGGTTGTGCCAGCGAAGAGCCAAAGGTGTATTGAAGTCGTTCGTATATTTCTACCATGTTCAAGTTGACAATGAAGTAGCCAACAATACGACCTTCTATTGCAACTGGAGTCATGACTCGTAGTGTAGGAAGCAGGGGCGTCACTGGTTCACCGTTTTGATACTCTAAGTCGATACCAAAAGACGCTATCTCGCCGACTTTTAACTGCTGCACTGCAGTGAAATAGTCGCGGGACGCCTTGTTTTGCAGCTCACTCTCAGGAACAACGCCGGCTTTTCCGTCGTGATAGTTGATGCGTATTGTTTCGTTGCCTTCAAGGTCGAGGTAGCGAAGTTGAGAGTAGTATTTTTGCCCATTGGCCAACATCAGCCAGAGATCTTGTAGAGCTTGGATGCTATCGGTTGAAGCTGATTGTACAGCACGTTTGAGCGTGGATGATTCAGCAATGGCAGGAATGGTGTTAGAAACTTCACGCATGACTAAACCCAGTTCGTGAAAACTGTATTCAATTTGATTTTGGCTAGCCTGTTTAATGTTCGTGTCGTATTGCGCTTTTATGCGATCAAATTCGGAGTTGATGTATAAAGCGGGAACTATTCCGAGGGCTAGGAGAGTACAGAGAAATTGGCCTAAGAGTCTTTTTATGCTTACTTTCATTACATTCCCCAAAGAATCAGCGCAATACTATAGATTTCATGGGGGTATTAATGTGATCTTTACCCAGAACTTAAGAGCTCGATCTCCTAGGTGAGAGGTATGTGTGCAATTTGTTGCTTTTGTGTGCAAATTTCAGGTTATCTTACACTCACCGTGACGATAACCTGCAATTTGCTGTTTCAAGCGCCTATAAACGCTAACTTAAGCCTGTAATTTCGCCATGCTCGTTAATATCTAAAGACATAAACGCTGGTCTATCAGGAAGCCCTGGCATGGTCATTACGTTCCCACATAACGCATAAACAAATCCTGCACCTGCACAGAGTTTGAGTTCTCGCACAGGAACATCAAACTGAGTTGGGGCGCCTTTAACATGTGCTTCCGTCGAAATCGACAATGGTGTTTTAGCTAGACATACCGAAAGGTGGTCAAAGCCATGCTTTTTGAACTCTGTCAGTTGCGATTTGGCTTTGTCAGACAACGTCAAACTGGCTGCGCCGTAACCCACTTCCGCGACAGCCATCAATTTCTCTTCGAGTGACTGTTCTGTTGTATACAGGGGCTTAAATTGTGCAGGTTTTTCGCAAGCTGCGACGACCGCTTTGGCTAAATCCGTTGCGCCTTCTCCGCCTCTACCGAACGCCTCGCTCACCGCCACTGATATGGTGTCGTCGTACTCACGGATCATTGTGGCTAGTTGCTCGAGTTCTTGGTCTGAGTCTTGTGGGAATCGGTTGATAGCAACTACAACAGGAACGCCATATTTCTTAACGTTATCAATATGCCATTTAAGGTTTTCAAAACCCGCTACAAGAGCATCAGGGTCGTCGTGGAAGATCGAATCAGGTAGTGGTGTACCTGGCCTTAAATCGTACACCCCCGAATTTGCTTTTAGGCCTCTAAGCGTTGCTACAATCACTGCGCAGTCTGGTGACTGTTTGGCGGCAGTAGCTTTGATATTGCATGCCTTCTCAAAGCCCATATCAGAACCGAAACCACCTTCAGTTACGACGTAATCTGCCAACTTGAGGGCGATATTGTCAGCAATGATCGACGAGTTACCATGAGCAATATTGGCAAAGGGGCCTGCGTGAATCAGGGTAGGGACGCCTTCTAATGTTTGCATTAATGTTGGCTCGATAGCATCCTTCATTGTCACTGTCATTGCGCCAGCAACTTGGAAGTCTTCAGCTGTTAGTGGCTCACCGTTTCGATTGTAAGCCAATACAATGCGTCCGATGCGTTTACGCAGGTCTTGTAAGTTCTCTGCGAGCGCGAGAATGGCCATAAGCTCTGAGGCAGCTGAAATATCAAAGCCGTCTTCACGCTCAAAGCCATTAATGGTTTTACCGTCTTCGTTTTGACCGATGGTAACCATACGTAGAGCACGATCGTTATGATCGAGAACCCGTCGCCAAACGACACGTTGAGGGTCAATATTGAGCGCTTTTAAGCCAGAGCGTTGTTCAAAGGCTTCCGTTCCTTCTCGCTTCTCATGATACAAACGAGCGTCGATGGCTGCCGATGCAAGGTTATGGGCCGCGGTAACAGAATGAATATCTCCAGTAAGATGGAGGTTCAATTGTTCCATAGGGGCGACTTGCGAATAACCACCGCCCGCAGCACCGCCTTTGACCCCAAATACTGGCCCCATTGAAGGTTGACGAATACATGCCATTACTGACTGATTAATCGCTGCTAAACCTTGGCTCAAACCGATTGTTGTGACGGTTTTCCCTTCACCAAGTGGCGTTGGTGTAATTGCGGTAACAAGGATCAGCTTACCTTTTGGTTTCTCTTCGAGACGCTTTAGGCTTTCTAAAGAGACTTTCGCTTTGTGCAATCCGATAGGTTGGAATTCTTCAGTGGTTAAGCCCGCACCGAGAGCAATATTACGGATGTTCTTAAGTGAAGAGGAGCGGCAAATTTCAATATCAGACAGCATATTAAATCCTTATGTTGAAACCGATAAGGTGGTACGAAAACGTTTGCGTGGCGATAATACTGTATAAATCGACTATGTAAAGGCTAAACACGCGAAGTATGTGCTGGAAGATACCAGATTTAGTGAGTCATTGCGCGAGATCAAATCTAGTGATGACAACTCATCATGGTTACTGAGGTCTCCTATTGAGTCAGTCGAAAATAAAAAGGGTTGCATAGTGCAACCCTTAATAGAAAAACGTAGAACCTGTGATTAACGATCCCAGTATGCTTCTTCTAAGCTGTCTTCACGCTCTGGAAGCGCGCGACCAAGGCGCGGAGAGTGTTGTGTTAGAACTTCGTAACTTACACGGTTAGCGTACTTACAGATCTGTGACAGCGACGAGTAAGTCATATAAGGTTGATCATGTTTAGACGAGTTTGGCACGTTCATGTAGTGGTGGCTATTTGCAGCCATATCATGAAGCAGGGCAGACAATGCAGCATCACCCGCGCCATTGGTGTTCTTAATCTCTAGCGGACCACCAAGGTAAGGTCCAATGTGAGAGTACACTTTAACGGGATTGTTACAGTCTGCCTTACGCATCGCGCGGCTAAATTCATATTTATTAAATTCTGGGATGTTTCCTGGAAGAAGAGGCAGCTCAGTTTCACGTTTCGCTGTCTCGTCTGTGTAACCTGCCATGTATAGGCCAACAGGACCTGCCGTACACAGAACTAAATCTACCCACTCCAGCGCTTTATCAGCTGCAAGTAGAGGATCTTTCTCGCCGGTTAGTGCTTGGCCTTCCTCTTCGTTCATCGCAATGATAGAGATATTCTCTTTGATGTAGTCTTGCCACCACTCAGCGTTACCTTCGATTACCCACTTAGTGCCTAACGTCAGTACCACTGGCACGTTGTTTTCTTTAGCAATCTCGATAGCACGAGCGACCGCTTTTGGCATTGGATCTTCTGGTTTACCACGCATTAGGTATGAAGAAACCACCAATGCAGAAGCCTTTTCAAATACATCTTCAGGGATGCTATCTGGACGCAGGTTATTCATTTCACCTTCGTTGATCGCAAACGTACGCTCACCATCATCAGAAATAAGGGTGTAACAACGACCGATAGAGCCTTCGACTGTCTGTAGATGGTTTAAGTTCATACGTGAAGAAGTGCGGCATAGGTAACGGTATGCAAATGAACCAACTTCGATATTACGTGACATAACACCTAGAAGTACCGATTTGCTGTCTGCTAGCACAGAGTAATTGTGCAGAGTATTACCAATGGTATCACCTGGATATTGATGCGTGATTAGACCGCTCTCTACAAGTTCTTCGTATAGGGCATCAGCTTTGCTCTCTTCTAAAACGAGAGAGTGACCTTTACTCAGCTCGTATTTAGCAAGGAACTCATCAGAAACACGCGCTTCGATATCTACAATTGTTTGACCAACACCAACAATAATCGGGCGAAACAGTTTTGGCGTTTCCTTCATCTGGTTGATGAGTGGATCACGGGCGTGTGTAGGGAAGTAGTGCTTAGATTTGCGCTGTCCAGGAAATTTCATAAGAAAATTACAGTGAGAAAATTTTGCCGCATGATATCACAGTTTTTTGTAATATCTTTCATTTTTATTACATTCAGACTCACCTGTACATTGTGTGTACAGGTGAGCGGATAGCAGAAAACGAGTGGCTTATTTTTACTTTTCAGATGATGTTGCCGGCTCTATGTAAGCATCGGTGCCCCAAAGTGGAACAGTTGAAAGACTGTGCTTGAAGCTACCTTCTGTCTCCTTGGTTGTGTAAGACAGATACAGCAAGGTTTGGTTGTCTGCATCGTAAATGCGTCTTACCTTCATTGTCTTAAAGAAAATGCTTTTTGACTGCTTGAAGACCACTTCACCAGACGCGCTCTTATCTATTTTCGCAATCATCTCAGGAGTGATATCGCCCGTTTGACGACATGAGATCGAGCTGTCACTTGGGTCTGCCAGTGAGAAATCCGCCTTGATAGAAGCGATGTGACAGGTGACTCCTGGGATTTTTTCATCGTCGAGGTGAGAGATCTTAATATCTTTCAAAGTGAAGAAACCAAGTGATACGTCACCAACTTCGTTATCTGAACAACCAGCCAACATGGTTATAATACCTAATGCGATTAGGGCTTTTTTCATAAGAAGTCCTTTTAATTTATAGAGTTCTAATTACTATAAGGAGTATTGAAAGCTTGAATACGAGTGTAGAGCTTTTCGCTCTATTCGAAAAGGTAGTATTGGGAGAACCTTAATTTATGAAGCATTTAAAGTACTTGTTGGTAGTCACGATGCTCTGTATGCTCTCTGCTTGTAGCTCGGCGCCTAAGGCGACCGTATGCCTTCCAAATAATTGTGATATTTGGGGATACTAAAAGTAGGTAGTAAAAGAATGAATAATGAAATACCTGAAATCGCGCTGAAAAAGAACGCGTGGTTGGCAAGTCAAGTGGATGTTGCTTATCCGGCGAAAGAGAGTTTGCTTGGTCGAGATGTTTATCAAGCCAACCTTGCCAAGAAAAGCTATCAACTGCTTCCTTCAAATCAAACTCCTTCCCATATTGAAGAAATTCACAAAGTCGACTTTCATAAGCTCACCGTTTTATTCTCGCTTAATCAAGCCAGCGTTTATGAAAGTGAGTTCGATAAAACTCATATCCTTGAGTTCTTGAGCCAAATTATCTTGTCTGACGAATATCAACTTTATATAGGAACCCTTGGTTCTGATGTCGTAGCCAGTGCAATTGTTACTGTCGAAGAAGACGAAGTTCTGATTTCGGATATCGTTAACCAAGCGGGGCAGGATACAATAGGTTTTGCTCATCAACTCGTCTCATTACTAGAAAGTTCGATAACTCCCAATACCAAGGTGTGGGTGGAAAGTTAATACAAAAAGTGGGAGTGCGCTCCCGCTATAACCGGCTATTACCACTCGTTCACTGATAAGCAACTGTCTTTACTTCACATTAATGTCACGTCTTTGTGTTTAAATTATCAACAAATCCTCCCAATAGACTGCTTTTGTCGCAAGCTTAGGATGATAATGCCTATAAGTATTTTATAAATAGGGTTATTAAGGTGATCTGTCGCATATTTCGCGAAGTTAATTAAGTGGTTTTGAGTAAAATGCTACCTCAGTCATGCCTGATAAATCCATATGTCTATAGGATGAAAGTCGAACTTTAGGTAAGTGGTGTAACGATGAGATTAGAGCAAGTAAAGTGTGTGATATTTGATTGCGATGGAACATTGATTGACAGCGAGAAGCTGTGTTGCCAAGCGTTGGTTAACGTTTTTGAGCAGTTCAATGCTACTCTGTCACTTGAAGATTGTTATGCGCATTTTCAAGGCGGAAAGCTGGCGGACATTTTAATGGACACACAGCAACGCTTAGGGCTTTCAATCTCTATCGATATGTTAGAACCACTTTACCGCGCAGAACTTGAGGCTCTTTTTCAGCGATTTTTAAAGCCAATGAATGGTGCTAATGAACTGATACAGTTTCTCAAAAGTCAAGGTGTTGAATTCTGTATTGCGTCGAACGCGCCAAAAGAGCGAGTTGAATCTTCTTTGGCGATGACGGGGATGCTTGATGATTTCAAAGGCAAAATCTTTTCGGCGTTCGATGCCAACAGTTGGAAACCAGAGCCTGATTTGATCATGTATACAGCGATGAACATGGGGTTTTTGCCGAATGAATGTATTTATGTCGACGATACAATAAAGGGGATTGAAGCGGGAGTTCGAGCCGGTATTCAATCTTTCCGTTTAAGACCCAACTTGCCGAGCACTTTGGTGAGAGGCCCTAAAACTGACTCCGAAGAGTCAGCTGCTATTGATATCTATAGCCTTGAAGAGATCTCTGCGTGGCTCAGTGGCAAGCATTGCTCAATTGATACACCATACTCTGGTGCTTTGGTGGGGTAGTATTAGGTTGGATGCGGACGATTTTAGTAAATTGTTTGGTGTGAAACCCACAAGCAGCACAAGTAAATTTCTCTCCACAGCTTGAAAGTAGATACTCGTCATGTTGGCAAAGCGGGCATGTAATGTCATTAGTTGGTGCGTCTGTTTTATTCATTATGTCACCTGCAGCAAGTCAAAAAGCGATAACTTCGCTCTATTAGATTACCTCTAAGCTCAATTTTTAAACAGGCTTCTTACTTAAGTTTTGCTCAATTGCGACTGAGTTCATGCTATTGATATTACATTAGCAAATCATTATACAGTTTGTTGTTTTGGGAATTGCTGGGACGAACACCCGAGCTTGTCCCTAACGAGTGGTAAAAAAGAAGAACTCCGAGGAGTCCTTCTTTGGTTTTTCAGTTTCTAATCAAAGCAAAGCCTTAAGTTCGGTATTTCGCTAAGGTCTTTGACAGTGAGATAGAAGCCCGAGTTAGATTCGAAACGCCATTAGAGGTGTTTTGAGCAACTTCCTTAATGACATCGGATTGGTTGCGGATGTCGTTCAACTCGGCTGCAATATTATTTGCTACGTTGCTTTGCTCGTCGGCAGAAGAGGCGATTTGTGCACTCATATCCATTAAGGCTTGAGCTGAATCAGAGATCGCGTTTACGTCGTCACCAATATCAGATATCAACTGACTGCTTGCCTGTGCCTGATCTACTGTCTGCTCTGTGATCTTGGCGATATTCTGACTCTCTTGTTGTAAGCGTTCAATCATTGCTTGGATTTCTACCGTTGCTGATTGAGTGCGGCTTGCAAGTGTACGAACTTCATCGGCAACAACTGCAAAACCACGGCCTTGTTCACCAGCACGAGCAGCCTCAATAGCCGCGTTCAGAGCGAGTAGGTTAGTCTGTTCTGAAATGGCATTAATGGTGGTGATCACCTCGTTGATTTGGCTTGTGTTAACGTTAAGGCTCGTTACAGACGACGACGCCTGCTCAATCAGAGATGAGAGCGTGGTAATCTCTGCGATTGCTTGTTGCACTTTACCGTGACTTTGGTTAATCGCTTGAGCGCCGTTTTCTGTCTGTTCGGTTGAGCGTGCTGCAATGTTTGATACTTCGTTAGCAGATGCTGTCATCTCGTCCATAGCGGTTGCAACCGAGTCAAGAGACGCGTGTTGGCTGCTAATTTGAGTTTCACTGCGCTTTGCTTCTGCTTCGAATGAAGAGGACGTCTCACTGAGTGTCGCTGCACTTTCATTGACGCTGTTTACAAGCTCGCTCAAAGTGTCCATAGATCGGTCTAGTGCACAACCAATTGTACCGAACTCATCACGACCTGGGTGGAAACCAAGGCGAGAGCTTAGGTCGCCATCACCAATCTTTTCTGTGGTTGAGTAAAGTACCCAAAGCGCGCCACCAATGAAAGTTGCAACCCAGTAGCAGAAAATGCCGAAAGGAACACACCACAAAAAGCTGAGTAAGAAAGTATTCAGTGCGCTTTGCTTCTGTTCGGCGACATCGGCTACAGGAAGAGTAAGTGAATAGTATTGGCGATCTTGACCCTGTTGAGTAGCAGTTACAGAGCCGTTATTGTTGATTGATGTTTCTGTCAAAGTCGCCCGTGAAGAACGGGTTAACAGACTTGACTCTGGGGAGCTAGAAACAGCTAGCATACCTTTGAGTCGTTGTTCAGCTATGGTCTTTGCATTCTGTTCAATGTGATTGAGCTGATTGAGGTAAGTATTCGTTGATACGCTGCCAAGGGCGACTAAAAATATGAGAAAAATAACCCACATCTTGTCGTTAATCGACATCTTAATGAACAGTTTGTCGATCGTTCGAAACTGTACTTCTTTCATGATAACTCCACGATAATTCCTTTATCGAGGACTTTAAATAACCGCACGTAATATAAATGTGATCTGGGTCGATTGTTTTTGAAATTAAATGATAACTAATTTCAATAATTGGAACCCAGATCAATCATTTTTGATGAATTTATCAATTTAGCCGAGTGAAGGCAAAATACCACCAGAAATCATAATTTGAATCGCAATGATGATCATACCAACAGTACCTGCCATAAATAGTGCTAATTTTCCGCCCGCAACTTGGTAAGTGGTAGCGTTGGAGTAAGTGGTAGCGCTTGAGTCCTGAGGTTGCTGCTGAGTAAAACGGACTTTGTAGACCATCACGGTAGGCAACAGAATGGCTAGTACTGCTAGGGCAATTGCTGCGTATCCAAGTGCCATGATGAACCCTTGAGGGTAAAACAGTGCGAAAATCAGTGGTGGAACGAAGGTCACTAGCGCTGTTTTTATGCGCTTGCCTTGACCCAATTTGTCATTTAGAGAGTCACCCATAAATTCAAACAGACCTAAGCTTACGCCAATAAAAGATGTCAACAGTGCTAAGTCGGCAAAGACACCCACAATCATACTAAGGTTGGATTGCTGTACGATTTCAGAAAGTGATACCAATAACGCACCTAAGCTAGAGTCATTCAAAAGCTGCTCTTGGCTAATTACACCTAGCGTTACACTTTGCCAAAACACGTAAATGATAAGAGGTAATGCTGAACCCACTACCATCACCTTGCGTAGAGAGCGCACATCGCCATCTAGGTAACGAACGATAGAGGGGATGCTACCGTGAAAGCCAAAAGATGTGAATACAACGGGAATCGCAGCGACAATTAGACCTTGTTGCAATGGCATACTCAGCAGGTATTGAGAGGTTACATTTGGAGCAAGAAAACTCAGCACTAGTATCATTGCAATTAGCTTTAAGCCAAATAGAACGCGATTAACTTTGTCAACACTGTGTGTACCAATCGTTACAACAGTCGCAACGATGACAGTGAAGAGCAGTGTCGTAAGTTGGTTACTTATCTCTAGCCCAGTTAACTGCATAACGCGTTGATTAAACTGTGCGCCGCCACCAGCGATGTAGGCAGCACACAATGCGTAAAACAGGAACATTACAGCAAAGCTCGCTATCCACTTACCTTTATTACCGAGAATGTTGTGCGCCAAAGTGTGAAGTGTTGCGTCAGACTCTGCAAATTGGTGTAGCTCGACCATAAGAAGAGCCGTGAATGCCATCAGTGCCCACAGGCCGATCATGAGAAGAAGTGAAGTTGAAAAACCGATACCAGCAGAAGCAAGAGGAAGTGCGAGCATGCCTGCACCAATCGTGGTACCTGCGATGATCAAAGTACTACCGAAAACCTTTGATTTATTCATTGTATATAATTCTTTACGTTATGTGGTTTTTTATTGGCTGATACACTAGTTTCGTTGTCTATAGCCAATAATAATATTGGATTGGTGCCATTTTGTGGGACTTTTATGATGAATGCAAGACTAAATGTAACTTTAAATATCCACTGTAAACTAAATTATACAATATGGGTGGTATAATCCGTGTGATGCGCAATGCAATCGTTTATCTATGATCTGATTCATAGTTTGATGAAGAAAAGATTGAGTAGTTTGCATGTGACCAGTAATAGTGTGGACGCGCGACCCAACTTAGGAGATAAGGATCCCATAGCGCGAATGCCGATTTAGAGCAGAGGTGTGCTGCTCAAGAAAGTGCGCATTAAATTTGTTGGGAAACACGGAGTGTCTTCATAAATCTGTCATATTTAACACACAATATGGAGACACTTAGTTGTAGGGGCGAAAGCCCATGATAAGGAATAGAAGGGCACAATATGAGTGACCAATATTTTAATGACGAAAGTCTCGAGCTGTTAGATGCGATGGAAATTGGTATCGACCTTTCTGATTACGAACAGGCAGTTCAGCAATTAGCCGAAGAGATGTTTAGCTCGTCAAACTAACCTCCGTCCTCATTAAAGTTGGCTAAGATTAGGGAGTACGTTTACTATGTCTCCAATCGGCTCTACTTTAATGAGGTTCAATGAACTTTCTTGCCCATCTACATATCGCAAACCATTGTCGTAGTGACTTAGCAGGCAATCTGCTTGGCGATTTTGTCAAAGGCGACCCTTCAAAGCGTTATTCTCAGCCCTTAGTCGATGGTATTCGACTGCATCGTTTTGTCGATAGTTATACCGATTCCCATGTGATCTCTAAACAAGCGAAGACACTGTTCAGAAAAGAGACCCAGCGTTTTGCCCCAATTGCGCTTGATATCTTTTGGGATCACTGTTTAGCCACAAACTGGTCAACGTATTCTAACTCTTCACTTAAACAATTCTGTAAGAATTCACATAGTAAGATAAGCCAAGATTCAGAGGCGCATTGGCCCGAGAATTTTCTTTTGGTCCATCAGAAAATGTCGCAGCAACGCTGGTTAGAAAGTTACGAATCGATGGATTCAATTTCTGTGGTCTTAGAGAGAATGTCTTTACGAAGGCCAAGACTTGGCGTACTGAAAGAGTGTTTTAATGACCTCTCTGTTAATTATGATAAGTTGCAGTGTCACTTTATTCAGCTCTATCCGGACGTACTTGAGCGTGCTTGGCAGCATCGGCAACAGCAAATTGAAATGTTAGCAAAGAAAAATTAATGACAAAGGTAAACAGTTCCATTGGGGTTTGCTACAATCCGCGCCTATTTCCACTTTGAGCACCATTTTATGTCTGATACAAACCAAACTTTTGAACAATTGGGTCTTTCGGATCAGTTGCTGTCTACATTACAGACGCTAAATTTTACAACCCCGACAAGCGTGCAAGAGCAGGCGATCCCACTCGTGTTAGAAGGTAAAGACGTACTGGCTGGTGCTCAAACGGGTACGGGTAAAACCGCGGCATTTGGTTTACCAATCATTCAACGTTTGTTGGCTAGCCAAGACAATGTGATTCCAAATCCGAAACTGGTGAGAGCTTTGGTATTAGTACCAACGCGCGAACTCGCACAGCAAGTCTTCGATAACATAACCAGCTATGCAGAAGGCACGGGGCTTAAAATTGTGGTGGCTTATGGCGGCACTAGTATGAAAGTTCAAACCGACAATCTAAAAGCGGGCGCGGATATTCTAATTGCTACGCCAGGGCGTTTGATTGACCATATGTTCACTAAGAACATCATGCTTAGCCAAACAGAAGTTCTTGTGCTTGATGAAGCAGATCGCATGCTTGATATGGGCTTCATGCCAGACATCAAACGCATCTTGAAACGTATGAATGATGTTCGTCAAACACTGTTCTTCTCTGCGACTTTTGATAACAAAATCAAATCTATTGCGCATCGTATGATGGAGTCTCCAAGTGAGATTCAAGTAACGCCAACCAATAGTACCGCTGACACCGTAAAGCAGATGGTCTACCCGGTGGATAAAAAGCGCAAAAGCGAACTATTGGCTTACTTGATCGGCTCCAAAAACTGGCAGCAGGTGTTGGTCTTTACTAAGACCAAACAAGGTACTGATGCGTTGGTGAAAGAGTTGAAGTTAGATGGCATCAAAGCCGCTTCAATCAATGGTGACAAAAGCCAAGGTGCTCGTCAAAAGGCGCTGGATGACTTTAAGTCAGGCAAAGTACGAGCTTTGATTGCAACCGATGTTGCGGCGCGTGGTATCGACATCCAACAATTGGAACAGGTAGTTAACTACGATATGCCTTACAAAGCTGAAGACTATGTTCATCGCATTGGCCGGACTGGTCGTGCTGGCAATACCGGCCTGGCTGTTTCTTTAATGAGTAGAGATGAAGAGTACTTACTTGAAGCGATTGAGCGTTTGCTTGATAAGCGTCTACCACAAGAGTGGCTGCAGGGCTTTGAGCCTAGCTTGATTGAAGAGGTTGAGCCAGAGCGAACAGGTCGTCGTGGTAAGAGCCGTTCATCTGAAAAACGTAAGATGAAGGCGAAGCTCAAGATCCACCAAAACCGTGGTAAAGCTCGCCGTTAATCGTTAACTAAAATAAGTTAAAAAACAGGCGCCTTGGGTTGTTTCCCACGGCGCCTTTTTATACCAATTACAGTAAGTAAGTGATCAAAAATAGCGCAGGAAAAAGGCTTGAGAACAAGGCAGTTTTTCTGCAACAGAGAGTTTCGATAAGTAGTTATTCTACAATCAAAAATTCTAACGCAGTTATCGAGCATTTTAACAAGCTAGGGTGAGCAATTATTTACTACGATTGGTATTATTATTCGATTTATTTTGCGCTTCTTATTTCGCCATTGCTGCACTTCCATACACAAGGCACATCATAGATCAGCTCTTCAAGGCTGGTCGGATTAAGAATCCACTCTTCGTCAACGTTGTAGGTGTTGATCATCTGTTTGTTGAACATCTGCCAATGGTTCATAAGCGCTTCATTTGGTGTCGCAACCATACCACGTTCATTCCATGTACTTTCCATAAGCGGAGTTAGGCACACGGCAGCGTTAGCATAGATGATCATTTGCCATTTAATTTCATAAATCTTGATTGGGTGTTCTGGGTGTGCAGCATTGTATTCATCAGCAAGCATGTTGATCTCTTGCTCGACGTCACCGACGTTATCGATGAAGTAGTCAACTAGGTTGTCCTCTTGTCGCACCGAGTCTGAAATCAGCTGTATTGGTCTGCGAGCGTGAATCATATTGGTAAACAGCCGCATAGAAAACAGATACAGGGTGATCTTTGGTGCGACATCTTTTGGCAGCTCTTGCATGATTTTGGCTATATAAGCTTGGAAATACACATGCAAGCAGTCACTAATAGCGTGCCAAATTTTCTCTTTGCTACCAAAGTGATGACGGATCAAACTGTGGGAAACACCGGCTTTTTCACTGATGTTCCGCAATGAAACACGATCGTAGCCTTGGTCACAGAACAACTCCGCCGCGATGCTCATGATCTGAAAACGTGTTTCTTCAGCATCTTTGGCACTTCTACGGCCTTGCTTTTTTTCCGTCATCGTCATTTTTTCTGTCATTGTCATATCGCAAATTAGGATGATGTTCTAATTCTACACTGTTTTTGTTGAAATAAAAAATACTGCACAGGTGGAAAGTAAAGCTTGTGAAATCCTTCCATTTAAATATACTGCACACCTGTGTAGTAAATCATAATAATTAAATGGAGCCGCTTAATGCAGTCCAAGTCACCTTTAAGAGCCAATTCGGTACAAGCGTTAGGAGCTATTGTCACAGCCATGCTTCTCTCTAGCGTCTTGACTGGATGTAACAAAGTACAATCAGAAGAAAATGAACTGGTTATCAAGCCAGTGAAGTTATTGGAGATCCCGAAACAGACCAATATTGAGTTGGATAGCTACATCGCAAAAGTGGATGCAACCGACCGCGCAGCACTCTCTTTTCAAGTGGGTGGCCAGATCGAAAACTTCGCGGTTCGTATGGGGCAAAATGTCAAAAAGGGCGAGACACTGGTTGTTTTAGACTCGACAGATTTCCGCATTGCACTCGATGCAGCGCAGGCAAAGTACGACCTTGCGAATAGTCAGTACCAGCAAGCTTCAGAACTTTATGCTAAGAAGTTGGTGAGTACCGATTACTATGACCAAGCAGTAAATAACTATACCGCTGCTGGCGTGGAACTTGAGCAAGCGAAAACCAACCTAGGTTATACAACATTAGTGGCGCCTTTTGATGGGGTCGTGTCGATGGTTTTTGGCAAGCAGCATCAAGTGATCGCCGAGAAACAGCCTGTTCTCAACATTTTGAACCAAGGTGCTATGGACGTTACCTTCTCGGTCCCTGTCGCCAAACTAGAAGATCGTAGCATTAGCGATTTTGTTCAATCCAACATGTGGGTCGTGATGGACAGTCATCGCGGTATTCGCATTCCGACACGTTTCAAAGAGATCTCGACTCAACCGGATGAAGATACCAACAGCTACCAAGCGGTTGTTTCAATTCAAAAGCCAGCTGAGTTGAATTTACTTTCTGGTATGACTGCTCAGGTCGAAGTTCAAAAATCTAGCGATGAAAAGGGTATCGGTATCGTCGACTCTGCTTGGGTAAGCAAAGATGAAACCCAAGGAGAGCTGTGGCGTTACAACCCTGTATCTCAAATGATTTCGAAAGTGACGGTTGCATTGAATGAACATGGTCGCGTTGTTGGCGGTTTGTTGGGCGGCGACTTGATTGTCGAAGCGGGCGTAGATGCATTGGTTGATGGACAGCAAGTGAAAGCTTGGACGCGAGAGGGCGGAATTTAATGAAATTCAATAAATTGGCGGTCGTTGTTGCTTCAACGTTAGTGCTCGCCGCGTGTAACAACGAAACCGCACACAGAGAGCAGCCAACGCTAACGGTATCGACTTTTGAAGTGAAAGCACCTCTTAAAGAGCAATTCCGCAATTTCAACGGCCAAGTGATGGCTGCAGAATTGACTCCATTGGCATTTCGCATCGCCGGTGAGATTGACCAAGTGCTCGTAGAAGCGGGCGACGTGGTCAAGAAAGGACAGCTTTTAGCAACAATTGATGGTGACACTTACCGCCAAGATGTAGTAGACGCTCAGTCTCAATATGATCTTGCTAACAAGCAGTTAGCGCGTGGTAAAGAGATGTTTGCAAGCAAGATGCTTTCAAAGTCTGAATTCGACCAACTGACAGCGAACTTTAGGCTTGCATCTGCCAATTTAGCGTCGGCTAAACAAGCGCTGGGATATACCGAGTTGCACGCACCGTTCACCGGGACTGTTTCTACCGTCGATAAAAAGCAATTTGAAAATACCACACCGGGTGAAACACTTTTGAGCCTGTACCAAAACGATAAGGTGTATGTGCGAATCCAAGTATCAGACTCCATTTTGGCTGCGATTAGCCCAGATATGCGCTCTAACAGTTACCGCCCGAATGCGACTTTTGGCGGTATTGATGGCGCTTACCCTCTGACTTATTTAGAGCACACGAGTGAATTACACCCTCAATCGAGAACATACGAGTTTTGGATGTCGATGCCACAGCTAGACACTCCAGTTATGCCAGGTACTAGCGTTACCGTAAACGTTGATATGGCAAAAGCGGGTTTGAGCGACGTGCAAGGTTATCAATTGCCTATGACCACTCTACAAGCAGGCTCGGCAGACAATGAGTTTTATGTATGGAAACTCGAAGATGGCCAAGCCTATAAAAACCTAGTTGAGATTGAAAAAATCAGCGGTCAAGGTGCGCTTATCGCACATGGTGTAGAGAAGGGTGATCAACTGATCAACTCAAACTTACGCAAACTACGTGATGGAATGAAATTGTCAGGAAAAGAAGAATGAACATCGCAGAATATTCAATAAAAAATAAAGTTATTAGCTGGCTGTTTCTGGTTATTTTGGCGATTGGTGGTGTGAGCTCTTTTAGCAACCTTTCACGTTTAGAAGACCCAGCATTTACGATCAAAGATGCGATGATCGTCTCTACCTATCCGGGCGCAAGTTCTATGGAGGTAGAAGAGGAGCTGACTTACCCGCTAGAGAAAGAGATTCGACAACTTCCTTATATCGATAAGATTACGTCTACCTCGTCAGACGGAATGTCGCAGATCATGGTCAGTATGAAGATGGATTACGGCCCTGATGAGCTCCCTCAGATCTGGGATGAAATGCGTCGTAAGATCAACGATCTACAGCCAACACTTCCAAGTGGCGTGCAGTCTGTTCAGATCATTGATGACTTCGGTGATGTATTTGGTGTAATGCTAATGCTAACGGGTGATGGCTACGATTATGTTGAGCTAAAACAGTATGCCGATTATCTGACTCGTGAGCTAGAGCTTGTTGACGGTGTCGGTAAAGTCAGCATTGCTGGTGATCAGCAGGAACAACTTTTTGTTGAGATGTCTCTGGAGCGTTTAGCCGCTCTAAACTTGGACATGTCGACCGTCACTTCTCTGCTTGCTCAACAGAACAGTGTGGTCTCTTCTGGTGAGGTGATGCTCAATGGACAAAGCCTTGCGATTAAACCAAATGGAACGCTAAGCACAGTTGAAGAGCTAGAAAACCTGATCATCCACGGTCGAGATACGGGCAATCTTATCCGTCTAAAAGATGTATCGACGGTAACACGAGGCATCGCGGAAAAGCCGGGTAATGTACTGACGTACAACGGTAAGCCAGCTATCAACATCGGGATTGCGTTCTCTTCTGGCGTGAACGTGGTGGAAATTGGTCAAGCACTCGATGCAAAGCTCGAACGTCTTGAATCGATCAAGCCTGCAGGTATTGAGCTCAACTATTTCTATAACCAAGCACAAGAGGTTGATAAATCTGTATCAGATTTCATCATTAGTTTGGTCGAAGCGGTCGCGATTGTTATTGTCGTTCTCTTGTTTGCAATGGGATTGCGTAGCGGTGTGATCATCGGCTTAGTTCTGCTGCTTACGGTGTTTGGTACCTTCATTTTGATGGACTACAACGAAGTAGAGCTTCACAGGATATCTTTGGGTGCATTGATCATTGCACTGGGTATGCTGGTGGATAATGCCATTGTTGTGGTTGAAGGTATCTTGGTTGGACTTAAGAAGGGTAAAACTAAGCTACAAGCCGCGAAAGACATTGTGACTCAAACGCAATGGCCGTTACTAGGCGCCACCATTATCGCGATTACAGCGTTTGCTCCTATTGGTCTATCAAAAGATGCAACCGGTGAGTTCATGGGTTCGCTGTTCTGGGTATTGTGTTTCTCACTTTTCCTAAGCTGGATCACGGCTCTAACACTGACACCGTTCCTAGCCGATTTAATGCTCAAGGAAGAAGACAAAACGGGTACAGACGAAGATCCATACAAAGGTATTTTGTTTGTCGTATTTGGCGCGATGCTTAAGTTTGCACTGAGATTCCGTTGGTTAACCGTTGCGAGCATGGTCGGTCTGTTGGCTGTATCGGTTGTGGGCTTCGGTATGGTGAAACAGCAGTTTTTTCCTGCGTCAAACACGCCAATGTTTTACGTTGATATGTGGATGCCAGAAGGCACGGATATCCGCGAAACAATTAAACAAACAGAGAAAGTAGAGAGCTACATTCGCAAGCTGGACAATGTTGATTTTGTGACGACAACAGCGGGTCAAGGCATGCAGCGTTTTGCCCTGACTTACCAACCAGAAAAGAGCTATGAAGCTTACGCTCAACTGCAAGTAAGAACAACGGATCGTGACACCATGTTCGCGACACTTGAAAAGCTTGATGAAAAACTGGCGATTGAGTTTGAACAGCCAACGTTCCAGTTTAAGTTGATTGAATTTGGTCCATCACCTGCGTCTAAAATCGAGGCGCGTGTTATCGGTCCAGATCCAGATGTACTGCGCACTATTGCGACTGACGTAGAAAACATCTTGCTTGCCGATCCTGGTGCTCGCAACGTACGCCACGACTGGCGCGAACGTACTAAAGAGTTGGTGCCTCTATTTAATGAGTCTAAGGCGCGTCGTTTAGGTATCTCGAAGGCGGATCTGTCTCATACTCTGCAAATGGCGTTTGGTGGATACAACATCGGACTGTTGCGTGATGGTACCCACATGCTGCCTATCGTTGCCCGTTTGCCTGAAGAAGAGCGTTTTGATTTTGAATCATTAAATAACGTCAAGATCTGGAGCCCATCACTACAGACATACATCCCAGTTGAGCAAGTGATTGATGGTGTAGAGCTACAATGGTCGGAGCCTCTGATTCAACGTAAGAACCGTAAACGCACGTTAACCGTATTGGCTGACCATGATGTATTAGGCGATGAAACACCAGCAAGTCTATTTGCTCGAGTACAACCGAAAATCGAAGCACTACCACTTCCTTCTGGTTACAGCATTGAGTGGGGAGGTGAATATGAATCTTCTAAGGATGCACAAGAGTCGCTCTTTGGCTCATTGCCAATGGGTTATCTGCTGATGTTCATCATTACAATGCTTCTGTTTAACTCGGTGCGTAAGCCTTTGGTTATTTGGTTCACGGTGCCACTGTCTATCATCGGTGTATCAATTGGTCTGCTGAGTACCAACATGCCATTTAGCTTCACGGCATTTTTGGGCCTACTCAGTTTGAGTGGCATGATCTTGAAAAATGGGATTGTACTCCTAGATCAAATTAACAGTGAACTAGAGACAGGAAAAGACCCATACCTAGCGGTTGTGGACAGTGCAATCAGTCGTGTACGACCTGTATCAATGGCGGCATTGACCACGATCCTAGGCATGATTCCATTAGTCTTTGATGCTTTCTTTGGCTCGATGGCGATTACCATCATGGCGGGCTTAGGCTTTGCTACGGTACTGACTCTTATTGTTGTACCTGTGATGTTTGCCATCTTATTTCGAATCAAACCGTCCACTGCGGGATATTAAGGATTGATATAAACGATTCGTTTTAGCCAAGCCCAGCCTCAAATAGGTTGGGCTTTTTTTGATCTTAATAAACTTGATGAGCAACAGATGTGATGAAGGTTAATTAGATACGTTTTTGAACTCAGATTGCGACTTGAACATCTAATTCAATGGGAGCTGGCATTGCAAGAAAGTAACCCTGATACATATCGAACCCCATTGTTTTCATTAGTTCTAGCTGTTTATGGGTTTCGATACCTTCGATTACAGTCTGAGCATTGATCGATTTAGCCAGTGCAAGAACATCATGTATCGGTTTTGCGTTTCCTTGCTCAAACTCCAGCATTAATGAACGATCAACTTTTATTATGTGAGGGGTGATATGACGAACTCTTCCCTCATTTGAAGCTTGAGTACCGTAGTCATCAACAGCGACTTTAAAACCATTTTCTGCCAGTGAAGCGGCCGCATCTTTTAGTCTCTCTTCGCTATCGGCGGTCAGTTCGACCAATTCCATAACAATCTGTTCTGGCGATAGGTTAAGTTCGACCAAGCGTTTAACCAGCAAGCTATCACTGACATTAGAGTTGGCAAACAGTTCGCCAACATTAGGCAGAACATTAAGGAAGAGTTGAAGGTGGCGAGAGGTTGACTGAGCAAAGTTTCGGACGTGGATTACGCGGCTCAAACGCTCGACATTGATTTTGTCATCGATGGATGTTTCGTCAGAGTGTAAGTAATGATCAGGCCTAATAGCTTGCTCGTTTTCGTCGGTGATTCGAACTAAGGCTTCAACACCAATGGGTTCCATTTCTGCGTTAAAGATGGATTGATAAACGCTTCTTAAAGTTAGGTTTTTGTACTTAGCAATAAATTGCATCCGATCATCAACAGAGATGCACTTAACGAATTGACTACGGTCAGATAAAATCATACTTAATTAAAGATAGTCCATTTAAGGGATGATAAATTCCTTGTTTCACAATACTGGACATGAGTAGGTAGATTGTCAATTAATAAAAGAACTATTAACACGTTATAAATATAAATTATTACTTTATAAATTGTTGAAAAGTATATTTTTTTCGTTGGGGGGGTTGGATTGTGTGATTTATGGTGTAATCGCTATCTAACTAATGTGTTTTGTATCGCAGTGCTAGAGTTACGTTTCGCGTATTTCAACCGTATATCGTGATAATAATCAAAATATAGGTTTGATTTTGGCTCAACATCAAATTTATAGAAACTGAATGAAGTAGCTCATATCTAAAAGTGAGTTACCATAGAAATTAAATGTGAAATAAATCAATGATATATTTAATAAATAAAAACTAAACAACCAGTGTTTTTCTTTTGAGCGGCGTATTTCATTGCTTAACGAATAGAGGTGAGAATTTAATCCTGAAGCTTAAATTAAACCCACTGTATAACTGCGTAAAGTTGGATGTACTTGCGCACCAGTTGTTGACTATTTGAGCGTTTTAGCGGGTGTCCAAATTTGATGAAGCAAGGGGCTATGCCGAAGTTTGTGTTCAAGTCTGAGGCAAATTGCGAATCACTTTCTTGTAAGGTAATACCTTGTTGACTGTATTCGGTAATTTCATCGGGTAGATCACCCATCCACCAATGCAGCAGTTCGCGACTGTGTTTGCTACGACTTATCCAATGATCCGAAACAATAATAAGTAAGTCATTTGGCTGGATGGCGTAGCCATATTCGCCAAGCCAGTGATAAACATCGACCAGAAGTTTCTTTCGACAGGTTTTGCCTGCGCTCACCATATGATGGCTGATAACCCATACCGTACCTATTTCAGACGAGATGCGGAAATGTCGCGCTGTTTCATTAAGTGGCAGCATATCAAGCGGATGAATCATACTCTCGTGATCAAAACTAATCAGTGTATGTTGCATACGTCGTGAAAATGCTTTGCCGAGGTGATGCTCACTGATTCCTTGATTATGAACGGTAGGGTAGTGATGTTCGCACAACTTCAAGCAATCTTCTTGAAAAAGGTTGATGCTCTGTATCACGAGATCTAATAACAATGACTGTCCTTATACATGGCTACAATGTTGGTATTTGAATAGTAAGGTAATGACTGTGTAATTTGCCAACAACAATGGTTCAGTTCTTGATCGCATTATCAAAATTAAGCTATCTGTCGATTTTTATGTTGTAAGCGCGCTAATGGCGTTTACCATTTATGAATTAGTAATAGTTAGAGAGACTTATGAGGGAGCGATGACCATAGAGTTAGACAATGGACAAAAGGCGAGAATGACAGAATCATTGCAACGCTATTTGCAAGATGAGCTTGATGTCGAGATAGGCCAATTTGATGCAGATTTTCTTGTTGATTTTATCAGTAAAAAGTTCGGTGCGGTCTACTACAACAAGGGAATTGAGGATGCGCAAAAGGTGATGGAACGTAAGATGCTTGATATCGGCGATGAACTGTACGAGATCGAGCAGGTCGTTGAGTTATAGGTAAATTCATCTTATTCAAATTATTCGAACAACTTGTTTGAGTTTTAGTGATGTCATTTATGTAAAGCTAAGTAAATAATATGTTGCAACAATACAGAGTAATGTACGCTCTTCAAACTATACCAACTGCAACCATTTGGAATGAAACATGAGCAATAATGTAAAGAACTATAATCCAATAGCTAGACTGTTGCACTGGGCATCAGCCTTGGCCATTGTTGGTTTATTCGGGGTTGGCCTATGGATGGTTGACCTCTCTTACTACAGTGAGTGGTATAAGACGGCCCCAGACTGGCACCGATCTATCGGTATTATTTTGGCTGCCGTGACTCTTTTCCGACTCTTCTGGAAAACAGTGACTGCGTCACCAAGCGTTGAGGGCAAGAGCTACGAAGTGATTGCAGCGAAGGCGGCTCACGGCTTTATGTATCTAAATCTGTTGGCTTTATTCGTGTCTGGCTATTTGATTTCGACATCAGACGGTCGTGGCATAGATGTTTTCAACTGGTTCACGGTTCCAAGTATGGGAGAGCTATTTGCAAATCAATCCGACTTGGCAGGAACTGTACACTACTATGCAGCTTGGGTACTGATTGTACTAGCATCAGTTCACGCATTGGCTGCGATTAAACACCACATTATCGACAAAGACGATACGCTACGAAAAATGATAGGAGCATCAAAATGAAAAAATCAATTATCGCTACAGGACTAGCCTTTGCTATGGCAATGCCTTTCGCTGCGAACGCTGCTGATTACGTGATTGATACAAAAGGCGCACACGCGTCTGTTAACTTCAAAGTGAGCCACCTTGGTTACAGCTTTATTAAAGGACGTTTCAACACATTTTCTGGTGATTTCTCATTTGATGAAAGCAACGTAGAAGCGTCTAAAGTGAACGTTGTGGTTGATACTACAAGCCTTGACTCAAACCACGCTGAGCGTGACAAGCACATCCGTAGCGGTGACTTTATCGATGCAGGTAAATTCTCTGAAGCGACATTCAACAGCACAAAAGTGGTTGATAACGGCGATGGTAAACTGGCTATAATGGGTGACCTAACGCTACACGGTGTGACTAAACCAATCACGATCGATGCTGAGTTCATCGGTGCTGGCCAAGACCCATGGGGTGGTGAGCGTGCAGGTTTCATCGGTACAACTCGTCTAGAGCTTGCTGACTTTGATATTAAAGTCATGGGCGCTTCTAGCTACGTTGACATGGAACTTCACGTAGAAGGCATCAAGAAGTAAGTCGAATAGACTAACCTTTGTCTCATACATACAGAAAGGCGCAAAGCAGATGCTTTGCGCCTTTTTCGTTATTAAGCCATGAGTCTTTGAGATTGGTTGTGATTGTGTCTTGAATGACATTATCCAAATTGAATCACTATTACCAAGATATCTTATTTAGCCACACGTTGTTATCACGTGTTCGGGTTACTCTTAGAATTACGCTGTCTCAAGTCCAGCTTCTTTTACCACGTTTAAGCGGTCGCCATAGATAGGGCGAAGTGCTTGCATCACTTCAGTACGAGTTAGAACACCTACCATTGCGCCATTTTCAAGAACTGGAAGCATGTGTGGTTGACTCACTTTCATCGCTTTCGCGCGCTCTTCTAATGAAAGTGTTGTAAAGCGAGTTGCAATGCCCATGCTAGATGTTGGATACAACTGCTCTTTGTCGATGCATAGGAACTCAGCCACATCAACAAGTTTGTCGTTTGCATCAATCGCGACAACATCACGGCTCATCAAATCGACAACCTTCTGACCCGCTGTTGGAATGTAATCTTGGCACCAAAGGTCGACCATCACGTCGTGAATTGAGAACACACCCACTAAGCGACCTTCTAAATCACACACTGGTGCACTGACTTGTTGTGCATCTAACAGAGTGTCGATAGCAACCGCAGTCGGCATTTCAACAGATAGAGTGGTTGGGTTCGTGTTCATAATGGTTTTGATGATTGTATTGGTGTTCATAGTTTGTTCCTTAACTGACGTAATTTGAGTTGTTTGTGTTATTGCTGTTATTTTTGCCGCTTTTAGTTGCGGTCTGCGGTAGATACTCCAATTCGCTAAGCCAACGAGTACAGAGCCACCTACTATATTTCCAAGTGTCACTGGCAGTAGGTTTGCCGTGACGAACTGCATGACGTTGAGATCGGCGTACGCGGTAGGTGTCATTCCGATTTGTGTCCAAAAACTCTGTGGTGCAAAGTTTTGAATCACAATACCCAGTGGCACCATGAACATGTTTGCCACGCAGTGCTCAAAGCCTGTGCTGACGAACATGGCAACGGGTAGCACAGTCATCATTGCTTTTGTCATTGCATTGGCAGAGCTGAAGGTCAACCAAATTGCTAAACAAACTAGCAGGTTACAAAGCACACCTAAAGCAAATGCTTGAATCGGACTGTGATGGAGTTTGTGTTGTGCAATGTTTAATGCGTTGAGCCCCCATTGACCACTGTCTAACTGGTAGAGGCCAGCCGCACTCACAAGAGCGAGTAGAAACATCGCGCCAATAAAGTTGCCCACATATACTTTTCCCCAAATCGACAGCATCTTGCCAAAGGTGATCTGTTTGTTTGCCCAAGAGATGCTAGATAGCACCGAACTAGTAAACAACTCACCGCCACAGATGACGATTAAGATAAGCCCCATACTGAAGGCGAGTCCACCAGCTAAGCGGCTCAAACCCCATCCAGCGTCGGCACTGCCGGTCGTGACTGTGATGTAAAACAGGAAAGCGAGCCCGATAAATGCACCAGCCATAATCGCAAGACTCAGAGTCATACTGCTGGTTTTACTCGCTTTACTGAGTGCAAATTTTTCTGCTTCGGCCATCATTTCTGTCGGCGAAAACAGTTGGTGATTATCAGAAGTGCTGGTCGCCATACCCCCTCCTTGAACAATCCGTCATATGTGATTCCTAGTGTTAATACCTAAGTGAATGGTGAATGTTGCAGCCATCAAATCATTGCTGCCCATTCAGATTACGAGTGCTGGGGGTAGAGGTAAAATTGATAATATTTAAAAACCACATCAGAAATATTGATATAGGAAAATGACAGGGTACAATGAAACCGATTGCTCACAGGCTTTATAAAAAAAGAGCGTCGGAATAGAGATAATTACAAGAAATTAAGGAAGAAATTTGCGTTATTCATTAAAGCAACTTGCCGTCTTTGACGCCGTTGCAGATTCCGGAAGTGTAAGCCAAGCGGCGGATAAGCTTGCACTGACTCAGTCGGCTACCAGTATGTCACTCGCTCAACTTGAAAAGATGTTAGGCAGGCCCTTGTTTGAACGGCAGGGGAAGCAGATGGCGTTAACCCATTGGGGTATGTGGTTGAGACCTAAAGCAAAACGCCTTCTTCAAGATGCGCAACAGATAGAAATGGGTTTCTACGAGCAGCATCTTCTCAGTGGCGAGCTGCGTCTTGGTGCGAGTCAAACCCCAGCTGAACACCTGGTTCCTGATCTCATCAGTATTATTGATAACGACTTTCCGGAAATGCGCATTTCACTTGGTGTGCAAAGCACACAGTCGGTTATTGAAGGCGTTCTCGATTATCAATATGACTTAGGAGTTATTGAAGGTCGCTGTGATGACAATCGGATTCACCAAGAAGTGTGGTGTACAGACCATCTCACCGTTGTTGCCTCGGCACATCACCCATTTGCTAAGCGTGAAAGAGTGAGTTTGGCTCAACTTGAGCAAGCGAAATGGGTGCTTCGTGAGCATGGTTCAGGTACTCGCAAAGTTTTTGATAGCTCTATTCATCATTTAATTGCCGATCTGGACGTTTGGCGAGAGTACGAACACGTACCTGTACTGAGAAGTTTAGTGGCAAATGGCCCTTACCTAACTTGTTTGCCTTACCTGGATGTTGAGCGCTTTATCGAATCAGGCCAGTTAGTCACTTTAAATGTACCTGAATTGGAGATGGAGAGAACACTCTCATTTATTTGGCGTGCAGATATGGCCGAAAACCCGTTAGCTGAGTGTATTAAGCGTGAAGGAAAGCGGATGATGAAGAGTCGTCCTTCCATTCTATAATCGTTAATCCACCATTTTCTTGATACCGATATCTGTTGAATAAGCGATATCGGTCTCTATATTGTGATAATTCATAACCCTCATACATTATTATTGTGATCTAGATCTCCAGATTCCGCTGCGACTTACCATACTATGCCTACTTGATTTCAAGTGAGGCTGAACATCGTGGTGCTGCATGGGCACTATGCGTTCAGAAATAGTATGAGTACATTAGTCGCGATTTCGTTAACAACCGGTATTTTGTCAGGTCTTTGGGGCTGGATTGCTATCTCTTTTGGTTTGCTCTCATGGGCGGGCTTTTTGGGGTGCACCAGTTATTTCGCATCACCTACCGATGGTGTGAAAGGGCTGCTTAGCAGCTTACTCACTAACATGACAGGTGTCTTTTGGGCAATGGTAATCATTCATGGCTCTACCTTTGCTGGATTAGAGATCCTAGGCTACTTAATCACTGCTATTGTTGCTTTCTTTATGTGTATTCAAGCAAAGCAAACCTGGTTAGCTTACATTCCAGGGACCTTCATTGGTTCTTGTGCAACGTTTGCCGCTGCTGGTGATTGGCAACTTGTGGTGCCTTCACTACTGCTAGGTGGTGTGTTTGGTTACTTGATGAAGACCAGTGGCGTATGGCTTCACGAAAAATCATCTCAATCTTCTCAAAAGACAGAACAACATGCCAACCGTGTTGAAGCATAAGTTATTGAAATAGATAATTTTAAATTTCAATAATGTGGCAGATTGGATATGTCCCTGTGAAAGATAACCCCCAATTAATTTGTATAGATTTTTTATACAGGCACACCATCTTCGGTGTGCCTTTTTTCTTTCAAAGGCGTAGGATGCGCAGTTTCTATTATCCATTTTGTCTGGCAATGATGAGTCAAAAGCAGAGCATCATAACCAAGCAACTAGGTATTGCCGTTTGCCATCGTTATGACACGTTTAAGAGTCCAACGAAGCAGTAAAGGGATGCATTCAAGACCACGCTTCTCACAGTGTGAGACAATTGCGAGCGCCAAATCGGGTTTAGCGTGCTTCTTCAATACACGAGCAACGACCTTTTTGGGTGGAATAGGGTGATCAGATGGGATCTTCACCATATCTCTAAAGAAATCCTCAAAACCATTCATATAAAGGTAATGTTCGATATCTTTTTCTGGTAGCTCTGTGAGACGATGCCGTGGTTGGTCGTTATCGAGTTTAGCGAGCACTGTTGCAGCGTACTTTTTGCCGGCTGCATCGCCATCAGTCACAACATGCCAATCGATACCAAACTCTTTGGCCACTTTAATCAGTGCTTTCAGTCCAGATTGGGCGAACTCTATGATCTGTACACCTTCTGCAGCCAAATTGTAACCGCATTGATTCGCCAGCTCATTGAACAGCCATACTTCCGTTTCTCCTTCTACTAATAGCCAGCATCGAGCGAATAAGGCCCCTGAGCGGTGAAAACGAATATGAAAACCGATACGACGTAATTCATCTTTACTAAAGTGGGAGATGTTTAGCTGGTTAGCGATGGTTTTGTCTGACTGACGAACCAAACGACGAATAGAGTGCAACGGCACGAATGCCAACAACTCACCACTATTGGTGGTTAAAATTTTCTGCATCGGCAGTTTTTGCAACAAGCTCCAGGCTCTTGCAAGATGTGTGGGGTGTAAGCGACCTTCAGGATCTTCTAGGATCAAAAGTGGCCGAGCACAACGCCTTAGATCATTCGGCCCTTTGGCATGCAGATAAGCATTGAGTAGGCCCATAAATAGCAGACGTGTCTGATTGTTACTGGTCTGTTCAACGAGTTCATGAATGCTCTTCTCTTGAATGCTCGTTGAATACATCAATCCATCGCGTGGTTTACGCGGGTTTTTACGTGACACGCTCTTAAATGAGAAATAGTGCTCAATTAGGCTCTGCATCGAGTCTAAACTACTACGCATCTCGCCTTTGTTAACATGCCCCGGTATTGCCATAAGTCGACGACAGGTGTTATCGATACGCTTTTCAATCCGAGTTTGATGGCCGTTGCCATTCCCATTGCCATTAAATGGACGATCAAAATGACGTGCATCTCGAAGGCGGATAACGGGGTGGAGAGTCATTAATTCTTGAGCAAGTTTCTCAGAATGGTGCAGTTTAAGTGGATTACCATCTATATCGAGAAACGCGTAGTGGGTTGTCGTTTCGTACTGTTCAAGTGTTGCACTGATTCTGTAATAGATTCGATGATGACCATACTCATCTTGAACCCATACTGGTTTGAGTTTTCGATAACGCCCTGCATTCAGTTCTGACCTGTCGTTCGCCTTGAGCGAAAGCACAATCTGAAGATGTTGCGACTGTGGGTGTGAGACGGAATAGTCTACGTGAAAGTCCGTCATCTCGAATTGATAAGGCACACCATCGGCGGGAAGGACAACGGACAAAGCATCAAGCAGTGAGGACTTACCCCAAGTATTCTCACCGATTAACGTTGTGAGTTCATCGAATGCCAATGACATTCGTTTGATACCTCTGAATCCAGAAATCTCGATTCGTTCTAACTGCATAGGCTCACTCCTAACAAAAGATCTGCTAATACTTTGAAAGCAAACAGATATCTATAATCATAATCGATATTTTTGTGTTAGGTGTGTTTTACGGTCACAAAACAGAATCTAAAGTTTAACCAACCGAATGTGATTGCTTGACCAATCACGTCTATTTTTTTGCAGTGCTGTTTCATAAAATTCACGATTCTGTCATGATTCCCAACTTAGTATGAAGGGAAGAAGAGAGAGAACATATGACTAAAAAGAATAAGCCAGCGAAACTGGTACTGGCGCATATTAATGACACCCACTCATACTTTGAACCAACGTCATTACAACTATCATTAAAAGTGAATGAGCAAATCATAGAGCCTTATGTCAGTGCTGGTGGTTTTGCTCGAATAGCAACTCGATTCAAGCAGCTCAAAGAAGATGCCACTCGACAAGGTAAAGATACGCTGTTTTTGCACGCCGGCGACTGCTTCCAAGGGACGTTGTACTTTTCTCTGTTTAAGGGAAAAGCCAATGCTGACTTATTGAATGCCTTAAACATCGATGCGATGACGCTCGGTAATCACGAACTCGATATGGGCAATGAACCTGTCGCAGAGTTCGCCAAGCGCATCGAGTTTCCACTACTGGCGGGTAACTGGAATTTGTCGAATGAGGATATCAATAAAACTCATACCTTAGCGGACAATAGCCAAGTTAAAGCTTTCCTCCCTGAAACTCAGAGTGCTAACTACATCACCAAAGAATTTGATGGCGAGCCTGTCGCAATCTTTGGCCTTAGTATCGATCAGATGGATCTGATCGCAAATCCCGATGTTGACACTCCGTTTGAGAACGCCGTTTCGACTGCAAGAGCAACCATCGCTCAAATTCAAAAAGAGGGTATCAATAAAATCATTTTACTCAGCCATTTAGGTTACGAAGGTGATTTAGACTTGGCACGTCAGGTTGAGGGTATTGGGCTGATTGTGGGTGGCCATAGTCATAGGTTACAGGGTGACTTCTCCGACGTCGGGCTGGTTAAAGATGATGAATATGGGGTGAAAGTCAACGATACTTATGTCGTTCAAGCTGGATTCCATTCCATGTCTTTGGGGCACTGTGAGATTGAATTTGACGAAACTGGCAAAGTGGTCAATTTCAATGGTCGAAATGAACTGCTTCTTGGTCGTCGTCTGTTTATCGATGCAAAACTCAGTGAAGTCGGTCAGGATGATGCTCATGACGTTGCTTGTGAATACCTCAATAATCATCCACTTATATCCGTATGTAAAAAAGACCAAGATATTCAGTACATTTTAACCGACAAATACCTGCCGCGAGTGCGTCAGTTGCAGCAACAAATTATCGCTACAGCAACGGATAAACTACGACATGTTCGAGTGCCCGATGAAGAAGGGCCAAGTGAGCTAGCACCACTTGTGGCTCAGTCGTTCCATTATGCGATGAATCAACGAGGTTTGAATGTGGATTTTGCGATTCATAATGCTGGTGGTGTTCGTAACTCTTTAAATGCTGGTGATGTATCGGTGGCGGATATTGCCGGAAAGCTACTGCCATTTGCCGTACCGATCGGCACATATCAAATTAATGGCGAGACGATTGCCGCTATCTTAGAGGGTGCAATCAACAATGCGCTCGATAACGGTGTGGTCGGTACAGGCTCTGGTAGTTTTCCTTATACCTATAATCTAAGATTTTGTTACCACGCTGAAGCACCGATCGGGCACCGAATCCATCATCTCGAAATCTATCGCAATGGTGACTGGAATGCTGTCGAGCGCCACAAAGTGTATCGTGGCTCGTCATCAGCCTATACCATGAAAGGCAAAGAAGGGTATGACGCTGTACTCAATATGAAGGGAGAAGGCTCAGTGACGACTTTATCTATGGCCGATTGTTTCATTGAGTTTTTGGAGGCTAATCCAGAGGCGTTAAACAGTCGTTACGTGCAGAACTGTTTGGTCTGTTACAAAAAAGCACATTAATACTTTATTGGTATCTTTTTTGCTTGATGTTTCGCAGTTGCTCTATTTGGCAGGAGACGAAACATGTGGAAGAAAGATTGGTTGGATGCGGTAGCGGTCGTAGGTTGGGTGTCGGTTTGGTCGGCGCTGGTTTACTTCGTCCCAATTTCTGGGCTATAGCAAAAACTTTGGGGTAAATGATACCCTAAAGTGAATGACGACATAAACAGAAAGGGGCTTGCGCCTCTTTTTGTTCTTCTGATGCAAATTTATATAGACGAAACACAAATTCAGGAATATTATCCACGCGTTTGGGGAGTAGTTAGCGCAAGTTTACGTATCGTCATTTCGTTAGGCCAAGTGTCTATCCGGTGCGTAAAGGTGAAATCCCATATTTCACTTCAACGAGACCAACGCAATCACAATCAAGTACCATTTTGGCCCTTGATCTGTTTCGTTTGCGGAAGGTCTTTGAACAGTTTCTTCCGCCCGGAGGAATAATGAACTCAACTCAATCTCTTTTATCAAATCAACAAGACGCGTTATCGACATCACCTGATGTGATGACCTACGTGGGCTTTTTCGTCTTGACGTTAGTCTTAGTTTCTATCGATATCTATCAAACTCGTGGTGGTAATGTCACCATCAAAAAAGCGACGGTATGGAGCATATTTTGGTTTCTGCTTGCGTTTCTGTTTGCTGGTTCAATCTACCTATTTTGGGAATTTTACGCGCCTCATAGCCATTACACGGCAGAGAAAGCAACCGTCTCGTTTATCACTGGCTACTTGTTAGAGAAATCACTTAGCGTTGATAATCTGTTTGTGTTCGCGATGATCTTTGGTCAGTACCAAGTTCCTGAGCATTTACGCCCTAGAGCCTTGTTATGGGGAGTGATTGGTGCTCTCGTACTTCGCGCGGTGATGATCGCATTGGGGGCTCAGCTGTTAGCGCAATACCACTGGGTGCTTTATGTGTTCGCAGCATTCCTCATTGCGACGGGGGTGAAATTGGCTCTCGACAAAGGTGAAGAGGAGGGCGTAAATACGTTACCTGAGAAGCTGCTGCGTAAAGTGATGCCAGTGACAGAGGAATATCATGGCGCTTCTCTAATAGTGAAACATGGCGTCAAATGGATGATCACTCCAATGATGTTGGTGATTGGTGCGATTGCGGTCATGGATGTCATGTTCGCACTGGATTCTATTCCAGCAATTTTTGCAGTGACACAAGAACCGTTCCTTGTGTTGGCCGCTAACGTATTTGCGTTGTTAGGTCTTCGCTCTCTGTACTTTGTACTACAAGGCATGATGGATAAGTTCATTTATCTCAAACCAGCGCTGGCGTTCATCATGGTATTTATCGGTATCAAGATGTTGCTCGTGGAAAGTGAATATGCGATTCCGACTTACTGGTCGCTGGGTGTTCTGATCACCACCATGACGGTCGCGGTCATAGCATCGATTTATGGAAATAAGTCAGACATAGAGCAGACAAATTAAAGTCAAAATAACTTATCTAAAGTTTGCTTTTTTCTAAGAGGCTAAGAGAACATTGAATTTATCTATGTAAATTTTATGTGATCTTAGCCTCTTTGTTTAGAGTCTAATTTGTACTAAATTCAAGTTTTAAGCGTAATTTTGAATTAAAATTCAATTTGTATGAGTGTGTATTCTATACGATTGTTAATGGGTTGTTTTATAAGAAAATCTAATCCGACAGTCTAGTTTTTGTCATTTTTTAACCGGCAAATAATCGCCTATTATTCACATCAACAAGACGAAACACCTAAAAGTTTATAGAGAGGCAATCATGGCTCAAGCAATGCAGATGAATACTATCGCTGTTCCAAACTCTATGGATAAAAAGACCTACGCGGTTAACTTCAAAGGATTGATTGCACACATCATCGACATTCTGTTCGTTGATAACACTCCTCGTAGCTACTACGCAAGCGACCTTTCTGGTCACATGCAAAAAGATATCGGTATCTACCGTTAATCTTGCGAGACAAGAATAATTTAAAGCCAGCTCATGTAGCTGGCTTTTTTGTATCGCAAAGGAAATCACTACGGAAAGAGATATAAATGCGCTAGTATAGCGCGCTCTATTTTATTATTGAGTCTCTTCCATTAATGACTGATACCACAACAGCAACCAACTTCTCAGAGCTTGGTTTAATCTCGCCACTTGTTTCTCGCTTAACTGAGCTTGAGTACCAACAACCAACCCCTATTCAAGCACAAGTTATTCCGAGTGTGTTACATGGCCGTGACCTTATTGCTGGGGCAAATACGGGTTCTGGTAAAACCGCAGCCTTTGCTTTGCCGCTACTACAACAGGTTTACCATGAAAGCCCGGTAAGCCGTAGTAAAGGAAACCATGTTTCGGGACTTATCTTGGTTCCAACCCGTGAATTGGCAAGGCAAGTGTCAGACAGCGTTAAGTCATACGCTGTACATTTTAATGGTGCGATTAAAACGGTGTGTGTATTTGGTGGTGTATCAGTAAATCGTCAGATGCAAGCTTTACGTGGTGGTGCTGACATTCTTGTCGCAACACCGGGTCGATTACTCGATTTGGTTTCTAGTAATGCAGTTAAGCTAGATCGCGTAAAAACGTTGATCCTCGATGAAGCTGACCGAATGTTGAGCCTTGGCTTTACTGAAGAGCTAGACGCTATTCGTAAGTTGTTACCTGCTAAAAAACAGACTCTCTTGTTCTCTGCAACTTTCCCAGAGCAAGTACAAGCGTTAACGGAAGAGCTACTCAACGATCCACTTGAGGTTCAATTGCAAAGCGCAAATGCAAGTACGCTTGTTCAACGTGTATTCGAAGTAGAGAAGGGACGCAAAACAGCACTATTGGCGCATCTCATTAAAGAGCACCAATGGCGACAAGCCCTGATTTTTGTGAATGCAAAGAACAGCTGTGAACATTTAGCGGATAAGCTTTACAAGCGTGGCATTATCGCGGAAGTATTCCACGGTGACAAAGGTCAGGGCTCACGTACGCGTATCTTAGAAGATTTCAAGTTGGGTGACATCGACGTCCTTATCGCAACGGATATTGCGGCTCGAGGTCTGGATATCGAAAAGCTGCCAGTCGTTATTAACTTTGACCTGCCGCGCAGCCCATCAGACTACATGCACCGTATAGGTCGAAGCGGACGTGCGGGAGAGGTGGGCTTGGCTCTTTCTTTGATCGACCATGAAGATTACCACCACTTCAAGATCATCGAGAAGAAAAACAAGATTCGACTTGAGCGTGAACAAGTTGAAGGTTTTGAAGTGGATGCGGAAGCTGTTGCAGAACTGATTGCAGCGCTTAAACCCGTTGCGCCACCAGCTGGTACGGGTAAGAAGAAAAAGAAAAAAGCGGCACAAAGACAAGATGTGTGGCTGAAAAATAACTGATATACAATTGATACTATAAAGGCGCTTGATGGCGCCTTTTTTATGTCTTCAGTCCAGTGGTGAGTCTGTAGATGTACAGAAAATCCAGTAAATAAGTAGGACAGCGTCCTCCATAAGTGATTAAACGATTTTCGGCTTTGCTCATAAGCTATTTAAGTTTTAGTCACTGGGTAACGGCGTGAATACTTCTATCAAACAAGTCATACTGACAGCTTCACTGTTTACAGTTACTCAACCTTTTGCGACTGGCGCAGAATTTGATGTCAAAGGACTCAATAAGACTCTCACCGAAAATGTGGCGTTACACTTAGAGCCTTTGACTGATTTTCCTGTATCTCAATTGTCTCGTACTAAGCTATCGAAACGGATTCAAGACGCAATAAACCCTTATGGTTACTACCACCCGCAATTAGATATTGAGCTTAATGGTCATGACAAAATGACTTTGAGTGTCGATCCCGGTCCTGTGATGTACATTGCAGAGTCGGTTATCAAAATTACTGGCGAGGCGAGCCATGATGAAGAGTTCATTAAAATACTTGAACAAAGCGAGTTAAAGGTTGGCTCACCATTATCTCACCAAGAATACGACCAGACTAAACAGGCGATCCTCTCGTTGGCAAAGCGGAAAGGGTATTTCGATGGAAAATTTCTTGAAGCTAAAGTAGAAGTGATTCCTAGCGAGAATATCGCCAACATTCACCTGCATTTTTCAAGCGGAAAGCGTTATAAGTTTGGCGCTATCAGTATTCCTGATGACGGGGTTGAACCTGCCCGTATCGAGAAAATTCCAACATTCAGGCGAGGGGATGACTTTGATACTAATAAATTGGGAGAATTGCAGTCTGATTTGTCTGAAACTCGGTGGTTTCGCAGTGTCGTTGTTCATGGAGACTTTACCCATACCGACGATAATTTAGAAGTACCAATTGAAATCATTGCTGAGCCAAGCTCTCGCGATATTGTACAGGTGGGTGGTGGTTACTCTACTGACGTTGGCTTAAGAGCCTCACTCAGTTGGTCAAAGCCTTGGTACAACCGGAAAGGACACAGCTTCGAAACTCAGACATATCTGTCTGAGCAAGAGCAATCACTGCGGCTTGGTTATAAAATCCCAACAGAAAAAGTCACGACCGATTATTTTGGAGTTCAGTTTGAATCGAAACGTATTGATCATCGAGACACAGAGAGTTTTTCAAACGATCTAAAGTTTGAACGCTATTGGCAATTAGACAGTGATTGGCAAAGTACCGTTTATGTCAAATATTTGCATGAAGAATACCGACAGGCATCTGAGCAAGATCGATCACAATTGCTCTTGCCTGGGATTAGCTTTTCTCAGGTTGATCGTAAGAATGATCAATTAGAGCTAAATCATCGACACCTCTATTCCCTTGAGTATTCTGACTCTCACCTCTTGTCTGACTCAAGGCTGTTGCGGTTGGAAGGAAACAGTGTGCTTTCGTGGGATATTAGTGAAAGTCAAAAGCTCCATTTTCGATCAAATGTCGGCATTAACATAGCTAAATCGTTGTCGGATGTCCCATCCTCACTGCGTTATTTTGCCGGTGGTGATGGAAGCTTGAGAGGTTACGGTTATGAGTCGATCTCTCCCAAAGATGACAACGGTGAATTAACAGGGGCGCGTTATATGCTAACCGCTGGGCTCGAGTACCAACATCAGGTTTATCGTTCAGTTTGGTTAGGCGCGTTTATCGATGTGGGCGATGCGTTCGATGACAAAGCGGATTGGAAGCGTGGAACAGGCCTTAGCCTTATCTGGAATTCACAGATTGTGCCTATAAAACTCGACTTTGCTTATGGATTAGATGCGCCTGAAGGGGATGAATTTCGTGTTCACTTCTCATTAGGTACTCAATTCTGATGTTTGTGTTCTCTTCAAGGTCTCGCGAAGGGAGGGCCTAGTTCACGAAACCAAACCAAATGCTCATAAAAGTTGTTAGGTCTGTTTGAAACATGGAAAGCCGCGAATTGCGGCTTTTTTTGCATTTGTATCTGTGATGACTTAAATCGAATCGGACACAATAGTTTGCTACGTTTCTGGTTCTACTCTTACTGACTGGACCTAGAGTTCGAACTCGCCATTCATTTTTCTAAATAGCCAATCCGGTAGTGCGTTCCATGAGCTGTAGTTGGGGTTCTTTTTATGTGTTTGCTCCCCTGATGTCCAGTGCGTATTACCTAATTGATCGCGTGAGACTACCCAGAACAATGCCTCTTCCTTACGCGTTAAGTAGTGAGTCACTTGCTTTGCAAACTCTTCACTTTCGACCAATACACCAAACTCGACGTTTAGAAAGTCTGATCTTGGGTCGAAGTTAGAGGAGCCGATATAGGTCACACGGTCATCTAAAATGACGGTTTTATTATGGTAGTAGGTATCAACATGAAAGTAGTGGTCATCGTTGATAGCTTGGTTTTTATACTCGTAGATATTGATCCCTTTATCGAGTAAAGTCTCACGGTGTTTTTCGTAATACGCAGGAACAAAGCCTGAATCATTGGAAGCCGATGAGTTGGTCAATACGGTGACTGCTGCTCCAAGCTCTTTGAGTCCATCGATAAACACAAATCGATCATCACTTGGCACCATATAGGGTGTCGAAATCACAGCCTTCGTTGGCTCCGGTACTTTTTGCTTGATTAAGTGCTCGGTACGTTGACGAAAGTAGGGCTTGTTGTCATTGAGCTTCTCTAATGAATCAAAGAGTGGGGTCACCGACGCTTTCACGAATTTTGGCTCGCTTAGGAGATCTATCTGTCGCTCAATATCGAAAGTGATGGTTTGCTTGTTTTTTTCCCCTTTATCAATCGCTTTACTAAACGCTTTGTACTGATCTTTCTCTTTGACTTTAATTCGCTCTTGGATCGGTACGACATATGAGCTGTTCCAGAGTGTTTGGTAATTGCGGTCGAAAGACGCGATTACGTCACCTCGAAACAGAACGTCCATATCAAAGAAATTGGCGGTCTCGCTATAACCGAAGTAGTCATTGCCGATATTTCTTCCGCCTAGAATCATCGAGTGATGATCAACATTGAAGTACTTCTCGTGAAGCCGATTATCCAGCTGTTTTTGGTGAGTCGAGAAGTTGAACGCGCGACCAATCCAACCCGCTTTACGCGAATCAAAAGGGTTGAATAATCGAATTTCAATGTGAGCGTGTGAGTCTAATTCCGCTAGCCATTTATCATTAAAAACCAGTAGGTCATCTAATGTCAGTCGAACGTGAACCCCACGATCTGCCGCTTGTTTTAGTTCGTTGAGAAGCATCAAACCAAGTGTGTCGCGTTCCCAAGAGAAATAAGTCATATCAATTGAGTGTTGTGCTTGGCGAACGAGCTCGATACGACGAGCGAAAGCTTCTGGTGCCGTTGGAATCAAGTACACCTCAGCTTGGTGTTCTATGCTTTGCCAATTTGCTTCGAAGTCAGGTTCAACTTCAGGGTAAGGTTGCGCGCAGCCTGTGACAAAAGCTATTAACATCAATGTGCACGCTGATTTTAGTTTGCTGAGAGTCATAAACTAACCTGTGTTTGGATGTAAAATTTGGATAAAAAAGCGGCCAGCGAGCTGGCCGTTAAAGAAATAGGATTACTGACGATGTTTAGTTTAGATACCAGTTCCAAGGCATAAGACCTTGCTCTGTTAAACCAGTTAGTCGGCCGTTACGAAGCTTAGGGTCAACACCAGGATTTGTGACATAGTCCCAGTCGAAAGTAGTACTGTTTTCGCTGAATCCTGCACCATCTATGGCGAGTACATTGTCGGTATCGTTGTACTGGTAGTTTTGGAACAATTCATCGCTGAACCAAAGACGCGACATTTCGTTCATTAGTGCTTTTTCCTTGCTTGATGGTCTTACTTCACTTCCATCAAAACGTACCGCTTTGTTGAACATAAATGGCAGTTCTGAGCCATTACATGCACCGCTGATACAACCAATCGTTTTGAATAGATCAATGATTGACAGTTGATCGTATTCGCCCGTTTCTTCATTTAGAGCGGTTTTATAGTTCCACATGTTAAAGCTTGGTTTGTGCTCAAAGTGGTATAGCGTGGCTTCTACTTCGCTGTTTGCTGCCAAATAACGAGCCGGGCCATGGAATAAGGTGTCGTTGAGCAAGGTTTTAAATTGCTTCATGTTGTCAAGAGCACCACCTAAGCTGGATTCAGAGTTAGGGTAGAAATCAGTCAGAGCTAGGATATCTTGGGTTTGTTGGTGGCTAGTTACATCAACAATGTCGACCAAGCAACCTACGGTGCCTGCAATGTCACTGAGATCGATGCACTTGGTCATTTCACCTAGATCACCTTCTATTTTGGCACCATAAAATAACCCGGTTACTGCGCTGTAAGCACTAGTAGGCAATGTAATTTCCGCTGAAACTTCATCACTTGCGCGCTCAGACAGTTTTTGTTGCAGAAGAGAAATGTTGTTTTCATCTTCTAGCCAGTTAATCATGGCTAGAGCTAGCTTTGCTGGATCTTCATTAGTAAGTAGTTCAGGCTCATCATTTGTTAACAACTCGATGACTGTCGGAATAACGAACGTAGCGTTAAAGATCATACCAAAGCTGTTTGCTTCATGTGCATTTCCACCAAGCACTGTTGGTACAGAGAAGCCTGTTTGAATGGGTGATTCTGCCGATTCGCTACAGCTACCAAGAAACGTTTTTTCACATAATATATATGGAGCAAAAGGCATCAGGTTTGACATTGGAGTCTCATCTGCTGTTGGGCTTAGAACAGGGATTTGCAAAGAGCCTAACAACCAATTTTTTAGCTGTTCAATACCATTCAAAGTAGTTTTTTGTGATGCCATAATTTCGTCGATCGAGGTGTCTGCTGTAAACTCTTTACTGCGATCTTTTGCAACTTTATAACTAGGATATTCAAAGCCATATGGATTACTTTGCATGATGGCTCGTTGGAAATATTGACCTGCAATATCGTCATCTTGCTGCAAGAAACCAATAGACATAGCACCTGAGCCTTGACCCATGACGGTTACGTTTTGAGCATCGCCACCGAAGTCGGCAATGTTATTGTGTATCCATGCCAAGGCACGCTTTTGGTCGCCTAGACCATAGTTACCATCTTCATTTGCACCTTCTATCCATTGAGTCCCTAGCTGACCAAGACGGTAGTTAAAACTCACATAGATGAAAGGCTTACCGTCGTCGCTTTCTTGTGCAACTACGGTATCGCCGTGCACAAGTGCTTCAGAACCTGAACCGTATTCAAAGTCGCCACCGTGGATAAACACATAGACAGGAAGCGCAGCATCACTATCTGTATTTGCAGGGCGCCAAATATTCAGATTTAAACAGTCTTCAGACTGCTCTTGCGCAGTGGCTTTTAGTTGCGGACATGCATACCCAAACTGAGTGGCATCCAATTCATCTCCGACAAGGTTTACCACTTCACTGTGCTTAAAGCGCTCAGCTTCGGCATATTGAATCCCTTTGAAAGATTCAACAGTTGCAAGCTTGTCAGCCGCTTCATTTGAAGTCACAACCAATTCTTCTTTGGTCGCTTTAGCCGTAACCTCACCGATTTGAGTTACAAAAGGTACAGCAGGGGCTGGCACTAATGGCTCTGGTTTGTCTGGCATAGGAATGCTAGGCTCAGTATCACTGCCACAAGCCGCCAGTAGCATTGAGACCGTTACGGATAAAATTGATCGTTTGTTGAGTTTCATTGTCATGTCCACAGTTCTTGTTGTTACCAAACCAGCAATTCCGTGCGCTATAATTGACCGTTGTCGAGCTTGGAGATATGTAATTTTGTGATGGGATTTATATTAAAGACATTATTGTAATGAATGGAATCCTATAAGTAGGACCCCATCCTACAAGAGCAGCCGAGACCACTCTAATCCTTGTTCGGCATTAGAAGCGATAGCCGAGGTTTAACGTCAGCGCGTCACGGGTTTCACCTTTGTTATACAGTACGCTTAAGTTATAGTTTTTGCCGATTTGCTTGTTGAAGCCAACTAGGTAAGCCCATTGATTGAGAGCGACACCGACGTCATAGTCAAACTCAATATCGCCAGTTTTTACGGTGCCCTGCATACGTGAATCTAAGCCTTGATACTCCGCCCCGACGAAAAACTGAGCTCGATAATCAACCAATTGGTAACCTAACATCGGTTGCACTGTCACAATGCCATCTCCCCACTCAGTCAACCCTTTTAGGCGTGTTTGTGAGTAAGTGCCGGTAACTGAAGCAAAAAACTCTTTGTAACCTACAGATAGTGTTGTACCTACTCCACGCAAGTCATATTCAAGGTGCAATGGAACATTTAAACGACCACGTTCACACAATGCAGATACACCTTCACATAGTTTGTCGCCTAGCCCTGGTAGCTTGTCGTTAAGTTTATCCTTGAGGTATTCGCCTGCAGCGCCGGTATAACCAGCATCAATATTGGCATCAACGTTTACCTTTCCTACGTATCCGAACACATTCCAAAATGGCAAAATATTGACATCACCACGTATCGAAAGGCTTTCTGCATTGACCGTTGCAACGCTGTCTTCAGGGTCAAATAGGTCATTTAATCGAACACCACCAATTACGTAATCTGTCATCGGTATATCCATATTTTGGTCTCGATAAGCAACAGAGATACCAAAAGGAAGTGGTAAATCGATGCCTTGGCGTCGTACCATGTCACCCATTAACGGAAAGATTCGATCGAGTTTTACGCTCTCCTCTTGCATTCTTGGGTCAGATACTTCCTGTAATCTTTCTTCATCAAGAATTTGTACACCGTTGTTATCTTCGTATAGTGCAACAGGTTCAACTAAGCTGGTCATTTTCATTGGCTTGTTCTTGGTTTGACCAACCACTTCAGTTGTTTTGCTTGCGATAACTAACTTGCCATAGGGTAAAGTTTGAAATTTAATCTCTTGCTTATAGCTATCTACATTGTATGTATGGTGTTTAAACGGCTTTTTGTTGCGAATTAGCATCTGTTTTGGCTCACCATCAACTACCGTAATTTCGACATGCAAAAAACGGAAATAGGCGATGTCTTGAGGCAGTCCATACTTTGAATAATCGAAGCTGATAATAACTGTATGATCACCGATTTCTTTCGCACGAACTGAAGACGAGTCAAAGCTTTCAGCATAGTCACGTAAGCGATACTCGGTACGTGTGAACGTTTCTATTTCGTCGATCAACTTTTCGTTAGCGTCTAGCTCTTCTGGGTTGTATTTAATACGCAGATCAATGTTGCCTTTGTTGTCGGTGTTCTTAACGAGGTAGACGCTTGAGTCACGAATTTCGTCACCGACTTGATAAGTACGGTGTGCGTGTTCAACGAGATGTTCGCCCTGTACCAATGAGCTAATGGCTAGTTTTGGTAAATCATGACTGATGCCATATTTGTCAAACACTGCTCGACCTTTTTCCACGACTTCACTGTAAGTCTGTGTTGCTTCTGCAGAGACAAAAGTTGGAGTGGTTAGTAGTAGGGCGCTCGCTAACACAGAAAGAGTATGGGTCTTACAGTTGGTGTGTATTTTAAAAAAACTCATGACGGTTTCCACGCTGAGTAGCCTCAAACCTTCGAGACTCAAACAGTTAAAGTAATACTGAACATCTTGTTCAGTTGTTATGTATTTATCCGTTGGGATTGCTTGTGTGAATGCCACAAATAAGAATGCATTGCGTCAATCAATGAGAGGATTTTAAGAGGAGGTGAGGGATAGCGTTAATCGCATTTGATGGACGCTATCCTCACTTGGTGAATAGTAATATTAAATATCTGATTTATAATAATTTTTAATCAGATGTAAAAATGGCCTGCAAAGTTAAAATACTTGGCAGGCCGATTGGTTGTGACTGATTTGGTCGATTTAGTACTAAGCGGTCACCTTGACTCGGAATAGATCAGTAAACAGTTTCGCTATCATTAAAATGAGCATAATATTTACCAGCATTAACAGTGGTGTTTCTATTCTGTATACCGGAGTAAGATTGAGTGCTCCAGATGTAAGAACAACCAACAAGTTGATGCCCAAAATTCGATGTATCATGAGCTTAGGTGAAGCGAATACTTGCCATATCACAACAATGTTAATGAAGTAGAATAGACCAAGCTCCCATAGCTCTGTTAACAGTGGCATCACGAAAATGTACTGCAACAGGATCACCGTTCCCGTGCCCAACACGCCATAAAAGGCATCCTTAATAACAGTTGGTGGCATGGTAGGGAGCATGGCAGAGAATACACCAGCTATCATTGGGAATATGAATCCTCCCGGCATAGGAAGATAAATCCAAATTAATAGCGACGTAATAAACATTGATATACCTTGAAGTACTTTGCGCCCATCTTCATTCAAATGTTCAACAAATGTGCGGTGAGCGTGATGCCACGACACGTCTCTATTATCGCCCATAACAGCGAGTTCTCCATCAACAAGGGATTGACCAGGTGTCAATACATCGAACGTCTTCAAGTTATGAGCAATAACCTCCCATTGAATATCTAAAGTAGATTCACTGTGACTTTTTTTGAGTAGTGCATCCTGGATGTGTGCCATTTCACTGACACGCAAACGCCATGTTTGGATGTTCTCTTTGAGGTGGTAACTTCCTGTCAGCGGCAGATCCAGAAGTTGATACAGTTTATCAATATTGGTGGTGTTACTTTCAAGAGAAGCAATGTCTATTTCATCGGTTTGATCCATCGCGTCTAACAAAGTTTGTCTGCTAGTTTCAAAGCGTTGGACAAAGTTGAGCTCCGTATTTACGGGCCACACGATGCGAAACACAACAGAAAATACTATAACGCCCAGTAGTGTTTCTTGAAGCCGAAGTACAGCGAAGTGAAAGGTGGCTTGGCTATCAAATCCGCCCATGCAAGCGACAATGGAACAGACAGCAAAACCAATTGAAAAGACATAGCCGTACTTATCATCGCTCGACATAAAGATGCACACCCCAAGAAATAGAGTGAAGAATGTCAAAAACAAGAAACGGTCTTGAGAAAACATAGCGATAAGGAAAAAGGCATAACCTGTTCCTAACAGGGTTCCCATCAACCGGTTATGACCTTTGTTTATTGAATGAGCGAAACTCTCGTTCAACGCCATCACTGCCACCGCTATCGCTGCCCAATATGGTTTTTCCCATCCAAACCACAACGCTAAGCAAATCGCGATAACGATAGAGAGTGCGACTTTAATCGCTTCTTTAGTCGATGCAGTAAGCATAAAAGTTACCTAACTATTTTTGATGATTTTAATCGATGCAGTCATACCAACACGAAGCTGTACGCCGTCAGGTATATTGTCTAATTTGACTTTGATAGGGATACGTTGAGCTAGACGTATCCATTGAAAGTTTGGATTAACGTTTGGCAATAGATCATTGCCTGTGCTGCCGTCTTGTTTCGCGATACCAAAGCCAACACTCTTAATGTGACCCTCTAGTTCAACGTTGTTATGCATCATGAGGGTTACGTAGGCTTTGTCTTGAGGATCTACACCAACAAGGTCAGTCTCCTTGAAATAACCTTCAATCCAAAAGCTATCTTCATCAATCAATGCAACGACTGGAGAGTTTGCGACGACTTGAGAACCCACGCGTAGGTTTAGGTTGGTAATATAACCATTGGTAGGTGCATATACTTTGGTGTACTCAAGATTCAGATGCGCTTCTTCGACGTTCGCTTTTGCCAGCTCAACATTTGCAGCGCTAGTCTCTACCGCATTACTTAAGTTATTTAAAGTAAGAACGGGTACCGCACCCGGAGTTCGTTTCTCTAAGTTCAATGCACGCTGTTCTTCGTTCTTTGCTTTAGCAAGTAGGGCAAGTGCTTGCTTTTCAGTTGCAAGAGCCTTTCTGTAGGTTGCCTTGTAAATACTTGGGTCTATTTCAAAAAGAAGGTCGCCCTTTTTCACTTTCGAATTGTCTTCGACATGCATTTCTATGACTTGACCTGTTACGCGAGGCGTTATCGAAACGATATAAGCGCTAACTTGCCCGTCTCTGGTCCACGGGTTACTGGAGTATGACTGGTAGTAGCTAAAGATCACGGTTCCGGCTGCGGATAACAATAAAAGGGTAATGAGATAACGTTTGATCACGGTAAATGCCTCAAAAAATGGTAATAAATTGGCCAATAATGCCAGTAAAGATCACGATCAAGCTAAGTTCGGCTATTGCAGGAAAGGCGACGTACTTATGAAGCCCAAACCTGGTTGCGATTGACCCTGTTAAGATTGTCAATATATAAGCCAGTGCGATAACTAATAACAGTGGCGGGAAGTAGACTTCGCCCCACACAAGTTCATGTGGCATTGTGCTCATGGTTCTTTTTCTCTATCTGTTTGATGAATGCAACAATAATCGAGTTACGTTTATTGTGATAATCGCGTATAGAGGACGAGACCCATCAAAAAGCTTGCTTTGCTCGGTGACTGTAGCGCGACTTCTATGTGAGCAGTTGGCCGCTCTATGGGTGAAAGGTCGATTAAAGACCCGGAGATACACTCTTATTTTAAATTTATTTCGAAATAACGAATTTTTTTGTTTTAAATAAAATTCCATGAAAACAATGACTTTGAGTATGAGCATCGCTCTAAACCTTATCCAAACAGTCAAAGTGATGATTTGATCCATCAAATGAGATTACATAATAAAACGTTTTGTTCTTAATATTCGATTCGAAGCAAAGAGATGCTTTATTTATTTTGAATAATTCAGTAGATATTATTATTTAGTCATCATTGGGTTATTTTATTTTTATATTTGTTAGTAAGAGTAAAATTGTCATGGAAATTATTTCTAAACTTTTTGACATGGCACCATTTGTTGCTCTCTTTATTACGCTCTCTCTCGGTTATATGGTAGGTAAAATTACCATTGGTCGATTTGTTCTTGGCGGTGTTGCCGGAACATTATTAATGGGTGTAATTATTGGGCAATTTGGTGTTCATATTGATCCCGGCGTAAAAAGCATTTTCTTTGCGCTCTTTATTTACGCAGTAGGCTATCAAGGTGGTGCGCAGTTCTTCAAAGCATTGAACTTTAGAACCATCAACATTCTACTTTCTGCCGTGGTTATGACGGTTTCAGGTCTGCTTTGTGTGTTAGCAGCAGCTTGGATGTTTGATCTAGACAGAGGTACGGCCGCAGGTCTTGCAGCTGGTGGTTTGACTCAATCGGCAATCATCGGTACAGCGGGTGATGCGATCGCACGTCTTGGTGGCGTGACGGAAGAAGCCAAGCACCTAATGCAGACCAACGTCGCAGTAGGCTACGCAGTTACGTACATCTTTGGTTCGCTTGGTCCAATTCTGATGGTGACCTGGGTATTCCCAACACTGATGAAGTGGGATATCCGAGCAGAAGCGATTGCTCTAGAAGAGAAAAACTCAAACGGTAAGCGCGATCTTGCGCCGGGTGAATTCAACGCAGTAACCGCGCTGGTTACACGAGCATTTAAAGTGAGTAAAGATGGTGGGTTAGCAGGCAAAACCTTAGCTCAGTTAAACCAACACGCTCTAGCTGCTTGTATTGAATTGATTCAACGTGATGGCAAAGTGCTAGAAGTGGACAAATTCACAGCACTGAAAGAAGGGGATGTCATTGTTGTAACAGGTCGTCGTAATGCGGTACATCAGCTGCAAGATGGTTTGGCTGACAACGAGGTTGCACTTCCAGAAGACTATGAAGTTATTGAAGAAAATCGCCAACTGATCGCTGATAATCACATACTGATTGGTAAGTCACTGCAAGAGATCAAAGAGGCTTCGAACCAAGGTTCCATGCGCGGCGTTTATGTGACGGATTACATTCGTGAAGGCAGCTCTATCGAAATGACGCCGGATCTTGTGGTGAAGAAAAACGACGTCATCCAGCTTACCGGTACAGCAAAAGACATCAATCGCGTTGAGAAAAACATCGGTCAACGCATGGGCTCTGCAACCATGACGGATTTCATTGTGCTTGGTATGGGCATGGTGCTTGGTCTATTGATTGGTCTTATCAGCTTTAAGATTGCTGGTATTCCCGTCACCATCGGTTCTGGTGCAGGTTGTTTGATCTCAGGCTTGATTGTGGGTTGGTTACGTAGCCGCAATCCGCACGTTGCTCAGTTTCCTGTGGGTGCTGCGAACTTTATTCGAGATTTCGGTTTGGCAGCATTTGTGGGCATTGTTGGCCTTGAAGCTGGGCCTCAAGCGGTCGACACCATCAAAGAACACGGTATGTCTCTGTTGTTCCTTGGTATGGCTGTGACCATTATTCCTCAGTTTATTTCGTTCTTCTTCTCATATTTTGTATTGAAGATTAAGAACCCAGTTGAAGCACTAGGCTGTGTGACAGGTGGACGAAGTGCAAACCCAGCATTTGCGGCTTTAATGGAAAAAACAGGTAATGCAACACCAGTATTTTCATTCACCGTGACTTATGCAGTCGCTAATGTACTGCTTACCCTGTGGGGTCCAATTATTGTCGGCATTATTACTTTAAACGCAGGCATGTAATTTAAATAAATTCGAACACTCTTATCGCCTAATTAAATAGGCGGTAGGGGAAGTATTATCCAAATTTTACTAAATAATAGATTCAGGTAAATATTATGACTACGCAAAACACAACAATTGATTTTTCGAAATTTGCAGATTTAAGCCCATTTGAATTAAAAGATAAACTTATTGAAGTGGCACAAACTGTTCCTGACCGCGCTTTATTAGATGCAGGTCGTGGTAACCCTAATTTTCTAGCGACACTACCACGTAAAGCGTTCATTCGTTTGGGTGAATTCGCAATATTGGAAGCCGAGCGCACCTACTCATACCTAGATGGTGGTTTCGGTGGCATTCCAGATGGTGTGGGCATTGTTGAGCGCTTCGATACGTTTGCAAGCAAGAATAAACAAGACCAAGGCGTACAGTTCTTGGAAAAGTCGCTGAGCTACGCAAAAGACCGTTTGGGTCTAGAGAAGCAAGCGTTCTTGAATGAACTGGTTAACGCATACCTTGCATGTAACTACCCAGTGCCACCACGCATGTTGACGAACATCGAAACAGTTGTGAAACAGTACATCGCAGAAGAGATGTACGGCCCGATGCCAATGACAACAGACTTCGATCTGTTTGCAACGGAAGGCGGTACAGCGTCTATGACGTACACGTTCCAAACTATGTTCAACAACGGTCTATTGAAGAAAGGTGACAAGGTTGCACTAATAACTCCAATCTTTACGCCTTACCTAGAGATTCCAGAACTGAGTGAATACGAACTGGAAATCGTTGAACTACGTCTGGATGAGACAACATGGCAGCTGCCGATGTCTGAAATCGAAAAGCTTGCAGATACAGACATCAAACTGCTTTGTGTTGTTAACCCAGCAAACCCAGCGTCTGTGAAGTTCTCGGATGAAACTCTGGATAACCTATCAAACTTCGTGAACAACGAACGTAGCGACCTATTCATTGTGACTGACGATGTATACGGCACTTTTGCGGACGACTTTGTCTCACTGTTTGCGAAACTGCCATACAACACGCTTTGTGTGTACTCGTTCTCTAAGTACTTCGGTGCAACAGGCTGGCGTCTAGGCTCGATTGCGATTCAACACAACAACGTATTTGACGATGCAATGCGTAGCCTTCCTGAAGCGCGTCAACTTGAGCTGGACGATCGTTACAAAACGCTGACTCCGGAACCGCGTGAGATCAAGTTTATTGACCGTATCGTTGCAGATAGCCGCAGCGTAGCACTTAACCACACAGCAGGTTTGTCTCTTCCTCAACAAGTTCAAATGGCGCTGTTCTCATTGAACTGCTTGATGGACTCAGAGAAAAACTACAAAGAAGCATGTAAACGCATCATTCGTGAGCGTTACAAAACTCTGTACAAAAACATGGGTGTAGAAATTGAAGAAAACAAAGATCGTGTGGACTACTACACACTGCTTGAGCTCGACACTCTGGGCGGCAAATTGTACGGACCAGCATTCGTTGAATGGTTCAAAGCGAGCGAGAAAGGCAAAGACTTCCTGTTCCGCCTTGCACATGAAACCGGCGTTATCCTACTTCCAGGCCAAGGCTTCGATGTAGTGCATGCATCAGTTCGAGTTTCGTTAGCAAACCTTACTCACCATGAATACGAGCTTATCGGTCGTGCAACACGCAAAGTGTTGGATGAGTACTTTGCTGAATTCAAAGGCTAATGAATCCAGCCTGACTAAGAATAAGCCTCGGCGTTGTCGAGGCTATTCCGACCAAATAAGCACAGTGCGCGATATTGTGTTTATTTAGTCGCCAAGCTAACAAACTTCTCAATTAAGAGTGACTTATGAAAAGCATTATTTCTATTCAATCTCATGTGGTTTATGGCCACGCAGGAAACAGTTCTGCCGTCTTCCCGATGCAAAGAATGGGCCTCGAAGTATGGCCAATCCACACCGTTCAGTTCTCCAATCATACGCAATACCAACAGGGTTGGACGGGGCAACGATTCGGCTCTGACGACATTCGAAATTTAGTAAGAGGACTAGACAACATCAATGCTCTAGGAGACTGCGGTGCAATACTATCAGGTTATCTAGGAAGTGCAGACCAATGTAAAGCCGTTGCTGAAGCGGTCAACCAAGTTAAAGAAAAGAATCACAATGCACTCTATGTTTGTGACCCTGTCATGGGTGACCCAGACAAAGGTTGCATTGTTGATGATGGCGTTAAAACCGCGATTAGCGAACATTTACTGCCTATTGCCGATATCATCGTGCCCAATCAATTCGAGTTGAGTGAATTGACCGATACCAAGATCCACTCTCTCTATGACGCCGTTACAGCGTGTAAGAAAGCATTGGAACTTGGTCCTAAGATAGTGCTCGTCAAACATCTACATTCATTGCCGGACGACGCTTTCAGTATGATCCTTGCAACCAACAAAGCATGCTACTTAGTTCAGAGACCCAACATCGAATTTGATAAACAACCAGTAGGGGTGGGCGACCTTATCTCTGGATTGTTTACAGCTGGGTTAATGAAGAAAATGTCTCCGGTGGCTGCATTCCGCCATGCAAACAATGCGGTCTATGGTGTGTTAGAGGTGACCAAGAGTTATGGCACTTGGGAGCTACAAACGATCAATGCCCAATATGAATTTGTAGAACCTACCCATGATTTTAACCTAGTCAAAATAGGCTAAAGCACAAAACTCCGGCAGCAATCGCGGGGCGACTATTCGATGGATAGCGTCCTACAAACGAGATTACGAACCAAGCTGGATCCTAGTTATATTATGACGGCAAAGAGATGGATTTCACTTTACCCCTATTTATCAACCCCTCTGTTTTCTATTTATCTTTTTAGTAGACAGAGTCTCTAAACCAATTTAGAGAACATTAAATGAGCCTAAACATGAATCGTCTGATCTCTTCCAGCCTTACCGCTGCGTTGTCATTACTTATTGTTGCCTGTAGTTCACCTCACACTCTGGATTTGCGTGTAGACAAAGATAATTACAAAGAAGTCGTTGTAGAAGATGCTCCTTCAGAAAAAGAACCACTCCGTATTTGGGCGAGTGAAAAACCGGAATTCTTATACTCTCCAATCGACCAAACCACACCAATTACTGTATCGGGTGATCAGTTGAATATCTTAGCGTTATCAGGTGGTGGCGCCAATGGAGCCTTCGGTGCAGGGGTTCTAATAGGTCTCGAAGATTCAGGTCAACTGAAAGACTACTCCATAGTCACGGGGATCAGCGCGGGAGCATTGATGGCACCGTTTGTGTTCGTTGGCGGTGATACGTTTCCGAAGATGAAAGAAGTGATGTTGAACATTAGTGACGATTCATTGCTCGGGAAAAAGAAGTTTTTGAACACGGTTTTTAAAGATGCGTTTACCGATGGTGAAAACTTATATGAGTTTATCGTTGAGGCATTTCCTGAGCCGATGATTGAGCAAATTGCAGACCGACACCGCAGTGGGAAGCGTTTGTTTATTGGCAGCACTCATTTTGATTCTGGTGAGCTAGTCATTTGGAATGTGGGTGCAATTGCGAACAGTGATATGCCAGATAAGTCTGATCTCATATATAAGATTTTGGCTGCAAGTGCATCGATACCCGGTGTTTTCCCGCCTCAATTTATTGACGTTGAACATGATGGAGAAAGACTCGAAGAACTGCATGTCGATGGCGGTCTCGCAACACAGGTGTTCTTTAATCCGTCTAACTTTGACTATCAACAGATCTCGAATGCACTGGGGTTAGAAAAAGCGCCACAGTTAGATGTCATTCGAAATGGCGTGCTGAAAGCACCGTACCATTCGCTAGAAGATAAGGGACTCGATTTGGTCGCAAAGAGCTTATCTAGCCTGACCATTGCACAGACACGTGGTGACCTTTATCGAATGAAATACATCAGTGAAATCAACGATATTGATATGCAATTTACTTACATCGAACACGACTTTGGTTATGCCAAACAAACCAAAGACATGTTTGATCAAAATTACTTACGAACTATATACAAATATGGTTATGACAAAGCGACTCAGGGCACACCTTGGGTAACCGAATTACCTTAATTAGGAAGACTGCAAAATGAAAAAAACAGCATTAACGCTACTTATTATGGCAACGTCCAGCGTAGTGATGGCGCAAAGCGAGATCTCAAATGATCAGCACCAAGTCGATATCGTGATGCAACAACTGGCCGACGTTCAGCCAGAATCAGAGTTGGTTATGATTGAAGAAAATACGGACTATATAGAGATTGATTACATTGGTCAGTGGGTAGAAGTGAATAATTACGTAACTCATAAAGAAGCTAAGCAACGCCAACTGCAAAAAACCACCAAGAAACACTTTTACTCGCAAACGGGTGAAACTCTTGAGTCCATCGAGCAGCGTGTTGTAGAGCATGTTCAAGCAGAGCAACCTAGATATTTCAGCGTCGACGTCTACCGCAATTACCACGGTGATTCTGGCGAATTTAACTACTTAGCACGCGTAATAGAATATATTTAAGTTATTGATTGAATTTACTAACTAAAGCCTGCTGAATCAGTAGGCTTTATTTAACTCACTTTGACGAGTTCGACTCACCATTATCATTCTAACTCAGTAGAAGTTTCGTCAACTTGTGATATTTTAAGTACATAACGACTAAAAGTAAGCACAACAACATGAATTTCAGCATTGAACAACTTCTTGCGTTTGTTACCGTTTATGACCAGCTCTCGTTCAGTAAAGCTGCGGTTAAGCTCAACAAACACAGAACGACAATCGGACAGGTGATTACAAACCTTGAAGACCAACTCGCGGTAAGCCTGTTTGAGAGAGTTGGGCGCTCTGTTGAGCCTACCGAAGATGGTCATCTCCTATATCATTATGCGAAACAAACCATAGAGCAGGCTCGCACGTTCGACAAAGTGGCTTTGAGTCTCTCTTATGGGGGGTTAGAAAGCATTACAATTGCCTATTCGAGTGTCATTCCTCACCGCGTGTTGCTTGATATACGTAAACAGCTCAAACGTGACTTCCCAATGATGCGTGTGAACTTTTTGGTGAGAAATAAGCAAGCAATTAAGCAAGGAATTCAAAACGGTGAATATCATTTTGGCATAGTGAATGTCCATGATAGCCGTGCAATGCACAGTTTGGACGCGACTTTTTTGGGGCATATAGAGTTCTACCCATTCGTACAAAAAGGTGGTGAATTTACTCATGTGGACGAAGAAGATGCGCTGGTTGCATTAAGAAATTCGAAACAGTTTGTACTGAGATCTCTGATTGAAGAAGGGATGTCGGAAAAAATTGTTGTAAGTTCAGACTACGAAGAGATCGATCAACTTGCGTTGGTGATCAAAATGGTTGAAGAAGGCTTGGGTTGGGCTCTTTTACCAAAATCATACTTTTCAGACCCAGACTTTTCTCAACATAAAATAGAACCGATTCCATCAGCTCAGCTTATTGAAGGTTTCAAGTTCGGTTTCGCATTGTGGTGCCCACATTCAAAGCAAATAAGCGACATTAAAGGTTCACTAGTTTCTGTTATATCAAACTACCGGGAACGCTTGATAAGCAACCTTGCTAGATAATCAACTGATTGAAATAGAAATAAATACTAAGGCTCTAAATGAGCCTTTTTTATTGCATAAATTTTGGGCTAATCAACGTTAAACAACCAATAGTCGATCCTCGTATGATGGATCCCATCCTCTGTATGAGAGTAGGGCAAGTGAGAAGTTTGACCTATTCTACTTGAGCCGATAGAGCCCCCTCTATCGGTTACATGTATTTAATTTTTATGTTTATTGCAAGGACGCAACTTTTCAGCCGGGTATTGTTACCCGGTTTTTTTCTGAGGATAACTTTATGAATCGCTGCGGCGCTTTTGCCCTGATTTCGTGTTCTTTGCTTACCACTTCTTCTTTAGCATCGTTTTATGATCCTGTTGATGGTCAATTTGATATGGGGCAACACCTTGCAGAGAATGCATATGGCTTTTTGCCTATCCCAATTTTGATCACTGAACCTGCTGTGGGTTATGGGGGAGGTGTAGCGGGCTTGTTTTTACATGAAACGGATGAAGAGAAAAAACAGAGAAAGCAGGCTGCACTCTCTGCTATTGATGGTGGGGCGCAGCTTGTTCCCTCTGCTATGTCGGTGGTGGGTGCAGTCGGCACAGAAAATGAGACTTGGTTTGTTTTTGGTGGTCACAGACGTTCATGGATGAATGATGCTATCCGATACACAGGCGGTGGTGGTGTGGGTGTTGCGAACTTAGATTTATATACCTCGTTTGACTTAGGGTCTATCCACCAAGACTTGAAGTTTAGTACTGCAACGTCGGTAGCTGTACTTTCTCAGAAGGTACAGTTCAGACTTGGAAGCACGCCGTGGATGTTGGGTATTAAGCAGTTGTTGGCAAAGTCAGCAATTGAGTTTGATAACATATTGTTAGATCGGATTTTTGGCAATGAGTCAGTGACGTCAGGCTTAGGAATTGAAGCCGAATATGACACAAGAGATAACTTATTCTATCCAACAAAAGGATATAAGATGTCTGCCGATTATATGGTCTACGACGAGGCGATAGGAAGCGACTATAACTATAGGAATTTCAATATAGAGGGTGAAGCTTATATTCCAATATCAAAAAAATGGACGTTAGGGGTTGCGGCTAACTACCAGAACTTTGAACAAAAGGACTTGTTTGTCTCTCCAACCGCGAAACCTTATGTCTCTTTGCGTGGCGTTTCTTCATACCGGTATCAAGGTGATGAAGTTGAGACGATTCAAGGCCAGTTGACTTATCATATTAACCACCGTTGGAACGTGTCCGGTTTTTACGGTGCTGGTGCTGCAAAGCAAGATAGCAACATAAGCCACGACAGCCGAGTAAGTGCTGGAGGGGTTGGATTCCGTTATCAAATAGCAAGACGTTACGGTTTACATATTGGTATGGATTACGCACAAAGCCATGAAGAACATGCGGTTTATTTCAATATCGGCAGTGGTTTCTAGTAGTACCAATCACAGTGAATAAGTGATTGAAAATAGAACAAAAAAAGGCGCTCACTAGCGCCTTTTTGAGTTTTGGACAGAAGGGATTACTTCTTACGGCAGAACTCAGCGATCACGTACATAGATTGACCGCCGTTTGTTTTACCAGAAACCAATTTAGGGTCATCACCAACGCTGATACCGCGAATAACGGTACCTTGCTTAATTACCTGGTTCGTCCCTTTAACTGGAAGGTCTTTAATTACCGTTACGTCGTCACCTTTTTTAAGTTCAACGCCGTTGCAATCAAGAGGTTTGTCATCAGCAGACATGCCGATTTGAGCCCAAACTGATGTTTCTTCTTCCATGTACATCATGTCTAACGCGTCTTGCGCCCAGCTTTCAGTGTTTAGGCGAGTTAGTTGACGCCATGCAGTCACTTGTACTGGTGGCTCTTGGCTCCACATGCTGTCTGTTAGACAACGCCAGTGGTTAATGTCTTTAGGGTCGTCAATCTCACCAAGACACTTGTCACATACCATGATGCCGTGGTCTACCGTAACGTGGCTGTGCGGTGGTACTGCGTATGCAGTAAGAGAAGAATCAGAACCACATAGTTCACATTTTGATTGGCAGCGTTCTAGCATAGTTGCTTCAGAAGACATAATGGACTCACATTTATTAGGTGTTAATTTACGGGGCTATTATCCACTTTATTTTGTAGAATGAAAGACCTCGTACGGTATTCTGTCTGGATTAATTTTAGTTGAGATCAAATGAAGTGCATAAATTTTAGCTGTGGACGATTTTGTGAAGGGTAAAGTAGGAGAGTATCTAATAAAAATGCCAGCGGTTAGGCTGGCATTTTAGTTTCATTCGGAATTCGTTGTTACTCCAAAACGGTTCCATTTATAGAGCCTGCTGACAGAGCGTTATCGATTAAGAAATCTGTTGCCTGTGTCTGCATGCTAATGTGATGATTTAAGTCTAATGGTAGAGGCGTAGTGTCATCTTGCGGAGCGACAAATGTACTATGCTTTGCCACATCACTGAACTTAACAAAGTCTTTAGTTCCGTTTGGTGCTGTATTATTTGCGTCCACCACAGTTAGGTTAAGTTTTGTAGCAAGTGGTGTTGTCCCTGCAAAAGGTGCTTTTGCAACAGTATTTGGTACTGTTTGGTCGTCTTGTACTTGTCCCATATAAATAGGCATCTGAGTAGAGGCTGCTAGCAAGTAATCAGCATTAGTGTACGGATCAATCGTATCTAACACGGTTTGTGCCGCATAAGCGAACTGTTGGAACGCAGCAGTAACACTCGCTAGCTGCTCAGCGGATGCGTTGTCTTCAAAGGTTTTATAACAGATTTTGTCTGATAAACCTGAACAGTTTTGAGTGGCAAAATCTGCGTATTTGGCATTTCCACTCAGAGCTATGTTGTGCTTAACTTGCGGGCCAAAATAAGTAGAGCCTAATAATAGGTTAGAAATTTGGCCGCCTGAGTTTTCAATCGCCGCTGCACTAAAGCTGTATAAAGCATCTGCTGTTGTACTGCCAAGTGTACGATTAGAAGATGCAACTGCAGTAGCACCCACGATACCACCTAACGAATGCCCTAATAACTTAACTTGAGACCCTGTTGTTAGGTCAAAGCCTTTTAGTGGTGATTGACTTAGCAAATTGGCTTGTGACGACACTACAAGAGATGCACGTAAACCCATTACGTCGAGAACACTTTGACGGACGTTATCACGAGCTACTGGCAGATTGGATAGGTTCAAATATGCAAGCACTCCTTCGTTCGCAGAACGCATATCGTCTAAACTACGCGTACCATGAATAGGTAAATCGATAGCCAATACTGCTAAACCCGCTTGCGCTAAATTATAAGCAAAGGTATAAGCATTTTCTTTTGCTGATGTAATGCCGTGCTGGTAAATGACGATATCTTTAGGATCAGAGCCATTTGGTGTAAATAGCAGAAACTCAACAGTCTCTAGAGATTTAACTTTTGGTACTGGTGAGTACTTAGTGATGACTCTCTCACTGTCAAGTGGAGTGCCATCTATTAGCGTTAAATCTAAGCCTATGAGTTTAAGTTGTTCTGCTTGGCTAGTAGCGAGTAGTGTGGGGTCAATACCTGCAGCCATAAGTTGTGTGACAATATTAGCTTGTTCTGTACTATTACCTAAGGCACCAGAAACTTTAGCTAGGCTCGGCATCGCGGATTCGAATGGCTGAGAGCTCCAGTTCGCTGCCCCTTTTTCTAGATAATGCGGCAGTTGCACAAAGCCTTCACTGACGTTTACACTGGCTCCAGAAGTAGCATACATTGAGTTGATTGCGCCTTTTGCTTTAGCAATCTCTGTAGCATCACCACCAGCAATGTACTTGTCAAAATCCTCATCTTCGTTTAGTGCAGTAGTAAAGTCTTTCGTTGAAACAAACTGCATTCCATATGCCGTAGATAGGTCTACATCATCAGCTTTTGCACTTCCTTTCCATATATCATTGAGTCCAGTACCACTTAAGCCCATTGCTGTGGCGCCTTTAGTAGCGAATAGCGTGTCACCGACAGATTGAGTAGTAAACCAAGTTGAATAGATGATGTCCTGCGTATCAAGTGTAATCGCACCTTCGGCATTTGCGCCGGCAAAAATTTGTTCGACACCACGTGTGACTTGCTGCGCTTGAGCCAAGCTACCTTCTGTGTAGGTGGTGGTCATTGATTTTAGTGCAGCATAGCTTGCTGACATGCCAACTGGATCACCATTGACGTCTGTCAATTCGTTAGACAGAGCCAACACGTATTCACTTGATGCATCGAGAGAGTCATTAAACGCGATCGTAAAGGTGTCCGACGCGGCGCTAGATAGCACATTGAAATCAGTGCCTAGCGTCAGTACTTGTGTGACAGTAGGTGCTGTTGCAGATGTTAATGAACCGCTAAGTTTAAGTAGGTAGACACCTGCAACGGCAGCACCGTCGGCTAAGCCTGCGCCTTCAAAGTTCATAATGATTGGCATTGAGGTTGACCAACCATCCATAGTGTTCATTGCTGCTAGTGGATTGGTTAGCGCATCGTTGCCACTTGTTGGTAATCCTAAAGTACCATCAGTACTATCCATTAACGCAAAACTAGGTAGGGGAACTGAGGTGTTTGCCCCTGACAGATGGAACTTAATGTTCGTCGCTTGAGCTAACGAGTCCTGAATGTGTCGTTCGTATTGCGGTGTCGTTGAAGCACCTGAGCTAGATGTATCGTCGCCACAGCCAGCAAGAATAATGGCTGACGCCAAGACTGAAACTTTAAATAACTTTTTCATAGCATCATTCCATTAGTTGAAGGTGTAGTTTAGTTGAACTGCAGATAGGTAAGCTGTACCTTCCGCGCTGAATGAAAGGTCTTGGCCTAATTTGTTAGTCTCCGTGAAGTCACCTTCTTTACTCTGAACAATCGCAAAGCCTGCATCGAGAGTTAGGTCTGGGTTGATAGCGTAAGTCAGGCCTGCGCTATACCAATAACGATCGCTATCAGGGATACTTAGAGTTGCTTCACCAGCTTGTTCGTCGTAGGCAAAACCTGCACGAAGTGTCCACTGTTGGTTAAGTGTGTAAGTCGCACCTAAAGAGTAGCGATTGTTGTCGTCGTATTTTTCTGACTTTTGGAAACATTGCCCAGCAACACCGTCATTACAGTCAGGGCTTGTTGCTTTAAGTTCTTTAAAGCTGCTCCAGTGTGTCTGCTGCCAGCCGTAGTGGACTGCCCATTGGTCATTAAGCTGATGGAACGCTGAAATTTCGATGATCGAAGGTAGGGTGATTTGAAGTCGACCTGTTGTTTTGGTCGCGCTGCCTTGTACGATACCACCTGTATAATCGGTGAACTCACCATCATCAAAGTCAAGGTCGACCTCAGAGCGGTAAGCTATCGAGAAGCGGTTGTTCTCGTTAAGTTCATATAGGCCGCCGATATTCCAACCGAAAGCGAATGTTTCACCTGTCATCTGAATTAATTTTTGAGATGCAGGGTTACCTGTGATGTTAGAAATAGCGCCTTCATGTCGGTTTAATTCCGCATGTGCATAGACAACATTAACGCCGCCACCAACGCTTATTTGCTCATTTACACGATAAGCAAGGTTAGGGTTGAGGTTCACAGATACTAGCGCTGTATCACCTGCTAGATCACCTGCATAAATATCATCTGGATAATCTGTTGCAACACCGTAGTTAGTGAACATGCCGATACCCCAAGCCCATTTGTCATTTATCGGACTGATGTAGTAAGCCGCCGGTACGATTTGCAGTGGCGCAACGTCATCGGACGATTGGCTTTGTCCACCTGAACCGGGTACGTCGTTTTGCGTAACATTAACCTCCGGATCAACAATAGACACTGCGCCTGAAAATTGTGCTTTATCAAAAAGGGTCATGGCTGCAGGATTGCGAGCTAGTACACTGGCATTATCTGCCACCGCACCTTCACCAGAGAATGAACGTCCCAAACCTGATGCTGAGTGTTCTGCAACTTGGAATCCGGCGGCTAACGAGTTACAAGCGACCAGTACTGACAGTGAAACGAGAGAGCGTTGTACTGTTTTCATTTAAACCCTCCTAGGGCATTTATTTTTTATAGGTGAAAACAAACATGAGCGACCATGCCAAATGTTAAGCATATGTTAAGTCTATGTTTTACAAAAAGTCAAAGGAAGAGCAAATATTTTGTGAACTTATATTTGCTGGGCGCGGGACTCTAACATTAATTATATAAATACTATCAATGAATTATGTGAGGTAAGAGGTGTGACCAGGGTGTTTTTGGGTGTTAATTACACAATAAGCAAGAGATAGTTTATTTTTTAACATATCTGAATCGGTTTACCGGAATCGCTGAACTCGGCATAATACACACCACTTTTAAATTATAAATTTTGGGTCACAAATTGCAGTTACTCGCAGTAGATTTCCTAGGAAAAACACTTCGTTTAGAAGGTTCAATGGCAGGTTGGCAACAACTGTTTTGGAATAACGCATTGGTTTCGCAACTAGATGCAACATCAGAAGCGGAAGATGCTCGTACGCATCAATTTCAACTTCAAGCCGGCGAACAAGTTTTGGCTTGCCGGTTGGATGTGAAAGTTCAATGGCAACCGTTTGTTATGGAATATCGTGCCACGGTGAATGGTGAAGTGGTTAGTCAAGGCTCTCGGAACACCAAAGATATCGAACAGCAAGTACCAGAAATTGCGCCTAAGCCAGAGAAACGTTTTAGCCTTATTGGGTTAGTTTCTCTTGGAATGAAAGCGCTCAAGAGTGCCAAGTTGATCAAAGTAGTTTTGGCTTCAGCGAGCTTAGCGGCGTACTCTTGGCTGTTTTCGATTCAGTTTGCCTTAGCACTAATAGCGTGCCTTATGTTTCATGAATATGGTCATATTCGTGCGATGAAGTACTTTGGGATGAAAACGAAAGGCATTTATCTGATCCCATTTTTAGGTGGTCTTGCGTTGTCGGATGAAAAAATCAACACGCGTTGGCAAGATGTGGTTATTTCAATCATGGGCCCATTCTTTGGTCTGATTCTATCCCTGATTTTTACAGTGTTGTACTGGGCGACAGGAGAGATGTTCTTCGCAGGTCTTGCTGTGTTTAATGCTCTACTCAACTTATTCAACTTGCTGCCAATTTTGCCACTCGATGGTGGTCATGTGCTCAAAAGCATCAGTTTTTCAATGAACAGTTTGTTGGGCATTGTTTTATGCGCTGCAGCAGCGGTTGGTGGTGTGATATTGAGTTATCAGCTCAACTTAACCTTGTTTGGTTTCTTGTTGATTATGGGGAGTATAGAAATTCTGATTGAATGGAGAGGACGCCACCAGAGCCACCTTTTGCCACTTGATCGCTATGGTCAGATTATTTCAGCGGTTTGGTATGTTGGTTTGGTGAGCGGACTTATTGGTGTTATTTGGTATTTCGCATCGACAGGCGATCAACTACTCAGTTTACCGTTACAAATTCTAGGTACCTAATCGCGTAAACTACTTACATTAGTACTCCAATAGAAAAGCCCTAGGTTGCAAAACTTAGGGCTTTCGTTTAAAGCAAAGCTGGTTTTTGCGAGAGTTTAAACCTTACAATTCGGTCGCTGTGCATTAGATTGAGGTAAGGTGGTGATTGTCGCGCGAAGATCTTGAATGCGCGTGCTATGAGAAGGGTGAGTAGAGAGCAACTCGGGAGGTTGATTTCCGCCTGACGCTTTAGCCATGTTCTGCCACAAATTAACACTTTGGTTTGGATCGAAACCTGCATCTGCCATGTATCTTAAACCGACAATATCAGCTTCCGATTCCTGTGTGCGCTCGTAAGGAAGAATCACACCGTATTGAACGCCTAAACCGAGCGCGGCCATCGTCATACCTTTATATTGCGCGTATTCGGATGCACCAAGTGCGGCACCAGTTATCGATAATCCGGTATTGGCGAGTTGTGTTTGAGATAGACGTTCATTACTATGGTCGGCGATGACGTGCGCAATCTCATGGCCAATAACCGTTGCGAGCTGATCTTGATTAACCGCAACCTTTAATAGACCAGTGTATACGCCTATTTTACCACCAGGTAGGGCAAATGCGTTAACTTGGTCGCTTTCAAAAACAACCACTTCCCACTCGTCAAATCCTTGTTTAGGAATATGTTTGGTGATGCTGTTTGTTACACACTGCACGTAAGCGTTTGTTTTGGCATCTTGACTGATTTTCTGTTGTTGCTTCATCTGCTCAAATGATTGAGCACCGAGCTGCGACATATCTTGGTCTGAGAACAGCAAGATCTGGTTTCGCCCTGTAGGAGAAGAGCTACATGCCGTGATACCTGCAAGTGTGAGAAGTGAAGCGAACTTCATCCATGACGTCATACATTATCCTCTGTGTATTGCCGTTTTTATGCATGTTAACATCAACTTGCGTGATAGCTAATAGCTGAGCGATAACAATCACGACTTACCCATAATTATAACAATGAATAGGAACATGATATGTCTATCTGGAAAAAGCCCATAGACCTCGACATCATCAACGCGACATCGAAGAATACGTTAATCGAGCACCTCAATATTGTATACACAGAAGTGAACGACAACTCTTTGGTGGCAACCATGCCCGTTTGTCATTTTACTCATCAACCGCTTGGTATGCTTCATGGGGGCGCATCGGTTGTTTTAGCGGAAACTTTGGGTTCTTTGGCTGCGAATTTCTGTGTATCAGATGGGTATTTCTGTGTTGGTTTAGATATCAATGCCAACCACGTACGTTCAATGCGTGAAGGTCATGTAATTGGTAAGGCAGAGCCGATTCACTTAGGCGCTTCAACTCAGGTTTGGCAGATTAATATTACTGACGAGCGCGAAAGGTTGGTTTGTTCGAGCCGTCTGACTATCGCTGTTAAAAAACACAAGCGATAGTTAATCAGGTTATTAAGAATATTTATGGTTATTACATTTAGTGGCGGAAAGATCATCGCCACGCCTCATGAATTAGTGGTTCGTTTAGATGGTGAGTATCGTGTCACTTTGCAGGCGCAGGTGGATGCGATTCAACTCATTGGAAAAGGGGCAAATGTCATTTCTGCTAATGGTTCTGAGTGCAAATGGTCTATTAAGTTGGACGATGAGCAACAACTGAGAGAAATAGCCAACGAAGTCGGCTGTGATGTTCTTTAGTTAAACGTAAATAAATTCAGTAATATGGCTATTTGGGCGCTCATTAATGAGCGCCTTTTTTCTGTATGTTGATTAAGACAATACTATGCAAATTCGTTAGGTATTGGTTGATTTCATTGACTAAAATAAGGAAACTGAAACCCATTCCAATAAGTTGATATTTCCTCTTTATGAGCAGCCCTAGATTACGAGTCCAGTTTGAAACCTTATTTGAGTACTTTGATGGTAAAGACTCAGACGTTCAATTAGATGACATTACCGATGTGCTTTGTTGTACGCGCCGTAATGCGCGCATGGTTTTGAATAAGCTTGAAGAAGAAAGCTGGATTGAGTGGCAACCCGCTGCGGGTAGGGGAAAACAATCTAAGCTTATCTTCAAACAGAATCGAACCAACGTAAGTGAAACACTTGCACGTCGTTATCTTGAAGATGGAAAAATCGGGCAAGCACTGAATGCGCTAGATAGGGATGCCGCTAAGCTTACCCAAGTGATTCAAAACTACTTAGGTGTGCAATACCAAGAAGGCGAGCAGGTGATTCGTCTACCGTACTACCGCCCTCTATCAATGCTTAACCCTGCGAAATCTATGCGTCGTTCCGAGCAGCACATTGCGCGTCAGGTATTCAGCGGTTTAACAAGGCTTGATGACAACGATCAACTGCAACCGGATCTTGCTCATTCTTGGCAAAAAATTCATGATGACCATTGGCGTTTTTTCATTCGTCCGGGGGTTCGTTTTCATAATGGAGAATTACTTCAAACCAGCCATATTGTAGAGACACTTGACTCATTAGAGTGCCTTAACATGTTCTCGCATATCAAACATGTCGAATCTCCAGCCAACTGCGTGGTTGATGTCTACCTGACTCGTCCAGATAAATATTTCCCACTTGCACTGACAGAGTCGATTGCCAAAGTTACATTACCTGCAAGCTTACGTGGCGATGACTATGATATTCGTCCGATTGGTACAGGCCCTTATCGTGTTGAGAAGAACGACGAACAACAGTTGATACTTCGTGCTTTCGATGGCTATTTTGGATTTCGTCCGCTGATCGATAGAGTTGAGGTTTGGGTAGTCGATGAAGCTTACTCTTCAATGGTTTATCCAAGTCTCTCAAAGCCTGTGATGGCTGATCGCGGTGACAGTGACGAAGTTGAGTTGGACCCAGGTTGTACTTATTTGTTGCTTAACCGTCAGAAGGGTATTGCTAAGAATCCATTGTGGGCTGAGTTTCTCTCTAACGCGCTAAATGCTGCCGACCTGTTTACTCATATTCCAAAAGAGACCGTTATTGATCTTGGCGTTTTACACGCCTATGGGCTCAAGCCGGGTTGGTACGATGTAAAACTCGCTACTCCTGTTTGCCCACAGTCCACAACAAAGCCAGTGATTAAGATTGCATTTCAGCGTCAACATCCGATGTTCCCAACCCTAGCGCATGCTATTGAAGCGGTGCTAAAACAGTACGATGTCGCTGTTGAGCTGTTTGATTACGATATGAACCCACCACACGCTGACGATGTCGATATCTGGATAAACCCAATGGGCATTGCTAACAATCGCGATGATGCTCTGGTGGGCTGGCTTATGGATTACAGCTTTATTGAAGAGTCGAGCCCGTTGGATGAATTTGATCAGTGGTGCACTATGGTTGAACAGTGGCGCGCTGGCGAATACGAGACATTCCCAGCTCGCCAACTTGGTAAGAAACTGGTTCATAGCAATCAATTGATCCCCATGTTTCACTGTTGGTTGGGGGTGAACAAAGATCAGTGCGGTACGCTGCAAAATGCCAAGTGTAATGCGTTAGGTTGGTTTGATTTTAGTCAGGTTTGGAATAAACCAGACCTCGGTTAAAGGTTTACTATGTCTACTTTGTTTCTTACGTTTATTACCCTGATTGCTTTTGCTGCGAACTCGGTGTTATGTCGGTGGGCGCTTGCGGACAATAGTATCGACCCTTTGAGCTTCTCCTTGATTCGTATTGTCTCCGGTGCAATCACCTTAATACTAATTTACTGGGCTGTGACTCGCTCAAAACAGCAACTTGCTGGTGGAGAAAATAATCAGTCATCGAAATGGAAGGGCAATCCAATTTCAATTGGCGCTTTGCTCGTCTATATGTTTGGTTTTTCTTATGCGTATGTCGCGCTCGGAGCCGGTTTAGGTGCCTTAATCTTGTTTGTGATGGTCCAACTGACTATGGTGGTGGCGCACTTGATTCAAGCAAGAGGCATGTCGTTACTAGAGTGGTTTGGTTGTGCGATTGCAATTAGTGGTTTAGTTATACTTCTTTGGCCTGATAACCAACAACAGGCTTTGGATTTCAAAGCTGCGCTGCTTATGATGTTGGCAGGCATAGGTTGGGGGTGTTATACGTTAGCAGGGCGTAAAGTGAATGATCCACTGCACGCTACCATGATCAACTTTAGCTATGCAGGGTTGGCATCTCTTGTGCTGCTTATCTTTGTGTCATTCAGCGAAGTAATGTCTGGCTCGATGTTTATGAACAGCGCTGGTGTCACTTATGCTCTGCTATCCGGGGTCTTTGCTTCTGCAATGGGTTACACGCTCTGGTATCAAGTGGTGAAAAAACTCAGCACATTGACTGCATCGGTGGCGCAGCTAAGCGTCCCCATTATTGCGACTCTCGGCGGTATTGTATTTCTTTCGGAACCTCTCACGCTAAAGTTCGTTATTGCATCCGGCATTATCTTTGTTGGTATTGCAGCAGTAATCTTTGCTCCTAAAAACGGTTAATCCCAATCTTTTATGGCTAAACCAAACAAGAAACAACCAAGCAAAACGGTTCAGATTTTCTGTGCCAAGTGTAAGACACAACTCTTCAAGTACCGAAAAGGTGGCAAAGGAGCGCTAGTAAAATGCTTTAAAGAGAGAATCGTTGAAGACTACACCACAACGCCATGCCATTGCCCAGGCTGCGAGATTGAATTCGCTAGAGATACGTTAGTGAGAGGAACGCCTGCGTTTAAGATGATAGGCGGAAAGGTCACCATGAAATAAGAGATAGAGCACAAAGGAGCACTATGAAGTGTTCCTTTGTTTTAAATCTTTAAAGGCTGCTTGACTGATTTTATGTCTTCGGCTTATCTATTCGACCTTGTAGCTTCATGATTATCAACGCAACGATAGCGCCGGATGTATCACACAGCATGTCTTTTTGAGCATCCCAAATGTCACCCTGCGAGCCTAAAAATGCGATGCCTTCATCGCCCCCCGCCAATTCCGCATACCACCACTCAATGATTTCATAACCCGCGGCGACACTCATGATCGCAAACAGCGAGAACCAAACTGCGATAATCGGAGACGATAGCTTCTTGCGAATCAAGTATTCAGCCAGCGGGTAGGCGTATAACCCGATAGAAAAGTGAGCAACACGGTCGAAGTTATTACGCTCAGATCCGATCAATGTATTGAACCAATCAAAAGGTACTTCCGCGAAAGTGTATTTGGCGCCGATAGTGTGTAGAACCAACCAAATAAACATCAAGACATAGGCTGTGTTAGAGAAAGTGAGCTTGCGAGAACACCACCAGATACCCGCTAAAATACCGACCGCTGGAATAATCTCTGCAATCCAGACTGCTCTTGATGACGGAGAAATGGCGGAGAATACAAATACGGCTAGGTAGGCAGCAGTGAGTATTAACAGTGAACGATTACAGCTTAGCGGGCTGGCTATAGGCTCAGTCGTGTTGGTCATATGTAGTCCTCATCAATAATTGAGTATGTTGTCATAGTATTGAACACTGTACAATTGGTTTTAACATTACAAAATGTGTTGAAAAGGCGGGTTACCGCCCAGTATCTAGACAAACGATTGCTAGAGTTTCACAAAAGTTTGATTTACGACAAAGCGCCCCCTAAAATCCCCGTTCACTACATACATAACTAGAAAGAAAGTCATGAAACTGGAAACTGTCGATTATCTTGCTGACGATGCAGCAGAGCAATTTGTTCGCTCACTACGTGAAACCGGCTTCGGTGTTTTAAAGAATCACCCAATCCCTAAAGAACTCGTAGAATCTATCTATGAAAATTGGTACCAATTCTTCATGACAGAAGAGAAAAACGATTTTCAGTTTAATGTTGATACACAAGACGGATACTTTCCACCTTCTGTTTCAGAAGTCGCTAAAGGACACAGCGTTAAAGACATTAAAGAGTATTTTCACGTTTACCCTTGGGGCCAAATCCCAGAGCAGCTAAAAGAGCAGATCTTAGATTACTATGCGCGCGCAAACGCATTTGCTCAAGAGCTATTGGGTTGGGTTGAAGCTCACGCACCGAAAGACGTACAAGAGAAGTTCTCTGTCGCACTTTCTGAAATGATTAACGGTAGCGAGCAGACACTGCTTCGTGTTCTACATTACCCACCAATGCAGGGTGATGAAGAGCCGGGTGCAATCCGTGCAGCCGCTCACGAAGATATCAACCTACTCACGGTGCTTCCAGCAGCTAACGAGCCTGGCCTACAAGTAAAAACGAAAGACGACCAGTGGTTAGATGTACCTTGTGATTTTGGCAACCTAATCATCAACATAGGTGACATGCTTCAAGAAGCATCAGGGGGTTACTTCCCATCGACAACGCACCGTGTCATTAACCCAACAGGTGAGCGCCAAGAGAAGTCTCGTATTTCATTGCCTCTTTTCCTACACCCTAAACCAGAAGTGGTGTTGTCTGAAAAGTACACAGCGAATGAATACCTAATGGAACGTCTACGCGAGCTAGGTGTTATCTAAGCAAGCCCGATTTCATAACAAGTTTAAAGCCAGCATTTCGCTGGCTTTGTTGTATCTTGAAGGCGGTTAATTTTTTGACTAGAAGTTCAAGTTCAAGTTCAAGAAGTTATTGTTTGGTATTTGGGCTCAATCGTTGAAACATTGAGTTGAAGTCTCGACAAATCAACGATGATGGCATTCAATGTATATATGAACCAATTAGCATCAAATACTGGCTCCATACTATGTTAGAACAACAAGGCGTGAGTGCACCGTTTCAAACTCACATGGAAAACCCATTGCTATGGCCAATCATGGAAGTACTGAAGAAACAACCTCGGGGCTGGAAGGTTCACACGCTTGCCACTCACCTTAACGATCTCGGTTTGGTGCCTATATTGGACCCTAAGCCAGAAAAGGATCTGTTTAAGAAGAATTTCTTGATCATGAATGCTCTGTATCAATTACAAGAAACCTTATTCCCTGAGAGTTGGTTACAAGTTCAAGCAATGGATATAGAACTGATGCATGGTCGCTATTACGCCAGCGGACATGCGATCGATATGGAAGATCCTTTGCGCGATTACTACGTGCATTGGGAAAACTATGAAGCGGACGAAGGCGAAGTAAAACGACTGTTGAACGAGTTTTGGACCCGTTACCGTAAGTTTGTTGGTGGAGAAGATATTGGTGATATGGACAGAGGCAAAGCGCTCTCGTTGTTTGAACTGCCAGTGGATGCGTCACCCGCCGAAATCCGCAAGCGTTGGAGAAAGCTCGCATTACGTTGGCACCCTGATAGAGAAGCGGGGAATAGTGCGCAGTTTCGAGTTTTATGCGAAGCGTGGAATGTCCTAAGACACTAATTTTTCAATAGCTTATAGGTAAAAAAATAGTGCGTCGAACGCACTATTTTTTATTGGGCTCAGTGATTAAATTCACTGAATCAGTCAGCCAGTTGGCGAATTAGTTAGATGGCTTGAACTGAGACTTACGCATACGGTTCAAAGCCGCCATGATATCGAGCGTTCTTGGCTTTGCGAGATCACCGTAGTTTGGCATGTTCGCGTGCCAGTCTTTATCTAGCATGGCGTTAAACTCTTTGGCTGGGTTGTTTGACCAACCTGGTAGTTGAGCAAACTGGAACCAAGCCCAGCCAATCGCGTTAACTTCTGAAGCTGACTCTAGCTGTTCAAGTGCTGATAAATCGGTGAATTCTTTGCCAAAGCGCAGCGAATCTTTGCCTTTTGCGTTCACTCGGAATTTCCCATCAGACAGAATGTTCATCAGAGAGGCACGGTTCAGTGAGCGTGGCACGAACATTTCAAGTGCTGTTTCACACTCGTTGTGACGTTGAGTAGGGTGCTGCGCGATCACTTCTTTCGCTTTTTCAGTCACATCTACGGCTTGGTAGTCGTGCATTTGGATAACCGTGTCTGCAACGTCCAGATAATCACCGGAACCGCCCATAACAACAATGGTAGAAACGCTCATTTCATCACGTAGCTGACCAATACGATCAACAAGTGGCGTAATTGGCTCATCACCTTTGGCAACTAGCGCCTGCATACGCTCATCGCGGATCATAAAGTTGGTTGCAGAGGTATCTTCATCGATCAGTAGCGTTTGGACACCTGCTTCAATAGATTCTTGTAGCCATGCTGCTTGAGATGTTGAACCAGAAGCATCTTGAGTCGTAAAGTTTGAAGTGTCTTTCTGCATCGGTAGGTGGTTGATGTAGTTCGATAAGTTCAAGCTATGAACACAACGACCATCTTCTGCGCGAATCTTCATTGTATCCAGCGCGGTCACGATACCTTCGCGGCCATCGCCTGGAATGTGGTTGTAGATAGAGCGTTCAACGGCATTAAGCAGCGTTGATTTACCGTGAAAGCCACCACCGACAATCAAAGTAATGCCTTTAGGAATGCCAAGACCTTTAACTTCACCGCGGTTAGGCGTTTTTAGTGTCACAGACAGAGATTCAGGCGCTTCGAATGCGACCGCGTCTTTCATTGGTAGATCGCAGTTACCGGCAATACGTGGCAGAACACTACCGTTAGAAACGAAAGCGGCTAGGTTATGTTCATCAAGCTGCGAGCGAAGCGCTTCTTGATCTTCGATGGTTTGGCAGTGTTCGATCAGAGCGTCAAAGTCGAGTTCACGCTCTAGCGTTGCGCGGCGAATAAACTTAGGCAAGTAGAACGTAATAATGTTGTTTGCTTTTTTCGCGAGAATACTACGACCATCAGCTGGCAGGTTAATACGGAAACGGATTTCGATGCCGTGCTCGGTAAACAGTACCGCTGTGCTATCAAGGACTGTTTGACCAGTCAAAGCAATGGAGATGCTCGATTCTTGCTTAGCAAATTCCGCAAAGCTACGTGCGATGAAGTCTCGCGCTGCGATTTGATATACGTGTGATTTGTCTTTCAACCACTCTAAACCGGTTAGCGACCATGCTCGTGTGGCACGAAAGCGAGAAGGGGACGCGTATGGGTCACCTTGGATGTGATCGATGTAAAGTTCAAAGTCAGCAAAGTCGTATTGACCCTTGATTTGTTGATATGCACGGTAGTTTTGTTTTTCGAGCTTTTTGAGCTTTGCAGTCAACTGATCCATAACGAGAAATGCCTTAATTGGAGAAAGATACAAATAGAAAAGCGGCGATTATAAAAATCACCACCTATAGAGTAAAGGGAAACTCGGAGTAAATTGCAAAGTATCGATAATTTAGATCTCTAATATTCCTATATAGCTCCTAATTGGCGGGTAAATGTACCAATTAGGCGTATCGGCTGCTGTTTGGGTAGTTTTGGTCAGCAAGGTTTTGTTCGAACTCATGACATGTCATCGGTTTTCCATACAGATATCCTTGCCCAATATCGCAGCCCTCTTGGATGATAAACTGCTCTTGTTCCTCATTCTCGATACCTTCAATGGCGACTTGGAGATCGAGCTTTTTGGCAATTTGAACAATAGATCGAACAATTTCGGTATCGTCTTCAGAGTTGTGCATTTGGTCGATAAAACTTTTATCAACCTTAATGGCATCAAACGGGAATTTTTTTAGATACCCAAAGGATGCGTAACCTGTACCAAAATCGTCAAGTGACAATGTCACACCTAAGTCATGCAATGATTCTAACGTGTTTTTAGCAACAACCTCATCGGCGATCAAACCACTTTCGGTCACTTCCAGTTCGAGGAAACGAGCAGGTAGGTGATAGGTTTCAAGTAGATGTACGATCTGCTCATAGAACTGAACATTCTTCAATTGAACGGCAGAGACATTAATCGCCACCTTAAAATTATCGACATATTTAGACCACTCCTTGGCTTTTTCGATGGCCGAACGAAGCACAAAGTTTCCAACTTCAAAAATCAACCCGTTTTGCTCTGCCATATGTATGAGCGTTTCATTGGAAATATCACCAAGAACAGGATGACGCCATCGAAGAAGGGCTTCTGCACCCACCCATTTATGGGTATCTGGTGATACTTTAGGCTGGAAGTAGAGCATGAGGTCATCGTTACGAACAGCTTGAAGCAGGTAACCTTCAATCTTATTGAGATGGATTTGGTCGTCATTATAGGCTTGAGAATAGAAACAGTATTTTTTACCGGAATCTTTACACGCCAACATTGCTGCCGACGCTTTCTTAAGAGCTGTTTCGGCGTTATCTTCACTATCTGTAATCGATAAACCTATGAAAGCGTGTAGGTGAATTTTGTCGTTGCCGATTGAAAATTCGGAATGGCCGACTTCAACGAGTTTTTCGCAAAGTGTCTCAAGATGCGAGTGCAGCCCATCTGTAGTGTACGCAATAGCTAAATCGACCGAGGTCGGTCTTCCAGTCAACACCTCAATCCCTTCAATTGTTGAAAGCTTGCGCCGATACTCGACCAATATATCGTCAAAAGCTTGGTAGCCATAGCGAGCTTGAATCCGTCTCCCGTTGGTAAATCCGATGTGTATAACGGCAAAGGGGCGATTATTTACTTTAAGCTCATTGGACATCCGTAAATTTAACCGCGATTCGAAAGCGTTTCTATTGAGGAAGCCTGTTGCTAGGTCATGGTTCTTTTGGTAATTGATCTTCTGCTCTGCCGCTTTGCGCTTATCTATCTCAACGTTGAGTGAGTAGTTGAGGCTGGCTAAATCTTGGGTGCGTGTATGGACCCTAGACTTCAGCTCTTTGTTTAATTTCGACAACTTGGCATTTTGATAAAGCGTCATAAGCTGTGATTCAATGGATAGCTTAAAACTTTCAAGGAGTTGGATGTAAGTTGGTGTGTAGTGGTTCTCTTTATTATCGAGAATACAAATTGTACCGAACACCTCACCGCTGGGCCAAAGCAGAGGGATACCGCAATATGAAATCATGCCTAATTCCACGTCTGGGTTATTTTCCCATGAGCAATCATTGGTGGCATTGGGGACTAATAAACGACGGTTCGACTTAATGACCGTTTCACAATAAAGACCATGTCCCAACTCTTCAGAATCTCCGATTTTAAAAGGATTGCCAATGGATTCGCTGGTTGAGAAAACTTCAATTGAAGATGAGTGTACTCGCATGATTAATGCGGCGGGCACATGGGTGATGTTGGCCAGTAAGTCGACGATGTTTTGCCATCCGAGCTTCATGTCACTGGGAATGTCTAAATCGAGCGTTTTGATCTTATTCATAAGACTCCATGTCATTGCCAATAGACGAATCACTTCCTGTGACCTCGTCTCTCTGTGTGTTGTGTTCACCTAAAGATGTAATGAAACTGTTATTTTGAGTATAGGTAGGTTAAATAAAAAAAGCCTCAGCAATTTTTGAGAGGCTTTTAAAACTGAATCGAAGTCTCATACCTAAGAAACAAAGCGATTATGGCTTGAGATTTATAAAATCTTCTGTTTTCAAAGGCTGAGTGTAATCAACCCCAGGGAACTCAAAACCGTTGAGTTGCATGAACTCCTGTTTGAAACCTGCGTAATCACCAATTTGGGTAAAGTTGGTTTCGTTCATTGCTTGAAGAAGCTCCGAAACATGGGATTGAGTTTCTGGTTTTAACTCCCAGTCGTCCATTCGAATCAGTCGTTCACCATCAAGGGGCACCTTCTCTTGACCATAGAGTTTAGTGCTGAACAAACGTTGCATTTGTTGGATACAGTTCTCATGGGTGCCTTTCTCTTTCATTACTTGATAAAGAGCCAGTAGATACGGGCTCAAGCCAGGAATGAAAACACTTGCTTTGGTGACTAGCGCTTTACACACGGTTGCGTATGCGCCGCCGTTAAAGTTTGCCAGTTCAAGATTAAGTGCATGACTCGCTTGATGAAGATCGATCTTAGCACGACCTAGTGTGCCATCAAGATAGATAGGGTGTGTCACCTCTGGGCCCACGTAAGAGAAAGCGATGGTTTTACATCCCTCAGCAATGGATTCCGAGTTAATCAGCTCATCGACCCATTGACGCCAATCTTCGCCACCCATCACTTTGAGTGTGCTGGCGGCTTCTTCTTCCGTTGCAGGTTCCAGCGTGGATGTATTCCAGCTGTCGTCTTCAAGGGAAATGGTGTTGCCTGTGACGCTCTGACCGATAGGTTTTATAGCTGAGCGCCAGAACTCTTCAGTATTACCTTTGGGGCGGACTCCTGCAGCAAGACTATAGATGATTAAGTCAACTTCGCCTTCAAAGTAGGTTTCAATTGCTTCAACGACTTGTGAGCGAGTCTCTTGCGAGAACGCGTCGCCAACGATGTTTATCGCTTTGCGGCCTTGGCGCTTAGCTTCTTGCTTGAAGTAGATATTGTTGTACCAACCGGCGCTACCCAAAGATTGTTCACTAGGGCCTCGCTCAAAAGAGACGCCGATAGTGTCAGCCTGAGCTCCGCCAAAGGTGAGGGCGATTCTTGCCGCAAGCCCGAAGCCGGAAGAAGCCCCAATAATCAACACACGCTTAGGTCCGTTTTTTATCTGCGGGGCATTTTTTACGAATTCGATTTGTTGTTTGACCGCCTCTTGGCAGCCGAGGGGGTGCGCATTCTTGGCAACGACACCCTTTATAATGGGTTTTATTATCATAAATAACCTTACACTTAACGCTGTTATGGACTCACGTTAACGTAAAGCTATGTAAAAAAGATTGAGCTAGACCATTAAAGCTAAAGATACTGGTATAATTTCTCGGCAACAAAGTCTGCAATCCAAGGCTGAGCCTCAGGCTTCGGGTGTAGTCCGTCGTTCATCATCCATTCAGGCTTCAGAATGATATGCTCGAGAAAGAATGGCAGTAGAGGCACCTTTTGCTGATCAGATAACGAGGTAAATACGTATTCAAATTGTTGGTTGTAACGCTTGCCATAATTAGGTGGGATACGTATCTGCATCATAATGGGCTCTGCACCAGATGCTCGAACCTGTTCAATGATCTTTGCGAGATTTTGTTCGATCACTTTAGGTGGAAAACCACGTAGACCATCGTTGGCACCCAGTTCGATAAGGACTTTGTCAGGTGTATGTTCTATCAATAATTGCGGTAAACGAGATAAGCCATTACCTGTGGTATCACCGGAAATACTGCCGTTGATTACAGTGACTTCTTTGTTGTATTCAGCCAGAGCGTCAGGGAGTAAGGTTGGCCAGCTCTGTTTGATATCCATGTTGTAGCCAGCACTTAAACTGTCACCTAGGACTAATATCGTCTGGTTTTGCGCAAGTGTTGTTGTGGAAAAAAGTATAAAAATCAAAAAGGAAATTAGTCGAGTCATGCATACATCCATAATAAAAGCTGAATCTGTTTCGAAGACAGTGTCTACTAATCAAGAACAATTGACAATCTTAGAGAAGGTTGACATCGATATTGTTGAAGGAGAAACCGTCGCTATTGTTGGTACGTCTGGCGCGGGTAAATCGACCTTAATGACACTGCTTGCAGGGCTCGATGTGCCAAGTTCTGGCGAAATCCATCTTCTCAACAAGCCACTTTCTCAACTCGATGATGAACAACGTGCTCAGATTCGAAGTGAATCGGTTGGATTTGTTTTCCAAAGCTTTCTACTCATCCCGAGCTTGTCTGCACTGCAGAACGTCACTTTGCCATGCTTACTAAAAGGCGAAGAAGAAGATATTGAGCGTGCGACTGAGCTTTTAGAGTCTGTTGGGCTTAAAGACCGCGTCGACCATCTACCATCACAACTGTCTGGTGGTGAGCAGCAGCGCGTGGCACTTGCACGTGCCTTTATGATTAAACCGAAAATTTTGTTTGCGGATGAACCAACAGGCAACCTAGATCAACAGACAGCAGCAAAGATTGTGGAGCTACTGTTTGAGCTTAACGCTTCTCACGGCACAACCTTAGTGCTGGTGACACACGATCCTAAGCTTGCACAACGCTGCCAACGCACTCTGAAAATGCACCTTGGTCAAATCACGGAGGTGTAGGGTGAGTCATTCAAAAGGATTGAACAAACGACTCTTTAGTTGGAGCATTGAAGAGATACGTCATGGTCAGTTATGGCCCGTTTCTATTGCGCTCACTTTAATCATCGCTTGTGTGTTCGCTCTATCGGCACTGGCCGAGCGAATGGAGCAGGTTATTGTTAAGCAGGGCAAAGATGCGCTTACCGCTGACAGTGTATTTATTTCTGCGAACCCACTTCCTGAACCACTTCTCGAGTTGGTTGCGGATAAGAAGCTAGATAAGAGTAAGCTCACTCGCTTCTCAACGATGGCTTTCAGCGACAACGGCATGCAGTTAGTTACCGTAAAAGCCGTCGAGAGTAATTATCCGCTGCGTGGCGAGATGCTTCTAGAGAGTGGTGATGTTCAACAAAGTCAGGTTAACCCTGGTGAATTATGGCTTGATGAACGAATATTTTCTCAGCTAGAGGTCTCCATCGGTGACAATGTCACTATTGGTGATGCCGACTTGACGATTACCGGGCGTATTGCTCAAGAGCCGGGACTGAGTTTCAATCCATTCCAACAAATGCCTGCTGTGCTAATCCATAGCAGTGATATCGACGCAACGGGTGCGATTCAACCTGGAAGTCGAGTCAGTTACCGTTTGTTCTTAAATGGAGAGGATGGTGACCTTAAGGTCATTCAAGACTCGGTCGAACTTACACCAAGTGATCGCTGGCGTAACCAAGACAGCGCGAGTCGTACCAATGAAATGTTCGATAAAACGACTCAATATCTATCTCTCACTGTCGCGATTGTTGTCATCATGGCGGCAACCACATTGGTTCTCACTTGTCAGCACTACGTAGCAAGCCGACAAAAGACGATTGCTATGCTTAAGAGCTTAGGGGCGAGCAAACAGTGGGTTATCCATTGGCTCTCGATTCAAGTTTTGATGTTGATGGTTATTGGTGTCGTCTTTGGTATTGGGATCGGTATTGGTCTTGAATTTTTGTTGCGCATACCACTGGGAGACTTACTTCCCAACCCACTTCCAAGCTACGGCTATCAACCGATAATGTTGTCTGTATTAACCAGTGTACTAATTGGTGTACCTGCCTTGGGGATTCCTTTAGTGGGCTTGGTCAATACGTCTGCTATTAGTGTTATTCAATCTAGCCACCAAGGTCAAAACAGTACTAGGCGTTATCTGCTGCTGTTGGTGCCAGTAGTACCAATGTTGTTGATGTATGGTAATAACCTACTGGTGTGGATTGTCCTTGGCGGTATCGTCGCGCTATTTGCTGTGCTCGCACTGGTGAGTATTCTGGTATTGAGGTTGATTGGTAAACTGCGCGTTTCGACAGCAATGCGCTTGGCAATCAGTCGCATCAATCGCACGCCAATTGCGACGGGTATTCAGTTCGGCGCGCTCGCTTTGTCTCTAATGCTGCTCTCTATCATCTGGTTAGTACGCAGTGATTTGCTATCAGATTGGCAACAAACGCTCCCTGAGAATGCTCCGAACGCGTTTGCACTCAACATAGCGGATTATGAGAAGGACGCGTACCTCGGAGCGATTGATGCAAACAACGTCGAACGCACACAAGCTTTCCCGATTATCCGTGGCCGTCTAACAACCATTAATGGCGTTGAAGCGGGTGAGTATAGTGACAATGCCGAAGATGCTGATGTACTTAGCCGTGAGATTAACTTTACTTGGGGTGAATCTCTTCCTGAGTACAACGAAGTCACTGCAGGCCAGTGGACTACAGAGAATGGCGTTTCTGTTGAGTCTGAAGTTGCCGATCAACTTGGGCTTAAAATTGGCGACGAACTGTCATTTACAATAAACAGCCAGCGTTTTGATGCGAGAGTAAACACTATCCGTAAAGTAGAATGGCGTGAAATGAAGCCAAACTTTTACTTTATCTTTACGCCGGATGTACTGAGTTCAATTCCATCGACATGGTTAGTAAGCTTCAGGCTACAAGAGCAACACGACGAAATGTTGAGTCAGCTTTCTCGTAACCACCCAACTGTGAGCTTGATGGATATCCGCAAAATGGGGAGTAAGATCCAAGAGTTGTTGAAGCAGATCATATGGTCAATCACCGTGTTAGCGGGGCTTGGGGTTGTAGCTGGCTTGCTTTTGATCTTTACCTTGCTGCGTTTAAGTTTATCCCAGCGTCAACAAGAGATTCGTCTGTACCGTACATTAGGTGCTAGCAAAAATCGCATTCTTAATACGATTTGGTGTGAATACGGCATAATGGCACTTGTCGCAGGTAGTATCGCAGCCCTCGGTGCAGAGTTAAGTGTTGCAAGTTTAATGACCTTTGGCTTTGAATTACCCGTAACGCTGCATCCTGTTCTTTGGATTGCGTTACCAGTGATTACCTTTGTCACATTAGCCGCGGTGGTCAATAGTTTGATTAAGCGACTTCTTGCACCCATGAAGAAGGACTTTAACTAGCTTTTTAGTCCTGTTTGTTCGGTTCATCATACTGTTCTGCGAGACTGTGTAATCGATACCCATAAATTACTGGTTTCAAGGTGATCGCAGCTGCCGAAACTAACGTTATGGGTAGACTAAGTCAAAGGAGTGCGTTCAAACGTTTTCGGTTGAGCGCTCTTTTTATTTTGGGACAGTGATTTGCAAGGTTACCCACAGGGTAAGGTATCGAGGGGATAAATTACCTACCCAAAGCGCTGTTTAAGCCTTTTAATAGGCTGTAATAATAAATTCACTTTTAACGTTAGTTCTCTTTAGTCCCTGTAAATAAAGGGGTTGCGCAACAGTTTCGCATCTTATCAACAGTTATCCACAAAATCGGTGGATAACTTTAGGGATAAGTTAATTAAGGTGTCACACGAGTCATCTTCGAGCCTTTGTGCTGTCGTACTTAGGCCGATATTGGCCTGTTTTATCTCGCTCTTTTTTTCATTCACACATACCGAGTCAAGCAATAAATTTTGTTTTTTTAGTTTGACTTTTGACGACGACAAACTAAGACCTTGATAAAAATGTGATTTAATTCACCGTCAATCCTACGTAGAATACAAAGTAGTTAATTTTAGGCTTTAGAGTTCAATGAACCAGAACAAAATGGATAAAAAACAACCGTCTATTGCGATAGTTGGCGGTGGTATTGCAGGTGCAACCAGTGCCATTCATTTCAGCGAGCGTGGATATGCGGTCACTTTGCTTGAAAAAGGGCCAAGCTTGGTGAATGGACCTCCGATTTGCCATTTGCATGCTGGTGGAAATTTGTATCGTGATATTTCTCAAGAGCAATGTCTTCAACTCCTCGCTCAATCTATCGATACTGTTCGCTTGTTTCCTCATACGCTTAATATTCGACCAACAGTGATTGCAGTACCTCATAGTGATGGAGGGCAACCTGAAGAGTTGTTACCTCGCTTGAAAGTCATTAAATCGGCATATCAGGCTTTGGTTGAACAGGATCCGAGTAATCAAGTGCTCGGAAACCCAGACGAGTACTACAAGCTCTATGGAAAACAAGAGCTAGTCGCTTTATCAACCAAAAAACAACCTAAAAATCCAAGAACGTTGGATGAGTGGTGTATTCCATTCGCAAAGCACACTGATCTAGACACGCTGAAGTACCCAGTCGCTGTAGTTCAAGAGTATGGATTGAGCGTATTTCGTTTGTCTGCAATGGCGCAGCTGTCGTTAGAAAAGCAGAGCAACTGTAATATTCTTACCCACAGCCGACTCATATCGGTGACCCAGTTAGACGATGAGTGGGAGCTATGCTATTTCGATCAAAAAGGGAATAAGCAGAAGTTTACCGCCCAATACCTGATTAATGCGAGTGGCTTTGAAACCGGTGTTGTGGACGATTATGTTGGTTCCAAACAAGAACGTCTTGTGGAGTTTAAAGCTGCGTACGTAACGGATTGGGCAGATTGTCGCGAACATCATGAAGAGTGGCCAGAAGTGATATTTCACGGGCCGCGAGGAACACCTCAAGGCATGGCGCAGTTAACACCTTATGCAGACGGTATATTTCAACTCCATGGTATGACTGAAGGGATTACGTTGTTTGAAGGTGGGCTAGTGTCTTCCTCTGCCGAATCTTCTCAACCCCAACTTCCACAGAAGTTACTGAAGAAGATTGTATCCGGCTGGACTGAAGAGCAGCTAGAGCAGAGAACACAAGCAGCGATTACTCATATGGCTCAATTTATTCCTAGCTTTAAATCGGCAACGATAGGTGGGAAGCCTTTGTTCGGTGCTCAACAGATTCCAGGGACTGATCCTAGTTTACGAGCTTCTGACGTCTCTTTCAGTGGCGAAAAATACGCAAGATTAGAGGTTGTAAAAGCGTCTTCCACTTTAGAAGCGGCTCAGAAAATTAATAGTCGTTGGTTTGATGGTCAAGGGCAGCAGACCACGATTGAAGAGACACACCCTGTGACAATGTCACTTAATATCGATGATGTCGAGGCAAAAGCGATCACTTTGACCCAAGAGCGTGGCTACCCGGCAGCTTTAGCAATTGTTACAGGTGAAAGTCGACTCATTTAGGCTTGTTGATATTTGTTGGTAAGTCATAGGAAATGGAAAGGGTGACTCTTGTTCGAGAGTCACCCTTGATTATGTTGTGATTGGATAACGGATCTCGTTTAGTGACTAACGGTTACAGTTCAATAACCAAAGAACCTTGCCCATTGACACCAAACTTCTTGAAGCCCCAAGCGATCTCCCGCAATAAAAGAGACCTGCTGTCCTGGTTTGGCTTGCGCTAATCTCGGCAAATCGATACGCGCAATGCAACCTAGTTTTGGGTATCCTCCAATTGTCTGTCTGTCATTAAGAAGAATAATCGGTTGTCCATCTTTTGGTATTTGTATCGCTCCCAACGCGATACCTTCAGACAAAATAGTGATAGCCGGTGACTCAACAGGCTCGCCACTCAATCGATAGCCCATACGATTGGAGTTCTGACTGACTGTAAAAACGGTGTTGTAGAAGGTAGATTTAGCGGCCTCTGAAAACAGGTGCGACTGATACCCTTCAACCACTCTTAGTTTGAGGGGGCGGTTGTAATCTGGTGTATAACGGAAAGTCACACTTAGAGCCTTAAAACCCGCTGGAATAGGGTGCTTATCAAAATGAATCTGTTGATTAGCTTGGCAAGCTTGCCCATCCAGAGTCAGCCCGCCAACTTTCTCGCGCACTACCGTCGAAGCACTGGTTAAGCTCACTGGCGCTTTAAAACCTCCGCTCACGGCTAGGTAAGCTCTGAGTCCGTTTTTTGGTAATCCAAATGAAAGAACTTGTCCTTTACGAGCAACAAAAGTCGACCAATTCGTTATTGGAACGCCGTCGAGCTTAGCTTGCAGATCCCCACCCGTGATAGCCAATATACAGTCTTGGTTAATTTCGGCTGCACATTGCCCTAAAGTAATCTCGAGTGCGGGGCTGTTAATAGAATTCTGAAGTAGATGGTTTGCCCAACTGTATGCGTAATCATCAACGGCACCGCCTTGTGTTAGCCCTAAATGTGAAAGGCCATAGCGTCCAAAGTCTTGGATTAGCGAGAGTGGTCCAGGTTTTAATATTGTTATGGAGCCCTTAGTCATTCAAGCACCCCTCCAAGGTCAAGAAAATCCTGCCTACTGATTGCTTCAAACCTCACTTGATCGCCTACGTTAAAAAAAGAGGCCTCGTTCAAATGTTCTACAGACACCTGACTATTGAATAACTGTATGGGAGAGCGGGCAATAATATTCCAACCACCTGGAGATTGATCTGGGTAGACCGCTGTTTTTCTATCAGCAATTCCAACACTGCCTTTTGGAACAGAGAGACGCGGCGTTTCGTGCCTCGGCATAGACAGTTCCACTACGACATCGGAAAGAAAAGCAAACCCTGGCATAAAACCGACGGCGCTGACTTGATAGGTGGTATTGGTGTGAAGCTCAATGAGTTGGTCTAGCGATATACCTTGTTGCTTAAAACGGGAGAGATCGAGAGCAGTTTCTTTGCCGTAATAGGCAGGTATAGTCAATGTCGCTGTCGAATGATTACTGAAGACACAATCTAGATGTATATCTGAAACCAGTTGTTCTAACTGGCTAATAAACGTCTGCTCTTGTACACGATACGGAAGGTAGTCTACGAGAATTGTGTTGTAGGAAGGCGTAACGTTCATTAAGTAGGGCTCGAATGCTTGCCGTATTGTCTGAGCTATGGAGGCAATAGCGGTAGAGGCGTCTAGCGCCATTGAGCTAGGTCTATTTTGTTGTGATTTTGTTAGCGATCTCATTTCGCTATTAAGATCGAGTGTGATCATTATGCTGCACTCGGCTATCGGCTCGATCGTTACATTAAATGTTGGTTTCCTCATAAGCTTCCGTATTTATTGAAGAAAGATAATAGAGATATTAATAAGTGCTACCTAAGTGCATTGATGTCTTGGCTAATACGCTTAATCAAAGCGATGGATTGAGGGTTGTCGCCATGGACGCAAATTGTGTCCGCTTCAATTTCAAGTCGCTCACCCTCAATGGTGGTCACAGAGCCATAGTTTACTATCTGCATGACTTGATTATAAATATCATCTTGGTGGGTATATACAGAACCAGACACAGAGCGTGGGGCGAGCTGTCCATTATTGAGATAGGCACGGTCTGCAAAGGCTTCAAGTAAAAGTGGAAGGTCGTAATTGTCTGCAATATCGAGGAATTTTTGATTATTGGCGGTAGAGAGAATCATAAGTGGGATTCCAAACCCTGAAACGGCTTCCGCGATTGCATTGAAGATTTGCGTATTCGCCATCATGTCATTATACAAGGCGCCATGAGGCTTAACATAATGCAACTTGCTTCCATGATGTTGGCACAAAGCTTTTAATGCTCCAACTTGATAACAGACGAGTTCCGTTATCTCTTTCATCGAGTGCGGAATAGAGCGGCGGCCAAAGCCAACCAAATCTTGATACCCGGGGTGAGCCCCCACCTGAGTATTGTAATGGTTCGCAAGTTTAATGGTTTTCGACATGACGTGTGGATCTGAAGCATGAAAGCCACACGCTACATTGGCCATATCTACCCACTCCATGACGGCTTCGTCGTCACCCATTTTCCAACTACCATAACTTTCACCCATATCGCAGTTGAGTAGTACTTTTGTTGTCACAGACAGATTATCCTTAATTTTTAGTGCTTCTAGACGTTCCACTAAATCACTGATTTAAACAGTGATCACATTCAAACTTCCATTAACTTAACGTGTTACATGGTCTATAACGAAATATAAACGGCAATCGTGCCTAAATGCTAAATATCAATAGAAAAAGCAAATTTAACAAAGCCTTTACCCGCTATGCTTTAAACTTAATCATACATGTATTGGCTTTAGTTTTGCCTACATTTTAGGAATAACTTGTTGTAACATAAGGCCAATATACATATACATAAAAACAGGGCTTAACATGAACGTTTTAGTAACCGGCGGTATGGGCTACATTGGCAGCCATACAAGTATTCAGATGATCAAAGCAGGGATGACTCCATTCATCTTTGACAATTTATATAATAGTAAGCCAAGTGTGCTTGAGCGTATTGAAAAAGTTTCTGGTGTTAAGCCTGTTTTTGTTGAAGGTGATATTCGTGATAAAGCTCTTTTAATTGAGACGCTAAAGCAGAATAACATCGAAGCTGTCATCCATTTTGCGGGCCTTAAAGCAGTTGGTGAGTCTGTAGAGAAACCGCTTGAATACTATGATAATAATGTTAACGGAACCCTTGTGCTTGTAGATGCGATGCGCGAAGCGAACGTCAAAACTTTAGTATTCAGCTCTTCAGCGACAGTATACGGTGATCCAGCCAGTGTACCTATTACAGAAGACTTCCCAACGAGCGCAACCAACCCTTATGGCCGTAGTAAGCTAATGGTTGAAGAGTGTCTAACAGATTTCCAAAAAGCCAACCCCGATTGGAGCATCACTTTACTTCGTTACTTTAACCCAGTAGGTTCACACCCAAGCGGCGAGCTGGGTGAAGATCCACAAGGGATTCCAAATAACCTAATGCCATTTGTTTCTCAGGTTGCTGTTGGACGTCGTGAATTCCTATCTGTTTTTGGTAGCGATTACCCAACAAAAGACGGCACTGGCGTGCGTGACTACATCCACGTGATGGATCTTTCTGATGGTCACATCGCTGCACTAGAAAAAGTGGGTAAAAAGGATGGTCTTCATATCTATAATTTAGGAACTGGTAACGGTTCTAGTGTTCTAGAAATGGTAAAGGCGTTTGAAGAGGCAAGTGGTAAGGAAGTGCCTTATAAACTTGTAGAACGTCGTCCGGGAGACATCGCTGAGTGCTGGGCTGATCCTGCTAAAGCTGAGCAAGAGCTAGAATGGAAAGCAACACGTACACTATCAGAAATGACGGCAGACACGTGGCGTTGGCAGTCTAACAATCCTAACGGTTTTCCTGGTTAATTTAATAAATTCAGGTCGATTTATTTACCAAAAAGGTGCCTTAGGGCGCCTTTTTTGATCTGAATCGTAATAAAAGTAAATTTGTGGTTAAAAAGTATCTTTACGTATTCATTGTGTTACTATACGCGCAAAATATATCTTTAATGTTAATTTTGTTCGGAGTTAATCATGGAATTAGGCCTAATCGTTACTTTCATCGTCGCTGCAGCTGTTATGGTTAAGAAAGAAATGGCAGAAAAGTAATTTCACTTCCCCTTTTTATTACAATTTTGAGTGAAATGATGAAAAGCCAGCAGATATGCTGGCTTTTTTGTACTTTTAAGCTTTGTAAAACGAATTAAAATTCGTAGTTTGCAGAGATACCCCAGTTACGACCTGGTTGAGATTTAAAGTCTTTGCTGAACTTTGAATCATGTGCACTTCCAGATAGATCACTGTATAACCAGTACTTCTTATCAAGAGCATTAAACAAACCAGCACGAAGAGTTAGGTCAGTGATTGGACGGTAATATGCCGTTACGTCAACAAGAGTGTAGCCAGCGGCATCTCTATTATCTTCGCTATGCCACTCGTCTTTTGCTGCAACCATTTTCACATTTAATGCTGTACCGAAAGTTTCTCTTTCAAGTCCTAAACCAACTGTGCCTGTTAATGGTGCTACAGAATCAATTGATTTACCTGTCGTTTTGTCTTCTCCGTCTGCATAAGCAACAGCTAGGCGAGTGTAAGTTCCGAATGGTGCGTCAATTAAGCTATCCAAGTTGATAGTTGAAGATAGCTCAGCGCCGTAGATTGTCACTTCATCTAAGTTCTCTTTAGTAAGGACGTCTTTACCGCCTTGCTCGCCGGACTTAGTCTGGTTAATGAAGTCAGTGTAGTCTGTATAGAAAGTAGATAGTTCAAAGCGAGCATGCTCGTTTTTACCACGAAGACCTAACTCATAAGAAAGGCTCTTCTCAGCTTTCAGATTAGGGTTAGCTTCTATGATTGCACCTTGGTTGTAGAAGTAGTACAAATCGTAAACAGTCGGTGCTTTGAATCCTTGACCAATTTGACCAAATACAGCCAAATTGTCATTGATATGGTAAACAGATCCTAGTTTAGCTGTAAACGCATCATTTTCGTTCTTGTCATATTCAGTCGTAAAGCCTTCATCCGTTGATGGATCCGCAACGAAAGAGTCGTAACGTAAACCAGCAGTTAGAATCAAACGATCTTCCATAAGGAACGCTTGGTCTTGAACAAATGCACCCCATTGGGTGATTTTCGCGTCTGGTATACCTGTACTACCCGGAGTGACAGTACCTAAGTCGAATTTATAGTCGGTATTTTTTAGCTCGAAATCATTTTTTAGGTAACTAAATCCGTAAGTAAATTCATGATCAGAACCGCTGATGTTAACCAACTTCGATAGTTGTGCATCAAACTGCATCGTTACGTCTGAAGCATCACGTTCGCGCATACGTCTGCCATTAGAAGGAGTAGTATCATAGTTCTTACTTAACGAGCTAGAATCTTGGTAGCTAACTGACCAATCGAGAGAATCGGCAATAAAAGTATTGATCTCAACCTGATGCTCTACAGTTGCACGGAATCTTTTGTTTGTATCTTCGTTGAAGTTATCTGTGTATGTGAACCCGGGCATGATCGAATAACCATTATAATTGAGTTCATCTTCATCGTATTGGCGGTTGTAATTCTCAATGGTCAAGCCGATTCTATTAGAATCAGACACATTGTAGAATGCCTTGCCTAGGAAGTTACTTAGCTCAGTATCTGCTGGGTTAGCTGCTCCGCGATCTGGACCTTCAATATCAGAGCCCGAAGAGTGCGTTTCCGTCTCGCTGCCTTGCGCATATGTAGCCATCACTAAAGTTTCTAGCTTACCTTTACGCATTGCCCAAGATAAAGTGTTTTTGAACTGTTCGTCAGCAGATGTGTAACTAGATTTAATTCCAAAGCGATGTTCATCACCCTCAGTACGTAACATGTCTTCAGGGCTTTTCGTTCGAAGCATCACAGCACCACCGATTGCATCAGAACCATAAAGGGTAGAGGCAGGACCTTTGTTTACTTCAATAATTTGTAGAGTATCAATTTCGATAGCATTTGAATATTTTCTCTGCTCAGTTGCACCTGGATTGTATGGTGTAGGCTGCCGTACACCATCGATCATCATCTTGACTCGGTCGCCTTCGACACCACGGATGTTAAAGCCAGAGATCCCGAATCGACCGCTACCATTTGCGTCCACGCCAGGTGTGTACTGTAGAGCTTTCTTTACGTCCGAAGACATTTGATTATCAATATCTTTCGATGAAACTGTTTCAATAGAGCTAGAGACATCTTCTTTATTTTGTTCAGTTCTTGTTGCGGAAACAACAACTTCATCAAAAAGTGAATATTCTTCTGCATGAAGAGCAGGGGATACAGCTAAAATAATGGAAGCTGACAATAGTGACTTTTTATACATTGATTTGAAACCTTAAATCCATAGTAGGTTGCTTGGGCGTATGCCATGCTATTGGATCTAAATGAGAATTACTATTGTTATCATTGTTATTTATTGAAATGGAAATATTTACACAGCCAATGCGTCGGTATAAAATTCTTTTTAAAACATGCAATTAGATGTGTTATTGAAATTATCAATAGTTCAGTTTAATTTTATTTTATGTGACATGAGTCACTTTCTGAAAAGAGGTGTAATTTGCAAAGTCCAATCACTTTAGAGGCATTACACATTTTAGATGCCATCAGTCGTCGCGGCAGTTTTGCAGCTGCTGCTAACGAGCTTGATAGAGCACCGTCGTCTTTAAGCTATCAAATTCAAAAGCTTGAACAGGATTTGGACATCATGATCTTTGATCGTTCTGGTCACCGAGCGAACTTTACAGAAGCTGGGCAGCTTATTTTAGAGCAAGGCAGAGTTATTTTAGGTGCGACAGAGAGGTTAGTTAAGGAAGCCAGTATCCTAGCGAATGGTTGGGAGCTAGACCTGACTATTGCATTTGACGGCATTCTACCGGTATCAAATTTTTTTCCACTCATTGATGAACTTGGAAAGATCAGTAAGACTCGTGTGAAACTGCAAGAGGAAATTCTGGCGGGGTGTTGGGAGTCTTTAATTGAAGATCGTGCCGATTTGTTGATTTGCCCTAAGATGGAAGCAGTACCGAATGAAATGAAGAGTGAGGTCATTGGTAAGCTTGATATGATGTGGGTGGCGTCAACGGATCACTATGTACACAAGCGTGCTGGTGAGTTCGATCAGAAGGCTAGAGAAAGTTACAGGGTAATAGCGATCGCTGATACTGCCCGTGACAAGCCGGCTATAAGTGTCAATATCCTTGAGCGTCAACCAAGAATGACAGTGACCAACTTTGCTGCAAAGGTGGAAGCGATCACCTCAGGCTTGGGGATTGGAACACTGCCAGCAGTTGTAGCTCAACCTCTTATTGAGAGTGGCGCGATTAAACAAATTGCAGGCACGGGAAAGCAGAGTATGGATATTGTCATCGCATGGCGACGAAACAAAATGGGGGATGCCAAGTCCTGGTGCATTCAACATCTAAAAAAGACTTGGCCACTTAAGTAACATTCAAAATGTCACGTCATCTGACTCACTTTATCGATTACGGCTGGAGGGGTAATACCATGTCAGCCGTGCCATCTTCAAAACTAATGTCCAGTTTGAACCCCATTTTCTTGGCGAGCATTAACATGCCTCGATTTGTCGGCATTGTCATCCCAGAGATCTGTTTGGTTTGTTTCGACTGACAGTAGTCGATAATTTTCTTCATCAATACTTTACCTAATCCTACGCCTTTCAAGTCAGAGCGTATTAATATCGCAAACTCGGCATCGGTGTTTTCTGGATTGATCAATGCTCTTGATACGCCAATGATGCATGGTTCGCCTTGTTCTTTTCTGATCACCACAAAAGCTATCTCTCTATCAAAATCAATTTGAGTGAGGTTGGCGAGCGCTTCGTGATTAAATTCTCCTACGTCACTAAAGAAGCGTTTATAGAGATCCTCTTTAGTTACTCGGCTGATAAAGTCGGCGTGTATTGGCTCATCTTCAGGTAGGATAGGCCTTAATAAGGCCGTCGAGCCGTCTTTTAATGTAATAGTCTCTTCGAGCTCCACAGGATAGGGGCGAATCGCCAACCTTTCTTGTGCGTCTCCTTCGTAACGCTCTAACGTAATATCTGCATCTAAAATGGTAAATTTATCGCCATTAGCCAGTACTGGATGTATATCCAGTTCCTTTATTTCAGGGCAGTCGACCACCATTTGAGATATTCGGACTAAGAGCTCTGATAGCCCTTCAATGTCGATAGGGTTCGGGAGTTTCTGTAAACGAATTTTCTCGCTCTTAATGGCTCTTATAATCAAATAGCGAGCAAGTGTCATATTGAGTGGCGGAAATGCTGCCGCGGCGTCTAATGATTCATCCCATTCAGAGCCACCTTGCCCCAATAAAATGATTGGTCCGAATGTTTCATCAGTGGTGACTTTAATTCTAAGCTCCTGTCCGCCGGCAAGCTTTGCCATACCCTGAATCAACAACCCGTGGATATTTGCGGTTGGGTAGGAGAGTTGGGTGCGATCGAGTATCGCTTGTGCAGCGTTGGCAACTTCGTTGCTATTCCTTAGATTCAACATGACGCCTTGTACATCTGATTTATGTGGGATGTCAGGAGAACGAAGCTTAACAGCAACTGGGTAACCAATTGTTTCTGCAATATGTACCGCTTCGCTAGGGTCAGAGGCTATCCAAGTGGGCAATACATCTAAGTTGAAGTGCTTAAAATATTGGCTATTTTGGTGAGTATCAAGAACCACTGTTTCTTTATCCAGTAGTTGTGTGTTTATCCAATTTTTCGCATCCGCCAGATCATCAATGTGAACTTTTTCTGCTGTTGTTGGGGTCTCCATTAGCTGTCGCTGGTTGCGTCTGTATTCGACCAAATGCATGAACGCAACAATTGAACTTTCCGGAGTGCGGTAGGTTGGGATTCCTGCATCGGTAAAGAGCTTCCGTGCTGGCTTCGCTGTAAGTTCGCCAGACCAGTTCGTCAATATGTTGAAATGCTTATGCCTTGGATGTCGTTTGATCGCTTCAATGATTTTTTCCGCCGTTCGCGCCGAATGTGCAATGGCTGAAGGGCTATGCATAATCAAAATCGCATCAGCTTCATCTCCGTCTAGTAGGGTATTAATGGCGTCGATATAACGTTGTTCACCAGCATCACCTACAATGTCAATTGGGTTGCTGTGAGACCAACTTTCAGGCAATTGCTGATTGAGTTTTTGATAAGTACTTTCCGACAATTCGGCCAGTTTTCCACCTCGTTCGAATAAAGTATCAACTGCCATTATCGCTGGACCACCACCGTTTGTCACAATGGCAAGACGTTCACCTCGAAGTGGAACTGAATGCGTCAATGTTTCTACGGCTGCGAACAATTCATGCATGTTCTTAACGCGCAGCATGCCGCTACGTCGAATTGCTGAATCATAAATAATATCGAGAGTATCAGTGCCACCAGTATGAGCCATTGCCGCCGCGCGTCCGCGCTCGGTTCTACCGCCCTTCAACACTAATATTCTTCGGTTACGCGAAGCCGCTCGCGCTGCTGAAATGAAGCGACGTGCATCTTTAATAGTATCGATATAAAGCAAGATTGCTTCTGTATGAGAATCGGTACTCAGGTAATCAAGTAACTCTGAAAAGTCGATGTCGCCACCATTGCCTATAGAAATGAAGGCAGAAAACCCGATTTCTTTGTCATTCGCCCAGTCTAAAATTGTGGTACACACAGCTGCAGATTGTGAAACGAAGGCTATTTTTCCAGGGAGTGCTGAAACTGGAGAAAATGATGCATTGAGGTTTATCCAAGGAAGTATGATTCCCAGGCTGTTCGGCCCCAAAACTCGAATGTGATTCTCTTTTGCAATCTTTAAACACTCGCACTCAATTGTGGTGCCATCTGACGTTAGTTGGTGCATATCAGACGAAAGAACAATCACCGAACGAATGCCTTTGTTGGCTATATCTTTGAAAAGCTGAATATTGCGTGAGGCGTGAGTACAGAGAATGGCTAAATCAGGCGTAATAGGAAGTTGTGAAACACTTTTATAAGAGAGAACACCAGCGACCGAATCGTATTTGGGTGTCACTGGCATGACTGCGCCTTTGAAATCACCATGAAGTAAGTTGTTCATTACGATGTAGCCAGCTCTAGACTCTCGCTTTGACGCTCCGATGACAGCAATTGAACGAGGTTTCAGTAACGAGTCGAGTGGGTTCATAATACTTCCTTTAGATAAACACACCATCATCCTAGCGTACTTTTCATAACCAGGTTGATGGGAATTTCACCGAAATTAGATCATGTATGCGATATGCGATTAAGTTTGTGAAATAGGTCACCCGTAAATTGTGTATAATATTAAAGTTAACTTGATTCTATACCGAGCTATCGGCATGATTTATAGTAGTTATTTATTAAGGACGTTGAGCTTTCCATGAAAAAAATTGCAATTGCGACTCTGCCACTTCTGTTGGCTGCGTGTGTATCCGAAAACTACATTACGGATGTGACTTCAGAAAGTTATCAAGAAGAGTACAAAACTGCGCAAGTTGAAGCTCCGGTCGTTTCCAAATCAGACCAAATGGGCTCAGGCGTTAGCGAAGAAAACGTAACTGTAAACGTTGTTAAAACTGAACCTGTTAAACAAAAAGTTACTCAGACAACAACCGTAAAACCAGTGGCTACAGTGAAAGGTCCTTCTAAGAAGCAGCAAATGAACCAACGTTTTGGTTATACAGTTCAAGTCGTGGCTGTGGGCAGTCAAAGCAAAGTGGATTCTTTTGTGAATCAACTACCAACAACATCCCAACCTGTTTGGGAGAACTACAAGGTAGTGAATGGAACCAAATGGTTCACGGTTCTTTACGGTGACTACGCAACAAAAGCTGAAGCGAAACACGCTATCTCAACGCTTCCAAAGAGTTTCCAAAACTTGAAACCGTTTGTTAAAAGTATCGACGAGATCAAGAACTCAGCATATCCTACATTGAATAAGCTTAACTGATCATTTAGAGAGGGAGCCTTAGGCTCCTTCTTTTCTTCTATCGTTGTATTAGAGCAATAGTTAGACGTTTAAGCTTGATATCAACACTTTCACCTTCAAAATACTGAAACTCTCACTCGATTTGTTTATCATTGAGTGAAAGTAAACCGAGTTCTCAAGGACCGAAAAAATAATGAACACCACAAATATCCTTCTTCTATGCGGTGGCGGCTCATCAGAGCATGAAGTATCGTTAGTATCAGCTGGCTATCTTTTCGAACAGCTTAACAGTATTGAAGATTTCAATGTTGTACGTGTCGAAATCAAAAGTGAAGGGTGGTGTCTCGATTCGGGCGACTTGGTTTACCTAGATATCAATAACCAAATGCTGTGTGGCGAAAAAGAGCAAATGAAAATTGACTTTATTGCACCTTGTATTCATGGTTTTCCAGGTGAAACTGGTGATATCCAGTCTCTGTTTGAAATGGCTAAGATCCCGTACTTAGGTTGTGGTTCAGAAGCAAGTAATAACAGTTTCAATAAAATCACATCAAAGTTGTGGTATGACGCCCTAGGAATTGCGAATACACCGTATCTTTTCCTTTCAGACAATAACGAACAAAGTCACACAGCTGCGAAAGAAGCATTTGAGAAGTGGGGCAAAGTGTTTGTTAAAGCAGCAAGACAAGGGTCTTCTGTGGGTTGTTATAAAGTGACTGAAAGTGAGCAACTCGAAGAAGCCGTGAACAAAGCATTTACCTTCTCTGACCAAGTGTTAGTAGAGAAAGCGGTTGTACCTCGCGAGCTAGAGGTTGCAGCTTATGAAATGGATGGTCAACTTTACATTAGTAAGCCAGGTGAAGTAATTGCTCCCAATGGTGCATTTTATACATATGAGGAAAAGTACGGAGCAGACAGCCATTCAACGACGAAAGTTGAAGCAACGAATTTAACTCAAGAGCAATTAAAGCAGATCGATAACGACGCTCGCAAAGTATTTACTCAAATGAAACTTCGTCATCTGTCGCGAATCGATTTCTTCCTAACAGAAGATAATGAAATTTATCTCAATGAGGTGAATACTTTTCCTGGTATGACACCTATTTCGATGTTCCCGAAGATGGTCGAGCACAACGGTCACGCATTCAGCGCATTTCTTGAAAACTGTGTACGCTCTAGCCTTAAATAAAATACGACTTTCCCGTGGCAGTGTTATGACTGCCACGGAATGATCTCTTTAAAGACCATTTTCCCTTCTTCCGATTTAGTCAACTGTCCCAAGTATTGCGCTGGCATAACGGGACTCATCCAACGGCCAAAATCCTGAATATCTCGGATAGTCATTCCTTGTTTCGCCAACTCTTGCGTTGCACCCACGCGGATAGAGTTACCAGAAAAACTAAGACTTCCAGTCAACCCAAGGAGATCGCTAGCGCGTCTTACGATTCTATAGATAGATGAATCGTCTAGAGGCTGGTTATGGATATGACCGTGTCGATCTATGGAACGGAACAAAGGCTGGTCATCAAATGAGTCGCTTATTTCAATCCAACGTTGTAGGTGGCGATTAGCCACTTCCGAGAGTTGATATGTTGAGTCCGCTAAATGGACACAACTAGTGTCGTCTTTCATTGAGATATGACTTACTTTTAAATTTTTTAGCTCTGAGCGTTTTAACGCGCATTCAAACATCACGTTGTAAACAGCTAGATCACGGATGTCTTTAAACGGTGCATTGGGTTTTGCTAAAGCATTGTTGAGCTGTTTCAGATGATGATGAGTCAAAGCACTAGTCTGTTTCGCATCGCCTGATTTCGAAATCTGCAGCTGAACTAAAGTAAATCTTACTTGCTTGTGTTTTATTGGGTTAGGGAATCCTAAAACAGTATGCAGTAATGACAAAGTTGCAGTGTAACGTTTTAGAGACGAAAATTTACGTTCTTTAGCCTCTGTTTCAAGAAATCTACGAATAGCCGTGACGGAGGCGGGTAAGGTATTAATATGATATTTAAGACAATATGATAAATATCGATTCCAATCCGATAAAATTCCCAACAAAGAATTTCGAGAATATTGATTATCAGTCAACTCATCTATAACATCGAGCGAAGCCTCGTTATTGAGTTTATTAACAAAGAAATTAACTTGTGAAGGATCGGTCAAAACCGGAACTTTTTTTCTCAATTTACCGTACCTAGTTAGGTGTTTTTGTTAGATTATGCTTGATAACATTAATAGTACACTTATGATTAGTGTAGTGAAAACAGAAAGATGATTCATAGATATGGCTAATTCGATTTATCGAGGAGTTCATCTGCAGTCTACAGATGCGACGAATACTATTTGGCGTGCAAAATTAAAAAATCACGCAATTCAAGGTAACTTGACCGCTTTGAAGAAGAGCATCGATTGGTGGATTGACACTGCATCTATCATTGATCCAAAAGAGTTCACTTCATTAAACAAACCTCGAGCAGGTTCAGGTGGCCAAGCAGAAAACTTTAATGGCTATCAAATTAAGAACGATACGGGTGAGCCTAACGCCTGGTACTGCATGTTTAACGGTCGTCTTATTAAAGGGGCGAAAACTGCTATACAGCGCCATATCGAAGCTTACTTGGTAGCAAAGCAAAAAGCGCAGCAACAACAAAAGAAGTAAAAAACTATGAGTTTAGTGTATTCCACAGAAACGGGTCGTATTAAGCCTGAGGAAGAAAAAGTCGAGCGTCCCAAGGGTGACGGTATTGTTCGAATTCAACGCGAAACTAAAGGTCGTAAAGGCAAAGGTGTTTCAGTTGTAACAGGTTTAGACCTAGATGACGCGCCACTTAAATTAATGGCTGCGGAACTTAAAAAAGTCTGCGGTTGTGGCGGCTCAGTAAAAGACGGCAACATAGAGATTCAAGGTGATGCTCGAGATAAAATCAAAGCACATCTTGAGAAAAAAGGCTTAAAAGTTAAATTGGCCGGCGGTTAATCACAGCTAATATTAAAGTTAAGAATCGAAGATTATTATCATTAGATATTAGCTATTTTATGGTAAATAAGCGTTTCGGTTAAATAACTCACATATCATGCACTAAGAGTGCGAATAAGATAAGGCAGGGCATCCAACAGAGTCCTGCCTTATAAATTACAAACCTAATTTAACATAAGATAGATAATACGCACTGATTTGTGTAGGCGCAAAGTTGTAATGTCACTATTTACCAAAGTTAAAATGTCTCTTTAGCTCGTAGTCACTAAGCTTTGCTTACAACCAGCTAAGGATGCGTTTAAGATGCTAGTGACTATGAATGATTCTGATATCAATCGTTTTAAAGTAATCCAAGATGTTTGCGATCGTAGGATCCGACGAGTCGACGCGGCAGACATTCTTGGTTTGAGTGTTCGCCAAGTTCAAAGGCTTATGAATCGCCTGAGAGAATTCGGTGCTGTAGGATTGACTCACCAAGCTCGAGGTAAGCCAAGTAATAACCGCTATCCCAGTGACTACCGAGACACAGTTTTAAAACTGATTCGTGATCACTATTCTGATTTTTCTCCAACGCTTGCTAGAGAAAAACTGTTTGAGTTACATAGCCTTCCAGTATCTAACGAGACCTTACGAAGTTGGATGATTGCAGATGGTTTATGGACGCCTCATTCGCAACGCAAGCCTAAAGTTTACCAACCTCGCTACCGACGTGATTGTTTAGGCGAGCTCGTTCAAATTGATGGCTCTCACCATGATTGGTTTGAAGGACGCGCTGACAAATGTTGTTTACTGGTCTTCATCGATGATGCGACTGGCCGCCTGATGAACTTAAGGTTCAGCGAAACCGAATCGGCCTTTGATTACATGCTAACAACGAGAGAATATCTTAATGAACACGGCAAACCCGTAGCGTTCTACAGTGATAAGCATTCGATTTTTCGGGTGAATCAGGAAAAGCAAAAACAAGTCGGTCAAACTCAGTATGCCCGAGTATTAAAAGAGTTAGGTATTGAACTGATATGTGCGAACAGCTCTCAAGCTAAAGGTCGTGTTGAGCGAGTAAACTTGACGCTACAAGACCGACTCGTCAAAGAGATGCGCTTACAAGGAATCAACACTATCGAAGAAGCGAATGCTTGGCTTCCCTACTTCATTGCTGATTTCAATCGACGCTTTGCTAAGCCGGCAATGTATCCGAAAAACATGCATCGAAAAGTGCGCGAAACCCCGCAGGAACTCGATGATATTTTCAGTTGGCAGGAAATACGTAAGCTCTCTAAATCTCTGACATTTCAATATGACAAAGTGGTTTATCTCATTGAACCAAATGAAGAAAATACTCGCTTAGTTCACGAGCATGTCAAAGTCTTAGACTATCCCAACGGAGACATTGCGATTGTGTATGGCCACAGAAAGTTGGCATTCAAAATTTTCGATAAGCTTGAGCATGTTCAACAAACCCAAATTGTCGACAACAAGCGATTAGGCCAAGTCCTAAAGTTTGCTCAACAGCAGCAAGAAGAATTCGAGCGACAACAGAAACGCACCAGGAGCAAAAAAGCCCCTCAACGCAGAGCTCAACAAAGAGCGCTTCAGGAACAACTAAGGGCGATAAACCCAGTTCTCATCACACCAGAAACCTTCAAAGCTTCTAGGAGTAAAACCTAACTCACCTACTCTATTTAGCTCATAAAGGGACATTTCTACTTGGGAGAAAAGAAGACATTTTAAAATGGGATTGACAGATTTGTTATTACCAAGCGAAAATGTCCTAATATTACCAAGTGAAAATGTCCTACATTTCCTTGGAGGTTTGAGGATGCTAATTACTATGAACGACCGTGAATTACAAAGACTGACGGTAATCCAAGATGTCTTACACCATAACCGAAGCCGACGCGATGCTTTAAAGTTATTGGATTTAAGTTATCGACAACTCCAACGGCTCATTACTCGTTTCATTCAACAAGGCGCAGCTTCTCTGGCACATGGAAGTCGAGGCAAGCCGTCTTCAAATCGTGTCAATGAAAGCGTCAAGCTGCAGGCATTAGAACTCATTCATCAGTACTATTCTGATTTTGGACCAACGCTAGCCCACGAAAAACTTCAAGAGCTCCATAACGTCCCGGTATCACTTGAGACTCTGCGACAATGGATGATCGCTGACGGTTTATGGGTACCTAATAGCAAGCGTAAACCTCGAGTATATCAGCCTCGTTATCGACGGGACTGTCTCGGTGAACTCATTCAGATTGATGGCTCACACCATGATTGGTTCGAAGGTCGCAGTGATAAATGTTGCCTACTGGTCTTCATAAATCACCGTATTGTGCACGAAGAACAATACCCTCAAGTTTTGAAAACCTACATTAAGTTACGTTGTGACTGAATGATATCCGTCGATTTAGCGATATCTATGTGTTGTTGTTTTTAGTCTTTGGAATTGCAGAACATCTATATCTGCACTGTTAACTTTCTGAAAGTAAACAGTTCTTACCATCCAATGAACGTCACAACGTAACGCAAAGGCGTCTATATCAGTGAAAGCTAGGGTTCTATATCTGGGCCGGTACTACGCTTATCAAGTAAATAATTGGGTCGATAACTTTCTATTATTCTGCCCATTAAAGTAGTTCAGAATTTCATGTCCAAAAGACTTTCCAAATCAGGTGGTATAACAATAACCCCTCCCTTTATTTAGGGTAAGAATAATTGACACCATGAAAAACGATACCAATATACAATAAAAACAAATAGTTAAATTAGAAAAACACACTGGTAGCACACTGCCTTTGCATGCCGACATTAAAGTTGACGCTAAACAATTTGAACCATGACCATGACATGGAGCCCTTAATCGTGAAATGTAATTTTCTTACATCGCATCTTTAGCGGGCAGATTCTGCCAGTGATTTGTTCTGCGATAAGACATTGATAATTAGCGCGATACGGGAGAGTTTGGCAGGATATTGTTGATATTTATGAGGGTAACGTATTGTCGAACTAGCTAGAAACCATTTAGTTATAGTGCGTTAATAGCTAAAAAAAGAAGGGCTCAATGCCCTACTCTTTAGTTTCTGATTCTTCTCGAATTTGTTGAGCTACGATTTTGATAGCTTCCGCTGTACTAACGCCCTTGGTCATGAGTTCTTGAATTCTCTCAACAGCAGCTTGTTGTTCTTCGTGAGTCAGTGTTGGTAAGTCGTCTAACATGTTCAGCTCCTTTTTCTTTGGAGCTGAACTATATCGACACAACTAGTAACTAGCAAGGAAATTAATAGAAGCGCCCATCGCGTTTTCGTTGGTGTAGTTAGCACTAATATCAAGCTGGAATAGATTTAGAGGAGATAGTCCGATACCTGCTGTAATCGTACCTTCTGAGCCAGAGTAAGCTAGGTTCTTATAATACCCTCCTCTCAGCTTCAGTTGACGTAAAATGTCCACTTCAGTACCGACACGAATCATCTGTTCGTTATCATCAAAACTCGTGAATTTTTTTGCTTCGTTGATATCGTAATCAACACTTAGTGTAAAGTAGTCAGCAACTATGCCTGCACCTACGGTGTAAACAGGTTCAAGCTTATAAGAATATTGACCACCAACATCATTGCTTCGACCACCACTTGTTAATGTTCTAGTAGTATCTTTAGTTACAATGTCACGTGAAATTAAATTTGTTGCTGAGAAGCCAACCCTAAACGGACCAAAGAACCAAAGTGCGCCCGCATCAATGTTAAAAGCGGTCTCGCCTGCACCATTTTCTCGTACATCTGATAGGTCGTAGTCATTGATTGTCGCGACGTAATTATAAGTATAGATACGCTGTATCTTTGGAGTGACACCGAATGAAAGGTGTTGTCCCATAAAAGTTTGGTACTTAGCCAAAGACAAGCCAATTTCAGTGACGCCTATAGACACAGCTTCGACTGCTGTCAGTTCAAGTTTTTGTTGATCCGTAGCTGTCGCATCATTGTAGACATTTGGTGTAGCGAAACTCTCAGTGTATGCCTTGGCAAAAGCGTTCGCTGCAACAAACTGATTTGGAATTGCGAAAGCAACAACACCACCCAGGTCGACATTTGCTTGATTCCCGTCGAGTTTATTTAATGCATTTGTCACTTCTGTGCTCGTTGTCGCATCTAATACCGCATCGATATTCGATTTCATATCGTCAGGATCGTTATAATTACCACCGAAACTCGGAGTAATCATACCAAAATCATCATTACGACGATAAATAGCAACTAACGCGGGATTATAAAATGGGGCTGTTAAGAAGTTAGCTGATACAACACCTACACCACCCATAGCGTCTCCGCGAGCTTCGATGGCATAGTTTGCTGCAGTAGCAGGAAGGCTAGCTAAGGCTATTGACGTTGCGAGTAGTTTTGTCGTTTTGTTCATGCTGATAGTTCTTTGTTAAGTCCTTTACATTGTTATCGGCATGATTGTAATTTACTTTAACTCTTCCTCGCTAGAAATATCATACGTTTTACTTATCGTTTGTGTCTGTTCGATGGTTATATCACCTTGCCATCGCGCGTGTGCCATTGATACGGCCAGAACGTAGCGATCACTTGGTATATCCTGTTCCTTAAGTTGCATTGGATAGTCTGACTCGTAGCTTTTACCCCACACACGTTCATACTGTTCGTCGACATAATCATAGAGCCCGACTTCTAGACGTGGTAACGGACAATAGGGATTTAGAAGCTCTTTTTTGTCGATGCGCCAGGAATCTTTAGATGCCCAGCGTACTTGCTGTTTAAGCTTTACCTCACCAAAGATGATCCAAGTACTCCAGGTTACGCCATCTTCAACTTTTACGCTTAAGCGGTATAGCCCAGACTGTACTGGTGACGATAAGTTGTAGCGTTTGTTGTATAGATAAGCACCACTGCTCTCAATGACCTTAGGGCTCTTCGTCATTTCGCTATCAGAAGACAGTGTCTTATCCACCCACTTGTCTAGTGATATGTTTTGGATGTTTTCATTAGACTCCAAATCAATCACCAAACGAAATGTATCTCGTCCAGGGCTTTGAATCATGTGTCGCTTAATAACAACTGAACTTATCCAATCAGGCAGAGTAGTCTTAGTTAACGTCTTGCCACAGTCTTTATTTAACGCCTGATTGAATAGTTCGTTAAGGTGCTTCTCTTGTATCTTAGAGGTATTGCTTTGCCACACTTCCACCAATGACTCAAACATCAAGGTAAGGTCGTCATTTAAAATATGCTTATGTACCTGTGTAAGTGCATTACTATCAGTAAACCACTCAGTTGCCGAGCTAGGGAGACTGGTCAGTGCCACAAGCAGTAGTGGAAGTGCTTTTCGTTTCATTGTTACGCTTTCATCTTGTAGCCAACGCCACGTAGAGTTTCAATTTCTAAGCCCGGTAGTTTCTGACGAAGCTGAAGTACGTGCGTATCAACAGTTCGAGTTGTTGGGAAGTGATTGTATCCCCACACGTGATCAAGCAATTCATCACGCGTGAATACACGTCCTAGATTGCTAGCTAAAAACAGCAGTAAATCAAACTCCGTACGGGTCAGTGTTACTTCTTGATCTTTAAAGAAAACTTCACGCGTCGCTTTGTCGATCATTAGATCTTGTGCGACAACTTTAGAGCTGTCTTGTTCTTCTGCATCCGGTAAGCGTAACTGTGCTCGTATACGCGCAAATAACTCGGCTTCTGCGAAAGGTTTTGTCAGATAATCATTCGCGCCTGAATCTAAACCAGCCACTTTGTCTTTTACCGTAACAAGTGCTGTTAACAGAATAACTGGGATATCTTTCTTCTTTTTCCAACCCGGCAGAGAGTCTACCGAGTCACCATCAGGAAGTTGACGGTCTAGGATAACCAGATCGGCCTGTTCCCAGTAGCCTTCAACTTCAGAGATGCGCTCTGCATGCAAACATTCATATCCAGCTTGCTCTAAGCTAACTAGAAGGCCATCAGCTAAGTTTTTATCATCTTCAACGAGAAGCAATGTCTGTTTCACAAGGTATCTCCAAAATAAATGTTGTCGGGGGGCCGATAAGCGTCATGTGTCCACCCATTTTCCCAACCATAGATTCAACTATTGTTAGACCTAAACCAAGACCGCTTTTACTCACAAACGGTTTTCGTAACTGCCCCCAGTCTTTGCGGGTCAAGTCTCCATTATCTATCACTTTGAATGTCAGCTTCTTGTCAGAAGTCGTAAGATCAAGTGTAACTGGTGGAACTCCGTACTTAACCGCGTTTCTGATTAAGTTATCGATACAAGTTCCTAACCAATATACGTTTACTTTCGCAGCGATATCTTGGTTTATGACAAGTTTAATGTCAGGGCCAAACTCTTCTTCAATTTTAAATTCCAACCACTCTTGCACGCTCGGCACCCACTCTGTGGCGAGAGGTTGATTGTCAGACTGTAGGTAATCTTTACTCGCTTCGGCAAGCTGTCTCAATCGACGTGTATCTTCACACAGTCTTCTAAATTCGTCATATACCGTTTCAGGAAGGTGTTCAAACTCTCTCCTAAAACCTTCGACCGTCAGAGACAAGCTCGCAATAGGCGTTCGTAGTTCGTGGGTTAGAATCTGCAAGACTAACATACGACTCTTCATCTCTTGTTTGCGTACATTCCAGCGATAGATAGACCATCCAATAACCAGTAGAATGTTGGCAACCACTAGAATGATCATTGCTATCTGTAGAAGCTCTGAGTGATCCTCTATCTCCCAACAGATGTTACCTCGCTGAACAAAACAGCTGTTATCTTCGTCGGATAGGCGATATGAAAGCCCAGCTATTTGCGCATTCTCAGTCCAAACCGGTTTCTGATACAAATAATATCGATCACCACGTTTAAGCCAAAGCTCATCGAGCTCCACAAACATGCTCGCGCCAGCCAACAATGCCGTAATTGCTTCGCTATTCATGTTCTTTAGGCGAGTCAAAAGCTCATCATGATCTTCATTTGGTCGCTCTTGAATGTGCATGAATCGCTTTAATGATTCAAACTTTTCAGGGTACTGCTCTACATAGCGCGCAGCGTATGAACCGCCTCCGGGATGAATCAAACCACTACGACTAAACCATCTCTCTGACAGCTCAGTACCTTTACACATAGCTCGCGTAAATACCAAAGGCTCGGTGATAAGAGGACTAAGTGGTAATTTTCCACTACACGTTTTTGATAATTGGTAAAGCCTTTGAATATCCCTCAACGGGTACTTCGCTGTTTGAGGTAGCATATCTGACGGCATGATTAAGCTGGTTGGGTAATCGGCTTGTAGCACGCGAATGTCATAGGATTCGATCGCCGTTTCATGAACAAATAAATCAGTAAAGTGATCAATACGCTCAGGCAACGAATCAGCGAAAGCCGTTGCTGAAACGAAAAAGCTTAATGTAATAAATGATAATGTTTGTTTAATCGTCACAAGCAAAGCGTTAATTCATACAGATAAATCAAATATATACCATTCGTGATCAAAGATAAATTTTTACCTTAGTATTCCGGAAATTGATGCAATAGACAGAGTAAAAACTCGTACCAATGTAAAAGTCTTAACCAAAAAAAGGGACTCAATTGAGCCCCTTATTATCTAATGGTTTCTTATAAATGCTCTAGAATGCCTAGACAACTCTCTTTCGCATCACCAAACAACATTTGTGTATTGTCTTTGAAGAACAATGGGTTCTGTACACCTGCGTAACCGGTGTTCATAGAACGCTTGAACACAATAACATTTTGCGCATTCCAAACCTCAAGTACAGGCATGCCTGCGATTGGGCTATTTGGATCTTCTAACGCTGCAGGATTCACTGTGTCGTTTGCACCAATAACTAGAACGGTATCTGTCTCAGTAAAGTCGTCGTTGATCTCGTCCATTTCTAGAACTATGTCATACGGTACTTTAGCCTCTGCGAGCAATACGTTCATGTGACCCGGTAACCTACCCGCTACAGGGTGGATACCAAATCTCACTTCAACACCTTGGGCACGAAGCTTTTCAGTGATTTCATGCACTGGGTACTGAGCTTGCGCTACGGCCATGCCGTATCCAGGAGTGATGATGACAGACTTAGAACCTTTCAACATTTCAGCGACTTCTTCAGCCGACGCTTCTCTGTGTTCGCCCTGCTCTTCAGCATCACCAGATACCGTAACCTCTTGACCAAAGCCACCAGCGATAACACTAACGAATGAGCGGTTCATCGCCTTACACATGATGTAAGACAGAATTGCACCTGACGAACCTACTAGAGCACCTGTTACGATCAACAGGTCGTTTGCTAGCATGAAACCAGCTGCGGCAGCAGCCCAACCTGAGTAAGAGTTAAGCATCGAAACCACTACCGGCATATCTGCACCACCGATAGAAGCAACCAGATGGTAACCGAATGCGAATGCGATCAACGTCATTACAATCAGAGCGAACATGCTGCCGTCAGCTTTAACGAACATGATCATCAACAATGTTGATACAACGATCGCTGCAAGGTTCCATTTGTGCTTATGAGGAATATTTAGTGCTGACGATGAAATAATGCCGCGCAGCTTACCAAATGCGACAATTGAGCCCGTAAATGTTACAGCACCGATAAACACACCCAGAAAAACTTCCACAAGATGAATCACATGCTCAGCTTGCGTTGCAGCCTCTGGCGCGTCGATGTAGCTGTTGTAGCCAACCAATACTGCAGCCATACCTACAAAGCTATGTAGGATCGCAACCAGCTCTGGCATCTCAGTCATTTCGACTTTTTTCGCGTAGTGGATACCGATACCACCACCGATCACCATTGCAATAATGATCCATACCAGACCTTCAGAGTAAGGGCCAAAGATCGTTGCAAACAGAGCGATTGCCATACCAGTAATACCGTAGTAGTTACCGGCACGAGCCGATTCTTGCTTAGAAAGCCCAGCAAGACTCATGATAAAGAACACAGCAGCGATGATGTATGCTGCTTGTACTAATCCTTCAGACATCCGTTATACTCCTTAGTCTTTACGGAACATTTCAAGCATACGTTTGGTAACGGTAAAGCCACCAAATATGTTGATGCTTGCAATTAACACGGCGATAAACGACAAGAAGGTAACAACCCCACTGCCCTGACCGATTTGAAGTAATGCACCAACAACGATGATGCCTGAAATCGCATTTGTCACCGACATCAGTGGCGTGTGAAGAGAGTGGCTAACATTCCAAACCACGTAGTAACCCACAATACAAGCCAGTACAAATACGGTGAAATGCGATAGGAACGCAGCGGGAGCAACAGAAGCTATCCATGCAAAAGCACCAACAGCTATCGCCATTCCTGCAATTTTCTTCGCTGGGGATTTTGGCTCTTCAACTTTTAGTTGAGCTGGTGCAGCTTGAGGTTTCGCCTGTTGAGGCTGAGCAGAAACCTGAATCGGAGGCGCAGGCCACGTCACTTCACCCTCTTTAACTACGGTCACACCACGTAGAACAACATCATCGAAATCGATATTGATATTGCCGTCTTTTTCTTTGCAAAGAAGCTTCAGAAGGTTAACTAAGTTAGTCGCGTAAAGCTGAGACGATTGCGTTGGAAGACGACCAACCATATCGGTATAACCCACAACTTTTACGCCATTTGCCGTTGTGATAACTTGGTCTGCAACCGTATATTCACAGTTACCACCATTAGCCGCAGCAAGGTCAACAATCACACTACCCGGTTTCATGCTATCGACCATCTCTTTGGTGATCAATTTTGGTGCCGGACGACCAGGGATCAGTGCCGTTGTAATAATAATATCAACGTCTTTCGCTTGTGCAGCATAGAGCTCTTCTGCTTTCTTATTGAACTCATCAGACATCTCTTTTGCATAACCATCGCCAGCGCCAGTGTCTTCTTGGAAATCCACTTCTAAGAATTCAGCGCCCATTGACTCGACTTGTTCTTTTACTTCTGGACGAACGTCGAATGAGCGCACAATAGCACCTAAACTACCAGCAGCACCAATAGCAGCAAGACCAGCAACACCCGCACCTGCGACCAGTACTTTAGCCGGTGGTACTTTACCTGCCGCCGTAATTTGGCCTGTAAAGAAGCGACCAAACTCATGAGCAGCCTCAACGACCGCACGATAACCCGCAATATTCGCCATTGAACTCAATGCATCCAACGCCTGAGCACGCGAAATACGTGGAACAGAGTCCATTGCCATTACATTGATATTCTTACTAGACAACTGCTCCATCAATTCTGGGTTTTGAGCAGGCCAGATAAAACTGATCAGGCTCGCCCCTTCTTTGATTAGTGCAATTTCGTTGAGGTTTTCGTCAACAATAGGTGCGTTGACTTTAAGGATAATATCGGATTCCCAAGCTTGTTCAGCAGAGACCACTTTAGCACCAGCTTCTTCATAAGCTGAGTCGTCAAAACTTGCTAAAGCGCCTGCTTGTGTTTCAACATAAACTTCAAATCCTAACTTTAAAAGCTGTTCTACCGATTTTGGAGAAGCAGCGACTCGCGTTTCACCTGCGAGGGTTTCTTTTGGTACACCAATTTGCATAGCTATTCCTTGACTATTGGCACAATGACTTATTCGTTTGTATCTAACGACAACTAATACTTCAAGCGTTTTGTTCAAAGAACAGAAAAAGTTATTACTTATAACGGATTGGATGTAATTTCATCGATTTTGAAGGGCTAAAAGACAACCATATTAGGTTAAGAGGTCAAACCACTTAAAATTAATCCCTTAAATAACAACTATCTAGCTGCTCTTTTTCCTTTTAAACTAAAAAGAGCCTTCAGCATATACACTGAAGGCTCTTAAAATTATGACCAACATCAAGTCTAACCCCAATTGGCTAGCTAAAAATGTTATCGCCCATTTGATCGATAAACATTTGAGATTTTTTCAGCATCAGTTCATTGGCGTCGTCTTTGTTTGAAACAACGTCCGAGCGAATAAATCGATGCGATTGAACTTCACCATCGATTTCTTTCTCGATACGCCCAGCAACTCTGTATTGTCCGGATTCGGCCAGTGCTTCTTGATAGATATTGAAGCCTTTATATTCCACAGGTTCGACAACTGCGGCTTGTTCGGTTTTCTGTTTACTTCCAAATAGCTTTGAGAAAAATCCCACGTTTTAATACTCCTAATTGAACAACCAAGGACCCACCTAACGTACCACGACTAGTTGTTCTTCAACAGTGGCTTTTCATACCAATCGAGCTCAACATCATCATCAAAATTGTGATGTGAGAAGATAATTGGAATATCTTGAGAGCGATTTTTTCTGCGGTCATCTAATATCATCGCTTCCGCATTTTTGACCGCAACTTCACTATTTCTTTTGTACAGAACCAACTTTTCCTCGGGTAACGCCGCTAAAAAATCAATATCGTAGCGGATGTATATCGGCTTTAACTGTCCTAATGCCAAGCACGCAAGATCCGCCAACTGCTCCTGAGAATAACTCGAAACGTACTCCTCGGTTGTTAGCACCTGGCCAACAAGTGTTTCCATATAGTTGTGGACGTCAACACTGATCTGCATATCTTCTCTCTCCATGATTTACATTCGGGAAATCGGTTAATCCTACTTAACATTTAGTTTGTTATACCAATAATATCAACAACCAACATATTAACCTTATTGCATTATTCATAACTCATCACTATGTTTTTGTCGAAATTTGGGTAAAAAGCTTGGCAATTGGAATTTAAGCCGTATCCTACTTAATTACTTTAGTTATAGAATCATCAGTTTAGTCAGGCACTCCACATCAATGTCATCTTCGTTTGTAACGTCGAGTTTGTTTCGTTTTAGCTTCCCTATATTTTTACTCTGCATACTGTTCGTCGGTATGAATAACATCATCTTAATCGTGGAATCTAATCGTGGCTTTGCCAACAATCTCCCATACATTCTATTGTCGGTAGCGGGTCTCTTATGCTTCACCTTTAAACAAGGACGCATGGCAATGGTATCAGTAGCGATGTTGATAGCCTACGCTGTGATTCAGACCCGCCTTCAAACTCCGATTAATACAGGGACAACATTACTGGAGCTCTCTTTACTCACGACACTACTTCCCGTGTCGTGTCTATTAGTTTATGCGTTCCCAAATACAGCTCTTTCATTACGTACAACCAGTTTCTATCTCGCAGCGATTGCGCTGTTTATAGCTTGGTCACAGTTGATTATTAGCCATTTTTACGATGGTGGATTTGAATCTTGGAGTGAGGGAATCCTATTTACCTTCCCGGCGATATCAAAAATTCCTTTGATACTGGTTATGTATAGCTTTTGCTTAACAGGCCTCACTGCAATTTTAGTTTTGATGTACAACCGTCCAATTGATGTCGTGGTCTACAGTTCCATTATAATGGCGAGTGCTACCTTTGTGTTTTTTGATGTTAGGTACATTTCAAGCACCCTCTTTTCCTTGTCTGGCATACTTATCATTATCTACATGATGTCAGCCAGTCACGCGCTGGCTTTCAATGACCAATTAACTAACATCCCCGGTCGTCACGCACTAGAGAGTGATATGAAACACTTGGGACGGAAGTTTTCTCTGGCTATGCTCGACATCGATCACTTCAAGTCTTTTAACGATACCTATGGCCATGATATTGGGGATGAGGTACTCAAGCTAGTTGCCAGCCGACTTAAGTTAGCTTCTGGTCATCCACGCATTTATCGGTATGGTGGTGAAGAATTTACCATTATCTACAAACGTAAACAGGCAAAACACGTCCAGACCTATCTGAATGAATTGATAAAAGATATAGAAGCTTACGACATAAGGATTCGTGACAACCAAGCTCGTCCTGATTGCGACGAAGCTGGTAGCAAAAACCGTGGTCAAGGCTCAGTAAAGTCTAAAATTGTAAACGTGACGGTAAGTATTGGCTTGGCTGATAGCAAGACAACTAAAAAGCCAGAGGAAGTGATGAAACTCGCAGATAATGCTCTGTATGAGGCCAAGAAATCTGGCCGTAATCGATTGTCCATCAGCAACGGATAGACAATCGACGGCACTGTTTTTAATCTTGGTTGAAGAAAAGAACCAAGCTTCCACCTTTAAGAGAACTTCCATAGTTGATAGTAAACCCTATCCCTACGTTATCTACCCAATCATTGAGTAAGTCTGGATCCAATAACCACCCTAGACTAGCTTCATAGTAGGAATGTGTGCCTAGTGGCGTTGATGTATCGCCACCAACATCGATTCTACGCAGGCTAGAGTACATTGATGTGACATTGTCACGCCAAGATATCAAATCGTAAAAAACCTTGATTTCATTAGCAAGATACCACCCTTCTGGTTTGCCTACATCACCGTCATTGGCTTCGCCCCAACCATACCCGTAAAAATAATGCCAACTCGTACTTAACTTGATTCGCCCCCAGTCATGTAAATCTTGATAGGTAAGCTTTATATTGGGTTCAATAATATAGGCCCAAGCGTCAGTATTAACGATGAAGCCATCCAATATACTACGAAATGGATCGAGTATACCGCTTTGATAGGTATAGTCGTTTCGATAATAGGAGATGTGATTACCAATGGCCGTGTTGACGCTCCAATGCTCATCCAATTGGTTTACGTTAGCGAACTCCATATAACCAGAAATAATATATTCGCTCAAGGAATCAGGGACACGCCCTGATGGTAGCTCTATATCTTGGTCAATACCAAGAGCCGACAAGCGTAAGGTCAGTTCTTGCCGATTATCTTCAATGTAGGACGGCAGCTCAATTGTGTAAGGTAAACTGAGAGCGGCAATGTCTTTACGACGGCTGATGGACTCAGTTGTGCCTAAATTATCATTATCGATTTTCAGAACCTTGTTGGGATCGAAGTTATGAAAACCGAATGTGAATACGTCGGAATCACTGAGGAGTACACTTGTGGCAAAGTTTTGTTCGAGATCTTTCCGAACAGCATCCTTCAAACTCATAGCACAAGCCATCGATGGAATAAAAAGCACAATAGCTAAATATCGAAGATCCAAAAAGAAAATCCTTTATTTCTACTCATTACAAACAGCTACTGCCAGTAGAAACGGCAGCCGACTTTGTCACTAGACTATCACCGTACTCCGCTGATATTTTCTATCGAAAACATAATTTTCACTGCATACATAGATAAGTATTATCGATTAATGCCCACATTGTCACACAATACATAGGTGTTTCGACCACCTTCTTTTGCAAGGTACAGCGCATTGTCCACCGCTCGATAACTCCCCTCCATTGATTCCTCTCCTGTTGGAATAAACGTCAACACACCCTGTGACACCGTAACCCTATCTGACACTTTAGAGTGTTCGTGTTTGAGATTTATCTTCTCTAACGCCGCCTGAATCCGTTGAGCTTGCTGCTCCGCAAAGTTTCTGTCTGTATCACTGAGTATCAGAATAAACTCTTCCCCACCATAACGCCCGACATATTCACCAGCACGGACAAACAGCTTTTTTAGAGTGCTAGCCAAGGCTTGAAGACAATTATCACCTTGTATATGACCATAATTGTCGTTGTAAGGTTTGAAGAAATCGACATCGAGTAGAATGAGGGTCATGTGAGCTTGTCTACGCCCATGCCATGCAATGCTCTCTTCGAGCTTAGTATCCATATAACGACGATTGTACAGCTTGGTTAAACCATCTTCGTTCGCTTGTTGTTTAAGCAGTAGGTTCAGTTCCTCTAACTTAGCAGTGCTCTGCTTCAACTCTCGCCTCATCACGGCAATACGCTGCATCGCTGTCAGTTTGGAATTTAAAACCACTTTATTTACGGGCTTTATTAGATAATCATCTCCACCAGCATCGATCGCCTTAGCTATCATTTCTGGCTCATCATGACCACTTAAGAAGATGATTGGAATCCAATCAGGAAATTGACGCCGGATTTCCCTCGCAACTTCAAAGCCGTCCATATCCGGCATACTAATATCGAGCAGCACCAGTTCGGGATCAAATTGGGAGTAAATTTCTAAAGCTTCTTTGCCGCTGCCTACCGCTTCAACTTCGTGGCCTGTCTGCTTAAGGCGAATTGCAAGCTGCATTCGATCTAATTGCACGTCATCTACAAGCAATATACGCATTGATGATCCCATTCCTGCCATTATTTCACCTTTGTATTGTGTTGAACTATGAAAATAGCCTAAAACCGGCGTTAATTCATGCGGTCGTCTCTATATTTTATTGACTTTTTTACAGATCTTTTTAGCATTGTTTCTTTTTAAAGAGAAATACTATGTCAGACGCTACAAACAACGAACAGCAAGAAATCGATCTAACCACTATCTCTCCGGAGTTACGTCAAGTTATCGAATTCGATGAAGTGCCAAAAGAGATGCACAACATGGTTACTTCTATTCACGAAGTGTCTGAAGAAGCAGTACGCGAAGCTTGGGATAGCCTTCCAGCAAGCGCACAAAACGTGCTAGACAACTTCGAACAATTCCACGCTCTAATCTCCGTAAGCCAGTCATTCGCTGGTATTAATGTTATGGAAGAGTTCCCAACTCTTAAACTGCCAGAAGGCATGACTGACGAAGAGAAAGAGGAATACCGCGCTCAACTTCTTGACCAAGTCCTTCACAATTGTGTGAAAGATATGGTTAAACAGATTAAGAAAGCTCGCCGTGATGCAATCTTGAAGCGTGACTTTAAAGAAGTTTTCACTAAGTAGTGAGTTCAAGGTAATCAATAGATAACCTTCTGTTCTATAATAGAAAACTAAAGCCGCTCCTATTGAGCGGCTTTTTGCTATTCATCGCAAATAGAATCTTAATATATGGTACTAGTGTCACAGGTTGCCATGTGGTTAGTGTGCTGATTCACAGTCAACACTTAATGAGTGACTGCAATGTCACGCTGCGCCACACTCACCCCTTTGATCTGAGCAAACACACGTTGCCCGATCGTTAGGCTCAGCTCATCCAATGCCCATAGAGTGATGGTCGCCCACAAATAGCAACCCGGTTCAAGCTCGAGTTCTACTGCCACGCTCTGTTTATTATGTCGGTGCTGTTGCGTCTCCACTCTGCGAATAACTGCAGGTAAAATGTTACGTATCGATGTGCTTTTGGGCTTCTGTAATGACAACGACACGTCGTTAGCGCGGATCTGCAGCCTAACTGACGCATCAATTGGGTTATCAACTTGCTGAACCCAAAGAGAGGTCTTTTCTCCCAGAGCTAGCTTAGAGAGCGCGTAGTCACTGTTATGTTGAACAATTTTCGCCTCAAACAGAGAACTTTGCTCAGAAAATGATTGCCACGGTCTCATCGCACGAGAAGCCCACACCTGTTCCGTTTTTCCTGCAGATGTCACTTTACCTTGATCTAAGATGACCAAGTAATTCGAGAGTCTAAGGATCTCATTCAGACTGTGAGTCACATAAACAATCGGGATTTTTACGTTTTCGGAAAGGTTTTCTAAAAACGGCATCACTTCCCGTTTACGCGGCAAATCTAACGACGCTAACGGTTCGTCCATTAACAAAATACTTGGTTTGGACAACAGTGCTCGACCAATGGCGACTCTTTGTTTCTCTCCACCAGACAACTTAGCGGGATAACGATCAAGTAACGAGCCCAACGACAAAAGATCCACAACTTGATCGAAATGCTGCTGATCCGTCGTTTTAACACCATATTTTAAGTTACTCGATACTTTCATATGCGGGAAAAGTCGAGACTCTTGAAACACGTAACCTACTTGACGCTGATGGACAGGCAGATCAATTCCTTGAGTGCTATCGAATAGGATTTTATCGGAGACCTCAATCTTACCATTGTCAGGATTCTTAAGGCCGCTAATGGCATTAATTAAAGAGGTTTTTCCTGCACCGGAACGACCAAAGATCGCTGTGATGCCTTGGCTAGGTAGGGTCAGGTCAACATCAAATTCAGTCTCACCAAGCTTTTGCTGATATTTTAGGATCAATTGGCTCACTGACTCCCCCCTAGTTTAATCACCGTCTTGCGATTCAGCCACTCAGATAACATAAGAGAGCCGAGAGCAATTGCTATAGAGATTGCACAAAGTCGCGCAGCTTCCATCTCTGCGCCGGGAGTCTCAATAAACGTATACATAGCTAAAGGAATCGTCTGCGTTTCACCCGGGATATTAGATACAAAACTGATGGTTGCGCCAAACTCACCTAAGCTACGAGCGAATGACAACATAGTGCCAGTGATAATACCCGGGATCATCAACGGCAGAGTGATCGTAAAGAAAACCTTAATTGGCGATGCGCCTAATGTGGCAGCGGCTTCTTCCAGTTTACTGTCGACGGTTTCTAAACTTAAACGGATAGAACGCACCATCAGTGGCAGAGCAACAACGATACACGCCAGAGAAGCTCCCTTCCAACTGAAGCTAAACACCAATCCAAAAACTTCATTGAGCCACGAGCCAATAATGCCCTGCCTGCCCATTAAAACCAGTAACAAATAGCCGATTACAACCGGAGGAAGCACCAAAGGGAGATGAACAAGACTTTCCACCAAGCCTTTTCCGATAAACTGCTTTTTCGCAAGTAGCCAGGCAAGACCAATACCTATTGGTATCAACCACAATATGGCAAAGCCTGCGACCTTAATACTTAGCAGAAGAGCTTGATATTCGTAATCCGATAAATAAAACATTAGTGCGTATTAAAACCGTAGCGCTCGAGGACTGACTTAGAAAACTCGCCCTGCATAAAGGTATAAAAAGCTTGTGTTGATTCGTTAGTATTCAATTTTGCTACAGGGTAACGTATCGGAGTATGTGAGGACTCCGGAAACGTATCAACTATCGAAACGTCTTTGGAAAGCATAGCGTCAGTTTTATATACAATACCCAGTATCGCTTCTTGTCTTTCAACCAATGCCAGTGCCATGCGTACATTATTACTCGGAGCTAGACGAGTACGAACACTGTCCCACACTTTTAATGCCTCCAAAGATTCTTTCGCATAAATACCGGCAGGCACTGACATAGTATTACCCACAGCCAACCGCTCCCCTTCAAGCGTGGCCTGCCATGCCGTAGCATCACCAAGGCGAAACTGAGAGTAGTCCGTGTTGTCTGATTTCGATGAAATCAAAACCAGTTCATTGCCAACCCAAGTGGTGACATTGTCACTTGAAACATACCCTCTATCGACTAGATGTGTCATCCATTTTTCATTCGCGGCGATGAACACGTCTGCGGGTGCTCCTCGCTCTATTTGACGAACCAATGACGATGTACTCGCATACACTGGTGTGACATCAATATCGTTACTCTTTTCAAATTCATCGATCAATTCATCAACAACGTTAGTCATTGAAGACGCGGCATAGACTTTAATAGTGTCTTGCGCGGATACCTGAAAAGCCATAATAGCAAGCGCTGCGGTCAGCAATCGTTTCTGCATCACACTCTCTTTCACGTGATTGTTCATTAAATCTATTTTTCAATGGAAGCCAGTTCTGGCCACAATAGGTCAAGTTTCATATATTCTTCGATTGCGTCGGCAATTCGATTGATGCCTTCTTCTTTTAGTGCGTGATGGTCAATCGTCGCCACAGAGCTTGCACCAGCCCACTGACAAATCGAAGCGAGTGCATCGCTATTATCAAACAGGCCATGAAGATAAGTTCCGAATATACTGTTTTCGCTATTTACTGCTCCATCAATGGCTCCAGAGTCTAACTGGATCGGCGCATCTTTTTCTTTGATTTGAGTCTTGCCTACATGAATCTCATACCCTTTTACTTCAGATACACAGCCACTCAAGGTTAGCCGTCCGCTCACATTGGTCAGTGTTTTCTGTTGTGTCAAAACAGTCGTTGTTTCTAACAAACCCAAACCAATAGAAGATCCTGGCTGCCCTTCCACACCATCCGGATCATCAATTGACATTCCTAGCATTTGATAACCACCGCAGATCCCGACAACCTTACCGCCGAGACGAAGGTGACGTTTAAGATCTCTGTCCCAGCCTTGCTCACGCATGTAATCAAGATCTGCCCTGACGGACTTAGTGCCAGGCAAAATAATAAGGTCTGCTCCATCTAAACGCTCACCTTTTCCTACATAACGCAGATCAATGTCAGGGTTTAGGCGTAAAGTATCAAAGTCTGTGTGATTACTAATACGAGTAAATATCGGTACTACAACCTTTAGTTTAGCGTTGCCGTTGGACTCTTGCGCTGTAGTGATCGCATCTTCTGCTTCTAGATTGAATCCATGCAAATAGGGTAAAACACCAAGCACAGGCTTGCCCGTTTTCTCTTCTAACCAATCTAAGCCTGACTCAAGCAACTTAATGTCACCACGGAAGCGGTTGATCACAAAGCCAACAACCCGCGCCTGTTCTGATTCTGACAACAATGCCAAAGTACCGTATAAATGGGCAAAAACCCCACCCCTATCGATGTCTGCAATAATGATAACCGGCACGTCTGCTTCTTCGGCAAACCCCATATTGGCGATATCATTTTCACGAAGGTTGATCTCAGCTGGGCTGCCCGCCCCCTCAATCATCACGCTCTCATAGTCAGACTGAAGACGATCGAATGAGTCTATCACGGTATTCATAGCGACTTTCTTGTAGTCATGATAGCCAGTAGCTTCCATGTTGGTTAGCGCACGTCCTTGTAGAATAACTTGTGCACCTGTATCTGAATTAGGTTTGAGGAGTACTGGATTCATGTGAACTGTCGGCTTAATATTACAAGCTTGAGCCTGAACAGCTTGCGCTCTGCCAATTTCACCACCGTCTTCAGTCACAGCACTATTCAGTGCCATATTTTGTGGTTTGAAGGGGGCGACCTTAACGCCACGTCGAGCCAATACGCGGCATAAACCTGCCACCAATACACTTTTCCCGGCATCCGATGTCGTGCCCTGAACCATAAGAGCTTTAAGTGGTGTTAACATGAAAACTGATTTCCTTCATTTTTAGACGCATACAAGCGCGCTTTTGTCTCTATAGTAGCGCTATTGATAATAAGATGCTCAAGAAAATGAATGGAAAATGAATACCTTACTCACGCTGAATTCAAACCTTGTGTTGTTTAATAGCCTCATCGAAACAAAGCGTTTCAACTAAACATAACCAATGAGGTCGTTATTATGAAAAAAGCAATCCTGGCAATCGCAGCATCCGTTATCCTAACTCCAGCTATCGCGCTAGCCGGTGGTCATCAAAACAACAACAGCGGTATCTCTTACACAGGCCCTGTAGAATCAACAACGATTGCGACACTGTTTGAAAACACAAGTATGTTTTCTGAACAAGAAGCAATAGTAGACGGTAAAATTGTGCGACAAGTACGTCATGACAAGTTCATCTTCTCTGATGGTCAAAGCGAAATCCAAATCGAGTTAGACGATGATATCAAGCTAAGTCAGCCACTGACGGCGGAAACACAAGTACGTATTTTTGGCGAGTATGAAGGTGGTAAAACCCCAGAGATCGAAGTTGACCATATCCAAATTCTATAATCTCGATTGACTCTAATTAAAATGGCCTGCATATTGCAGGCTTTTTTGTATATACTGCCCTAAATACAAAAAATTGGAGTCACCATGCAGGGTTACGCAAAAAAAACGCTACTGATCGGATTAAGCACGCTGTGTTCATTTGCCGCGTCGGCGAACAATTTCAACTACAACACTTTTGAAATCCGAATGGGTGCTAGCCCAAGTACATTTGGTGGTGAGTTCACGACACTATTTACCCAAAACGCACACTTTATTGGCCGTATAGATTCTGGTTTTGAACAAGACTGGGATGCGGCAGCGGGCATTGGATTCAACGGCCCAATTGGTCAATTTGCTGATATCTATGGTCAAATGTTGTTACACAATATTGAACGCAATGACGACAACAACTTTAAAACTGAAGTCAACGTCGGTGTCAAAGCATGGTTGATGGCCAACATCGAAGTTAATGCACGCTTGGGTCAGCTTATTGATAATGATGGTACTAACTCTATCGTTGGCTTCGGTGCCCGTTTCCATTCAACAGAACAACTGTCTGTCGGTGTTGATATGCGTAACAACGGTACTTATGGTCACCAAGTACTGATGTCAGCGCGTTTTGGCTTCTAAACCCTCTTTTGTCGCCATATCATCGTTCATTAATTTATTTAAAAATTTTTAGAATTAAAAAATCCCCATAGGTTTGCGCCTGTCGGGATTTTTGTCTGTATCAGTATTAATACTACTGATTATTTTTTGATTTTGTCTTGAACGTATTTCTTACTCACGTCTACGACTGCTACGTCTCTAAAGAAGCTACGACCCAAGAGCAGTGGATATTTCAAGTGAGTACGATCAGCCAATGTAAATTCAGTTTTGTCTTTAAGATCACCGATCTGGATACTAGCAACGATCACGGCTCGGCGCTGTGTACCTTCGGCACTAGATTGCTTGATCTTAACCCAACGCTCAACCGGTAAACTCACTTCCTGGCTCTTAATGCCATCGTGTTCAATTTTGAACTTAACCCAATCTTTGCCATCTCTCTCGAACGGAACGACATCAATGGCGCTGATTGAAGATGTCGTTGCACCTGTATCAACGCGTGCTTTAAACGACTCCTCTAGACCGGGAACATAAACCCACTCTTCTTCACCAAGAATTAACTTACCATCAGGAGTTTTTGTTACTTTCTCTGGCTTTTTAGGTGGCTCGGGTTTCTTTTCTGGGTCAGCGGGTTTCTCAACTTTTTCTGGCTCTTTTTCAGTTTCAGTTACGGGCTCTTTAGAAGACTCCCCGTCTTTTTGTTCCGCTTGACTTGAATCGTCAACAACAGGTTGTTCGATTTGTGGTTTCTGTTCGGGTTCGACAGGAACTTGACTCGTCGTAGAACAAGCAACAAGACCACCACTCAACATCAGGGTTATAATTGCTTTCCAATTGTACATTCAGTCACCATTTATTTTGATACATTAGCGATTGCGTTGGCTACGTAAGGAATATGAGATTCTGAGAGACCTGCGATATTGATGCGACCATCACCAACACCGTAAATACCATACTCTTCACGTAATTGATTCATTTGAGCTTCTTTAAAGCCTAGTACAGTAAACATACCTTTATGGCTCTCAATGAAGTCAAAGTGTGACGTGTTATGGGTATTTCGCAATTCATTACATAATGTTTGGCGAAGATTTAACAAACGCCCCTGCATCTCACTCAATTCTTGCTTCCAAATTCGCGTTAGCTCTTGATTTTGAAGAATTGTTTTCACTAGCGCCGCACCGTGATCTGGCGGCATAGTGTAAGTAGAACGAGCAAGGGTAAGAAGCTTACCTTTCGCATTACCCACTTCTTGGCTATTTTTACCAACCACAATTGCCGCGCCTGTTCTCTCACGGTACAAACCGAAGTTTTTCGAGCAAGAAGTTGTAATTAGCATCTCTTCGACATTATCAGCCATGAACTGAAGACCTTTCGCATCTTCTTCAAGACCATCACCAAAACCTTGGTAAGCAATATCAACAAACGGAAGGAAGCCATTCTTCTGTGAGAGCGCAGTGATTTCCTGCCATGCAGCAAAGTCGATGTCCGCACCCGTTGGGTTATGACAACATCCATGCAGAAGAACAACATCATTAGGACCTGCTTGTGATAGCTCTTCAAGCATTCTTGCTGTATCAACCTGTTTTGTTTCAGGGCTAAAGTAAGAGTAGTGCTTAACTTTTAGTCCTGCCGCTTCCATCACTGGTCGGTGATTGACGTAGCTCGGATTAGAGATCCAAACCGTTGTATCTGGCTGTGCCACTTTCATCAGGTCGCCCAGCATACGCAGAGCACCACTCGCCCCTGGCGTTTGAATAGCGGCAACACGATCCATTGCAGAAGTTCCTTTCAACAACAGGTCGATCATACTTTGGTTAAACTCTTCGCAACCCGCTAGGCCAACGTAAGCTTTGGTTTTCTGGTTTTCAACGACAATATCTTGTGCCATTGAAACGGCCTTCATGATTGGCGTTTCACCTTGGTTGTTGCGGTAAACCCCAATGCCTAGGTCGACTTTGTTTGGACGTTCATCGCCACGGTAAGCCACAGACAGAGAGAGAATTGGATCTAAAGTTGGTTTTGGTAGATGTGAAAACATGAAAGTCACAACCCTTTGAAATTCAAGTAATGAGTTTTACGTTAACATTATCATAGTCAAATCAGAAACATTTTTTATTAGAAGCGCTTAGTAAGCATGAGTAATCTGATAACCGTCGATTTATTGAGCAAAGCACAACCACATTGTTGGGAATAACTAAAGAACTCACACCTAAGGGCTTCATTTGCAGTTTAAGCTGCGGATAAGCCCTTATTTCTTCGATTAAGCCAGAAAAGATTAAATGTCAGTGAAACGATGAATGATTTGGTTAGAACTACCACGCCAATCCAACATCGGATCGGCTTTATCTTGCTCAAAACGGCCATCAATCAAGGTATCAATATAACTCAATACCTCTTTCTGCTTGTCGTCGAGTTCATCTAACTCATACCCTGTCCACATCCATATATCTTTATTTTGGCATTCACTCTTAACGCGTTTAACCAGTTTCAAGACATCAGCCACGTTCGCTGGATGCAAGGGATCCCCTCCAGACAAAGAAAGCCCACGACGTTTGATTCGGTCATCATTAAGATCGGCAATAATGTGATCCTCAAGCTCCTGAGTGAACAGATGCCCAGAGTCTAAGCGTTGTGTCGATTGATTGTAACAGCCGCGACACTGATGAACGCAACCAGATACAAACAGTGTACAGCGTGTACCGGGACCATTTACGACGTCGATTGGATGATATTGATGATAATTCATAGAGTTGCCGATATTTAGGATTAGAGCGCTTGATTCAAACGACCAAACTCCCTCTAACATCAGAGGGAGTCTTCGCTTAACAGGTGAGAAGTTCTAGTGAGTTACAGGTGCTTAACGCGACGCTTAACTTCTTCCTGCTTACCAAAGTTGAATGGTCGAGCATCTGGACTGCCTAGGTAACCACAAACACGGCGTGTTACTGACACTTTGGTTGAGTCATGGTTACCACATTTAGGACAGGTAAAACCTTTACTCGTACAGTCGAACTCACCGTTATAACCACACTCGTAACACTCATCAATCGGTGTATTTGTACCGTAGTAAGGCACACGCGTGTAGCTATAATCCCAAACGTTTTCAAGCGCTTCGATGTTCTTCTGCATGTTAGGGAATTCGCCGTAACAGATAAAACCACCACTTGAGATTTCTGGATAAGGCATCTCAAAATCGATCTTATCGTAAGGGTTTACCTTCTTCTGAACATCTAGGTGGAAGCTGTTGGTGTAGTAACCACGATCCGTTACACCTTCAATCACACCAAACTCTTTAGTATCGATGCTGCAGAAGCGACTACATAGGTTTTCACTTGGCGTGCCGTATAGGCTAAACGCATACCCTGTCTCTTTGGTCCAAGTTTCTACTTCGCGTTTCATGTATTGAACAAGCTCAAGTGCCTTGTTACGCATCTCAGTGTCATCATAAAGGTGCGTTTCTGTACCAAACAACGCAGTCATCGCTTCATGAATACCGATATAGCCAAGAGACACCGAAGCACGGCCGTTCTTAAAGATATCTGCAATCGAATCGTCAGCTTTCAGACGAACGCCACACGCACCTTCCATATAAAGAATCGGCGCAACACGTGCTTTCACGTTTTCAAGACGGCTGATACGTGTCTCTAGTGCACGACGAGCCAGTTTTAACTTTTCGTCTAGCAATGCGTAGAACTTAGTCATGTCGCCTTTCGCATTGATAGCAATACGTGGCAGGTTAAGGCTCACAACACCTAAGTTGTTACGACCTTCATGGATAAGCTCACCGTTCTCTTCGTAAGTATTTAAGAAGCTGCGACAACCCATCGGTGTTTTGAATGAACCTGTCACTTCTACAACTTTGTCGTAGTTAAGGATATCTGGGTACATGCGCTTAGAAGCACACTCAAGCGCTAGCTGTTTGATATCGTAATTCGGATCATCTGACTTGTGGTTTAGGCCATCTTTGATTGCAAAAACCAGTTTTGGGAATACCGCTGTTTTACGGTTCTTACCAAGGCCAGCGATGCGGTTTTTCAAGATCGATTGCTGGATCAATTTCGATCCCCAGCTTTCGCCCAAACCAAAACCAAACGTCACAAATGGTGTTTGTCCATTCGCCGTATGTAACGTGTTTACTTCGTACTCTAGCGATTGGAATGCGTCATAACACTCTTTCTCTGTGCGTGCGATAGCAAAGGCTTCAGGGTTATGGATATCCCACTCTTTCGCAAGTTGAAGGTGCTTCTCGTAGCTCGCCATCACATAAGGTTCTAGTACTTCGTCAATACGGTTGATCGTCGTACCGCCGTAAATGTGGCTCGCCACTTGTGCAATAATCTGGGCTGTTACAGCTGTGGCAGTTGAGATTGATTTTGGTGTATCAATCTCGGCGTTACCCATCTTAAAACCATGAGTTAACATGCCTTTTAAGTCGATCAGCATGCAGTTAAACATCGGGAAGAATGGTGCGTAATCTAGATCGTGATAGTGAATGTCGCCGCTTTCGTGCGCTTGAACGATATCACGTGGCAAAATGTGTGTTTTCGCATAGTGTTTAGCCACGATACCAGCAAGAAGATCACGCTGTGTTGGAATCACTTTACCGTCTTTGTTGGCATTTTCGTTGATTAGGTCAACGTTGCTCTCTTCAATCAGGCCTTCGATTTCGCGTGTCAAAGCACTTTGCTTTTCACGCGCAATATCGCGGTCGTGGCGGTATTCAATGTACGCGCGAGCAAGAGATTTATAAGGCCCCTGCATAAGCTCATTCTCAACCATGGTTTGAATTTCAGAGATATGAACTTCATCGTACTCATCGAGCTTTAATTCTACAGCCAATGCCACATTCAAAGCATAAATGGCGATTTCCTTATCTGACTTTTCTGATGCTGCTTCCACTGCAGCTTGAATGCGATCTCTGCTGAATGGAGCTCTTGAGCCATCACGCTTGATTACGATTGATTTCACCACTTCTCCTTACTCTCTAGGTATTCACAGACTTATCCACAAACACACTATATAGAGCGATTTATCGTTTAACTAACACTAGATATTGTGGCGTATTTAACGAGAACCACCAAACGCGAGTATTGATTTGGATCAATAAAAGAGGAGTGCTGACTAAGATCAATTCAATCTTATGACGTTGTCTCTCAAGTCGAAAAGAAACAATGTAACAATAAAAAATTGGCTAAAAAGCCTTGAATTTTTGCCAAGTGTTGTAGGATAACGGCTCAGGGAAAATCAACACAAAATTCAGAGAAAAACGCCGTGAATAGACTTCAAAAGTGGGTTATCACCACCTGCCTATTTAGTAGTACCGTTTTAAGTGCACCTTTAAGCATATCCAGTTGGAATATTGAATGGTTATCAACCAATGAGGCTGTGAATAAAATGAGTGAGCTTCGTACGCAGGATGATTTTAACCAACTCAATTATCACTTTAAGCAACTCAATAGCGATGTGTTGGCATTTCAAGAGGTCGATAATATTGAAGCGATAAAGCGTGTCGTTGGTTCTGATTATCGTATCGTGATGTCTGACCGAGCATCTAACCGCTACAAAGCGAACCAGTTCTCAGATGTAAACCAATACACAGGCTTCGCTGTTAGACAGAATATTGATGTCGTTAACAAGCCCGACTTAAAGCTTGAAACACGATCTGGCAGTAAGCTTAGGTTTGCAAGCTACATTGTAGCGGAGCTTCATGATAAACCGGTACATTTGCTCTCTGTACACTTAAAAGCGGGTTGTAGCGGCGCTTACAAACGCAATAACAACTGTGAGCGACTCAAGCAGCAAGCGAAGGTGTTAAATGATTGGATAGTGGAACGGGAAAAGAAACAACAGAGTTATGCGGTACTGGGTGATTTCAATCATAACCTATCCTATCGTGGTGACTGGCTTTGGTCTGCACTGAGTGAAAACAACCGAGCGCAATTGGCAACCCGTTCGACGGCGGCGGACTGTAAAGTACGCTCCAATAGCAACAAAAACCGAACTCATCAATTCCGCTCTCTGATCGACCACATTATAGTCAGTAACGATTTGAGTACATCATGGACAAAACAGTACGTGTTCCCTTCTCAAGATGTCCTTGATTACTTTCTTAGTGATCACTGCCCTGTATCAACGCAGTTAGGGCGTTAGGCCACTATTATAATTAAGATATATTAAGGCGTGTTGACCTTTCGTGGTTAAATTTTGTTCGGATAGGGACGCCTAGTCAAAAGCGTTTTAATCGCGGCGAGGGAGAAGTAGCCTAGTTATTCTAAGCAAATCTCCCTCAACAAAGAGTAAAACGCTTTTTGCGGGGGCGCCCAGCTCGAACCCTTCGGGCAGCGTTTGCTGGTCATTTCTACTGCGTTATCGGCTTCTCATGTAGGCTAGCTACACATCAAAGCCTCTGCCTTGTATAAATACCCAGCAACTCGCTGCAAAAAACAGCTCGAAAGATCAACGCGCCCTAGTGAAATGACCGCTAAAGAGATAAACAAAAACGCCCGCAGAGAGACAAATCACTGCGGGCGTTTTAAGAAACACGGCAAACTAAATTCGTTGACCTACGTTTCTTGCGATCATGAGTACTTCATCAGCCGAGTATAGGTTTGAAATCGTGGATTCAACCTCAGCACCCAGTGTTGATTTATACAGCTGCTGTGCAAAGTTATCTGCCCTAGTCGTCACCAAAACATGTTTGAGCGTTGAGCCTTGTTCCGCTAGCACTTCTTTAACTACTTTTAACGAATCAAGTATCAGTTTACGGCCTAAGCCTTTACCTTGTTGTTCGGTAGAAACCGCCAATTGTTCTAGCTCTAAAACAGCTTCTGGACGAAAACCGCTTTTTTGAACCCAAATGATATAACCATGAATCTCGCCATCAAGCTCTAACACAAAATTAATGAAGCGTGGCGACGCGTTTAAGTTACACTGTAACCACTCTTTGGATTTGGTTTGGCGTAGAAACGCTTGTTGATGCACTCTCGCTGCACCATCAAGGTCTTCAGCTTGCATTAACCTTACGCTCATCGGATTACATCTCTGAATTAGGGCGCGTTTTACAGTGTAAAATGGCTTTTTCTAACAGCTCCAACGCTGATTTATCACTATCAGGAAGTGTTGCATTTGAAGTACCCAGCGGCTCAACACGTTCACCCCACGTAATGTGGCCAGCACCCCATGTAAGACCTGCACCAAACGCAGCTACAAGAATATTCGCACCTGGCTTAACAGCACCCTGTTCAAGCGCTTCACACATAGCAATAGGCACAGTTGCGGCAGAGGTGTTACCGTAGTTTTGAATGTTAACGAAGGCTTTCTCTTTCTCAATACCCGCCATGTCACACAAGGTATGAATAATACGAATGTTCGCTTGGTGTGGAATAACCACATCAATGTTGTCTGTTGAAATACCAGTTCGACTCAGTACGGTATGAGCGGCTGCGCCCATCCCTTTCACTGCACGCTTGAAGATCTCTTTACCAACAAAGTCAAAATCCCAGTAACCATTATCCGCTGCAAAGCGATCCATTGAAGTACCGAACTTAGGCACCGCTAGAATATCGCGACCTTCCGCATCACAACCAATTTGAGCTTGTTGTAGGCCAACTTGCTTTTCAGTACGAGACAGCACAGCAGCACCGGCTCCATCACCAAATAGAACTGCAGTATCACGCTTGGTCCAGTCAATGAAGAATGACAGTCTTTCAGCACCAATTACGATAGCGTTGCGGTAGTTACCCGCTTGAATTAAGCGCGTCGCCGTTTCGAGACCATAAAGGAAGCCAGTACACGCTGCATTCAAATCAAATGCTGCTGCACCTTTAATACCAAGGTTTTGCTGTACTTTTGAAGCGGTGTTTGGAATGAGAGAGTCAGGAGAGCAAGTCGCAACAATGACAATATCAATATCATCAGCAGTTAAACCAGCACAAGCCATCGCATGCTGAGCTGCAACTGTCGCTAAATCGGATGTATTAACGTGGCTAATTCTTCTATTTTCAATCCCTGTTCTTGTACGAATCCACTCGTCAGACGTATCGATAAAAGTACTTAGGTCGTCATTGGAGAGCGTCGCTGGCGGTAGACACTTTCCCCACCCGGTAATTTCAGCGTAAAACTTTGTCATCATTTACCTATTTATTGTTTGTTTTTATTTGAGTATCGTAGTGTTGTTTCAAACAGTATAAGCACACAGGGGCTAATTCGTAAATCGCGTTAACCAATGTGAAGCAATAAAAAGAGAAAGTTATGTCTACATTCAATACTCGTTGCCCTGCTTGTCAGGGTGTTAACCGTGTTCCCTCTGAGCGTGTTTCAGAGAGCCCGACATGTGGTAAATGTAAAGCGCCACTTTTAGACGGCGCGCCAGTGGAAGGAACCAGTGTTAACTTTTCAACGTTGCTTAACAGCGACCAGCCAGTTGTGGTCGACTTCTGGGCAACATGGTGTAACCCATGTGTCGGCTTTGCACCGGTATTTAGTGATGTTGCCGCTGAACGAAACGGCAATGTGCGTTTTGTGAAGATCAATACCGAAGAGCAACAACAGCTCGCCGCTCAGTTTGCGATTCGTAGTATTCCAACCGTTATGGTGTTTAAACAAGGTAAAGTGGTAGACACCATTAATGGCGCTTTACCAAAAGGCCAATTTGATCAGTGGCTTAATCAAGCTCTAACCAAATAAATACATTAAGTCAGAACAGCCTACACTGTTCTGACTTTTCTCGCGTATTTACTTAAACCGCAACACTTTTAGATATGGCGATAAAAAGCCTTAAAATCGCATTTAAATCGCTAGCTCACGCTCTTTTGTCATCTCACCTTCTTCTGACTCTCGGAATTCACACAAGCCGTGCTCCTTTTTGATCTGATCAGAAATCTTCTCAGCAATCATGATCGTCGGTGCATTGGTATTCGCCCCAACTAAGGTTGGCATAATTGACGCATCAACCACTCGGATTCCTTGTAATCCATAAACCTTAAGGTTTTCATCTACCACTGCAGAGTTGTCTGACACTGTACCCATTTTACAAGTACCTACCGGGTGATACTGAGTATCTGCACGATTTCGAATATCTTGTTCAATGGCTTGGTCATCTGAAGCGTCAACTGGATAAAAATTAGCTCCGCGTACATCATCAAACGGCGCACTTTCCATCATTTGATATTGTTTCTTCCAACCTTTTATCATCACCTCCATATCGTCAGGATCACTGAAGAAGGCCGGATCGATCTTTGGAGGATCGTATGGGTTACTGCTTTGAAGTGTGACCGTTCCACGGCTTTTTGGTCTCAATAGAGTGACGTGAGAACTGAATCCATGACTCATATGAATTTTCCGTGCATGGTCATCGACAACGGCAACAACAAATACAAACTCTAGATCTGGTATCGTCAAACCCTGTTCGGAATACAAAAAGCCAATACCTTCCGCAAAGTTACTGGTCATTCTGCCGGTTCGTTCTTTAAGCCATAAAGGTAACGCTTTGGTCATATCAGCGCTCATTTGTAGCGATATACCAAACGTCTCATGTTTATCGCTGCACTTGTAGCTGTGAATCAGGTCGATGTGATCTTGAAGATTTTGCCCGACGCCTTCTAAAGAGTGGACGATTGGCAATCCGTGCTGTTCAAGCTCATTCGTTGGCCCGACGCCGGACAACATCAGTATTTGCGGTGAACCAAAAGCTCCTGCAGATAAGATGACTTCTTTGCGCGCACCGATCTGAAATAATTGCTCTTTTGTGCCGTACTCAATGCCGACTGCCGTTTTGCCCTCAAAAAGTACCTTATGCACGGTTGCATTGGTGACAACCGTTAGATTTTTCCTATCTAAGTTTGGGGTTAGGTATGCTTTGGCGGCACTGCACCGCTCACCATTTAACTGAGTCACTTGAGTTGCCATCGCGCCGAATTGCTCTGCACCATTCACATCGGGATTTCGTGGCACCCCGATCGATTCACATGCATCCAAATAACGTTCAATCATTTGACTCGGACTACGGAGGTTAGCCACGTTCAACGGACCACCTTGTCCATGATAGTCATCGCAGTGTTGTTCGTTATTTTCAGCTTTCTTAAAATAAGGCAAACACTCTTGGTAGCTCCATCCTGCGTTGCCTAGCTGTTGCCACAAATCGTAGTCATACTTGTGGCCGCGGGCGTACATCATGGCATTGATAGAACTCGACCCACCTAAGGTCTTACCGCGTGGTTGGTAACCTTTGCGTCCGTTCAACCCCGATTGGGGGACAGTCTCAAATCCCCAGTTGTGAATTTTCGTCGGCATAATGGCAGCAACACCGACAGGCGTATGAATCAAAGGACTATTGTCTTTACCACCCGCCTCTAATAAGCACACTTCGATACTAGGGTCTTCTGAGAGCCGTGACGCCAACACACATCCTGCAGAACCGCCTCCGACAATAATGAAATCATACTGCATCAATTGTGAACTCCTTCCTTTGAGTTGGACCTAATTCTCATTGTAGAACCTTACCTGTCACTGTTATTGGCAGAACTGTGCGCATACACACATATCGAAAATCTTTATCGTCAATTTTATGGGGCTATTTTGTCGGTTTTTCTCGATAAAAATTATTTATCTTAACGGTCATTTTTATTCGTTTTACCTAATGCTCTTTGTGCTCCATAGTCGCGGAAAATTCACTGTTCTACAAATATTTCACTGTTCTACAACGATATAGAGGCTCCCGCATTGGACAACATCCAAACCAACACGCGCATAACGGTTCCAGTTATTGCGCTGTCTTTCTACGCTATTGCATCCGGTTACATGATGAGCTCTTTGCCATTAATGTTATCTGAATACGGTTTAGAGAGCTCATTATCAAGTTGGTTAGCGAGCGCCTTCTACGCAGGTCTACTCGTAGGCACATTGATGATTGAGCGTGCGATTGCAAAAGTCGGTCACCAACGTGCATTTGTACTGTGCCTAAGTGTGTTCATTGCGACGATCTTAGCATTGCCACTACTACCAGATGCCGCTGTCTGGTTGGCGGCCCGCTTCATCGCTGGTATTTCGGTCGCTGGCATTTTTGTTGTCGTAGAGTCTTGGTTGATGAGCGGCGAAGAGTCTCAGCGTGCAAAACGTTTAGCCATTTACATGTGCTCACTGTACGGTGGTACCGCCATTGGTCAACTTGGTATCGGATACCTAGGGATTACTGGTGGCGTGCCGTTCATTGCAATGTTCACACTATTGTTTGGTGCGATCATTGTATTGCTTTATGGTCAAGCAACCGCGCCACAGATGCACGACGCACAAACATTGTCACTTAAGCAGATCAGTAAGCTAAGTCACAGCGCACTGATTGGTTGCATTGTGTCTGGTCTGACACTTGGTGCAATTTATGGACTAATGCCAGTTGAACTTGAGCAACGTAACATTGCTCATGAAGACATCGGTGGCCTAATGGCACTGGTGATCATTGGGGGCATGGCGATCCAACCAGTTGTGACTTGGCTGTCTAAATATGTTGGTCTAGTTCTGCTAATGGCGCTATTTAGCTTGATGGGTGTTGCGAGCATCGCGGTACTATCGCTTGACTCTGGCCTTTACGTACTAGGTATGAGCCTCCTTGTTTTGGGAATGGCGACATTTGCACTTTACCCAATTGCGATTAACCTTGGTTGCCGCAACTTAGACCCAAGCTACTTAGTATCCGTGACGCAAGTGATGCTACTTTGCTACAGCATCGGCTCTGTTGCTGGACCTGTCGTCGCAGACAGCTTTATGAACTCTCAAGCAGGCTTGTTTACCTACTTGTTTGCGTCTTTGCTTGCTACCACCATCTACATGTTGATTGCGAGTCTAAAACGCTCTCAGCTACAAATTGCAGGCGAGTAACATAGACATATAGGAACACCAAATAAATCAAACCTTTGACGCTGAAGCTTTAGTACACTCCACACACTAACTTCAGCGTCAAATTTCTTGGGTAAAGCCATCACAAACACTACTCACACCACACTCTCTCATCCAATAACACACTTCTACTTTAACCTTAATCCTTACTGTGCTTTCAAAGCTACTGAGATCAAAAATGATCATTTAATACGATCAATCAAGCGTTTGCGATATTGACTTGGAGACAGTCCAAAGTGTTTTTTAAATCGGTGTGAGAAGTTGTATGGGTCCTTGTAGCCCAAGCGATGTGAGATCATCGAGATCGACCATTCTCGATACTTGAGTAAGCTCGCGGCTTTTTCCATTCTTAACTGAATCAGCTTACTCCTTGGTGACATTTGGAACAGAGACTTAGTGACTCTGTTGAGCTGTTCTTCACTTACAAACACCTGTTCCGCCATACCCACAACCGTCCACGGTAAGTGTAAACTGCTTTCGATTTCATTGTAGAGCGCTTGAATTCGTGCTGTTGTGCTAGTGGATTTAGGTTCGAATCCGGTGAGCATTCTTACGATTTCACTGACCAATAGTTTACGGTAGCTCGCCCTACCTCCAATCTCAAAGTAGATCAGGTTCATTAGTGACCAAACCTGCTCACACTCACTAAACGGAACGATCGATTGACCTAAGTCAGCAATATGCTTCCACTGATCAGTATCAGGCAATAACATCCATGCCATCTTCCAAAAGTTGTGTTGTGGGTCTAATTCAAAGCGAAATGCGCTGCCCGCTGGAAGGACAACCAAAGTGTAGGGAGAGATCTCTTGAACATAATCTGGCGTGGTTAAGATTCCTCCTCCTTCTTGAGTGAAGATCAAAGTATGGACATTCACACGCTCTCGCTCGACCCAATACTGATCATACAGCTTCGCCATTCCTCCCATGAATACGCCACTACGTTTCATTTCTGGAATATCTTCAACGGTTAAAAATCGTTCTTTACACGTTTCAGCAAGAAACACCTCATCTTGCCACACGTTTTTTGGCTTCATTTGATCAATGACGGATTTGCACAGGTTTTGTTGTTTTTTGAACATGTTTTTATCTCTTCCAAATCACTATAGTTCTGCCATCAATTGGAGAGCTTATGACCACGAACATTAACCCTAACTCAAATGCCAACCACAAGCCAGAGCACCTTTTATCTCGCATTGTAAAGCTTGGTTTGCCTGTCGCTTTACAGAGCGCCTTGGTTGCGATACTTGCCTTAGCCGATGTGCTTATGGTGAGTGATTTTGGAATGGAAGCTGCTGCCGCTGTGGGAATTGCATCAAAATGGCATTTCGTTGCCATTATGATTATGGCAGGACTAGCATCAGCAAACGGTACTCTGGTTGCCCAATATTGGGGAAAAAACGACCGAAAGAGCGCGCGTACAGTAACGTCCATTGCAATGACGTTTGGTCTGAAAGTACTCGTGCCTGTTACCCTGGTGATAACCTTGGGTGCAAAACTGTTAATGATGCTACAAACCAGCGATCAGTCTGTTATTGATCTGGGTGCCGCTTATCTTTGGTACGGCTTCCCAGTACTGTTGTTAACACACATTGTGATCGTAACCGAAGCAAGTATGCGCTCTTCGGGTGATACAGTGACACCTTTGATCCTTGGTGCCATAACCATCGCTCTGAACATTGCATTGAACTTTGTGCTGATTCAAGGTGCATTTGGTTTACCAGCGATGGGCGTAGCGGGTGCCGCTTTAGCGACAACATTAGCGCGCTTAATTCAAGTGGGCATGATGTACGCGTACATGAGAGTGAAAAAGCACTGGTTGCTAACAACGGAGAGCTCTATGCATCGCCCTTCGTTATGGCTGTCTTACCGTCGCTTAGCATTGCCATTGACGCTTAACGCTGTTCTTTGGGCTGTCGGAACTATGGCTTATCAAATGATCTTTGGTCACATGGGAACCACTGAGCTTGCTGTGTTCTCTATGTTGGCGCCTTTTGAGTCGCTTTGTTATTCCGTGTTCTTCGGTATATCCGTCGCGTGCTCAGTGTTGCTTGGTCATTCACTTGGTCGTGACGAGTTTGACCAAGCGATGCGTATGGGGCTGACGTTTATTAAAGCGGTAGTAGGTTTCGGCGTACTAGTGGGAGCTGCGCTATTTATAGGTAAAGAACATGTTCTTACGTGGCTAAACCTCAATGAGGCTGCGCTCTACCCTCTTGCATCCCCAGCAATCACCATCATGTGCTTTGCGGTAGTGATTCGTATGCTAAACATGGTGATCATCAACGGCATTATTCGCGCGGGTGGCGACAACCCTTTCTGTCTAAGAATGGACTTTATCGCGATGTGGATGGTGGGTATTCCTGTCTGTTTCTACGGCGCTTTCATCGCAGGATGGGATTTCAAATACATCTACGGTTTGATGCTAGTAGAAGAAGTGGTGAAGTTAGCAATTTGTTCACATCGCTATATGAGCCGTCGCTGGATTAATAACCTGACGATCAGTACCGAAGAGCCGCAAGCTGCTTAACGCTTTTCTAAACACCTCCGCTGAAAACAAAGACAACACCAAAGATAAGGGCCTGACTAACAGGCCCTCATTCATTTGTTCTTACTCATTCTTACATGACGATTTGAAGCGTTCGCTTCAGGCTTAATTGGAACAACACGCCTTTCGTGTAACAGGTGACGAATCGCCAATATTGGATGTTTAAGTAGCATCCTCGGCCCTGAGTAGCGCATGACCAAGCGCATCTGTTCTTTAGGATCAGGTTTATAACAGTGTATTGGACACTTATTACAAGTTGGTTTTGCCTCACCATATGGACATCGGTCCAAACGCGTCTCTGCATACTCAAGCAGAGCGGTGCACTCCTGACACAGGCCGTTGGTCTTATGATGGTCTTTACAATAGATCTCAACCATAGCAACAACCGTTTTAAACTCGGTTGCTAACCCACCCATTAATATATCTTTGCTTTGGTACATGAACTCTCACTTGCCAACCATTGAGCGACAAATCCACACTCCTTTGTGTATACAGACGAATCGTATTCGCCTACCTACCATGTCCCTACCTCATTGCGTTAAATCGCCACTCAAGCATTGAGTTATTTATCTAAAATGATTATCCTCCAACGCCTTAATAAATTACAAGGTTATGCAGCCATGAATCGCAAGAAAAAGATCAACGATATTTTAAAAAAGAAACAGAAAAAGGCGAACGCCAAGCTGCATAAGAGCAACAAACCTCGCTACATCTCAAAAGCAGAGCGCGCAAAAATGGAAGAAGAAGAGAAAGCACAACAAGCCGCTGCCGAGCAAAGTGACCTTTCTTCTGAATCGAGCAGCGATAGCGCTGAATAAAATAGATTCACTGTATCGAATTACAAATACAAAAAAGCAGCCTTCGTAGCTGCTTTTTGGTTATGGATATTGTCAAAGTTAGCTCTTAAGTGTTTTTAGCTCCCAGCGCTTTAACGGTGCCTGAGAATCAATTCCCGCACGCCCCCAACGATCTAATGAGTCGACCACCAAAATACGACTTTCAGGCACTAGAGAGGTAAGTAGCTTAGTTGGCTTTCGTGACGTGACTAGCCACAACGAATCATCATCTTCAAACAACGCTTTAAGGTTTGCTTTGTCTTGTTCTGACCACTCTAATTCCGCCGTGAACAATCTCTCTTCAACAAACAACTGACTGCCTGACGCAAAATCTTCAAGGTTTTCATTAAGCAGCACCACTGAATCGACTTCATTATCGAAAAGCATAGCTTGTTGTTGATTAATCAACTCGCGCACGTCCAGCATGATACGTTGTAGGTTACCATCAATCTGCTCAGCTTTCGTAGGCCAAAGCTTTTTAAAATCGTCTGCAACAATTGCTGCCATGCGAGTTAAATTCGTCGGATTCAACCACGCATATTTTGATACTTGACCATTCGACAACGTCAACACTGCCACACCCTGTGCTCTCGGTGTGATAGCTTGCGCGGCATCTACCTCGACCAAACGAATATTGGCTTGTCTCGCATGTACAAACGTTAGATCTTCAGGCCATACTGAACCCAGAGTCAACGCAACCGTTGCTTCCGCACCCGACGCCATGACTTTCGATTGTCCTTTCGTTGAAAACCAATTCGGTAAACGTTCAATACCGTATCGCTTCGGGGGTAGATATTCCGTTGTTAGCTCTGTGCCTTTTGTTAGTTCAGTCGCCAATGCATAAGTCACAGGCGTGCTGACCAAAATATCTTCAGCATGACTTGATGCAGAGAAGATACTCAAAGCGGCTAAACTGGACGCTAACCCTACTTTCTTTAACTTTCGATTAATCATTACGCTTTTCTCACGATTCGGTATAGTGTCGCCAGAAGGAAAAAGCTTGCAGACACAATAATGATAGAGGCTCCTGAAGGGACAGGAAGTTTCAGCTCCATCGGCAATATGGTTCCAACTAGACATGCAATGGTTGCCAGCCATGCAGATAACAGCACAAAACTGCCCATGCGCTTTGTTAACAAACGAGCTGTAGCGCCTGGAATGAGCAACAATGCACCCACCAACACGGCTCCAACAATCTTAACTGCAGCGATGGTGACCAAGGTGATCATCATTACGAACAGATAGTCGTAGAAACTGGTGTTGTAACCACGCACTTTCGCAATATCGGGGCTAATACAGGTCAATAGAATACGGTTAAACGTTGGAATCAGCAGCAAGATAATCAAGGCGCAGCTTCCTGCTAAAATCGCTAAGTCGCGGTCCGTCACTGTTAATATCGAACCAAACAACACGTTCTCTAGCATGTGGATATTGATCTTACGCGCAACGTACATAAGGAGCGCCGCGCCCACCGCTAATGCCAATGCTAGAAATACACCCACCAAAGTGTCGTAAGGAACGTTGGTTCTGTTTCTGACAAAATGCAGTAACAATGCGAAGATCATGCAGAAGCTAAAAAGTCCAATAAACGGGTTCTCTGGTGGTTCGCCAAGTAACACTCCGATAGCAATCCCCGTCAATGCGGCGTGACCAACCGCCTCAGAAAAGAATGCCAAGCGTTTAGCAATAACCAAAGTACCTAAGCCACCAAGTAACGGGCCTAACAGTAGCGCTGCCACCAGTGCGTTTACCATAAAGGCGTACATAAAACTTTCAGACAGTATTCCAGCCTCAACACCAGAAACCGCCAATTCGCGCAACCAATCCATTACGCAACCTCCGACTGTTTGGTGTAATTGGCGCCACTGCTATAGTGTTGGAATAAGCTTTCAATCTTGCTTGGGTGCAACACTTCTTGATGCGCGCCACTGTCAACCAAGCCGCGATTGACAACATGAACATTCGCTTCAAGTCGTCTTACGGCTGTAACGTCGTGATGTACAGCTAGGATTGTTCTACCCTCATCCACACACTCACGAATGAGCGACTCTAGGTATCTAACACCTTGTTCATCCATGCCTGTGGTTGGCTCATCGAGCACCAAAAGGCTTGGGTTATCCAGTAGTGCTTGAGCAAACAAAACACGTTGCTGTTCACCCCCCGATAGCTGTCCCATACGGCGGTCGCTACGTGTGGCCATGCCGACGCGATCTAGTTGGGCTAAAGCCATTTGTAATTGTTTAGACTTACGACGCCAAAACAAGGGTGTACGGCTCTGATTGAGCAGTACGAAATCCATGACGGTTAACGGTAAACTCGCCTCAAAAGTTGCTTTCTGTGGTACGTAACCAATACTTTGTTTCTCTGGCCAATGGATGTCGATATCACCACTAAAAGGCGTCAAACCAAGAACAGAGCGAAGCAGAGATGTTTTACCGCCACCGTTTGGTCCCATGATCACATGGCACTCGCCAGAGCCTAGTTCAAGTGAAATGTCCTCAAGAATGACATTATTGTCGTATTGGAGACCAAGGCGATGAATAGAAATTGAAGGGCCTTGCATTACGCCTTCCCTTTTTCTGATTGATTCTTAGCCGCAAACTTCATTGCTTCAATCAAAGTCTCTAAATTCTGTTTCATTTCCACTTCAACTTTGTCGTCTTCATATTCACCATGCGTCATGTGTGAGAAGCGATATAGCTGAACGCCGGTTTCAGCTTCAATGGTGTCAACAAAACGGTTGGGCATATTCAGTTCGTAAAAGAGCACATCAATACCCGATTGGCGGATCTTCTCGATGGTTTCTTGAAGTTGGCTTGCGCTTGGCTCTACACCGTGTGCTGGTTCAATCACTGCCACAACATCAACACCAAAATCTTGTAGGATGTAACCATACGCATTATGAGTTGTCGCTACTTTCATCCCAGATGTGTCTAACTCACCTAAGGAAAGCATCGCGTCACGCTTCATGTAGCGGAACTTTTTCGCATACTTGCGAGCATTCTTGCGGTAAAACTTGGCATTTTCAGGGTCAAGCTTAGATAGTTCGCTAGCGATGGTGTAAACCTTTTGGATAGTCGTAGAAAGCCCAACGAAAGTATGAGGATTCACCGCACCTTGGCCTACGGATTGCCCCAGTGCGGGTAGTAGTGGCACTTCTTTATTCGCTTCAATCACCACTAAGTCGTTACGTTGTGACGCTGCAATGACTTTAAGTGCGAAATCATCGTGACCAATACCATTCACAACAATCGCATCCATCTGGCTGAGGCGTTTTAAGTCGTTTGTTTGTGGCAAGTAGTTATGTGGGTTAAAGCCTGCATCAACCAAAGGAAGGATATTAACTTTGTCACCGACTACCGCTTTAACGTAGCTATAGTAAGGCTGAAGTGTGATGCCGACAGTGAGTTTGTTTTCATCAATTTTGTAGTCTGCAGCGTGAGCAAACATAGAGCTTAAAGACGCCCAAAATAGGAAAAATAGTGTAATAATTCGCATACGCTCTCTCATTTTTTTAATGTTCATCATCTTCGTGATGTTGGTTTTCTATCGCTTCTGATTCTGTCACCACCTGCTTCCAACCAGCATTTGATAACGTTTCAATATCGAATTTCATCGGTGCTTTGACCTGACCTTGGAGGTTAATCCATATTTCAGGAGCGATAGAGTTCGCGTTCATCAGAAAAGAGTCGGCGAAACCTGTTAGCTGCGGTGAAGCAAAGTAATAGCCTGAACCAAGCCGTATCCAGTTGTGTTCACCTTTTCTTTTCCAACTCTGATCATGAATAAATGGAGCGACCCACTCTTCCTGTAGGAACTCTATATTTGGCCATTGCTCGTCATTGTCGAAATAAAGATCTCTGATCTCTTCGTGAGCCAATCGTAAATCTGCAAGCATTGCGAGATTTTCTTGTTCAACGTCGGTAACAAGAATTTGATGCTCAAATGCTGTTGTGACGTGAATTTCTGCTTGGTGGTATGGAATCAAGAGCGTTGCAAAGCCTAAGATAGAAGCGATGATCAGCGCTACCCATTTGCCCTCTCTGCCGCCAGTATCGGCTCTAACAGACTGAATGATCATTTCTCACTGATCTCAACGACATCGACTTCAACAGGAAACTCATGTCCAGAATCAAACACAATGTAAAAATCTGCGTCTGGTCTTTTAAATTCGGCTATCGAGCGTTTATCCGTCATCACTTTGGCAATTAAATTGTCTTCGTAATCAAACATTTCAACTGAGTAGTCAATTGCCTTACTGCCATCAGAGTAACCCGCTTCACAAGCAACAATTTCGCTCTCAAACCAGCAGTTCATTAATGGGAAGTGTGCTTGTGCTGGTAATGCGATCGCTCCAAGACCCAAAGCCAAACATGGTTTAACTAAACCGATTAATTTTGTTTTTATTTTCATAATTCTTTACCTAGCAAAGGGGAAACTCAGTGTCTTGACTGAGCAACAAAGGGCTCAAATGAGCCCCAGATATAAAGCCGTCTCTTTAGACGCGATTATTGAAGAAGTGCTTCAAATGTTAGGTGAACATTTGAACTTGCTTTGTCCGCTAGTGGGTTGTCCTTCAATTCACCTTTGTAGTTCGCCTTCATTACGTAACGACCCGCGACATCTGGAGTGAATGTGATTTGGCCATTTTCGTCACTCACCACATCGATTTGCTCTTGGTGGTTGCGATAAAGCGTACCTTCACGAGTAATTTCAGCAGTTACCCCTTTCTGAACCTCACCGTTGTAGAAGAATTGGAAAGTAACCGGTTCACCTTCAATGATATCTGCAGGGTGAGTAATAGGTTTCATCTCCAGCAACTTGCCTTCAATCTCAAACGCTTTCTCAGTCGGCTTACCCACAGTGATGTAGCTTTCCGCTCGGGTGTAACTGATTTGAGTTACAACATCACGTGCCTTTTCAGGAAGTAACGCATCACGCTCAGCTTTATTCGCTCGCATCCATTTTACGGTGTCACGACGGCCCGCTTTATACTGCGTGTAGTATGACGGAACGTTATTTACCGCTACCTTGTGCGTGCCTTCTTCTTCAAAATAGAAGTCAAAGCTTGAACGGCGTTTACCACGAATAACAAAATTAGGGCGCTCTTTGCGGCCATCTGGCATGATGATTTGTGCGCTCTCGCTACCAGCAGGTTTATCAAAAACAAATGTTCCGTGAGATGCAGTCACATCAAAAGTCAGCCAATCGCCACCTTCTTTAGAAACTGTAAAATGAGAAGGAAGAATCCAGCGTGGGTGTGCTTGAGCCGTTGTGGTCGCTGCAAGACCGAATGCCATAACGCCAGCTAGAGCTAACGCTTTCATCTTTGTTTGTTTCATCATGAATAAGTCCATTCTTTCTGTATAAATCGATTATTAGAGTTTTAAAGCTGCTTATGTGCTTTGCATTTAGTTGGGCGATTAATTAACTAGGTAATCTAGAGTAATTTCACCGGTCTCTTCGGTAGGCTTTAATTGATAGCTGACGTTTTCGCTACCCAGTGTCACTTTTTGGCGCAAGTAGTTACGACCACCGTGCTCGCGAACCACTTCTATATGAATCGTGTATTCCCCTTGTTCTAACTTTTCACCGCTATCATTTTTGCCATCCCATACGAAACGGTATTGGCCTGCAGGACGCGTTGCAGACGTTACCGCATCAACCAATTCGCGATCGTAACGGCCTACTTTTCGCCACCAACTGCGCAAATCTTTCAGCCATTCATCTTTGCCCACCCACAGTTCGATGGTTTTAACCGATTTACGTGAACTATCTTCCACCCATACCGCAACATAAGGTCTTGCGTACATCGTGGTATCAATTTTTGGTAACTCGAACTGAACGTCTAACTTTGCCGATTCAGGTAGCGATTGAGCCATACTGAACGTCGGAAGAAGGGAAAGCGCAATCAGAGCTTTACTCCAGGTGATTTTTTTCATTATTTAACCTTAAAAAATCCGTTTCACTTGTTTGTGCAACTACTCATTAGTACTAAGGAACAGCGACAAAATAGATAAACCAAGACAGGGCAGATCCAAACAGCGTCCACTTAATCGATGTATTAAGCGTTTTCTTTTTGGGAAGTAATAAACACACACCAGTGATCACAAAGAAGATCATCAGAAGCGCCGTGATGTCGATGAACCACTTCCAGACTTCACCGCTGTTTCGCCCCTTATGTAAGTCATTAAGTAAGGCAATGACGCCGTAATCTGTCGTCTCAACTTCAACAGTCTGCATCACCACATCTGCAAATACTGACGCGTTGTAACCTGGGCCTTTAAAGTCCATAGATATTTCGCCAATCAATAACTCGCCATTTTCGATTTCTGCGTAAATATCCAGTCCTGAAGGCGTACCCGATACGTTCGCTTGTTCAACTAAAAAGCGCTGAAAAGCATTCGCATCAGGTTTTAAACGTTCATTTTGAACAACGAATAGATCGCTAGGTAAGGCCAATGTTTGACTTTGAATGGTTGGCTTTGAAGCCTCGAACAGCTCTGGCCTATTTAGAGTGACACCCGTCACTGAAAAGAACAGCACCACGAACAGAAGTGCCATTGAGATATACACATGAAGGCGGCGAGCCCACATTTGAACCGCCCTACTTTTTAACCACATACCAAACGTACCTATAATATTTATGGGCGACAATTTAGTTGATAATCATTCTTATTGGCATTCAATTTACATTGTTTACGTTTGTAATACCAATCACAGTAAGTAAGTGATCAAAAATAGCGCAGGAAAAAGGCTTGAGAACAAGGCAGAATTTTTGAGAGGTAATTGATTGAATTTTGGGGTGAGATTTACAAAAAAACGCCATCGACTGAGTCAATGGCGCTTTTCTATAGACATTAGGATCAGCTCCTGTAACTTTAGCCGCTAGGCAGCATCGTTACTGCTCACTCTTCTGAGTTGAGATAGGTACTTGATCCAACCCTGAGCTGTTTTAGAGGACTCTAAGTTCTCTGCTTTCTTTGCGTGAATCAGAGCTTTGTCGAGGTCTTTTAGTTTATACCAAGAGCGAACTTTCGCCAGCGCCACATCCGCTTGCTTATCCTTCTCTTTAACCTTATCCAGTTCAACCAGTGCTTTGCTGTAGTAACCCTGCTGGACCATCAGTTGAGCAACGTTCCAGTGATATTTGGGTTTCTGCTTCGCTGCAAGAGTCCAGATTTCAATAGCTTGATCCCATTCACGCGCCAATTGCCAGTACGTTGCTTGCTCTGCCAGTAGCTGAGCGTCGCTTGATGCATTACTCAGCTTACTGATCTCTTTTGCGGCGCGTTCTGGAATACCACGTTTAGCATACAGTTGTGCCATTAAACGACGATCAGAGTCGCTGATCTCGACACCTTGTAATTCAGCCAATGCGAGTGTATTCAATGCTGCACGGTTACGATCTAGCCTCATTTGAATACCAACCAATTGACGCCACCAGTTGGTTTTATCAGGTTGCAATTCAATTAAGCTTTCAAGCGTTGGAATAGACTGCTTCCACTGTTTGAGCTGCAATTGTGCACCAAGCTTCAGTGACAAAGGGGCTAAGTCTGGTGTTTTGTTAAACTTGTCGTACTGAGCAATTGCTGGTAAGACTTTTTTCCAGTTCTGTAGTTGATACTCGGCTTGAGCTATACGCAACCAAAGCTGATCTTTCTTTTCTGCTTCTGGGGCTGTTTTAACCAACTCGTAGTAATGAGGTAAAGCTTTTTTAAACTCTTGTTCGTTCAACAGCAGATCGGCCAACATTCGCTGCGTGATCCAAGCTTGTTCATCCAACAGAAGGCCAGTATCCACAGCATAAGCTAACTGTTTTATTGCTGCTGAAGGCTTACCATCTTGCCAGTAAAACACACCGAGCATACGTGCAACATAGGCTTTGTCGTAAGCTCGCGAAGACTCTATCGATGCCAGTGTTTCAATCGCCTCTTTTACCTTCTCTTCTTGTGAGAGTTGGTGTGCTTTCTGTACACGTATAGCGGTGTACTGACTAAGCTCTTTCGCTTGCAACATGAAGGGCATTAATATTAGCCCAACTAATATCCATACTTTTTTCATCATTTAGCCAATTTGAATTCAAGCCTCACGGTTTGCCCTATTTGGGCTATCGCTTTGCCATCAATCACCTTAGGTTGATACTTCCACTTTTTAAGAGCGCGCATCGCTTCACGCTCAAACATGCGGCGAGGGTTAGCTTCGGTCACTTGGATATCGATCGGTCGCCCTGTTTCATCAATAGTGAAACTCATTACAACATAACCTTCAGCACCACGTTTCAGAGCCTTTGCAGGGTAGCGAGGCTCAACACGATACAGAGGCATAGCTTGTTGATTAGTGCCAAAATCCGAAAATGTCGGAGCGTTAATTGCAAGACCATCAATCGATGTATTTAAGTCCAAGGCTGGTAGCGAAGACATAGTATTTAAAGGCGTCACGCTGGCCTGAGAGGTTGACGCCTGAGCTTCTGGTGGTGGCTCTGGCATCTCCGGCTGCTCTGGGACAGCACGTTGCCTTCTCTGAACTTCTTGCTCCTGCTCCATCATTACCATGTTGAAGGTTAAGCTCTCACTCTTCTCTGGTGCTCGTTGGTGACCATTGTCCACCATCCAAGCCATAAAAGAGAATAGAACCAAGCCCAAAGCACCGGCAATAGGGAGAGCGAGAAATAAGCGAATCATCGGCAAACTCCCTTACACTATCGCTGTTCAGCGGCAAGCGCTATGTTTTTAACGCCGGCACCTTTCGCAGCATCCATCACCTTAACAACGGTGCCGTTGTAAGCATGTTCATCAGCTTGAATTACAAGTGATGCTTCGGGTTGCTCAAGCAATAGATGTTCGAGTGTCGCTTGTACACGCTCGACATCAATCAAACGTTTATCGATGTATATGTCGTTCGCAGATGTAATCGCCACAAAAATGCCTGCATCTTTTTGGCTGACGACGTTAGATGCTTGAGGGCGATTCACTTCCACACCTGATTCGCGTACAAACGAGCTCGTCACGATAAAGAAAATAAGCATGATAAATACAATATCAAGCATCGAAGTCAGGTCGATTTGAGCCTCTTCGTTTTTGGAATGACGTCTTCCGAGTCTCATCGTTGACTCCTTAATGATTTTTCTAATTTTATTTCTAAACGACTGCACACCTTCGCCAAACGTGCATGAACAAACATGCCCGCCAACGCAGCGACCATACCCGCCATTGTTGGTAACGTGGCAAGAGAAATCCCCGAAGCCATTAACTTAGGATCACTACTGCCTTGTGTCGCCATTACATCAAACACCGAGATCATACCCGTTACTGTGCCAAGCAGACCCAGCATAGGACAAATCGCAACTAAGAGTTTGATGAAGTTTAGGTTCTGATTTAGTAATAGGCTTGCTTGACCCAACCAACCTTCTCGGATCGCTTTCGCGTGCCAAGAAGACTGATCATGTCTCTCATTCCATTGTTCAACCCAGGCTTTACGCTGTTTTGGAAAATAAAACGCCAAGTATAGAACGCGCTCGACCACCAGTACCCAATAGACGAGTACAACAGCAGCCAACCACCACAGAACGAAACCGCCCTGATCCATGAAATCAGACAAGGATAGCAGCCAGTCACTGGAAAATAGTGAACTAGACAACAAGATATCCATTATGCCGCTGTCCCCATTGGCTCAACATCCGCTTCTGGTTGCGTCGCTTTTTCGGCTTGCTCCGCTACCAAACCAATGCCTTGCTTCTCAAGGATGTTACGAATGTTCTCTGCTTGAGTGCTCAATAGGTTATGAGCCAGTAGCAACGGCATTGCAGCAACAAGACCAAGTACTGTCGTTACTAGTGCCATTGAGATACCACCAGCCATTACTTTAGGATCGCCGTTACCAAATTGAGTAATCACTTGGAAGGTCTCGATCATACCTGTCACAGTACCCAATAGACCAAGCATTGGAGCCAGTGCTGCAAGCAGCTTAAGCATCGACAAGCCTTTCTCTAAATGCGTTTGCTCATCGACTACCGCTTCAAGCAGACGCAGTTCTAACGCTTCTACAGTTTGCTTTTGCTCTTTATTGTATACTGATAAAATACGACCTAGAGGGTTGTTACCTGGTTGTTCTGGCTTCTTAAGCTGAGAACGGATTTTCTGGCGAGCAACCGCGAGTGCGATACCGCGAACCAGAGCAATCACTAAACCGATTGCAAGTAGGCCGAGGATCACTTTGCCCACAACACCACCCGCTTCTAAACGATCTTGTAGTGTTGGTGTCAGAGCTAGCTGCTCTAGCATGAAACCGCGAGAAGGGTCGACAATGATGTTCGACGGAGTACCCGATGCAAGCGTGCTCAGTGAAGTCAACGTTGGGCCGTTATCCGGTTGCTTAAAGTAAGCGATAGCGTCGTTACGCTGTGTGTTCCAGTTAACGTAGCCTTGTTCTGTTACTAAACCTAATGAACCAATACGGTAAGCATCAACTTGACTCGTTGTACCTTCACCATCGATGAATGAAATCTTGTTCTTCGTTAGTTCGCTACTCGCTTGAATCTGCTCAGACATGCTTAGCCAAAGTGCAGTAAGTTGAGGCATAGAAGGAAGAGATTTCGCGTCGATGATTTCGTCAACGGTAGACGTGTATTCCGCTCGGTCAACACTGTTAACCGTATTGTGAAGCTCGACTTCAAGCTCTTTTGCATTCTGACGAACGACACCAAACAGTTCCCCAAGGCTGCCCGTCTCTAGACGTAGTTTCTCTTCTAGGCGCGCCAGAGTATCTTCATTGTCGCTAAACGTTTTGGTAAGAATATCTGTCTGTTCTTGAATTTGTTTGCGTTTCGCTTCGAGCTGCGCACGCAACGCTTTCAGCTCTTTTTCTGTCTGTTTGAAACCAGATTCACGGGCAACGTTATGTGCTGCTTGCGCTTTGTTTTCCATCGCTGCTTTACCAACAAGTTCATTGGTATTTGCATTTGAGAAACCAGAAAAAGTGAGCGTAGAAAGACAAAGTAAGGTTGCTAAAGGTTTAAGTTTCATTATTTAGCCTCCGCAACATTAAGAGATACTGGAAGAGTGATCAGGCTCGGTGCCGCCTGCTGGCTTGCGATATCAAACGCCTTATCTAGCTCAGACTTCATCGAAGTATCTTGAGCTTGCCATTGATTCGTTACTTGGTTCCAAGACCAGTACTGAGTGCCATTGAGGTTACGAGCCACTAGAGAAGCGCGACCTAAATGAAGTACGTCTGCTTCAATCACTTTATTTTCACTCAACGCGATTCGGCCTTGGTAAACACCTAACTTAATGCCGTAATCCATTTCAATTTGGTACGCTTCAAGAATACGGCGGTACTTTTCAGCATCGCTGACGTCTGCACGTGTCATCATTGCTTTTAGTTTTTCAACTCGTTCAAGGCGCTGTTCTTTCTTGATTGGAACATCTTTTTCCACCAAGGCTTGTAGACCATCAATCATTTGATACATCAGCGGTACAACCCCCTGACGCGTATATTTGATTTCATCAATTTGGGCATTAATGCTGTCAGCTTCTTTATTTTGGCTTTCAACTAAGGCTGCTAGGTGATCGTGATAAATTTCTAAATTTTTCACTTCTTCCTGTAAGCGCTCAATTTCCGCTTTGAGGGCTAAACTTGTTTCAGAGCTTTTATCAATAACTTTTTGGCTTGCAGCCGAAGCGTTATTGGTCTTATTTTGGATAGCTTGAGCTTGATCTAAGCTACTTGCTATTGAAGACGTTGCCATCATGCAGATTGCTAGGGCAAGACTGGTTTTTAGAAGATTCATAGTTGCCGTCAATTATTTTAGAAGAAATTCAAATGAACTTTATTGATAAACACTCTCATTATCATTAAAAGTCACTCGCTTGGCTAGGGATATTTGAAAAAAACAACGAACTAAGGGGAAAGCCGAAGCCTCCCCCCTATTCATTAACTCAACACTTACTGTTTAGTAACAAATTAGTACTTAACTTGTAGTGTTGCCATGTAGTTACGGCCTTCGCCAACCACTACACCTCGCGTGCTACCACCCTCTAGGTAGTCTGTATCAAATAGGTTTTCTACGTTGATACGAGCGACAAAATCTAGATTCTCGTCATACTTGAACGTGTGTGCAACACCCATGTCTACGCGAGTATAAGCATCTTTCTTAAAGGTATTAGCACTTTCAGTGTAACGGTCACCTACGTGGTAAACACCCAGATTTACGTCTGTACCGTTCTTGAATGCATATGTAGACCAAATACTTGCCGTGAACTCAGGCACGTCCGCTGGTGTTTTGCCCTCTAGTTTAGGATCATTCTTATATTCCGCATCTAGGAACATTGTAGAAGCGCTTAGAGAGAATGCTTCTGTTAGATAACCTGTTGCTGCAAGCTCTGCACCGGTGTGAACCTGTTCACCAACTTGAGTGGTAATCTGGTCAACCGTGCCGATTGGTGTAGCCAGATCTTCTGTCACTTGCATGTTTGACTGAGTGATCTGGAACAGTGCACCAGAAACAAACAAGCGTTCATCAAACAGTTCCCACTTCGTACCTACTTCGTAAAGCGTACCTTTCTTCGCGTCTTGCTCTTTTCCAAAGTTAACATCTTTTTCGTTAGAAATGTCTGCTACGGGTTCAAAGCTCTCAGAGTAAACAGCGTAAATAGAGCCGTTCTCTGCAGGCGAATAGATCAGGCCAGCTTTAGGAAGGATATTGTTGTAACTTTTCTCGACCCCTTTGCTGCTCTTAGTTTTATCATATGCAAGGCGAGCACCTGCAAGTACTTGCCACTGTTCATTAAGTGTCACTAAATCTTGAACGTAGACGCCATAATGCTGACTTTCTGAATGCGATAAGCCCGATGTATCCATGTTGTAATGAATGTCAGCAGGCATATCAAAGCCATTCTCACATGCCGTTGGATTGGATTGACAAGCTAGTCCTGCGTAGTACAGCTGTTTGTAATCATAGTGCAACCCATTCGCACCAATTAGCAGACGATGGTTTACGCCAAGCGCATCAAAGTCACCGGTAAAATCAACATACGCAGTGTCAAACGTCCATTCATCGTGACGATCAGAAACTTTGTAACCCGTGCCATCTAACACGTTATCAGATTCTGTACGACGACGTTCATAAAACTGACGAGAGATACCTGTCTTTACAGACCAAGTTTCATTGATATTCGCAGCAACAGTCACGCCGTAGTTTGCTACGTCGTTGTCTGTCTGAGCAAAGCGTTGGTCGTTTACGATATCAGGGTTAATGACTTTGCCTGTAGTTGTGTCGATCTTAGAACCATTGTCTAAATCACCTAGCTCTTGAGTACGGTCGTAGTGTAGAGACAACATCACATCTTCGTTAATGTCGTAATCAACGAACAGGCCACCAACAAAACGTTCTGTTTCTACGTCAGTGCCATCAAAGCGAGTGCGGTATGAGTCTTGGTTTTCTTGAGAAACGATAACGCGAGCACGAAGTGTTTGCTCATCGTTAAGAGAACCACTCACGTCAGCAACAGTGCGAGTGTAATTGTCAGAGCCGATATCTTGGCTTACGTTCACTTGAGTCTCGTAAGTAGGCTTTTTAGCAACCATATTGACAAGACCGCCCGGAGCAGACTCACCATAAAGAAGACCAGCAGGACCTTTTAATACCTCTACACGCTCCAATAGTTCAACAGGTTGGCGGTAGTGAGACCAGTGCTGTACCCCATCACGCAAATAACCATTGCCACTGTCTAGCGCGAAACCACGTAGATTAAAACGTTCACGGTTAGTCGATTTTGAACCAGCAGAAATAGAAGCGTCGTTTTTCAGTACTTCACCTAAAGTACTTGCACGTTGCTCATCGATGATTTGCTCATCAATGATTGAAACTTGTCCTGGAGTCTCTAGTTGAGTTGCCTCCATGCGCATTGCTGTTGTGTTGGTGTCTGCCTTGTAACCGTAGTCACGACCTTCAACAACCATATGCTCATCTGTTTTTGCTGTTTCTGCTAATACAGCTGGTGACGCCAATACTGCGCCAATCACCAAAGCCAATGGGCTTTTTGAAAACATGTCCTTTTCTCCGAATTTTTTATTATTCAAACAACTGCCCTTTCGGTGCTTTGTTTGATCTACCGTTTCCGGTACCACTGAATATTTCGGAGAGGAATATAAGTGATAACCATTACCATTTGCATTAAATTTACATTCTTTGCATTTGTAAAGTTATGTAAAGGTGTTACGGAAGATACCCACTTTATAATTTTATCGGTTCAATTACCGATTCTGGCTTCTTGTGATGTTTGATTAGTTGCCCGGTCAGCGTGATTTGTGTCTCTATCATTCGTTGAACACCCCGTTATTTAGAAATGAAATCATCCTTTCATATGTAACTCGATCCGCTTCACTGATTAAAGAGGAAGTCATTAAAAATCAGTAACAAATGTTAACTTAAATGATCTAACTTTGTTTTTATTTTGTATTTCTCGACAATAATCAGGTGACTTTGATCACATCTATAATTTTGCCCAACATTTTTATTTTTTTATTTATTCTCGCGACTGCTAATCTGCCGCTCACTTTGAAAGGTCTCAAAGTTATAATTAAAAGGAGTGTTCTAAATGAATACCAAGAAACCTATGTCTCTGACTGGCCGCGTTATTCTCGGTATGGTCGCAGGTATCTTAGTGGGATTTGCCATTCAATCCCTGTTTGCAGAAAGTGGCTTTGTTAATACATACATTGTTAACGGACTATTTGAAGTTGGCGGTAAAATCTTTGTCGCTAGCTTAAAAATGCTTGTTGTTCCTTTGGTCTTTGTCTCTCTAGTATGCGGTACTAGTTCATTGAAAGACCTATCCACGTTGGGTCGTATGGGCGGTAAAACACTGGCTCTTTACATTGGTACCACAGCGGTTGCAATTACTCTTGCTCTAACCATCGGTAATTTCTTCCAACCTGGTGCGGGTGCTGACCTAACCGCAGCGAGCTCATTCAAATCGGCTGATGCGCCTTCTCTAGGCCAAGTCATCATCGACATGTTCCCAACCAACCCTATCCATGCGATGGCTGAAGGTAAAACACTTCAAGTGATCGTATTTGCAGTATTATTCGGCATTGCAATCAGTGCTGCGGGTAAACCGGGTGAGCGTATTGCGGCAGTATTCCAAGATCTGAACGAAGTGATCATGAAGCTTGTTGCCCTACTCATGAACCTAGCACCTTATGGTGTGTTCTTCTTGATGGCGAAACTGTTCTCAGGTCTCGGCTTGGGTGCGATTTGGAATCTTGCTGAATACTTCCTAGTTCTTGCGGGTACTCTGATACTTCACGGTCTAGTGACATACAGCTTGATGTTAAAAGGCTTTACTGGCCTAAATCCAATTACGTTCCTACGTAAGATGGAGGACGCTATCATGTTCGCATTCTCTACGGCTTCTTCAAACGCGACAATTCCAGTAACTATGGAAACAGCGAAGAACCGAATGGGCGTGGATAATAAAGTTGCTTCATTTACTGTTCCTTTGGGTGCGACAGTAAACATGGACGGTACTGCGATCATGCAAGGTGTGGCAACGGCGTTCATCGCGCAAGCGTACAACATCGACCTGTCTATGACCGACTACCTAATGGTGATCATGACGGCGACATTGGCTTCCGTGGGCACGGCAGGTGTCCCTGGTGTGGGCCTAGTTATGCTAGCAATGGTTCTTAACCAAGTTGGTCTACCGCTAGAAGGTATTGCACTTATCATGGGTGTTGACCGTCTGCTGGATATGATCCGTACCGCGGTTAACATTACAGGTGATAGCGCAGTCTCGATTATTGTTGCTAAGTCTGAAGGTGCGTTCGATGAAACACGCTTCAACGACCCAGCAGCGGGTGAAAAAGAAGAGCAAGTAAGCTTAGCTCGCCAAGCATAGTCTCTTTTTCACAACATCACTCAACGCCGCTTTTTATAAAGCGGCGTTTTTGTTTTACAACTGAGTTTCAGGTTGAATTGGGAACATAAGGCTTATCCTCAATCCGCCTTCTAATTTGTTCTCGGCTTTTACATGGCCATTCATCACCGCCATCGACTCTTTAACGATAGCTAGCCCCAAACCATACCCGCCGGACTTTTTATCACGCGCTGTTTCTAGGCGTGTAAACGGGCTAAACACACTCGAAAGTTGTTCATCAGGAATTCCAGGTCCATTGTCTTCTATAGAAATGACAGTGTAACGCTTATCTGAAGTCTCTTCGCAGTAATATGTGGTCAATACAATGTGTGCTTTTGAGCCCGTGTATTTTATGGCATTCCCCACAATATTTCTCACCACACGAAGAATAAGCCTTTCATCAAGAGCGACACTTGGTGTCTGGTTCGACAAGTGAGCCACCAACGTTTGCTCGCCTCTAAGGTCGTGTTGCATTTCAGAAACAAGCATAGAGCAGTAATGTTCGACATTCATCAATGTCACGTTAGCATCATAGCGTGCATTCTCTACACGGCTGTATTCGAGTATTTCACCAACGAGGTCATTCATCTCCTTGGTTTCATTCTCAAGTCTATCAATCAGGCGCGCCGATTTATCTTCAACACTATTGCGCAGCAGATGCAGCACTAGATTCTGTCTCGCTAGTGGCGTTCTTAGCTCATGAGAAACATCGCGAATTAGACGGCGCTGCTTCTCGCCCAATGACTTAATCTCTTGCGTCATATGGTCAAAGTCGTTCGCCAATTCATTGAACTCTCTAGTGTTCGATTTCAGCTCTGAGACAACCTCGACCGAGAAATCACCTTGCGCCAATCGACGACTCGCCTCTCGTAACCGGTCTAACGGCTGCTGGAGACGCCTTGAAAGGATCTGAGAGAACAAAAGCAAGATGACAAAAGCAATAAACACCTTCATTAATGAAGAGTACGTCGAAAAGGTATGAGCTGGATGAAAGTATCTTGGAAACTGAACCACTAATAGGTTGCCGTGTTTTAAAGGAATACCAAGAATGGGTTGATTCACTTGCGCATCAAGCTGATGATCTAAATCTCTTAAAAACCTCAGCTTAAACTCAAAGTGCGGGTGCATATGGCGATGGGTGATTGGATGTTTATCTTTATCGAGTACAAACAGATAATAATCTTGTGCATTCGCCCAATCTGCCAATTCATCCATATCCCCCTCTTCAATTAAGATATCGGCTTGATAAGCCAGATCTAACATATCTGACTTCACAGACTCCGGAACCTTGAGCAAAGCTCTCATCAATGCCTTTTCCGCAATACCCTGAAAGATGAAAATGCTGACAATAATGATCGTTAGGTAGGCAAACAGCTGAAACGTCAAACCGTCCTTACGTTTCTCGATGAAAGAAGGACAGCGAAAATATTTTAGACTCATGCACTTACGGACTCTAAGTAGCTGTAACCTTTGCCGCGAACCGTTTTAATGTGTTGTTTAGAAATACCCGCTTGTACTAACTTGCGACGAATATTGCTGATATGCATATCCAGATTACGATCAAACGGACACAGCTCCCTCTTGAGCACATGGACTTGAAGGTCAGATTTCGAAACAACAATGCCGTTATGCTTAATCAAATAATCAAGCAGGTCTTTTTCTGTCCCAGTCAGAGGAATACGAGCCAACTGTTCACACAAGCCCTCGTTCGTGCTCGCAACAGACTGGCGCTGACGCTCAAATCCGACACGACGGAGAATCACTTTAATGCGAGTCAAAAGCTCAGGCACATTAAATGGCTTAGCAATATACTGGTCAGCACCCGCTTGATAGCCATCTAACATGGATGCGTCATCATTGAGCGCTGTTAACATAAGAATCGGAGTGGCAAAGCGCTGACAAATGCGTCTTGCGACCTGCAACCCGTTGAGGTTTGGCAGCATCACATCCAGTAGAACCAAATCTACCGGATTCTGCTGAATAAATTCCAAAGCGCTCTCACCACAATGGACCTTATCAACATGATAACCCTCTGTTTCTAACACTTCACAGAGCAATTCACATAACTGAATATCATCGTCAACAACTAGAATGCGAGACATCACCACCACCAATTAAATAATAATGGTTTGCATTTTAATTATCATAAAATTGATTTCAATTATAAAATTGCACTATTTGGCTACATTAAGAGATCTTTCTCGATTGGAACAAATTTTGTTGCGGAGTCGATGAGGTTTTGAGCGGTTAGTCCCGGCACGCCGTAAACTTCCACTTTGGTATTGAAGCGCGATTTTATACGTTCAACTAAGATCTCGAAGTCACCATCACCAGAAACAAGAATAATGGTATCGACAGCCTCCGCCAACTCGATTGCATCTAACGCGATACCGACATCCCAATCACCTTTAGCACTACCATCTCGCCGTTGAATAAAAGGTTTTAGCTTTACGTCAAAGCCCACTCCACGGAGGATGTGATGGAATTGACGCTGTTTGGGATCTTGACTAGAAATAGCGTAAGCATGAGCTGATACAACATTTCTACCGGTGGTTGCCACATACCAAAATTGGTTGTAGTCAAAATTACTTCGATATTTATCTCTGGTTGTGTAATACACGTTTTGAACATCAACCAGAATTGCAATATTTTCCATCTATGGTGCCTGCGGCTCTATGCCGTTATTTGTAGCTAAAAAATGAGCCTTTACCCTATTCGATCTGCTAGGTAAATGCGAGCCGCTTATCGTTGATTTGAACCTATCTACTATGCTTTACGTATCAGCATTTATTCATCGCTTGATTATTGTGCAGAGTTTGCTGCTCACGCTTTCAAAAATAGTCATTAAAGCGGTTTACTGATAGAAACACACGCATTGGTTGAAAGGAGTCATAGGATGCTAGGAAGAATACTCGCTATTGCAGGCATCATTGCTTGCTCTCACACCGCTCTCGCTTATCCGGCCTATGAACAATCACACAGCTTGCCTCATCGCAGTGTCATCTTGTTCGCACCTGACCAAGACACCAAGGTGGAAGAGTTTATGAACAGTGTTTTGATCAATAACTGTCAGATTGACGAACGCGACATTGTGGTCATGGTAATCGCCGAGAACGGTTACACTATGCCCAGCTGGTTAAAAGAAGAGTTCAATTTAGAAGCAGTTAAGAAGATCTATGAGATCCCCAAAGGTGAACACACAGGGATTTTGATTGGCAAGGATGGTAAAGAGAAACATCGATGGAGTGGCACAACAGATTGGGCGTTCTTGGCTAACTTCATCGACCAAATGCCGATGCGCCAACAAGAGATGCAGCGACAATCGAGCCGCTGCAGCATCTAAGGGCGCAAATGGAGCGGTATACTACTGATTAAACCAAGCTAACTTTTCATGAAGTTGAGCGACGCTACCAACAACAATCAGAGCTGGGCTTTTAGCTTGCCCGGCGAGCTCAGCCAAATCGCTTAAACCACCTCTGAAGACTTTCTGTTCCTGACGCGTGCCATTTTCGATGATAGCCACAGGCATATCTTGACGCATACCGTTATCAGTCAGGTTCTTCTGGATGTTTGGACTCTCTTTCAATCCCATGTAGAAAACAATGGTGTGGTTATGTTGAGCGAGTGATTTCCAGTCAATGTCTTCACCGTCTTTCTTGAGGTGACCGGTGATGAACTGTACGCTTTGAGCGTGATCGCGATGCGTCAGAGGGATGCCTGCATAAGCTGTCGCGCCAGCTGCGGCGGTAATCCCTGGAACCACCTCAAAAGCGACACTATTCTCAGCAAGGGTTTCACACTCTTCCCCACCGCGCCCGAAAATGAACGAATCACCACCTTTTAAACGTACAACGCGTTTATTTTCTTGAGCTTTAGTCACAAGTAGTTGATTGATTTGATCTTGTGGTACGCAGTGATGATCAAGCTTTTTACCGACATAAAGCATCTCTGCATCTGGATTAGCCATCGCTAAGATTGCCTTAGATACAAGACGGTCATAAACCACAACGTCAGCCTGGTGAATCACTCGTGCGGCTTTAACGGTTAATAAATCAGGATCACCCGGACCGGCACCCACCAAAGAAACGAAACCTTGTTTTACTGATTGCTGCTCACTCATTGCTTACGCCTATTTTAATTATTTTGCTGTAATTCACTGTATCAACAAGAAAACAACTCGTCGATCACAGTTTTTGCATATTTCATAACTAATTGAATTAACGTTTGGGGTTATTCTCGTTGCAATTCTGTATCACTGTTTATCATTCTATTAAAAGCATAGTGAATATTGATGTTCACACCAAAGAAGCCAAAAAAGGCCCCACAGTACACTGCAGGGCCTTTCCGTTAACTCATCCGTTTAATCGCTCAGGTCAGGATTATTTAATCGCTGGCGCTGTTTTAGCGTGAGTCAGGTAAAGTGGGATACATGTCATTACTAGACCACCAACGATGTTACCTAGGATTGTTGGGATAAGGTTGAAGTTCAACCAAGTCGCGATACCGAAGTCAGCACCAAGAATCATACCTAGTGGGAATAGGAACATGTTTACTACTGTGTGCTCAAACACAAGTGCGAAGAAGATGAAGATTGGGAACCACATCATCGCTACACGGCCAGACACTGAACGAGCTGTCATGTTACCAATAACACCGAGACATACCATAAGGTTACAGAAGATACCGCGAACGAAACATGTGATCCATCCGTCCATACCCATGTTTTCAAAACCTAAGCTACGCGCAGTTGATACCGCAATAAATTTTTGAGCAACTGCGTTTGGATCGAGAGAGAAGTTACCAGTTAGAGACACTGCAACTAAGAATGCGACAAGCAGAGAACCAATAAGGTTACCTAGGCCAACAAGCCCCCAACAACGCAGGATACGACCCCATGTCACACCCGGGCGGTTGTCAAACTTTGCCAATGGAGCTAGACCGAATACACCTGTCACTAGGTCATAACCCATCACACTTAAGATGACAAAACCCACTGGGAAAACAAGTGCGCCAACAAGCCCGATGCCCGTTTGAACCATTGCTGTAATCGCTACAACAACCGCAAGAGAAAGAATCACCCCTGCCATAGTGCTGCGGATTAGGAGATCGCGAGTACTTGTTTTCGTTTTCGCCTCGCCCACATCGATCATAGTTTGAACAAATTCTACAGGTTTAAAATCAGAAGACATAAATTGTCCTTAAAAAGTTAAATTTAAAAAATAAAAATTGGATAGGAAAAGGCTCTAGTTGTCATCATGACAATCATCACTCACTAGAGCCCTTGAACTATCAAATCTTGACGATTACGCCGCGACTTCTACCGCACCTTTCACAACACGCGCTTTGTAGGATTTCACGCTCATACGCTCATCTTCCATACATAGGCCAGTCGCTAGATTGAAGCGCTGCTTCTTAAGTGGGCTTGCTACCCATAATTCGTCTTTGTGCTCACAGATAAGGCCGCGAGAAAGCACGTTTGATTGGAAAAATGGGTCCATATTATTGATTGCGAACACTTCTTCCGTTGCACGTGGGCGGAAGATTGCTACCTGCTCGCCGTTCAATAGTGCAACAACACCAGTACCTGGGATGATGTCTTCAATTTTACAAACTTTTGTAAATGCCATGATGTCGTTCCCCTATTACTCTGCCGCTACGTGAAGGATGTCGCCCTTCGCTTCTGGGTGTTTTTCAGTAAATGTCGCTGGACGGTGTTGCTCACGACCATCAGTGACAAACACTACGTTGTCATCTCGCTCATCAGAGTTGATGAAATGAGAGAAACGCTTCAATTGTGTCTCGTCGTTGATTGTGTCAGTCCACTCACAGCTGAAGTTCTCTACTAGGCTAGCGATGTCAGCTTCTAATTGATCATTGATGCCTAGTTTGTCTTCTATGATGACTTCACGTAGGTAGTCGATGCCACCCTCTAGGTTCTCAAACCATACTGAAGTGCGTTGTAGTGGCGCAGCAGTACGGATGTAGAACATCATGAAACGGTCGATGTACTTGATCAGTGTCTCTTGGTCTAGGTCGCCTGCTAGTAATGTTGCGTGGCGAGGTTTCATACCGCCGTTACCACACACGTACATGTTCCAACCTGCATCTGTCGCGATAATACCAAGGTCTTTACCTTGCGCTTCCGCACACTCACGAGTACAGCCAGACACACCGAACTTCATCTTATGAGGAGTACGGATGCCTTTGTAACGGTTCTCAATCATTACGCCAAGACCAACAGAGTCTTGAACACCGTAACGACACCAAGTAGAACCGACACATGTCTTAGCCATACGTAGAGACTTACCGTAAGCTTGACCAGTCTCGTAACCCGCTTCGATTAGTTTCTTCCAGATTGTTGGAAGATCATCTTTTTGAGCGCCGAACAGACCGATACGTTGAGCACCTGTCACTTTCGTGTATAGGTTGTACTCTGCTGCTACATTAGCCAATGCTGCTAGAGCTGCTGGCGTTACTTCACCACCCGCCATACGTGGGATAACAGAGTAAGTACCATCTTTTTGGATGTTACCTAGGAAGTTATCGTTGGTATCGTGCAGCTTAACTAGAGACGGCTTAAGGATGTGGTCACCCCAGTTTGAAGCAAGGATCGAACCAGCAAGTGGCTTACATACTTCACAACCGTAACCCGTACCGTGCTTCTCAAGTAGCTCTTCAAACGACTTGATTTCACCGATGCGTACTAAGTGGAATAGCTCCTGACGAGAGTAAGCGAAGTGCTCACATACGTCGTCTTTCACTTCAACACCTGCTTTTTCAAGCTCAGCATTTAGAACTGAAGTCACTAGAGGGATACAACCACCACAACCCGTACCTGCACCCGTTACAGCTTTGATATCACCAATAGTGTGGTGCCCTTGAGCAACCGCTTCTGCAATCTTGCCTTTTGTAACATCAAAACAAGAACAGATAACGGCAGACTCTGGCAGTGCGTCAGCGCCTAATGTTGGCTTCTCTGCACCAGCGTGAGCAGGCAGGATTAGCGCATCTGGGTGCTCTGGTAGGTCGATTTCGTTCAACATAAGTTGTAGAAGATCGCCGTAGTCAGACGTATCACCCACCATTACTGCACCAAGCAGTTTCTTGTTGTCTTCAGAAACGATTAGACGTTTGTAAACTTCTTGATCTTCGTTTTGGTAGACGTAGCTCTTACAGCCAGGAGTACGGCCGTTAGCGTCACCAATTGAACCTACTTTCACGCCCAGAAGCTTAAGCTTCGCAGACATGTCAGCACCTTCAAACTTGCTTTCGTTACCAACGATATGGTCAACCGCTACCGTCGCCATCTTGTAACCTGGCGCAACTAGACCGTAGAAAGTTTCGTTCCAAGACGCACATTCACCAATAGCGTAGATGCTGTCATCAGAAGTCTGACAGAAATCATTGATAGCGATACCGCCGCGTGGAGCAACGTCTAGCTTCATGTCACGAGCAAGTTTATCTTGAGGGCGAATACCCGCAGAGAATACGATGAAGTCAGTTTCGAGCTCTGTACCGTCTGCAAAGCGCATAACGTTACGTGCTTCTTTACCTTCAGGAGCAATTTCAAGCGTGTTTTTGCTAGTGTGAACTTTCACACCCATGCTTTCGATTTTTTGACGAAGTTGGTTACCACCCGCTTGGTCCAGTTGCTCAGCCATTAGCTTAGGCGCAAACTCAACCACATGAGTCTCTACACCCAGTGCTTTTAGAGCACCAGCTGCTTCAAGTCCTAAAAGACCACCACCGATGACAACACCGACTTTGCTCTTTTTCGCACACGCTTCGATCGCTTTAAGATCTTCGATAGTACGGTACACAAAACAGTCTTTGCTCTCGCGGCCTTTAATAGGTGGAACGAATGGGAAAGAGCCTGTCGCCATGATCAGCTTGTCGTATTGGATTTCACGACCAGAGCTTGAGTAAACAATCTTCTTCTCACGGTTTACTGTGATAGCGCGTTCGCCGATCAACATGTTGATACCATGTTTCTCGTAGAAGCCCTCTTTAACTAAAGAAAGTTCGTCTGCTGTGTGGTGTGAAAAGTAAGAAGAAAGGTGTACGCGGTCATACGCAACACGTGGCTCTTCACAGAACACCGTAATGTCCATGTTGGCTACGTCTGTCTTCTCGACTAAATCTTCGATATAGCGATGGCCTACCATCCCGTTACCGATTACGACTAGCTTCATCTTGCTCATAAGAATTCCTGAAAGGTTATAATTTTCTTAACTGAGCGAATAATGAATTATGAAAGAAAATGAAAATATGATGTAAATCAATTACGAAAATGAACTACCCGAAAGGGGTAGAACAAAAGAGGTATAATCGATTGCGAATGGACCAAAGCAAACGTATAACCTGACTTTATCTATGGTTAAATGCAACCTATAGGTGCAACCAAACACATATCAATATGTAGTAAAATTTCACACAGAGTAACTTAAAAGTAAATTAGATGACAATAATTTTCATTTAGTCACTAGATGATGGCGCATTTTTAAAATTCATCCGCTCAAATGACAAAGTGTTTGCCAATGTGAAAAGTTCTATCGTAATGCTCGCTACGGCTGATTAGAAAGGGAGGGTTGAATGTAGTGGCGTAGAGTTGAGGTTGGTTTAAACAATGAGCTCACGGGTAGATCGAGGTTTAATCTCTCAATCTCTGTCGCAGACGAACCAAACTGGGCTTCAAATTCCTCCCAATTCATATTTTTGATCTTTTTAATCCATCCAACTTTCAAAAGTAAACGGGCAAAATTTTCAGGGGTGAAGCCTTCTTTCTCTGCAATAAAGTGTTGTTTGGTATCCGTTTGGTTTTGTACTAAACATAGATAAAAGCGAGCGATATCTTCAACATGGATATATTGATTATGCCCTTGTGTTGGCGTCGCCACTGATAGAGACCCATTTAACGTTTCAACAATCCTCCTCAACTGACAATTATCACCACCATAAACCAAACTCGGACAATAAACGACATGCCATTTACGCCTTAGCGCTCGCTCAATCGTTGTTACATCCGGCTCAACAACAGAAAGTGGTTTGAGTTTAAACCCTCTCAACTCATCGTAGTTTGCTTTCCCAAAGAGCCAAACACCTGATGTGTGGATTTTTGTCGCCCCTGCTTTTGCCAAGCCATCTAACTTTAATAGTAATTTGGACTCAATATTGGCAATTTCAGATGGCGAATATTCTGACCAATGAGGTCTCGCGCAATTGATTACTACATCAAAGTCACCTTCGAATTTCGAACATTCCTCATATATGCCTTCAGGACAGAGTATTGCGCTTCGCTCTCTACCATAGAGATACACCTCAGCTCCACTTTCCTTGAACAAATTCGTCACATGTCGACCGACATAACCATTAGAACCTGATATCAGTACTTTCATTAATGCTTTCCCTTAGCCAAATCGACAAGAACATCAGATCATAAAAAACAGATAGCAAAATAGGCGAGCCAAGGACCGCCTATTCTATGAGTGAAGTTAATTAACGGTTGATCGCTAAGTAAGAACCTGCGGCAATCATAATGCCACCCGCGCTCTGGTTTAACCTTTTGTGCGCACGAGGTGTTTTCAACAAAGTCACCATTCGACCCGCCCCCATCGCAATCAGCAACAAGCCAGTCATTAAAGCGACAAACGCTAACACCGCAACGAGTACGATATCTTGTGAACGAAGCACAGTGAGATCGATGAACGTTGGCAAGAACGAAATGTAAAACAGAATCACTTTCGGGTTTGACGCAGAAATTAAAAAGCCTTGCGCAAAACTTGCCAGTGCTGACTTTTGGCTTTGCTTGGCAACTTGCTCTGCCGATCCCTGCACTTCGGGTAGGCTTCTGAACATCTTGTACCCAAGGTAAATCAAGTAAGCAGCACCAACGTAACGAATCACTTCGAAGGCGAATGACCAATTTTCTGCAACCGTAGCTAAACCAAAACAAGCAAGTACGAGATAAATCATGTCACTGCATGTCATTCCTAACGAAAGTGTGATGCATTTTTTCCAACCGTGAACCATACCGCGCGCCAATATTGCAAACACGCCCGGCCCTGGGGTAATACCGAACACAAACATGGCTATAAAAAATGTAACTGCGCTTTCAAATGACATCCTCTACTCCTTCCTTAGATATACGCTAGAAGAGCTTTGAAGCTAACACGGAGTTTACTATTGAGTAAAGATTAAACATTGCTCTATTCATTGACTCAGACAATCAATCACCTAAAACACAGCTATAAGGTTCTAACGCTAGTCACTTGTACATAAAGATAGTGATGGATTCCATTAACAGCAGAGTACCTAATTGAGACTAATACGAAGCTGATTGAATGATTCATCTTGGGAGAAATCTAACCTGGAAAGCTGGGGAATTTTCGACGTTTTCAACAATAAAATTATGTCGGTGAGATTGATAGTCGATGAGACGCCTAGTAGTAATAATGGGCAAAGATCCTCTTTGCCCATATGATTCACTTTGCTTTATTTGATTAGACGAACTATCAATGAGCCTGGAGCGCGAAGTGTTTCAAGGTTATAGCTGATAACTGTTCCAGATTCAGGCGCAGTATATCTCAGCAACTCATTGCCAAGTGAATCGAACTGGATTGCCAGTAGATCGCCCTGCTCGACTTTCTGCATCAATGAAACCTGTGGTTCTACAAAACCGCCCTGTTTTGCTTTGATACTGATGATCTTGTCACCTTCTAGTGGGGAGTTCAGTTTAGAAACTTCACCCTCAATGACGCCTTCCGCTGTGAGGATGTTGATAACCCCTTGAGTCGCGCGTTCAACCAGTTCACGTTCAAAGTAACGACCTGCTCCCACTTCCACTGTAATACTCGGCACACCGTGGGTATTCCACGCCGTTTCCAACACTCCTTTCTCACCCGGATCGTTCAATACCACATCCGCGTTCATCAGAGCTGCCATCTGTTTTGCTTTTTCGACTCTATAGTCTGCGAAAACATACAGCGGATAGCATGTGCCCGAAGTTTGCGTGTGCAGGTCAATCGCGATATCGGCATTTGGCAACAATAGATTGTTCCATAGCGTTCCTAGATAGCGCTCAACTTCATTCCCTTCAACATTACCAGGGAAGAAACGGTTGAGGTTTGACGGCGATGTATCAGGATCGACCGGGAAGAAATTGCGACTGTGATTTAATATACCGCTCAAGTTAATCGTTGGGACAATAGTGACGCAACCCGCGATATTTTGATCAACAAGACGTTGTGCAACTTTCATTGCTGTCATGATACCGTTCTGTTCATCACCATGAACACCAGCAGTAATCACAACTTTCTTGCCCTGATCACGGCCTTTAAAAACTCGAACAGGTAACTGCTGCCATTGCCCGATAGCATTGGTTGCGACAGCAAAGCTCAAGGTATGATCACCCGGCGAGAGATCATCCACATTTAACGAGTGAAGGTATTCAAGAACTTGTGTTTGACTATGTGTCGTCATTTCTGACATATCGATTTCCAATAGATTTAATAAACAACAAAGGCGAGTCTCAGCTCGCCTTTGGTCGTAGTGTAATATAAGCCCGTCAATGAATTCGGGATCGTGAGTTAGTTTTCAACGATTAAGCAAAACCCATAAGGTGTGCTGCAATAACGACCACACTCGCTAGTACAAACAGCAGACCGATAAAGCGACCACAGAATTTAACCCATACTCCCCAATCGATACGACACACGCCCAGAGTCGCCATTAGAGAAGCAGACGTCGGTACGATGATGTTCGTAAAGCCATCACCCAGTTGGAACGCCAGTACTGCAACTTGACGTGTTACGCCCGCGATATCTGCCAACGGAGAAAGAAGAGGCATGGTTAGTGCTGCTTGACCAGAACCTGACGTCACGAAGAAGTTAAATACAGATTGGAAGACAAACATCAGCCAAGCTGCCATCACGTCTGGAAGACCACTAATGAAAGCGCCTGCGCTGTTTAGAATCGAGTTTAGTACGCTTGCTTCGCTACCAGAACCACCGCCTAAAATTAGAAGGACACCTTTCGCACAACCGACCAGAAGCGCGGGCGCTAACATCATTCCCGCCCCCTCTTTAAACGCATTTGCTGCATCATTAAGAGACATGCCGTTCAAACGGAAAATAGCGCCGATGATTGCCACAATAAAGCCCATAGTGAAGAACTGAGAAGCAATTTCTGGGATGTACCAAGCATGGACGACTACGCCATAAATTACCCAACCAGTAGTACCCACAACAGTTAGCATGACGAGTGTATCTGCGAAAGACCATCTCGCTACAGGTTGGTCATCTTGTTCTTGCTTACGGAAATGTTTGTCAGTTGCAAAGGTAAATGACGATTCTGGGTTCGCTTTAATGCGTGATGCATACAACATGGTGAAACCAATACCCACAACGGTAAAGCACGCCCACATCACCATACGGAAAGTCATGCCAGACAGCACAGGAATACCAGCGATACCTTGCGCGATTGCTACTGAGAATGGGTTCATCCAAGACGTTGCAAATCCAATTTGAGTCGCAACGTAAGTGACCATCACGGTAGTAATACTGTCGTAGCCAAGTCGAACCATCAGTGGAGCAATGATAATCGCAAATGCGACCGCTTCTTCCCCCATACCGAAGACTGCACCACCCAAAGAAAACAGTAGAAACAGCACTGGGATAAACAGCGCTTCGCTGCCTTTGGTTTTATTGATCAGGTGAAGAATACCGTTATCAATAGTACCGGTGCGAATAACCACACCAAATGAACCACCAATGATCAACATGAACATGATTACGCCAATTGCGCTGCCCCACTTCGAGCCTGATACCAGACCTTCGAATGGGAAGTTCATTAGGCCAATACCGCCACCAGACGCAAAGAAGCCAACCGTGTTGTAGACAAGCTCACCGTTTTCATCGGTTGCGTAACTAAAAGAAGCAGGGTCGATCACAGTGCGCGTTTTTTCTGCACCATCAACAATGAAAGAGACGTCTTGGCTTTCAAAAGTACCAGCAGGAATGAAATAAGTCGCTGCTGCAGCGAAAATACCGATTATGAAAATCAGGATCAAAGTATCTGGCAATTGCCATGATTTAGATTTCTCTAGAGAAGAGATAGAAGATGCTTGAGACATAGAAAATTATTATTCAAAAAAGATGCATGAATTATCAATAAAAGCACCAGTAACTTCAACCTAATTTTTCACCCTTAGTGAATTAATAACCTGTAATTAAAACAAAAATAAACAACAACTACTGAAACTGAGCATTTATTAAGCATTAAATATCAACCAAACATTCTGGATATAAATTAAATCTACAACTTTGATTTACTTATGGAATGCAAAGATTGTTTTTTGAACAATACTATTTAGATACATGCATAATCTCACTCATAGGAAACAAACATGAATAGATTGCTCACACTAGGATTAATGGCTTGCAGTTTTCCATTACTGGCATCGGGACATTTTCAAGTAAACGAACATCTATCAACGGTCAACTTCGCTTCGATCAAAAAGCAATATATCGTTGAACCTGCGGTCATATCAGGCGTAAGTGGTAAAATCGACGAGAAAGGACGCCTAGAGATCACTGTCCCACTCAATACGCTAGACACGGGCGTATCTATACGTAACGAAAGATTGAGAGCGATGTTCTTTGATGAGAAGAGATTTCCATCGGTTAACGTTACGGCAACCGTGCCTGAGCAATTAATGGGTGATGAAGACCTCGCCATTCAGAAGATGCTCCCGGCCACTGTTGAGCTCTATGGTCAGTCAAAAGAGCTAATCTTTACAGTAAACATCGTCAAATCGGGAGGTCATTTGATGGTATCTACTGCTAAGCCAACGGTTATTTCAGGCTTTGACTTTGGTATACCAAAAGAGAGCCTAGACAGTGTGTCAAATACCGTCGGTGATATTGCACTTTCACCCAATGTACCAGTGAACTTTTCATTGGTGTTAGAGAAACGCTAACTCTAAACTTCAAGGCTTGGGTAATCACATACTCCAAGCCGTTCTTAGAGGCTCGCTATAACGGTCACTGTTTTTTGGAGCTAAACGCACCGAGATTTCAGTCTAAATGTTAAATGAGCCTTTCAACTTCAACTCATCCTTTCCAATTTAGCGGAGTCATCAACGTCCGCCAGCAATATCAATAAAAGTACCCGTCACATAAGAAGCTTCGTCAGATAGCAACCATACTATGGATTCAGCGACCTCTAACGGTGTCCCTCCTCGCTTAAGTGGGATGTTAGGCGCTAAGCGTTCAACGCGATTAGGCTCTCCCCCGTCAGCATGCATTTCTGTGTGAATAAAGCCCGGTCTAACCCCATTAACTCGAATACCTTGCTCCGCTAGTTCTAATGAAAGACCTTTGGTTAATGAGTCCATTGCCCCTTTGGAAGCAGCGTAATCTATATATTCAAATGGTGCACCGATTCGAGAGGCAGACGACGAGACATTGACGATAGAACCGGGCCCATCGATTTGATTGATGAATGCCTTACAACACAGAAAACAACTTCCGATGTTCGCTGCCATTACCTTGTTAAAACGTGCATAGTCAATGTCCGCCAAACGAGATTGAGTAAAAAGCACACCAGCATTGTTCACCAGATGCGTTACCTGTCCAAACTCTTGGTTTACGGCAGAAAACAGTGCCTCCACTTCGGATTCGATAGACACATCCGCTTGAAAAGCCATCGCGTTGCCACCCTTTGCAACAATCTCAGCAACCACCAATTCGGCTGCTCTGTGATCTTTGCGGTAGTTAACACAAACACGGTAGCCTTTACTTGCTAGCAAAATGGCCGTTGATGCACCAATACCGCGCCCTCCGCCAGTGACAATTACTACTTTCTGCATCGTTTTTCCTTATCTTTATGACGCATATATCATTCACGTGAGTTGAGTGCGTCTTGAACGTTATGAAATTCCACTCATTACCTTGTAATACACCAAACCAAACAAGCCCGCGAACACCAAAACTGTAGTCAAGATTTTTAACCATAGAAACTTCATATTCGCATCTACCTTTATATTGTTTTTATGGAAGTTGATGATATGCAAAAGAAATGTGGTGAACAAGGCGTGCTACACAAAGCTACTGGTTAGATCAAAAAAAGCAGAGCCATTATTAAGGGCTCTGCTTCGGTTATTGGTTAAAAACCACTTGTTGGTCAATCGTCAATGCGATTAATTAGCTGGACGCCATACACCCCATTGATCTTTTTCGTACGTTACTTGTGGGTTATCACCACCTTGAATCCACCATTGTGCTTTCCACTTTTGATCAGCGTAGCTCACAATCTCACCGCCAAGGTAAGTTTTAGTTGCGCTCCAAGCATCAGGCTCTGGCGTCGGTGGTGGTGTGACTTCATCATCAGCAATCACTTCAAAACTAAAGGTCTGTTCACGCTCACTGTTGATCGCATTCGCAGAGAATGTCAGTGTTTCATTTTGCGTAACAGGCGTCGTATCAATCAGCACCGAAGCCGTACCATTGTTCTCAATCGTTACAGATGTGCCAGTGGTTTGAGTGAAGTTCGCTGGTTCTTCCGTCGCAATTACAACTTTATCACCCGCGTTAACCACTTTATCACTCTTCACAAGTTCATAGATGTCTCCCAGTAGCGGCTCTACGTTTCCATCGTCATCTTTAATCAGCTTTAGTTCACCTGAAGCACGACTATCTCGAGAATTAAAGAAATTGCGTGAAGGATCGTTTTGGAAATACATGTAATGTTCCATTTCCGCGTGCCAATCACCAATGAAAATAGCGCCATCTTTGAACTCTTCATGCCAACCATTAATTTCTGATGCAAGCAGTCGTTCCCAGTCATTAATGTTTGATAAATCGATCTTAATGTCGAAACTACGCGCTACGTCACCATACTTATTGATAATGTCGTACTGAACAGTATCGCCTGTTTCAGGTGCCTCGAAATCGGTTGGAATGTAAAGATCGCCGCGAATAAGATCAGGTTCTGGTCCTGGCTCTGGTGGAGGCGTTTCGCCATTAACAATTGTGATATCAGAACAGTTGTAGAAACCCTCTCCTGCTGCATCATTACGTTGCCATCGTACGAATAAGATAGCGTCACCAGAGCGATCAGACGGAATAGTGACATCCATGCGGTACTTACCGCCATTAACTGGCACATTACCTTCAGTCTGAATGAGGTCTAAATCCCCCCAAGCCAGTGCTTTACTTAAATCAGCGTTGGGCTTGGTTAGGTAAAACTCCCAGAATGATGGATTGTGTGGTGCCGTCGCGTTAAATACAAACTCAAATGTGCCTGCTTTCACTTCAGTACGAGTCCAACCTGTATGAGGTGCGCCCATACCTTGTTTCTGCGGGTCATTTGCATAACAAAGTGTGCCATCAGGGATAGCAGTTCGGACAGCATTGATGTTGTTGAAGTCAGTAATGTTTTTTGCGTATTCGTTGCGTTGAACAAAAGGGTAAGTACCAGAGATATCTTTAGCGTTCGCACAAGCTGCATTAGGCGGATTACCTGACCAAATTCCACCTTGTTCATAACAGATGTTTTGACGAGCACTTGGAAACTCAGACCAACCGTGAGCGTGAGCAGTGGTAGACATGCCTGATAACAAGGCCATACTTACCGCTAGCTTTAACATACTTTTATTTGCAGTCACTTTTAACTCTCTACATTTATTATTTTACATTTCAATTACGTGATAATTTAAAAAGCACCACTGCTTTAATCACGTTGAACTATTTTCACTACGAAAACCAAGAAAATAATAGTTATTAAAAACAACAATTAAAGACAAATTTGTTTTGAAAGGAATTAAAGTCACAAATTTACATATGAAACAAATTTTAACTCAACAAGAACGGACAATAACAAAATTAAATCAATAACTTAAACACAAATCAACATTGTATACCTTTGTATCAAAAGATAACAAAAGTTATGAAGATCAACCATATACGCTCAAACAAAAAAATAGAGGAGATGTGATATTGAATCCATTTACCCATTGAGGAAGTGTATTTTCAAACATAGCATATTACTTACTTATAAAAGAAGGCCAATAAATAAGTAGTAATTATCTTAAGTGCTCTTTTTTAAAATAACACGCAGTTAAATCGGAATTAAAAATAGAAAATCATTTCGTACGACTTTCTCCCTTATTCACGGAATTTAAAAGATAGTCGATAAACGCTTTCTTTCGTTTAGGCATCAATTGCCTCTCGGCATACACTAAACTCACTGTGACATCAGGCATCTTATAGTCAGGCAGTAATTGAACCAATTTACCCGGCTCAAAGTGCTCACGACAGATGAACTCTGGTAAGACCGCGATACCTAGCCCGTCAATGCATGCACTCAGACATGCAGTCACTGTATTGACTCTTAGTTGAGAAGGCAGTTCAATTGGAATCGGCTCACCATCAGTTGGAGTTATGGTCAGTTTTGGTACCCTCACGGCTTTGTTCGATACTTGAATCATCTTGTGTGGGGAAACGAGATCTTTATGTGAATCAATGCTCCCAAAGTTCTTTAAATACTGCGGGCTGGCGACAATAACTCTGGCCGAAGTTGCCAAATATCGCGATATCAAACTCGAATCAACAAGATCCCCGATCTGCGCGTACACATCGATCCCCTCACCTACAATGTCAACCTCACGGTTAGTTAACTCCAAATTCATCGTCACACTTGGGTGCTCATGTAGGAATTGATGAATGTAAGGGGCCAATACTTGTTGGCCTAGCTCAACAGGAAACACAACACGCAGTGGTCCACGTATCAAATCTTGATTAGCTGTCACTTCCAACTCTGCTTGGCTCATGATTTCAAGCATTTGCAGACTCGATGTATAAAACCGCTCACCTTCTGGAGTTAATACCAAACTTCGCGTAGAGCGCGTGACCAGTCTCACGCCTAAATGCAGCTCTAACTCGGCCAACTTACGACTGACCGTGGATTTTGTCATATCCAGAACTTCGGCTGCATGAGTGAAACTTCCACACTCCACCACTTGTACGAAAACGGACACAGCATTGAGATCCATAGTTACCCTCTGTGCTTTGATTAGTAATATTTGTGCAACAGTGCTTCTTATTTTTCCTATATTATCAACCAATCGATTTCATTTACAATTCGTTACATCTATAAGAACGAGATCAAACAAAAATGACCGATTCAAAGCCAACAGCTCAAACTAAAAACAAGAAACGCAACAAGGCACCACTGATTGCAACTGCAATTATGTTAGCGCTCGGCCTCAGTGGAGGTGGTTACTGGTACGGCTATGGCCAATATTTTGAATCAACAGATAATGCCTATTTGCAGGGTGACATCACTAACATTAGTCCAAAAGTATCGGGCTACATTACCACCTCATATGTGCATGATAACCAAGTCGTCAATAAGGGTGACCTATTGGTTGAAATTGACGATCGAGACTATCAAACCGCGCTATCTCAAGCCAATGCTCACTTAGCGGTTGTTGAAACAAGTGTATCCAACCTATTGGCTCAAAAAGAACTGCAAAACAGTCAAATTCTACAGGCCGCAAGTCGCGTTGACTCGGCCAAAGCAGAATATGAGCGTTCACTGCAACAGACGCAACGCTCACGCAGCTTACTTACTCGCAACTATGCCTCTCAAGATGAAGTCGACAGTATGTTGGCTCAACAAAAAGTGGCTCTAGCTGCGCTTGAAGAAGCGAAGGCGAACCTTGTAGCAAGCCATGACCAGTTGACTGTTATAGACAGTGAGATTGAACAAGCAAAAGCTTCGGTGACAGAAGCGATCGCTCAACGTGATCAAGCGCAGCTCAACCTCGATTACACCAAAGTATACGCACCTACTTCAGGTGTGATTGGTAAACGAAGCGTTCGTGAAGGTCTATTAGTGCAAGCTGGGACTCCGTTGATGAGCTTAGTACCAAACGGAGACATCTGGATTGAAGCGAACTTCAAAGAGACTCAACTCAATGGCATTCACCAAGGACAGAGCGTTGAAATTGAACTCGATGCGTTCCCCGGCCACCCATTGGAAGGCACAGTGGATAGTTTTTCACCGGCGACCGGGGCGAAATTTGCGCTACTCCCACCTGAAAATGCGACTGGTAACTTCACAAAGATTGTTCAACGCGTTCCTGTGAAGATCACCATACCCGATCAGAAAGAACTCAAAGGTCGCCTGCTACCTGGATTGTCTGTTGTCGCGACAATCGATACTCGAGGCTAAATCGATGAGTGAAGTTATTAATAACTCGGCACTCTCTGAACAAACGAATAGTGAGGTACCAACTCGTCACTGGATCGCACTCTTTGGAGGGCTAATCGGTGCGTTTATGGCGATCTTAGATATCCAGATCACCAACTCTTCACTCAAAGACATTCAAGGTGCACTCTCAGCCACACTCGATGAGAGTTCATGGATCTCTACCTCATATTTAGTTGCAGAGATGATTGCGATACCACTAAGTGGTTGGTTATCTAAAGCGCTCGGTAAACGCCGTTACCTCACTTGGACAACCGCTATTTTTACCCTTTCATCGTTGCTCTGCTCTTTCTCATGGAATATGACCTCAATGATCGTGTTCCGCGCGATGCAAGGCTTCAGTGGAGGCGCGTTAATCCCACTCGCATTTTCATTGGTTATCCAGCTACTACCTCTCAACAAACGAGCAGTTGGTATGGCGCTGTTTGGGGTGACCGCAACATTCGCACCGTCGATTGGCCCTACATTTGGTGGCTGGTTAACTGAGAACCTGTCTTGGCACTACATTTTCTACATCAACATCCCACCAGCACTGTTGGTGATCACCATGATTCGTTATGGACTTGATGATGAAAAGCTTGATTTAGCCTCGCTGAAAAAAGCAGACTGGTTTGGTATCGCGACCATGGCTCTGGGACTTGGCTGCTTAGAAGTCGTGCTAGAGGAAGGCAATCGCGAAGAGTGGTTCAGCTCAAGCTTTATCGTCACGCTCGCCATTATATCTGCAGTCAGTTTGGTCTATTTCATCATCAACGAATTGCAACATAAGAAGCCATTAGTCAACTTACGCTTGCTCAAGGATAGTCAATTCGCGCTATCTTGTATCGCCTATCTAATTTTAGGTATGGCGCTCTTAGGATCCATCTACGTACTGCCTTTGTATCTCACCCAGATACAACAATACAACGCGATGGAAATTGGTGAAGTACTTATGTGGATGGGTTTTCCACAACTGCTAATTTTTCCACTGGTGCCAAAACTTACACAAGTCATCAAACCCAAATACCTCGTCACATTTGGTTTCGCGATGTTTGGTTTAAGTTGCTTTGTAAACACCCATATGACAGTTGATTTTGGTGGGCAACAGTTGATTCTATCAATGATTCTGCGTGCAATTGGCAGCCCGTTTATTATGGTACCTCTATCCTTAGTGGCGATGAAAAACATCAATAGAATGGACACACCAGACGCATCGACACTCACAAATGTCATGAGAAACTTAGGCGGTGCGTTTAGTATCGCGGTCATTGCGACATTACTGGACAATAAAACTCGCGAGCATTTAGCGCATATAAAAGAGTCTTTACCCTCAGTGAGCCAACTTGGTTGGCAAACATTGCAACAGCAGCAAGCGTTTTTCATTCAATCAGGTAGTGATGCAGCGACGGCCATGCAGCAAGCACAAGCTAGCCTACTCGCCACAATGCAACGCGACGCCGCTATCATGGCTTACAATGACGTGTTTTTAATGATGACTGCGTTTCTCGCCTTTGCGTCCTTTCTCATATTCAATATGAAGGACTAATGATTTGAACTCGTTCATGGATGAACGGGTGCCGATAAAATGTGAAGCATTTCGCATAATATTGATGATTACCAATATCTTAAAACCACAAAACAGCTTCTACCTCACTTGACATTATGCACCTTGACACCTAGATTCTAAATTAGGATAAAACGCTAGGATAGCTACAAAAATGACAATGAAGTTGCCACCTGACCTGAGCATTTTGATTGTCGATGATTCGAAAAGCGCCACCATACTTATAAAACAACAATTAGTGAGCCTTGGAATCTCGCACGACAAAATCTACATCGCTACGGACTACCGCCAAGCAATAAGAACTGTCGAAAGACACACCTTAGATGTACTTTTAATTGATTATCATCTTGAGCAAACATTCACGGGGTTCGAGTTACTCGGTATTCTTTATCGTAAACGTTTGATAGATCATACAGTAGCAACCATTTTATTGTCAGGTGACATGCGCCAAGAAACCGTGTTAACGGCCTTATCTGGCGAGGCTCATCACTTTATATCGAAACCAATTAAGACCCCAATCCTTGGAAATAAAATTGCTCTTGCGGTTGAAGAATCCCATCAAATAACGCAGCAGAAGCAGTACTATCCAATCGATACTCCCGCAGCATTACAGCAAGCATTGTCTGTGCCCAATACACAAAAAAGCGTGCAGTATGAGGCGAGCCTAATCGAACACTTAATCGGTGCTGAACAGTGGGAACTGTTAGCGTATGTTCTTCGAGAATCAGCGACCAACATGCACCCAACCAAATTGGTTGCTGAAGCATTAGTGCTCGATAGTCTAGGTAAAGCTCAGCAAGCCATCGACAAACTTCATAACTACCTGATCGCTCGCCCTTTATCTCTGAACGTGATCGACTGTTTGAGCTGCATTTACGAAAAACACAACATGCTGCTTCCTGCACTGAAATTGGCTATTCGCGCGTTTGAACTCACGCCAAGCATCAGTCACCGAGCGATTAGAGCCATAGACCTTGCAGAAAGTGCCGATAACATACAAATCTTGATTACGTTGGGGCAGATGTATGCAACCAACATTTCGCCAGCAGATATCGATGTTATAAATTCAATTTCTAACTATTTCCACTCACTTCAAGTGGCCTATGAGAAGGAGACCAGTGTTGCCAACAAACGCTCACTTCTTGAGCAAGCGAACCAATTTACGAATCAAGTTAATTTGAAACTAACGCAACATCAACAGCAACAAGTGTTAGCCGCTTTGTCTGTATTCCAGTGTCAGGTTTTGCATCTAGAAGGTAATCATCAGTTAGCCCATCAAAAACTCATCCGGGCAGCGGCACTGCTCTGTCATGTATTAAATGAAACTCCCACTGTACTGCTAAACCAGCTGCTTCCTCTCCTTAATATCTACGGAGAGTATTCTTTATACCGAGACTTAGGGGATTTCCTTAAAGCGCGAGGAGAATCAAACAATCAATTTACGCTAGGGCATGATACCAACCCAATCAATTGCCTCAATATGGATAGTCTGGGATCTATACAACAACTGAAAGACTACATTAACACTTATCCCTATTCCGTTGCTGCAAAACTTGACTATCTATTTGCCGTCAACAAAACTCAAACAGAAGAAAAACTTACGAATGAATTCATTGCGCAATTACAACAGTTAGAGTTGCCTTATAAATGGAATCGATGGATTAGTGAATCTGCCAGGTCCGGTTTTTCTACCAAGCCACCGAGCCCACTTTCACTATGTAACTGACAGGAGTCTCTATGCTAGATTTTGACGCTTTAAACGCCTATTTAGATAATGATCAAGACGTAATTTTCGCCGTTCTATCGACTTATCAAGAAGACCATGCAAATTCTCTCGAGGAAATTAAAGACCTTGTCGCACAACAAGATTGGGGCAAATTACACTTTACTGTTCATACTTTGAAAGGGATATTGGTGAGCTTTGGCGAAGAGACTGCAACCTCCGCTTTAGAAAACGTAGAACAAAATGCGCTCAAAGACTTAGCACCATCCGATGAGGATCTAGCGGTTATTTACAGTGAAGTGAAAGTCATTAACCAACAGATCGAAGAAGTTCTCGCTAGTTATTGACCAAATATTGTCTAAAGCTTTGTTCGTTATAAAACCCATTCGGCTCACGATGTAATCGAGAGCCGAATTACTTTGCTCTAAGCGTTAAATAACACCCTCACCCTGTCCTTATCAGCAGGAGAGAAATGAAATTCCATACTTATTGCTACTACCAAGTCCGAACCAAGCTACAACTGAGTATGAAAATATCAGACCCTGTGTGACAACAAAAAGCGCTCACCTATTCCTGAGAAGGTTTTGGACAGGACTGAGTTGCTATCATAAGAACACTCTAGTTTTTATCATAACTTTTTATAACATAATGATACAGTTAAGAAATATAGTGAGCCGACTATACTCATCTAATAAAAGCGACCTATTTCAAAACAGTTCTGGTAATACGCTTGATGCTTACCAGTTTCTGCCGTAACTGAAAGAGTGCTGTCAAATAAGTAAAAGCTATCCTCTTTCTATATGATTCTTCGCTTTAGTATCTATATCTATTAGTCACAATTTTTATTAAGTATTAATAACATTTTTTCCAGACCAATAAATTAATGTCTCCATTGAGCATATTGTTGACACTAAATATGTACTCATTATTTTTGTTATCATGTGAGGTATAATTAAATGCTTCAGGTAAGACTTCTACCTCTGTCATTGCCTGTATGTGATTGTTTCTTGAGTTACTGTATAGAACCACATGATTGAAAAGCTCCCATTTCTCAGTACCAATTACGCATTTATATGGATCAGAGTTTATTGAAGCGCTTACAAACACTAATAATAAAGTTTGCACAATTATTTCATTATTATTAATAATTCGCAGTGCATTCTAATATAGCAAAAACTATACTTACCTGCGCACGTATGTAAACCAGACAATGGTCAAAACACTCGTTAAAACTAATGATTTCATATTGATAATTTAGAACTGTCAATAATCTAAGCGTTGTATCTACGGAGGCTGCCTCACAGTTTTTTGAGCAAGATTTCAAATCAGAATAAAAGAAAGCAAGTAGAAATGTATCTACTCCATAAAGGAAAAAGTGACCTCGCTAACCACAACAGTTTGCTCAAGATGGATGCAACTAGTTTTGTAATATTTAACTTTGGCAATTAATAAATGAATCTATTTAGTCCATTTCCTGAAGTACATCATAATAGTGAACTCCGTATTTAGTTGCTATAGCGCTTATTTCATCTATATGTAACTCTTCTCCTTTATCTAATTCAAGCTTCTTAATTTCGATAGCAGCTCTTTTCGCTCTGTCCTCGAGAGCACTATGACTCGCCTCATTATGTTTACTACCTTGTCGAGCAATATCTGGTTTAGATTGCAAATCATTTTTAGGATAAGAAGTAGTCTTCTTTATACCAGCAGGACTGTTTCTATCTTTTGTGAACACCTTTAATAAAAAGACAACTGGCAAGTATACAAAGACAACGAAGGCGAAAGTGTATGGTAGAAGCTTGAACGCAAAAATAATGGGCAGTAACAATATATCCATTCTAACGTAATTCTTTTAAATCAATGAAAATGGGTGAATTAATCTAATAGTTTTAACATCTGAAAGTAGTTACTTGGCTTTTCTTGCTTTTCCCATTCTTTATATTCTTCTATAACTGTATTTTTTCTTTCAGGTGATTTAGATGAAGCAAGTAATTCACAGAAAAATTCGGCGTCTTCAACACACATGCCTTCTTTTATCAATAACTCTTCTAACTTACACCAAGCTCCATCTTTAATCACACAAAGCTCTATAAGCTTTGTCACTTTTTCATTCATACTATTCAATCCAAAGGTAACCGCCTCGTTAATAAAATCGGAACCGAGTTAGTCGCCAATCAGTTATCCTTTATTTTTTCAAACACTTAGTTTAAAGTGTTCTTCTTTCATACAGTAGATATTATTTGCAATATGTTTTGAACGGTCTTGAATCAAATCTAGTGGCCTAGTATCACATCTTCGGCAGTGGAACATTAGGTAAGGCTATGCGTCCTGTACGCTGATAGTATGCAGCTCTCTTAGCTCCATACATAGACAATTGAGATTCATAATTACCTACCGAGTCAGTTGTTAACGAGTTAATATTATTAAATAACTCGTTAGTTTTAAGTAGTTGCGTAAAAGACTGATTTATTTTAGCAGTATTTCTATCCCACTCTTCTTGGCTAAGCCTTCCATCTTCACCAACCATGTCTTTTACTGATTTTAAAGCGAAGCCTGTTATCTCTTCTTGAGTAATGTTTGGTTCTTGATCTTTATAACACTTAATCGTGTTAGCATCTATCAACTGAACATTATTACAAGTGTCAGCATTAACAAAAAAGTAATGCCCATCAATGGCAAATAAAGTGTCATTAGGGTGTTTTGAGTACCATACTTGATTTTCCCATGTCATATTTGCACAAGCAGTCGTTAATAAAGAAATCATTATTGCGCCAACTCGAATGCTATTCATATTTCCTCCTAGCTTAGTAGGTGAGCTAGGCATCTAGCTGCACAGGTTAGTATAATAGGAGTAACGACAATTAGTGAGAAATGCCCTAACTTTTGTAAACGAGATCACATTTGGTAAGATAGGTAACTAATCCAGTGGCTAACTTTACATATTAGGAGATAAGCTCTAAAACAGTTTGGGGCAAAGACGAGTTACAACAGTCACTGAAACGGGAAACGTCTTTGGACATTTCCGTTTTAGCGAACAGGCTCATTATTATGCCATACAGTCAGAGTGGTGGTGATAATATTCTTTCGCACCATGAAAAGGAGCAAGCTAAAGCTCACTCCTGGATAATACTATTGTTATCACGGCCTAGATTTATGCTGGTGCACTTGCTCTGGCATTCAAGGATTTAGCACTAGAAATCCAATGTTGTACCGACTGAGGAGACATTATTTTCGGGTTGCCTAAATCGCTATCTCTTGCTGAAGCGAGCTCGGGAGGAAGCACATCAATGAGCAGTTCGAGATCTTTATGTGAATTGATTTCTCGCGTGAACACATCCGCCATCTCTTCACTGTAAGAGCCCCCTCTTGCTTTCGCGGCCTTTACTAATCCATCCAGCAATACATACCACGTGGTCATCGGCCCTTGAACCACTGACGCCGACTCTGCAGCTGAATCAATGAATGCAAATGGCACAGTTACAATCGGTTGGTTGAACTCCATTGCAGCGAAGATCCAATCCGTATCAAATGAGAAGTCAAACACTGTCGGGTTTTCAAGAATTTTCTGTAAGATATCTCTACCATATAATTTGAATGCCGCTTGCGTATCCTTAATACCACTATCAAAAATCTGCGCACCTATCATACGCTGCATATGACGTAACGTCTTAATACCAACACCCCATCGCTCTTCTTGTTTCACTAAAATGGAGTCAGGATGTTTGCGGTTACCCAATACGACTTGCTTTCCATCACGGCTATATGGAGCGAGAGCTAAACCTATTTGCCCCAAATGGACAGAGTTATCGGCATCGGTATAAAGAACAGCATCAACACCATCTTCCAAGGACTGCTCACAGCCAAGAATAATCGCTCCACCCTTTCTAGAGTCGTCTGCACTCGCTAAATTGCGAAGAGCACCAGATGCCACAGGTAGTGCATCCTCCAGTTTAAGTACTTTGATCTTAGCTCGAATACCTGCGTCGTAGGTTTGTTTAATAGAACGAGCAATTTCCGCACTTCCATGTGGACACCCGTCGTCAACCGCATACAGTGTCCAATCAACATTAGTGCCGTTCGTTACCCATTGAAGTTGCTCCACTTTCGTTCTGAGTGAATCTTCGCCGTGCAGATTATCTGCCGACTTGGGATTCAAGCGATTGTGCTCTCCCCACATCGCGAATACCACGCCAATTTTAATCGGCTGACAAATTGACTGTGTTTCTCTGCGTGATTCGACAAGCTTCACCGCCAACTTGAATTCGAGTGGCGCATTAAACTGAATTGAAAGGTCTTTGAGGTCTTGGTTTGAGAGTTTATCTAGCTGTAGTAAACGGTCTGCTAGCCTGAGTAAGCTTTGTTGATGTTGTGGCTCAGTCAAATCAAACTTTTCATTCGATTTATTTAAGAGCTCAATAGCGGTAGACAAAGAAGTATCCATACATATTCCCTAGCGTGACGTTATTGTGATCACTTAAAGCTTAGTATGCTAATCTTTTCATATCAAAGTGATGGTAGCTTTATTTTGTTTTGCACCTCTCATTTTCCTTGAAACTAAAATTCCGGTATTTTGCACGATACTGTCTGACTTTATTTTCACGGAATTTACCCGCCCAGTTACTAATCTCCGGATCTGTTGCCCAGATATTAGCCATCACTCTAAGATAGGAACTTTCTATGCTTGGGGTTGGGTCGTAGGGATTGTTATTAACACGAAGTACTAACTGCCCGTCTACAAACCACTCAATCCGATCTTCTCCCCAGTAAATGCCATAACGATGAAAAGCCTTAGAAGCGTCAAAACCAAGGAAAATCAGGGTTTCGTGTGAGTTGGTATAATCATCGTCGTCTGTCCAAAAGTTCAACTGAACCATGTTGGTATTAGACCCTAAAAACTCAATATCGATCTCGTTATGTCGGCCACTACCACCTTCCGGTTTATCATAAGGCCCCGAGAACAAGAAAAATGAGCTGACCACACCGGGAGCTCGAGCAGGCTTCATATCGATCTCAAAGCATCCGTAAGGAAAAAATTCATGGCTGCGAAACTCCCCACCGTAGAAGCGCAACTCACCCTCTTCGTCTTGCTTCCCATCTGGAGCTAGATCCAAGGTTAAACCCTTTTTATTGAACGTAGCCGACTTAGCTTCCCAACGACTTAAGAACGGGAAACCGTTCTCCCAACCATCCGATAACCACCAACGGCTTTCATCAAAGGTTCGCAAGGGATCATCGAAGCTTTCCGCACTGACAAACGAGCTTGTCAAAGCCAGTGATACAGCTAAAGCACAATAGGTTTTGGGTGGCACCATGACTCGCTCACTTATTCATTTGTATTCATAATGTAAGCCTAATACATACGATGGATTTTTCACCTCTAATTACTGATTATCTTCTACTGGAGCGAAACTGCGCCTTTGAATAGCTTGAACCGCCGGGACTGGTGCCGCCTGCCCTATATTCCCCTTTGGGATCGCATTCACAGACGGTGTAGTGAGCTCAAGGTTTTGTTGCGTAGTCGTGTCTGCGTTTGTTGTTGCTTGCTGTTCTGAAGTAGAAGGCAACCCTGATGTATGAGATATACTTGTCTCAATAATCGGTTCTGCTGTACCAAGAGGTGTAAAAACTGCGACGCCTTCTTCACTTGAAGTTGTACCATCTTTATTCTCGGCAGCTGGTATCGTAGCTTCATGAGGTGTTTTTGATAACCTAGATACGCCTTGTTGAACTTGTTGCTGCGCAGGCGGTTGAGACGAAACAGGCGTAATTGGTGAATGGAAACTGCCTTTGGTCGAGCTTACCTTTCCCCCACTGAATTGTTGCTGTGTCGTTCCTGCTGTGCCTTGCACCGATCCTTTTGGCGTCACCATTTGGCCAGTTAAGTCTTGTTGTTGAGTAACATTTTGGCTGGAAGTAGAGGTTTCTGTAGGTTCGACAATAAATGTCTGTTTGCTTGCGAAATCCTTATCGAGCATTAGTTTACTGTTAGGTGTGTATTGTTTGAGTTGTTCACCAGACGGTTTCAACGCGCTTTCCGTCGGTATTGGGTTGGCTGGTTGCTTACGAATCAGACCAGCTGAAGGGGATTCGTATCTAAAAAAGTCGAGTTTTTGATCCCAAATATCAATCAACGAAGAGAATTGAATCCATGCATCATCCGCGTAAGCAGAGGGGCCACCGGAGTTTGTTGCGATAGAAAAGCGAGCGTCAAACGCTTTATAATCGACCTGTAACTGCTGACGATATACACCCCACTTACTTCCTCCCATCAAAAAATATCTAACACTATTGGACCAATACTCATAAGCGACAGGATCTTCTACTTTTTCAGCCGCCATTGCCGCAAGTGCATCCGCTAGACCTGCAGTTTGCCACATCTCTTGTGTTCCGATCTTATGTTCGAGACTGAGAGCCCGATTCGCTTGTTGATGCATTAGACTAGCGGCTTGCGTATATCGGCCTTGGGATAGAAGAAGCGTTGGAGTGCTCAATAAGTCTATGGATGTTTGACTCAGCGCCCAAACAGGAAAGGAAGCAGCAAACAAGATAAGTACAATTAAGCTTCTCATCGGAATGTCTCCACCATACATTTTCCGGGATGATCAAAACGGGAGTTAAACTTAACGTCGCGGTACTCTTTTGACTTATTGGCTTTGTAAAGCTTACCACTCTGCTTGTACAACAGAGCCTCAAGCACGCCTGCATTGGTCTTCAAACTGATGCTTTTTTCATAAGCACTGGTAAGTTCATAACGACCTTCATACCACCCTCTCTGCGGATCATACAGCTCTTTTACTAGCGTCATTAGTCGGTCGGTATAATCGGTCTTCCATAGAGCCCACATTTGAAAAGCAACACGCGTTGACACTAGCGCTTTCTCATCATGTGAAGAACCATCTTCGGCCAGTGTTATCCAAGGCGTACCCAAGCCATATATCGCATCGTAAACGAAATAAGGTTCACCAGTAACAACATGCTCTCCACGCGCAGTGTAAATTCGCTCGTTATCCCAACGTGCCTCTTGCACTTGATAGATGGCGTCTGCCATTGCTGCTAGCGTGTTATTGGTATGTTTTGAGTCACTTGACGTCGTGTCCCCGACTTTATCCCAGTTGAACTCAAGCCCCATCCACAAATAGGGTGTTGAGTAAATTGGACGTAAAACATTAAATACCCGCGGATCACGACCGTCAAAAATAAGATCGATATCGTAAATCGTCGCTACATCGTAGGGCTCTATGTTCATCGCTTTTTCAGGCACGATCTGCCAGTCCAAATAACCGTAAGATGTGTACTCTTCTAGCCCCAAGCGCCCCTCTTTATATCGAATCAATTGGCCGTCCTGAATCATGCTCCCATAAAGCTCTCCATCAAGGCTAATCAACTCACAAAAGTTCCAACGCAATACTGCCTTATCGACGTATTCGGAGAATTCAGGAGAGTGTCTCTTTACAATGGCGAGTGCGATTAGAAGACGGCCAACATCGAGTGATGACCAACCAATATCTTGTGGCTGGTTGCCATAGTTAACCATGCCACCACTTTGCGTGCTGTACACCTTATTAGGTGCGAGGCCGTAGCTAAGCTCCATCTTGTTAAGAAAACTCAGAACCAAAGTTAGACGCTCGTCATACTCTTTGTTTGAGATGAATTCAAACTCTCTCGCAGCAATCAACGAGATAAGATAATCCGCCAAACCTGCCATATTCGTGGTAGGAAAGTTATCAATACTATTCACTAAACCCGTCGTAACTTGGGTATTGTTATCGATATACTTCCACGCCGTTTGCGCCCACATCAGTTCTTCTTCAGTCAACGACGCATGACGACCTTGTCGAAATACCTGTGATTGGCTAAACGAATCAACACCGTTGGTCACACCTTGGTAAACCACACCGCAGCCAGATACAGACACCGATAACAGAAGTAAACTCCACTTCTTCAGCATTCAATAACCTTATTCTACGGGTTTGATTTTTTTACGAGGCAAACACTGCCCTTCATAACCGAATGGTGACTCCAATGCTTTCTCCCATAAGCTCGGTGCTAACTGGTCTTTGTATTGAAGTAATTTTCCCTGTTTTTTATACAACAAGATCTCTAGTGTGATGCCGTTATTATTGGAGGTGAAAGTGTTAATCAGACCAGTCCCATTCTCGAAGATACCTTCATAGAAACCTTTCTCTCGATCGTAAGCGGTAGAAACATGATCAAACAACAGGTCGGTGTATTCGGTATCCCAGAGAACCCACATCCCCATCGCGCCTTTAATGGCGACCGCTGCGTACTGAGGCAGATACTCACCCACTTCAGAGATGGTGTTCCATGCAAAACCATCGGTATAAATAGTGTCGTAGACGAAGTAAGGCGCACCGGCTAATTGGTGCTCCGTCCGCGCGGTAATAATACCGGTTTGCTTGTAACGTTCTTCCTGTACACGATAGATTTGTAGAGCAAACTCAGCCATCCATTCATGTGAATATCTGGAATCGTGTGGACTTCGGTCTTCCACCAAGTCCCAGCCCAATTCAATACCATCCAACACATAACTTTCAGTTACAACGTAACTATGTGCTTTTAGTTTACGCGGATCACGCGTATCGTAAGGAATGTCATAACCGAAAAGGTTAATCGTGGCGTAAGGTTCGGCCATGGCCGCTTGAGTCGTATCAAACCCCCACAATTCAAAGCCTTTGGCTGCATACTCTTCATAACCAAGTCGCCCTTCTTGGAGGTACTGTACCTCTTTTCCAGGTTCAAGTAGCGCGCCAAACATGGTGCCGTTTTCATCCACCACGTTACAGTAGTTCCACCTTAACATCACCGAGTCGATACTCGTGGCGAATTCAGGGTAACGGTTCTTAAGGATATAAAGCCAAATCATCAAACGACCTAAGTCGAGAGCTGAATACCCAATTTCACCCGGTTGGTTACCGTAGTCCACTTTTGCCGCGGTTTGGGTGTTATACGCCTTGTTTGGTAACTCCCCCATGAATAGGTCGAGCGTATTTAAAGTTGTTAGGAAACGAACAAGTCGTCTATCAAACTCTTCTTTTTCAATAATCCCTAACTCATACGCACTGGTCATGCCCGCGAGATAGGATGCCGCATCCCACCATGTCACAGATGGATAGTTATTTACCGCATTTACCAAGCCCGTCGACTCTTGGTAGTTATTTTCAAAATACTTCCAAGCGATACGAGCCATATCCATCTCTTTCTCCGTCAGCTCGCCTTGACGAGGTTTAGGGACAGTCCAGTGTGTATTTCGGTCAACAATATCATCAGAGAATTGATTGTATTTACTACCGCAACCAACGATTGCAAGAGTGATCAAGCCAAGACTAATCGTTCGCATATAAATTCCTTCTTATTATTTTAATTCGCTGATTTACTTCAACTCACCAATCGTCAATAGCGGCCCATTCTCAATGTATGCCAATGACTCAAGGACGATTCCGTTGGTGTTTGCTGTCACTGCTTTGTTAGTGCGCCCATCAATTTCATAACGACCTGAGTACCAACCTTTCTCATCCGAATAAAGGTCAGAAGCTTCGTTGATCAGAACATCGGTGTAATCTGAATCATAAAGCGCGTACCAACCGAATGCGGCTTTAGTTGAAAGAGTTTTTAGGTGTGATTGGTCTTTACCGTCATCAGAGATGGCATTCCATTTTTCACCATCCGAGAATACCGTGTTGTAGACAAAGTATGGCGCCTCATCAACGTTATCCTCACTCACAGCGGTAACAATACCTGTGTCTTCGTAACGACGCTCTTGAGCTTGGAAAATACGGTGTGCAAATACCTTTGAAACACTGTCCGCACCAAACTCAATACCATCAAGAATGTAAGATTCACTCACTACATAGTTATGGGCGTGGAATTTTGAAGGGTCACGTTTATCTGTCGGAATTTCGATACCATAGATATCAACCATCTCTAGGTAATCGATATATTTCATAGAGTTAAATACATCACGCCCCATCAAAGCTAATGACTTGGACGCATACTCTTCGTAACCAATACGACCCTCTTGCACTAACTCCATAACGCTTGCATCGGATGTTGGACGAGCACCGTACATATAACCGTCCACCAGCATTGCACTCACTTTCCAGTGGTTGAGTACGTCATTTACCTGCTTATTAAACTGCGGGTATTGCCAAATCATAATGTTCATAGGAACAAGGATTCGACCGATATCGATCGCCGACCAGCCAATGCCGTTTTCAATAGGATTGTTGGCGTAGTCCACCATCTCTAGAGTTTGCGTGTTGTAAGCCTTATTGGGTAATAGGCCATCAACGAGCGGCAAGCGCGCCAAAGTCGCGAGTGCTTTTTCCATACGCAGCTCAAACTCTTCTGTTGAAATGATATTGATCTTCTCTGCTGAAATGAGTCCCATTAAATAAGAAGCGGTATCCCACATAGTGGTCGATGGATAACCATCCACTGAATTCACTAAGCCTGTATTTTCTTGATAGTTGTTCTCAAAATATTGCCAAGCCACACTTGCCCACTCGTACTCCTGCTCGGAGAGTACGCGTGAAGACTTAAATGGAATATCTTCTGGAATTTCGAAGGTAATATTTCCGAGTACTCTTCCCGATTCGCGAGTTTCGATGCTGAAAGCAATAATAAGCGCTGTCGCTAAGCCCAAGATGAACACAATATGATGGCGAGCGTTAACCATCGATTTTTTAAACCCCATACTTCAACTCCTCTGAATTGGCAGTTTCTTCACCTTCGCTTTCAGCTGGTGGTGTCCAGAATGCTGCTGCGATCATTCCCCACATCGCCAACATGTTATTTAGTATCCAAAATGTATTTAGAACAAGACCGCCCACAGAGTAATCGCCCCATGAACCGGTTGAGTGACCAAACCATGCAAACAGCAAGCTAAACAGACTTAATCCGAATACCGCCGCTTGCGGAATGACTAGCTTGAAAAAGTTACCTGTTTGTCGTTCTTTCGGTGTTGTCGGGAAGCTGATTTTCCGCCCGCGTAGCACTGTCCATAACGCCCGCAAGTTAACCGGGAAGAATGAAAGGAAGTTCGTTTTGCCTTTATAGCCCGCGACGCCCCAAGTCCCTATCATCATCGCCAACTCAGCAGTGATAACATAAGGTAAGAAGTGCAAATAGAACGTCACGTCATAGGCACTTACTGGTGCAATTGAAGTGAGGAAGTAGATAATTGGACACGCTAGGAAAATAATGTTCCAGATAGCCGACAAATTGGACCAAAAACTCGCGCCATACATCAGCTTCTGTTTGAAGTTGAGCCCTTTGCGGAAAATCGGGTTGTCATTCATAAAGATGTCAATCGACCCACCAGAGTACTTAAATCGTTGTACTGTCCACGTTTGTAGATCTTGTGGAGAGAGCATTTTACTCTCTACATTAGGGTGCATAACGGAACGCCAGTTACGCTCGCGATCAGAGTGGAGCACGATCGACGTGTAAAGATCTTCAGATACGTGAAATTTGTAAGGCGTGAATTCCGTATCAAACAAGATTTCATCGCGCAAATTATCCGACACCGACTGGTCGACCTTTTTCTCTTTGGTTAGACGACGGATCTGCGCCTCGATTTCATCTTGTTCTTTAGTAATCTGTTCTGCATAAGCTCTTAACGCCGCTTCCATGACTGCTTCACGGCGGTGAATCGACCCTGCGCCACAGCAGAATGATGCGTTTACCCAGTTACGACGGCGTTGAATGACGTCGTAAAACATCTGTGGATCATTTACAAATGGGTCTTCACCAAGTGTGACTGGACCATAGAACCTTTCGATACCTGAACCGATAGATTTTGCCCATTTACCCAACTTTCTTTCAAGGAACTTAGGTAAACGCTCGCCTTCTGGTAGGTCGAAGAACCATTGAGGTGTTTGAACCCAAGCCACTGTTGGATCTCTGAAGTAACCAAGCGTGTTTTCAAGAATGGTTGAGAAAGGACGCGTATCAGCATCACAGATGACAACGAAGTCTCCGCTAGTGCGTTCCATCGCGTTTCTTAAATTACCTGCCTTAAAGCCGACATTACCGTCGCGAGTAATGTAGCCAATGCCCATTTCTTTGGCCATCGCTTCCATTTCAGGTCGTTTACCATCATCAAGAATGAAGATTTTGATGGTGATATCGTGCGGGTAAGTGATTTTCTGCGCGTCTAATATACTCAGCTTAACCAGTTCGGGCTCTTCATCGTAGCTTGGAAAGAACACGTCAACACTGATAGGTCTGTCTTCTTGAGTGTCTAAGCTACACTCTGAAATCTTGTATGGTGGCGCTTTCTTTGGTTCATCCTCGACTTTCCACAAGTTATAAGTGAACAGCATCGAACCAATAAAGGCACAAGATTCTGCAAATGCCAAAGGCAACGAAAACCACAAAGCGTCGTAGTTAAGGGCATACATCCAGCGCCAACCTAAATACCAAATGCCAAGTGTTAAGTTACATGTTGCCAAATACTGATATAGAAGTTCTCTGGGAATACTATGTGGCACAGGCTCTGGTGGTACTCTGTGCTCAAACTTCTCAAAATAATTATCCATTTATTCCTTTCCCTATTTTATTGACCTAGCCAGCTCTTATTTGACTTTTATTAGGGGGGAGACACATTCTCTATGAGGTCACTTTCCTCTAGCTCTTTGGTCATCATGAAGCAGTTTTCTCCATCTTCTACGCGTAGCTTGACGTCATCCATCAAAGCAGAAACGATCATGAATCCTCTTCCGGATGTTGTCCAAGTCGTGTCGTCATCCGGGTCCATATCAACAAACTCATTGGACAGTGCCTTTTCCAGTTGCGTTTGTGTCATAGACTCACCTCTATCGATGATGTCGATACAGATGGTCTTTGTTTCTGAGTCTTCATTGAGATTGCACTTTACTTTGACAGGCTTGCCTTCTTGTTCGCTATACGCATGTATGTAAGTGTTGTTCACCATCTCAACCACACACAACTCCAGTTGAGTGGCCAACACGGGAGAAATGCCTATACCAGACCAATAATCGTTGAGTTCTATTGCGACTTGACGTGAAGTCTCTAAAGAGCTTTTGTACGCTTGTTCGAATACGTCTAACATCGGCACACTCCTCTGCTACATACCATTCAACATGTCTGATACACGATTGTGCGCAGCATGAGAACGAAGATTGCACCAGTCCAAGTCATGATTCTGCACACCATCATGACCAATGCAGTACTGACCAAAAATGGTTTGATGCTTTATATGACAATTTTCCTTGATATGGATGTTGTCGAAGATAAGTGACTCTTCGACCACTGCTTTTTCATCCAACTGACAATTAGCCCCAATAAGCGCAGGACCGATCACTTTGGCATTCGGATCGACTTTGCATCCGCTACCTATTACAACGGGAGGCTGAAGATTACAGTTATTCAGGTCAACAACCGTATTGATCCCGACCCACACCCCAGCTTTAACTTGAGTTCCTGGAATGCGGTAGCCCGGTACTTTGCCTTCTAATATATCTTTGGTCACACTCCAGATATCGGTGATATTACCTACGTCAAGCCACTGGAAGTTCATTTCAACCGCGTAAAACGGGACGTGCTTCTCCACCAACATTGGGAACAACTCACTACCAATGTCGTATTCGCCCTCTTTCGGAATGTAGTCAAAGATCGCAGGCTCAAAGATGTAGATACCTGTGTTGATTTGCGTAGAGAGTGCTTCTTCTTTTGATGGTTTTTCTTGGAAACTAGTGACCAGCCCTTTTTCGTCCGCAACGACAACGCCGTATTTTTCAACGTCATCTAGAATGACACTTTTGGTAATAATAGTAGCGATGCCGCCATTCTTTTTATGCTTACGTACGGCTTCTGTCAGATCCAAATCAATCCAAGCATCACCACAAACCACCACAAAAGTTTCATCAAAGAAGCCTGAAAACTGTTGAATTTTCTGCATCCCACCAGCAGAACCGAGCGCTTTGCTTTGATACTTACCATCAACGCATTCGCCCTCATAAGAGTAAGAGAGCTGAACGTCGAAATGATGCCCATCGCCGAAATACCCTTCGATCACTTCAGCTAAGTGACTAGTGTTAATCACAATCTTATTGATATTGTGTTGCGAAAAGAGCTCAATCATCGATTCCATTACCGGCTTACCCAGAATTGGGATCATTGGCTTAGGCAGCGATTGAGTGATTGGCTTCACTCGTGTACCTTTCCCTGCCGCTAAGATCATTCCCTTCATATCGATCCCCTTTACACAGCGGTTGCGAGTGCTTCATCGACACTGGTATAAGTCTTGATCAACCTATCCATACGCGTAAGTTTAAACAGGTCTTGAACTGGCTTTTGAGCGTTAGCAACGGCAATTTTCTTATCGCGAAGCATCTTGTACACACCCATTACTGCACCCAAGCCACTGCTATCCATAAACTTAACGTTGCTAATATCTAGCACAACGTTTGGTAATAGCTCAGGCGTAAGTGTCTCCAAAACTTCTCTAAACTGGGGTGCTAATTTGGCGTCAAATCGCTCTTCGTTTACTTGAAGAACTGTGCTGTTGCCTTGTTGACTAATTTCATATCGCATTGAGCTTCTCCTTCCTGAGGACCTTTCCATTCCGCAACTAGAACACTGACGTCGTCATCAAAACAATCTGACTTCGTCCAGTCTCTAACACTGTTTACTAGTAATTCGGTTTGCTGTTGAATCGGGTATTGATTCAGTTGTTCGATCGCATTACGCAAGCCTTCTTCGGAGTATTGCTCGTCTCCGTTATCCGCTTCTGTAATACCATCCGAGTAAAACCAGATTTTATCGCCTGGTTCGAGTTGAATTTGCGCAGCTTGATATTCGACATCGTCAAAGGCGCCAACAACGAAGTTATCGTGACCAATCAGTTCTGCATTTCCTTGATTGCCGTGACACCATACCAAAGGTGGATGACCTGCACAGCAGTACGACATTAGACCTGTCTTAACATTGAGCACGGCATAAATCATTGTGAAATAAAGGATATTGGCATCACTACTCATGTACATTTCATTGAGTTTAGAAACCACATCTGCAGGCGCACACACGGTTGATGTATCGCCATCGTTTTTCAGAACCACAGAAGAGCTACCATTCTGAACGGATAAGCTGGTTTGCACCGAGAAAGACATTAGTGCCGAAGAGACGCCATGACCGGCAACGTCAAACAGGTAGAAAGCAACGTGATCGGTGTCTAGCTGCATGTAGCCCAACATATCACCACCCACTTGAGCACTTGGGAGCGAGATGTAGCTCAACTCTACACAGCTAAAATGTTTTGTTTTGGGTAAGATTTGACGAATGAGTTCACTTGCGGAGTCAAGGTCTCGCTTAATCGTTTCGTACGCTTGATCCAATTTAGTGTTTTTATCAACGACCTCGTTATGAAGTGCTAGAGTGCGAAACCCAGCGCGAATACGCGCGTCAAGTTCGTCGATTGAAGTTTTCTTATCAATGAAACCATCGGCACCTGCGTCAATGCCACTGATAATGGACGCTTCATCACCTTTAGAAGAGAGAAGAACAAAGAAGATGTAGCGATGGTAGTTTTTGGATTTAAGCTCGTTGCAAAGATCTACCCCGCTCATTCCTGGCATCATCCAGTCGCTAAGTACAAATTGAATGTCGGCGTTATCTGCTAACATCTGCAACGCTATCTCACCGCTAGTTGCAGTATGTATCTGATAACCGCGCTTTTTTAAAACCGAACTCATATAAACCAGGATGGTTCGGTTATCATCAACAAGCAGAATATCCTTCATTCTTTTCCCTAAGTCTTTCTGACGTTTCAATCACACTTCTGCCAATTTTATCTTTGGCTTTTGTTAACGTGCTTTATTACTTTAGGTTAGACTCAACTCATTGCTTTGCAAATTGTTTCTTATATTTTTGTTGTACTTAAGTTAACGTTGTGCGGTATGTAACACAATTACACGGAGTGAATTGTTAATAATGACAGTAATTATTCAGCGCAGAATACTTATCGCTATCGCTCTATTGCCAAATAGCACATGGGCAGACAGCTTTCTGGCAAATACCGCTCCCCATGCGCCTCCCCCACAAGAGCGTGCGACGCTTTCAAGTAGCAGCAATAACCTCTCTGCATCTAAAGGACCAACCGATGATGAGATAGACGAGATTTGGAAAGGCGTATCCAGTTCATTCACCTTCCCTTTTCAAGAGTGGGAAGACAGAGAACTGTTTGATGGGTTAAGTGGCAATGTGGGTTATCACCAACCATTGGCTGAAACCGAATCAGCGAACATTCCAGCGGGCAGTACTCAAGGACCTACCAATCTCAATCAGACGTTAACTCTCTCCTTAAAATACGCGATTGCCGGCGCTTGGTTTGTCTCTGGTACGGTTTATCACTACTTAGATAGTGACCAACAGCAGGCATGGAACCCAGATTTTACCTACGTATTCGGATACAGCGATTGGCGACCTTATACTCTGAGCTTGGTCTATTCGAACTACGGCGGGAACCGATTTAATCCCGACCCTGGGCAGAATCGGACGGAATTCAAACAGGGCACTTGGTCGCTTGGTTGGAAATTCCCTATCAAGTCACCTTTCGTCGATCTGTTCAGGTTTACTGACGATGGAGCCATAGGCTGTCAAATTGACTATAACTTTACGCCTGAGTATTTCAATCTTGCGACAACCGAATACAAAAACAACCATCAAACCTTGAGCCTAGGTTGTAAATATTCGATTTGGGGGAACTGGTATGTCAATGGTACGGCGTTTTACTATTTTGACAAACAGCAACAACAGCCTTGGAACCCAGACTACACCTACGGTTTTGGTTACTTTGACTGGCGACCGGGCACCTTCACTTTGCAATATAACAATTATTCTGGGAATCGATGGAACTCTTCTGACAGAGGTGAAGGGACAGGACGCTTCAAAGATGGCTCAATCACCCTAGCATACAGTTTCGCTTTCTAAATTATTCTACCTATTAGTTGTTGATTTCATTCATTTTGAGAATCTTTGTGGCAAAGATCTTCAAGCCGTCTAATCTTAAGTTACAACTTGAATTATGCAACTGGCACCATAAATGCAATTAGCAATATGAGATTCAAATAAACGCGCTAAATGCAAGACCAGATTATTTGAACCGTAACGTCCAAACACATCATCTTATACGGCTAGGAGAAGGCTCATGGAAGGAACAAAACACGACGATCTTATTGTTGGTACAGAGCAAGATGACGCGGTAAACAGCCGCTCTGGTAATGATGAGATAAGCACGCTTGCAGGTGATGATTTTGTCACTGCAGGAGAAGGTAGCGACAAAATCTCAACAGGCAGCGGTAATGACACTGTTTTAGGCGATGTTGAATATGCCCTCGAAGAGAACGATGACACGCCGGCGAGTGGCGATGACTCGTGGGGTGAATCGTATACCGCTTATGAGTTTGTAGCTGAAACCAACGAGCAACAAGCTTCTCACACCGTAAGATTAGATAACTTTGCAGTTAACCAGGCGGTAAACACCTCTACCACAGTTGGCGGTCTCGCCGCTAACAGCACTGTGACGGTTCAACTCACCGATGAAAATGGCGCCATTATCGCTTCTCAAATTGCGACGGTAGACGCTAGCGGGAATATTACTGTCGATATTGATATCCCTGAGTCATCTATTGGTGACAATGGCGAAGTCACCTTTAGCTTCTTGAACGAAAGTGGCGAGCCTATCTCTACCATAAGCGACATGAACGTGGCCGTTCGCAACATCTACGACGATACTATTGACGGCGGCAGTGGCGATGACATTTTGAAAGGCCAACAAGGTAATGACACCATCTATGGTGGCGAAGGGAATGACTTCCTCGATGGTGACATCAATGATGATACTTTATACGGCGAAGAAGGTGACGACGTTTTAGTTGGCGGTAATGGAGATGACTACCTAGATGGTGGGACGGGTAACGATACCCTACTCGGCTCTGACGGTGACGACACTATTCACGGTGGTGACGGTGACGACCTGCTGATGGGTGAGTTAGGTGACGATACGATCCATGGCGGTGAAGGGCACGATACTCTGATCGGTAATGACGGGCAAGATGCGCTTTATGGTGGCGAAGGTAACGACAAGCTCTTCGGTGGTAAAGGCGACGATGTTCTTGAAGGAAACCAAGGCAACGATGAAATTCATGGTGAAGAAGGAGACGACATCATCGCTGGCGGCGAAGGTGACGACTTCGTACTTGGTGGTGCAGGTGCTGACCAAATTTCGGGCGACGCAGGTAACGACCTTCTACTGGGTGGCGATGGCGACGACACCATTACAGGCGGTGAGGGTCACGATACCTTAGTGGGTGAATACGGTGATGACACCATGAGTGGTGGAGCTGGACACGACACGCTCTATGGTGACATCGGTGATGACACATTAACGGGTGGCGCTGGTAACGACCAACTCTTCGGTGGCGAAGGCGATGACGTGATTGATGGCGGCGAAGGTGACGACATTATTCATGGTAACGAAGGTGTTGATACCATCACAACCGGTCTTGGTGACGACCAAGTTTATGCCGGCTCTGGGGATGACATCATTGATACCGGGGAAGGCGCTGACACGGTATTTGGTGAAACGGGGCACAACCAAATTACGTCTGGTGCTGGCGACGATACTGTCTACACAGATTTCGGTGACGATACCATTGATACTGGTGAAGGTCATGACACCATATTCGCGGGCGACGGTGACAACACGTTGAACACTGGTTCTGGTGACGACTTGATGTATACCGGTGCTGGGAAAGATTCGATTCAAACAGGCGCTGGCCACGACACTGTTTATGCAGGCGACGGAGACAATACGGTCGATTCAGGCGCTGATCACGACGCCGTATACTCAGGCAGTGGCGCCGATAATATCAATCTTGGCGAAGGCCACGACAAAGCGTTCACTGGTGCAGGACAAGATACCATCGTCGCAGGCGCGGGTAACGACCAAGTCTATGCAGGTGGAGACGACGATGTTATCCAAGGTGTATCAGGCAACAACCAACTCTTTGGTGAAGAAGGCAATGACACCATTACTGCCGGCTTGAATGCCAGTGAACTCTATGGTGGTAGCGGTGAAGATACACTGACTGGCTCTACTGAGAGCGACCGCCTTTACGGTGGTAGCGGTGATGACTCAATTCAAGCTGGTGAAGGTGACGATTTCATTGAAGGTAACCAAGGTAGCGATGAAATCTACGCAGGCGTCGGTAATGACACTGTACTAGGTGGCGCTAACGATGATGTGATTCACGGTGGTACAGGTAGCGATACCCTAATTGGTGATGACGGCGACGATATCATCAAAGGTGAAGAAGGCGACGACATTCTAGTTGGTGGTACGGGTAACGACCAGCTCGACGGTGGTACTGGTCGTAGTGAAATCTACGGTGAAAGCGGTGATGACGTGCTAGTCAGTGCAGACCAAGATGACCTGCTCTCTGGTGGTTCAGGTAACGATACCATCTCGTCTGGCGCTGGTCATGACACCGTTTATGCTGGTTCAGGTACCGATAACATTACAACTGGAGAAGGTAATGACACCGTATATGGTGAGTCTGGGTCAAATACCATTGCAACAGGCTTAGGTGACGATACTGTCTACGGTGGTATCAACTCAGACAACATCGATACTGGCGAAGGTGCTGACCAAATCTACGCAGGTGACGGTTCGGATACTATCGACGCTGGCGCAGGGAACGACCACATTGACGCAGGCAGTGGTGACGACCTACTTAAAGGTGGAGACGGTGACGACGCACTATTTGGTGGTGCAGGTAACGATGAACTTATTGGTGGAGACGGTTATGACCTTCTTGCCGGCGGCGAAGGTGACGACATTATTCGCGATGACGGCCAAGACACGCTACTCGGTGAACAAGGTAACGACACACTCATTGCGGCAGCGACAGGTAGCCACAACATTTTCGGTGGCGAAGGTGATGATACGCTTATCGGTAGTGAACAAGCGGACACCCTATACGGTGGCGCCGATAGCGATACGATTACAGGCGCTGGCGGAGACGATATTCTTTATGCCGGTAGCGGTAACGACTCCATTGATGCAGGAACTGGTGATGACACCGTGTACGGCGAAGATGGCGCAAACAAAATCACACTCGGTGAGGGTGACGACACACTTTATGGTGGTGCAGGAGCTGACACAGCAACCGGTGGTTTGGGCGATGACACTCTTTCTGGTGCAGCGGGCAATGACAACCTGTCCGGCAATGAAGGTGAAGACTTAATTGATGCAGGCGAAGGTCACGATACCGTATCTGGTGGCGATGACAACGACCTTATTTTCGGTGGCGCTGGCAATGATAACTTGTCAGGTGATGCTGGAGATGACCAAATCTACTCAGGTGCAGGCGACGATACCCTATCTGGTGGTTTAGGCGATGATAAACTCATTGCAGAAGGCGGTAGCAATACCCTATCAGGCGACGAAGGCGACGATACCTTACTCGGTGGTTCGGGTGCCGATACCCTGTTAGGTGGTGACGGTAACGACTATATTGAAGATACTTCAGACAACAACATCGTCGATGGTGGTGATGGTGATGACAATATCCAACTGACTGGTGCTAGTAACACGGTCACTGGTGGTGCAGGTGCTGATGTTATCAGCTCTACCGGCGGTGGAGTAAATGACATTTCCGGTGACGATGGTAACGACACAATCACAGTGGCTGGCAGCGCCAACACAATTGCTGGTGGCGAAGGCAACGACACGATTACCGCCAGTGGCGGCACTAACAATATCAGCGGCGGTGAAGGTAATGACAATATCACCGCAAGCGGCGAAACCAATACCATCACAGGTGGTGAAGGTAACGATACCATCAGAGTAAACTCAGGTAACAGTACTGTTTCTGGTGATGAAGGTAACGATTCAATCACCACTGGTAGCGGTTCAGACAGCCTTTACGGTGGTATCGGTGCAGACACCCTATCCTCTGGCGCGGGCAACGATCGTCTATTTGGTGGTGCCGATGACGACAAACTTTACGCAGGCGATGGAGACGATACCCTCGAAGGTGGCGACGGCAATGACATCATATACGGTCAAAATGACCAAGATACTTTAGATGGCGGCGCAGGTAACGATTACCTATCTGGCGGTTCTGGCGATGATACTCTCGTAGGTGGTACAGGCAACGATACCCTAAGAGGTGATTCAGGCGAAGACACGCTGTGGGGCGGTTCTGGAGACGATAACCTAGGTGGTGGTGGCTCCGCCGATACACTATTTGGTGAGGACGGCGACGACACATTATCAGGTAATGGAGGCAACGATATGTTATATGGTGCAAGCGGTGACGACAAACTGTCTGGCGGCTCTGGTGACGACTATGTGTCGGGCGGCGAAGGCAACGATACCCTAAGCGGCAATAATGACTCAGATACCCTAGATGGCGGCGAAGGCGACGATAAACTGTCTGGTGACTCTGGTAATGACACTCTATTCGGACAAGTCGGAAACGACATTCTAGATGGTGGTGAAGGTATCGACCAACTCTATGGTGGTGCGGGTAACGACCAACTTATCTTTGACTCAAGTGAACTTGAGTCTGGTCAAGCGGGAGTCGTTCACTTTAGCGGTGGTTCAGACTTCGATGTACTGGTTGTAGGCGGCGACAATCAAAGTCAAATGATCGATATGACGCACAATACTTTCCAAGAGATTGAAGGTGTGAAGATCAGCTCAAGTGACACAGAACTTGCCTTGGCTCTGGATAAGATTGCAGCCAATAACACTGCTGGTGAAACTGCGGGTCAATTTGTATGTACTGGTGCAAGCAGTATCGATGTTTCCGGTTGGGGTTGGCAACTTACTGAGAGCCACCTAGAGATGAGTGATACTCTTCAAGACATCTATCGTGAAAGTAACATCGACACAGGCTCGCTATACGGCTATCGCTTTGAGAGTGAAGCAGGACAAGAGGTGGTTATCTGGAGTGACTTGAATAGCGGAGACATCCACTTCCCAGATTCAGAAGACGTATAGCACTCTTCATTAAGCTAACTCACCAACAAGCGGCTCATTATGAGCCGCTTTCTATTCTAAGATTACTAAGCCAAAACCATTAATTTACTTCCCTAGCCCATTGGCTCCCGATCCGTTACTTAACCAATCCCCTGTCAAAAAACTGATTACATTAAATAGCTAACCCACATAGTTAGACCTAGCTATTAAGTCACCTCAGTCGCTAGCTTGGTGTTTGAATCCACCGTCAATCCTTTTCGACTCCCACGAAAAAATGGACTCATGCGAGTCCATTTCAAAAGCTATATTGTTCCCAGATATCTATCGGAACTGATTTCGACTACCCCTCGATACACAATTCTCGGGTTTTGCGGGTTATCTGTGCATCATTTGAAATCACAAAAAAGTAATAATCTGAGTTAAGTTCATTTTGTTGAATGTAAGTACGCATATGGTTGAGCATACTTTTCGCTTCTCCATAACGCTCTAAATACTCAGGATCACACTTATTAACTAGGTCTAAGTCCACACGCAAGTTTGAGAATTTAGTCATGATTTCATCGACACGCTTCTCTGTCTCTGCCCGTTGAGCCTGCGTTGAATACTCACCCTCTAACTCTGTTCGTTGAGCCTCTAGCGCTTTTTGACTCTGTTGCTCAAGTGCGACCTTCTCTTTGGCTAATTGCTCATTCATTGCAAGTTTGGCCCTTTTGACTGAATCTTTCTCTGAGAGGTATCGAGAACGGTAAGTACGAGCTGTTTTATTGGCCTTAGCTAATGCGATATTGGAAGCTGCTAGCTTCTCGGTGAGTTCATCTATTTCGTGCGACATTTCCACCAATTTTAAATCTGCTGCTGCCACTTGTTTTTCATGCGTATCATCATCCATCTGTTTAAGGTAGGTCATTGAAGCTATTTGATCCGTGAGCTCCGCTATCACCTCATTCAGAGCCTCAATATCCGCCTCTTTTTCCGAGACTTTTTCTGCTATCAAAGTATCAATTCGCGATTCAATATTGGCATTTTTATAGCCAAAGTAGCCTGCTGCAGCGGTCGACGTTATGGCTACGGCAGTCATCAACGCAATAGTTCCTTTACTCACAGTAGCCTCCTCAAATCACCTGTTTGTAACACTTTTGCTCACACTTAGGACAGATATAGGATTGACGATCAATCCGCTGAGAACAGTGCGGACATATTCCCTGCTTTCGATCACTGCTCATCAATAACAGAATCAAACCAATTGGGCCTAATACATAGCCTAAAAGCACACCAGCTACTAAGTTGTTCTTTTTGAATCCAACGTACGTGCTCAATATAAAAAAGCATAAATAGAAGCCCAGCCAAAACACCATTGATTCGTGCATTACGCCTCCCTCATCGCTTTTGCCATACCACTAGTGAGTGGGCCTATTAGGTAATCCCAAAGCGTGCGCTCTTCAACCAAGATCAAGACTTCGGTGAGCATTCCAGGATAGAGTTCAATTCGGTTTTCAGCTTGCAATGATTGAAGATCTTCCCGATCAAACCGGATTTTAACCAGATAACCTTGGTCTTTTTCATCCGCATCACCACCTTTGACCACTCGGTCTGCAGACACATGAATCACCTCGCCCAATACTGGCGGTACTTGCCTTGCACTGTATGCGGTAAGGCGTATTCTTGCATCTTGGCCCGAGCGGACAATATCTATATCTCTAGGCGGTACAATAGCTTCAACAATCAACTCATCGCTGTCTGGCACGATCTCCATTAGCACTTGTCCCGGGCGCACCACGCCACCAACACTTGAGATGTTCAAACCAACAACACGTCCTTTAAATTCACTGCGAATCTGGATACGTGAACGCACATCTTCCAAGGTATTCATTACCTGTTTGACGTCTCGTACCTCGTCATTAACCGATTTAAGTTGTTGGGCATAATCGCGTTTTAAATCTAACAGCTGACTTTTGTAACTTTGTTCTAGTGTTTCGAGTTCTCGCTTTGTGACATCGATAGTGACATTAATCTCAGCTAACTCCCCTTCAATTCGTGCGAGATGACGACGAAGCTCTAACATACGAGTTTTAGATACGTAACCTTTAGCAACTAAGCCCTTGGTCATATCGATCTCTTGTTTAATCAAATCACGCTGTGAAGCCACGGCTTTTTTCTGAAATTGATTACCCTGAATCTTTTCCTTATAAAGAGTCGATTTTTGGTTGTACAAAGAGTCAATCAACTGCTTTCTCAACAACCCTTGTTCGAACTGCACTCGCTCACTGTTCACAATAGGCATAATAATCAACGAATCTTGCCCTTCATTAATTAAACCATCAGGCCATTTCAGCTCTTCCGACTCATTGAGAAGTGCCTCAAGGCGTGCCTTTTGCGCCACCAGCGAGAAATTGCGGTAAAGGTAACGTTTATAATCGGATTCGGACTTGGCATCAGAGAGTTCTAGCAGCACTTGACCAACCTCCACCTGCTGACCATCTTGCACTAGCACCTCTTTCACCCAGCCACCTTGTAAATGCTGGATCTGCTTTCGCTTACTTTCAACAACCAAGTTTCCGTGCGCGACTGAAGCGGAGCTCAAAGGCATGGTCATAGACCAAAACAGAAAGCCTCCGACCGTCACCAATAAAATCGCAGAGCCAAGAGTGATCAATTTGCGTGTACTAAATTCACGTTCCATAACTGCCCCTACCCTCTACGTTGCTCTTTAACTTGGTCGATATTGTTGGTGTTGATGGTGTCACCATCTCTCAGCCCCAAGAACTGTTCACACGTTCCTGCTTTCTCAACGCGTCCCTCTTTGAGGCTGATTACCCAATCCATTTGACGTAAAAAGCCAGGGCGATGGGAGATCATGACTACCGTTATGCGGTTCTCTTTGCAGTGTTGAAGAACAATGGCGAGCGCCGTTTCACCTTCAGGATCGAGATTGGAATTAGGTTCATCAAGAACCAGCACTTTAGGATTCGAATAGATCGCACGCGCGAGGCCGATACGTTGCTTCTGACCGCCAGAAAGCAGAATCCCACCCTCACCGATATAGGTGTCATACCCATCAGGCAACGCCATGATCAACTCATGTATACAAGCGAGCTTCGCTGCAGAGACCACCTCTGCATCATTGCAGTCAGAGAATCGAGAGATATTCTGCTTCACTGTTCCGGCAAGCAACCCGACATGCTGAGGAAGATAACCAATATATTGACCAAATTGGTTTTGGTCCCACTTTTCAACGGTTGCACCATCAATCTTGATCTCACCAACGCTTGGTTTATGTATGCCCATCAACAGGCTGGCCAACGATGATTTACCAGAGCCAGAATTACCCATAACCGCGAGAGCATGCCCCGCCCCCAACTTAAAGTTGATACCCTGTAACGTTGGTGATTTTGCACCCGGAAACTTTAGCGAGACATTATTAAATTGAATCTCTCCTCGTGGTTGAGGAAGCAGAGTTTTAACCGATGGATTGGTTAATGAAGCGCATTTTTTGAGACGGCTCCATGATTGATATGCGCTGTACCAAGATTTCCACCCACTGACGGCACTTTCAAATGGACTCAGTACACGACCAATTAGTATGGAACTAGCGATAACAGCGCCTAGCCCTATTTGCTGTTGCAACGCCAAATAAACACCGAGTGTTAACACCACAACTTGTAGCAATGTTCTGAAATAACGACTTACAGCCAGCAGTAAGCCAACTCGTGCGTTAACCAACCACTGTAGACTGAGAACTTTGTGATTCTTCTCTTCCCAAACTTTACCAATGTTCTGACTCATACCCATCGCCTTAAGAGTTGGCGCGTTACGTAAAAAGTCATTGAGTTCCATTGCAACTTTACCCGTCTCTTCTTGAGCGACCCCACTCACCTTGCGCCCACCTAACATCATCACCACAGTGAGCAGAGAAAAAACCACCGCCCCAGTCACAGCAACTATGCCAATATACGGATGAAGGAAAAACAGCAATAACAAAAACAGTGGAGTAAAAGGGAGATCAAGAATTGAAGACGTGGATGGCGATGCTAAAAAATTACGCAACGTACTCAAATCATGAAGCGGTTGCTTATCAATACTGTTGGTTTGAGAAGAAGTAGAGATACTTAGATCCAACAACTGTCCACTGAGCTGCGTGTCTAGCTTGAGCGCAGACCGTTGCATTAGCAAAGTTCGGATATATTCAAGTGCAGATTGGGAAGTGACCAAAAACAGCGTTATGCCGAGCAGAGCAAACAAGGTTTCGATACTTGCACTGCTCATTACTCTATCGAACAGCTGTAAACTGTAGACTGGTACTGCCAACACCAGAAGATTTATGCCCATACTAAAGCCAACGGCAGCCCAAGCCTCTCTTTTCACACTATGAAAAGGGCTCAGTTTTAAATCATCCATATCAAGCCAACTCACTCGGTTGCATATTGTTATAAAGTGAGTATAGACAACAATTGACTTGTTTCAGAAGATGGATGAATTAATTTTTGATTATCTCTTTGTAATTACTCGATAACTTGCACTAGCGCACAACTTTCACAATTTCATGAGGTTAGAGATAACCTAAGATTTAGAACTCAATATCGCGTTTTTATACCAGATTAAATTGCTCACTGATTTCATAACCAGTCGCGACTTCTCGATGGCTCTCTTTGATGATCCAGTTGATCGGATTCCTCACCCAAGGCTGTGGGTCTTGAGCCGGAAAACCATCGTTCACCCTTAGCGCGACCACCTCAAAACCCAGTGACTCACAGGTTTCGACACAACGTTGGGCATGCCAAGACTGCGCTATCACCGTGATCTTCGCAAGACCAATATCATTCAAGGCTGCTTTAGCAACATCCGTTGTAGTTTGGTAAGCGCTGTTTTGAATACTCACATGAGGCGTAGCCTTCAAATGAACTGCCACCTCTTGTTGTACATAACAAACAGCTAGAGGATTTTCTTGATGGAATCGCTCTACCTCTTGTGCAAGAAGTTGGTTAACGTCGTCGCTATCACCAAATGAAAAAGCAATGACACCGTTTGAGTTTGATACATCCCCACAATTCAATCGCTTAAGTACATTTGAAGATAGGTAATTCGCAATTCTCTTTTTTGCTGACTCTTCTATTTTATAAGGAGAACTAGAGTAATGATAATCGGCTGAAAGGTTACTGTGAGAAGCTTGCTGCTCTGGGACAACAATGCCTATTTCGCGAAGGAAATCGTAAAATTTGAACATAACAATCTTTTTCCTAACTAAATCAAAATCCATCTAGCCAGTTCTGTCCGTTGTTATAACTCAAGTTTAACAGTTAATCCCCTTCTACAACAAGATAATTGTGTAAATTATCACCAACTTCTATTCTCACATTTTTGAGAATTTACACCCAGATAAACAATAAGTTGTATTATCATTATGTTAGACAAACATTATGAGTCAGATTGCATTGGCACAATTTTCCAAGCTACATACCCAATTTAAGACGCTTTTTTTGTGTCTCGTGGCCCTTTTTACCTCTTTCGCTAGCTATGGCGATGAAGAGGTTAGCTTTTATGGGCAACGGGGAGTGAGCACTGTTGAGGCGGGACAAAGTGTTGAATCCGGATCTGCGCCCAAAACTCAGTACTATCGCAGAGTGATTGCTCCGCCGATCATGACAGAACCAGAAGAAAACCATTCGACGGACTCCTACGAAGAAGAAGTGAATAGCAGTAGTGCTCAATTGAGCATTGTCGAAGAAGCAGCTCTAATACCTCTAACCCGTAATGAGCTGTTACTAGCAAAAAAAGCCGAATATTATATTCAACGTAACTTCCATAAAGAGACCGGGCTATGGAATTCCGTTCAGGGGTATAATCATACAACAATGTGGGACATAGCGAGTGGTATTGCCGCGACGCTCGCACTAGAGGCCTTGGGCATGAAGGAGACAGAGCAAGTGCGTTACGAACTTGAGAAAACATTGTCGACCCTAAGCGCTTTTCCACTCTACAAGGACACTTTACCAAACCGAGAATACAGCACCAAGACAGGGCTCCCCTCGGGCCGATTAAGTGATACCGAGAGCAACGGCAATGGTTGGTCGGCGTTAGACATAGGTAGACTTCTCATTTGGTTCAAAGTTTTAGAGCAGCGACACCCAGAACTCTCGCCAAGCGTAGAGAAAGTCGTCACCCGTTGGGATCTTAGCAAAGCAGTGCACAACGGCACTCTATTTGGCACTAAACTCCATCAGAACCGAGAGTATTACCGTCAAGAAGGAAGAAATGGCTATCTCCAATATGCTGCAGAAGGTTTCAAAATGTATGGCTATGACTTGCCCTTCCCCGATCTAGATGGCTATTTGGAAACTATCGAGATTCAAGGTATCAATATTCAGATTGACTCCCGCAACGTCCCTTTCTTAACGAGTGACCCCTATGTTCTCGCAAGTATTGAGTATCAACGCGACCCAAGTTGGAGTCAGTTAGTCCCCTTCTATGAGCTACATAAGAAAAAATGGAAAGAGACTGGAGTCATCACTGCGTACGCAGAAGACGCAATGAACAAAAACCCCTGGTTTGCCTACAACAATATCTACTATTACGGAAAGGCGTGGACAAGCGTCAGTCCATCAGGAAAAGTCATTGAAAACCCACAAGTTCTTAGTAATAAAGTAGGTTTTGGTTTCAGCGTCTTGTTTGATGACGAGTTTAGTGATTTGCTTTACCAAGAAGTGCTAGATAGCAGCCTAAAGTTTCGTAGTGTTCCGGCGGGCAAGTACACGAATGGCGGCATAAATTCCTCTTTAAACATCAACACTAACTCTCTTATTTTAGTCGCGCTCTGGTACAAGTCCAAAGGCCGCAATCCAATCCTAAATTAATACCTCCTTCAAATAGTTACCTGTTCCACACTTCATTCAAAATTCGTCAAATAAAGTTTCCAATTTGGTCAGTTTAACCTACTGTTTGTATATGCGTGTAGTTGGATGGAACCTATATGTCTACAAAAACAATATGGAATAATTTGTCAGTTAAACATAAACTCTTCGGCTTAGTACTACTTCCTATCTCCCTGCTGTTGTTCCTCGCAGGTAGACAAGCACTATTCTTAACCGAACAATTACATGACTTTGAGCGAGCTAACAAACTCGCTGTCTATTTACAAGACATATCAATACTTTATAGGAGCACACTTGCCCCGGATCCAACCAGTTTTGTTGCTCAAAGTGCTCAAGTAAAAGAGGAGCTTAAAGCCCTCTCTCCGGTCATATTTCGCGAGCAATCAAATGACGTCAACCAGCTGCTTTCTGACTTCAGCGAAGCAACACTATTGACGATGGAGTCCACCGATAGTTTCGATAAGCTCGATGCGATCGAGTGGCAAAGTGACCTCTATAAGCAACTTTTGTTATCCATCGAACGCGTACCTTTTGCGGTCACTAAACGCGAAATTCAACAACACTTAGCCGCACTCCAACAACTGGAGTGGCTCTCTTTTTGGTCTAACGAAGAGTTTAAGTTAAGCACGTCACTGCTCGACATTTTCCAAAACCAACAAGAGTACGATCCAGAATTAGCAGAGCAGATAAAAACTCTAGGCGAAAGACAGCTACTCTTCTTGGAGCGTTTTATTACCCTCAACGCAAATGAAAACCAAGTGGCGCAGATGGTCGACGTGTTTCGCAATGAAGTGTTCATACAGAGCCAAGAAATAAGAAGCGCCCTATTCAACGTGCAATCCATTAATCAGTTGTCCTCTGAAGAGATCAATACCGGTTTAATAGCGATGAGTGCGAGGTTGAACCTTCTTCAAGACCTATCAAACATCATCAAACAAGAGTTTCAGAACGAAGTAGAACTGGCAATCAGTAATGCAGAGATGCAAAGAACCTTGTTTATTGGACTGGTTACTCTGCTCGCAGCAATAGTGATCGGACTCACCATCAGCCTAGCACGCCAAGTCACGAATAACCTGAGATTGATCTTAAAATTCTTGAAAAGTGAAGATGGGCATCAGCGTCCGTCTTTATCTGATTTAGTTAAGGGGAAAGATGAGTTGAGCCTTTTCGCACAGCAAGTCGAACGGTTAACCATTGAGCGAGAGCAAGCCAAAGAACGCCTAACATTAGCAAAAGAAGATGCTGAGAAAGCAAAAGACGATGCCATTCAAGCGAGCAAAGCAAAAAGCAGCTTCTTGGCCAACATGTCTCATGAAATCCGAACGCCACTTAATGGCGTTATTGGAATTTCGGAGATCTTATCCGATACCGAACTCACACCCACACAGCGAGACTATGTCGATACTATTGATACCTCGTCTCACCTACTGTTAAGTCTTATCAATGACATTCTAGATTTCTCGAAGATTGAATCGGGTATGCTGCTTATAAGTCCTCATTCAGCCTCTATCCGCGAGTCAATATATGATATTGCCTCAATTGTTGCGCCAAAAGCCAAAGCAAAAAAAATAGATCTCAACGTTAGCATCAGTCCAAATACACCAAGTCGCGTTATGATCGACGACCACCGCTTAAGACAAGTGCTAATGAACTTTATGTCCAACGCAGTGAAATTTACCACTGAAGGGGCTGTAACCCTCTCCATTGACACCTTAGACGACAATAACTCTGGTAACAAAAATAATAGCTCTGCTGATCAAAACACGATCCCAGTCAACCCAAACACTGCCGCACCTGAACAGAGTCACACGATTAAAGTACGATTCTCTGTAAGCGATACCGGTATCGGAATCGATGAGAAACAGCAAAAGCAGATATTTGAACCGTTTGCACAAGAAGATGACTCAACCACTCGTCAGTTTGGTGGCACAGGGCTTGGCTTGGCAATCAGCACTCAGCTCGTTGAGTTGATGGGGGGGAAAATCCAGCTCAGCTCTATAAAGGGAGAAGGAAGCTGCTTCTACTTTGACCTTGTTCTCCCAGTCGATGTGGAAGAATCTAAAGCAAGCACAGCTACTTCGAACATCGTTCTAGTCAGTAGCAACCCATGTCTAACACAGCGTATCAAGCAAGATTTAGAATTCTATTCACTCACCCTATCTAAATCATCTAGCGAAGCTCGCGAGATCCCTGACCTATTAGAGTCTGTGGATAAAACCAAACCAACAACCCTCATCTTCGCTGAAGGTGAGCAGCTTCAAGCCAGTGAACATAAATCGACCTTAGACGCCGCCAGCGCACAAGGTGTGAAGATCTGTCTTGTCCGTTCATTTCTAAGTGACCCCGTCGACTTAGGTTCTAGTATCACAGCTCAAGTATCACAACCTCTACTTGGTTTAAGGTTAATCAAAGCACTGGAGCATTGCGACAACCAAGGGCAAGCCGAACGCTCCGAGAGTCAAACTTTGAAACAGTGTGCCTCTCAAGTGATATTGATCGTTGAAGACAACAAAATAAACCAAAAAATTGCTGGCTTACACGTTGGCAAAAGCGGTTATACCTTCGAGTTTGCCAACAATGGTCAAGAAGCCGTTGACATGTACACAGCGAATCCCAACTACGCCGCTATTTTGATGGACTGTATGATGCCGGTTATGGATGGATTTGAGGCGACCACCAATATACGCAGGATTGAACAAGAGATTAAGTCTCCACGTCATATACCGATCATCGCACTGACAGCCAGTGTTATAGATGATGATATTCAACGATGTTTCGACGTCGGTATGGACGATTACATTCCAAAGCCATTTAAATTTGAAATGTTAAAAGAGAAAGTCATCTCTGCAATTGAAGAGAGTGCCCCTGTCACACTTACTCAGCAATCGAAACCTGAGACAACCAATAGCGCGACGGTGACCCCAATCATGAGCGCCAAAGATCCCCGTATACAAGAGTCAAAACAAACTGAAACTCAGCAGCCAGCGGCTCCAAAATCAACGTTGACATCAAAATCAACATCAACTGAGCAAACAGAACAAACAGAACAAACAGAAAACATTGTCGCCAAGTCAGAGAAAATCCTTTTAGTGGAAGATAATCGCGTTAACCAGAAGGTAGCGTCGGTGATGCTTAAAAAAGGAGGGTACACTTTTGATATCGCAGACAATGGTCAGATTGCAGTCGACATGTATCGCGAGGACAACAATTACGACGTTATTTTGATGGATTGCATGATGCCAGTGAAAGATGGTTTCACCGCAACTCGAGAGATCCGAGAACATGAGCAAAATTTCGGTCTTAATAAAACGCCAATCATTGCTCTAACGGCAAGCGTCATCGACGACGATATCCAAAAGTGTTACGACTCAGGTATGGATGGTTATATAGCCAAACCCGTTCGAAAAGATAAATTGTTCCATCAAATTGAACGTGCGACGAGCTAGGAGAACCCTATGAACTGGAGAAATACACTGTTTCAATTGCACCTCCGAGCAGTTAAACCTGTGATTCTAGGGTTGTTTGCTTGCTTATTATTGATAAGCCCAGCTCATGCCGTCGGTGAGTACGCTATCTTTTCTCTCGACTCCGAGTTTCAAGAGATAACGATTAACAAAGCAAGAAAGCTCTATAGAGGAAAAACTAAACGCTTAAACGGTAAACGAGTCGAGCTTTCTGATTGGCCGGCTAACACCAATGAAAGGCAAGATTTCTATCAACTACTGTTAGGTAAAAATACCGCACAGATGAATGCACATTGGGCAAGTCTTTCGTTCTCTGGTAAAGCCAGACATCCCAAAGAAATCAATGCTCCAAACCCAGAGAATCTAATCAGCTGGCTGAACGAAAAGCCCAACCGTATCGGTTATGCACCATTAGATTCCATTCCTCAAGATGCCAATGTGCTCTATGTAATTCGCGCGGAGAAATAACGATGAAAAAAATAGTAACGTCAGTATTAGGTTGCGCTCTCGCTTCTCCTGCTTTTGCGGTTATCGAACTCACAGACAGTCTTACTTTAAGTGGCTTTGGCTCTACATCATGGGCAAAGTCGGACAATGACACGCTTTTAATGATCAATCGTGGCTTTGAAGATCAAAACTGCTACGACTGTGATACTACATTCGGCCTTCAACTTGATTACTATCTCAGTGCATTGAGAGCGTCGGTTCAAGTCGTGAAACGACCGCAGGACGATTGGAGTGAGCCTGCATTGGAGTGGGCTTACATCGGTTATGAATACAATAATCTTGAATTCAGTGTTGGTCGACTTCGTCTTCCGCTATTCCTTGCTTCTGAATACTACTACGTCGGTCAGGCCTATATGACAGCGAGACCACCTACAGAAGTGTACAACAGCATACTTGGAATAACGGCGTTTAACGGTGCCAAGGTCTCTTGGAACTACGATCTAAGCGATGAAGCTACCCTTCAGTTAACCCCATTTTTTGGAATCAACGATGAAAACGATGTTGAGTTTGACAGCACAACCGATATTAAATTTACGACCAATAGAATGCTTGGTATCAACATGGTCATTAGTGGGGATAACTACCGCTGGAACGCCGCATATTTAGATTCTAACTACGACCAACAGTTAACAATTGCAGGTATTGGCACCCAACCTACTGATGACAATCAACACATCCAATTGTTTTCGTTGGGCGCTGAATACGAGGTGGGAAGCGCGGTCGTCGCCGCAGAAGCCCAAACCAATGACTTTTCATCATCTTTCTATACCAGCTTTGGTTACCATTTAGGTTTGTTCACCCCTTACGCGGTTTACGGTGTGCAATTTGATGACCACGAACACCTATCGGGAAATAGCTATACCTTAGGTGTCGATTACGATGTGCTACCTAACGTGTCACTCAATGGTGAAGTACAGTACTTTGAAGTGCGCAGAGGTTCGGGATCCTTTATTGATGCCCCCACTGACAAGGATGCATTGCTTTACACCATCATGCTTAACTTTGTTTTCTAAGATGGTGATGAGAAGTAAAGAGCCAGTGAATTTTCACAACTTGCAGCTATATTTAATTTGCAACTACCTTTAAAAGGTCGGTCAAAATAACCATCCAAGGGGATGCCATGCAATATACGAAACTGTCTGGGCTCGCTCTCGCGCTTGTCTGCTCTTCACCTACGTTTGCTTTAGAAAATAGACCTAACCTGGTGCTCCAAATAACCGTCGACGGGCTTCGTGCAGATCTTCTAGAAAGATATCAGCACAACTTTGGTGACGGTGGCTTTCTCTACTTAATGGAAGAGGGTATCTACTTCACTAATGCCCACTATCAACATGGTAATACCGAGACCATTGTGGGTCACGTCTCGTTGGCAACAGGTGCTCCGCCCAGTGTGCATGGCATGGTCGGTAACGTTTGGTACGATCGAAGCCAAGAACGATTGGTCTACAACGTTGAAGACGCAAATTACAACATGTTGACTTCTGGTGCTGGTGTAGACAAAGAGACTGAAATCGACCCAACGCAAAAAGCCGCAGGTGGTGACGGACGCTCACCAGAGCCGATCCTTTCCACGACCTTTAGTGACGAACTCACTGTCTCAAATAGTGGTAAATCTAAGATATTTGCCGTGTCCGTTAAAGACCGCGGTGCCATTTCTCTTGCAGGCCATAGCGGTAAAGCATTTTGGTTTTCCAAAGCACAATCTGAGTTTGTTACCAGTAACTATTATTATGATGAGTATCCAGCTTGGGTTGAGCGTTGGAATGAAAAGGCAATCCCTAGTCAATACTCAAAGCAAAAATGGGAATTGTCGCTCCCAAGAGATGCCTACACTTTAGAAGAGCATAACCCAGATCATAAGGTTGAATTGGCTGGCTTCCAACGTACTTTCCCTCACCCTTATGGACCTGCTAATTACAAGTATTACAGCACGATGCTTACCGTCAGCCCCGCCGGTGATGAGATCACCGAAGACTTTGCCAGCACCCTTCTTATGCAAGAGAAACTTGGGCAAGGGAGTGTGACAGATTATCTGTCAGTGAGCTTTTCTTCGAACGATTATGTTATCCACCTTTACGGTCCAGAAAGCCTAGAAGCTGAAGACAACCTGATTCGTTTAGACAAGACACTCGCAAAATTCCTTAAGAACATCGATAACTTTGTGGGGTTAGAGAACACCCTTATCGTACTCTCGGCAGATCATGGCGTACCGGAATCTTCACCAGCTGTGAATGCTCTCGGTTTTACCCAAGCACAGTACTTCAATAAAGACACGCTGCTATCTGCAGGGGTAGAAAAACGGCTGAAAGACGAGTTTGGGTTAGGTAAAGATGCAATTCGTCTCTATGCTCAGCCATACGTGTATCTCAATCACGATCTAATAAAACAGAAAAAAGTGGATTTATCCGCTGTGCAAGCAGTGATCGCTGATGAGGTATCGAAAATTGAAGGGGTGGCTTATGCCGTCTCGAGCACGGATATCGCGGAGAACCGCGTACCTAATACCCACGTCATGAATCTGATTAAAAACAACTACCACCCCGCACGCTCTGGAGATGTTTATATTGTATTTGCGCCCCGAAGCTATATTAACGATATGGAGGGGTTACAAATCGCGTCTACACACGGCTCACCTTGGCGTTACGATACTCATGTACCCGTAATCTTTGCCGGTTACGATGTGGAAGGTAAAAAAGTCTCGCGTAGTATTACTCCATATGACATTGCCCCGACATTATCAAACAAACTTGGTATTACTCAACCAAGTGGGTCTGTGGGGAACGTTCTGCCTGAAGTCACAGAGTAGACGCGGTTGCGTCTACTTATTTGGCGTAATACCTTAAAAGACGCTATCGTGATTTTCGGTCCAGATCTGGTAGCGCTTTAGGGAAATGTTTTCTCCACCAAGGCTGCGGATTATGGCTAGCGTTAGGGCCGTTGTGGTTGTTGGTTTCAATCACCACCTTCCAAACTCGCTGCAAAATGTGAGTCTCTTGGCTGCCTTTTTGAAATGCAGAATTTACGTCTGACCAATCTTCAGTATCCGCACACTTATTAAGCTCCAGCAGTGACGAGTTATCTCTGAGCTCTCGATAAACAAACCCGCGAATCTTCGGCCAGTTGCCCGCTTTAACAACCCGACGGAATGCTAACCATCTTGGTGTTGGATGTGTTTGATAGTAACGTTTTACCGTTAGCACAATCATAACTAGAATCGCGAGCAACAAAGCAGCGACGATCATGACTGTTGAGTACGCTTTAACAAATGACTTCAGGGTGTGCTTAGCGCTAAATGAAGCGGATTCCAGCACAACCGTTTCTAACTGTTTGTCTTTGGTATTCCACCACTGAAAGGTCAACTCAGGTAACGTGAAGTCACCACCTTGTTGGATAACATATACTGACTCTTCAATTCGCTCTGAACGGTAATCCCCACGCTCTTGCGTATCGTCTAATTTATGCGGTTGAGGGTACGCCTGGTATTGAGCTGTAGATTCGTTTTCTAACAAGTTAGGCAGTAGTACCGATAGGCTGTCTTTTGCCTTGATAGTAACGGTTCTCGTGATCGCATCACCAACCTTTAAATTCTCATTAGACTGTTGCCACTGCTGTTCAACATCAACACTGGTCGCACTAAACCAAGGAGTGTCATCGGTGAGTAAACCCGAAGGCAACTGTGTTTTGAATTTGATCGGTTGGGTATATAGCGTTCCACTCACTTTCTCGCCATCGTCACCGGACACTTGTACACGAACCGATAGACGCGGTATCACATAATCTCCGCTCTTTTGCGGGTACAAAGTGATTTCCCAACGCTGCCTTGACCACGTTTCACCATTTTTACGTGCCGTATAGTTAGTGGCGAGTGTGTTCCTTTGCTTTGCAATAACATCCGCTACCTCTACGTTACCGATACGAGTACCACCTGTGAACCAACGCGGCGTCGCTACTTCAATCGTCAATACAACCTGTTCATTGACACTGAAGACTGGTAAGTCCTTCTTTGGTTCACTTTTCGGTGATGTAGATGGTTGTTCTCCTACCCATGCAATGAGTTCAACTTTTCCTTCCTTGTACAGGTCATTGAGATCATCAGCCATAACTGAATGAGATAGTGTGCTAACGATAAAAACAGCAGTAACAGCCAACAAGTTGCGACAACAGCACAAGACATGGTTCATTCTTTGAAGTAGAGGTTTACTCATTGTCACTCTCCTGCTCTACATCGGTTTGTGGTTGTTTTAACTGGAGTTGAAACTTAGCTTTTAGGAAAAACTTCGGATCCGCTTCGACTCTTTTCAACCATTTGTCGGCCAGTTCTGGACTACCAAGTATCTCATTGGCGTTCAGTGTCTCTTTGAGCATCAGTTCTGCAACCGTTTCTTCTTCTGCACCATCACCGGTTCTTGGTTTATCTTCATCAAGTTCAAATGACTCTTCAGGACCATCGGTCGTACCAGCTTGGCTTTCACTCATGCGATTCACCTCTTCAACTATTCTGTTGAATACCGCAAGGTTGTGTTCAACCTTTACTGCTAGTTCACTATCTAGGTCTGGCTTCTCCAACAGATCCTTCAATAAATCACGAGCAGCCAAATATTCTCTTTGACGTGCCAGCGCTGTCGCTGAGTAATAAAGACCTAAATCTGTCTTGGTTTGTAAGAATGCACTATGGGCAAGCTTGAATTCACTGGCGTAGTAGTATGCGACACCTTTGTGTAACGGGTCTTGGAAGTGCTTCGCCGCCTCAAGGTACTCTTGCTGGTTAAGTAGACGTTGCCCTTGCTGGTCGGGCGTCAACCATAAATCCCACCACCACTGAGAGGCTTTATCCCACGTTGTGATTTTTTCAATTTGGACTGGCTTTTCCGCCGTTAACTTGACAGGTTCTGCCACCGTAGGGTTGGAGTACAAAGATCCTGTAACCAACACAACGGCTACACACCATTGCACTAGCCAACCCTTGCGGAACCATAACAACATGATGAGTGCGATTGGAAACAGTAACCCATACCCCATGTCTTTCCACGGCATTGCTGATTCACCATTGAGCTGCATGTTGCGTTCAACCGCACGATTGAGTGCTTGAATATCAGCATCGTCGACAGTGATTTCGATAACTCGCCCGCCCGTCGCACTTGCAAGATCATTCAACACGCTAAAGTCCACTGGGTTATCACTCACAATGTCGCGACTTCCTGCCGCCAAAATCAACAGTTGATAAGGCGTATCGTTAAAAAACGTTTCGTAGGCTTTAATCGTTGCTGGATTAACACCATCGGTCACCAACAGAACAGTCGAGCCCGGTTCTCGGTTCAGTTGTTGGTCAATGAGCGGCAAAGCTGTTTCAGCAATTTTTCCCGCTGCTGGCATAATCTCAGGCGTAATCGCGGCTAAGAAGGGCTCGAATACTTTGCTGTCTTGCGTCACTGGCATCGCAACATGTGCACTGCCTGAGTAAACAACTAACCCTGTGTTACCGCCATTACGTGCAGCTAATAAATCGCGAATCTTCTGCTTTGAGCGCTCCAAACGACTAGGAGGCAGATCTTTGAGAAGCATAGTTTCGCTGTTATCAAGCACAACCAACATAGAGGCTTTGTCTTCACCAAAAGGTGAAGCTTCTCTTTGCCACGTTGGGCCTGCACAAATCAATATCGCGATGGTGACGATCACCACTAGTAGCTTCAAAGGCAACTGTTTGCGCCAACCTCGCTCTCCGATGGTGAGAGCGTTGCGTAGATGCTCAGGCAATACATCTTTCCAGCTAGGTTTTGTCTCTTCACGCCAACGTAACCAAAGTAAGAAGAACATTGGAATGAAAGCGAGTAGCCACAATGGGCGAATAAAATGAAATTGAGTAAACACTTGTTGCAAAACGAGAGAATCAAACATTCTGTTCTCCTTGCTTTTGCTCTGAGGCCAAAGGTGTTTTGGTACTTCTCAAGAGTTTTCGGCGACGTATTGTCGCAGAGCTGAAAGCAACCAAATACATGACAACAACGATTGCCATTAGGTGATGATGAATGGTCTTTTTGGGACGATAGCTGGTGCTCTCATAGATCTGAGGTTCTAGCTCACCTATTTTCGCATAAGCTCCTTGAAGTTCATCTCGATTCAACGCTTCAAACGCACTTCCTCCTGACTCTTCGGCGATACGACGAATAGTCTCCATATCCAGTGCTACTTCGCCGACGGTTTGCGGATCGCCCATTGCGATAACATAGATACGTACGCCTTTAGCTTTAGCCACCTTAGCGGCATCAATTGGCTCTACGAAGCTGCCCGTGTCATTGCCATCTGTCAGCACTATCGCTACTTTTTCTCGCTCTTTATCAGGCTCTTGGGCATTCAGAGCATTGCGTTGATCATGGCTCTGCTCGAAAACTTTAATCGCAAGACCGATCGCATCGCCCAAATGGGTACTCTGCCCCGCCATAGCAACATCCGTCTGGTTCAGCAGTTCTAGCCACACACCTTGGTCTGCAGTAAAGGGCGTTTGAACGAACGCGGCATCACCAAATAAGATCAACCCCAAACGATCGCCCTCACGCGTTTTCGCAAAGTCAGCTAGCACTTCTTTGGTTGCATCAAGACGCGAGATTGTCTCCCCTGCTTTCGAGGTGAAATCGGCTTCAGCCATAGAGCCAGACAAATCGACAACTACCATCACATCACGGCCAAACTGTTCGCGAGTTTGCGGTTCTCCGAGAATAGTTGGTTTTGCCAAAGCGCAAACGACCAACATCCAGCTAACAACTAGTGTAGTTCGCTGCCACCAGCTCGCTGTTAATTGACTCGCTCCTTCAGACGGAGTCTCACCAATGGCTTCAATCAAGTCTCGAAAGAAAGGAACTTTAATCGCCACCTGCTTTGTTCGATAGGCGGGAACAGCAAAGTAGATAAGAAACGGTAGCGGAAGTATCACTAACCAAAGTGGATGCTCAAATTCAAAGCTAGGTGAAATTAGATCAAGCACGTGGCGCCTCCTGAGGTTTTTCTGAACCTTGGTATTGATGCGCTGTCACCCAGGTCATCGCTTTCTCAATGACCTCAACACGTTGTTCAAATGTCAGATTGACGCTTGGGTTAACTAAGCTATCTATCCAGATTTTAGACGCGTTGTCTTGGAAAATAGTCGATGAATTATGAGGGAGATAGTCGTCAAGCATGACTAATACACTTTCACCATGAATACTCGCACTGCGGGCATTCAGATAACGAAGGACTGATTTCAGGACTTCAAAAACACGCTTAGCCGAGCCTTTATCTGAAGGATCTAACTGGCCAAGCACGTCTAACGCTTCTTGACGATAGCGGTTGTGCCAACGATAACAAGCGTAGCGATAAGTAGCGTATGCAAGCGCCATGATTAGTGCGACACCTAAAACCTTCCAACCTATCGTTTGAGGCAGCCAACTGACGCTGTCAGGTACCGCGACATCTTGAATATCACGCAGTATATAAGTACTAGGTGGGGTATGTTCGACTGACATTAGCGACCTCCCACTAGCTTTTGGAATTGCGACACGTGTTGTCCCGAGGTATCTACTTCGATATACGGTAGATGCTTAATCGCCATTAACTTAGCTAATGACTGTTTCTGAAGCGCTGCTTTTTGTGCCAAGCTTTCACTGGCCGCTGAAACTTTGCTTTGGCTGTCGAGGTTAAGCTGGTATCGACCATCACCCACCACCCATTTTGCGTCTGCAAGTGTATGGGGAAGAGCTTGTTCTAGAGGATCACTGATCATTATTGCCAGAACGTCATTATGCTGTTGCAGCTGTTTCAAACGGTCGAGATGATGCTCTTCACAATCCCGCCAATCACTAATGAAAACAAGAGTAGATTGCTTAAGCCCCATACGTTTAATACGCTCAATCCAACGACTGAACGTCACATCGTTACTATCTTGAGAAGCCACATCTAAACGCTGGTTAGCCTTAGCCAGAAGTTTTAATTGGGAAAGTAAGTCATTTTGAGACCTTTGCGCCTTACTGTGAAATAGAGCTTGATGTGATGCGATAAGATAACCAACGCGGTCGCCATCTTTGAGCACTCGCCAACCACAGATTGCTGCAAGTTCCGCGGCAACCACTGACTTCATCACGGATTGAGAAGCAAAAAACATAGAACTGCGTTGATCGACACAGATCATCACATTACGGTCTTTCTCTTCGGTATAACTACGAACATGTGGCTTACCGGTACGCATTGTCACTTTCCAATCCAGATTTCGAATATCGTCGCCTAATTGGTAGTGCCTGAGCTCTTCAAAGTTAAGACCGCGCCCACGAAACAAGGAGTTATGACGACCAGACAGCACACTGCCGGCCTTCAAGTGTGGCAATAAGGTAAACGACTCGGCTTGAGCCTGTAACCGAACGAGCTTTGAATAATCGCAGTACAGCCGAGGATCTAACCCTTGTGACTGTGGCGCTTGAGTTGGCTTAGCCATAACGCCTCCCGCTTAACCAATCTCTACTGCGTCAAGCAACTCTTCGATTACTCTTTGGTGGTCGACACCATCTGCCAACGCATCGTAAGAGAGAGAGAAACGATGCCCCAATACGGTTGGAACCATCGCGCGCACATCATCAATTGTGACGTGGTCACGCCCTTGAAGCCATGCATAGGCTCTTGCGCATTTATCAAGAGCAATTGAAGCGCGCGGACTTGCTCCAATCTCTAACCATTTTGGTAGATTCGACTCGCTGTAACGTTCAGGCTTTCGCGTCGCCATAACGAGAGCAACAATATAATCTTCGACGAATTCGGAGACAGCGATATCAGGTAATTGACGGCGCGCTTCTATGACAAGTTCAGGTTCAATATGTTGGGGCGTAATCAATTGAGAACTGGTTTCACTCCCTAGCTCTTCACTTCTCACCAATCGAATGATGTCACGCTCAGCGGCATCTTCAGGGTAATCAACCGTGACTTTCATAATGAAACGGTCCATTTGCGCTTCGGGTAACGGGTATGTGCCTTCTTGCTCTACTGGGTTTTGGGTTGCTAACACCATGAACAATTCAGGCAATACATGAGTTTGACCACCAACAGTAATCGTACCTTCTGCCATCGCTTCAAGTAACGCCGCCTGTACTTTGGCGGGCGCACGGTTTACTTCGTCTGCCAAAACAATGCTGTTAAAGATAGGGCCAGCTTGAAAATGTAATTGAGGTTTACCTTCCACCTCTTGGTAGACCTCTGTACCAGTCACATCAGAAGGCAGGAGGTCGGGAGTGAATTGGATACGACCAAAGCTCGCGTTCAGCAAATTCGAGAGAGACTTCACTGAACGTGTTTTTGCGGTTCCTGGTAAACCTTCCAACAGAACATGCCCATTGGTGAGTAAGCCAATCACCAAAGCTCTAACTACGTGGCTCTGGCCAATAACACTTTTTTCAGTTTGTTCTATGAGTTGATTTATCGCTTGCTGTGCGTGGTTCATAGGTCGTCCTTATCATTTCGATATGCTGTGTACATCCTACTCACAAGCGCCATAGCTATTTCTGGTAGAGGTAAAAGTTTCTGGCAGAAGCAATAGTTACTTTTTTATTTTGGTCAATGCGTATTATACGTTTGTGGGCTTTCATTTGATCACTCTTTTCAGCTGATTGACAGCTTCAGGCGGTGCGATTTTCTCTAGCTGCTGAACACAACGATTGAACGCTGGTTTCACTCCCGATTTCGCCGAGTTACGTGCCAAAATTTCGCATTGTGCATAGAGGTGTTGTGGGTTACGACTCGCTGTATAAGCACGCTGTAACGCTCTGGCACTCGCGAGCACATCAACCTGCTCTAATGATAGACCATAGACATACCAATACTGCGGATTGGTGTCGGCCATTTCAGCCGCTTGCTTAAGGTATAGTCTCGCCTGAACATAATCCTTAGCTCTGAGTGAAGCTAAGCCTGCACTGTATGGCAGTACACTTGATTTAGATTGCGCTTCAATCCCTTGTTTCAGCGTCGCCAACACCTTAGGCTCATCACCAAGGGCGCGGTATAAGTCTGCTAAGTTGGCGTAACTGTTCTCAAAATAAGGCTCTATTTTTATTGCTCCTTGGTAGTATTCAATCGCTCTATCGTACTGACCAAGATCTCGATACACATTACCTAAATTAGTACGCCCAAAACCTCTGTCGGCATTAAACTTTTGTATCTCTATGTACTCAGACAATGCCGGCTTAATCACATCTTTCTGTAACGGGTTCATTTCTCTCCAATAACGAACTAGAGCCCCTGCAGCTTCACTTCGTACCGAGAGTACAGAATCATTTAATAGAGGCTCGAGTATCTGCCAGCGATCACTGAACTCATAACCTGAAGAGCCCGCAACTGCCCCCAAACGAATCATCTCGTTGTCATGCTTCACTGCTCTAGCTAATGAAATCAGCGTGTTTTGACCCGTGTTACCAGCCATACGCTCGAGACTTGAAGCACGAATAATGTCGCTCAGGCTTGAGTCTTGCGCGGAATAAGCCAGAGCATCCACTGCGCCTCGATGTCCTATCGCATCGGCATAAAATGCCACCGCAAAGTGTTGTTGGTTGCGATACTTGGAATCTGGGAACCACTGACCTATTTGAGCATCAGCCCATTGGTCTGTTTTATCCTCATGACAGCTAGTACATACATTTGGCGTATCAATGTGTTGGCTGATATCAGGGCGCGGTACATGCCAACTATGGTCGCGTCGTGGGTCAACCTGCATGTAGGTTGTTTCTGGCATATGACAGGTTGTACATTGCGACGCCTCAGTACCCGCTTGATGGAAGGTATGTTTTTCTGGGGTGTACTCGGAGGCGATATGGCATTGACTACATACCGCTTCTTCGGCGATCTTTAATTGAGCCGTATGAGGATCATGACAGTTGGTACAAGTCACGCCTTTCTCAGCCATCGCCGACTGTAAAAACGAGCCATAAACATAGTCTTCATCGTAGATCTGACCATCATGGTAATAGAGTTCGGGCGAGATCAAACTTAATCGATACTTATCAAAGAAAGAGCCCTTAACGTGGTCGCCCGTTTCATTGAGTTGTGTGCGGCGGCTGTGGCACTGAGCACAAGTCTGCACTTGATTGGTATGGAGAATATCTTTAGGCTGAAGTGTCGTGTTCCCTTCTTGATACACCCACTCTTTGACGGCTTTAGATAAATCACGCTCAAAACCGTAATGAGTTGCCGCATCAAAAATAGTCCCAGTCAATTGCACATCACCACTTTCTGATTGCTTTGCCATTTCGATGTGTTCGCTGGCGGGTCCATGGCACGCTTCACATCCGACATTAATTTCTGACCAAGTGGTTTGGTAACGATTCAGCTCTGCGTCGTAATTTTTTTGCAAATTGGTTGAGTGGCAATCGGCGCACATGAAATTCCAGTTCTGGCCGCTGTTGGTCCAGTAAAATTCATCGGTGTTGGTAGTGTCTGGGTAAAGATGAAACCAGCGTTGGCCGCCCTCTTGACTAGATCGGGAATCCCATGCGAAAGGAATCAGCTGCACTCGACCATCATCAAACTCCACCATATATTGCTGAAGTGGCTCGAAAGCGAAGGTATAGCTGATTTTATAATCGTGAAACTGACCATCAGGCCCTTCTATATTGACCCAGTATTCCTTCCCCTTTTGAAAAAACCGATTCTCTTTTCCCTCATGTATGACACGAGCACCATCAAAGTCGCCTAAAACAGACGTTTTATCTGCATGTTTCATTGCCATGTCGTGATGAGAGCCTTGCCATGCCTCCACTTGATCTGCATGGCAATCAATACAAGTTTCAGAACCCACATAACTGGCCTTTGAGCTGACGTTTGTCATTTTATGCTCGACGCTAGCAGCCTCATCGCTCATAGGAAGCAACACTTGTTCATTCGCGTAAACACTGAAACTGAATATGATGAAAATTGCGGACAATACTATAGCGTGCGGCGGCTTCAATCCGTTCGACAGTGAGCACAACAATGTAGGCATAACATTCCTTGTTTTAACCATCCTCATACTCAATAAGATTAGACCTAAAAACAACGAATTTACAATTATTTAGTGATTAGAATCTCGAAAACAACTCATGTAGAGGACACGCACTTACTCACAAATACGCACATAAAAAAGAGCTCCTGAGAGCTCTTTTCATGCGTTAGGTTAAAGACAGATTACTTGTTATGAGGCTGCTGAAGCTTCTCCATAACCTGATCTAAGCTAAAACTCGCCGCTTTTTGACGTGGTGGGTATTCTGCGAAGGTTTCTAAGAATTTACCCACGTACGCTTGTGCTGGAACAAACATATACGCGTGGTCAAGCAACCAGTCATAGTAAGTGTTAGAAGTGATATCAGCGTTTTCGTACGGATCCATTCGTAGGTTAAATAATTTAGGCACACGTAACGTTACAAATGGTTCAGACCAAATTTGCATGGTACCCGTCGCACGCTGCTCCATGAACACCGCTTTCCATTGGTTATAGCGAAGTGCAGCTAAATCACCGTCATCAGTAAAGTAGAATATTTCACTGCGAGGACTTTTTTCTTCTTTACCTGTTAGGTAAGGCAGGAAATTATAGCCATCTAGATGAAGCTTAAACGTTTTATCACCGGCGGTATGACCTTTCAGCAGTTTCTCTTTAATTTGGTCGTCTCCCGCTGCTGCAAGGAAGGTTGGCATCCAATCCATATGGTGCATGATGTCATTAGAAACGGTTCCCGGCTCGATCTTACCCGGCCAACGAACCATAGCTGGAACACGGTATGCACCTTCCCAGTTGGTGTTTTTCTCACCACGGAATGGCGTTGTGCCGGCATCGGGCCACGAGTTCATGTGAGGACCATTATCTGTAGAATAGAACACAATGGTATTGTCTTTGATACCTAGATCATCCACTTGTTTCAACAGTTGACCAACGTGTCTGTCGTGCTCAACCATACCGTCAGCGTAATTACTAATGCCAGTCACGCCTTTGCTGTCTGGCTGTACATGCGTTCTAAAGTGCATGCGTGTTGCATTCCACCAAACGAAGAAAGGTTTGTCCGCTTTAACCGCTCGGTCCATAAAATCGAGTGCCGCGTCTAACGTCTCTTCATCAACCGTTTCCATACGCTTGCGTGTCAGAGGACCAGTATCTTCAATTTTGCCATCAGCGAACGATTTAATCACACCACGTGGTCCAAATTTCTTACGAAACTCTGGGTCTTTAGGGTAATCCTCATTTTCCGGTTCTTCTTCAGCATTCAGGTGATAAAGGTTACCAAAAAATTCGTCAAAACCGTGTGCTGTTGGAAGAAATTCGTCTTTATCACCAAGGTGGTTTTTACCGAATTGACCGGTCATGTAACCCATTGGTTTAAGCAACTCGGCTATGGTCGCATCTTCTGCCTGAAGGCCTATATCGGCACCTGGCAAGCCTACTTTACTTAGACCTGTCCGTAAGACACTCTGTCCAGTGATAAAGGTTGAACGCCCAGCCGTACAGGACTGCTCTGCGTAATAATCGGTAAACATCATACCCTCTTTGGCGATGCTATCGATGTTTGGAGTCTGGTATCCCATTAGCCCAAAAGTGTATGCACTAACATTGGATTGACCAATATCATCCCCCCAGATGACTAATATATTAGGCTTTTCAGCCGCCATAGTAGATGTCGCAGCTAACAATGCAGAACTCAATACCGCTAGCCCGCGTTTCACACCATATTTTGTTGTCATAGAAACCTCTTTATCAGTTTTTGCTTCCTGCCCTCAAACGTATAGTTTAAAAATTAACCAATAGCGAGGTTATTTAAACTATTAATTAATTTATTATTTCGACAGAAGTTGCAGCCCAATAAAGCGCGCCGTTTTACGTAAGTGTTCAGTAAAAAGATCACACCACACACTCATTCCGTCGCTATTGAAGCGTAAACCGCTAAAACCCGAGCACACAAAGTTGATGCAGTTTTCCAATCAAAAGGTGCTGCACTCCTAACAGACCACTTAACACACCTTGCAAGCATATGCATATGAAGCTAAATTTGTATTTAGACAACCTGATTTGTACGTCGATATATACCAACAGGATCATCTCAGTTCGACTAAATGTAATCGAAAAATCAGTTTCTCTAACATGATTATTGTATGTTCGACCTTTATTAGATGGAACTAATATTATGAAGAACCCTTATCTCGTTGGACTAAGCGCTTGTGTCGCCACTATTTCTGTCACAGTATTAGTTTACGACGCTGTTTTTCGAACAGAGCATACACATCACTCTTCTCACAGCGATAGTGAAAGTCACAATCAACACCACCACATAACTAACCATGCTGCCGCTTATCCCGAAACCAATAAGCTCTTTTCTCAACAAAAGGTAACTCCCATACCAAATGATATAGAAATCGATAGAGCGCTTGCTAAGGTGGGATGGTTGCTGTTTAGAGACCCTAACCTATCGTCAAACAAGAATATCAGTTGTGAAAGCTGCCATGATTTACAATCCAATGGTGCAGAGACCAACGCTGTTTCTATCGGGGTGAACGGGGTCGGTACACGTAATTCGCTGACCGTTTTTAATGCCGCCTACAACTATCGATTTTTTTGGGATGGTCGTGCCAATACCCTTGAATCGCAAATTGATGGTCCAATTCACGACACAGCAGAAATGGACTCAAACTGGCCTTCGGTTATCGAATATGTCTCTCAAACACCACAGTATCAGCCACTGTTTAGTCAGTTAGGCTTAGAGATTAACGAACAATCTATCAAAGCCAGTCTGGTCGAGTTCATGAGAGCCCTCACCACCCCAAACTCTCCATTTGATAGCTATATAAAAGGTAATGAAGAAGCTATCGGAGAAAGTGCCAAGAAAGGGTGGTATGCATTTCAAGAAGAGGGCTGTATACGCTGCCACCAAGGCACCAATATTGGTGAAGGGATGATAATGCGGTTCGGCTATTTTGGATTGACAAAGACAGGGCAAGAGCGCAGTGAAGATCAGGGGCGTTTTATGTCTACCGGAAAAGAAATAGATAAACACTTATTTAGAGTCGCTAGCTTACGCAATGTCGCAATCACAGCCCCCTACTTTCATGACGGACAAACACACTCTTTAGAAGAAGCGATCAAAATCATGGGTGAGAGCCAACTTGGTAAAACATTTGAAGATGATACGGTTAAGCATTTGAAAGCTTTTCTGGAAACCCTCACCGGACAACGCCCATCCATTTTAGAGGCATTCGAGAATGAATAAATTCAAACTCCTATCACTTTTTTTTGCTTCAATGTTCGTTGGGCTCGTCAGTTATATCGTTTTGGCATATACGGAATATAACAAGGTCACTCATTATGGAGAAGTGACGCGCGAGATCGGGCACAAAGTACTAGAAAAAAGAGACATCATAGCCAGCAGCACAATAAATGGGGTTTCCAATCCCTATGAGATTTCCGCCAGTTTAGTGCGAGTTGAAAGAGAGCTGCAGCAGTTCTATCAGACCTCTACCAACGCTAAGATTCATTCGATATTGTTTGAAGGATTAGAGACAAAGGCATTGTTGGACAGCTTCTACTTCCGAACAATGGATACCATTGATCAACTGGATCATATTGTTGGGCATACTGTAGCTCGTCAATTCATTCTTACATCCCTCAGCAATATATTGATTAATTCATCGGCGCGAGATACGAAAAGTCATCTGTTGGAGGCCATGCTCTCGAACATCTCTTCGCTAGAGAAAAACCTTGGTATTAATGAAACATCAAGTGATTCACAAACGACAGGAGCACCGTCGGATGTCTCGTCCTCTAATGACCAATTGATACTCGCGCAAACCTTCAATGAGATAAATCAGCAACATCAGCAGCTCATCTCCAAAACGTTGTCTCCAGAACACATTGCTTACCTTGATGATATCGAGCATCGCTTCATCAATTTACAAGATCACCTCAATGAGGTGATTGCAAACCTTACGATTGCTCTTGTCGCGCTGCTATTTGCACTGTTCATCAGCATCGTGGTTTGGCGATACTACGAACTAAAAGCAAATACACAAGCTTACCAACTCGCCGCTGATAAGGCAGAAAAAGCCAACAATGCTAAATCTTTATTCCTAGCGACGATGAGTCATGAGCTGCGAACACCAATGAACGGTGTGTTGGGCATCGCACAAATCATTAAGGACGACTCTCACGAGATTGAGACAAGAAAACAAGCTCAGTTGATCATGGATTCAGGTCAGCACCTTGTCACTATATTAAACGACATTCTCGACTTCTCAAAAGTTGAACAAGGTAAGATGGAGCTTGAAAGTAGTCCATTTACTATTCCCGACCTCATTGTTCACCTTGATAAAACGCTCACTTCCCTTGCTGAAAGTAAGGGCATTCAACTGTGCATCACAAATCGTGTACCGACAAACATTCAGCTTATTGGTGATCAAGCTAGAACTCGCCAAATACTCTTTAACCTTGCTGGGAATGCGATCAAATTTACTGAATCGGGTAAAGTCGAACTCGAGTTCGATATTCAAGATACCTCCCCTCGCGCTATTCAAATGCTTGTGACAGATACAGGGATAGGGATTGCAGAAGACAAAATCGACAGTATCTTTTCTGCCTTTGAGCAAGCCGAGCTCTCTACAACACGTAAATTTGGTGGCACAGGGTTAGGTCTATCTATTGTAAAGCAACTGGTTGAGTTAATGGGAGGAAGCATCTCCGTATTTAGTCAGCCGAATGTCGGCACACAATTTGCTGTTACCATACCATTTGAACTAGAGGAAAAAGCGCATCAAGAGGATGCCACAATCACAGAAGCTCACGGACTAGCACTTAAGGATTTTTCAGTGCTACTTGTAGAAGATAACAAAATTAACGCTATGGTTATCAAAAAGTTTTGCGAGTCGCTAAACCTTCGTGTGGAGAACGCATATGACGGGCTTCAAGCGTTAGATAAACTCAAAAGTCAATCCTATGATTTGATAATCATGGATAATCACATGCCCAAAATGAACGGTATCGAAGCGATCCAAAACATCCGAAACAAGCTGAAACTTAAAACGGTTATCTTCGCTTGTACCGCCGATGTGTTTAAAGAAGCACACGACGAGTTTATCGAATGTGGTGCAAACTTTGTATTAACCAAGCCCTTACAAAAAAACAGCTTACAAAATGCGATTTATCAGTTTGAAGCACAATTTCAAGCGAATCGAGATGATAGCGGGCACGATAGTACCTCGTCCCTTCCAGCTAATGTCACACGTCTGGTGCGATATTCTAAAGATAAACTTCCAATGACAGAAGAAGAGCTTTCTCGAAGCCAGCTTTTAACTGACCTCAACCTTTCATACCAAGACAAAATTGATTGTTTGCAGTCACTTGAACATGATCTAGAGATTAAAATCGATGCACTGATAGAGGTATTCACTCACTCAAAGCCAGAAGAACTCGGCCCCATTATTCAAGCCATCAAAGGCATTTCGCTTCAATTTGGAATGTCTGAGATATCGAAACTGATTGAGCAAGTAGAACAAGATCTTGACGCAGAGCAAATGCCTGCAGCAGAAATCCTACAGCAAGTGATAAATCGACTCATGGTCAATAGCCATCAAGCTAAGCGTTTGATTGATAAATACCAGCATCAATTAAAGGCAGGTTAAGGAGAGTGCAATGAAATGGAGTGTTAATTTGACTAGCTCAAACTTGGGCCTATACCTAACCCTGATCGCCGCAACCCTATTTGTCTTTGATCTTCATTTACCACTTGGTATCGCCATGGCTGTTCCTTATGTCATTGTGATTGTCCTCTCACTCATTCGTAACAACCCAAACTTCACTTTAATTTGGGCAATCGTTTGTACTCTGTTGACCGTCATTGGTTATTACCTATCTCCACACGGCAATGACGCCTGGTTCGCAGTGTTCAACCGACTTATTACTTTGTGCGCGATCTGGGTAATAGCCCTCATATCTATCCGCATCAGTTCTGCCAAAGAGTCTAACCAGAGGCAAGAGGCCACATCAGATTGCGATAAGTTCGATAATACCGCTAATCAATTTACGACCGATGCGATTATGATCGTCACAAAAGATGGTTCGATATCCTCCATCAATCGTAGATTCAGCGAGCTATTTGGCTATCAAACATCAGAGGTGAAAGGGAGATTGTTTACGCAGCTTCTTCAAGGTCCCAAGACGGATATAAAAGAGGTGAGGCGGATAACCGATGCGATTGATAAACACAAAACAATCGAAGTCCAAGTTCTGCAGTATCATAAAAATGGCTCCTCTTGCTGGGTGGATATTTCGATAATCCCACGCTCTACCAAAGGCGAAACCAGTCATTTCATCTGCTCGTTAAGAGACGTTAGCAAACAAAAACAACTTGAAAGAGCACTAGAGACCAAAATAGAGCAATCTCATCAAGCTACACAAGCCAAAACGCAGCTCATGCATTTAATATCGAATGAGTTAACTAAACCAGCACAAGATTTGGACAAACTAGCGCAAAAAGTTATGTTGAGTGAGCAGCTCAGTGATGCTCAACGCCTAGGAGAACAAATCACACACTCAAGTAGACTTTTACAGGCTTCATTAAACTATGTCATCAAGCTTGCTCACTTAGACAATGACCACATTACTCCTCGCCCCCAACAACTTAATCTCACCTCTTATATGTCTCATAAGAGAGAGTCCATCCAAGCATTAGCGCGCGGCAATGGGTTGCTACTGGAACCTACTCTATCTATTCCAAATCAATGTGATGTACTCGTCGATGAGAATTTACTCGATACCATCATCGATTTTTTTGTACTCAGCGCAGTTTCTCAATTACGAGGTGGCACATTATGGTTTGAAAGTGGTTTAGCCATTGACGCCGATGAGCAACAATTATTGGTATGTTTTACATTTGAAGATAATGGACTTATCAGTAAACAGCTGACGTTAAATAAACATCAGACATCGCCACAGGGAACGTTCGACCAAGGCATTAACGCTGGATTCAGGGTGATAGAAAAAGCGTTAATCGCATTATTAGGCCATATGGAACACAGATTATCTAAGAATGGCCATACCCAAATTGACCTACAAATCCCCGTTACACTGCTAGACACCAGACCTAAAGCAAATGATGAGCTCACACCCATATCTAGCTCAGACATTTCGATACTCATTGCTGAAGACAACAAGGTCAACTACATCGTACTGGCGAAACTACTCAATAAACTGGGATATGAGAGAATCGATCACGCCACCGATGGTGCTATCGCGGTAACTATGGCCACAGATAAGCAGTATGATTTGATCTTGATGGATCATCACATGCCAAACATGACCGGACTAGAAGCGACAACCACCTTACTCAATCACTACAAAGTAACAGCCAAGGTTATTGCTTGTACTGCCGACTTATCCCCACAAGTCCGGACTCAGTTCTTCGAAGCAGGAGCGACTAACGTTATCTATAAACCGGTTAAAAAGGATGTTCTTTTAGACGCTTTATCATCGTTGGGTAACCCCATAAAGATCTTTGAAAAGGAAATAGATAACAAAGGCGTCGCTTAAAATGAGTGACTAGGTTCGGTCACTCATCACTGATTGTTTCAGTTACGTTAAGATTTCGCAAAATATCCTTAATTTCACAGACATTGCTTGAACTCAACACGAGTGCGTGACATTGTAAATTCTTCTTTTCAAACAACTTGCCCGATTATGAAAACGACACAAAAGATTGCCTTAATCACTGCTTTGGTAGTGGCTCCATTCGCTTCAGCAGACATTGAAATCAAAGTCCCTTCAAGTGTGGATATCTTAGCAGTGAACGAAAATAAACCCGATTTAGACGGCGGACTTTTCTCCTCTCATAAAACCATGACACTGCCAGACGGTCAGAACCAAATTGTATTCCAATATCAGGTAGCTTTTGACCAAGGTAACGATCGTGAGTTCATTGACAGCGATACCATCATCGCAACCTTTGATGCGAGTAATACGACACTGACCTTCAATATGCCTAAGTACCGAAATATCAGTGCCGCAAAAGAAGGCATGAAGGATCTTCAATGGAGCCTTGTCGATTCGGACCAGCAAACGGTTAAGGTCAAAGAAGACACATTAGTGAAAAAAGGTATGCAGATTGGGCGAAACTACCCAACAGAGGCAGCCAACTACAATAAAAAAGGCGGTGTCGCAGCACTGGCGAGCACAACTGCTTCAGCTGCAACGATCAGTGCAACTGCGGCAAATACAGCTGTTCAACCTGTAACACTACCAGCGAAAGTAACAGCGTCGGACAATACTGCAGAAGAGATGTTGTATTTCTGGTATGAAAAAGCAGACGATGCAACCAAACAACGCTTCAAAGATTTTGTAAATAAGTAATATTTTGTAAATAAGTAATATTTTGTAGACAAATAACATCTTGTAGACAAGTAGCAGTGAGTGCTCGATATGTAAAAGAGCACCGAGAAAGGCTAAATTTAAATCAATAGTTGTGCTAACTGGAAAGTGGTTAACCGCCAGATCAAGCTGACCTGTCAGCAACAACCATTGATTTAATGAAACAATCACCTGAGTTGTACTAATTCAGCTAGGCTAACTGTTTTTCCATCACAAAATTATTCATGATTTGCCCGCGGACTTCGATAGTCTGTTCATTCACGACAGAGAATCCAAAGTGCTCGTAAAAAGGACGCGCCGTGATGCTTACTTCAGAAAAGACCCTTTTCAATCCCTGTTGTTTAGCCAAGTTCAATACGTGTGACATGAGTTGACTGCCGATACCCCGTCCTTGATATTCATGGTGACAAAAGAAATGGTCTATCAATCCGCTCTCTTGTAAGTCTGTATACCCAACAATGGTTCCTTCCAGTTCAACAACAAAGGGACGGATCTTATCCATCTTGTTTTGCCAAACGTCTATTGAAAACTCAGAAGGTGCCCACGCTTCAACCTGAGACTGGCTATAGTGTTGGATATTGACGTTTCTTATCGTGTTAAAAAACAGAGCCCAAAGCTCTGGTGCATCTGTATTTCGATATTCTCTTATCTTCATCAAGTGATTCCTTTTCAGATACGAAACTCACAATCATTACGGTTTGAGCACTGTCATGCAAGCCGAGCAGCGCTTTTCTCTTTTAGAATTGAAGCGTTCTGTTGAAGATGTGTTGTGCCTTCTAGCCCTGTGAGCATTCTTTCTCTCAAAGCGCGTAGTTCAAATCATACTTGATACGAACCCAGCCGCAACTCAATACCAACTTCCCTGTCTGTTGTTTTTCTTTCAGGTGAACTAATCCGAAACCGACACCCTTTACGTACTACTGAGACAACTAAAAGAACAACCTTTCCAATTAGCACTTCTACACAACTGTGCTTAACCTTTATAGATTGCATTTATCAGACCTAAATGCACATAACAACGCGATTGTGCTGCTTGGCAGCTGAGAATTGGCCACTTAGCGATGTATATTCACACTTCGAAGGAAACAGTGATGAGCTTAATTCAAGATCGATGGAACCCGAAGACACTATTCAACTCTCTGATTGTCGCAACTACTCTTTTTTCCTCGGCGCACGCTGTCAGCAATGATGAGCAATTCGAGATAGGTAAACAGAAAGCCAAAGTGTGTATGACCTGCCATGGTGAGGATGGCATCTCAACGCAAGAGCCCTATCCAAATCTACGTGGCCAAAAAATGGGGTATCTGATTTCATCGCTCAAAGATTATCAAACTCGCGAGCGTACCAGTGGACTGGCCGTTTTAATGCAGCAACAAGCTGATGCTCTTTCCGACCAAGACATTGAGGATATCTCCTACTTCTACTCACAACTCGGCAACGAAAAGTAACCTTTACAGGAGCTTGTTATGGATAACGTGACAACGCAATACAGTGTGAAGGTGGTTAAGTACTTCATTCTGGCATCTTTCGTCTGGGCCATTTTAGGCATGTTAATCGGGGTAATTCTCGCTGCGCAACTCTACTGGCCTATTCTCAATTTCGACTCTCAGTACTTCCAATTCGGTCGTCTGCGCCCGCTTCATACCTCCGGCGTCATCTACGGATTCGTCGTTAATATCCTGATGGGAACGTCGCTTTACATTGCGCAGCGGACCGGACATTGCCAACTCTTCAACAAAAGCTTGGCATGGATGGTGTTCTGGGGATGGCAGCTCGTTCTCTTACTTGCGTTGATTTCACTCCCTGCGGGTTACACCACTTCTAAAGAGTACGCAGAACTAGAGTGGCCAATCGACTTGTTAATTGTCTTTGTTTGGGTTCTTTACGCTGTTCTCTTCTTCGGTACGATAGCCAAACGTAAGGTGGGACATATTTTTGTTGCTAACTGGTTTTTCGCGGCATTCATTATCGTTATCGCGATGATCTTTATCATCAACAATCTCGCCATGCCTGTTTCAGCCATGAAGTCCTACTCGGTATTTGCCGGCGCTCAAGACGCCATCGTCCAGTGGTGGTGGGGCCATAATGCAGTTGGCTTCCTTCTTACAGCTGGGATCATCGGCATAAACTACTACTTCATACCCAAAGCCGCTGACCGTCCGATTTACTCGTACCGTCTATCCGTAATCCACTTTTGGGGCTTAGTCGGTTTCTATACTTGGGCAGGAACCCACCATTTAATTTACTCCTCTGTTCCTGTTTGGGTGCAAAACATCGGCATTGTGATGTCATTAATTCTTTGGCTTCCTTCGTGGGCGGGTGCGTTCAACAGCGCCATGACGCTGCTTCAAAACAAAGAGAAGCTCAAAAACGACTATATCTTGTTGTTCTTCTTCTCGGCGATTCTCTATTACTGCTTAGCCACATTCGAAGGCCCACTACTCGCGATTCGCTGGTTTAACATGCTCGCGCACAACACCGAATGGGTTATCGGGCACGTTCACTCAGGTGCACTGGGTTGGGTCGGAATGTCAGGCATTGCGGTCTTCTACTACTTCATTCCTCGACTGTGGAACAAAACTGAACTGTGGTCACCAAAACTACTTAAATGGCACTTTTGGCTCGCACATGCTGGGGTTGCTCTTTATGCCATTGCGTTGTGGGTTGCAGGTATCGGTGAAGGCTACATGTGGCTAACACAAAACGACAACGGCGAATTAGTGTATAGCTTTGTACAAGCTATGGACTTCAAGGCCCCGTGGTTGTTCTTGCGTTTCTTTGGCGGGGCTCTGTTTGTGTTAGGTCTTCTGTTGATGGCAGTCAATCTCTACAAAACCGTTCGCATGTCGAACGAGTTAGTGGCAAAGGAGGCTTAGCTTATGAATAAAGACTTCACTCAATCGGTTTGGATTCTGATTATCACAACGGTCGTCGTCGCCTCCTTCTCACTATTGGTGTGGGTTGTCCCTAATATTGTGCGCACCGCAGATATAGCCGAAGGAAGCTTGGCTAAGCCCCTTACTGCACTGGAGTTAGCTGGCCGTGATATTTACATCAGCGAAGGGTGCCATGTATGTCATACACAGATGGTTCGACCGCTCGACCCCGAGGTAAAGCGCAACGGTCGCGCGAATCAAGAAGCTGACGACATCTATGAATTCCCGAATCTTTGGGGCTCAAAACGTACTGGGCCAGATCTTACTAACCTAGGTCGAAAATATTCAGACCAGTGGCACATTATCCATCTCATCAACCCCAGACAAGTCGTACCGACTTCAATCATGCCCGCATACCCTTGGTTGTTCGAACAAACGCTTTCAGGTGATGACATTGGAGACAAGATGAAAACGCTGCGAACTCTCGGTGTGCCATACACAGATAGTGAGATCAGCGAAGCGAGGCTGCAAGTGCGTGGCAAAACCAAAGCCGAAGCACTGATTCGTTACTTGCAGAGCCTGGGGCAAGATACAGCACAGGAGGTGTCACCATGAGTACATTCTGGAACTGGTGGGCGATCATTTGCACTCTAATCTTCTTTGTTTTAATGGTTTCTGTGGTTGTTAAATATTGGCGCAGCAACCATAAAGCCGACCACGATCATACTGTCGGTAGTTTTGATAACATTGAAGAGAAAGACGCGCCTCCGCCTAAGTTGTTGTTTGTTGGCTACGCTATCGCTTTTGTTATTTCTGCTGGTTACCTCGTGCTATACCCCGGTATGGGAGAATGGCGAGGTTTGGTTGATTGGCAACAGAGCGATGACCGATTAAGTTCCCCGTCCACCTCGCTGGACGAACAAATGGCCATGCAGACTCAAACCGATCTCAACACCTTAGCTTTGGTACCTGAGATTGTCGCAAGTGGCCAAATTCTGTTTCAAACCCATTGCGCAGCGTGTCACAGAGACAATGCTCAAGGTCAGAAACATTTCCCTAATCTCATTGATCAAGAGTGGTTATATGGTGGTGACGACAACGCCATTATCCACTCTATCGCTAAAGGCAGAAACGGTGCGATGCCGGGTTGGAATGAGATACTCAGACCCGATGAGATATCCAAAATGTCCTATTATCTGGCCTCTCTCAATCAGCGCCACACTGATGTGCCAGAGGTCAAAGTCGAACTTGGCAAGAACCTCTTCATACAAAACTGCGCTTCCTGTCATGCTGATGGCACTGTTGCTAACCCTGATCTTGGTGTACCTGATCTCTCAGACAGTATTTGGCTACACGGCGGCAGTATCGAGGAGATACAACACACAATCAACTTCGGCCTAAACAACTTGATGCCAGCCTTTGAAGAGCAACTTACCGCAAATGAGATTCTTGCCCTAGGCGCTTACATTCGTCATTCAGAACAGACAGAAATAGAAAGACTTGCAGCCTTAAAAGCGGACTCGGTTGAACGCGGTGAGTATCTTGCTCATGCCGGAGATTGTGTTGCGTGTCATAGTGCTGAAGGTGGGGAACCTTTCGCTGGCGGCCTACCATTCGTGACTCCGTTTGGTACAGTTTACTCGACCAATATCACTCCTCACGCCAGTGAAGGGATCGGTCGATATGACTTTGATGATTTTAGGGATGCATTGGTCAAAGGTAAAGGCAAAGAGGGCTACCTCTATCCAGCAATGCCCTACACTTCCTATCAATACCTCACTGACCAAGACATGCTTGACCTTTGGGAATATATGCAGTCAATTCCTGCGGTTTCTCGTCGAAATGATGATAACAGCATGATATTTCCATCCAACATCAGACTTGGACTGTTAGGCTGGAACATTGTCTTTATGGACACCGATCCAATCGACTATCAAGTACCACAAGAGCTTAAAGAGAGTGTTGACGATGTCGAGAAGTGGCAACGGGGCAAATACTGGGTTGCAGGGCTCGGACACTGCTCGGAGTGTCACACTCCAAGAAATATTGCTCAAGCCTTGATACCTGAACGTATATTTCAAGGCAACTTAATTGATGGTTGGAACGCGCCAGACATTACTGCTAACGAGCTCTATATCGATGGATGGGATGAAAAGACGTTAACGGACTTCTTGCACACTGGTCACTCAGATAAAGGCACTGCATTTGCTGGAATGGCTGACGTAGTAAAAAATAGCTTGAGCTTGATGACGCGGGAAGATGTCGAATCAATGTCATATTACCTGTTACAAGGCGATACCAATAATATGATTTCACCCGACGCGGTTCCTTTGCAGCCGAAAGGTTTCGATGATGCAGCGTATCAGTCTGATATCTATGCAACCTACCGTCAAACATGTGGGGCTTGCCACGGTGACGATGGTAAAGGCCGAGATCCAATTGCTCCGACTCTGCTTAACAACGGGATTATTATGCACAGTGACCCGTTTAACACCGTTGCAGTAACAGTTCGAGGCCTACAACCAACCTATCTCGACAAGGATAGAAACTTTATGCCAATGGCGAGTTTTGAAGAGGTACTCTCTGACCAGAAGTTGGCTGAACTCATCACTTTTGTACGTAAAAACCTTGGTGATAGGCACGACCCTGTCACACCCGAATACGTTCGAGAAGTGAGAGAGACCTTGGAAGCGGCGGGATACGCTGGCGGGTTGCACACAACCCCTGAAATGTATGACCGTAGAGACAACAATATCCACATCAAATAACGATATCTGTTGGCTTAAAAGAACGTTATCTAACAAAAGAGACCTGTTCAAGGTCTCGTTTTTACATTGTTGAGTCATTATTCATTAGAGATCAATCACTAAAGATAACGATTAATTAACACATATTGCGATCGGAATCCCAGAAACAATACTAGACAGAGTGCATAATGCTTTCATTTTTAACAGATGTACAAAGGACAGTTTATGGATAAATCCACTCTCATTTACAACACCCTTGAAGGGCTATCGAATGCAGAGCCGCAAGAATTCGCTCAAATTCGTCAAGATCTTTACAACCAATTAGGTCTGACGTTCGAACAACAAACTGCACTTTATACTCGTGTTTTAGGCCCTGCTGGTGCTGGGAAATTAACTGACATCGACAATGCTGTTCAGTCGGCTTGTCAGTTACTTGGCGAATAATTAATTAAAATTAAGAACAACAAACGCCGACTTTTCCCCACAACGCTTTCCCCCTAACGGAATGAAAAAAACGCTGCTAAATTTAGCAGCGTTTTTTCGTTGTCTGATAAGAAACCTTTAAGCAACTGACAATTAATTAAATAGTGACAAGTTACTTCGGTAGGTTCTCAATTGACTCAACCATTGTCATTAACTTATCTAGAATGCGTTCACCGTCTGCTCTGATCCCATTGTGCTCGTATTCATTGGTGATCCACGCTTTCGAGTTTGGAATCTTAGCCAGAGTTTCACGGCTGTAATCAAGCTCAACGTACATGTCATCTGCATACACTGCACACGCCATCGGTACTCTGTTTTCGCTAAGCTGTTTCGGTTCATATAAGCGGACCCAGTCTGACTTGTCAGCTAATAATTCAGCAGCTTGCTTTAACGGCTTTAGGGTCTCTAATTGGTCAAACATCCACGGGTAAACCATTTCGCCCGTAAACCAGAACGCATCACCTGTTTGGTAGTTAAAGTGCGGATATTCATCGCGAACACGGTGCGCTGACCATTGCGACGCCGTACCTTGACAATAGATCGACTCATGCAGAATCGCATAAATAGGATTAGTGAGGTAAGCCTGCTCTTGTTGCATCTGATTTAAGAAGCTGTAGCTCAGTTGCTTCTCTCCATCCACATCAACAAAGGCGTTTTCCAATGTGAAATACATCGGCAGATTCGCTTCCCCGCCACCAAGATTAATGCCAATTAGCTGGAACTGCTCAACCGTGAAGATCTGACCATTCGGCAAACGCACTTCATGAGTCAATAGATGATCTGCAATCTCACGACACAATGTTTGTGCTTGCGGGAACTGAGTGAAGAAGGCTTTGTTCTTATCTTCCACACGCTTGTAAGTCGCTCGATAGACATCATCTGCTTCACGCTCAATTGATGGAATACCGCCTGTGACATAACAACGCAGTAAGCTTTGAGGAAACAGAGAAAGGTAAGTCAGCGTACAAAAGCCGCCAAAGCTCTGACCGATTGTCGCCCACTGTTTGATACCAAATTGTTCACGAATCGCCTCAGCGTCACGCACAATGTTGTCAGCTCGGAAGTGTGACAGGTAATCAGCTTGCTGTTCTGGATTCAGGTGGGCCAGTGTTTGATGGCTAATCACCGTACTATTGCCCGTGCCGCGCTGGTCTAGTAAAAGCACGCGGTACTGTTGTAGAGCGCGTTTTACCCAGCCCGATTCGCCACTCATTCTTGGGGAAGGAAAGCCCGGTCCTCCTTGAAAGTAAACAAGCCAAGGTAGATCTTGATTGTCTTTTGCAAAGTCCACCAATTCACGTGCAAACACCTGAATTTGTTGACCGTGTGGGTTCTGGTAGTCGAGAGGAAGCTGAAAGCTATGTTGACGGTAAAGCGTCGTTCCATCAATGAATTGTGCCTGCACGCAAGTATCCTTTATCTGTAACTGATTAATTATCTGTAGCTAAGTATTTATCATTATATTTGAATTTGAGCCTAACCTAGCTCAAGACTTCAAGATACTCGCAAGTCACCCTATAGGAAACTGTAAATCGTCAATATTCGTAAAAATCTTTTACAGCCAGTCTGTTAACTCGTGAAAGTGACATCAACTCGCCAGCCGTCAGGCGATTGCTGGGTTTGATACGTCCATCCATACTGGGCGATAAGTCGCTGCGTCAGTTCTAGCCCCAAACCAAAGCCGAGATCATCTCGCCCAATTTTAGGCTCCGTATTTCGGTTCACAATAGATAACGTATCACCTGCTTGGGTAATCTCAACAATGCCATTTTCTGTGTGCTGAAAAGCGTTGCGAATCAGATTTGAAATGACAATTCGACACAAACTTTCGGGCAATTCCAGTGTGGTTTGGTCAACATTGGTGGTCACTTCCACTGATTTGCCTTGTAGTAAATAACCCAACTCGCCGACTATCTGCTGGATACTTTTCCCTAACACGACTGGGGAACTAGGCAGCGACTTCCCTTCCTGACGATTCAACCAAAGTAGTGTTTCGGTTAGGTCAGTCATAGTAAAGCCCGCCCTTTCGATACGATCGAGCACTTCGAGTTGTTTCTCTGTTGGGAGCTGCTTAGTAATCATTTTGCGCAGCAGTTCAGAATTGGTTCGCGTAACCGCAATCGGTGTTCGCAGCTCATGACTGGCATACCCAAGAAAACGTTGCTCTCGCTCCAAGCTCTCTTGTACCGAGCTCAAGCTAGATTTGATCAACTCCCCGAGTGCATTCAGCTCACTGTAGTGAAAGTTGGGGACAGGTTGAGTGAGCTGCTCTTTATCTAGCGCCTTTGCCCAATCTTTTAACTCTTCCACTGGCGAGGCTATTTTTCGCTGAACCAAAATCAATGCGATGAAAAAAAAGACGATGGCGCCAAGCCCAATAAAAATGATGTAGATAAATGGTGGCGGCTCATTTTCAAACTTATCGTTCATATCCATATGTTTAAGCAGCAAAGAGATATAACGTGTTTCCCCATCTACGACGACTTTCATTGCGAAGTAACCCGCTTCAGGCTCAGAGATGATAGGTACGCCATCTATCCGTTTAAGAAGTTCATTCGGGATCAACTCTTCCGGGTTCAGGTTTTGCTGAATCTCTTTCGGTAAGTCTTCCCACTTAGCCGCTAGCGTCACGTCATCAAACTGGACTGGTGCGTCGTTTTCACCCAGTGGAAGCTCAGTAGCTTGTGCACGCATAAACTCCGTCATCGCAGCATCTAAACCCGCAAAGAAGTAGTGAATACCAGTTATGGTCAACACGCCGATAGTGGCACTGCCAACAAATAGCATCGCGACCAGAAAATAGAGCCTGATACTCGGGCGGATCTTCATCTACGCGTCCTCATTCAGCTTGAAGGCAAAACCGTAACCGGAAACGGTTTGAATAAGCTTAGTATCGCTTTTGCCATCGACTGCTTTTCGAAGATTAAACATATGAACCTTCAAGCTATTGCTGTCTGGCTGTTCATCTCCCCAGACGGCTTGCATCAATTTTTCACGAGATACGGCATTTGGGCTCTCTCGCATCAAGCATTCTAGAAGTTTGATTCCGGTTGGCGATACTTTAAGCGCCTTACCTTGGCGAGTGGCGCTTTTATCTTGAAAATCCAACTCAACATCTTCGATGCGCAGTTTATTAACTTGCCCACTGCGACGACGAGATAAAACTTGAGTGCGTACGATCAACTCTTCCATAGCAAAAGGTTTTACGAGGTAGTCGTCTGCACCTTTAGAAAACCCTGTCAGTTTATCGTCGAGGGTGTCACGGGCAGTTAGCATTAGAATTGGAACATCTATACCTTGAGAACGTATCTTTTCACACACCTCTAGCCCATTAAGTTTGGGTAAATTGAGGTCAAGGATGACCGCATCGTAATGGTTAGTTTCGATGAGATTGTAACCGGACAAACCATTGGCTGCGTGGTCACATGATATATCTTCAAGTTCAAGGTAATCGATGACCGCTTTTGCCAAGTCGAGATCATCTTCAACCAATAGAAGTTGCAAATTGTTCACCCATCCCTCCGTCATTCCCAGAAAGCCCCATAAGCTTTTTCTCGGGGCTAGATATGCCTCATGTAATTGTAACTGATTACGCCAGCTCTAGCTGATTTTCAGTTTTAAAAAGCTTCTGTTTTATCTTGCTAATCAGCGTATTGGCATCATTTTGAATCATTAGCAGTGATGGTGTTAGAACCAGAGTGATAACAGTCGCAAACAAAATACCGTAACCAAGAGCCGCTGCTGCTGGAATTAGAAACTGTGCCTGCATAGAAGTTTCACTCAACAGTGGCGCCAAGCCAGCAAACGTAGTGACAGAGGTCAGCAATACTGCGCGTAAACGCCCTGTACATGCATGCTGGATCGCTTCTTTGACACTCAATGACTTATCTTTGATCAGTTCATTGAATCGTGAGACCAACAGTAAGCTGTCATTCACCACCACACCGCTTAGTGCCAAGATCCCGTTTAGTGACAAGATACTCAGCGTCAGGTCGTTCAACCAGTGCCCTAAAATGGCGCCAACAATACCAAATGGAATCGCGACCATGATGATCAATGGCTGCATGTACGATTTCAAGGGAATAGACAACAACGCAAAGATCATTATAAGCGCTAAAACAAAGGTCGATTGCATAGAGTCCGTAGACTCTTGTTGCTGCTCTGCTTCACCAGTAAAGTCAATTTTCACCGTCGGATAGTCTGCATTGAGCTCTTTGACTATGCTGTTTTTCAGCCGAGCGACAAGCTCGTTCGATGCGACCTGATCTTTGTCGACCACTGCCGTAATATACACCGCACGCTGGTTATCGATACGGGTAATTTCAGACTGTTGGTAATCCGAGTAGACCTTAGCAACCGTCGTCAATGGAACAACCGTACCATCTAGCGTTCTCACTTTTGACGCACCAATATCCGCAAGTGTTTGGCGATCTTCTTCTGGATAACGAACACGGACTTTCACTTCGTCTTTGCCGCGCTGAAAACGCTGAACAATATCGCCACCAAATGATTGCAACACTTGTTGCGCTAGCGTTGCGGTATCCATACCTAACGCTCGGCCTTGATCCGTCAATTCAAAGCGATACTGAGGTTCACCCAAGTCCAAGTTATCGTCAATGCCGCTAACTCCAGCCACTGTTTGCAACTCGGCTTTAAGTTTGTTCGCGGCTTCTTTCAATAACTCTTCGTCGTTGGCTTTCAGCTCGGCTTTAAACGCATCTACCATCTCCATCATTGATAGAACTTTGAGCTTTTTGACGCCTTCCATATTTTCAGAGTTTGCCAACCACACGTCAGCAAATTCGTTAGAGTCATAGGTCGCTTCACCGTCCAGTTCAATCGTCACTTTGCCCGACTTATCTTCCTCTGCGATCACTTGTACGCTTGAAATGCCCGACTCACCACCATGAATGGCTCGCAATTGTTTGTCCACTTCCAAAGCATTCGCTTCTAACTGCAGCAGGTTAGTTTGCGTTTGGCTAAAGCTACTATCGTTATACATGCTGATTTCAGCGGTCACAGTGTCGCCAGCAATATCTGGGAAGAAGGCAACCCGTACGCTACCGGTAAATGGCATCCCGATAACCAGAATGAATAACGAGATGAAACCGAGCACGACCGCATATCGGAAGTTCAATGCTTGTTTAATCAATCGCTTGTAAACCTGGTTGTTCACCCATTCTAAACCGTTATCAGCGCCTTGTTGAATGCGATTCCAAATCCCCTTTTTATCTGAACGTTGAGTATTCACATGGGCCAAATGAGACGGCAAGATCAGTTTAGACTCAACCAAAGAGAGCATTAAGCAGATGGCAACAACGGTCGCAAACTGAGCATAGATTTGTCCCATTTTGCCTTCAACCATGGCAATCGAAACAAATGCAACCACGGTAGTCAGCACACCAAATATGGTTGGTGCTGCCACTTTATGCGTACCTACAATCGTACTCTTTAATGAGTCCCCTTCTGCTCTGCGCGTCGAGTAAATGCTTTCTCCGACAACTACCGCATCATCGACCACAATCCCGAGTGCCATGATGAAGCCGAATGTGGTCATCTCATTGATTGTGAGACCCATAAATGAATCGGTCATAAAGAACAGAGTGCCACAGAATACAAATGGCAGGCTCGCCGCTACCCAGAACGCAACTCGGATGTTAAGAAACAGAGCCAAGACAATGAATACTAAGGCGATACCGGTTAGAGCATTTTTCGCTAGTAGAGACAGTCGTTCTTTAATCAGCGTGCTTTTGTCGTACCAACTCTCTATTTCAACGTTCTCTGGCAGTAAGTTACTTGATTTCCACGTTTCAACGACTTGTTCGGCCTGTTCAACGATGCTGATAACATCACTGTATTCATCCATTACAATCTGAATGCCCATCGAGTTCTGCTGGTTGTAACGAGACAGGCTGAAGGTATCCTCTTCAAACACATCACTGACTTTAGCAATATCGCCAAGTACGATCTGGCCACCATTGGCGGTGTTCAAGATAGGGATCGCTCTAAAGTCTTGCAGTTCGTACGCCTGATCCGACACTTTAAGACGAACCGTTTTATCGCCATTGCGTAAGCTTGTCGCTATGCTAGTTGATGATTCTGCATTGATTGCGTTAGAAACATCCGTTAGCGTTAGATTGTAAGCTTGCAGTTTGGCCTCATTAACCTCAACAGAGATCATTGGATCGATCTTAGCCTTAATTTCTAAATCACGAATCTGACTTTGACTCAGTAAATCCGCTTTTAGCTGCTCTGCAAGGTCCTGCAAGGTAGCGCGGTCTGTATCGCCATAGAGCTGAACCCACAGTGCGTGTTCTTGCATTCGCGCTTTGTCGATAACTGGGTTATCCGCTTCGACTGGCAGATTGTTAATTGCATCAACCTTGGTTTTCACGTCATCGAGCAACGTACTGAGGTCGTAATTGGTCTCTTTCTCGATAGAAACGTGGCTGCCTGAAGAGTCAGAAGTCGACGTTATATGCTTAATGCCTGATACCGTTTCAAGTGCCTCTTCGATCTTCATGGCGATCCCCTCTTCCGCTTGAACGGGGTCACCACTATCGTAGGTCACAGACACCGTGACGACGTCAGGTTCTAAGCTTGGGAATGCCTCTTTACGTAAGCTATTAACCGAGAACAAGCCAACCATGATAACGCCCAACATCAGAAGATTTGCCGCTACTGAGTTTTGGGCAAACCACGCGATGATGCCTTTAGGCTTATACGCTGATTGCTGGTCGGCTGAAGGTAACGAACTCATATTAGCCCTCCTCTGACATGGTACGATCTGAGGCTGAATCTAAGTTACGTTCAACCATTTGAATGTCACTGTTCTCTTCAGCAACCGTTGGAATGACCTTCATACCCACCTTAAAATTGCTTAGTGGACGCATCACCACTTGCACTGCGGTTTCACTGTTAACGGGTTCAACATAGATATGTTCGTTGCGCTCAAACATGGTGGCGGCTGGTGACTTAGTTAGCATACCTTGTGAATCAACAGTCCAAATGTCACCTTGCTGCGACAAAGCAGAGGCAGGCAGTTGCCATAAATTATCTACTTCAGCACCCGAGATGGTCGCGGTGACAAAGGTACCTGGGAAAAGTGGTTGAGTTTGTTCAAGCGGATTATCGACAACCAATACGACTGAACGCTGACGTGTGTTCTGTGCGACATATTGATAACTACGCTTGACCTCGGCTTGCCATTCAAAAGCACCAGTGCTGTCGGTAATGGTCGCGTTCCAAGTGACGTTGCCTTGTTGGTTGCCTTCTTTCGTTGCTTTTGGCAGGTTCGCCCACTGTTGTTCTGATAAAGGAATTTCGATTTCAATACGGTCGGTGCTGTATAGCGTCGCAACGCTACTTCCCGCGTTTAGATAACTGCCGGGCTGAATATCACGACTGACGACAACGCTATCAAAAGGTGCTCGAACTTCAGTATTCGATAAGTCTTGCTGCGCTTTCACCAAGGCTTGCTTAGCATTCGCTAGTTTAGCTTGCGCACTCGCTAGCTGAGGTTCGCGAAGCACAAGTGGAGAGCTCGGTTCTCCAGTTAAACCAGAACGCTCCCATTCAGAGCGAGCCTGTTCGCCTTGTCTCTGTTCTTCCAGTAATTCTTGGGTTGCGGTTGCAACATCTGACTTCGCTTGAGTCAGGGCTTGCTGGTAGCTTGTTGTGTCGATCTTAGCCAACAGCTCACCTTCTTTCACGGTAGAGCCTGCTTCAAAACTACCAGACAACCACTCAACACGACCGCTCACTTCACTTGCAAAGGCAAGCTCGTAGCGGGGTTTTGTTTCGCCATAGCCCACCACTTCAGCACGATAGCTGGCTGCGTCCGTTAACTGAACCGCAACCTGAGGAAGTGAACGTGTATCCAACGGTTGTTCACCAGCAATATCGAGTTTAGTTTGTGGCTGCGCTTGAGCGGCCTGAGCCATTTGGCTGCCGTTGTACGCAACTACAGCAAAAATAGAGCCCGCAGCCGCGACTGTGATAGCGAACGTAATTGCATTCTTTTTTAATGTGCTTTTCATGCTTTGTTTCCTAGATTTTCGACACCTAGGCCCAGTGCTAAGCCTAAATCAATTCGGTTAAGTAGACGTTGGTATGTGGTATTGGTGAGTTGAGACTCGACGTCATAGGCTTGCTGCTGAACGGTCAATAAATCGAAGATATCCACCAGCCCTTGACGGTATTTCTCTTCGTAGCTCACCACACTTCGTTTAGCACTCGATAGCGACGCTTGTAGGTGCTGTTGCTGATCCGCCAATGAGCCTTCTTGCCCAATCGCGTTTTCCACCTCATTCACAGCGGTTAGCAAGGTTTCTTGGTAAGCCCAGTAACTTTGCTCTGTCGTGAGTTCAGCAATCTCGGCATTGGTTTTCAGACGACCACCTTGGAATAGCGGTGCAGATACCTGTCCTAACGCACTCCACAAAGGGTTGGCAAACAAGGCTTCACTTGGTGTTTCAGCCATGTCTTTTAAGCTCGCAGAAAGACTGAACGATGGCAGCATCGCTTTATAAGCAGCATCGGTTCTCAAACTCTCGGCTTCAATATTGAAGAAGGCTTGTTGAAGATCTGGACGACCTGCTAGGTTTTGAACCGACATGTTTTCAAGTGGATTGAGAACATCAGGAAACGCTTGAACGACATTGACGTCAGTAACCTTAGTATTCAACTCACCCGTTAACAGCAGCAGGCTTCGTTTGCTCTGCGCCAAGTTTTCTTGATATTGAGCCACAGTCGCACGAGTAGAGGCTGTGCTTGTCTTTGCATTGTCGAGCTCTTCAAGTGTACCTAAGCCGACTTGATAGCGGTCTAATACTAAAGTTTCGTTGTTTTCAAGAATCGCTAAACGGCGCTGCTCAATATCTAACAACTGTTGATTAACACTGATCTCTAGCCAGCCACGCATAATGTTTGCAGCAAGAAGGTTGGTCGCGTTTTGTAAGCTAGCCTGAGATGCCGCAACATCTTTTCTAGATGCAGCGCTCACATCAGCAAGGCGTTGCCATAGGTCTAGTTCCCAACTCACCGTGACATCAGCGTTGTAACTCTCGTCACTGTCTTCTGTTTTTTCACCTGAAAAATTGGCATTCACCATTGGCAATTGGTCAGCAAAACTCAACCCCTCTTGGGCATAGGCGATCTTGAGAGCCACAATGCTCTGCTGAAGACTTGGGTTCGCGCTAAACGCAGTCGTCAGGTACTGCTCTAGCTCAGGTACATTAACGAGATCGGTAATTAAGGTCGTTGTTTGTTGTGTCTGCTCTTCACCAGCTGTTTCTACTCGATTAAGTAACTGCTGAATGGACTTATTTTGTTGCTCTGTGGCCTGCGTTGAAAAGTCGGCTTCACTGGTTGTCGCACAACCCATAAGACCGGATAGCATTATCGCAAGCACTGAATATCGAAACGTCATTGGTGCTCTCTCCCACTTAGATGCGGCCAAGATAGAGCAAGCAGGGTTAAGGAGGGGTTAACGCCTAAATATATTCACAAACAAAATGTTTAGCTGAAAGGTTTATACCAATCACAGTAAATAGGTGATCAAAAATAGCGCAGGAAAAAGGCTTGAGAACAAGGCGGCTTTTCTGCAACAGAGAGTTTCGATAAGTAGTTATTCTACAATCAAAAATTCTAACGCAGTTATCGAGCATTTTAACAAGCTAGGATGAGCAATTATTTACTACGATTGGTATTAATACTGCTAGAAAAGAAAAAGAGCCTAATGCTGAGAGGGAACATTAAGCTCTTTGGTTATAAACCAAGTGACACTGTCACTAAGATTTACATTTGTTTCCTCTGATAGGAAATAATGGAAATGCTTCAACGTATTGATCGCGGATTCTATCCATCACCACAAACAAGCGTTTCATGACTTGTGTGTACAGTATTTGAAGATAAACCAATAGAAGATTCATGGATTATGATGGCTTTTCGTTTTCTGACTCATGCTCTGCTACGAAACGTTTAATGAACCGCCTGATCTCACGCGCAGCAGAGGTATCCATGTCATCACACAATGAAATAAAGTTATCTTTTAACTCACTGTTAATTCTAATGATTAACTGGCTGTCTTTAGCGTTCGCTTTGTTCTTCTTAGTGGCCATCACTGCACACCCTAGATACTCGATTTGATTAGTTCGATTCTAAGACACACCAGAGCAGAGAGCCAATATGAACCGTATATTCGATGTATATACATGATCCGACTCTACAATTCGCTACAAATGACAATTCATTAGGTCGTCACATATCTGTCATAACTCGCCTGTAGATTACCCTGCGAAGTTTAACTAAACCTCTGATTAAGAAAAGATATGTCACAGGAAAAGCACCCTTTAGACAACAAGATCATCGCACTACTACAACAACGCGGCATGATCAAAAGTGAAGCGAAAACACGCCTCAAGAAACAGGTTTATAAGTTGCAGGCTTCAGAAGTGAATCAGATCAACAACTATTCCAATCACTTTGGCTTGACCGCAAAACAGAAATTGATTGATGAGATATTGGATATCAGACGTGAGGCGATGATTTCGAGCCTCACATCTGAAAAAGGTAGGGTTTGAATTAAGATAGCGTTAGCTAAATTTGATTAGAAGAAGTCGATGGAGTTACGACCGCTCTTCTCATCACGTTGTGGCTTTGGTTTTTCGTTTTGAGCTTGAAGTTTATTGGCGGACTTGTTTTTCTGCTTACGCGGCTCGGCAGAAGCACTCAAATTTTGGCCTTGATTAGCGCTCTTATTTTTCGGCTTAGAAGAACGTTTCGATTTGTGATGCTGTTTAGGCTCTTCTTTTTTCTTTGGTTTCTCAGCCACTTCTTGAACAGGCTGATCACAACAAACCACGTAGTACTCTTGGTTGAACTCAAAGAAGTCGCCATCGTACATTTTGCGACGCTTACGAGTTTCTAGCTCACCATTTACCGCAACGTAACCTTCAGAAATCACGTGCTTGGCCTCACCTCCACCGCCAACTAGGTTAGCGATCTTAAAGACTTTATATAGCTCGATAGGTTGTGATGAGACATCAACGCCAATCGCTTCAATCTCTATCTCTTCGCCTTCTTCGCCATACTGATCCACTTCATCGTAATCAGCGTCTTCGTAGTATTCTTGGTCCATGATGAACTTACCTAAAACATGTTCTTTATCGTATGCAGCGCAGTGTAATGGCAAACCAACAAAATAACCATCATCTATTTACCCTTCTACACGAGGGAATGAGAGAGCAAAGCAAGCGCCATCAAGATAGCTCTCTCCGACGGTCACTTGGGCCTGATGACGTTCACACACCTGCTTTACAATCGCGAGGCCAAGTCCATGCCCTGTCTTACCTTTATTCCTAGCAGCATTTGCGCTGTAGAAAGGGTCAAACAAGAATGGCCAGTGCTCTGACTCAACACCTTTACCATCATCATGCACTTCAACCACAACTTCCCCGTCGTTGGACCAAATTTCAATAACAATCTTAGAGTCGGCGAACTTAAATGCATTGCGGACGATGTTGTCTACAGCACGATTAAACAGTTTGAGGTCGACATGCAATTGTACGGACTCTTTAAGAGGCACCTTGACCAAATCAAGCGTGGTCTCTTTTTCCCAAATAGCACATCGCTCATCCAGCCAGTTATTCATATCAACCGGCTGCAACTGCAGTTCGGAGCCACCACGCTCTAGTCGCGAGTAGTAAAGCAGCTCATCGACCATGTCTTCCATCTCTTCGGTATCAGCAAGAATGCGCGCGATTGCCTTCGACTGTTTGTCCGTAGGGTCTAAATCACTCAGTAGCTCCGCTTGCCATTGAATACGAAAAATCGGTGTTCTCAGCTCATGAGCAACAGCATTGGTCAGAGATTTATTGCTGTTGATTAGGTCGCGAATCTTATCCGCCATCACGTTAAAACTGCGGTTAAGCGTACCAAGTTTAATGCTATTTTTCTCGGAGGCGCGCTGCATCAATTCGCCATTAGAAAACGCAACGGTAACCAATTCTAAATTCTTCAAACGACGTTTGATTCGCCACACTAAGAAAAGACCACTAAAAGCAAAGCCAGTGATGGCAAACACCCAAATGAATCGGTTTTCGGTCTTTATCTTTTTCCTCAGAAAAGACTCTTTGTTGTCCGATAGCTCGTACACATTTTGACTCTCCGGTAAACGCAGCCAAAGAAAATCTTCTTCATGGTAATACACGTTTACATCTGGATTATTAAACGCTTTTTGAACCATTTTAGGTGCAGCTTCAAACGCCACGATACGAAGGTTTTGGCGCGTTTTTTCCGCATAGTTTGTCAAAATGGTCTCGGTTTCAACTACTCCCTTCTCAGTCGCAATCGTGCTAATCAGCTCTTGATAAGCTTCTGCCTGATGATCGCGCAGGATGTATTCATAGTCGGTACCCAACTTGTAAACGACAAAAGCGTACGAATAGATACTGATGAGAAAGATTAGCGTCAGACCCACCAAGTATTCAAAATAGATTCTTCTCATTAAGAAAAGTCGCCTTTACCAGCGTTCAGGAACAAATAGATAGCCTTTACCGCGAACCGTAATGATCTTTTTCGGTGGCATAGTGATGTCATTCAGTTTCTTGCGAAGAATTACGATTTTGTTGTCGATAAAGCGATCGACACCATCGTATTCAATTCCTCGAATCTCCTGAGTCAAGTAGTTGCGCGACAAGACCTGCTCCGGCGAAGACGCCAATAACCAAAGTAGCTCAAACTCACTCTCGGCAATCGGAATATCTTGGCCTGCATGAACACATGATTTGGTCGCTTTATTGAGGGAAAGCTTGCCAAAACTCAGCTCATTGCCGTTACCCGTGGTATTTGGCTGTAAATCTTGAGTCCGACGAAGCAACATACGCACCCTTGCCAGCAAAACACGCTGTCGTACAGGTTTGCTGATAAAGTCATCTGCACCCGTTTCCAAAGCCGCAACATGGTCAAAATCGTCGTCACTGGCCGTTAAGATCAGAATCTTGCCATTGAATTGGCTGCGTATTTCACGACAAATGGTCAGCCCATCAACCTCTGGCAACATTAGATCCAGAAGTACAATGTCAGGTTGGATTGTTAAAATTTGCTCACAGGCAGTCGCCCCATCAGATATGGTAACAACATCAAATGATTGGCTCTCGAAATACTCTTGCAGCATTTCTCGTAGGACTGGATCGTCTTCCACGATCACTAATTTAGGGTTGGTCATAAATCCTTCTTACCGTGTCTCTTGCTACCCTTTTGAACCGCTTCCTTGAGTTTGAATTCAGCACATTCTTCTTACATAGCTGTGATTTTTTTAAATTAATTTGGTTTCATGAAAATGATAGAACTATCTGTATAACATATAAATAACAGATAATGCAGCTAAAATTTCACTATAACGGATGAATTTGATGAATAAAAAAGCCGGTTAGACTAGAAAGAATAACCGGCTCAAATTAACGACTTAATTTATTGCTTCCTAATTATTTTGTGTAACGAGGAAACTGTTCGAAGGCACGGCGATATGTCACATACTCGTTCGAACTCCAAAGTCTCAATTCTTCTGGGTCGTAGTTGTACACTTCTTTATGTAATGCATTGAAAGACCTTTTATTATTCTCCACAATTTGGTCGCCAAAAACCTGTGCCACATCAAACAGCTTGTCCAACTCGTCATCCTCAAACTTGCCAATCGCACGGTTTTGAGCATTTTCTAAGTGAGCTAGAGGGTTACACTTGCGTTTCATGTGATCTTCTTCAGATTCACCATCAACCTTAAATCGCAGACATTTGCTACCATCTTCTTCATACGCCTCGAACATGTCGTCGTAAATTCTGTATCTAGCAGAACCCGTCGTGTCTCGAAGTGCAATCAAAGCATCTTTGTCGCCTATCGCAATTATACGGGCTTCATTTCGATCACGTGTGTTTTTGAATACAGAGAGCGCGTTTCGAACTGGGTATGGTAATTTGTTTAGCTTCTCAACACGGGCTTTTTGCTCATCTTGATATAAGGCACGTGAAGCGACAGCATTGGCTAACGTGTTACGTGAGTTCAATGAGTAGTTGACCCCTTTCCAAGTGAAGTTAATCCCATCTGGATCAGCTGTCGCACTGTTTGCAAGGTTAATTGTAATCGAATCACTTAGCCCGCCAACAGAGTCGTTCAGGCCATATTCATTAGCACGATTGTACTTGGTTATATTCGCTAACAGCGTAGCGAAATAAGGAACCACAGTGTCTTGTGGCGATCCCTCTGTCCAATATTCGAAGGCATCTTCACCACCTAACACAAAGTAGCGCTTCATTGGCCATAAGTATGAAGGTACCGCTTCAATCGTTTGAGTTAGACTCGGCTGGTAACGAAGTACAGTTTCAACATAATCACCATTACCATCAACGAAGATCGCTTGACGCGCTTCAGGTCGACCCGCTAGGTCGGATAAGTGCGTATATAGCTCACCAATCTTATCGGAAAGGTCGATTAGAGCTAAACTCGAGTTCTCTGTTGCAATATAAGGTGAATCACGACGAACCAACATTTGTGCAGCAAGCAGTTTATCTGGCCACACACCCAGAAGGTCGACTGAGTTAGACGCCGTTTGGTACGGGTTGTTAGCCTTTAAACTTGACCAAATATGACCATCACGCGTCTCAGAGCGCATCACAATTTCGTTAGCTTGGTTCTTAAGTAGTTGAACAAGCTCTTCATCATAACAGCTCGTTGGAACGTCTCGGTTTGGTGACATACCTGTTTGGTATGTTAACCAAAGGTCAGAAAGTTTTGCAAAACGATAACGGTTCGGCACTCCCTCGACACCGCTAAGCTCTTCAAGCTCACACACTTTGTCCGGTGCTGTGAGTACGTCGAAGAAGAAATTAGCCGCTAGATTTGCTGCGTTGTATGTGTCACAAATCGGACGAAGTCCTGCTGACATATTGTCTAGTGGTACGATATTACCGCGATAATCGACGCAGTTGTTCCCTGCAATCTCTTTAAACACACTACCTTTGTTATTGATAGTGTCAGCACCAATGTAACGTGCGAAAACAAAATCGATTTCGCCGACGTTTTCTATGATGTCTCGAATTTTCTGGAATTCATACATACGTTGCCAGAAGTATTCGTACTGGTGATACTGGGAGAACCAATCACGACCGTTGCGGCGGTTCGCCGTTTCGTAGCTATCGTAATAACGCTGAATACGGAACTCTGTAATCTCGGTGAGTGATGTACCTTCGTCAAAGCGATCACACGTTAGACTTGTCGTTGTGTGTTCATCGGTACAGAAGCGGTAGCTTGCCAACTCAGGGATACCTTCTGTACCCGCATTCGCACGTAAATGAGCAATGACACCGGTAGGATAAGCATTGTAATCCTCGGTCATTTGTCGGTCGTACTCTGCCAATGAGTATGTCTTACGGACTTGAGCGCCTGTCTTATCACGAACTGATTCGCCGACAAATTCATTGGTTTCGATCTCACGAGCATAAGCAAATTTAAGCGCAGCCTTATCATATTTACCAAAGACCAACAGTTCATCAAAAATTGATGCGCCGTAGTCCATGATCGAGCTGTATGCTGCAGGTTTGTCGTGGTGACCCAGTTTGCTTTTCGTTAACTCTTCAGTCGTATAGAAGTTCGTTTTATCGACAGATCCCATGAAGTTGTGGCGTAAGCCTAAGTTATGGCCTAGCTCGTGAATCAATGTCGACTTAAACATGTGCTCTGAAATCGCTTCACTCGCCAATTTTTGCTGCTCTAAGCTCAACTCATTCCATTTTTTCATGGTATTTTGTTCAGCATCAGCAAAATAATCACCACCTGCGTAGTCGATACCAGCGATCAACCCCTTCGCATTAGTACTCAACCACATCGCATCTTCACTGTAGACGTTCTGCTCTGAGAAACGTTTCAGCATATCTTGACGCTTGTAAAATGCTTTTAGCGCTGCATCTTGGTTAGTTACATCAAATTTATGGCTTAAGTCAGCTTTTGGGAGTTCATTAATGAACTTGCCCTGACCAACAAATTCCATCTCACTTTCGGTTAGTTGTGGAACGAACTGTTCGGGGCCTCGGTCGGTCGAAATCATGTCATTAAAGACATCGACGTCAGTGCGCTCAGCAACCACAGATGCCGTATCACCCTCTGTTTCACCACTGTCTGCTGCACTGTTTTCTTTCGGTACGAATTTAGCGATCTCTTGACGGTTATAGCGCATCGCCAAGTCATTCCAGTAACGACGAGTGGTAGTACGAATAACGCCTAAGTACTGGTTAACATGAGCATGAATGATCTCACCCGTTAGCGGGTTCGTTGCCGATGGACCATAACCCAACAAGCCATTATCTACTGGTTCATCAATCAAATTGAAAACGTTGTAGCGTAAGTCACCCGATTGAATACCCGCTTTTTTATCGGTGTTCACAATCTTAATTGGCGGCACACCCGTGCCTTCAAGAGACTCATTAACCTCTTTCATCGTATCGATGGTCAGTTGACGGTAAACTTCGTTACCTTCATCAAAATAACTGTCGCTTAGGTAGTAATCGATCGATTCAAGATTTGGGTTAAAACGGTTGATGTAAGCGAAGCGCGAACCTTGAACATCACTTTCACCTGTGTGCGTTTTCACCGCTTTGCTGTCATTAAAAAAGCCGTAGTAAGCACTGTCTTGACCTTGATAATAGACGGGCTCGTAGTTTGAGCTCGCTAGCTTATCTAATTTAACCAGAGAGTAGAAAAAGCGAGTCTTGAACGACAAATTTTCTAGACCACCAAATTCATACTGATCTTCCGGGTCCGCTGTGAATGTGCGCTCTAGCTCAACGTTAATTACACCCTCTTCTGGGTTATATTCGTATGAGATAACACGAGGAGCGGCACTCTCTGATACATTGCTCGCGGTGTACCATGTGCTAAGCGTATCCTCTGATAGCGATTCGATGTTTTCATAATCCGGAATGAAGTGTGTCGCTGTTGTCCAGTCGACATTTTCATCATGGTTGACCTCTTCTTTGTTGGTACACTCTCCGTAACCATTTTCAGCACAACGATACTGTCTAAACTCACCTGGAATTTTCAGTACTGGTACGCGGTTAATCTCTGAGTCCCAACGACTCGGAGCTAAAGAGTCAACTTTGTCGCGATCTAACGCTTCAACGTATATACCATTAGTCTCGTCAAAACGTAGCTTGACTAATTTGGGGTCGCCTTGAAAGAAACCACGCTGCGTCAACGCATAACGCGGGGCTTCACCTGTTGAAGGCATGTACATCCACAATGATTCTGTATCTAGAGATTGAACGGTCACCTCTTTTGCGGATCTTTCAACGGTGTCATAGGCTCGATCCTCGGCCCCACACCCACTGAGTACAGCTGCGATACTTGCTGCAATTATTGCTTTTCTAAACATAATGTCCCTGTATTTATAGTTATATCGTTTAGTAAATAACGATTGTTTTTATTAATTAGCTCTCGCTAGAACTGATAATTAACCACTGCGTAATAGGTCATCTTTTTTAAATCGATCAGATCATTAAGCGGATTTTGCCCTTTATCTGGGTTGTAATAACCCACACTATTTGTCATACCAACTGACATCGAAATACTTTCTGTCATTTGATAGCCAATTTCTTCTCCATGTAAAATGGTTGGATCCAGTGAGTTACCGTGATAATTCCAGGACTGCCTTGGCATTAAGAAAATATTGAAGTAAAAGTCGTCTGCAAATGCATAATCCACGGAAAATTGATTGCTCAGTCGGTACTCAATCATTTGATATCCACCAGCGGTTTTGTATTCATGGAAATTCTTTCTTAGCAGTACCGTATTACTTAAAGTCAGACCTTCTAACCACTCATCAAATGAAGCACTCCAACGCAATTTGACACGTGTTCCAAATTGCAGATCATTTCTTTTAGAAGACTCTGACGTTGCAAATATCGCCCTAATCTCACCACTTACCGTGGATCCTTCGGTCGGATTAAACAATCCGTTGCGAGCCCATGACAAAGAGGTGTCATTCCAGAACTGGCCTCGTGTACCATATACATCACCATCTTGCTGGTGATAGCCAGATACCACGAGTTGTAACCGAGATTGATCAGAAACGGCATAGCGCAAAACGCCCGTTGCAGAAGCTGAACGATTCGCTAAGTGGGCACTATCCTCATAACCATTACGCGAGTAATCTGCACTCACATAACCTGACCATGCGCTCTTTTCATCGCCCTCGACCCACTCATCTTGCAAGTTATTTGCGAGCACAAGCGAGGGCGTTGCCAACAATAGAATTGGCAATACTTTTATTTTATTCATACTGTCCTTCTGCTATTTAAATCCGTCTCTCTTTTTAATAGTTATTCGCCGCCTGAGTTGTTCTGTTTTTTATTCTTTGTGAAGGGTGCGTAATAGGAATCGCGGATAATAACTCTTTGGTGTATTCATTCTTTGGCGATGAATAGACCTCTTTTGCAGTTCCCATTTCGACAATTTTCCCTTTTTTCATTACCGCCACGTGGTCTGAAATATGTTTAACCACCGACAAATCGTGTGAGATAAATATGATGGACAAATTCATCTCTTTTTGTATCTTGAGCAGTAAATTCAAGATCTGAGCTTGTACTGATACATCCAACGCCGATACTGACTCATCACAGATAAGTAGTTTTGGTTTAAGTGCAATGGCTCTAGCAATGCCAATGCGCTGCCTTTGACCACCGGAAAACTCATGGGGATAACGGTTTACCGCCGTGTGAGGCAAACCTATCTTGTCGAGCAGTTCCAATACCCACTGTTTTCGCTCTGCTGGTGTACCGATACCATGAATCTTATAAGGCTCTTCCAGGATGCCACCAACCGTATGCCTTTGATTCAACGACTCTAATGGATCTTGAAAGACAATCTGCATTTCGCGGCGAAGCGGTCTCATCTGCTTTGAGTTCAAAGACGTGATCTCTTTACCCTCGAAGAAGATCTTGCCTTCCGTCGGTTCATACAACTTAAGGATGGTACGCCCAAGTGTGCTTTTTCCGCATCCAGACTCACCCACAAGTCCTAAGGTTTGACCTTGTTCTAAACTGAACGACACGCCATCGACGGCTTTGATCACATAACCTTTTTTGAAGACCCCCTTACCCGTTAGGTAATACTGTTTTAACCCTTCAATTCTTAGTATCTCTGCCATTACGATGCCCCTTGGTATTCAGGAAAAAGTGACAGATCAATAGGGTCAATCTGTATTGCTTGCTTTGGCTCTGAATCCAAACCAGGAATCAAGCCAAGTAACCTCTTGGTATAAGGATGTTTCGGGTAATCAAAGAGCTCAAAAACATCTGCGTTTTCAACAATACGCCCGTCATACATCACCGCAACGTCATCACAGATCTCAGCAACCACACCTAAGTCATGCGTAATGAAAATCATCGCCATGCCCGTCTCTTCCTGTAGCTCTTTCATGAGTTTGAGGATCGAGGCTTGTACTGTCACATCCAAGGCTGTGGTTGGTTCATCACAGATAAGCACATCCGGCTTACAAGCCAATGCCATTGCGATCATCACTCGCTGCCTCATACCACCAGAAAGGTTGTGTGGGTACTCTTGAAATCTGAGCTCAGGCATCGGAATTTTTACTTTTTCTAGCAAGCCGATCGCGTAGTCTATCTTTTCAGCCTTAGACATCTGGCGGTGGTGTAGATCAAGTACTTCCACTAACTGGTTACCAACAGTTTGAACCGGATTCAGCGCCGTCATTGGATCTTGGAAGATGATTGAGATGCGATTACCACGCATTTGGTACAAATCCTGCTCCGCCATCTTGGTTAGATCCGTCTCGCGATACCAAATTTCACCCGCAGTGACCTGCCCGTATGGTTTAGGCAACAACCCCATGATCGACATTGATGTCACGCTTTTGCCGCTGCCCGACTCTCCTACTAATCCCAAGGTTCTGCCTGCTTTAACGTCAAACGAGACACCTTTTAGGATCTTGACTGCGCCTTCATCGGTGCTGAATTCCACCTCTAAATCGCGTACTTTTAGTACTGTTTGTTGCTTCATTGAATATTGCGCCCTATAGCCTGTAACGGTCGTCAATCACAGTGACAGGTTCGAACGTTTCGCCCTCTTTGTAAGCCAACTGAGTCTGCTGTTTTAATTCGGTATCAATCCAGAAGTTACTGGTGCCTAGAATGTTGAACATCGCAGCGGTTTTCTTCGTCATTGGGTTGTTTGGAAACTTAACCCAACGCCAGTGTGCATCGCGTGTATAAGGCACCATGTAACCCGGCACAATGACGTAGGCGTTTGAGATTGCTTTCTGTATCTCTCTAGAAAGTTGATATTTCTTTCCAGCATCGAATTCAGATTGGAATGCTTCAATCTTGCGATCCAACTCTGGCGAACTGTAGTTGGTGTGATTATTGGTCTGAACTCGGTTTGCATTAATAGAGTGGAAATACTCTTTGTATGCCGGAAGCTCACCACCCCCCATATTCAGAAATGCAAGTTGATGCTTTTTCTCTAAGATGTATTTGAATGCCGCCGAGCCATCGACCAAGTTCAAGTTAAGCTCTAAACCTGCTAGCTTGGCTTGCTCTTTGAGATACGCAATACGAGGTGTCCAGATGTTGTAACCGTAAGTGATCTTAAAGCTGAGGCGCACGCCGTTTTTATTGACTCGAATACCATCAGGACCAATGTTGGTGAAACCAGCTGCTTCGAAATAACCGATAGCCAACTCTGGTTCGAACGCAGGCGCTTTCGCATCGGGCAGATCGTATTCGCCGTGACCAAAGCCCAAAGCATGAGGCTTGCGTGAGTAGTCACCGCGAAGTACGTTCTTGATCATACCGTCAAAGTCAGTAGCGAAAGTGATCCCTTTACGAACGTTGATATCATTCAACAGTGGCATTGAGGTATTCATCCACAAGCCACCCGCACCTTGTGGTGTTTGGTTGAAGCCCCAAAATTTTTGAATATAGCCTTTGGTAAAGGGCTCTGAATCGGTTTTCTCATGCCACATTTGCGGAAGGACCATAGCAAAGGTGTCCAACTTACCTTTCTCAAAGTGTTTACGTGCAATATCTGAGTCGCGAATCACCTTGATACGTAATTTGTCGACATTAAAACGATTCTGATAATACTTATTACTGTATCCCCACCAATCGACACCTACATGTTGAAAGGTAATACTGCGACCTTTATTGACCTTAGATATGTAGTAAGGCGACGTCGTTGGCTCAGCTTTAAAGTTGTATTTACGAACAAAGTTGTCGTCCATACCATCGCCATTTTGATCATTGATATTGGCAAAATAGTGTTGCGGGCGCGGTTGCAAACCGTGGCTTGGTGTATTGAGTAGCACCATCAACTCATCATTACTCTTTGGCTCAGAGACAGTGATAGAGATGGTGTAGTCATCGAACTTCTCGACATTTTCGATGCTGTTTCTGAAGAAATCGTTGTACCAAGGATCGATAATGTCCTTAGAACGGTAGTACGTCAGCATGAACAGGTAATCATCTGCCGTTACCGCTTCACCATCAGACCATTTGGCTTTTGGATTCAACTTAAAGTAAGCCGTTTTGTAGTCATCCGAGAACGCCCACTCATCAGCAAGTTGAGGTATCCACTTGCCCGTATTTGGGTGACGTTGCGCAAGCTTTGGCGTGCCATCCATAATGTAAAAGCGAATACCCGAGTTCGCGTCAGGGCCGACAGAGCGAAGAGTTTGTGGAAAGCTCAACATGTAACTACGCAGAGTTCCGCCACGTTTAGCCTCGTCCGACGCAAAAACAGGGTCTTGCCAGTTGCTGTGCCATTGCAGGTCATGTGGTAGTGTGGCTGCCTGAGCCAAACCACTGAACAGCAGTGAAATAAGTGCAAATCTATACATGATTACTTCCTTGTTTCTATCTATATAGAGTGTATTTTTTCGGGTCGAAGGCGGTACGAATGGCCTCACCAATGAAGGTCACCATGACCAACACAGAAACAATCGCTGTTACCACAGACACGACAATCCAAGGTGAATCCAAGTTCGACTTCCCTTGTTGTAACAGCTCTCCCCAACTCGGTGTTGGAGGAACAAGGCCAAGACCCAGATAATCTAACGCCGTCAGAGCAGTAATGTTCGCAGCAATAGTGAAAGGTGCTAGCGTCACTATCATCACCATGGTATTGGGCAAGATATGGTGGAAAATGATCCTTGCAGTGGAAGCACCTAAAGCTTTGGCAGCCAACACATATTCTCGCGCTGACTCCTTGTATGTCATGGTTCGCATGTACCAGGTAATACCCATCCAACTGAATGCCACGTTGATCAGGACGAACAACATAAAGGTGGGTTGCGCTATGGAAACCAAAATCATAATTACGTACAGGAACGGCACCATTGACCACGTTTCAATCAGCCTTTGCACGACTAAATCGAATTTCCCACCAAAGAACCCCATTGCACAGCCAACCGTGACACCAATGACGTAGGCGATGCTCATCGTCAGCAAAGCAAAGCCCATCGCAGTTCGAAAGCCGTAAACCAAACGGGCAAGAATGTCACGACCAATAACGTCGGTGCCTAGGTAGTGTTGCGATTCAAAATCTGGAGCGTTAGGTGGAAAGTTGCCTGAAAAGTCCTGCTCAAATGCATTCCAAGGGACCAATGGTAATAACACAAAGTCACCATTGTTCTCATATTCAAAGTTCTGCTGCAGATCGCGGTAGTTGGTTTCTGCTGCGTAGTCCAAACCAAACGTGCTGCCTGAATACACATCTGAAAAAATTGGGAAGAAGTACTCGCCTTGGTAACGCACAACGAGCGCTTTACTATTGATCAGCACTTCTGCACACAGAGACAAAATCAACAATGTAGACAACAACATAAGTGACCAGTAGCCACGCTTGATCTCTTTGAAGCGTTTAATCTGTTTTCTGGTCAACGGGTTGATTGTGAATAGATTTAATCCAGACATGATTACGCTCCAAACTTCACTCGAGGATCGACAAGCGCAACGCACACATCAGATAAAATATTGCCAAATAGCAGCACCAATGCGTTAATCGCAACAATGCCCATGACCACTGGGTAATCCCGCTCTACAATCGACTCATAACCAAGCAGACCGATGCCATTAATATCGAAGATCACTTCAATCAAGAATGAGCCTGTCATGAAAAACAGTAGTGAGTTACCAAAGTGGCTGGCAATCGGAATCAAGCTATTGCGAAGCGCATGTTTACGAATGGCTTGTCTAAATGGCAGACCTTTAGCAATCGCGGTTCGAATGTAATCCGATGAAAGGTTCTCCATCAGGTTATTTTTCATGGTCATGGTTAATGTGGCGAAATCGCCAATTAAGTAACAAATTAGAGGCAGCACTGCATGCCAGAGGATGTCTGTCACCTGCTCTGACAATGTGGTGAAATCATCAAAATCATCGTCGACAAACCCACCCATCGGGAACCACTCTAAGTGGTAGCTAAACAAGGTGATAAGCAGAACACCGACTACGTAACCTGGTAGTGCATAACCAACAAAAATCATGATTGACGAGGCGGAGTCAAAAACACTGCCATGCTTCAACGCCTTGTAGTAACCAAGTGGGATCGAAATGAAGTAGCTGATGAAGAACGTGATGCCACCATACATTGCAGACACTGGCAATCGCTCAAAGATCATCTCCGTAACTGGCTCGTAGTAACGAGTCGATTCACCCAAATCGAATTGAATCAAGCGTGACAACCAATCGAGGTAAGCGTCTGTTACGGGTTTATCTAAACCGTAAAACTTATTTAAGTCTGCTAACTGTTCTTCTGAAAGTGCGGAGTTTTGGCCCACCACAGCGCTCGCCGAAGCGCCATCACCTTGCGGCTGCATATTAGCGAGCATGCGCTCCACCGGACCACCCGGCACAAAGCGGGTAATCGCGAAGATGAGTATTGTGATCCCTAGAAACGTCGGTACAACTAACGCGAAACGCTTCAATAAATATGCAACCATTTTATTTAGCCAAACTCCATTTATAACAACTGAGCATCAATATAATTAATGACAAAACGTAGTCAAATGGTTACATTCTTGTACATAAGGTTACAAAAGCCGCAAGAAAAATAGGAGTAAAAACACTATATATCAATTAGTTAGGATAGAACAAAAACTCAAACCAAACGTTTGCATCTTGTTTATCTACAAACAAAGAATTTGAGAATTGAGGAGTCAGCTACAAAACTAGCTTATGTATTCGTCAACCTGGTTGGCTTTGAATGGGTTTACTGGCGAGCTAAGTAATTGAAAGAAGTCGAAATGAATAGATGAAGAAGCCCGATATTTTAGGCATCGGGCTCGATAGACAAAAGCGACAAATGAGTTGTGGTTAAGTGCCTACATTGGACAAAGATACCAACTGTTGGGTGTATTCATGTTGAGGGTTAGAAAAAAGCTGTTCTGTTTCGCCCTTCTCAATTACCTCTCCCGCTTTCATCACAATGGTATAGTGGCAAAGTGATTTAACGACGTTCAAATCATGACTGATAAACAGATAGGTCAACTGATACTTTTCCTGCAGCGATTTCAGAAGCTCCAGTACTTGCGCTTGAACCGTTCTATCCAAAGAAGATGTCGGCTCATCCAGTAAAATAAACTCTGGCTTAAGCACTAAGGCTCGCGCAATTGCGATACGCTGCCGCTGCCCACCTGAAAATTCATTCGGGTAGCGATAGCGCGTTTCAGGGTCTAAATCAACTTCCTTCATTACCTCACAAATGCGTTGGTCAAGTTCAGCTTCGTCCAATTCTTGATGAACTCGTAAGCCCTCTCCGATTACTTGCGCGACCGACATACGTGGATTCAGCGCTGAGAACGGATCTTGAAACACTACCTGCATTCGACTGCGATACGTCAACATCTCTTGACGATTCAACCCTTGGATTTGATTGCCATCGTATTGGATTGAGCCTTCACTCTCGACCAGCTTCAAAATCGCCATACCGGTTGTCGACTTGCCCGAGCCACTCTCACCCACCAATCCAATTGAGTGACCTTGCTTGAGGTCAAACTGCATATCGGTGACCGCTTTCACGTGTGAGATGGTGCGTTTAAACAAGCCACCTGTGATTGGAAACCACACTTTGAGCTGTTCAACATTGAGTAATGAACTTGCACCAGCTGTCACAGGGACAGGCAAACCTTTAGGATCAGAATCAATCAGCTTTTTGGTATACGGATGCTTTGGTGTAGTAAACAGCGAAGCGCACTCACCTTCTTCAACTAACTCACCATCTTTCATCACAGCAACACGGTCGGCAATTTTGCGTACGATACTCAAATCGTGAGTAATAAACAGCATCGCCATACCAAGCTCTTGTTGAAGGTCTTTGAGCAAGTCCAGTATCTGGGCTTGTACAGACACATCTAATGCCGTGGTCGGTTCGTCAGCAATTAACAACTCCGGCTCATTGATCAGAGCCATCGCAATCATGACTCGTTGGCGTTCACCCCCAGACAGTTCATGTGGATAAGCATTGATCTTCTGCTCTGGGTGGCGGATACCGACTTTAGACAGCCATTCAACTGCTAATGCTTGCGCTTTATTGGTTCGCATTCCTCGATGAATCGCTAGGGTTTCCACCAGCTGCTTGCCCACTTTATGCAGTGGATTCAGAGACACCATTGGCTCTTGGAAAATCATACCGATTCGCCCTCCACGAATACCGCGCAGCTCACGATCGGAACAGCTAAGAATATCGGTACCAGCAAAGTTCACTCGACCAGTAAGATAGTGAGATGAACCTTTTGGCAATAACTTCAACACTGAGTTAGCGGTCACCGATTTTCCAGAGCCACTTTCGCCCACCAAGGCTAATGTTTCTCCTTTATTAATCGACAAGGAAACATTGTGAGTGACCTGTTCAATGGCATTTTTACGACCAAAACCAACAGAGAGGTTTTCAATAGTCAGAACAGTATTATTCATTGTCATTGTTACCTCTGCTGATGTGGGTCGAATGCGTCACGAACCGCTTCACCAACAAACACTAACAGTGTCAGCATCAGCGATAATACAACAAACGCGGAAATACCAAGCCACGGCGCTTGGAGGTTAGCCTTGCCCTGAGCAAGCAACTCCCCCAAAGAAGGTGATCCTGCGGGCAGACCAAAACCTAGAAAATCAAGTGACGTCAACGTAGTCACCGATCCAGACAGAATGAATGGCATCATGGTTAACGAAGCCACCATTGCGTTGGGTAGCATATGACGAAGCATAATTCGCTTATCTTCAACGCCCATGGCTTGTGCCGCTCTCACATAATCGAAATTGCGACAACGTAAGAACTCAGCTCGCACAATCCCAACTAAACTCATCCAGCTAAACAGCACCATAATACCGAGCAACCACCAGAAGTTAGGTTCAATAAAACTAGATAGGATGATCAATAAGAAAAGTGTCGGCATCCCCGACCACACTTCAATAAAGCGCTGCCCGAACAGATCAACCCAGCCACCGTAGTAACCTTGTGTGGCACCAACAGCCACACCAATGGCACTCGACACTATAGTCAGTACAAAACCAAACAGCACCGAGATTCTAAAACCGTAGATAATCCGCGCTAATACATCACGCCCTTTATCATCCGTACCCAACCAATTGACTGAATCTGGCTGAGATGGCACCGCCCCAGAGATTTCAAAGTTAATGGTGTCGTAGCTAAAGCGAATCACAGGCCAGATCATGTAGCCTTTCTCTTCAATCAGTTCGATGACATAAGGGTCTTTATAATCCGCTTCGGTTTCGAACTCACCACCAAACTCAGTTTCTGCATATTCAGCCGCAACCGGAAAGAACCATTGATTATCGTAGGAGACCAACAGAGGCTTGTCGTTGGCGATAATCTCTGCAAACAGGCTCAACACAAACAGAATGGAGAAGATCCACAGTGAGATAAAACCGCGCTTATTGGCTTTAAACCTTAACCATCTTGCTTCTGCTAAAGGATTTTTAAACTTCATTTAGAATTCACCATTAACGCGCTTCAAAGTCGATTCGAGGATCAACCCAGGTATAGGTAAGATCGGAGATAATACTGAGAACGAGCCCAAGCAGAGTCATAATATAGAGGGAACTGAACACCACAGGGTAGTCTCGTTGAATCGTAGACTCGAAACCGAGCAAGCCTATCCCTTCTAAAGAAAACATCACCTCTATCAGCATCGAGCCAGTAAAGAAGATACTAATAAACGCACTTGGGAATCCCGCGATAATAATAAGCATTGCATTACGGAAAACATGTCGGTACAAGATGCTGTTTTCATCGAGCCCCTTGGCACGAGCCGTGACAACGTATTGCTTGTTGATTTCATCGAGGAAAGAGTTCTTAGTCAGCATACTTAAGGTCGCGAAGCCGCCAATCACCATCGCGAAGATTGGCAGCGCCAAGTGCCAGAAGTAGTCGATGATTTGCTGATACCAATTGAGCTGGTCAAAATTGCTGGAGACCAATCCACGCAATGGGAACCAACTAAAGTAGTTACCGCTTGCGAAAAGGATGATCAGAATAATCGCAAATAAGAAACCCGGAACCGCATAGCCGACAATCACCACCGCACTCGACCAGATATCGAATCTAGAGCCGTGATGAATCGCTTTCATAATACCCAGTGGAATCGAGATGACGTAAATGATCAACGTACTCCACAATCCAAGAGATATGGAGACAGGCAGACGCTCGACAATCAAATCGATAACATTGCCTCCTTTAAATAAGCTTTCACCAAAGTTAAAAGTGGCGTAGTTTTTCAGCATATCGAAATAGCGGACATGAATCGGCTTGTCGAAACCAAACTGCTTTTTGATCTCTTCAACCACTTCGGGGTCTAAACCGCGTGAGCCCTTGTAGCCGCTCGAAGAAGCTTGTTCTGAATCGCTCAAGTCAACTTCTTGTCCACCACCAGAAAAGCGCTCCATAATGCCAGAGTTGTGACCTTCCAACTGTGCCACCGCCTGTTCTACAGGGCCACCGGGGGCAATCTGGATAATGAAGAAGTTAATGGTGATGATCGCCCATAAAGTGGGGATCACCAACAGTAAGCGTCTAAATATATACGCAGCCATGAGACTCCCTAACGACGTTTTTCAGGAAGTAGTTTCGCTTTGTCTTGCGAAATCCACCACGTGTCGATACCTAGGTCATATTTTGGCAAGGTATCAGGGCGCTCAAACTTATCCCACATCGCAACACGGTACTTACCCAAGTGCCACTGAGGAATAGTGTAGAAATTCCACTGTAGTACACGGTCAAGCGCACGACCTAACGTAAGCAGTTTTTCAGGATCTTGTTGGCTCTTAGAAATCTGTTCAGTCAACGAGTCAACCACGGGATTGATAACACCAGCCGTGTTGTAAGTAGAGTCGATGTAGTTCGAGTTCCAAGCGATCATCAAGTTCGGACTTGGGTAAGCGTTAGCTGAATATGCCGAAGAGACCATATCAAAGTCACGATCACGTAAGCGCTTGATATATTGTGTCGTATCCACCGTTCGAATCTTCATATCGATACCCATTCGCTTCAGGTTTTTCTGAAGTGGAATAGAAATACGCTCAGTGGTCGGGCTGTAGATCAGCAGCTCAAAAGAGAGCGCCTGTCCTGTTTTCTCGTTGGTCATCACTTTGTTTTTCAGCTCCCAACCCGCCTCTTTAAGAAGCTTAAACGCTGTTCTCATTTGAGCACGAATGCGGCCACTGCCATCAGTGACAGGTGGTTGGAACTCTTCAGTGAATACGCGTGGAGGGATTTGGTCTTTAAACTCAGAAAGTACCGCCACTTCTGCATCAGACGGCAAGCCTTTCGCTTCGTACTCCGTGTTTTGGAAGTAGCTTCGCGTACGGTCATACTGGTTGTAGAACATGTTCTTGTTCATCCACTCAAAGTCCATAGCATAAGTTAATGCCTCACGAACCTTCGGATCTTTAAACACCTCTGATTGAGTGTTGAACACAAAACCTTGTGCCGACTCTGGACGCTCATGTACGATCTCTTCTTTTACGATGTAGCCCTTATCAAAGTTACTGCCCGTGTAAGAGTTTGCCCAAAATTTAGCGGAGTTCTCCATACGGAAATCAAATTCACCCGCTTTGAAAGCTTCTAACATCACCGTATCGTCACGATAGTAATCGTATTGGACACGCTCGAAGTTGTTGCGCCCTACGTTAACCGGTAAATCGGCAGCCCAGTAGTTCTCATCCAACCCGTAAGTGACGCTTTGACCAGACTTATAGTTGATGACTTTGTAAGGGCCACTTCCTACAGGCGGTTCACTCAAAGGTTCAGAGAGCTTCTTGTCTTGCCAGTAATGCTTTGGCAACACACGAGTGCTTTGCGCAAAACTGAACAACTTTTCGCGATTTGGCGTTTCCATCTCAATCCGAACCACTAAATCAGAAACCGCGGTGACAGATTTGATGTCTTTATAGTAAACGCGATATTGAGGGACGCCCTCTTTTGAAAACTTATCGAAGGTAAACGCGACATCATGCGCGGTAATTGGCTTTCCATCGTGGAAACGAGCGTTCGGATTGATGTCTATTTCTAGCCATGAGAAATCGCTGGCGTAGCGTACCTTTGAAGCAATAAGCGGGTAATACGCATCTATTTCATCCGCTGGCGAAAACATCAGAGTATCGTACAGCTCGCCACTGTAGCTTGCTGATACACCGCGCGACCCAAAGCGGTTAAAGCTGTCGAACGTACCAATGGCTCCATAGGTAATTTTCCCTTGCTTTGGCGCATCTGGGTTAACGTAGTCGAAGTGTTTAAAATCAGCGGGATACTTGGCTTCACCAAACCCAACTAATTGAGTCGTTTCGATGACTTGAACGCCATCTTCAGCAGCAAATGAAGAGATAGGTAAGAGCGCCATGATAGGCAGCGCTAGCGCGCGTGAGCGGTGGGTTAAGCGAAAAAATGTTGACCGTTTAATTGGATTAACTCGGCAATCTGTTCCCATTTGACTCTCCCTGCAAATGATTAAATAACCAGTGTGATTGAATACGCCACAAGTTGGACACACGATAATAAAAATAAGTATAGAGAAAAATCTAACGCCATGTAATAACTAATAAAACACTTAGTGCGTCGAAACCGACTTTTCTCGCGTTAAGACTCAAACAAACCTACCCTAATAAAAACGCAGTCTGCACAGGCATTTTCTTTAATCATAGTAAGGGGATTTACACCTTCGAATACTATTCCAATTTTACTGTGCGCAAACGGCCTCATAGAGTGATATTCAGCCTTCACGACTTTGAGTGCTATGGCTAATTAGTCAATCCGATCACCAAACAAGTTCAAAAACTTGCTCGGTAAAATTACCTACCTTTAGCAATACCTTAAAGCGAAGTGACGTATACTTAAAAGAGTAATCACGCTTTGTTACAGCGCCCGACATTTAGGAAGCAGCTTTTGAACACACGGAGTCACCTAACCATTACCACATTCAACCTTTTCAACTATCTTGAACCACCCAACGCTTACTATGACTTTGAGAATATCTATAGCTTTGAGGAGTGGTCTAAGAAACAAGGGTGGATCAAGAACGCCATTAAAGAGGCTGACAGTGACATTATTGGCTTTCAAGAGGTCTTCAGCCCAGATTCGCTTGAAGTGTTAGTGAATGATCTAGGCTACCCTTTCTTTGAGGTGGTCGATGAGCCGAATATCGAAAGTGATTACCTTTTTCGAGATCCTGTCGTCGCTATTGCTTCTCGTTATCCGATCAAATCCACTCAAGCAGTTTCGTTATCTGAACAATTTCAGATGCAGTTCAATACATCGCTTCTAAAGGATTTTAAATTCAATCGCTTACCTGTACACGCCACAATCGATTTGCCTCATCTTGGTTTAACCGATTGTTATGTTGTCCACTTTAAATCTCAGCGTCCTATTCAAGCTGAGAACGCTGATACAGAATCAATAACTCACTCTTCAAACATGGTGGTGCATAGCGAAACCTTGACTCAATTTCACCAAGAGGGACTTGGGTGGTGGCTTTCAAGCGTGCAGAGAGGACTAGAAGTTCAAGTACTGCACGAATACATCACTCGGCAGCGTCATCAGTCGGAGCGCCCTGTGGTGCTAATGGGCGATTTCAATAAGCCACTTTTCAGCGATGAATTTCGAGGATTGCTCAACGACTCACTCAGCAGAAATGAAGAGAGCCGACACTGGTTGAAGTACTTTCGCTTGCGCGACAGTTGGGAACTCTATCATCAGCTTCATCAAGAGGATCTGCTGGTTCAGCGTTCACCGACTCACTATTATGGTGCCAAAGGTTCAGTACTCGACTACATTCTGCTCTCCAATGAGTTCGATTGCCAAAACTCATCCAGCCTAATGGAAATAACAGGTTATCAGGTGCAAGACCAGCATCTCATTAATCCTAGCTTTGAAGTAGACCAATTCAGTACCGACCACGGTATAGTAAGCGTGACCGCTCATATCCGTTCGTTCTAATAGCCAAAACAAACGGTCAAACGCGCAAAGCCGCGATAGGTATCGTGGCTAGCTTGTTCTACGACTAAGCACCAAAATACTCAATCTAATTCATATAAACTGAACCGATAACTCGCTAGCACTAACCCTACTCCGTACTAATAAAACTATCACTTGCGTGATCCAACTCAATGTTTGGCCCATCATCGAAACGTTTCGATGATCATTATCACACTCTTTCTGAATGATTCGTGCATTTCACTATTCGAACACTATTATCTCTATCGAAACGTTTCGATGGTGTTTTCTTATCTCTGTTCCGACATCGAAAAATTACCCAATAGGTAGTGTTATGAAAAAAAGTACTCTAATAAATTCCGATCTTTCTTATCTTGTGGCGACCCTAGGTCACACAGATGAAATCACTATCTGTGATGCGGGTCTCCCGATTCCCGACCACGTGCGCCGTATCGATTTAGCGCTTACCCATGGCGTACCAAGCTTCGAGCAAACCGTAAAAACTATGCTTGAAGAGTCTCAAATCGAAGGCGTGGTTATTGCCGAAGAATTTGCTCAAGTGAGTCCTGAACATCACGCTGTGTTGATTGACCAACTCAAAACGGAAGAAGCGCGTTGCGGCAAAGCTATCACGATTAACTACGTGAGCCATGAAGAATTCAAACAACGCACCAATGAGAGTCGCGCTGTAATACGTACGGGCGAATGTACGCCATATGCGAATGTCATTTTTCAAGCTGGCGTGACCTTTTAAGCGAGCTAAAAACTTAAGCGAACCAAACAACCTGGCCCCGAGTAAAGGAAACCACATGACTCAAGCCATTTTAGAACTTAACTCAATTGAGAAAGCTTTCCCCGGCGTAAAAGCCTTGGATAAAGCGAGCCTCAACGTTTACCCAGGGCGTGTTATGGCGCTAATGGGCGAAAACGGTGCGGGTAAATCGACCCTAATGAAAGTGTTGACGGGTATCTACCACCTTGATGGCGGCACTATTCACTACCAAGGTCAGCCAGCGGCATTTAAGGGTCCACGCGATTCGCAGCAAGCGGGTATCAGCATTATTCACCAAGAATTAAATCTGATTCCTGAACTGACAATTGCGGAGAACATTTTTCTAGGTCGTGAAATCACTGGAACGATGGGTCGCATCTTGTGGAACGAAATGTATCAAGAAGCCGACAAGCTACTTAAACGCCTTAACGTAAAACACAGTTCTAAAACTCCATTGGGTGAGCTAAGCCTTGGCGAGCAACAGATGGTAGAGATCGCGAAAGCCCTATCGTTTGAATCTAAGGTCATCATTATGGATGAACCAACCGATGCCCTGACCGATACGGAAACTGAATCTCTTTTCAAAGTGATTAACGAATTGCGTGATGAAGGCTGTGGCATTGTTTACATCTCTCACCGACTGAAAGAGATCTTCGAGATTTGTGATGACATTACCGTACTTCGTGATGGCAAATTCATTGGTCAATGTGAAGTGAAAGACACCAACGAAGATGGTCTTATCGAAATGATGGTAGGCCGTAAGCTAGACGAACAGTACCCACGTATCGAACCAACTCACGGTGAGACTTGTTTAGAGGTTGTTGGCTTAACGGGCTCTGGTGTACACGATGTTAGCTTCACTCTAAAACGCGGTGAGATCTTAGGTGTGTCTGGTTTGATGGGTGCAGGTCGTACTGAGCTGATGAAGGTGATCTATGGTGCCCTGCCAAGCGAACGCGGCGTCATTAACCTAGATAACAAGACCATTAATCCAGCGAGTCCAAGAGACGGCTTGGCTAATGGCATCGCCTATATCTCTGAAGACCGTAAAGGTGACGGTCTCGTGCTTGGTCTGTCGGTGAAAGAGAACATGTCTCTTTGCTCTTTAGACATCCTGACCAAAGGCGCGCAAATCCAACACAAAGACGAAGTGATCGCGGTTGATGACTTCATCAAGCTGTTCAACATCAAGACCCCAACTCGCGAGCAGATCATTGGCAACCTATCTGGTGGTAACCAGCAGAAAGTGGCGATTGCTAAAGGCTTGATGACCAAACCAAAAGTTCTGATTCTCGACGAGCCAACCCGTGGTGTCGATGTCGGTGCGAAAAAAGAGATTTACCAGCTTATTAACAAATTCAAGGCTGACGGAATGAGCATCATCCTTGTCTCTTCTGAAATGCCGGAAGTTTTGGGAATGAGTGACCGCATCATGGTGATGCATGAAGGCCGCGTGAGTGGCGAATTTGACGCTAAAGAAGCAAACCAAGAATTATTACTGGCGTGTGCGGTCGGTAAAAAGATCAACGAGGACGCAGCATGAGTACCAATACCATGAGCAAAACAACTGAAACACCAGCAAAGAAGTCTCTACTGAGCAAAGAGTGGCTGATTGAACAAAAATCACTGATCGCTTTGATCTTCTTAATTGTCATTGTTTCTTTCTTGAACCCAAACTTTTTCACGGTCGACAACATTCTTAACATCCTGCGTCAAACATCGGTAAACGCGATCATCGCTGTCGGTATGACACTGGTTATTCTAACTGCGGGGATCGACCTGAGTGTGGGTTCAGTTTTAGCACTTTGTGGTGCCTTTGCAGCCAGCATGATTGGCATGGAAGTTCCTATAATGGTCGCTGTACCAACCGCTCTATTAGCAGGTGCTGCGCTGGGGGCTATCAGTGGTGTGATCATCGCGAAAGGTAAGGTTCAAGCCTTCATCGCAACCTTAGTAACCATGACGCTTCTACGTGGTGTGACCATGGTTTACACCGACGGTCGTCCAATTTCTACTGGCTTTACTGACACAGCAGACGCATTCGCTTGGTTTGGTACTGGCTATGCAATGGGTATCCCAGTTCCAGTATGGATCATGACAGTTGTATTCGCGGCTGTTTGGTACCTACTTAACCACACTCGTTTTGGTCGCTACGTTTACGCACTTGGCGGCAACGAATCAGCAACTCGCCTATCGGGTATCGATGTAGACAAAGTAAAAATCGGTGTGTACGCCATCTGTGGTTTACTTGCTGCCGTAGCAGGCATCATCGTTGCTTCTCGCCTCTCTTCAGCACAGCCAACCGCAGGTATGGGCTATGAGCTAGACGCTATCGCCGCGGTTGTCCTTGGTGGCACAAGCTTAGCTGGCGGTCGTGGTCGCATCATGGGCACATTGATTGGTGCGCTGATTATCGGCTTCCTGAACAACGCACTGAACCTATTAGACGTTTCTTCTTACTACCAGATGATTGCAAAAGCAGTGGTTATTCTTCTGGCGGTATTGGTTGATAACAAAAACAAGTAACACCTTAATAAATCAATAATATAACAACAAGCTAGGACTCACCTTCTAGCTCACCCTACATAAAGGACTTACACCATGAAAAAATTAGCAACTCTAATTTCTGCTGCTCTACTTTCAACAACGGTTTCTGTGTCTGCTCAGGCGCAAGACACAATGGCTATCGTACTGTCGACACTGAACAACCCGTTCTTCGTGACAATGAAAGATGGCGCAGAAGCGAAAGCAGAAGAGCTAGGCTACAAGCTTATCGTTCTTGATTCTCAAAACGACCCAAGCAAAGAGCTGTCGAACATTGAAGATCTGACCATTCGTGGTGTTAAAGCAATCCTGATCAACCCAACAGATTCAGATGCTGTATCTAACGCGATTCGCATGGCTAACCGTTCAAGCATCCCTGTATTGACTCTAGACCGTGGTGCAAGCCGTGGTGATGTCGTGAGCCACATCGCTTCTGATAACGTAATCGGTGGTGAAATGGCGGGTCACTTCATCATGGAAAAAGTGGGCGAGAAAGCGAAGGTTATCCAACTTGAAGGTATCGCTGGTACATCTGCCGCTCGTGAACGTGGTGAAGGCTTCATGAACGCAGTAAACGGCAGCGGCCTTGAGCTTCTTGCAAGCCAACCTGCTGACTTCGACCGTACTAAAGGTCTGAACGTAATGGAAAACCTACTTGCAGCTAACCCAGACGTTGAAGCTGTATTCGCTCAGAACGATGAAATGGCTCTAGGTGCACTGCGCGCTGTTCAAGCTTCAGGTAAAGACGTAATGATCGTTGGCTTCGACGGTACAGACGATGGTATTGCTGCCGTTAACCGCGGTTTACTGGGTGCGACTGTTGCTCAACAACCAGATCTAATCGGCTCTCTTGGTATCGAAATGGCAGATAAAGTACTGAAAGGCGAGAAAGTTGATGAGTACGTACCAGTACCACTAAAAATCATCGCTAAGTAATCTTTCTTGATTAAGAACAGCGAGGGTTTCCCCTACCCTCGCTTTCTTTCCATCACGACAGTGCATCGCTCTTTCTCATTATACAATATCTCGATAACCAATGAGCAAAGATGAGAAACAGCCATGCATTTTCAAATACGATATATCATAAGGCTCGTATCATGACTCAACTGATTGTTTTAGGTAGCGTAAATGCTGACCATGTACTTCAAGTTCCTTCGTTCCCTCGCCCAGGTGAAACACTGATTGGCGGAAACTATCAGGTCATCCCTGGCGGTAAAGGCGCAAACCAAGCAGTTGCGGCAGCTCGCTTGAATGCAGACATCGGCTTCATCGCCTGTGTAGGTGACGACCCATTTGGTATCAATATTCGCCAAGATTTCAAGAAAGATGGTATCGATATCGATGGTGTGATTGTCGCTGAAAACTCCCCTACAGGGATTGCTATGATTCAAGTTTCTGCAACCGGTGAGAACAGCATCTGTCTGTCCGCCGAAGCAAACGACAAATTAGATAGCGTACAGATCGAACCACACCTCGATAAGATTCGTGGCGCAAAATACCTGTTAACGCAACTTGAAACGCCGCTTGAAGGCATCGAGTACGCAGCAAAAGTTGCGAAAGAATCTGGTACTAAAGTGATTCTTAACCCAGCACCCGCTCGCCCTCTATCCAACGAATTACTTGCATGTGTCGACGTGATAACGCCGAATGAGACCGAAGCAGAAGTCTTAACCGGCGTTACCGTAACTGACAGCGCTTCGGCGCATCAGGCATCCTTGGTTCTGCACGGGAAAGGCATTGAAACCGTGATGATTACTCTTGGTGCGAAAGGCGTGTGGGTAAGCCGTCAAGGACAAGACCATGCAGCTGGAGAAGGTGAACTGATCGAAGGCTTCCGTGTTGCAGCGACGGACACCACTGCTGCAGGTGATACATTCAATGGCGCGTTGGTTACGGGTTTACTTGAAGAGATGCCACTAGAGAAGGCGATCAAGTTTGCTCACGCGGCAGCGGCTATCTCAGTGACACGTTTTGGAGCACAAACATCAATACCTTCACGCGAAGAGACCGACGCTTTTCTTGCTGAACAGCTAGGGTAATTACACACTTCATGACGATAACGGTATCGGCTGGTGCGTAATAAATTCTAAATAATTTATTGCGCACAACTCTCTGTTTTCAGGCAGAATATCGCCCAAAGTGGAACGAACAGCACCACAAGGAATTATTATGGCAACAATGAAAGACATCGCTAAACTTGCCAAGGTTTCGACCTCTACCGTTAGCCATGTAATCAACAAATCTCGATTTGTCAGCGACGAAATTGCCGAACGCGTGAACAAGGCGGCCAAAGAGCTCAACTACGCGCCCTCAGCCCTCGCTCGCAGTCTAAAAATGAAGCAGACAAAAACGATCGGTATGTTGGTGACCACCTCAACGAACCCATTTTTCGGTGAAGTTGTAAAAGGCGTAGAGAGACGTTGTTACGAAAAAGGCTACAATCTTATACTTTGTAATACCGAGGGCGATAGTGAGCGCATGAAATCGTCTATCGACACCCTACTTCAAAAACGTGTCGATGGTTTAATGCTAATGTGCTCAACGCTAGAAGGCGAACATCTAGACGTGTTCGAGCGCTACCCAGAGCTGCCTGTCGTTGTCATGGATTGGGGTCCAATGCTGTTTGCAAGCGATAAAATCCAAGATAACTCCCATCAAGGGGGGTATATGGCTACCCAGCATCTTATTGATAACGGCCATACTGAGATTGGTTGTATTACAGGCCCTCTTCATCGTAACCAAGCCTCTTCACGTTACGAAGGCTTTAAGCAAGCCATGAGTGAAGCTAACCTCAAAGTGAACGCAGATTGGATTGTCGAATCTAACTTTGAGTGTGATGGTGGCTTTGATGCATTTCAGACGCTAAAAACCCGTGGAAGACTGCCAAGTGCTTTATTTGTCTGCAACGATATGATGGCGATGGGCGTGATTCACGCTGCTGCACAAGATGGTTTACGTGTACCACAAGATCTTTCACTGATCGGCTACGATGATATCCACTTATCGAAATACATGACCCCAGCATTAACGACCATCCATCAGCCAAAACATCGACTAGGTAAAGCGGCTGTTGATACTCTATTGAGCCGTTTGGAGTCTCCAGACGTGTATCCTCAAGTGGTAGAATTGGAGCCTACTCTAGTAGAAAGAAGCAGTGTTTTGGCGCTATAAACTGACCAGTTAACACTATTGAGAGCACACACTTGTGCTCTCTTTTGCACGAATCGTTATCTCTTCACCTCTTTAAAGCACACAGTTAAACAGCGCAGCAAAGTGTCTCGTTTAACTCAAAAATTAACGCCTTACCTATAGTCGAATAGAATATCTTGTGTCATCTAAAGTTGGATTTCCAGAAATAGACTGAAACTGCACGATAACCACAATATGCACCATTACACCTAAACTTTTTGCTTTTCTCTACTACACTAGTTGAATATAGCAACCGGCTTAAGGTACTGTTTTCATGTTTGCAACATGGTTCGATAACATATCCCTGCAAAAGAAACTTTTCGTCAGTTTCTGTATTCCTATTGTGTTCATGCTGCTTGTTTCTCTCTCCGTGTATGAAAACACTCAATCAATGGTAAAAGACAGCCATTGGGTGGTTCATACGCATAAAGCAGTCGCACGAGCCCAAGAGTTACTGAACCTCGTCGTCGATATGGAAACCGGGCAAAGAGGCTACCTTATCACCGGCGATGCCGACTTCCTTGAGCCATACCATCTCGCCTTGGCGGTGTGGAAAGACAAAGTTACTACACTCGCCAAACAAGTCGACGATAATCCCTCTCAAGTTGAGCGCTTGCACAAAATTGACGCCCTACTTGAAAGATGGTTAAAAGAATCTGGCGCGCGAGAAATAGTCCAGCAGCAACATGCTGACCGCAGCGAAACATCTATGTCGAGCGTCACCAAATTTGCACAAGAGAAAACAAGCAAAACCATTATCGACGAAATACGAAATGAGATGAATCAGTTCATCGCAATTGAAAATGAACTCATTGATATCCGCGTGGTTAAGTCCGATAACAGTGCGACAAGAACAACACATGTTCTGATTGGAGGCGCACTCTTAACCATATTTGTATCACTGGTTGTCGCCGTTGGGTCATCGAGTCGAATCAGAAAACGCATTACATTTCTGCTAGAAGCAACACAACAAGTCTCTGAAGGACATCTAAGTAAAGGAGCAAACACACTTAATACAAACGTTAACCTACAAGGAAAAGATGAGATTGCGCAGCTCACACATGGCTTTCGGAAAATGACGGACAACTTGGTTAAAAATGAGCAAGACATGCGCTCTTACAATGAAGCATTAATAGAAGAGAGAAAAAAAGCTGAGGCTGCAGTCAAAACCAAGAGTGAGTTTCTCTCAACGATGAGTCATGAGATTAGGACCCCAATGAATGGTGTACTCGGTATATCACAAATTATCGCGTCTCAGACTAAAGAGCCTGCAACCCAAGAGAACATAAATATCATCTTAGACTCTGGGCAACATCTGATGACCATTCTCAATGACATCCTGGATTTTTCGAAGGCAGAAGAGAACAAGCTGGAACTAGAAGTTGCACCGTTTTGCTTTAATCAAGTGCTGCAACCGGTCTGCAGTGCGCTACAACCGATGGCGGATGAAAAAGCGATTCGCTTGTTAACCGAAAACGAGATCCCTCACCATATTGAATTACTTGGTGACTGTGCCCGCTTGCGTCAGATCTTGTTCAACCTAGGCGGCAATGCAACCAAATTCACCAATGATGGCCATGTACTTATCAAAGCAGATTTGGATAAAGCAACGTCGGAACTAATACTGACGGTAACAGACACCGGTATCGGTATTCCAGAAGAGAAGCACGCACATATCTTCAACTCCTTTGAGCAGGCAGATGCATCAACCACAAGGGAGTTTGGTGGAACAGGACTTGGCTTAGCCATTGTCAAAAACCTCGTTGACCTGATGTCAGGTGAAATACACCTCAACAGCGCCCCAGGCTTAGGCACGCGTTTCAAAATCACACTTCCGATTACTTGGCGAGAAAAAGAACTTGCTGATAACTCAAACACGCCAGATTCATTCACTTCTACAGACATAATGCCATTGAACATTTTGTTGGTCGAAGACAACCGTGTAAATGCTATCGTTGCTAAAGGCTTCTGCGAGAACTATGGACACCAAGTTTCACTGGCCGAAAATGGTGTTGTTGCAATAAATCTCTTAAAATCAGAGCGTTTTGATCTCGTGTTAATGGATAACCATATGCCTGAAATGAATGGCATAGAAGCGACTCGTTATATCCGTGAAACCCTGGGGCTGAACATCCTAATCTTCGCTTACACTGCCGACGTATTTCGTGAAGCACATGATAGTTTCATTGAAGCCGGTGCTGATCACGTCTTAACCAAACCACTTCAGCAAGAGAGTTTCTTAGATGCCCTCCAACATTTCTCCTCTCGCTTAGGGAATCAGCCAAACGTGGTTAAAGGAGACAAAGCAACAGATAGTAGAGGCAGCAATGTCATTGAACTCCAACGAAAACCGATCGAGAAGTTAAGACTGACCGAAGAGGAGATCAGCCGATCTGAAATCATTCTGATGTTGCAAGAAGACCACGAAGCACTCGCAACACTCATTGACTCTACGATAGCGGAGTTCGAAGAATCCATCGACCACCTCATTGATTTTTACATGGCCAAAGAGCTGCGTTCATTACAAAAAGCACTCCACTCAATCAAAGGCATGTCTCTCAATTTGGGGCTCAATACGCTGTCAAAACAAGCTTTAGATTTGGAAACTCAGGTCAAACATCATAAACTTCCAGAGATTGAGCCATTACAAAAACTCATCAACCGACTGCTTGTTAATATCCATCAGGCACAAAGAATGAAAACAGCGCATCCAAGCACAGAGACGAGTCAGATAAAACGCTCGCAATAGTGACCAGCAATTGAGCGGTAAACCGTTAGATAGCTATGGTCAACCTTGGCTCAACCTTGCTAAGCTTGAAGGCATAAATAACCTTTACTCCCACTCCTCACTTAAACGAAGTGCTTTTCCCAGCTTGGAGGAGTGCCGATGATCTCTTGAACAATCTCAATAAAGGCCAGCACAAGTGGCGACTGCTTTCGATGAGTATACATTGCGTAGATGTCACCAAAGGATGGAATTCTGCGTTCTGGCAACAACTGAACCAAACCTTGCTCAGCCAAACCTTCACTCAGCATAAACTGACCTATTTGGGCAAACCCAAGTGAGGCTTTGACACTTTCGACAATCAACTCAGGTTCATTCACTCGATAGTTACCTGTGAGGGCATACGTTTCAAGCTCTCCTGTGTTGTCCTCGGGATAGAACTGCACTTTGTCCGCGACAAAGCCCGAATGTGAGTAAATTATGCTGGGTAGCATCGTCAACTCTTCCGGGCAACGTGGCATACCGTGTTTATCAATAAACGCTTCTGAGGCAACTATCGCTGTTTTATTTTCGGCAAGTCTCTTAGCAATCATTGACGAATCTCTCATCGGGCCAATACGAAAAACAATATCAAACCCCTCGCCCACCAGATCAACACGACTATCATCTAATATCAGTTCGATCGATGCTCTTGGGTAACGAGTCAAAAACTCCTCAACCGCCTTTTGCAAAAATCGTCGACCAAACAAAGTCGTGCTAGAGATACGAAGGTTGCCAATGGGTTCCTTGTAAAAACACGCCGCGATCTTTTCTGTCTCTTCAAGTAAATCACTCACTTTAACCGCTTGTTCAACGATTTGCTTTCCTACATGAGTCAACGAAAGTGAGCGCGTGGTGCGATTGATCAACCTTACTCCCAAGTGCTCCTCTAGTTGTTTAACCTGCTTTGATAAAACAGAGCGATCAACGTTCAGTCTATCTGCAGCTTTGGCAAAAGAGCCAGCTTTCGAAACCTCGAGAAGCAGTTCTAATCGTGTTGCTAAATCCATATTGTTCCAAACTTTAATGCCTGTGGTTAAAGAACCGAACAGACAGCATATTTAATAAAATTGTTAGTGATACTTGGCACTGTTTTAAGTCAAACAACGATGAGTGATCACACACTTATCTTCAAGATTAACGCAGAAGACGGCGGTTCAAGGTTTTAAGTAATGCAACAAATACAACTACGCGTAAGAGACTCAAATTTCATAACGCCTCTAATTGAACACTAAGTAGTGCTAAATTTGCACGGATAGAGCGAAATTTTCACGGATAGAGAAACGCATAAACATTCACTTATGATGCATTTTGTCCGAGAAATTACCAACATACCTGCAAACAGCCTTTTTGCGCGCTCTTCAAACAGTGTACAGGACAAATTACAGTATTGACTATCAAAACAACCACTGGTGCATAAAAGGCACTAGTGAAGTGCTAATAAAACCATAATTTCTGCGTATGGATTTTGTAAAATGCGCTCTCCATCACATCTAATTACAATAATACGACTAGGAGTGTGAGCATGGACTTAGCGACTCAACTGGAACTACTGCTTGATGTCTCTGAACACGGCACCTTTGCAAAGGCGGCCGACAGAAACCATATTGACCGTTCCGCACTATCAAAACAGATAAAAAAATTAGAAGACAGCCTAGGGTTAAGACTGCTCAACCGCTCTACCCGATCGCTTTCACTCACCAATGCTGGTGAAGAGATGGTCCAGCAGGCGAAAAAGGTACGTGAGGTACTGAGTGAGACTAGAAAGCTTGCAGACACTTTTCATGCCGAGCCGCGTGGTCACCTAAAGATCTCGAGCGCTTCGTTCTTTGGTCGTACATACTTAAAAAAGGCGATCAAAAGCTTCATGCGTAAATATCCCCACATTACCGTCGAAGTTTTCCTTTCTGATCATAAAGTTGACGTGATCAGCGAAGGTTACGATGTGGTGTTTCGCATCGGACCTATTCGCGAATCAAACATGATTGTACGTAAGCTCGCGACCAATAAATTGGCCATCATTGCCTCAGAAGATTTCTTAGCAAGACACGGCACTCCACAAACACCAGAAGATCTGATAAAGCTACCCGCCGTGATTTATTCAAGTGAATCTTTCGTGTTAGACAAAATTAGAATTATTGATGACGAGCAGACTGGTGAAATCAAAACTTTCAACATGAATGCCAAGTACAAGGTAAACGAAACTGACTTGATTATGGATGCCGTTCAAGACGGTCTTGGCTACGCTGTCATTGGCCAGTTCATGCTACAGGAAAGCATAGAAAAACAAGGCCTTGTACAGCTTCTACCTGAGTACAAACTCTCAACACACAGCGACATTTTTGCTATGTACTCACATCGTAATCAGCAACCTTTAGCCAAGTTGTTCATTGACACAATACAGAGAGAAATTGGCACTACACCGGTTTGGGAAACCTACTTGTAATAAGACTCTCATTTTGCTCTATCGTTTGACTATTTTCTGGATTTACTCAATGCAATACATCAGCCCAATTTGTGACGAGCGACGCGGCGACCGCGTCTTTGATACATTCATTATTTTACATAGCTTCGTACTCACATTAGTCGTCGCTTACATTAGTATTCACTTTGACTCTCACACCAAAGAGAGCTCTGTGCTTGAGATTAGTCAAGTTGCTATCCTTTTAGGCACCGCGCTAATCAGCTACGTCAAAGCTCAAGAACGTCATGAATTTTCATCGATATTGAAAATTCATGCTCTGCTCATGTTACTACTCGTCTCGAGAGAGCTTGACCAAATATTTGAGCTATTCCTATTTCATGGCTTTTGGAAGGTTCCCGCTGGTGCTATCGTGGCAACAATCGTCTGTCAAATGCTCTCCCACCGAAAAAGCGTTATTGTTGCAGTAAAACGGTTTACAGCAACAGACAGTTTCCTTGTTTGGATAATCGGGGTTTTTATGTTCCTTATATTTTCACGCATTGCCGGGTACAAAGGTTTCTGGATGGATTTTTTAGGTGATGGTTACAACAGAGATATAAAAACATTGGTTGAAGAGGGGCTAGAGTTCTTCGGTTATTCTTTCCTTTTCTCTAGCATGATATTACTTAGAGAAAAAAGCTAACCTCATTTATTATAACCAAGACGTAAATGTTCTTTATAATCTAACTCGTATCATTTAGTGTCACTAGTCGACAAATAACAGAAAATAATAGTTTATTCCAATTTCTTATGTTTGTTATTTACCATAGTGAATTGATAATTTCTCACTTTTAAATAACCTATGTGTATAGATAATTACTTCGACTTAAAACACAATGTAGTGGTAATTAAAATATGGATAAGAAAATTATTTCTCTGGCGATTGGTGCCGCAATCTTTGGCTCTGCAGTTAATGCAGCTCAGGTTTATTCGGATTCAGAAACTGAGCTGAATATTCACGGTAGAGCTCAAGGTGCATACTATTTTTCTAGCGACAAGGATATCGACGGAGACCAAAGCTACATCCGTGTTGGCCTAGACGGAAAATCCCAAATCAATGATGACCTATACGCATTCGGTTTGTACGAACTGCAATTCAAATCTAACAGCGATGCGAATAACGATGATGAGTTCGACGTACGTAAAGGATACGTAGGTGTGGGCTCTGAATTCTGGGCTGTAAGCTACGGTCGCCAGTTTGGCGCAGTAACACTAGTATCTGATTACACAGATATTTTCCCAGAGTTTGGTAACGAAGCTGCAGGCGTAAGCCCAGACTTATTTGGTACAGGCCGTTCAGATTCAGTATTTAAAGCAACGGGCTCTTACGACGCTCTTAATGTACATGTAAGCTACCAAGGCGAAAATGATCAAGTATCAACTGATGCCTCTTCATACGGCATTGCAGCAGACTACGCACTGCCATTCGGCGTAAAAGTAGCGCTGGGCTACAACGAAGGTGAAGGCACTGCTGCTGGTGCGGATTCTGAGCTTCTGATAGCAGCAGTTTCATACACCTATGAAGATCTGTATGCTGCAGTTCTGTTCAGCGATGGCGAAAACTGGGAAAAAGACGGTACAGATAACGGTGTTGACTACGAAGGTATTGAAGCAGTCGTTACATATCAAGTGACTGAAGAGCTTAATGCTCTCATCGGTTACAACAAGCTAGAGAAAGACGATGTAGAGTCAGTTGATTACTACTCACTAGGTGGTGAATACAACCTAACTCCTAACTTCAAAACACTAGCTGAATACAAGATCACCGACGTAAATGGTGAGGATGATATTTTATCGTTGGCACTTCGCTACTCGTTCTAATATCGTATGAATATTCAAAGCCCACTTATTGTGGGCTTTTTTGTATCTATCAATAGTTTGATGCAATTATTACCACAAAGAATGGATATTTATTATCGAGACAAAAGTCTACATTTAAATTATCATGCCTCCGTTGACTTTCCCCACTGCCTTTGAAAGTTACTGATTAACTCCGAAATATTCGAGCAGCAATTTATGCTGCTCTTTTTTTATCCCAAAACCTCACCAAACCAACAATCAGTATTAACTTTCCAAAAATCACGAACAAATAATTACAAAACAACCATGCATTCAAATCAATTACCACAAGGCAATTTCACCGTTTAATCGTTCACATGCGTACCATAAAATATATCAAAACACACCGTCGACATTAAACCCCCAACAGCACTTGGGGCGAAACGTAAAAACCCAAGTTTCGATTCGTGCATTTTTGACATCAGTGAAATGAGCTATGTGATATTTATCACACTTATGATTTACATAATAATAGCGTTGTACCGAGGCAAAGCGCCTCAAGTAAACAAATTTTTTGAGGATTACATTATGAAACGCATTATTACTCTTGCTGCGACTCTAGCATTCACTTCAGCTTCTTTCGCTTCATCTTCTTGGGTTCAAGTTGATCGTGAAGCCAACCTGGATGTGGGTGTTTTTGCTACTCAAGAACAAGCTCAAAACGCTGCTGAAGAGTTTGCCACTTCACTAAACACAATGAACAATCAACAACTCAAAGCGGCGTTGCCAACGAATCAACATCACTTTGTACGCAATGTTCGTCTAGGTGATTCAAGTGTGTCAGTAGAACAAATCGAAAGTGGTGAATATCAAGCAAGCCTGCACCAAGACTACGCTTTCACTGCATTTGAACGTGATTAACCGAATCTCGAAGCGGGAAGCATCAATCTAAAAATAAACTGCCGCTCTCGTTTCAAAAATTGCCCTGTTATCGAAGATGTCTGCTTTGGACTTCTTCGATGACAGAAATTTTTTCCGATTGGCAGCTACAATTTGCCACGCATAATGTGTTGCGGACCCGCGGCTCCTCCAAGGTACAACTCTCCGGTCTTTTCGAAACCAGCCTTCTCATAACAAGCAATCGCACCTGGGTTCTTCAGATTTACGGTTAAATAGATAAACTCAAATGATGAGGCATAGTGCTCTTTTAGATACGGAAACAGAGCTTTTACCGCACATGTACCTAGCCCCTTACCTTGCTGACTGCTATCTATTGCGAACGCTCTTAATCCAACTCCTGATTCAGGACAGAACTCATAACTTTCACCATAAGCCGTATCCAGTTTAAAAAAGCCAACGACTTCGTTGTCTAGCTTAATAATATGCAGGTGAGTGGTCTCACTAGCATCTTTTAAGAACTCTTCCGCAGTCCCTGCAAACTTAACTTGTTCTTCAGCTAACTTTACCTTCTTTACCGACTCAATTTGCGCTTGCGCTAGTCGCTCGATAGTAACCATATCTATTTGATTCCCCTATTCATAGTGAACATGTTTCTACGTCGACCTGTTCTATATTGTCTTTTTTATCAACTAAACGTCTCTGTTAGACACAAAATCAACACACAATAGAAAACCAATCACATTGCCACATGTAACATATGCAATATATAACAATTTTGTGACTGTTTATTAATGATTACCGTAGCATATTGGTAACCAAATCAAAGGTTATAACTCATTGCATAACCGGATATATATAGAACAGAGGAAACTTAATGCTAAATAATTTAAAACTGCTACTAGTGACGATATGTAGTTTCTACTTAATGGGATGTGTTAGTCCGCTAACCGTTGAAGAGTCAGCTCCGAATGTCAATATCAATCAGAGTGTAGATGCCGTATCTATCGCTGTTCTAGACCAGCGCCCATATGTTTTAGATGGTGACAAAACACCCGATTTTGAAGGCATTATTCGATCTGGCCTAGGCATTCCATATAGCCATACCACGATAACTAAAGAGCCTATGGCAACTTATTTAGGTAACCGCTTAGAGTCGGGAATAAAACAAAAAGGCATTGATGTTGAACAACATAGAACAGATACGGCTATGCAGTTCTCAAACCTGATGTCCAAACTTAAAGCTGACGGTAAACCGTCTATTATTGTCGTGCTGAAAGAGTGGAAATATGACTTTCACGCCTTTGCAGATTCATCTTGGTATGATGTAAATGTGACTGTCACCGACCGCACTGGCACCCAAACAATCACGAAGAATTACTCCGGCGAAAACGATATTCCCGATAACGGAGCTATCATGAATGAGATGATGTTAATCTACAAAGCTCGTTTTGAAGAGATATTCTCCGACCCAGAATTACGAACTGTGATTGAAAACTAGAAAAAAGGCGAACTTTCGAGTTCGCCTTTTGTTTGCATGGAAAGTACTCTCACCGTATACGGAATTCACGATCAGTAGAATGAACCGCAAAGGAATTGTAAGCCCATTTAAGTGGTTTATTGTATAGACTAACTCCTTTTTGCAATACTCACTGTACTTCCACGCCCCTTCCGTGACAAATAGATTAGCTTACATTTGATGACACAAAAAAATTTAACTTTTAGTTAATATGTAACTATCTGATTAACTGGGGTTAAACTATGAGTAAAGGGTTTACGCTCATTGAGTTAATAGTCATTATTGTACTAATTGTCGTTCTAAGCGCTGTTTCAGCTCCAAGGTTTTTAAATGTAACCACTGATGCAAGAAACGCCGTTTTAAGTGGTATCAAAGGTGACATTGAATCTCAAATTGCAATTGTATACGGAAAGCTTGCAGTGGTTGGTCTTGAGGGAGAAAACGAGGATAATGACGCCCTTTTAACTGGTGGCGGCTATTTTGGCGATGAACCTGATTACAACCCATTCAAAGACATTTGTGGCCACGATTGCTACTTTATTTATGGTACACCAAGTGCAAGCGCAACAACGCTAAGCAGCCTGCTGCCCTCAGTTGGCCAAGATCAAGAAATCGTTTTTTCTGGTTATCACGCAAATGAGTGGCAATCTGATGGAGTTACCGGAACTAATGTTGTAGGCACTTTTTCATTCAAAGATAATGTCATCTTGAATGGAGAACCCGCGTTAAACAAGCTCAAAAAAGAATCCTGCTTTATTTGGTACTCTGGCGCTCGTAAAGAGCGTGACTACAAAATCGGTATTGTGCCATGCGATTAAACATAGCTCGTTGGGGACTATTTTAATGCGGTTAAGTGTCTAGCTAGGGATGCTGGTAACCACAGACTAAGATTCTTATGTGATGCGACTCGCTTAGAAGCAAGTCGCATTAACTAGACTTTTGTTTATTTGGTTTTCATTGGTTCACTATACCAAACGCCATTCTCATCTTGTCTTAGGCTTTCAGCATACGTCAAAACACCATTTTCAAACGTATAAGCTAAATGATAATTATCAGAATATTTATAGATGTATGAGATTGAGGTTTCACTGATGCTGGTAACTATATCAGGCTCTCCAAACTCACCACTTACCTCAATAGGCGTTGTTTTTCCTACCTCAAGAAAATTGAAGTCCTCACCGTTAACACAACCAAACAATGTGGTTAGAGTGAGTAATGCAATACTAACCTTTATCTTCATAATTCTTCCTCTCTTTGATTTTAATCATAATAACTGTTTGATTTGTAATGAACGTAACGCTTTGTAAGCATCTGGTTCTTAATGCAACAAATTGAATTAACTTCTGTCTCATTGTTGTATTTGGATAAACGAGATTCTTGAAGTGAAAACAAAATTAGCCTTTTTATTTGGTTTGGCTCTCTCTGGTTGTAATGCCGGATCAAGTGCTAACAACACAATAAAACCTGTAACACCGGACACTACCGAAACCACTCTAACCGACAAGTATGATAGAGAAATGATCAGCCAGATAGCCAAGGCAAGTAAAACTCTTTCTGATGAAAAGATATGGTTTGACTATGGCAACTGGTACAAATCAGCACCGATTTATATGCTTAGAATGGATGATGTAAATAACAAAGATCCATTAAAAGTATTTTTGTTTAACCCTGTTGAACCTGACAAATCATTTCAGAAATTAGGGCAAAACGAATCATCCGGATTAGATACTTATCGTAATGATGTGAACATGCATCTAGCCAATGACAAGATCAATAAACTGAATGGAATGTTTGATTTTGACTACAAATTTGAAAAAGGTGTTTATTACGCGCAAAAGTATCACAAACTGGAAATGAGTCCGAACAACGTTGATCACGGACATAAGACGATAGATAGGAACATTTCACTTAACATTCATGAGAATTTTCACAAGTACCAGATGAAAAACTTCAAGATCCCTAGCTCATTTGTTCAGGTCTTAGATGGCTACCCAGTAAATGCTGAATTGATAGAGTTAAAGCTGTTGACCTTGCAAACTTTCAAAGGACTTCCCAAAAGCATAACTAAGAGCGAGGCGACAAGTTTATTGAAAAAATATGTTGCACTTACAAAAAAGCAGATTGAAATTGATACAAGTGAGAAGAGACTTGTTGAAAATATGGGGCTATGGCAAGAGCTGACCGAAGGATCAGCAAAATATGTTGAAACAGTGGCTATCAGAAAAATGTTTGCTCATGCAAAAGACTCAACATTTGTATACAGCTGGTTTTTAGAGAATGAATATAAAACAGCTAAAGAGGTAAAAGAGCAATTTGGGTTTGGGATTTTTTACGAAACAGGCGCAGCTGCGATCTGGTTGCTTAATCAAGCTGGATATGATTTGAAGAAGCTAGAGAGTGGTGTTTCGCCGTATCAAGCAGCCACTGAATTACTAGGTGATAGTTTTGATTATGATCTCGAACTGCTCAACGTTTACGCCACAACACCGAACGCTAACGAGATTAAATACAAAGCTAAAGAATTGGCTAGATTATAAAAACCAAGCCCTGATTAACCAGGGCTTAGTATCTTCTGATTTACGATTAAAAAATAACGTCTCTTATGTAGTAGAAAATAAGAACATCTAAGCCTGCCTTGTATCAAAGCTAGTACATAAACCTATACTTATCTTTTTCACAAATATTAGCATATCAACTATCCCAAAAAAATTGGTCGCCTAAGTTATCCATGACTTTTTCGACAATCTAACTTCTAATTCCCGCTAAGTTAAATCTAATCATCAGTGCTTTCCAAATAATACCAATCACAGTAAATAGGTGATCAAAAATAGCGCAGGAAAAAGGCTTGAGAACAAGGCAGTTTTTCTGCAACAGAGAGTTTCGATAAGTAGTTATTCTACAATCAAAAATTCTAACGCAGTTATCGAGCATTTTAACAAGCTAGGATGAGCAATTATTTACTACGATTGGTATAATTAAGCATCAAAGAAATATAGCTTTATAGGTACCACAAAGGGGTCTACAGTCCACATCCTTACCTCAATATAAATTCACTTAACCTATACTTACAAAGCAAAAGTACGCTTACAAATATAGAGTTGTTTACGATGAGAATCTACTTATACTCCCACTCCGCCAATAAGGTGACATTTTTTTGTCATGTCTATTATTTGGCATATTTAATTAACAGAGTATTACAAAAAATGAAAAAAACTATTCTATCCCTAGCAATCACATCCATCTCAACATCTTCACTTGCTGCCGTAGACTTCGAAACCAACAAACGAATTGAATATGCAACTAATACAGCTATAGCGGCTCAAATTAAGACACTAGAAAATGACAAGCGTATTAGTGGGGTCAAAAATAACGTAGATCATGTTGGCGGTATCGCGCTGAAAAACAAGAAAGCAATTGCGTCTGTTGTAAGCCAAGTTCACGACCAAAACCAACAGCAAGATCTAAGAATCCACGCGAACTTAAAAGCAACGTCAAGTAACCGCCAAAGCCTTATTGATCTTTCGAAAACAGCTGTGTCTGCTCACAAACGTTCTGACCGTGCTATCAATTTAGCAAGTGAGGCAATTATCAAAGCTGATAATAACAACATCATTGCAACTACTGCTGACAGTAAAGCAAATGAGTCCCTATACAAAGCCAACCGAAACACTGAAATTAACACTAACCAGCAAAAACAGATTGATGCAACCAACACAAAACTTAATAAAGTTGGGGAATATGTTTACAAGAACTACGTAAAGAAAGATGAAGTTATTAAATCTGTTGATTTCAAAGTCAACTCAAAGCACGACGCAAAACAGTATCTAGAGATCGGAGATAACCGCCTCGCAGCTGCAAACAATAAAACCAAGCTAAAGAAACATGACCAACGCATCACTAAACTTGAAAGCTACCACAACGATAGTATGGCTGAATTACGTTCTACTGCTTTTACTATTGATACAAAAGTTCAAGCACATAATACTGAGATTCAAAACATTGCCGTATCATCAACAAGAAATACCACAGATGTTTCAAAGCTAAAGAATGACCTTAATGAACTAAGCAAAGGCGTAACTACAAACTATGTTGATATCCAGGAGAACACAGCAACTATAAACAAAAACACGACTGCTATCGCTAAAATTCACAGCCAGGTTACTGACAACAGTGAAGACTTAGATCAAATGTCTCATGCACTAGTGGGTGATAAACAAACCGATGAACAGATTCAAACTAAACTTGCTAAACTATCAAAGGGTAACATTGTTGATTCAGTGAACAATAACCATAACCTAATTAATCAACATTCGGCTTACCACGTTCAAAAGAATCAAACTCAAGATAAGGCAATCGCTAAAAACAGCGCTGATATCGCAGATTTACGTAGTGACTTTGAGCGCCAAGCAACACAAACTAACCAAGCATTTGCTGCAATTGCTGCGATGAACAACATTCCTCTAGTTACTGGTACTGATTTCTCAATGGGTGCTGGCGTTGGTTATTACAATTCAGAGTCCGCTGTTTCAGTTGGTGGCAACTACAACGTGACAGAAAACGTTACTATTAAAGCTTCGATTGCTGGTAATGCTAACAATTGGCAGCCGATTGTAGGTGCAGGTGTGGCGGTAGGTTGGTAATGACATTAGATACTCTTTTAGCGCTTGCACGTTTGCTAGAACTAAATGTAAGTGATTCGAATGTTCGAGCTTGCATTGTCGCAGCTTATTATCATGATGGTGATAACAATGTTGAATATGAACAAGCTCTACTATCCGCTTACAGGTCGCAGAACCTAGTATTACTTAACGCGGTGAAGAATACCCAAAAATACAAAGAGCTGACATCATTGCTTGACGCGAAAAGTTGTAAAAAACGACGCAACAATATGCCAACTCAAATAATGCAATATCACTTCTAGTGATTACGCGTCCCTACTCAACTATTATGCTTTAGACTTACGAGAGGGGCGCACTAACCAATTGAAGAAACCGATAGACTATAAATAATGATTGGACACGTTATCCCTATTTGTTTGTATTACCTAGGTTTTCTTCCTATTGGAATCATTTGACAGTGATTGCTCGTTCATTAAAACTATAAATATTATCATGCCTCAATTAAAAAGTTGTTCTCGTTGCGAGAAAGTAACAATATTCAAAAGAATTAGAAGAACTAGACTACAGCGTTTTTTTAACACTGCATCAATACGCTTACAATGTACGGGATGTAATCGAAAGAAGTTATTCAAATTATAATAAAAAGCCCCGGCCATAAGGCTAGGGTGTACTAATTCAGACCTGATCTGACAGTTACCCACTCTTCGACTCGGTGCCTGTCAGGTTATATCTGGGCTAGATTCTTTTCAGCCCAGATTGATTTCCCATCCTCTAATGTTTCTATCGGTGTTCTGCCGCAGCACATTTTTCCTTGATGAGTACGATGATTGTTGTAGTAGTCCATCCATTCGTCCAGATCTTTCTGTAACTCTTCCATTGAGCCATACAGTTTCTTTCTGAATGTCACTTGGTAGAACTCATTCAATATGGTCTTGTGAAAGCGTTCGCAGATACCATTTGTCTGTGGCGACATCGCTTTAGTTTTAGTGTGGTCGATATCATTAATGGCTAGATAGAGCTGGTAATCATGTTGTTCAACACGACCGCAGTATTCAGTGCCTCGGTCAGTTAAGATTCGCAGCATTGGCAGCTCATGAGCCTCGAAGAACGGTAGAACCTTGTCATTCAACATGTCCGCCGCGGTGATTGGTGTTTTGGTCGTGTAGAGCTTGGCGAAGGCGACTTTGCTGTAGGTATCAACGAACGTCTGCTGATAGATGCGTCCAACACCTTTAAGGTTACCAACATAAAACGTGTCTTGAGAGCCGAGATAACCTGGGTGCGCGGTTTCTATCTCACCACAAGCTTCGTCGTCGTGCTTCTTGCGCTCAAGGGCAGCAACTTGCTCGTCTGTTAGGATGATACCGTTCTCAGCGACCTGTTTTTCTAACGCACTAAGGCGTTTTTTGAAGTTTTCTAAGTCATTACGAAGCCAGATTGAACGCACACCACTTGGAGAGATAAACACGCCCAGTTTACGTAGCTCATTGCTTGTTCGAACTTGCCCATGAGCTGGAAAGTCTATGGCGTATTTGAGAACGGCTTGCTCAGTTTCGCTATCGACTCGATTCTTCAGGTTTGGTGTTCTTCGACTTTGGTTAATCAGAGCATCAATACCCCCAGTTTCGACTAACTCTTGATAACGATAGAAAGTATCTCTTGATACGCCCATGACCTTGCAGGCTTTTGATACATTGCCGAGTTCTTCTGCAAGATTGAGAAGGCCAGCTTTGTGTTTGATGATTGGATTGCTAGTATGAAGCATGAGAGTTACCTCTTATTGTCTTTGATTAGTGATTAAGCACCTTTAATCAAAGTGGGTAACTCTCTTCTTTTCAAATTGAAGTGTCAGATCTAGTCGGAACTAATACAGCTAGGGCTAACATCAATATATTACTGTTCCACCGTTTTAACCAAAAAATGATCTATAGTTAAATTTTCACTCGGCTCAATCAATCTAAACTCGACTTTCACTAAGTCGCCTTTAGCTTTAAATTGGTTTAAAGTAAGTTTTAAATCTTGATCCGTTGCATCTATATTGTGCGCAACCTGGCGGCCATCGATAAACACATCAAAAGGCTTTTGCCCTCTTTCTATTACTGTTTCAATTGTATAGCTGTCGCCCTCTACAGCATAAAATACACTTTGAATGCTTCCGTCACTTAGCCATTTTGTTTCGTTGAAATCGACGTTGCCAGCGCGCCAGTAAGAATAAAACGCATGTAAGTTATCAATATCGTTTTGTGTTTCCGGCGTCCATTTAACCACATCAAAATCAATTGGCTCTACATAGCTAAAGCCATGCTCTTTCATTGTCTTGTGAATGAATGGTAGGCGCGCTATCACATCATCAAATGTGTCAGTCCAGCCACCGATTTCACTAGTACCATACTGCAAACCAATCTCACCGATTAAGTATAGTTCACCGTCTCTTTCAATCGTGATACCTGAACCTGAATCACCATGAATTGAAAGCCAATTTAAGTTAGTCTTTTCTAATGTATTGAAATCATATGAATATTCAGCAAGCCAACGGTCCTCATATTCACTGTGCATCACCTGTTTAGTTCCACCGTTTCTGTGGTTGTAATTGCCGTAACCGATTTGATTAACCTCGTAAACTTTCGAGTAATCAAACATCCCCTCTTTAGGCAGCTTTGCTGGCTTAATATCTGTGATTGGCGTATCTAGTCGAACAAGAGCGAAATCACCAAAACCGCGATCATTTTTATATGGGAAATTGTATTCTCCAAATTGACCAGCCGGATCAGTGCTGGCTACCTTCCGCTTTATCTGCTGATAAACACCCTTTTCATCTTTCTCATATGAATAACAAGTAACCGTGTTTTGATATCCATCAGACTTAGAACCGCTTACATGGCTTGCAGTGACTACCCAAAACGGATCAATTAGCGTTGCTGAACCTGCATTCATGTGGCACGCAAAATCAAACTTTGATTGTAATGCAAATTCTTTGTGCTGTTGAACTGAACGATCAAATCTCGTCAAACCAGCGTTTACAGAAAGTGAGGCTAAGACCGCCGTTGCAATTAATAGCTTTTTCATTAGTTCACCTCACTTAGGTTGATTGCTTCAAGCGCATGATATGGATCGTCATTTTTCCAGCTAAATTGATCGTTTTTCGCTTTATATGTAATTGTTAACTCGTCTGTTGCCGTCTCAGTTGAGAACTCAACGCTATTCTTTGTCGTTGATATATGTGATGGGTAATAATTTGTAATTGTCACACAATCATTTTTTAAACATGCGGTGAACTCTGACATAGCAAGCCAGTTATGTGTATATAGATCTAGCTTGAATTTTCCTGTCTTGCCGGGTTTTACGATGAACTCAAAACCACCTCCAGGCTTAACGCTGATTGCATGATTTGATTGGTCCAGAAAATCTCTGTAGCTACCATTGCTCCAAAAATACTCATTTCCGCTAGCAGGCTTTTGATGATGAAATTTAAACTCACCGAACGTTTTAACATCACTGATTAAATTAGAGTTCGGCTTTGAGTGAGAACGGTTTTCACCGTACCAAAAAGCCCAGTCTAGCCCGTCTAAATCAACGCTATTCACATATCTAAACTTGCTATTATCATCTAATTTATATCCGTGAAACTTTGATGTTACTAAGATAGTTTCACTTTGTTCTGTAGAAATATTGGAAAGTTCTTCTATTTCTGACGCGATTGTGCAGGTAGAAATCAAAGTAAGTGATAAAATTTTAAGCCTCATTGTCAGTTCCCTTTATAGAAAGTAACTGAATTATATGTGCACATTATGAAACTAATGTAAGCATTTTGTAAGTCTATATATTCATTGAATCAGAATCAAAAAGAGCGTCATAATACCGTGTTAGGTTTTTGACGATCTATAGATATTTTAGTGATTTTCCACTCTAACTAACTGAAATTATTAATAATTTATATTAAGTCCTCACGGGAACTAGAGTGTATCTAGCTCCACTACGTGAGATAGAGTCACTATGAATTTTTCAAGTGTTGTCATCATATGAGATTTCTGTTTCTGATCCGATACCGTAAACAGTATTAAACCAATAATCTACGGAGTAACATATTCCTCCAAGAATTAAAAGTGGTAACAATAACCACAGTTTAAGGAACACAAAAGCACAAAGAATAGCGCCACCAAAACCTACAAACTGACCGATTCCACAGAGAAATACTATTACATGATATCTAGTTTTGATCTTACCTTGATACGGACGAATTAGATCTTTTAACATATAACCCTCAAAAGAAAGACGGCCTACTGAATTCTACCCTTTTATCGCCTTTCGTTAAATTTACAACAACGATTGCACCATATATTAATTACAAGCACTCATCCATGAGCACTATATTGACCTTAATCTTATTATTTATACTCCAACCCATCAGACATAGCTAATGTAAGCACATCAAAAAAATTTTATTTTAGTCCCAGAATAGCCAACTAGACCTACTATTAGAATCTCTACCGAAATTGATTTTTCTGGCAATCCCATAAGTCCAATTTTTCTTTATTGATGTACAAGTTTCTTTTCTATCTTCTAGCTCTCCAAAACTCCAAAACGGCCAGTTGGACTTTTTCTCTGTTTCATTTTTCTTCATTATATTAATATCTCATTATGTTGTGTTGTTAATAATTATCTCATTTACTATGATATTCATAAGAAACTATAGTTTCTTATTTTACTATGTTATTTTTATAGCACGATTTGTTTTAATTTAAAGTTAATGCTATTTAATGTACTCTTTAAGTGAAAGCTTGTATTTTCTTAGCTCTTGGTTGTAATCTTCACCAGTTACGCACTCAGCAAAACGATACCTATGTTTCGCCTGTTCAATTAGAATAAGTTCATCCTTTTTTGTCAACTTACCACTCAATTTTTCAAGCCTATCTATTAGATCATATTTGTTAATGTCTTGCTGTTCTATTTTTATTAATAGTTTTTCAGTACGCTCAATTAATTGATCAACACTTTCATATTCAAATTTCTTAGACCCACAAAAAGAAACTTGACCACTTTCAACCATTAGATTTTTTTTAACCATTGCATTTAGATAGATTTGGTAAAATTCATCTTTATAAATACTACCAATAACGGCGCTACCACAAAGAGCTACAGAAAATAATAAGGCTATACTTTTCATATTTGATCTTATATTTGTTTTTATATATTTTATCATCTATACATTTAGGATAATCTATCCAATAAGTAAATAAAGGTAATTGCATGTAAGCACTTGAACTATTGATGTATATTTTAAATTGCAATGTTGTTAGTTATCTTAAGCAGATCTTGCCTTGTAATTAGATAACTTGTAATTAAGAGAAACCGTAGAAAAGATTCATAAATAGTCTTTTATATCCAGCTCTTTTCTAGCATCAAACTTAACTAACTTGGCTTTAATCCCCTGAATCCTTTCAACTTCAAGCGCAACAGGTACTAAATTTTTAACCCAATCTATACTAGTTCCCAACAAAGGGTGCTCAACATTGAAACGCCTAATGGATATCACACTTTCATTTCCATCACTGTGTTCATAGACGAAAGCAAATATTTCTTTTACCTCTCCCCTAAAATCATTGTTCATATAACTCCCTCTACTAAATTATTATACATTATAATATTACTTTCTTTCCGTTTTTATTTTTATTAATCCGTAAAACAATATCTATAGCAAATTAAAAACTAATAATTAGAGTTTTATTTATCACCTGAACTTATTTTCAGTATCATACCTCCTTTTCTTGATATTAAGTTTTTAAGTGTTGCTTCTTTACCTGAATACTTTTTAATAAGATCTGATTTTCTTACTGAGTTTTTAACAACTCTGACTTCGCGATCTATATTCTTATATACTTCTAATTTCTTACACTCATTGCATGAAAAATTTACTCTAAATGAGTTTGGAGTTTTAATAACAATGTGACCATTTATACAAACTAGTTTTACTTGTGTATTTTGGTTCTTGTATTCATATGAATCTGGAAAAGAAAAACCATAATTAACTGCGAAAGTCTCAAATTCTCTCTGCGCTCTAGCACTTCTTAATTTATGCCATTCAAGAGTATTTGAAAACGATTCAAATTCAACGTCTGTCAATTCGTAGAGTGTATTCATAGATTTTTATAATTAAGTAGATAAATGGCTGTAAAAACGATAAGTACTAAAAACTTGAGTTAAAAATGATACAAAATTTTAACTTAATTAGTGTAAGCATTAGTAAGTGCATGTAAATTCAATCTCACTTATCGTAATTTAAACTGCATTTAAAGTGTAATAACATAAATATGAAACAAATAGCTTAAAGCAGTTTTATATATGCACGTTGTTTTACAACATATTTCTTTGAATTTATTCGTTATCTTAGAAACATTGTCGTCTTAAAACCAAATACGCTACTCAATTCAGGATCAAAATGAACGTTTAGTTAAGGGGGGACTAGATGACTCGAAGCAATTAATGCCGCAAGATCACGATGTTTTTTTGGGGGGTAACGTATGAGTAGAGAAGCCTGCTATGAAGAAGTCCTAAAAACTCTTTGTACTTCTTCATAGCAGGCTTAACTCTTTAAACGTCAATCAGACTGGTTCTATAACGAGGTTTACATCTTGACTAGTCGAAGAAAACGCGACTTCAACTCCTTCGCTTGATTCCAGCGTGAATTTAGATATCGGGCTTGTCTCATAATGCCAGAGATTGAACGCGATCTATGACAAATATGATAATCCTCGCATAGGGAAACAAGGCAACAACCTCACTGAAGCCACCTTTCTGTGCAATTAACACTAAGCCCAACGAGGACGTAAAGAAGTAGAACAGCTGATACAACTTGATGCTTTTATATGCGTACTAGTCGTAATTTCTGAAATTATTGATAACTCTATACGTAATACTGCGGTTGTTTGCTTCTAATACCTCAATAGTGGCGCCTTGATAGCTTATAACGTTGCTTTCATTTAGATCGTACTCAACATCCGTTGTGAAAGGCATTCTTACCGTGTTGCCACTAAATTCACGATAGGTAAAACGTATACGATCACCTATTTTACCCGTATAAATTAAGGTTTGTTGCAAGGCACTGGAATCATAGATCGTTTTATCGTAAATACGCGCTTTCGATGTCACGTTATCAAGGTCACTGCAATCGGTAGCCTCTAACATCAAACCCATACTTGGTTCATATAGACAAGCAAGTTTTGCTTTCTCATTTACAACTAGCATAGCCTCAGAAAAAGCGCCTGAAAACGCGCTTTCTTTATCTTCTGGCTGAAAAATAGCCCTATCCATCGAATTTCCAACATATCCTGTTTGGATGTATTTGTTTGGCATTAATGTAGCCAATGAAACTGAAGCCTCGTTATATACATCGATAGCTCTTACTTCACTACTTAACCCTTGACGTAACAGATGCTCTCCCAAAGAAACAGTGACCTCTCTTTCTAAAGGAGGATAGCTAAATTTTTTAGGTACAGGCTGTTGATACGTGGGAGAACCAGCACAACCAGTCAGTAATGCTGCAATAGAAATAATACAAAAAGGCTTAATCATAAATATCTCAAATATGTATATATTAGAGACACTTATTATAAATATTGCCTTTGTTTACGTAAGGGGTATTAACCAAATCTTACACATAACGTCCACCCCTAAAACATGAGAATTTGAACTTCGTAGCAGCATAATGCACGAGCAGACAAACCCACCAAGTTAGAAAACTCTGTAATATTCATTGGACTTCTTCCTAGCAGGTTTAGCTCTTTGAACGTAAATCACACAGGTTAAACCTAAATCACACGGGTTCGATGACGAGATTTACATCTGGACTAGTCGAAGAAAATACCACATCAGTTCGTTCGCTTGATTCCAGCGTGAATTCAGCACCAGACTCAACATGAAAGCTCAGTTTAGCTTGGTTGAATTGAACCGTGATTTCGCCTGATTCAGAACTTACATTCTTAAATGTCTTTTTCATTTCAAACTCCTTGTGAATAACGGATAGATTATTGACGACTGATTAACAGATTTGCTCCCGACAGTGCCAAAAAAGAAGCACATGCCTTGTTAAATCGTTTGGCCATTTGCGGTTTAGTGAACCACTGTCTCAGATAGATACCGAATATGGCGTAAAGTGATATTGCGCCTAATTCCAAGACTAGGAATATAAGCCCAAGAATCAAAAACTGCTCGTTTACATTGGCCGACACATCGACAAACTGAGGAAGAAATGCAGTAAAGATAAGAATCGCTTTAGGGTTACCTGCTGCCAGTAAAAACTCTTGTTTGGCTAAACCTAAACGGCTTTGAACAGTATCGATTTCTAATATAGGGCTTGCTTCAGAACGCCAGAGATTAAACGCTATCCACAACAAGTATGCAGCGCCTGCAACTTTAATGGTGAGAAACAGCGTTTGAGATGCATACAGAACGACTGCTAATCCGGATGCAGCAAGTGCAATCATGACCGCAAACGCCGCAATTCGACCAAGACCAGCAATAAAGGCAGACTTAAAGCCATAACAACGCGCATTATTCATCGACAACAAATTATTCGGGCCAGGCGTCATATTCAGAGCAAAGCACGCGGGAATAAAAAGCAGTAACTTCCAGATTTCCATCAGGTTTCCTTCATCAAAATATGAACACGCAATAGGTGAGTTTTGGTTAGGCTATTTGGTTCTGTCTTCAATTTCATTGAACGCTTCCACTGAAACACGTTCAGCGATATCACGCATCTTTTGCATTTTTTCTGGGTTTCGGTTTCCCCAAAACAGCTCCCAACCTGTTCGGCTTCTCCACTTTGCAATGGTTAATACCTTTTCTGGCGTGTCGGATGATTGAAGCATGAAGCTACCGAGCGCACCTTCTGTCGATTCGTGAATTGACTCAGTCGCAGAGCGCCACACACTTTGAAACTCTTCCATTTTATCAAGTGGAACTCGCCACTCGTAGATAACTCTAAACATAAACGATCCTTTTATGTTTACCTTTCACACAAATCGCACGATTTAATCAGATTGACCATTTCATGCGACCAGCTATAAGCTTACTGTAATTCCAGATTTGGAGATTGATCATGCATACATTAACAGCAAATGATGCCAAACGTAATTTTGGTGAGCTACTCCTAAGCGCCCAACGTGAGCCTGTGAAGATTAGCAAGAACAGTAAAGATGCCGTAGTTGTAATGTCTACCAAGGACTATGAAGAACTAGAAGCAATGAAAGCCGATTATCTTAGACATTGCTTCGAGTCCGCAAAACAAGACTTAGCACAAGGTGAAGTGGTTGATGGTGAAGACTTTTTAAACGCCTTATAACCCGATATGCAAAAGAACAAATACAAACTGAGTAAATTAGCTCAGACTCATTTACGGAAAATTAAAAGCTACACAGTTAACAATTTCTCTGAGATGCAGTGGCGAAGCTATAAAGATACGTTACTGACTGGTTTTCAGATGCTTGCTGATAATCCAGCGGTTGGTCGCCGTTGTGATGAAATATACCTAAGCGGTATATTTCCCTGTAGGCAAACATACCGCTTACTTTACAAAAGAAGATGGCTTCATTTTAGTTGTAGCCACACTCGGTCGTTCACAGCTTCCTGAGAACCACATATAATCAAGCTTTCACCCTGGATTTAGGGTGATGATCTTGATTGGTAAACTAACGAGCCTGTAGGGTTTCTCCCTTACCCGTTCTCAATTCTGATCCTACCGACATTTCATCATGCTCAAGATTATCTTTTACGCCTATTCTCTTGGTATGTTATCAAGTCGACGTATTGAAAGAGCCTGCATCAACAATATCACCTTCATGTGTCTGTCTGGCGATGTAAGACCACACTTCACCACCATTGCTGCCTTCATCGCAAAAATGAAAGACACCATTAAACCACACCTAACGCATTGTTCTATAATGACTAAATTTGAAGTAGAAGCAAAAATGTCAAGCGTTGTGAATCCCTCTTAAATGCTTGTTAGTTGCCCATCTCAAAGCCTAGTGCTAACATTTGTACACACACCAACAAAGGAATATATCATGGACACTAGAATTCAATTTCGTGTTGATGAAGAAACAAAACGCCTAGCTCAACAAATGGCTGAGAGCCAAGGCCGAACTCTAAGTGATGCTTGTCGTGAACTTACTGAGCAACTCGCTGAACAACAAAGAAAAACATTATCTCACGATGCATGGCTAACTGAACAAGTAAACCTAGCATTTGAGAAGTTTGACTCTGGAAAATCCGTTTTCGTTGAGCACCAAACGGCTAAGTCTCGAATGGAAGAGCGCAAAGCCAGAATCCGTAATCGAGGTAAGCAATGATTTTATGGGAAGAAGAGTCACTTAATGATCGTGAAAAGATCTTTGAGTTTCTCTATGACTTCAACCCTGATGCTGCAGAAAAAACAGACAACCTCATTGAAGCAAAAGTAGAAAACTTGCTTGAACAATCTTTAATGGGTGTACAACGAGATAGCATCCGCGGACGATTGCTCATCATTCCTGAGATTTCGATGATTGTCTCTTACTGGATTGAGGGCGATATCATCCGAGTTATGCGTGTACTACACCAGAAACAAAAATTCCCTGCGGATTGATTGCTTCCTCAGGGGAACTAACGAATGACATGGATTCCCCCTACCGAGGATCTGCCACACTTATGTGGTACTTAAATGCATCAGAGGCACCATGTCTGATTATTCTTATTTTTGCGGTATCGACCTAGCTAAAAACCACTTTAGCCTTCATGCCGTAGACCAAAATGGTAAAGTCATACTTCATAAGTCAGTAACACGCTCTAAACTATTGACTACAATAGCAAATATGCCACTCATGCGTATAGGCGTTGAAGCGTGTGGTGGTGCACATTATTGGGCTAGAACACTCAATAAACTGGGTCATGACGTCCGCATTATGGCTGTTAAATACGTAACTCCTTATCGAACTAAGGGAAAGAACGACCTTAATGACGCTGTTGCTATTTGCGAAGCTGTTCAGCGATACTCGCTTCGATAGGTAATGGCTCTCAATTTGATAAAAGTCGCGACTTCTCTGCTTGGTTAAGCTTAGTGCCAAAGCAGTATTCCACAGGAGGAAAGCCTCGGCTAGGTCGGATAACCAAACACGGTGATAAATACTTACGAACACTATTAGTTCACGGCGCAAGGACCGTGATTGCCAACCTTGGCGACAAGCAAGATAAGCTAAGTCAGTGGTGTCGAGGCGTTCTGGAGCGCAGAGGAATGAATCGAGCGATAGTGGCACTTGCCGCGAAGAACGCACGAATTATATGGTCGCTTTTATACAACCAAACTGAGTATGAGAACTATGCTGCTTAATACCAATCGTAGTAAATAATTGCTCACCCTAGCTTGTTAAAATGCTCGATAACTACGTTAGAATTTTTGATTGTAGAATAACTACTTATCGAAAAATTCTGCCTTGTTCTCAAGCCTTTTTCCTGCGCTATTTTTGATCACTTATTTACTGTGATTGGTATAAGTAGAAGCTTAAGCAGCATAAAAGAGTTAAACCCACCGGGTCATTGCAGACGCTAATGATGGAGATAGGTTAAGACCACTTGCGGAGAGCCTGTTAATGCGGCGGACACACTCGATGTCATCTAACGAATAAGGCACCGCAGTCGCGCAAAGTCATCAGGGCCACGATGAAAATAAAATCATCGATAAGTAGGCCGAATGTAGAGCGGCAGTCCAAAACCCATCAACACAAGTTTAGCGAATGTTTGACAACCGGGGGAATCCATGTAGCCGCGTTAAGTAGTGAGCAACGCAACCACGAAACCTAACCGTACCACCATAAACACAAAACCCAACGATGGAATGAAAAATGCCATGCGTTGGGAATCACTCTTAAACAGATTGTTATGAAACAGACTCATCACTCTCTGTTTCTTTCATAGACCAACCAGCAGCATATAGAATATGCTTTTCATGCAAGTCAGTCTGCGTTGTATGCGAATCAACAACAACTTCCTCAGACTTAACTTTTGGTATCACTGTAACAGGCTCAAGACCAAGACCTATAGTTGGTAAGTTTTTCCTAGATTCTATGACTTCTTTGAGCGTTGGTTTCTGAAGTGGTGTTCGCTTTTTACGTTTTGGTTTTCGTGTATGTTTGCGCTTAGATTTCTGTTCTTTCTTTTTTGCTTCCACAAAATCCAGGCTATCGATTAAAGTCTGCAATTCGCCTAACGCTTTAAAATTCAACCGTTTGGTTGGCGGTAATGCATGTACTGATTCATAAAAGCTTCGGATTTTTGCTTTCTCTTTCTTCGAGAAAACAAATTGTCCATTTGGGAACATTTGGCTATAGAAAGAGCCATAGCTAGCCATTGCTTTAGGATTTCTAAGCACCCCTACAAATTCACTAATGTCCATAGTTCCCTCTGTTTCATAGACATAATGACCCCCACGAGGTGCTAGCCTCCAATATCGTGGGTTAGCTAAAAGCCAGAGCCATAATTAGTGCGTCAAACAACTAAATTTGGAGGCTAGCATGAGTAAAGATAGCATAATTTTCATTGGCTTAGATACGCATAAGTCATTTATTCAAGTCGCTGTTTTACAAGAACATCGAGGGGCAAACCCACAACAGTTAGGCCGCATTAAATCCAATAAGTCTGCACTAATTAAATTGGCCAAACAACTGCAATCCAAGTATCCCAAAGCGACTCTGCACTTTGTCTATGAAGCGGGGCCATGTGGTTACTGGACTTATCGCTTGATTACGAGCCTTGGACACTGCTGCTATGTCGTCGCTCCATCGTTGATACCTAAGAAGCCTGGTGATCGAGTTAAAACTGACAAGCGAGATGCAGTGAAGCTCACGAAGTTGTTAAAAGCCGAAGAGCTTACACCCATCTATGTACCGGAAGCCGAGGATGAAGCCATTCGAGACCTCTCACGTGCCAGAGAAACGGCCATGAAAGATCTCAAAGACGCAAAGTTCCAACTCAAAGGCTTTCTTCTTCGCAATAATATCCAAGCTACGGTGAATGATAACTGGTCTAAAAAGCATCTACGGTGGCTGACCGACCTCATTCTTCCTCACCATAGTCAACAAATCGTCTTACAAGAGATGATCATCACTATCAATGAACGCATACAACGCCTTCAACGACTCGACAACGAACTGCTCCATCAGGTTAAAAACTGGCGATATTATCCTGTAGTGAAAGCCATACAAGCTATGCGTGGAGTGAGGTTACTCGTAGCTCTCGGCACAATAGCTGAACTGGGTGACCTACGACGGTTCGACCATCCAAGAAAACTTATGGCTTACCTTGGACTTGTACCAACAGAAAACTCTAGTGGAGGTAAAACTCGCCGCGGCAGTCTGACAAAGTGTGGTAACAGTCGGGCTAGACGGTTGCTCGTTGAAGGCGCACATACCTATAAACACAAAGCGAACATCTCCGTAGAGCTTCAACTAAGGCAAGAAGGACTACCTAAAGAGATCGTCGATATTGCTTGGCAAGCCCAGCAAAGGTTATGTCGTCGTTACCAACGGCTACTGCAAAAAGGTAAACACCGAAATGTCGTTGTTGTCGCCATTGCAAGAGAGATGATCGCCTACATCTGGGCGATTGCTCGTGAAGTTGTCATCAGCGACGTAGATCCTAAAACACGAATCGCTCGTTTACCGGCATGAAGAAAGAATTAGTGTTATCGCATTGGATAAAGCATCGGGAGTGGCACAAACACCGACGGCGTTAGGACGGCAATATAGCTTCGGCTATATTGAACCACGAGCATAGACTGAAGACAGGTGCTACGACGGAACAAGTAAGGTAGGCTCTACTCATCAAACGATGAGCAATCCACGTATATCAGCATGAGAACCGACGACATTACTTGCTTCATCTATGTGATAACACTATCCCCTAAATAACAAGAAAGGCTCTATAAATGCGGGAGCAGAAACTTCTACGCTCTTATTGACAGTGGGGGTCATATCAACGCCGCATTAAGGTGTGAGCGACGCTTGGCTATACTTGAGCGAAGCGAAACTGCCAAGCGTTGCGAATCACTCTTAAATGCTTTGTTAGCCTAACCTTTTAAACTGCTCATATAGTTCATTGCTCTCCCTATGTTCTAAAAGTAGTGAAGCATTCAATGCATAAGAATGAGAACAATTAAACTTTGGGCTTGCCACGATTTGCTTCCATTTTTTCCCATTCAGAGCCTTGCTGAAAGGATTAACTAATTCATTAAGCTCTTCTAAAGAAAGGCTATTTTCTTCTGCGGAATACAAGTAACTACGATTCGAGAACATCCTAAACCTCAACTCTTCAGCTAACCGATCAAAGCTTCTAATGTTAACCTTGTGCGCGTCCTCGTAGCGGCGGCGATATTTAACCATATCAAGCATTTCAGCACGACGTCCTATGTATATGGTATAGATATAACGAGGCTTTTGAAAAACCAAAGCACTTTTAGAAGGGAACAACCTATTGCTCTGAGGGGTGTTATCCGTAATCCAATCACGCCAGTCTTCAATCTGCTTCAAAGCATCAGCTAGCTTCTGTGAAGCTTTACCATGCTTGGTAAAAATCTTATCTGTGGGCTTCTCTATCTCTATTAATTCATAGATGAATCCATTACTTCCATCATCAATAAGACGTACAAAGTCTGTTTGATGATCATCTCCAAGATTGAGTTTACTTGCGCACATTAATGTTCTTATATCATCACAAAAGAAGAGTCCCGCGTGTTCACTTAAGAAAGCATGACACATTTCTTCACTAACTTTTTGTGAGCTTATTAGATCTAACCATTGTTCTGAGACTTCTTGAATCAATGCTCTATTGGAGTTCATAAGCTCCCAATTATTCATCTTATATCCCTAATCATTTGACTTGTGAGTGTTGGGGGTAGGCTAACAGCTCTATTAGACAGAATAATTCTGCATTTTACCTTTGCAACAATTCTGTCTAGTAATCTGTACTGTTTGGCTAAGCCTAACTAACCTTTGTAATAACAGTACCTTACCTACTTCTCGTTGTTCCTAATGTGACCAAAAGCAGAATTATTCTGTATAGTTCCAAAAAATGTAGAAACAGCCAAATAGGTTGGTTACTCATCATCTTCTTGGTTGAACTCTTAGCCGCAGTGTGGGCATAGGTCGCCTTGGTTATACATGACCACTCCTTAGCGGTGCAGAATTAGCCTGTGTATAAGTCAAGGCCGGTTTTCTTGCCTTTAATAAGAATGGTTACACCCTACTCATTTGAGCATGTGATCTGCCAGCCGAGATTGTCGCCGACTTTGGTGCGATTCCATGCACGTAGGTAAATCCTTTTGGTGTTCTCACTTCCCCACGACCAAACGGTGTTGTGAAGCGGAGCCTCCAGCTTTTGTTCAAAAAACTTTGAAATCACTCATTTAGACATCAACTTACCTCGATCTAGCTTAAAACCAACTCGTGACATGCACGACGAAAAAAAGGCACTAACTATATTTTATGGAACGAATTACCAATACCCAAAAAGAAAAACGCCGACAAGATCGTCGGCGTTAATGTGTAGAAGGATTACAGCTAAGTTATTAAGAACGCTCTTGTTTGGCGAGTCTGCTCGCTTTCATTCGTTTGTAGCCATCCAACACTAGCGCGATTAAGGCGAACGAGATTAATAGGTAGGTTGGTACTTCGTGAAGCGCAATGCTATCGCCAATTAACAGCCCGACAATAAAAATGAAGGTCGGCTCTACGTAACCCATTAAACCAAACAGAGATACTGGTAGCTTTGAATAAGCGAATAAGTAGAGCAGCATTGGTGTAACCGACACTATCGCAAGGCCAAGGTAATACAGGTAGGACGTGGCTGGCAGGTTCATAAAATGATCGGCTGGGTAGAGATAGAACATCGCCAAAACAACCCAAGGGAGCATCATAATGTGGTCGACGGCCAAACCAATATCGGTCGGCATTGGATTGGTTTTACGAAACATAAAGTAGACCGGATAACCCAGCGCTACTACCAATACCACCCAAGACAGACCCGATGCCAGCACATAGGTATATATTGTCCCTGCCAAAGCGAAATAACACGCCACTTTTTGAAGCTTCGTGAGGCTGTCTTTGTAATAGAAGCAACCAATCAGCACCATCACGATAGGCATGGTGAAGTAGCCTAGTGCGAGGTTCAGTGTCTCTCCATTGGCAGGAGCCCAAACGAAAAGCCAGTATTGTGGCGCAACAAGCAAGGCTGAAGTCAGGTATTTTGGCCACTTGCGCCACTGTTTCAATGCATCCCACAGCAAAGCCAGTCGCTTGGTGAAAAACAGCAAGATGAAGAACAGCATCGTGCTCCAAATAATACGCTGCACAGCCAACCAGTGACTCTCGCCACCAGAAATTAAACTTGGCCCCATATCAGGCTGTATTTGTACATAAGCAGGAATGCAAGCAAACAGCATTGAACAAAGTATCGATGCTGCCACCCCTTTTGATTGATCCGACATCAAGTGGATGTATTTATCAAATAAAGCCTTTAACTGACTCATGAACACTACCTATCGTAACTGCGCTTACAGGCTACAAGACAACAACAAAAAAGCGCTGTTATGATTCAACAGCGCTTCTCAGTATCCAATAAAAGAGCAATTGCGGATAAATCTGATTCTTTAATTGGTTTGGCGCATTGAATATCACTGCTCATTAAAGAATGCAATCATTAGGTATCTGATAGCTTAAGATTTAACAAAGGTTGTTCACAAGATCACGACAAACAAAAGAGTCCTCTGCTTTTCTGATCAATAGCGAGTTAACAATCACGAACTGCTGTAGCGCGCTCTCATTAGCCATTGATTCATAAAATAAATATTACTTAATGGAGTTCATTAACTTCATCGACTATTTGGCCAACGTACTTAAAAACTCGGCTTCAAACTCTTCATCAGCTTCGCGAGTTAAGCACGCCACCAGCCAGTCGATACTGTCATGGTCGAGCTTACTATTGACCACAAAAGCCTGCTTCACGCCGAATTGATCCAACTTGGCAGAGCCATAGTTCTTGAATGATTTATTGCCGTGATAGTGCAGCGACTTAATCGCATCGGCGTCAGATTCTGGTAGTGCTTCAAGGGTGTTGGCTAGTTGAATCACCAACTCCATTGAGTTCTTAGATGAAGATATGCGATACAAAAAGCCGCCCTCCACTCTTTGCCTTACCCAGTAATCAAACCCGCTGCAATCCATTACCTTGTCACTCACCAGTGCCGCTTCACTGCGATAACCGCATGGCTCCACTATGACTGGAGTGTGCTTGAATTCCGGCTGACCGGATGCGGCATCGGTATGAGGCAGAATCAGGTCGCACGGCTTGCTGTCTTTCGCTGTTGGGGCGTTCCAGTGAATAGGCATAAACACTTGTTCGCGGCGCATCTCTTTGGTGACGACTAAACGCGCTTGGCACTCCCCTTGTGCGCTGCGTACTCTCACCACTGGGTTGACGGTCGCATGGTTGAAAGCATCTAAGCCAAACTCATCGAGGTTTAATTCGGCAACCGTGTCTGGATGCATGGCTACGAACGGTTCAGGTGTATGTTCGCCCAAGCCTGCTGCCAAACCAGTGCGGCTCATGGTATGCCATTGATCTCGGATACGCCCCGTGTTCATAATGAGTGGGAACTCGACACTGGTATCGGCAATCGGTTTGTCATGCTCAACCGCGATGAACTGCGCTTTGCCCGATTCGGTAAAGAACTCCCCATCGGTAAACATACGCTGCTCGATGATGTCTGGTTGGTACTCCAGCACCGGCCACTGCTGTGGGGTGAGTTCGCCATAGCCTTTTTCATCGAGTTTGGTTAGTCCAATCAAACACAAATCGCGTGCTTTGCCTGTTTCATTACCAAGTGCAGTCATCTCGCAATACTCTTTGAAGATCTCGCCTTCGTGTCGGTAATCAAACTGTTCTTTAAATCCCATCTTTTGCGCCACTTCTTTTAATATCCACCAATCAGGTTTGGCTTCCCCTGGGCTTGGCAATATGCGGCGTTGGCGCGAGATTCTGCGTTCAGAGTTGGTTACGGTACCCGACTTTTCACTCCAACCTTGGGCAGGCAAAACTACATCAGCTAGTCGTGTGGTTTCGGTATCGGCAATACAGTCCGACACCACAACAAATGGACATTTCTCTAATGCTGTTTTGATTTTCTCACTATCAGGCAAGCTTACAACGGGGTTTGTCGCCATGATCCACACCGCCTTTATCTTGCCGTCGTTCATAGCATCGAATAGATCAATGGCTTTTAAACCGGCATGGGTTGCTAAGTTGTCGGTCTGCCAAAACTCGCTCACGGTTTGGTGTGACTGCGGATCACCAAATTCAAAGTGCGCTGCCAACGTATTGGCTAAGCCACCTACTTCACGGCCCCCCATCGCGTTCGGTTGGCCTGTCACCGAGAATGGCCCCATACCTGTTTTACCAATTTTACCTGTCGCCAAATGGCAGTTGAGAATGGCGTTAACCTTGTCGCACCCTTGGGTAGATTGGTTTACGCCCTGAGAATAGATGGTGAGCACCTTGTCGTTGGATGCAAACAGAGAGTAGAACTGCTTGAGCTGCGCTTCAGTTAATCCTGTCAGCTCAGAAACGCTTTTGTCACCCCAGCCATTTTCGGTATAACGATATCGCGTTGCTGCTCGAATCGCTTCGGTAAAGCCTTGTGTGTGTTTTTCAATATAGTCTGGGGCGAGCTTGTCGTGATCATCGAGATACGCTAATAAGCCATTAAACAGTGCGACGTCAGAGCCCGATTCTAACGCCAAGTGGATGTCGGCAATTTCGCAAGTGTCGGTATAACGAGGGTCAATCACGATCACTTTCATTGCTGGGTTAGCTTGCTTAGCCGCACGCAGGCGTTGAAACAGAACAGGGTGACACCAAGCGAGGTTTGAGCCAGTGATCACCACCACCTCTGCTTGTTCAAGATCTTCATAACAGACTGGAACGGTATCGCTGCCAAATGCGCGTTTATGCCCTACCACACTCGAGGCCATACAGAGGCGTGAATTACTGTCGATGTTGGCGCTACCGATAAAGCCTTTCATCAGTTTGTTGGCAACATAGTAATCTTCAGTCAGAAGTTGGCCTGAAACATAAAAGGCGACCGAGTCTGGGCCATGCTCTTTGATCGCTTGGGTGAACTTGTCTGCCACCAGCTGCGACGCTTCGCCCCAAGGTAACAGCTGCTGTCCGCTTGCGACTCTTTTCATCGGTTGGGTTAAGCGGCCTATCGGCGTAACGGTATCGCCCAGTGCTGCGCCCTTAGTACACAACTTACCATAGTTCGATGGGTGCTCTTTGTCGCCACGCACTTCCAATTTACCTGAAGCCGTTGGCCTTACTTCAATGCCACAACCTACGCCACAGTAAGCACACGTTGATTTGATCCAATCCTTGTTTGAACTCATCACTCTTCCCTCGTGCAATGTTCTTTTTTATCTCTTCCACCGGAGTAATCAGAAAGCCATTTTCAGCTCCCACTCAATAGTGAAAATTTCTCTTTTTTAATAAAGCAATTTGCGCACCACTATTTAGCTCAATGAGAGACAATAAAAAACTCATTTAATTACAGCTAGTTAAAATCAATCCACATTCAAAAAGTAAGGTTAGTTAATTCCAACCGAAGAAACATTGAGATATTTGCACCATGTTGATCAATTTTGCACCACAAAGGCTCATTTTCATAAATCTCTTACTTTTAAAATCTACCACTTTAGGGGTAATTGATGTGTTTATCACTTATTTAAGGTATTGAATATATTCATTATTATTATTTTTTACGATCGCCTTTTTTATCTGGCACCCTACTTGCTGACCTAAAAACCAATAACCCAAAATTCACAGTTTTTAAGTTCATTGGAAGAACAGCAAATTACCCACCATTGAGAGTGGACTGTTTTTAGAAACGCTAGGAAGCCAGCAAAAAAGGAATTTACTATGAGCAAACAGAAAATTGTCGTCGTTGGTAATGGCATGGTTGGCCACAAATTTATCGACAACATCATTCAAGCAAACTCAGACCAATACGAAGTCATCACCTTTAGTGAAGAATCACGTCTTGCCTACGACCGTGTTCAGCTCACTGCTTACTTCAACGGTAAGTCAGCAGACGACTTGGCCCTCACTAGCGAAGCTTACTATCAAGAGAATGGCGTTAAGTACTTGGTGAATGCCAAGGTGACTGAGCTTGATACCGAAAACAAAGCGGTAGTCACCAACAGCGGTCATCGTGAAAGCTACGACAAACTGATTCTTGCTACTGGCTCATTCCCATTCGTACCGCCAATCCCGGGTAACGATCAGGAACACTGTCACGTCTACCGTACTATTGAAGACTTAGATGCGATTGAGTTTTCGAGTAAGCAGAGTAAATCGGGCGTGGTAATCGGCGGTGGCCTGCTCGGTTTAGAAGCGGCTAACGCAGTGAAAAACCTTGGTTTAGAAACCCATGTGGTCGAGTTCGCGCCTCGCTTAATGGCGGTTCAACTCGACGAAGGTGGCGGCGCACTACTACGCCGTAAAATCGAAGACTTAGGCGTACAGGTTCACACCGAGAAAGCGACCTCTGAGATTGTCGCAGGTGAAACGGCTCGCTACCGCATGAACTTTGCAGACGGCACTCATCTTGAGACCGATATGATCGTGTTCTCTGCTGGTATTCGCCCTCAAGACGCATTGGCGCGTAGTTCTGATATCGCGATTGGCGAGCGTGGCGGTATCGTGATTGATGATTACTGCCAAGCCAACATCGATGATGTCTACGCGATTGGTGAGTGCGCACTGTGGGACAACAAGATCTTCGGCTTAGTCGCTCCGGGCTACTCTATGGCGAAAGTGGCGGCTAGCCATATCCTTTCAAATGGTGAAGATGAAAGCAGCTTCACCGGTGCAGACATGAGCACCAAACTTAAACTGCTGGGCGTAGATGTAGCCAGTATCGGTGAAGTACACGGCAAAACAGAAGGCGCCCAGTCTTACACTTACAACGATGAAATCGAACAGGTATACAAACGCCTGATCATTTCTGCTGATGGCAAGAAGATCGTTGGTGCCGTGTTGGTGGGTGATGCTGAAGCTTACGGTTCACTGCTGCAAATCAAGCAAAATGACATGCCGCTGCCAGAAAACCCATCAGTTCTGATTCTTCCAAACCTTGCTGACGACTCTGGCAGCGCTATGGGGGTTGAAGCCCTTCCAGACAGCGCCGTGATCTGTTCATGTTTCGATGTAACCAAAGGCGATATCAAAGAAGCGGTTTCCGCAGGCTGCACCACAATGGCAGCACTGAAAGAGTCGACCAATGCTTCGACAGGCTGCGGTGGCTGTTCTGCCCTAGCGAAACAGGTATTGGACAGCGAACTTAGCAACCTAGGTGTTGAGGTTTCTAACGATATCTGTGAGCACTTTGCCTACTCTCGCCAAGAGCTAACCGACATTATCCGCGTCAACAAAATCAGGACATTCGATGAACTACTGGAATCTCACGGGCAAGGCTTAGGTTGTACTGTGTGTAAACCTGCGATTGGCTCTATCCTCGCCTCTTACTGGAACGACTACATCCTTGAGGATGAGCACATCGAGTTGCAAGACACCAACGACATCTACCTTGGCAACATGCAAAAAGATGGCACCTACTCTGTGGTTCCACGAATTGCCGGCGGCGAAATCACCCCAGACAGACTGATTGTGCTCGGTGAAGTAGCAAAAGAGTACAACCTCTACACCAAGATCACTGGCGGCCAACGTGTCGACCTATTTGGCGCGCAATTGAACGAACTGCCCGCTATTTGGAAAAGGTTGATTGATGCAGGCTTTGAAACCGGCCATGCCTACGGTAAATCGGTTCGTACAGTGAAGTCTTGTGTGGGCAGCACTTGGTGTCGTTATGGCGTAAACGACAGTGTCGGCCTCGCAATCAAACTAGAGAACCGCTACAAGGGCCTACGCTCACCTCACAAGATCAAATTCGCTGTATCTGGCTGTACGCGTGAATGTGCCGAAGCGCAATCAAAAGACATTGGTGTTATCGCGACCGACAAAGGCTGGAACCTATACGTGTGTGGTAACGGCGGTATGCGCCCACGTCACGCCGACCTATTCGCAACCGACCTCGACGAACAAACGCTGATTCAATACATCGACCGCGTACTGATGTTCTACACCCGTACTGCTGATCGCTTACAGCGTACCTCTGTTTGGATGGAGAACCTGGAGGGCGGCTTGGACTACCTCAAAGAAGTGGTCATTGAAGACAAACTCAATGTCGCTGCTGAACTGGAAGCGGACATCGCGCTCAACATCGAGAAGTACCAATGTGAGTGGAAGACCACCATCGAAAACCCAGCGAAAATGAAGCGCTTCCAACACTACATCAACAGTGACGAGATGGATAAGAGCTTGTCGTTCATTACCGAACGCGAACAGCGCTTCCCGAAACCAATCATCAACACTGACCACGATGCCGAGCGTACTCAAGCGCTGAATAGTTCTGAACAGATTGAAATTACGGAAGTCTCGTAGCCAGTTTGGTCGTTAGCAGGCCCTTCACTACGCAATACTCTGCTAGCGACCTTCTTTCTTTACGACCTTCATTTTTACGAAATTGAACAAAATCTAAGACTCAACAAATTGACAAGGAGACTGTCATGGAAAACTGGACCACTGTTTGTTCCCAAGAGGATCTAACGCCCAACGCGGGTGTGTGTGCCAAAGTGGCTGATCATCAAGTCGCGATCTTTTACTGCAAGCGCAGTGACAAGATTTATGGCCTTTCAAATTTCGACCCAATTGGTAAAGCCAATGTCATGTCACGTGGTATTATTGGCTCGTTAAGTGGAGAGCCGTACGTCGCTTCTCCCCTTTACAAGCAGCATTACCATCTAGAGACAGGCGCTTGTTTAGAAGAGCCTGAACACGCTCTGACTCGCTTTGAAGTGCGCAGACAAGGTAACGATATTCAAGTACTGGCACCCGAAGCGTTAGCAAACTAATCACGCATTAGGTCGTATTTCAGAATCACCCAATACCCATGCCTTAGCCGCCTATAATTAAACACTTAGGCTCGCTACGGAGTTGGCATGTGAACGGCTAGAAAAACTCTAGACACTTTCCATATTTAAAGGATTTAATACATGGATAACTCAAAATTTTCGCTGCTCTCATTCACAGGTAAGATGAAAATCTTACACCTTAGCTGGATCGCCTTTTTCATCACCTTTGTGGTTTGGTTTAACTTTGCGCCACTACTGCAAATGGTAAAAACCTCTTTAGGCTTAACCACTGAAGAGATCAAAACTCTCTTAATCTTAAACGTGGCATTAACCATTCCGGCGCGTGTCGCCATTGGTATGTTGACCGACCGCTATGGTCCAAGACTGGTCTACTCTGCCCTACTCGCTATCTGTTCGATTCCATGTTTCATGTTCGCGCTCGCTGACTCGTTCATGCAAGCAGCTATCGCACGTTTCCTACTCGGCTTCATCGGTGCTGGCTTCGTGGTTGGTATTCGCTTGGTATCTGAGTGGTTCCCACATAACGAACTGGGTACAGCAGAAGGTATCTACGGTGGTTGGGGTAACTTCGGTTCAGCTGCGGCTGCGTTCACTCTTCCTACTCTGGCACTGGTTTTCGGTGGCGAAGATGGCTGGCGTTATGCCGTGGGTGTGACAGGTGCAATGAGCCTTCTGTTCTCGGTTATCTTCTACAAAAACGTATCGGATACACCAAAAGGTTCTACTTACTTCAAACCTGCTCAAGTTACAGCGATGGAAGTAACGTCTAAGGGTGACTTTTTCTTTCTACTCATCATGAAGATCCCTATGTACGCGGCTCTTGCGCTACTGGCTTGGAAACTGTCTCCATCAGGTATCGGCATGCTATCAGACTCAGCAGTATACGGTGTGTATGCGGTACTGGCTGCGCTGTATGTGTATGAAGTATCTCAAGTTTGGAAAGTGAATAAGAACGTCTTCAAGGAAGAAGTGCCAGAGATTCATCAGTACAAATTTAAGCAAGTTGCGGTATTGAACGTGCTTTACTTCGCAACATTTGGTTCAGAGCTGGCTGTGGTTTCTATGCTGCCACTGTTCTTCTCTGAAACCTTTGAGCTAACGCCAGTTCTAGCAGGTATGGTGGCGTCGGCATACGCCTTTATGAACCTAATGTCTCGCCCAGGTGGTGGTTGGATTTCAGATAAATTTGGCCGTAAACCAACACTGCTTATCCTAACTGCAGGTCTAGCGGTGGGCTACTTTGCAATGGGTCAAGTCGACAGCACATGGCCTGTATGGTTGGCGGTTGTGGCAGCAATGGCGTGTTCTTTCTTCGTACAAGCAGGTGAAGGGGCAGTATTTGCGACAGTACCACTGATTAAGCGCCGTATGACAGGTCAAATCGCGGGTATGACGGGGGCTTACGGTAACGTGGGTGCGGTGGTTTACCTAACGGTACTTTCATTCGTGAGCTACCAAACGTTCTTCCTTGTGATTGCAGCAACAGCGGTACTTGGCTTCCTGACTCTAATGTTTATGGAAGAGCCAAATGGTCAAATTGCTGAGGTAAATGACGATGGTAGCGTGACGTTAATTAACGTATCGAGCTAACCACTCATTGAATGATATCGGGAGAAGGAGCCGGGATTGCGACACTCGGTGACTTCGTTCAAAAGCTCTTGTTTCTGACCGGAGCTTTTGTTCTTTCCCTTCCTTTTCAAACAATGAGCAGATAGGAGCAAGGACGTTATGACTCTCTCATTTAGCCAAAGCCAAACAGCAGCTGATACAAATACAAGCCAAGACGCGGAACAAGGTATTCATCCGCAGGCAAGCAATCAACTCAAGCTCAACTATGGTGGTTACTCACATCAAGGGGTTAGAAACGAAAATCAGGATGCGATTATCGTTAAGCACCCTAAAACCCGTGCCGAACAAGAGTTCAAGGGCAGCGTGGCCTGTATTGCCGATGGTGTGAGTTGCAGTGAACAGGGACAAAAAGCCAGTCACACCAGCGTGATGCAGTTCATTACTGACTACTACGCAACGCCGGAAAGCTGGAGCATTCAACGCTCGGCTCAGAAGGTACTGACTTCACTGAACTCTTGGTTATTTAACGCCTCCTTCTCTGAGCTTGATGACGATAAACAGCTCGCTCATAACACCATGGTCTCGACCTTCAGCGCGGTGATCATCAAATCTAACACGGCTCATATCTTCCACGTTGGCGACAGCCGCATCTACTTACTGCGTGATGGTAAAATTCAGCAGTTAACCCGCGATCATACTCGCAAAAACTTGGTGAATACCCACTACCTCACGCGCGCGCTTGGTATGGATAGCCAACTGAATGTTGACTATCAGACTCTACCCATACAAGTGAAAGACCGCTTTATTCTGACAACCGACGGCGTGCATGAGTTTATTGACGAAGAAGATCTAGTCGAAGGAACCAATAACCAGAATGATTTTGAACTGGCGACTCAGGCGATCTGTAACAAAGCCTTGGCAATGCACAGCAAGGATAACGTCAGCTGTTTGATGATTGAGGTAACACAACTGCCTAAGCCATCATTGATTGAGTTTCATGAAAAGCTCGCGACACGCGTCATTCCTCCGGTATTAAAACTTGGGCAGATGATCGACCAGTTTCAGGTTCTAGAAGTGCTCTACTCTGGCACCCGCAGCCACGTATATCGTGTGATGCAAACCCAGACCCAAACCGAATTCGTGATAAAGGTGCCTTCAATGCAATATCACGACGATCCAGCGCAGCTCAAAGCGTTTTACAACGAACAGTGGGCAGGCATGCTGCTTAACAACAAACGCATTATGAAGGTCTACCCGACTGATGAACGTTCGCAGTTTCTTTATCAAGTGTGTGAGATGGTTGAGGGCGTAACCTTAAGGCAGTGGATGTACGACAACCCCAAACCAAACCTGCCAGAAGTGCGTACTATTCTGGAAAAGATCATTCAGGGCATTCGTGTACTGCAGCGTGCAGATATAGTTCATCGCGATCTGAAGCCCGAAAACATCATGTTACTACCGAATGGCGATATTAAGCTGATAGACCTTGGTGCAGTATTGATTCGCGGCATCGAAGAAGGTTTACCCGTTGAAGAGGATGCGGTTCCGCTTGGTGCGGTCAACTACATCGCTCCGGAAACCATTAAGCAGAATATTGCGACCACACGCTCTGATCTATTTTCTGTCGCGGTAATTGGTTATGAAATGCTGACAGGACAACTGCCTTATCCAGAAATGACACCGCGATCTTTGGCTCAATCTCGTCATCATCAATGGCACTATCAGCCTATTACTCACCTACGCCCTGACTTGCCCGCTTGGTTCGATTTGGTGCTACAAAAAGCCTGTGCGGAGCAGCCAACAGAGCGTTACTCCGTGCTCGGCGACTTTATCTCTGATCTCTACACACCCAACTCTAAACTGGTGAAGCGAAAGACCCAGCAACCGCTACTCAATAGAAACCCAATCCAGTTTTGGAAGGTACTGGCCCTGTTATTAGGGATTGTGGCACTGGTCGAATTCGGTTTATTGATTCAATAAAAAAGTCTCAGCACTTTAATGGCGCTGAGGCTTGGATAAGAAATTAGAGCTTACGCTAACTGTTTTAGTTACGCTTTACCAGGCTTCTTGGCACCAGTTCAATACCAGACTGGTAACGTTTTGCTGAAGCGTTCAATGCCAAAGCGAATGCGCTGTCTGCAATAACCTCAAACTGTTGTGGCAGTGAATGTACTTTAAATGGTAAGAAATCCAACAAACGGTTGTCACCAAAAGTCGCTAGCTTAACTTGGTTGACCAGCTCAGGCTTTTCAACCATCACATCCAGTACCCCTTCCAACAAGGTGTAGGACATAGTGACGATCGCATCCGGCACCGTTCCTTTCGCAATCCACTCTTCAAAGATTTCTCGCCCCGATTCTCGATCAAAGTGCTCACCATAACCGACAACCGTGGGTTTGTTATCTTGCAGCCCGTTTTGCTGGGTATGCGCTTTATTGGCCGCTTCAAACCCCAACTGACGCTCGCGCGAGATGTTTAGGTCAGGCAAGGCACCAATCAAGCCAATGCTTTGAATATTGTCATCAAGAATAGAGTGCGTCAGTTCAAACGCTGCTTCGAAATCTTCACTGATCACACAGGCAAAGTGCTCATCGTCTAACGGACGGTCAATGGCGATAACTGGCGTTCCCGATTTTTGAAGTTGCAGATAGAACTCGTTAGCGTCTGGCATCGAGCTCGCCACCAGCAAGGCATCAATACGACGGCTCACCAAGGCTTCTGCGACTTTTCGCTCGGTTTCAGCATCGTCGTCTGAACAACCGATTAAGATCTGGTAACCCACTTTGCGAGAGTTTTGTTCAATCAACTTAGCTAGACGTGCATAACTGCTGTTCTCTAGGTCTGGAATAATCAAACCAAATGAACGGCTGTTACCTGCTCTCAATGACGATGCAGCGTGGTCTGGACGGTAGTTGTGCTCGTTCACCACTGCCATTACCTTCTGCTGCGTTTTCTCGCTGATGCGGTACTTCTGAGCTTTACCATTAATCACATAGCTTGCAGTGGTTTTAGATACACCCGCCAGTTTCGCTATTTCATCAAGTGTCATATCAAGGGCCTGTATTTTGTGCGTAGGATCATAGAACCAAAGTTCGGATCCTCAGAATAGTTGAATTATATGCTGAATCGATTCAGTATGAAAGCTGAAAGGATTCAGCAAAATCCGAAAAGTGACTCCAATCATCTTTTTTTAGCGACTTTGAGATTAATGACTATCTTTAAAAAGAAACGAGGCACGCTAAGCAGCAATATCAGTTTTATCACGAGAACTGGGCTTTGCTGAATTTTTTTACTCTTTTTGCTGAACCGATTCAGCTAAACATTCAGCAAGGTGTTCAGCACTCAATAGGCAGAACTTGAATCGGGATAACAGCAACAATGAAGCGACACGCTCAAACAAAGCAATAAGCTAAAGAGGCAACATGCTTAAACTAACTAAATCTGACATTTCGCTTGGTCAATCTGCGCAAGATAAGTTCCAAGCTATTCGTAACATCGCTGGCAAACTGACTGAGAAAGGTCTGGTTGATGAAGGTTACGTAGAAGGAATGCTGAACCGTGAAAACCAAAACTCTACTTTCCTTGGTAACGGTATCGCCATCCCTCATGGCACGACAGACACTCGTGGTTTAGTAAAAGAGACTGGTGTTGCCGTACACCACTTCCCTGAAGGCATCGACTGGGCAGATGGCAACCGTGTTTACGTCGCCATAGGTATTGCAGCAAAATCAGACGAACACTTAGGCATTCTAAAGCAGCTAACCAAAGTACTTTCTGCTGACGGCGTTGAGCAAAAGCTGCAACATGCAAAAACAGAAGACGAAATCATCGCCCTACTTCACGGTGAAGTTCAGCTTGAAGCAGACCTAGACGCTTCTTTAGTTCAACTTAAGTTCCCAGCAAGCGACATGGTACAAATGTCTGCCGTTGCAGGTGGTTTACTGAAAAACACAGGTTGCGCTGATAATGCATTCGTTGCGGACCTAGTGACTAAAACACCAACTCACTTGGGCCAAGGCTTGTGGCTTATCGGTAGCGACAAAGGCGTGACTCGCACTGCTGTGTCTTTTGTTTCTACGGCTAATGATTGTGAGTTTGAAGGCACTCAAGTTAAAGCGCTTGTCGCATTCGCAGCGTGTAACAGCGCACACCAAAACATCCTAGCAAACCTAAGTCAGCTGGTTTTTGAAGGTAAGCAAAATGCACTTATCGATTCAGACATTGAAGGTGTGATTGCGCAGCTAAAAGGCGAAGCACCAAGCACTGCTGCTGAAGGCTCAGACAACCAAGCAATCTTTAAGATCAAAAACGCACACGGCTTACACGCTCGCCCTGGCGCGATGCTAGTTGCAGAAGCGAAGAAATTCGATGCAGCAATCCGTGTATCCAACCTAGACGGTGACGGCAAAGAAGTGAACGCGAAGAGCCTGATGAAAGTTATCGCGCTTGGCGTAAAACATGGCCACCAGCTTCAGTTCACAGCTGAAGGTGACGATGCTGCACAAGCTATTGAATCAATTGGTAAAGCTATCGCTTCTGGCCTTGGTGAAGGTTAAGGATTGGCAATGACTGAATTAAAGCAAATCAAAGCCGTTACGGTAACGCTGAACCCAGCATTAGACCTAACAGGTAGCGTTGATACGCTAAACATAGGTTCAGTGAGCTTGGTAAACCAAGGGTCGCTACATGCTGCGGGCAAAGGCGTAAACGTAGCAAAAGTGCTTTCTGAGCTGGGCGCAAAAGTAACCGTTACGGGTTTCTTGGGTCGCAACAATGAAGAGGCATTTTGCCAACTGTTTGCAGAGATGGGTGCAACCGACCGCTTCATTCGTGTCGACGGCGCAACGCGCATCAACGTGAAGCTAGTGGAAACCTCCGGCCAAGTTAGTGACATTAATTTCCCGGGTGTACCAGTTGATCGAGATGCGATCAGCGCATTTGAAAAAACACTGCTAGAGCTTGCAGAAGACCACGAGTACTTCGTAATTGCAGGTAGCTTACCTCAAGGGGTATCTCCAGAGCTTTGTGCTTCTTGGGTACAACGCCTACGCGACCTAGGTAAGAAAGTATTGTTCGACAGCAGCCGTGATGCACTAAAAGCAGGTATCAATGCGCAGCCTTGGCTTATCAAGCCTAACGACGAAGAGCTATCTCAACTGTTCAATGCAGAACTCACTACACCGAAGCAGTGCCAACAAGCAGGCCAAGCGCTGAGCGAGAAAGGCATTGAGAACATTGTTGTTTCTCTAGGAGCAGATGGCGTGATGTGGCTTAACCAAGGTGAATGGTTACACGCTCAACCACCACGAATGCAAGTCGTGAGCACAGTTGGCGCAGGCGACACCTTAGTCGCTGGCCTATGTTGGGGTCACATGCAGCAGATGCCAAAACCAGAACTTATCAAATTCGCAACCGCACTATCTGCCCTAGCCGTTTCGCAGGTAGGTGTGAGTGTAACCAGCCAACAAGAGCTGGATTCAGTACTACAAAATATCCAATTACAGGTGCTTAGTGCTCCAACTAGCCAGTTAGACACAAGCAAATAGGACAAAAGGTTTATTATGAATATTACCATTATCACCGCATGCCCAAGTGGCGTTGCAAACAGCATCATCGCAGCAGGCTTGTTAGAGCAAGCAACAAAAGCACTGGGTTGGAACGCCGCTATTGAATGCCAATCAAGCGTACTACCTGAATCTCCAGTATCACAAGACGCTATCGATAGCAGCGACGTTGTGGTTATTGCAGCTAACACAAACGTTGATAAAACACGTTTCGTAGGCAAAAAGGTTTACCAAGCAGCTATCTCTGAGTGCACTGCAGATGCAAAAGCATTTCTAGAGAAAGCGGTAGCAGAAGCAACGGTATTAGACGCATCTCAAGTTGAAAGCACTGTTGAAGTGACGGGTACTTCGCCAGCTACAGGCAGCAAAAAGATCGTTGCGATTACTGCTTGTCCAACGGGTGTTGCACATACCTTCATGGCAGCAGAAGCGCTTGAGGCAGAAGGCAAACGCCTAGGTCACCAAATCAAAGTGGAAACTCGCGGCTCTGTAGGTGCGAAGAACCAACTAACAGACCAAGAAATCGCAGACGCTGACCTTGTTATCATCGCAGCCGACATCGACGTTCCACTGGATCGTTTCAACGGTAAGCCTCTTTACAAAACAACAACGGGTCCTGCGCTTAAAAAGACAACTCAAGAGTTTGAGAAGGCGTTCGCTGAAGCTAAGCCATATCAACACACAGCTTCTTCTTCACAAGCAGCACCTGCCGATGAGAAGAAAGGCGTGTACAAGCATCTAATGACAGGTGTATCTCACATGCTACCTGTTGTTGTAGCGGGTGGTTTGATCATCGCGCTCTCTTTCGTATTCGGTATCGAAGCGTTTAAAGAAGAAGGCACACTAGCGGCAGCACTGATGACTATCGGTGGTGGTTCAGCATTCGCATTGATGATTCCGGTTCTTGCTGGTTTCATTGCATTCTCAATTGCTGACCGTCCGGGTCTGGCTCCGGGTCTAATCGGCGGTATGCTGGCTAGCTCTACAGGCGCTGGCTTCCTAGGTGGTATCGCAGCTGGTTTCATTGCAGGTTACTCTGCGAAGTTCATTGCTGACAAGGTTCAACTTCCACAATCTATGGAAGCACTGAAACCAATTCTGATCATTCCATTTATCGCGAGCTTGTTCACTGGCCTTGTGATGGTTTACATCGTAGGTGGTCCGGTTTCTGGCGTAATGAGCGCAATGACAGACTTCCTAAACAACATGGGTACGTCTAACGCGATTCTGCTAGGTGTGATTCTAGGCGCAATGATGTGTTTCGACCTTGGTGGCCCAGTAAACAAAGCAGCTTACACATTCGGTGTTGGTCTACTGGCTTCACAAACTTACGCACCAATGGCAGCAATCATGGCAGCAGGTATGGTTCCTGCTCTAGGTATGGGTCTTGCGACTTTCCTAGTGAAAGACAAGTTTGAAGCGGGCGAGCGTGAAGCGGGTAAAGCGTCATTCGTTCTTGGTCTATGCTTCATCTCTGAAGGTGCGATTCCATTCGCAGCGAAAGACCCAATGCGTGTTATCCCAGCGTGTATGGCAGGTGGTGCTCTGACTGGTGCTCTATCAATGCTGTTTGGTGCTCAACTGATGGCTCCACACGGTGGTCTATTCGTTCTACTGATTCCGGGTGCTATCTCTCCAGTACTTATGTACCTAGTGGCGATTGCAGCAGGTACAGCGGTAACTGGTTTCGGTTACGCAGCACTTAAAAAGATGAGCGATTCGAAGGTAACTGCAGCAGCTTAACCCCCACTTCATTAAGCTCCTATAAACTGCTCATTAGCAGAACAAAGGCTCCTCATTTGAGGAGCCTTTTTTGTCTGATGTGCCCCGGAAAGGCCAAAGAACAATATAATAACTTAACTTGTTTTGATATCGCAGCTTAGCTGGTTAATGTCTCTTCAAAGACACCCAGCTCTCGACCAAGCCAAATAGCACGAACAGTATGATCCAGTGTTTCTTCACCGCCAGTCACAGGGTGGATAAGCACTGACATATCACCGCGTTCCTGTTCAAGCCATTCAATAATGCCTGAATCTTTATTGGCAAAATGCATCTCAAACATAGGCATTTTGTGAGGGCCTACAAGACGCTGAACCAAAGGGAAAACTTCAAGAACATCTTTTCGCTCTGCAATGATCTTCTGACGAAGCGCTTCGGCTTGCTCTGCAAATCGCAGAGGGAAATAGATATGACCGTGGTACATATAACCATCCTTACACAATATGATGGCGGTAGTTTACATAAGTTTGAGTGACTGAACAAAGAAGCTTACCGCTTGATAACTTGACTTTTGATGCGAATACACCACCAACTGTCATCATCAATAAGCTTCTCTGCAATCAAAAGACGGTATTACTCCGGCTTTAGTTTCAATACGTTATCGATATCTTCGGCCGAGTGGCGCTCTGGTAGTTGCTCCCATGCTTCGCCCCATGAACGGTTGACAATACGACCGCGCTGAAAGCCTTCACGCGCTTCAAGCTGTTTCGCCCAACGCACAACATTGGTGTATGTCTCCACTTGTAGGAACTCTGCTGCATCATAGAGGTTGCCAAGTACTAGATTGCCGTACCATGGCCAAATCGCCATATCAGCAATCGTCAGTTCGTCACCCGACACAAACTCATTGTTGGCTAACTGCTTATCTAGTACATCCAATTGACGTTTTGCTTCCATCGCAAAGCGGTTAATTGGGTACTCTTGCTTTTCGTCGGCGTAGGCATAGAAGTGACCAAAACCGCCACCTAGGAATGGTGCTGAGCCTTGTGCCCAGAACAACCAGTTGATCGCTTGAGTACGTGCAGCCCCCTCTTTTGGTAAGAAGTGACCAAATTTCTCTGCTAAATGCATCAGAATCGAAGCCGACTCAAAGACATTAACCGCTTCGTCGCCAGACTTATCAACCAATGCTGGGATCTTAGAGTTCGGGTTCACACCCACAAAACCAGAAGAGAATTGATCCGACTCACCGATGTTGATCAGATACGCATCGTACTCGGCTTCTTTCACGCCTTGTGCAAGCAACTCTTCAAGCATAATAGTAACTTTTTGACCGTTCGGAGTGCCTAGCGAGTAAAGCTGAAATGCGTGTTTGCCAACTGGCAGATCGCGTTCGAATCTCGCGCCAGATTCAGGGCTATTGATGTTTGCCCATTTATTTCCGCCGTCGGTATTGTTTACCCAAACTTTCGGTGGAGTGTATTGTTCTGACATAGTATTTCCTTTTTGATATAGGGTCTCACACATTGATATTAGGTCACAGTCTCTCGGTTAAAACCCCCGAATACGATTTATTTTCAAACTGTTAAGCATGGCTTATTCCAGAAAGAAATAACCGTGTTTGTCGGTTCTAAACAAGGCGAGAACTGCACGAGTGAATTTGAAGCACATCGTTGAAAATTGAGAGATGATTTGCGGTGACTCAACAACGACTTGAAGATAGCTGTGATAAAATCACGCCAATACAATAACTAGGAATTTAGCAATGTCGTCTGATTACAATGGTTCAAGTGCCGCGTATGCACGAAAAGAGAGTGGCTACCGTGAAAAAGCACTGAAACTCTACCCTTGGGTTTGTGGAAAATGCGCGCGAGAGTTTGTGTATTCAAACCTGCGCGAGTTAACTGTCCACCACGTTGATCACGACCACACCAATAACCCGGAAGATGGCAGTAACTGGGAGCTGTTATGCCTGTACTGTCACGATCACGAACATTCTAAGTACACTGACCATGAGCGTTATGGCGTGGATGCGAAAGCAGAGCTCGATAACCACCAGCACGCGACGCACAACCCGTTTGCTAATCTTGCAAAGATGATGAAGAAATAGCGTAATCTTCAGATACCACGGATACACAAATACCCCCAACAGGTTCTCACCTATTGGGGGTATTTTTCATTTGCTACAGGCGTAAAAAAGCCTTCCGAAGAAGGCTTTTAAGAATCTGTTTTTGAATTATGCCGCTTGCTTGCGAGCCTCTTCAATCTGCTTCTCACGTTTCTTTAGCGTTAGCTTATCGCGGTAAGAGAACCACACGTAAGACACAACCACTAAGAAGAACAAGTATGACAACGAGAAGATAAACGGTGACTGGATAATGTCGTTCGAAATACCCCAAGAAACACCGATAACCGTAACCGCAATTTTTGCGAAGAAGCCACATAGTAGTAGAACTAGAGCCAATTGTGGGAAACGCGTGCTGCGAAACGCCAACCAGTAGCAGCTACCTACAGCCAGAGCTGCAATGTAGAAGCCGAACAAGAAAGAATGAATATGATCAGCAGCTGCAACACCACCCGTAATCGACATCAATAGAATTAAAAATAGTTTCATAATACTCGCCTCATGTAGACTAGAAACGCATCCTTTCAAATTTGGAATCTCAGTTTGCGTACTATTTTCCCACTTTTTCCGCACAAAACAAGCCCAAGAATTGAACAAATTGTAACCGAGATACCCCATCAAAATCATTGTTAACATTAACTTAACATTATGGTTTTTAAGAAACTAAGCCCCCACTAGCTTTGTGGCAAATACCGACCAAATTGATTTGTTTTGTTACACAAAATTAACCATCGAAATAATTTAAAATTAATTGCAATGATGTGATGGTCGCACGTTTTGTAGGGGTACTACCGATAAGAGTGAGCTCAAGGCGATAAATAGTGAGCTCAAGGCGATAAATAGTGAGGGCGGAATGACCAGCTTGTACAAAAAAGAAAGGTGTTCACAACAACTGCAACACCTAGAAAAAACAGTTCGTTAACAACTTGAGTTTTATTTTGATAAAAAGGCAAAAAGAGATTCCAATCACATTTTTATTGGTTATAATCCGCGCTCTTTTGCGCTATCTGTTGATAAACGCAAACTAATTTTGAATAAACCATCACAATAACCCGTTTTCTGTTGAGTTACCCGCTCAATGGATGACAGAAACGAGAATAAAAATGAGCAAGATTGATAAAGCTACACGTATCCTGCTAGCAGGCTTCTGTATCAACCTTTGTCTTGGCATCCTGTATGCTTGGAGTGTATTTAACAAAGCCCTACAAGGTGAAGGCTGGTCTGCAGCTGAAGCATCTGCACCATACGCGACTGCAACAATCACATTCTCTATCTGTCTTCTTGTTGCTGGTATCCTGCAAGACCGCATGGGTCCACGTAAGATCCTTATCCTTGGTACTGCACTAACTGGTCTTGGTATGATCGCGTCTGGTTTCGCGACATCTCCACTGATGCTAAACATCACGTTCGGTGTTGTAGCAGGTGCTGGTATCGGCTTCGGTTACGCTTGTCTTTCTCCTTCTGCAATGAAGTGGTTCCACCCTTCTAAGAAAGGTATGGTTAACGGTCTAATCGCAGCAGGCTTCGGTCTAGCAGCAATTTACCTTGCTCCAGTAACAGCGGCTCTTATCGAGAGCATGGGCATCCAAACAAGCTTTAAGATTCTTGGTGCTGGTGTACTAGCGATTGCAGTACCGCTAGCAGCAACAATCAACAACCCTCCAGCGGGTTACTCTCCAGCTGAACCAAAAGTTAAAGCGGGTCAAGCTCCAAAGGTTGTTAAGAAGAGCGAAGACCTGTCTTGGAAAGTAATGCTGAAAACCCCTCAGTTCTACTCTCTATGGATCATGTACGCATTCGCAGCTTCTGTTGGTCTAATGATCATCGGTAACATCACAAGTATCGCAAGCGCGCAAGCTAACCTACCAAACGCGGTTTACCTTGCTTCTATCCTTGCTGTATTTAACTCAGGCGGTCGTGTTGCTGCTGGTATGCTTGCTGACAAAATCGGTGGCGTTCGTACTCTTCTGCTTGCATTCATTCTGCAAGGCGCAAACATGGCTCTATTCGCTACGTTTAACACTGAGTTCACGCTAATCATCGGTACAGCGGTTGCAGCGGTTGGTTACGGTACTCTACTTGCAGTATTCCCAACGCTTACTGCAGAGTTCTACGGCCTTAAGAACTACGGTACAAACTACGGCGTGCTTTACACAGCATGGGGTATCGGTGGTGCAATCGGTACAGCGGTTGTTGGTTACTCAATGACTAACGGCGACAGCTACGGCCTTGCTTACACTATCTCTGCAGCAATGATGGCAGTATGTATTGTTCTTGCAATCATCACTAAGCCTATGTCTGAAGCAAAAGTTGCCGAGCTAAAAGCATCTCAAGCTTAATCTTATAAAAGATTGAATTTGAAAAGAAAGAGCTTAACCTTAGGGTTAGGCTCTTTTTGTATCTGCGTCCTATAAACTGGTTGGGTTAGAAGGAAGCCTTTTCAAATAACGGATTGATGAGACAAAGACTTGCTAGACAACACACCTGTACTACCACCAACTTATTACCTCGATAACTTCCAACGCCTTATCGAACACGCCCAACAGTGGTATCTAGATCTACTTACCCCTCAAGAGCAAGAGTGGCTGAGACGTTTCATGGCTTTGCCCTCGCCCGCTCGTTGTGCTCTTGTGAGAATGTTCAGCCGCAAAGGACATTGGTTTCGAAGCGATAAGCTTAACTATCAAGAGATCGACGATTTTCCGCTGCAACTTGAACGCCTTGGCGAACAAGGCTTTATTCGCTCAAGCAAAGGAATGAATGAAGCTCGACCGGTCATCTCCTATTCAGATTTGGCGCGAGAGCTACTAACGAAGCCAGAGTTGTTTCAAGTATTCCCAGACCTCGTATCAAACCGCACCGCTCGCAAGGATGTCTTGCTACAGCAGTTGCCAGACGAGACGTTCACTGGTTTTGAGCAGCTTCCGTTTGCCTGCATTGAACTGCTACACCCCGAGTTCATCAACCTATTGCTCGTGCTTTTCTTTGGCAATACTCACCAAGATCTAAGCCAATTTGTGTTGAGTGATTTAGGGCTGAACACCTTCGAGCCGGTAACTATTACCCTCGAAACTCGATTCTTTCAAAGCCGTGAGCAGGTAGACGAACTGTTAACGCTGCACAAGATTCACAACCAATACTATGAGATCACAACAAAAGACTCCGTATCCCTCACAGCTCTGCTGGATAGCATACCAACCAACAGCGATCACACTGCGCTAATTCGACGCCGATCCAAGCTGATCAATTTGATTGCCAGAGATCTTGAGCGATTGGGAGAGTATCAACTCGCCCTACACTATTTTACTCAATCGCACCTACCCCCAAGTCGTGAACGACAGGCGCGTATTCATGACAAGCTAAACCAAACCCAAGCAATGAGTGACGTTGTCACCGATATACTGCAACATCCGATTGATGTCGCGGAGTTAGAAGTGGCGCACAAGTTAGAACAAAGAGTACAAAGACTTCAAGGTCACAAAGTACCACGAACCAAAAAGCCAACCTGTGAGAATGAACATCTAAAATTGGACCTCAGCACGGTACGCGTCGAGGAGGCCGTACGCGCACATATGGAAAAACAAGGTTGGCATTGTTACTTCAGCGAGAATACCTTTCTCAACGGTTTGTTTGGCTTGGCATTTTGGGACGTGATATTTGCGGAAGTGGATGGCGCCTTTATCAACCAGTATCAATATCGCCCTCTCGACCTATACCACGACGACTTTGTTAGCAAGAGACAAGAGTTGATAGAGCAAACCTTTAGTGCACTCAATAATGAAGGTATGGAAATCTTATTCGATACATTTCAAGCCAAACAAGGTATCGCTAACCCTTTTGTGCAGTGGGCCTACTTCTCCAAAGATCTTTTAGAGCGAGCGATCGAACATATCCCCCTACCTGTGCTTTGTGACCTGTTTAGAGTATTACTCAAAGATCTCAAACTGTATCGAACGGGTATGCCTGATCTGATTGCCTTCAATGATTACGGCTTTCGTTGGGTAGAAGTGAAAGGGCCTGGGGATAAGCTCCAAGACAATCAGTGGCGTTGGATTAAAGAGTTCGACAAACTAGAGATACCTTTTTCTGTCTGCTGGGTAAATCAATAACATTCAGAGAGCTAACAGAACCACCGATAGAAATACAAGTAATACTCAAATGAAAACTCGGGACGCGTCCAATTTGATGCATTTGGTTACAAAGGCATCGCTATGCTCGTTGCATTCACCACACCAATTATTGATAATAGTTTTCATTATCAATAATTGGTGTGCCTTATGTTGTCTTTCGATTACTCTCCTACCCCCTCAAAAGTAAAAGATCCTACGTCAGGTCGGCTCCTTGTTGTCGAGGACGACATAACCCTCAATGAACACCTTAGTGACTTGCTAAGTAATCGTGGCTATCAAGTGTCGAGCACCACGTGTGGCGAAAAAGCGCTAGAGCTTCTTAGGCTAGAAAGCTTCGACCTAATATTACTGGATGTCGACTTACCTAAGGTTGATGGCTTCAGCATTCTTAATTTTGTTCATGAGAGCTCACAAACTCCAGTGATCATGCTAACCGCTTATGGTGCGGAAGAGCATCGTATTCGAGGCTTTAAATCGGGTGCTGATGACTACATTTCTAAGCCATGCAGCTTCACCGAAATCAGCTTGCGAGTTGAAGCTGTCCTTAGACGCAGCAAGCCTGAACCTCTTAACCAAACTCCCTCACACCGCCTTCAACATCACGAGCTCACCCTCGACAGACTCACTCACAACGTTAGTGTGACTATCGATAATCAACAGCAAACGACTGAACTGACTCCAACTCAATTCAAGCTTCTCTGGGTATTGGTTCAAAATGCAGGTTCGGTTCAAAACAAACCATTTTTATATCAAGCGGTACTCGAACGAGAGTTTAGTCAATACGATCGCAGCTTAGATATGCACCTCTCCAGAGTCAGAAAAAAGCTACTCTCATTTGGTATGCCTAACGATCGTATTCAAACCGTGCATGGTAAGGGATACATCGTAAAATGAGTCGATTATTGTTTTGGCGCTTATTTATCGTACTGTCGTGTGGCGTAGTGATCTTTTTCTCTCTATTGCACAGTGCCGCAATACTCTCAAACGAGAAAATGAGTTACATAAAAAAGAATCATCAACAAGAGATCCTCACTTGGGGACAGACTGCTCAAAACTTCCTAGCCAAGCAGCAGTTTTCAGAGCTTGATATTTGGCTTGATGAACTCTCTGAAACGGAAAACACTTGGGTAACAGTGGTTCAGTCTAGAATTGATGTTGTCGCAGGTAATGAACTCAATCAGCGCTTCTGGGAGGGTTACGGAATTGGCCGCAATGTTGAGTGGAAAATACACTTAGACTTTCCTGACAATCCAATCATGGAGGTCGCACTCAGCCCTTCTAACTATCATTTCCTGGTTATACTTCCTGATAGAATGCGTCCCGGAACCTACATGTCTCATGCATTCTGGCTATTTCGCTTTATCATCCCGTTTTCTACGCTTCTCGCACTGACTGTCTATTTGTATCGTTACGTGATGCGCCCACTCCAACAGTTTCATTGTGCAACGCAAGAGTTCAGCAAGGGCAATTACTCAGCGCGCATTCCAACACAACTCACGCGAGGCAACGATGAATTTAGCCAGATTGCATGCACATTCAACGCGATGGCTGAAAAAACTTCGGATGTCATCACCCACAATCGAAACCTAATCTCCGACATGTCCCATGAAATCAGAACACCGATTGCTCGTGTTGAAACTGCGATAGATTGTATCGAGCAAAACATCAAGCCCGACGCCATGATGAAGCGAATCAAAAGCGAAACCAGAAACATGCGTGAGTTGGCTGAAGACACCTTAACTTTGGCTTGGTTAGAGAACGAAAATCCCGACCTTCGACAAGAGTGTTTCGATCTGATTGAGTTGGTTGAAGCGATCGTCGAGGATGCTCGATTTGAATTCTCTAACAAACAGATCCTGCTTAACTCTTCAGATACACTGATGCTTCGCAACTCCAACCAGAGAGCTTTAGCACATGCAATAGAGAATATCTTGCGCAATGGTCTTCGTTACACACCTGAAGGCGAACAACTTTCAATTGATATTGTAAGTGAAAAGTCGACAGTGAAGCTCACTCTCACGGACAGTGGACCGGGTATTGATCCGCAACTTTATAGCAAGATGTTTACCCCGTTCTTTAAAGCACATAACCAAGTTGACACTCGCAAAGGGTTTGGGGTTGGGCTAGCACTCGCCAAACGTCACATAGAAGCCGTTAGGGGCTCGGTTAGCGCTCGCAACGCACCAGACAAAGGGCTTTGCGTAAGTATCGAACTGCCAATTTAGTCGAGCACATTCCAATTCGCTTTATGGTTATGAAGTGGCTGTTCTATATGGCAATTTCTGATATGTAACATTTGTAAAATTGATTTACTCAATACCCAAATTACACCAAAATCCAGATCGATAATAATTCTCATTAACATCGGAGGTTTCGGTGAATTTACCAGCCACTTTTAAATTAAGCCCTATTGCTTTATCTCTGCTTCTCATTTCTAACAGTGCTTTTTCTGCAGACGATACTGAGGTCATCGAAGTGACCGGTCACCAAGTTCATACTGGAGATGTGACCATCACTGCAGATGACCTGGACAAGCGTCAAGCCCAAGATCTCAACGACATTTTTCGTGGTGATGCTGAAGTAAGCGTGGGTGGCTCTTCAGGCATATCTCAAAAGATCTATGTACGTGGCCTTGAAGACACCATGCTGAATATTTCTGTTGATGGTGCTGAGCAGTCGGGCAGCCTATTCCATCACCAAGGTCGACTCTCGATTGAGCCAGAACTGCTCAAACAAGTCGATGTCAGTGCGGGTGCAGGCCGTGCGACAAATGGTCCGGGAGCACTAGGTGGTGCCATCCAATTTAAGACCAAAGACGCTCATGATCTGCTCCATCCAAACGATAGCTTTGGCGCACAGGTCAAAGGTGGTTATTACACCAACAACGATGGTTACAAAGTCTCTACGAGTCTTTACGGTGAAGTTACCGAAGGCTTAGGGTTACTTGCCTCGTTTGGTTACGTTGATGGACAGAATATCAAAGATGGAAACGGTGATAGCCAGCCTTATACGGCTTTAGAACAAACTGTGGCGCTCCTTAAACTCTCAGGTCAAGTTACTGAAAGTCAGTACTTCTCTTTGAGTTACGACTTCCGCCAAGACGATGGCCGTCGCTTAAATCGACCACACTTTCAGCCAAGTTTCAAAAACGATCCATTAGATCAAGAGGCCGACCGCCATACAATTACAGCCTCTCACAAGTATACGGGCAGCGATAGGCTAAATGTTGAGAGTACGCTCTACAACACCAGCAATCGCATCGCGCACAAAAACCACCCAAGATGGGGAACCAGTGACGGTTCAATTGATACCTATGGTGCAAAAATCAGTAACACCTCGAACTGGACAACAAATACGGTTATTTACGGTGTCGACTACAAAAATGATACTGCAGATTTTGACACGGGTTCCGGTGCTCAAAACAGTAAAGAGAAAGGCAAGGTTTACGGCTTGTTTGTTCAAGACGATTGGCGCATTACCCAAGACCTAACACTCACTGCGGGAGCTCGTTACGACTGGTATGAACTGGAAGACAATAAAGACCAGAAATTTGATTCTAGCGGCTTTAGCCCCAATGCTGGTTTAGATTACAAGATCACGCCTTCTATCAATGTATTTGCTAGCTACGCTGAAGCGTTTCGCGGTCAACAGATCAAAGAGCTGTTCGTCATCGATTACAAAGAGAACGACCCTAATCGCAAACCGGAAAAAGCGCAAAACACAGAGTTCGGAATGGCTTATCAAGCACAAGATCTCGCCATTGGAGCCACCTTTTTCTATAGCGAAATCGAAGATGTTGTCGGTGATAACGGCACCATCACCAATGTCGGTGACCTGAAAAACAAAGGCATTAATGCGTACATCAGCTATCAATTTGACCAACTGCGCACACGCCTAAGTTACAGCCAGTCACGCCCAGAGCTGAACGGTGAGCCACTATCAGACGACAGTATGAACATTGGTACATCAGTTGGTGATACATGGGTTCTCGATTTAGGTTACACAGCAACAGAAAGCTTAGAACTTGGCTGGAACGCTCGTTTTGTAGAACGCTTAACCGATGTTGCAGACCCAAGTGCTCACCCTGAAAAGCCTGGCTACGGCGTTCATGACCTTTACGCACAGTGGATTCCCATGTCGAATGACAAGCTGACATTCACTCTGTCAGTGAAGAACGTGTTTGATAAGTTCTACTTCGATCACGCCTCATACATGGAATACATTGGTAGCCCTGTCGCACAAGGCTATGCAAGTGCAGGCCGCGATTTCCGCTTCAACGCGAGCTACTCATTCTAATCGGTAGACACTACTGGTTCTAATCGGTAGGCGCTTCTGGGTCTATTCAATAGGTACTTCCAGGCATACTGCGGAGACCTAATCAAACCTAGCGAGTAGCGTTACTTTTTCCTTTACGCTGCTCGCTTTTCTCACCCAGGCTATTCAACAAATTACTAGAACATGAGCATTTTCAATCATTTTCGATATACTTAAGAAAAATGATAAAACTATAAGTCTCTATGAATTTAAAACGAATCTTGGTTGTCGTACTGGTCAGCCTCTTCTCTGGTTGTGCAATGTACGCTGGCTTAAACTTCGACGAACTGTTTGGCGAACCCGAAGTTCGCGACCGCCAAGCACCTGTGGTTTCTGCACAAGCACAACATTTCATTAATGAAGTAAAACCGATTATCGATAACCGATGTGTGGTGTGTCACGCCTGTTACGATGCGCCGTGCCAACTAAAAATGTCCTCAGTAGAAGGAATAGACCGCGGTGCAAGCAAAGAGTTGGTTTATGAGGGCACCCGTTTAACCGCATCGGCCCCTACTCGTCTGTTTGAAGATGCGCAGACGACTCAGGAATGGCGCGAGGCAGACTTCCACCCTGTGCTGAACGAGCGTATGCAAAATTCGACCGCAAACTTAGACGCCGGTTTAATTGCTCGTATGCTGATTCAAAAAGAGAACCACCCACTTCCCGATCAAAAACAGTTAGAAGGCTTTGATTTTGCTGTCGATCGCGATCAGCAGTGTCCGACTATTGAAGAGTATGCTCAATACGAGAGAGATTACCCAACATGGGGAATGCCTTACGGGATGCCAAATCTTAATAAAGGTGAATATGCGACTTTGATGAGCTGGTTAGAGAACGGCGCCATCATGAACGCCCACATCCCTTTGACTGAAGATGAGCAAGCACTGGTTGATACTTATGAGAGCTTCTTAAACAAAAGCGCGCGTAAGAGTCAGCTGTCTGCTCGTTACATCTACGAGCACTTATTCCTTTCTCACCTCTACTTCTCAGAGTTAGAGGGGCCAACGCGCTTCTTCACCTTGGTTCGCTCTGCAACACCACCGGGTCAACCAGTTCAACGCATTACCACTCGTCGACCATATGACGATCCTGAGGTGGCACGCGTTTACTATCGCATCATTCCCGAGCAGGGAACCATTGTCGATAAAACCCACATGCCGTTTGCTTTGAATGGGAAACGCCTGCAAGACTGGACAACTTGGTTCGTTAATACACCATACACAGTGCGAGAGCTACCAAGCTATGATGTCGATGTCGCTGCCAACCCAATGACAGCGTTTGAGGCCCTGCCTGTCAACTCGCGCTTTAAATTCATGCTCGATAACGCACAAAACACCATCATGGCCTATATCAAAGGCCCGGTATGTCGCGGACAATTGGCATTGAACGTTATTAATGACCGTTTCTGGGTGGTGTTTGTCGACCCGGATAAAGCCGATCTTCCTGAGATCAATGACTTCTACGCTAGCCAAAAAGATAACCTAAAACTGCCCGGGGAACTTGAGAGTAACACACTACCTGTCACTAATTGGGTTAAGTACTCAAAACAACAAGCTCGCTACCTAGACGGTAAGTCCGAGTTCGCTAATAAATGGTTCAAAAACGGTGAGAACCTCACCATGAACGTTATTTGGGACGGTGGCGGTACCAACCCAAATGCAGCGTTAACCGTGTTTAGGCACTTCGACAGTGCTTCTGTGGTGCAAGGTTTGGTGGGGACACAACCAAAGACAGCATGGGTACTTGATTACGCGCTCCTTGAGCGTATCCATTACCTGTTAGTTGCGGGCTTCGATGTGTACGGCAACTTTGGCCACCAGCTGATGACACGCATGTTTATGGACTTCCTGCGTCTAGAGGGCGAGAGTAACTTCTTGACCCTGTTACCTAAAGATGTGCGCCATAAAGAGCACTCAAGCTGGTATCAAGACCAAGACACTCAGCTAAGCGATTTCTTGCAGCGTAATATCACGCCATTCGATCAGCCTTCCAGCGTTGTTTACAAAACTGATGATCCGAAGGCGGAGTTGTTCGACATGTTAAAAGAGAAGCTAAGACCTATCCTCAATGATCGCTATGAGATCGTGAATACTGGATTTGAACCGAAGCACGAGGCTCTACTACAACAAGTCGACGCGATTAAGGGAGCAGGTCTACAACACGTACCTCAACTAGTGATGATGATGATCAAAGCTCACAGCGGTGAGGAGCAGTTATTTACAATGCTTCACAACAACTCTCATACCAACATCTCCAGTTTGTTTGATGAAGAGAGCAATCGTGACTACGAGAACGATGATCTTACGTTGGTGAGAGGCGTTGTAGGTAGCTACCCTGCAGCTTTCCTAGAGCTGGATGAAACGGAAATCCCTCAGCTTGTCTCGATGCTACAAGCCATTGAAACTGAAGAGGACTATGTGGCATTACTGGATAAGTTTGCGGTACGCAGAAGCTCAAGTGACTTTTGGCCTTTCAGCGACCGTGTTCACCAATGGTATCAGCAAAATCAACCTATAGAGTTTGGTCTGCTCGACTACAATCGCTTTGAAAACCGCTAAGGCTTGCAATACCAATCGTAGTAAATAATTGCTCACCCTAGCTTGTTAAAATGCTCGATAACTACGTTAGAATTTTTGATTGTAGAATAACTACTTATCGAAACTCTCTGTTGCAGAAAAACTGCCTTGTTCTCAAGCCTTTTTCCTTCGCTATTTTTGATCACTTACTTATTGTGATTGGTATAACCCATCCTACATCATTCAAACTAGATTGAGTTAAAACGAAAAATCCTCTGCCTTAACTGCAGAGGATTTTTGTTATTGGAGGCTTAAATGTCATGGCTAAAAATAAGATTTAAGCGCCTTATTCGACGCGCAGACTATCTCTATTAGCGCGTCTGCGGTATTGCCATATTCAGTCAAAGGTTCAGCGGCAGCTTCAATAACTAAGCAGGCTTGATGTAGCTTGCCTAAACCCAGACTACCTGCAGAACCTTTTAACTTATGCGCAAGAGACTTCACTTCTCGTGAGTTCTTCGCTTCGCTAGCCACCTTTAACTCATCAAGAATAACTTGAGAGCTCTCTTCAAACAGCTCCACAATCGACAGCATTTTTTCTTTACCTAGAATCGCCAAGTCGCCCTCGATGACCTTAGGGTCAATGATCAACACATCCACCTCCTGCTTCTTTTCGACTATATCATCAATGTTGTTTGGCTCATCAATGTTGTTTGGCACACCACTTTCGCCTTTTTGAGCAATGCACATGCGATCCGATGAATCTGGCTGAGGCAGCAACAATCGACGCCCTGTTAACTGAGTACTGATCAGCCTTGCCAACGCCTCTTTCTCTAAAGGTTTTGGTAAGAAGCCATCGAAACCAGAAGCTAAGTACTCTTCCACTTCTTCATTGAAAACATGGGCAGAAACCGCAATCATTGGCGGCTCTGCTCTCTGCGCGTCTGAATGGCTGTTGAGTACCTTTAGATCATTTCTCAGGTCTCGAATCAGTTCCGTACCATCACAGTCTGGAAGATTAATATCCACTAAGGCAATATCAAAGTCCTGCTCTTTAAACAGCTCTCTAGCTTGTGCGCCCGTGGTTGCGATGGTGACTTGATGTCCAAGATTGTTCAAGAAACCCTCTGCAACAATACAGTTAACCGGATTGTCCTCAATCAAGAGTACTTTAGCTTTGACACATGCTTCTACCGCCTGAGCTTGCACTTCTACTTTTTCACCAATCTCAAGCGGAACCGAGAACCAGAACTGACTCCCCTCGCCCTCTTCTGAGTGTACGCCAATATCACCACCCATCGCGGTTAAAATGCTCTTACTGATGGCGAGGCCGAGTCCAGTGCCCCCTTTTTTGTTGCGACCACTCTCTGTTTGGCTAAAGGCATCAAACAAACATTGCTGCTCATCGGCTTTGATGCCTGCGCCGGTGTCCGCCACTTCAAACATCACGCGGTTGGGATCTTCGACATCTAAACTGACGTAGATATCAACAGAGCCAGTGTCGGTAAATTTAATCGCATTCCCCACCAAATTGTTCAAGATTTGACTCAGACGAGTGACATCCCCACGCCAATAAGTCTGCACATCACTTTCGATTTGGAAACTGAAATCAATTTGCTTCTCGGATGCTCTTCCTTCCATGAGTTGGTAGGTGTCTTCTACCATTTGGTGAAGATTAAAAGAAGCAACGCGGATCTCGAGATGACCAGCTTCGATTTTTGAGTAATCCAGAACATCATTGAGTATCGCAAGTAAGTTTTTACCACTGCGGTTGATGATGTCAGCATAGCCCGATTGCAGCGGATTTAGCCCTGTATCTTTCAGTAACCTTGCTGTTCCTAAAACACCATTCATTGGCGTTCGAATCTCGTGACTCATCGTGGCAAGAAACGCCGATTTAGCGCGACTGGCTTGCTCTGCTGCACGTCGTGCTTTAGCGTGATTTAACACTTCTATATTGAGTTTTTCATTGGTTTGTTGCAGCTGATAAGTTCGTTCCGTAATCAACTCTTCAAGGTGCTCTTTGTGCTCCTCGAGCTCACGTTTAGCCTTTGCCTCACCAACCGCCACCACTTGCAGAGCTTGAGCAGTATTTCGAGCTGTGATGATCGCTTGCCCCATGTGAGCTAATTCATCGTTACCTTTCACCGATATATCGATATTTAAGCGCCCTTGAGCTATCGACATCAAGGCAACGGAGTACTCAGCAAGCCTTTTGACTACCGACACATACACCACACGCCACACAATAAACGCAGCGATGAATAAACCAATCACTGAGATAACCGATAACGTCCATTGAGCGTAATTCAATGTGGTCGTCAGTTCGTCAACCGCCTCTTTGGTACTGCGGTTCGAATCATCCACCAGCACGTTGACCGTGTTGTTAAGCTGAGAAAACAACGCCAATGTGTTCTGCATTAAGTCTTCTGATTTTTTTGCGTTTTCTTCCTTCTCTAACGCAATATCGAAAGCCACCTGTCGGCTACGCAGCTCATCTAAAAGCTGCGACATCTGCTCTGAACGGGTTGGATCTTCCACCGCTTTTACACGACGAGCCATAATTTTTAGGTTGGCTTCAAACTCGGTTTGTATTTGGTGAATACGATCGACATCAGTAACCGTCGGTGTCTCTTCAATCTGATTGAGCATCTTAAACGCTAAAAGATGCAGTTCGTGCAAACGTTCAGAAAGATCCAGATCGACCTCGACTAAAGCATCCAATGCCTTGTATGCGCGATCGGTCTGCTGCTTTTCGAGTAAGTCATAAATGTGCGTAACATTAGCCACGGCAATGGTTGCTGTATTCAACACTTGGGTTCGGGTGAGTTGCTCAAGCTCTTCTGCCAACAAGCGCATCTCCTCTACGCGAGAATGAAGCTCTTTGGTTAGCCATAATTTTCGCTCTACTGATACACCAAGTTCCGCTAAGGTATTAATAACATTCTGAACGTTGTTTTCTAGGTTACTCAACAATTCCGAATCAAAGCTATCTGAGCCAAGTTCTTTGATATGACGCAGTAAAGATTCCAGCAGTTCGAACAGTTCTGAACCAGCTTCTTTGCGCTGCTCTTCATTGCGAGCATTACTGAGAGTTTGTACCGATGCAATAATACGATTGCTTAGTTCAGAGACCTGACGCGCCTCAATCATAGCTGGCAGTGCGGAGTCAACGACGTTTCGTTCTGTTTTTGCCACAAAGCTAAAACCTGACACACCAATCAGAGCTGATAAGACAACCAATAAGGCCATCACTAAAAATGAGGCGAGCAGCTTTCTACCTATACTTGCCGTGGCTAACAACATAAACCCGTAACCTTAAAACATTCTTCTTTACCCATGCAGAATACGCTATATTTTGCAGTGTTTCTTATCCAAAGCCAATAAACTGACAATTCATGCTATCTAAACGTTTAGTTTCAACTCTAGTTTCATGCTCACTGGCTGCAGCCAGTTACTCGGCAGTCGCCAACGACCTCGCAGTGGACAATAAAGCAGCAGCCAAAGCCCAGGTTTCTTCTGTCGCGCAAGAAAAAGAGAAGGTGTGCGCCATCTACCCACACCTGAAAGACTCTTACTGGTTGTCAGTCAATTACGGCATGATTTCAGAAGCCAAAAAGCAAAAAATTGAACTACGAGTGCTCGAAGCTGGCGGTTATCCCAACATCGGTAAACAGGCCTCGCAACTTGAGTTGTGCAATCAATGGGGTGCCGATGCGATTATCCTTGGCACCGTATCTCCCGGTGCTTTTTACGACAACCTAACCAAATGGGTCGATTCGACACCTGTTTTTGCCACCGTCAATGAACTCAACCTCAGCCAAGCACAGCAAGATCAAGTGCTCAAAGGTACGGTAGGGGTAGATTGGTGGCAGATGGGTTATGAAGTTGGTAAGTTTCTCAAAGCAAAGCACCCGAAAGGATCAGGAAAAACGGATATTGCGCTGCTACTTGGCCCGCAAGCAAGCGGTGGCACCAAACCTGTCGCTATCGGCTTTTATGATGCGATTAAGTCCAGCGATATTAATATTGCTGTCAGTTACTGGGCAGATAATGACAAAGAGCTACAGAGAAACCTCGTTCAGCAGGTGATTGATTTACCGAATATAAAATACATCGTTGGCAGCGCAGTCGCGATTGAAGCGGCAATCAGTGAGGTAAGAGCGGCGAATAAAGAGAAAGAGATCGGATTGCTTTCAAGTTACTTAAGTCACGGTGTCTACCGTGGATTACTTCGTGACAAAGTGCTGTTTGCGCCCACAGATAAGATGGTTGAACAGGGCCGCCTGTCCGTGAAGCAAGCGACACATTATTTAAGAAAGCAACCTTATGAATTTCATCAAGAGCCTAAAATTGAAGCACTAACGCCTTCATCTCTCAAAAAAAAGGTGATTGCCGATTCGTTGTCACCTTCTGAGTTTCGTCCAGTATTCAGTGTCTCACCTTAGTGATATATTGCTAACTAGAAATTAAACAAAATCAAAAAAATTTAAGCCAATTACTTAGGAAACATTCATGCAAAAAACAACACGTACGATGCCAGCTCATAAGAACATCGCTTTGGTGGCTCATGATAACTTCAAGCCAGAATTACTGCGTTGGGTGAAAGAGCACAAAGAAAAACTGCAAGGGCACTTTCTGTACGCGACAGGCACCACAGGACATCTACTAAGCAAAGAAACAGGCTTAGCGATTAAAAGCATGATCAGTGGCCCTATGGGTGGCGACCAGCAACTTGGTGCATTGATTTCTGAAGGTAAGATCGACATGATGATCTTCTTCTGGGATCCTCTTAATGCTGTGCCTCACGACCCAGACGTAAAAGCACTGCTGCGTATCGCGAGTGTGTGGAACATCCCTGTGGCAACTAACCGCGCGACAGCAAACTTCCTATTCAACTCTTCAATGCTTGACGAGGAAGTGTCGATTGAGATCCCAGATTACGAAGCTTATTTAGCAAGCCGCACTTAACTAAGCGCCGCAATACAAACACAGCCTGCGTACTTGCAGGCTGTTTTATTTGGTAATGACGAATATTTTGCAACGACGAGACGAGTGCTCAATTACTTATCGCTCCAAACTGCCATTTCATTACCACTTGGCTCGCAGAAGTGGAAACGTCGACCGCCCGGAAAAGCAAAGATATCTCGCTTAATCATGCCACCCGCTTGCACAATCTCTTGCTCAGTCTGCTCTAACCCTTGGCTATAGAACACCATCAAAGCCCCACCTGTGCTCGCGTCACAAGCCAATTCAGACTGATAAAAACCACCCATCAGACCTTTGGCAGTAAAAGCTGTGTACTCTGGTCCATAATCTTCAAACTGCCACTGGAATACGGATTCAAAGAACGCCTTGGTCTTATCTAAATCTTTTGCTGCAAACTCAATGTAATTAATCGAACCATGCTCCATTTCGGCCTCCTTACCAAAAATGTTGACTAGACTACGGTTTATTTTCTACGAACAACCGGATAATCCGATTGATGTAACTCTTGCACAAAGCCAGAACCATCACCACTGTGCGTAATCCAGACTTTTTCTTTTGCTCGTGTCATAGCGACGTAGAACAGCCTTCTCTCTTCAGCATAAGGGAATTTATCTGAAGACTCTGTTAACGCGCCATCAATATGAAGCTGTTTCTTCTTCGCTGGGAATTGCCCCTCATCTACACAAAGAATGATCACAAAGTCCGCTTCTTTACCCTTACTTGCGTGGCAGGTCATAAAACTCATGTCTAACGATGTGTAAATCTTCTGCCAATCCGCTAAAAGCTCCGGTTTATGATAGTGGTTGCGCCCAAGCAGCAACACTGACTTTGTCGCATTTCCTTTTACTTGGCGGTTAAGTTGATCGAGGATCTTCTCAACATCTTTACTCGGTGCTGTGTAAACCGCCTTCTGCTTCTGCTGCTTAAAGCTATTGAGCTCTTTCGGTAGTTGAATCGGGTTCTCTTGCACAAATCGATTCGCCACCGCGCCTAATTGGTTATTAAAACGATAAGTTGTGTCTAAATGATGAATCGTTGAACTTTTGAATCGATCTTTGAAACCCGTGGTTAGATCGACATCCGCACCAGCAAACTGATAGATAGATTGCCAGTCATCACCCACCGCAAAGATAGAGGCTTGATGTTGCGCCTTGGTTTGATTACAAAGTGCCTCAACCAACGCCAAGCGATCTGGAGAGATATCTTGGTACTCATCGATCATGATGAACTTCCAAGGCGAAATAAACCTTCCTTTCTCGACATATTGAGTGGCGCGGCTGATCATCATCGAGAAATCGATTTGATTCTGCTCTTTCAGATTTTTCTGCCAAGCCGTCACACATGGCCAGCAAAGTGCTAACTCACTATTTAAGCGAGTATAATCGGGGTGATCGATAAGTTGTTGCTGCACCTCTTTTTTGGTTAAGCCTGAACTATTTAACTGCTCTAACTGCTTCTCTAACCACCCGATTAGTTTAAGATTCGAGACGTGGCTGCCAAGCTCTTCATCGCCCTTCAGGTAAGCAATAGGCCATTTAGCGAGGTGTTTTTGCCAACGCTTAAAGTTAGTCGGAGTCATCCAATGCTTTTTAAGCCAGTCGATACACCACGCTTGACGTTGATTACTGTCCAGTGCCAAAGGAGAGATGGTCACGGGTTCATTTTCAACGTGATTAAGAATTTTTAGCCCCAACTGGTGGAAAGTCTTCACCTGCACTTTTTCAGCTGAGAGACCAATTTTGCTATCTAAGCGCTGTTTCATTTCGTCAGCAGCCTCGCGTCCAAACGCGAGCAATAGCATCTCTTCTGCCTGAGCCTGATGACTCTGTAACAGGTAAGCAACACGAGCAGTAAGAACACTGGTTTTGCCTGAACCGGCACCTGCCAAGATCAAGTTGTGATCGTCGTTCATCAACACCGCATATTGCTGAGAAAGATTCAGCGGCGAAGATTCGCATTGCGCAAACAGTACTTCCCAGTTTTGACGTTCCCGATCAAGCCATTGTCGGTTGCGCTCCGCTTGCTGCTCTTCGGTCTCAAGCAACCAAGAAGAGAGGCGCGCAATTCGCTTAGGCATGCGCTGAGCAGCTTCATCCAAAGTCATTGCCATAGACTCTAAGCCTTGATTAACTTTATTGACCCATTGCTCGACTTGAGAGTGCGGTAAAAATGCTGGCAGTTGTTCAAGTCGCGTCAACTCGGATTCCCATTCAGGGACATGCTCCGCTAACTGCTCACATTGAGTATCGTGCCACTGTTGATAAGCATTCACTGCACGACGTGCAAATTGGCGGCACTCGCTCCACGGCAAACCTTGCACCAACCAGCTGCGTTGTTTCCCCTCTTGAGAGTTGGCAAAGAACTGCAATGAACCCCAAAACAAGCCGCGCTTTATCGCGACTTTACCACTCCATATTGTGAACGGAATGCGCTCCTCACTGCCGACAGACGAGAGGAGTAAACGTGAGCCATCTAGCTCAACTTGATGGTATTCATTTTGGATAAAAAACTGTGCAGTCTTATTTGCGCTTAGCTGCATTGGGCTTGCTCTTAAATGGGAGATTGTGAATTTATATCATGTTGCAATAAGAAATAATAATATCCCATCTCTTATCGCCGTTTTCATGACCACCTAGAGTTAATTATGAATTAGTATCAAATTCTTGTGCTTGATTTCTGTTAGGATTATGTTTTTAGCTTGAATAGCGAGCGACTGTGAACTTCTCTGAAAATTTACGCCTCTACTGGGCGAACAAAACCATAAATTACAGCGTCCTCATTCTAATCACCCTCTTGGGTGTTGTGGTGCCGGCTTGGTACTACGAACAAAATACGTTAATCACCCCGCTCATTCTTGGCGTTATTGCCGCTGCACTGGCAGAAAGTGACGATAGTTTTACCGGAAGGCTTAAAGCACTCACATTAACCTTTATCTGTTTTGCTATTGCCGCTTTTTCTATTGAGCTACTTTTTGATACTCCTTGGTTGTTCGCCATTGGGTTGTTCATCTCGACGTTCACTTTCATCATGCTAGGTGCCATTGGCCCGAAATACGCCAGTATCGCTTTTGGCTCCCTTCTTGTGGCTATCTACACCATGCTGGGCGCCCATGAGAGCACCAATTTGTGGTTCCAACCGCTGCTACTGTTAACTGGTGCGGCTTGGTACTACTTTATGTCGATGATTTGGCAGATTGTTTGGCCAATGCAACCTGTACAGCAGAACCTTGCGACCGTTTTTGACCAGATTGGCAACTACATGGAGTCCAAAGCAGAATTATTCTATCCCGTGACCGATCTCGTCCCTCAACCGCACCGCATCATAGAAGCCAAACTAAACGCAAGCACAGTTAATGCCCTCAATATGTGTAAAGCCACGCTGCTGAGTCGATCTAAGCGAGGACACATCGATGGGCCAAGCGACCGCTTTCTAAATACCTATTTCATCGCCCAAGATGTTCACGAGCGCGTCAGCTCTACTCACTATCGCTATCAAGAATTGGCGAAACATTTTGAACGATCGGATGTATTGTTCCGCTTTAAATATCTCCTAGAGGCGCAAGCCAAAGCTTGCCGTGAAATTGCGAGCTCTTTAAAAGTCGGTGCGGAGTATCAGCACAGTGACAAGTCGGTACTTGCTTTAGATGAGCTGATGTCTTCTTTAAGTCACCTCCATCAACAAAACCGTCCGGAGTGGAAACCGCTACTTAGTCAGCTCGAATTCCTATTTAAAAACTTAGCGACGGTGGAAAAACAGCTCTCAAACATCAATAACCCAGATGCAGAAAAGCTTGAAGAAGACGTATTGGATGACACCAATCCTCATACCTTAAAGGCTATGTGGCACAGAATACGCGCCAACCTTAACCAAGATTCAATGCTATTTCGTCACGCAATACGCATGGCGGTAACCCTAACGCTAGGCTATGGAATCATTCAAGGCTTAGAGATTGAACGAGGCTACTGGATCCTGCTCACGACGCTGTTCGTGTGTCAGCCAAACTACAGCGCGACTCGTCAAAAGCTCACCGCGCGTGTCATTGGTACAGTGGCAGGCCTGCTGATTGGCGTTCCCCTCCTGACTTTCTTCCCTTCCCAAGAGAGCCAATTGGTGTTTATTGTCATCAGCGGTGTGATGTTCTTTGCCTTCCGTATCAATAACTACGGATTTGCCACTGGTTTCATCACTCTACTGGTCCTGTTCTGTTTCAACCAACTTGGTGAAGGCTATGCCGTGGTTCTGCCTCGACTTGCGGATACCTTTATTGGCTGTGCGTTGGCCGTACTTGCGGTGGTTTACCTATTCCCAGATTGGCAGTCGAAACGCTTACATAAAGTGATGGCCGATGCGCTAGACGCCAATAAGTTCTACCTGGCACAGATCATTGGGCAATATCGGGTAGGCAAAAAAGATAATCTCAGTTATCGCATCGCCCGCCGCAGTGCACACAACAGTGATGCCAACTTAACCGTGGCAATCAGTAGCATGCTGGTTGAGCCCGGAAAATATCGAACCTCAGTCGATGAAAGTTTCCGTTTTTTGACCCTTAATCACGCTCTACTTAGCTATATTTCAGCGCTAGGGGCGCACAGAACACGTATTGATGATGAGGCGACTCACAAGCTAGTGTTAGATGCGCACCGAGTGATTCACGAGCATCTAGATGCTTTGTACTCTCAACTTCATAGCCACAGTGAGCAATGTGAAATCAAAAATAGTTACGACTCAGAACTAGATAACCGTTTGAGTGAATGGCGAGAAGAAGACGAAAGTTCTGTCAGAATGGTGCTACAACAACTGCATCTTATCTATCGAATGCTGCCTGAATTGCATACCTTGGCAACTAAGTTTGCGGTGAAAGTAACGTTCAGCAAATAGTTCGATAAACACCAAAAAAGTAATACAAAATAAAACCAATAACAAACAAAAGGATAGCTTAAAAAACACTCGATTTTAGCTATCCTTTTGTTCTTCACGACATACTATATAAATAAACAAGTTACGAAAAAAGCCCACCAACCCCCGCCAGTGCTGACATCTACAAAATTTACACACTTCGAATGTTCTAATTTTGATTGACCAAGTACTAACTTTGCCTGACATTTCTCGGACAAAACCTGCTCAAACGAAACTATAGTTGTCTTATAAATTGGAATAGCGAAATATTTAGCGATTTTCCTACAAATTTACTGGATCTATGCTACTGAGACACTATGATTTTAGTAGCGTAACAGACGACATAAGGCTGTATCATGAACGCACTACAATTCGAAGCTTTAAAACAACAGATTCATCTATTGAGCAATCAACAACTTATCGCTCTTCAAGGTGAAATTGGTGAAACCATCGACAACAAAGCCGACAAAAAGCAACAACCTTTGCTTACGGACGAAGAGATGAAAGCACTGAGCGAACTGTTTAGTTAATATCAACTTTACTAAGCAGTTCCTCATTTCTCCGCAGTTTTAACACAATGCCGCTTTACCACCCCTAGCAACTTATCAATATATCAAGCTATCAATATAGCAATTTACACCTACTCCGCCACAAATCATGCTGGTTGTTCTCTTAGTCACTCGTTTGATGAATGAATTTCATCGGATGTTCCAACGTACACTGAATTTCCTATATTGCTCCCCCTGACAACGACTTAGTCACAATGTATCGGCTCATAGATCGCACATTGCTCTTGCGTTCATTATTTAGCCAACCTAAACTCAACTAAGGGATAAATAGAGGTCGATGAATGTCCATTTCAGGTCTACATTCTGGTTACGCAATCATGCAACAGTCTGCCAACATGGTGGAAGAAGCCGCTGTGGAGATTAATCAGCTTGCTAAGAATGAACCTCAATTAGAGCAAGAAATGGCACCTAAAAGTGATCTCAGCTTTAATCAACTCCCTACCGCAGACCCTCTTCAAAAAGAAGCCGTGAGTGAACCCATGCCTTCTCACAGCGATGCGCTAGTTAAACTCACACAAAGTGCCAGCTACAATCGCGTGGGTGCTTCTGTCGTCGAGCGCCAGAATGAAGCCATAGGAAGTCTTTTAGATATTCACATCTAATATAGTGATTAACAGTGTGCTCATAATCTCTGAACAAAGCCTCGTGTATTTTTGCCGATGGAAGCACAAACTGTAACTCATTATATCTGACGCTTGTTTCTCCCCCATTACTCGGTAGAATCAGCGCAAAATATCTCTTGCTGTTCCAACTGTACCAATAATAATTATGCCAAAACTCAACCTGCACCGTCGCGACTACGTTTCAATCTTAGGTGGCGATATCACCGCAGAAGAATTAGAACAAAAGCTTCAACCACATTTCGACAAGCCCAGTAAAAAGCTGACTCCAAGCCCTTACTTGACTGAGAAAAATCTTACCCGCCGTTGGACAGCACTTGATAAAGCGGAAAGCCAAGCTGAACTGCTTGACGCCCATACTTTTTCGCAATTTTCTGCCTACGAAAAGAATATCGAACACTTTATTGGCACCGTTAAAGTGCCAGTCGGCATTTCTGGCCCATTGCGCGTAAACGGTCTTTTCGCTGAAGGTGATTATTTAGTGCCATTGGCGACCACAGAAGCCGCTCTCGTCGCTTCCTACAATCGCGGCTCTAAGCTCATTTCGGCTTGTGGTGGTGCAAGCGCAATGCTGCTCAATGAAGGGGTGACTCGCACTCCTGGGTTTGCCTTCGAGAACTTGGCGCAAGCTGGTCAATTCGTCGCATGGGTAGTGACGCAATACGATCACTTTAAGGCGCTTGCAGAATCGACGACATCGCACGGCAAACTCACCGACATCAGTTGCAACATCGAAGGCAATCACGTTTACCTTGTGTTTGAATTTTTGACAGGCGACGCCTCGGGTCAAAACATGGTGACCATTGCGACCAATGCCGTGTTCGAATACATCATTGAGCATACACCTGTAAAGCCTGACCATGCGTTTCTCGATGGCAATCTATCCGGCGACAAAAAAGCCAATACACAGACACTGCGCAGCGTACGCGGCAAAAAAGTAACCGCAGAAGTGAACATTCCTGCGGAGTTGGTCGAGAAGTATCTCCATACAACGCCAGAGAAAATGGTTCAGTTTGGACAAATGACCACTGTTGGCGGCGCACTAAGCGGTACCATTGGTATCAATGCCCATTATGCGAATGCACTGGCTGCGCTCTATATCGCTTGCGGTCAAGATGCAGCTTGCGTAGCTGAATCGGCTATTGGTATGACTCGTATGGAACTCAACAAAGAAGGCGGATTGTACGCTAGCGTCACCCTTCCGAACTTGATGTTAGGCACTGTGGGCGGTGGTACGGGGTTACCAAGCCAGAAGGCGTGTTTGGACTTGTTAGGGCTTCACGGCAACGGTAAATCACAAGCGTTGGCAGAAGTGTGCGCCGCGCTCTGTTTGGCGGGAGAACTTTCTATTGTCGGTGCTTTCTGTGCAGGTCACTTTTCGCGTGCTCATCACAAGCTAGCACGTTAGAATCCAGACTCGTTCTCTGATTCTGGAGTAGAGATGGATTATCTCCACCTATCGCGCGTAAGCCTTAAACACCTTACTGTTCTTCACGTTATGCTCAATACTCATAGCGTGACACAAACTGCGGAACAGTTGTATGTAACGCCATCCAGTGTCAGTAAAACACTCTCTCAGCTTAGAGTGATTCTCGATGATGAGCTTTTCTACCGCGATGGTACTAAGCTCATCCCTACTCCGTTTGCATATCAGATTGCACCAACCGTACATGCCATACTATCGAGTATGAACGGCCTTCTGCATCAAAAGAGCTTCGTTCCAGAGACTTACCAAGGTAGCTTTACCTTATCGATGCGTGAGAGTACTTTTGAAGTGTTTTCTCCAACCATCAGTCGGATAACCACTCAGTTAGCTCCCAACGCAGCGCTAAAAGTGTATTCAAAGCAGCAGTTCGGTTTTGACTCGCTTTTAAGCGGTAAAGTGAATGCCATTTTACTGCCCCACGATATTTCACAGCCTCCAACAGAAAACAAAGAGTTGGTATGGAAGACCATCTTATCTGATGAGATGGTGTGCTTGATGGGGGTTGATCATCCACTCGCCACAACAGCGCTGACTATCGAAGACTACCTAAGCTACAAACACATTGGGATCTTTGATAACGAACTGTCACAGCCCTTCTTTGAACAGAATTTGGTTCAGTGCCACAAACCTCGTGACGTCGCTATTTCGGTTGCTGACTTTGGCTCCGCCGCCGTACTTTGTCATCAAACACCCTACTTGTTTACCTGTTCAAAGTTATGGTCGCAGAAAGCCCTACAAGCCAAAGGACTCATCGCGAAGCCATTGCCTTTCGATTATGGGAAAGTTGCGTACAGCTTGGTATGGAATCGACCAAACATGAATGATCAAGCAATGAAATGGCTATGTGACCAGTTCATCACGCCAGAGAAACCGCTTTAAACGTCGGTGAACAACTAAGGTTGAAACTCTATGAAATCCAATTATCCCAAAGCCACTCTGCACTTCATCTATGCGGTAACACTATCCCAAAATGAACAAAGGCTCTGAAATGTGGGAGCAGAAAGCTCTAGGCGCTTATTGACAATGGGAGTCATATCAACCCCTTGTTAACGTGCGACAACGCAATGCCACCCAAATTAAAATGTTCACCCTAAACACTGAAGCTGATTTATATAAAAGTGGACAAGCGTTAGGTGTCCCTGTTGAACAATTTGTTATATTCGTAGCCTATTGATTAAAAAGCTGTTCTACCGTTTTCATTGGTAAAAACATACGAATACGCCCATTATGTTCGCACAGCACTTCAAAGCCGAACTTCGCATAGAACGCTTGAGCGGAATCTGTCAGACAGTCCACAACAATTGCGTACGCCCTCATATGGCGATTCACTTCCCATAAGTACTTCAGTGCTCGAATTAGACTAATCTTTCCGAGCCCAGAGCCATGAAACTCTTTGTGCACAGCTAACTGAGCCAACACAAAAACAGGAATTGGATACCTAGGAAGTTTCTTTGCTTGTTGTGCTGGTAATGTTTCTCGGCTGATTGAACTCGGTGCAACACTATAAAATGCACAAATAGCGAATTTTTGATTTAACAGTGGTTGAGAACTAGGTAAAACCATTGTTCGGCTAATACCTGCTTGCATGTGCTTTGCAGCTTGAGTTTTGATAAATGTGTTTAGCTCTTGCTCACCACAGTCAAATGAGTTGCGATCATGCTTTGATTTACTAAGCTCTACGAACTCTTTACCCCAACTCACTTAATACCACTCTCATCTGTAAATTTGGCAGCCTCAAGCAAAGCTTGATTCGGTGCTTTTGCTTTATTGCACGCAGCCATAAACTCGTCAAAGACACTGTCTTTAACCATAATACTTTCATGTTCCTCAATAACACGAGTCGCATCTTCGTCCATTAGTCTCACTACATATTCAGTGAGACTTTTTAAACCAAGTAAAGCCGATGCTTTTTCGGCTTTTGCCTTGATCTCTTCATCAAGGCGGATATCTAAACGTGCGGTTGCCATAGCCTCTCCTACGTACGGATCTATTCCGTAATTATAAAGAGTATAGTACATCCTTAAAGCTCATTCAATTTGTACGGAAAACTTACGGAACACGAGACGAATATGATGCCATTGCTATTTGAGAAGCTGTTCAGCGCCCCTCCACTCGCTTTGTGCCCATAAAATCCCCCGAACAAAAAGCCATCAAAATACGTTTAGCGGATGTTTGACAACCGGGGGAACCCATGTAGCCGCGTTAAGTGGTGAACAACGCCAACCACCAAGCCTAAACGATTGTGCCGTCAACACTAAAGCGGAATCAAGCCGAGAGTGTCACGCGTTGCGAATCACTATTAATCAGCTTGTTATACCGCTTAGTCAAGGCTAAAATGACCAACATAAAGACCACTTAAGAGACCGATTATATGACCACTAGAATTTTAGCCGATGTTGCTGCAAGTATTACTGAGTTGAAAGCTAACCCAATGAAAGTCGCATCTAGTGCTTACGGTGAACCTGTTGCTGTACTAAACCGAAATGAGCCAGCATTTTATTGCGTGCCTGCCGAAGCCTACGAAATGATGATGGACAGGCTCGAAGAGCTTGAACTACTCGCTATCGCTAATGAACGAGAGTCTGAAGAGAGCATTTCGGTAAATATTGATGACCTATAAACTCGACTTCAAAAAGAGTGCTCTTAAAGAGTGGAAAAAGCTTGGCTCTACTCTGAAACAACAATTTAAAAAAAAAGCTAGTCGAACGCTTAGATAACCCACATGTCCCGGCTTCAAAACTTTCTGGAGCTGACAACATGTATAAAATTAAGCTGCGTCAATCGGGCTATCGCCTTGTCTACAAAGTTGAAGATGATGTCATTGTTGTAACCGTACTGGCAGTAGGAAAACGCGAACGTAGCGGTGTTTACCGTAACGCTATGAAAAGGTTAGATGACTGATTGCGGTATAGCGCGCGTTAAGTAGTGAGCAACATTGCCACCTTACTCAAACACTGCACCGTAAACACCAAACCGATTGAAACCGAAGGCACCAAGCATTGCGAATCACTCTTTAATGCTCTTGTTAGATTTTAGAGTTCAAACTTAGCCAAATACCTAGCGAAGACCCAACCAACCCTTTCATCTCCAGTATCTGGGCATAAGTATTCAATTTTGATCCATCGTTTAGACTTACTAATAAACCTAACAACTTTGCCGTTAGATAAACTATCTAAAACCTCTGAGTTAATACTTGCAGATGAACGGACATGAAGAGATGTCGCAATTACAAAGCGATAGTCCTCCAAATATTGTAAGTCAAATTCTTTGCTTGCCTCTCTTACGACTGATTTAACAGCTGCTCTTGAGTTTTCTTGCTGAAAAATGTGTCCCCAGTCTTCGTATAGAGGCATTGATAAATTTACAAACACACTAAGCCAATAGTTAAGGACTAGCGTTATCAAAAGCTGAATTGACGGTTTTTGAGAGTCATACCATGCAAGAAATGAAAATTCATCAGAGGTTGAAGATACTAGCTTCAACTCAACAAGAGACTCTTCCACTTCTACATCATTTAATTCAATCGTAACATCCGTTGAAGTTAACTCTGATTCTTGGCTGGTCAAAACATGAAGAATGGCATCTTCTGAGTACTGCTGAATTAGGCGCGATTGCAACAGATTCGATATTTCACTGTACTTCGAAATGACATTTTGCTGTTGACGCATAAACTCAATGTTGCGAGAGTTCATTTTAAGGATGGTTTGAAGACGCTTGTGACTAGCCATGACTTTTTCCATCCTACGGAGTGGAGCCATTTGTCTTTCAAAGGCTTTGGTAACTCGATTGATTTTATTCAACCGTTCAGAGAGTTGCCTCTGTTTTTGAAGCACCCGATTCATGCGGGCATTCACTTCTATTACTTTTTGTATGCTCATTTTACCTCTGAAGTCGAATTAAAATCTAACGCCCAATTAAGGTGTGAAGCACGCGACCACAGCACTCAATTTGACCACCGTAAACACCTAATTCAACCCAAACCAAAAATGCCAAGCGTGCTGAATCACTCTTAAATTGTTTGTTAGTTTTTAATTGCCTGGCACTGAAATATTATAGATGACCAACCCCGCAACCAGTAACGCTGTAACTACACCAATTACTGCAACCCTCTTTGAGTTAACAAATGATGGTTCACCAACTTTAACTCGTTCCCACTCCTCTTTTAAGGTCAACTGAGCAAACTCTCGAATACTGTCGACCATTGCAGCTGATTCATCCCACTTTCCATCGTTAGCTAGAGTTTTTGATTTAACAAGACTTGTACGCAGCGCCTTTTGGCGCTCACTTTTATCATCAGGGTTTAAGCGCATCATGATGCTCGAATAGGCGATTGCCAGTTCTTGATGTTCTTCTTTAGTTTCCATTGAACGAGCTAACACATCAACTGCATCACCATGCTTCTGATTCATTGCCCAATATATTTCTTCTGTGGCGATCAACGCTGCAATGTACTTTGAGATGTCATCACGTAGTGCATCTATCCAGTTTTGTCTTAGTTGGGAGATCTGCTGTTCTTTGGTTAACACTAAACTTAAAAATGAGAATGCGCCTGCGATAAGTGCAGCAATAATCACCCCCACTGGTACAAGTACATTAACTGGAATATCACTCATAACTTTCCTTAAAAACTAACGCCTTGCTAAGCTGTGAGTGAACATGTGCCATGTTTGAGCGATAGCGAGTTCGGCACGCGTTCACGAATCAGACTTAAGCAATTTGTTAGTTGCTTACAAGCGAGAAGTTATATGTTCAAGTACTTCTGATACTCTCGCTAATTTTCTTTTCTGATGTTGGATACCCAACGTGTAAACAGTCGAATTATTATACGGTGACAATGGCGAAGCATTTACTGCATTACGGTACCCCTTTAACTTATTGAATGAGTCTGCTCTGTACTGCACTATTTCATTAAACTGATTCTCTAATGGCTTAAACTTATCGTCATAATAGATCAAGGTATCAAATGACGATTCGAGGGTCTGCCATAACCTTGTTTCAACTTGAAGTAAATCGTCAATCTCGTGCTTAATTACATGAAAATCTGGAACGCTTGGATTGTAGTTGGAAGGTATTTCAATATTTTGCTTGATAGCACGCTCCCAACGCTTCAAGCCTCTTATCAATTCAAGGCGACTTTCGTCTATTTTGGGCATACGCCAATCATGACGAAAAGCGATCAAGAGAAACAATGTCCCAAAACCTACCAATGCAGATGATACGGTACCTAAAGCTATCACTATGTTAATAGTGTTGCCCGTTTCTAGTTGCTCACCGCCGCCAAAAGCGACTCCTAGTCCGAACACTATAAAGACGAACAATAAAGGGATTAGAAATACTAGAACTTTGAACAATTTATCTCCGTACGAATCGTTGCAACTAACGCCGCATTAAGGTGTGAGCGACGCTTGGCTATACTTGAGCGAAGCGAAACTGCCAAGCGTTGCGAATCACTCTTAAATGCTTTGTTATGCAGACTTATTTTTTGACGCCAAAGTCACAAAACTTACCTATGACATTTTTGTCAAAATCACCGAGACGGACAGAATTACAAGCACGTGTTAAGTATTGAATAACAGATTCATTCGTTTCCTCTACGCTATAGTTAATGCTTGTTCCGTCATTTGTATTTACTCTAGCATAACCAACATACCGCCTACCTTCGACATTAGCATCAATCGCCAAAACCACTGATCTATTCGAAAATTCTTCGCCACTACTGCTTCCAGGATCATCGAACGGGACACCATAAAACTCCGCTGCTACCGGATTTATGGAAGTAAGAACAACCGTAGAAATCCCTTCAAGTGCAGCTATTGTATTGCTACCCAACTCTTGCTGAGTGAGGTTCATACTCAAAGTTGCCAAGTAAAGCCCATAATTTGTATAGTAGGCTAGTTCACTAAAACAGTATTTGTCTCCTACATTACACTCCACAACATCAAGAAACTCCACAGGATTTAATACACGTTTGTTCGGTATATCATGGGGTAGCAACTCTGTTCCTAGAAACACTTCATAATTCGAACCCAACAGAACTACGGTTTTATTTTTCTCAATGATTAATCGTTCGTCTTCTGATACTAGGGTAATAGAGTAAGTGAACTTAAGTGTTTTCCCTTCGGGGTCATGTGAGGATAAACGCGCAGAGAACAAGCTACTACTTTTTTCAGAGATAAAATAGTTAACACCTTTCCTTATTGCTTTTGCAGAAATATTACGATTTTCTCCCATAGAATTTTCGATGAGGCGACCAGTTAGTAAGTTTGCAATAGCATGAGAATTCAGCGACAAGTATGTACACTCGTTGTTCTCTGTACATGAAGCTATTGTGGTCGCTGGATAGTAATTCATTACGGATACTTCTCCTGAATTTACTACCTTATACTCTGTTGCGTTTACTTTAAGCGCAACTAATCCAAGTAAAATTAACCTTATTACATTGTTTTTTGTCAAAGTTTTCTCCACACATTAGCTGCATAACAGCCATATTAGACAGAATAATTCTGCACTTAAATATAGAATTAATCTGTTTAGTATCTCAATGACGTAAACGATACATCTTTTTTACTATAACTAACAATTATTTAATATCTACAGCTCTCTACCGGCATCCCAAAATACAGATTTTTCTGTAAAACATGAAATTGATGCGCCATATATATCAACCTGCTGCACAAATAAGTGTTGGGCAATTTGCCAACAAGCTGTTGCCAAAATAGTTCCCATGATAGCCTCATGTGCTCTCAAAGAGTTTTGGGGAAAATAAGTTTAAATCTTTGTTGCCACTCACATTAAAGAGAAACGCGTTGTTAGAGTGCTGAACCAAGTGGGTTTAGGTATAGACTTGCGGTCTCAGCATTGGTCGCTGAACATAAGCAAATAACTGGTCATGAAACTCATTCATTTGCTGCTTAGTGCATTTTGACCAGTTTAAGGCTTCCCCTATCACACCGTGATGCTGAAACGCATTGAGACGAATCGCAACGCTTTCTGGCAATGAGCTAAGGTAACGCCCTACTTGCTCGACTTCCGTATCTAAATCGCTTTTTCCAGGAATATGCAGTAAACGAACTTCATGCAGCTTTTGATGTTCCGCTAAGAAGTTGATTGAAGCGAGCACGCGGTGATTTTCGCGTCCCACTAACCATTGATGGGTTTCATTTTGCCATGATTTTAGATCGATCATTGCGCCATCAAGGTACGGTAGAACCCTATTCCAACCTTCTGGTGAAAGTGAACCATTACTATCAATAAAACAGGTTAAATGACAAAGCTGAGGATCCGTTTTGATTGCTTTAAAGAGTTCGATAATGAACGGCAGCTGCATTGTCGCTTCACCACCCGAGATGGTAACTCCACTCAGAAAGAACTGATTTTCTCTGACGATTTCAAGAACATCAGAAACTGTCATCAGTGATATTTTCGGGCTCGACTTATGACTGCACACATCAATGCACTTATCACAATGTGTACATTTTTCAGGGTGCCAAGTAACCCTTCCAGAATTGCTATTTAGAGTTAGCGCTTCACTTGGGCATTCAGGAACACAATCACTACAATGGTTGCAGTGATTGATGGTGTGAGGGTTGTGACAGGTGATGCAATCAAAGTTGCACCCTTGCAGAAACAACACCAAGCGATTTCCCGGCCCGTCAACACAAGAAAAGGTCAGCACACGGCTGACCTTCGCTTGTTTTTCTGCCTTTATATTGTTAGTAACCCTAGCCATGTGAGTCGTTAGATCAGAAAATTTATTGTTCGTAGGTAGGTGACATTTCTAAGCTCGCCACACGTGGTTTGCGCTCCAAAATGCCGGTATTTTTTGCCGCCTCTGCGCCCAAGAACGTGGTATTAGTACGAGAACCCTCATCGTCATATTTTGCGATATCAGAGAGCTTAATCATGTACCCCGTCACGCGCACCAAATCGTTAGACGCTACGTTTGCAGTAAACTCACGATAACCCGCTTGAATCGCACCTTTACATAGGTTAAACATCGCCTCAGGGTTGGATTTCACGGTCTCATCAATCGTTAAGATGTCGCTAATGCCTGATGTGTAGAACTTATGATGACCTGCCGTCGCTCGTACGTAAGAGACTGGGTCTGGCTCAGTTCCGTAAGGAATACGCACACCTGGGGTGACATCTTTATCAAGACTAATACCGCCTTGTGCGTGCAGCAGTGCTTTACCGTTTAATCCATATTGAACCGGTGAGGATTCAACAATCTCTGCAAGCTTTTTAGATATGGTGTGACCAAGCGTGTTAGCCGCTTCGTCGTGCCCGTACTTAGCTTCAACCCCCTCTTTCTCCATCAGGATGTTGACGGCTTCTGCCATGCCGTAGATGCCAAACATAGGTGCGAATCGCGCTTCCTCAATCAAGCCCTCTTTTGTTAAGAAGCCTTCAAAGAAATTCGACTCTTCATGAAGGAAACGACTGCGCGCATCCATCAGCTCAACCATAACGTTGGCGTATGTTGGCAGCACTTTCTGTAGAAAGTCAGCGCTGTCTTTAGACTTTAGCGCGACCTCTTTTAAGTTCATGCGAACCAAGGTATTTGAACCACCAGCAAGAGGCAGAGAGTTATAGCAACTCACAATGCCAAAGCGCTTATCACCATAAGCACTCGCATGTGCTGGATAGTTCGCGATATGAGGTTTACTGCATTCACAGATGTTGCTCGCTGCTTGACGTAATAGATCGTCAGGTGTCACTGCAGGGTCGTACATAAAGGTTAAGTTAGGCGCGATTTGCTTAAGCTCAGCGTCTACTCGCAAAATAGTGCGACAGATGATGTTATCTGCTGGGCCGATATTCACATGCATGAACGCATCTGGAAGCGTGCGGTCCAGCATAATCCAGAACAGTTTTAGTTTTTGGTAGATTTGTTCGTCTGTCAGATCGCCAACGAAAGGCATTAACACATCATCCAGTTGACCAAGGTATACAGGGATAGAGGTCACGGATGGCACATGGTGATAGATGATCGTCAACATGTTGAGCGCTTCATCTAAATTGGTCGCCGCGCTAAGTTCTAAATACTCTGAGCCTTGATGTAAGTATTTAGAATAGTCAGGTAAGACGTAGCGCGGCTTAAACGGCGCATGGCCTTCAAACATGTCACACAGCACCCCGTCTTTGAGTGCTTGCTCAGCTTCTTGGCTGATTGGCATATACGGTAGGCTTGCTTCCGCTTCTAGCGCTAAATAGCTCGACTTCTGCTTAGGTGATAAGTTGGCATCCGAAATAATATTGTGGAAACGTTGCTGAAGTTCAGGCATTGGTGATGACGTTGTTTGGTGGCTCATGATAAAACCCTTTATATTTATATGGTCTTATTTTAAAAGTGTAATCATTTTTCCACTATTGAAATTTAATCAATTAAACATTTCCATTATGGAAATACCTATCATCAATGTAACACCCAAAAGAAAACCCACACTGCAAAACAGCATGGGTTTATTCTATCTATTTAGTATCAATACGTTAGCGGGATTTAGTACGGATGGTAAGACTGCTTACGACCTACACCCATTAGCACTTTCAACTCACCCTGAGGGGTATCAATCGAGAATGGTACTGAAACTTCTACGTTTGAGAAACCTGCCGCCATTAACACGTTCTCTGAGCGGCTCAGTGTTAAACCAGACGCTTCGTCATCGCTCTCTACACACCAATCCCAGTGAACAAACAGTCCATCTTCTTCTAACAGTGTGTAAATCAAACTCACCGTATCTTGCAGATTCGGGATAAAGCCACACACAGACGAAGCGACTACGACATCAAATTGCTTTCGAAATGCAGGGTGTTGAGCTGCTAAACCACGAGAAAGAATATCAACAACGGGCTCTACGTTAGGTAGCTCTTTTTTGTCGAGTTCTTCAATCATGGCTTCAGAGAAATCTAAAGCAATAATCTCTTTTGCAAAAGGGGACACTTTTTGGCTAAGCAGACCTGTGCCACAACCAAAATCAAGGACACGGGTTCCGTCTAGATCAACGAGCTGGCTTAACTGGTCAAATACGGCTTTTGCGAATTCAGCCGTTGCAGGTTCTTTATCCCAGTCTTTTGCGTACTCGTCCCATTGTTTCGCCATCATGGCCTCCATCTTTACTTCTTGTACGTTCGGAACCCTCTCAGATTAAACTAAATTGACCCGTTCGTCATAGAGTTATCATGCAATGATGGACTATTTCTAAGAGAATCAGCACAATATTCACATATAAACCTTACGATCCTCGCTCATTCTGGAAAATCTATGAACTTGTCTCAAATCCAAGCGTTTTGTTCCGTTGCAGACCTCGGCTCAGTATCAGAAGCTGCGCGCCAGCTCGAATGCAACCGAACCAAGCTCAGCATGTCGATCAAAGCTCTTGAGAAAGAACTGGATATCGAGCTATTCGTTCGCAGTGGCAACCATGTTGAGCTGTCAGAAGCGGGAAAAGCGATCTACAAGGATTGTGAAGGCATGTTGGTCACAGCTGCGCGTATAAAGCAGACTTGTTTGCATGTTTCGGGTGAGTTTAACGCCGAGATTTGGATAGCCCGTGATGATTCATTGCCCGATGAGATGTGGCAAGACCTATCGCATAAACTGAACAATCGCTACCCTTCCACCTCATTCAATATTGTTTTAGCGTCTAGTGGCGATTTGGCCAACCTTGTTGAAACCCAGCAGGTTGACTTCGCCTTTGGTGTCGACTACGAGAGTTTTGATGATCCTAGGATCCTCTACAACCCTCTCGGGAAGATTCGGATGATGTCGGTTTGCCAGAAAGGACATGCACTGAGCCAGATGCGTCGAGTCTCTGACGAAGTGCTACGTAACTCGATGCAGGCGACCATGGTATACCTCAACGAGAAAGACAACCCAGTACTTGATCCGTTCTCACGCCGTTACATTGGCTTTTCAAGCTTCGATTACATGCTCGATACCATTATGCGTGAAGACGCGTGGGGCGTAATGCCAGAACCTTTGATTCGTCACCTACTCCGCGAGCAAAAGCTTGCCGTGATTAAGCATACTTACGGTTTAACTCAAGAAGATTACTGTATGTTTACTGCTGCAGGTATGGCCGAGCACCCGGGCATGAATTGGTTAGCGGATAAGATCAGTGACTATCTGTTCGATTTTTAGATACTGGATGATACCTCCAGCCCTCTACCTATTGTCTATTTGATGTCGGTGAGCACCTTTAACAGTGAGTGCTCATCACCACCATCAATATGAGCGTTTTAGCTATTTACTACACCTGATATTTAAAGCGCATCTACCTTCACGATTTCTCAAACTCTCTTTAATCAATGTCAGTCAGTGTCAAAAAAAATGACAGACAAAACCACTCATAAGACATTGATTTAATTGAATAATTAATTAAAGCCGCATTTTCCACCTCAGGCAATGATAGATTGAGTTTGTAAAACTCGTTCAGTATTAGAACAATGGAGGTATCGAAAACACTTGGAAATTATTATGTGTGACAGGACAAACCAAAACGAAAATCGAGTATTAATGTTCTCAGCCCTTCTTGCATCTGGCTTTGCATTGGGAGGCTTAGCACTAGGCTTAATTGTTGGTTCCCTCGTCATCGTGTTCGACGGTGTTTATTCATTAGTAAGTTTACTGTTAACTTTATTGTCACTAGCAGCATCGAAGTACATTAATCGCCCGTCGGACTCTAACTTCCCATTTGGTCGAGCGATTATTGAACCCATCGTTATCGCGTTTAAAGCCACGGTTATTCTACTCGTCGTCGGTTATTCGCTTTACTCTGCCGTTGGCGCACTCATGACTGGTGGTCGTGAAGTCGACGCTTCAATTGCAACTGTTTTTGGTGCGTTGAATGTACTGGGTTGTGGTTATGCATGGTGGTACATCGCCAATAAAAGTAAATCATTCTCTTCTGGTCTCATTGAAGCAGAATCGAAGCAGTGGCAAATGGATACCTTGTTGAGTGTGGCTGTTACCGCAGGTTTCATTGCAGCCTGGTTAATCACCTTGTCGCCTTACACTGAACTTGCAGTGTACGCGGACCCGATGATGATGGTTCTGATGTCGTTCTACTTCATCAAAGTACCGTTCGATATGCTTAAGCAAGCAATGCGCGAACTGCTGATGATGTCGGCGAACAAAGAGATCTGTGAAAAGGTTGATGAGAACGTCATCGCAGTCGATAAGGAAGCGCAACAAGATCTTGAGTTGAAAGGCGTAACCAAGGTAGGTCAAGAACTGCGTATCAACGTAGATATACATCCTAACAACCAAGGCATCATTGCGGTCAATGATATTGAAAAGACGCGCCGCTTACTGAAGCGACGCTTATCGAAGATGCCTTATGAGCTAAAACTCAATTTGAGTATTGCTAGTTAGATTGGGAATAGTTCAAAACTAAATTTTCGCTTGCTCGATATCACCACTTTCTGATTCAGCCGACGCTTTGTGTGTCGGCTTTTCTCTTGTGACCCACCAGCACGCCAAGGAGCCGATGGTCACCATGCACACGCCTTGCAAGAAAGTGACCGTAAGCGAAAGGCCAAGTAGCATTGAAGAGAATAGAGTTGAAAAGATTGGCGTAAAATAAGACATAGTTGCAAGAAACACCATGTTGCCACCCAGTATCGCGGTGTTCCACAGCGCATAACCCGCTCCCATTGCCGCACCCGCCAACACAAGATCGATAGCCGCACTTGTTGTCATCACCATCGCTGGTTCGTCACTCAGTGCATATTTAATCCATAGCGTGACAGCCGTTGCAATGAAGAACAGCACGATAGCATTCTGACCTTTAGCCACACGCTGCGTATAGTTGCAATACACTGCCCAAATAATCGCCCCAAAGAAAGCCATAGAATAAGTCAGTGGGTTAGTCGCAACGTTTGCAGCAATCTGCTGTACCGAAAGCCCTTGATCGCCACTGATACTCCATGCCACACCATAGAAAGCAAGGAGGATACTCGGGTAAACCAATAAGTTAGTCTTCTTTTTGCTGAGTAAAACGGCAAGCAGTACTGTTAGTGCAGGCCATAAGTAGTTGATAACCGCCATTTCGATAGCTTGATGACGGCTATTTGCCATACCAAGTGCAAGCGCTAAAAATATCTCGTAACAGACGAAAAGTGAGCCGCCGATCAGCAAATACGATTTTGAAAAACGCGAGATTTTCGGTAAACCCATAGTAAACACTAACAGGATCGAGCTCACCGTATAGAGGCTAGCGGCGCCTCCAATCGGTCCTAATTGTTCAGAAACACTGCGTGAAAGCGCGATTAAGCAACTCCACAATAGAATGGCCATGACGCCATAACAACTGTAACGATGACTCTTTAACACTTGATTGCCTTTTTAAAAACCAGCTTAAACAATGACCTATTTGGAGAGTAATAGAGCCTTTAATTCACCTAATGATGCGACTTGATAGTGTGGTTCAATGCCACTTGGTCGTGGTTTACTGTCAACGTTGAGCCAGCAAGTGTCAATACCAAAATCGATGCCGCCAAGAATGTCTGAGTGAGGGTTATCACCCACCATCAACATACGATCTTTGGCAGGAGCGCCACTAATGCGATGTGCATGGTCAAAGATAGCGAAATCTGGCTTAGCGACGCCAACCTCTTCTGAAATCACCACATGGTCAAAATAGTCCGTCATCCCCGTTCGCTCTAAGCGAATAGATTGCAGCTCAGTAAAGCCGTTGGTGATGATGCCCATTTTAACTTTGCCTTGCAGTGCTTCCATTAACTCTTTCGCTCCTGGCAGCAAAGTACAGATATCGGCCATTGCATTCAGGAACGCAGTATTGAGTGCTGCCGTCGTCGTATCGAGTCGCTTCGCCCACGACTCAAAACGCGTGTGCTTGAGCTGATCTGCAGTGATTTTTCCATCTTGATAATCGACCCATAGCGGTAAATTCACCTCTTGGTACGCTGCGTAATCTTGATCATCAAACTCGACGCCAAATCGAGAGAACATCAGCTTCATTCCTTTAAAAGAGTCAAAGTGAAAGAGCGTTTCATCCGCATCAAAAAATATCCAGTCGTACTTCATTACCTATCCTAGTTGGGTCTAATTGTTCTTAAGAGGCAACGCCTCATCTTACACACTTTCAACATAACTGTGAGCTTGTAGAAAGTTCTGACTTTTTATAGAAGCCACGCATCAACTTATGATGTATCGCAAATTTTGCCACATATTAAACTAATAACATACAAGAAACACATCTCAATACCGGAGGTATTATGAAGCACTTCTTACCATCGTCTGTCATGCTCACACCATTTGTTGTTAAAAACTATGATGCTTTCATTGGTGAAAAATCTACACCAGAAACCGAGCAAGAAATCATAGACAACGAAAAAGCTATTGATGAAACCATCGATAAAGAGAAAACAAAAAGCTAATTATATTAGAATCTTATGTGTAGATTTCACATCAACAATATTCATTCTCATTTAGATGGCGCACTTTCGACGTCATCTATAACTATTGAAATTATCATTAGAAACTAATTAACCGTTTGCTTGTTGAAGCACGTCACAATCCCTAACCACAAAGTGGTAGTCAAGTGCGAAAATTGACCCAGATCAATTATTTCGTTGGTCTTTATCGCCAACATAGAACTCAGCAATAATCATAATTAAACTGGAGCAACTCATGGCTAGCGCATTTTTTATCCCTACAATCAACTTCATGGGCACAGGCTGTTTAAAAGACGCAGCAGACAGCATTCAATCACAAGGTTTTAAAAAAGGTCTGATCGTTACAGACAAGATTTTGAACCAGATCGGTGTTGTTAAACAGGTACAAAACCTACTTGAAGAACGTGGTGTCAACACTGTTGTGTTCGATGGCACTCAACCGAACCCAACAACGGCTAACGTAACAGACGGCCTAGAACTACTAACAAACAACGAATGTGACTTCGTCGTTTCTTTAGGTGGTGGTTCTCCACACGATTGTGCGAAAGGTATTGCACTAGTTGCAGCTAACGGTGGCAAAATTGCAGACTACGAAGGCGTAGACCAATCAGAAAAACCTATGATGCCACTGATCGCTATCAACACAACGGCTGGCACGGCTTCAGAAATGACTCGCTTCTGCATCATCACAGATGAAGCTCGCCACATTAAAATGGCAATCGTAGATAAACACACTACGCCACTTATCTCTGTAAACGATCCTGAACTAATGCTTGCTAAACCAGCATCGCTAACAGCTGCAACAGGTATGGATGCACTGACTCACGCGATTGAAGCGTACGTATCTATCGCGGCAACGCCAATTACAGATGCAGTAGCAATCAAAGCGATTGAGCTTATCCAAGCGCATCTACGTAACGCAGTTAGCAACGGTGATGATATCGAGGCTCGCGAGCAAATGGCTTACGCTCAGTTCATGGCGGGCATGGCGTTTAACAACGCATCTCTAGGCTATGTACACGCAATGGCGCACCAACTGGGCGGTTTCTACGACCTTCCACACGGTGTATGTAACGCGATTCTTCTTCCACACGTTCAACGCTACAACGCGCAAGTATGTCCAGAGCGTCTACGTGACGTGGCTAAAGCGATGGGCGTTAATGTTGAAGGAATGACGGCAGAGCAAGGCGCTGAAGCGGCTATCGCTTCTATCGTGACTTTAGCGGCTGATGTTGGTATTCCTGCAGGTATTGCTCAACTGGGTGCAAAACTTGAAGACATCCCAACCCTGTCAGACAATGCGTTGAAAGATGCGTGTGGTTTCACTAACCCGAAACAAGCAACGCACGAAGAAATTTCGGCCATTTTTGAAGCGGCAATGTAACCCTTCCGTTTTTAGAGCCTTAAACCTTAAATGTTAGTTTGAAAGTGGACTTGCCGTTGGTGGGTCCACTTTTTTATCGAGCAAAGTCACAATAATTTTCAGTAAAGTCGCCAAAATCCTCAGCAAAAACCAGCCTCACAGAGTGAAACAGATCACATATTGAAACAATCGCTCAAATTGTTTTCAGACACCAAAGAAGACATTACCCATCCTCACACCCACTCATAGAGCCCGTCATTCTATAAATTACCCGTTATTTGTCTTAGTGTTATTAACAACAAGATCAATAAACACAATGAATGCATACCAAACCTTGTTATTCATATGAGAAAACTGAGCATTTTGCCTGCCTTGCACAACTGAATTTCATTTCCTAGTTTTCATATGCAACAACTCTATACAACGTCAGTTTAGGATAAACTAATGAAAAAGAACCCACTCACTATTGTGCTGGGGCTGACTGCTAGTGTGGGTCTGGTCGGTTGTTTTGACGATTCCGATTCAGACTCCTCTAGCGGTTCCACTTCCAGTACATCTTACAGCGTCACGGCCATTGATGGATATTTGAATGGTGCCCAAGTTTGGCTAGACCTAAATGCAAACTTCCAGTTGGATTCTAATGAACCTTCTGCCACCACGGGAGAAGGAGGCAAAACTAGCCTAGATGTTACTGGTATTGCTAATCCAGAAACTTACCCTCTTGTCGTTAGGTCGATAAAAGGACAAACCATTGATGAAGATACTGGCAATACCGTCGCATCTGACTATGTGATGTCAGCTCCTGCCGGAGAGCAAGAAGTTACTCCACTCTCCACTTTAGTCCATGTCCAACTTGAATCAGGGCAAGCCTCCAGCAAAGAAGAAGCGATTACAAATGTCGCACAAGAAATGGGGTTAGACGCTGGAGAAGTTCTTGGTGACTACAAAGAAAAAAATAACGAGAAAGCCGCCTTTGGTGCAAGAAGCCTAGTTGCATCAGGTAAATTACCTGAAAGCCCAGAAGAACTCGAATCTGCTGCCAAAGATGATGATGGCAGTAACGATCTTTTAGCGGCCATCAGCATTGTAAACTCCAAAATCAAGGAAATTGTAGAAGACAATGAAGCAGATTTAGACTCCATTGTCTTTAATAAATCGGGGGTGGCGGACAAAGATACCGACAAAGACGGCGTGGCTGATGCGGATGACGCTTTTCCAAATGATGGTACAGAATGGCTAGACAGTGATAACGATAACATTGGTGATAATGCTGATACCGATGACGACGGAGATGGTGTTTCCGATACGGAAGATGAAATGCCATTAGATCCGAGCGAGACCAAAGATTCAGATTCTGACGGCAAAGGTGACAATGCCGATTTAGATGACGATAACGACGGAGTTCCAGACACAGAAGACGCATTCGACTTCGACCCAACAGAGACAGTCGACACTGATAATGACGGTATCGGCAACAATGCTGATGAGGACGACGATGGTGATGAAGTCAATGACGAAGAAGACGCATTTCCACTTGACCCATCTGAGAGTGTTGACACCGACAAGGATGGAACTGGTAACAACGCTGATACTGATGATGATGATGATGGCGTTTCCGACGAAGAAGATGACTTCCCACTAGATGAAAACGAAACTCTCGACACTGACAAAGATGGCATTGGTAATAATGCAGACCCTGATGACGATAATGATGGGGTCGACGATGAAAACGACCTAAATCCAACTGATCCAACGGTGGGGTTATCCGATACAGCAAAAGCCATCGAGTTTATAAAATCTGAAAGTGCTATTTATTCTCTTTGGGAGGATGATTACAGCAAAATCACCCAACTGTTTATCGACACCTTTACTCCAAATGGTGATGTTGCTCCATTAACCCAAATCCAACGTGTTAAATCTGACGGAACGCTAATAGCAGTGCCTAGTGATTCTGAGTCCGACACACAACTCACTGAACAGGGTTGGACCTCTATCCCCGAAGAGTACGTGTTGGATATCAGCGATAGCAAAATCATGGCTTACCCGGTAGATCAGCCGACGTTGACTTACCGTGCAACAGCTATCTATAAAGATCTATCCGGCGTCTCTGTTTCCTCTTACAACCTTGGTTTAGAGTTGCTGGAAGACAGTCAAGATAGCTACCCTGACGGTTCAACCGCCATAGTTCTTAACTTCACTCCGGTCAACGACGCGTACTATCTGTGGACAGACTGGACACCGTGGATTTTTGACGGCCTCGATGGCAAAGACAATGCAACATTAGACGAGTTAATCGTCGACACGAGCGTTGGTGAAGTTGGTCAGACATCAATGTACTACGGTGTATCAATTGGATGGGATGTGAGTGCCGAACTCGTCTCTGATAATACCGTCAACTTCTATTCTTTAAATTGGAATGATGGAGAAGCGGTAAGGGTATCGTCAGCCACTTGGTCTCGTTCAACGATGAACAATGAAGACATTATTGTGTTTACGGTTCCCGAGGAGGCAATCACTGAGTGGGGCGAAAGCTTTGATCAAGACTCTCCGCATGTCTTATTTAGTGTTGTTGACGGACAACTCCATCAGGGATCACTTGAAAAGGCAGGAGAGCCAGAAGTTGATGAAAGCATCTTCATAAATACCACCACGAGAGATGCCGTCTTGAGTATTGTTGATGTACCTGTTTCCACATGTAGTACTGGCGATGACGAAGACGATACAGCGACAACAAAAGAGTTTGAAGCCGCAGTTTCAGCTTGTGGAGGAAAAATCACCATCACGGAGCAGATGATTGTCGACCAAAACTTCCATCGTGTTAAAGGCAACGGTGATACCCGTGACTACTTCTTTAACGCTGATGGGACGGTAGATGTCTCTAAAAATGGTGAATACGGATATACAGACAATTGGGCGATTGACAATGGTGAAGTTGTTGTCACTTATACTGAGGAAGACTATAGCTCATCATGGACTTGGGCATTAGTTGAGCAATCACAATCTGTGTGGTCGTTGAAATTCTATGAATCCGAGGTTCAAGGTGAGCAGTCGAAGCAACTGATTTGGTCTGATACGGTCGAGCTTATACAAGGTAATGTTAGCTGCAGCTTCCCTGAAAACGCCAACGCATCATTGGATAGTTTTAAAAATGACCTCTCAGATTATTTAGCTTGTTCTGGCGAGCCATCAACCTCTGAGCTATCTGGTCTGCAACTTGGCCGAGTGAAAAGTAATGGTGAAACTCGCGGATATCAATTTAGAGACGATGGTACGGCCATAAATTACCGAAACGGAATACCTAGACATCGGGTATGGGAGTTTGATACCGATAACAACATGTATGTAGTCTACTATGACGAGGAAAAAACAGAGTTAGCTGAGTACATTACTGTTTTGTACAACAGCGAGGGTTCGGTCAGTCTCGCTTTCTATGAGCCAGACGCATCTGAGTCTTGGGCTTCAACCTACGAAGACATATCGACTAGCAACGGCATTTTCCATTGCGATGTAGGCAATACTGATTTGAATATCGAAGATAACGTACCAAATTATGGTTCTTTCCAAGACTACAAAGACAGTGTGGAGTCTTGTATCGGCCAAAGCGACTCTAACGCAGCGTTTAGTACAGAGTACTTCGATAGAACAATCAGCTTCACAAGCAGTTCAGATGACGATGGAGAGTTCGAAACTTTCGTATTTGAAGTAAATGGCACGGGCTCTTATATCGTTTCGCATGTCACTGAGGGTGACAAAGAAAACTTCACCATGACTTGGACTGTTAATGATGACACAAACTTGGTGGATGTGGTTATCGATGCAGGAGAAATAACCGCAAGAGATACTCTGGCGATTGTTGACAGCAATAGTGTCGAGTTTTCCATCAAAGGTTTCTCAAGAGCAAGCGATTGGGATGGCGTGGAAGATGACGACGGGGGGGACATTTGGTCCCGAGTTTTCACCGCGAGTCAACCCGATGACTGATTAGCGAAACTCACCGAGTAAATCAATGCCCCCTTATCTTTATAGAGTCAGTGAAGGGGGCATTATAGTTTCAACCTTCATAGTAGCCACTTTGTAGAAGCGTTCTTAATCAAAAAATGATTTTCCTGTAACTTCGGTTAACCAATCACTGACAGCGAGCAGAGGTACAAACACCGAAGGCTGATGATATTCAAAATCGTGCCACCTTACTGTCTCTGGAATGTAGCCATGATTAACACCAACGAGTTCACCAGATTGGTTATACACTCCACCGCCAGACATTCCAACACGAACTCGTCCAGTCGTTGCCGACATTGTGCATCCCTGCCAAGTAGCAATATTGATTTCACCTATGTAGTGGCCCGCGTTGAAGGTCGGCCCGCGCGTCATCGGGTAGCCAACGTGAGTAACAGGTTCACCTATAAACACAACACCGAGTTTTGATGTCTTGGTGCCTGGGGCGTTTGATTAACGCGACATCACATTCAGGATGATAAATCACGTCAAGACCCAACTTATCTAATAGGTGTTTATTGTGTTTAGCCGTTAACTCCCACTCCTCATCTAATCTAACCGTACTTGCTTCAGTGGTTTGAATAAACGGGATACCATAAATAATCTTCTGATTTTGTTCAATAAATCCCTCTTGATGGGGAGTGCTAACAGAAGATAAACCATTACTACAGCCAACCGACGCACTACATAAAAACAACATGAGTACGTTCGATTTTGTAGGCATATCGCCCTCCTTCCCTTCGTGCTATCGAAATTCAAGGGTGCAGACCTACTAATGCTAGACGAGTAATAATACGGTAACTAAACAACAAAACACTGATAAACATAAGACACACAAACTGCGCGCATATTGAGAATTCAAGGAGTAATGAGGATTAACTTAGAAGAAGTGAAGAGATTTAAAAACCAAAAGAGCATGCTTAATCGCGCGCTCTTTTCCAATCAAAACCGAATGAAACTTTAGCCTTTGTAGTTCCTTACACGAGCGGCTTCTGCCTCTCGCTTATCAACGACGGTTTTGCCTATAGGCGCTAGGGAGATCACGGCTAATTTGAGGTGCTGAATGGCGAATGGAATACCGATAATAGTAACAAAGCACGCCACAGCAGATAGCACATGTCCAATCGCTAGCCACACACCTGCGAATACGAACCAGATAATGTTGCCCAACATACCCAGTGGACTGGTACCGATATCACCCTCGTTAGTCAGTTCATCACGTGAGATAGCTTCTTGACCGAATGGAAAAAATGAGAAATTGCCCATTACGAAGCACGCCCTGCCCCAAGGGATACCGACAATAGTGATGAATGCCAGCAGTCCGAAGAACCACCACGCCAATCCCATAAATACGCCGCCGAACAAAAACCAAATGATATTGCCGATTGTTTTCATTAAGTGCACTCCAGAAATATTAGGTACGGCATTACACTGTGTAAGCCGTGGTTAGGGTTATTATTTCAAATCAAAGATGAACCGCCAATGAACCTTTGATATTAAAGATCATTTGATACTCACCACGATTCTCTTACACAAATCCTAGCAAGTGTTAGCTTCTTTGTTACTATAGCGGCAAGTTAGTTAACGAATAGACTGTTCAGGTTTAAAAGTAAGCGCAAAGGTCAAGCTTTATGAGCAACAACGAGCAACCAAAAAAGAAAATGAAAAACTGGGTACCTATCGTTTTTTTCGCCGTACTCAGCACCATTCCAGTGTTTATGTTTTTAGTTGATGTCTACATAAACCAATACATGTAGACAAACAGCAGCAATGGAAAGGCAGTGGTCGATAGCCACTGCTTTTTTGTTTTAAATTCCTATTGAACAACTCTTATCACTCAACATACGACAAAACCAAAAAACATCTCTGCTAATTTTCCTAACGTTATCTTGATTCAAATCCCAGCTATTTCATTGTTCTTCAATTCCTCTTCTATTATTGTAACGAGTAGATATTGTTCGAAATATATAAAGAGGGCCATATGCCGAAGAATCGAGTTCTGGTGTTGTTTGCGCACCCATCTCAACACCGCTCAGAAGCGAACAAACCACTGTTTAACCAAGCCAAGAAAATTGAAAACGTCACATGTGTCGATCTTTACGCTGAATACCCAACCTTTAATATCAATATTGATCGTGAACAGAAACGCCTTCTTGAGCATGACATTATTATCTTTCAATTCCCTCTCTACTGGTATTCGACCCCAGCCATTCTTAAAGAGTGGCAAGACTTAGTTCTAGAGTACGGTTTTGCTTACGGCGCAGATGGCCATGAACTAGAAGGTAAGAAGTTTCTCTGTAGCATTACTGCAGGCGGCAAAGAAGATGCCTATCAAACCGACGGCTACAACCACTTTACGATACGCGAGCTACTTCATCCTCTTGAGCAAACTGCATCTTTATGTGGCATGGATTACTTAGCACCATACGCTCTATTTGGCTCACGTACCGCGTTGGAAGAGAATCGTATCGTTGGCCACGTTGAACGCTATAAATTCTTATTGGAGTCATTGGTTGCCGGCAACATCGATTATAGGAAAGCGAGAAAAGCTGCCAAGTTAAACCACTACCTCGACGAAATCATCAACAAGGACTAAAGAATGACAGGATATTTTCTACAAGCCTTTATCTACTTAGTCGCCGCCGTGATCGCGGTTCCGATTGCCAAACGCCTAGGCTTAGGCTCCGTATTGGGTTACCTAATTGCTGGTGTGGTGATCGGCCCTATTATTGGCCTTGTTGGTGAAGAGACAACCACCATCCAACACTTTGCCGAATTTGGCGTGGTAATGATGTTGTTTTTAGTCGGTTTGGAGCTTGAGCCCAAAATGCTGTGGGCGATGCGCAATCGTCTAATGGGGTTAGGCGGCTTGCAGGTTGGCGGGACAGCAGCGATTGTCATGGGCATCGCACTTGTATTTGAACAGCCTTGGACCATTGCATTAACCATCGGTCTGATCTTTGCGCTCTCTTCTACTGCTATTGTTCTGCAAACCTTTAATGAGAAGAGGCTGTCAAAAACCGAAGGGGGCCAAAATGCCTTTTCGGTGTTGCTATTCCAAGATATCGCCGTTATTCCGATGTTGGCTTTTATCCCACTCTTGGCACTGCCAGAACTGGTTGAAGCGGCGCAAAATGCAGTGTCGGCTGCAGCTGGTCACCATGATGAACTCAGTTTAGTCGCAGGGCTGCCGGGCTGGGCATATGGGCTTGTGATTACCACCTCTATCGCACTAGTGGTGGTCGGTGGACACTTCTTGAGTCGCCCGCTTTTCCGCTTCGTTGCAAGCTCTGGATTACGTGAAATTTTTACAGCAACCGCTCTCATGCTGGTGATTGGTATCGCAGCATTAATGAGTCTGGTTGGCCTATCGCCTGCATTAGGTACTTTCCTTGCAGGTGTGGTACTTGCTAACAGTGAATTCCGTCATGAACTGGAGTCCAATATAGACCCGTTTAAAGGGCTACTACTTGGCCTTTTCTTTATTACGGTAGGCGCGGGAATCAACTTCGATGTTCTGTTTAATGATTTCATCCTAGTCATCGGCTTGACTCTGGGCGTCATGCTATTGAAAGCAGCGGTGCTATTTGTCTTGGCACTGATTTTCAAGATTAAGAACAGCGACCGCTGGCTATTTACACTGAGCTTGGCGCAAGCCGGTGAATTTGGTTTTGTACTATTGAGTTTCTCTGCTCAAAACCATGTATTGCCACCTGACATCGTGCAAATCCTGTCTCTGGTTGTCGCGTTATCGATGTTCCTAACGCCAGGCCTCTTTATCTTGTTCGACAAAGTGATCCTTCCTCGTTACGAACAGAAATCTAACGATAGAGAAGAAGATACTATTGAAGAGAAAGGCACAGTGATCATCGCGGGTATTGGTCGTTTCGGTCAGATCGTGAACCGTCTGCTGGTGTCGAATGGCGTAAATACAGTAGTACTAGATCACCAAGCCAACCAAGTGGATGTGCTGCGATCAATCAACATCAAATCGTACTTCGGTGATGCGACTCGACCAGATTTACTGCACACTGCAGGAATTGAAGATGCGGCGCTCTTTGTGGTAGCTATCGACAATCAAGATGCCAGTGTCGAGCTGGTGAAATATGTCAAACACACCTATCCGAAAGTAAAGATACTGGCGCGCGCCTACGACCGTGGACACGGTTATCGTTTGAGAGAAGTGGGAGCCGATTATATAGAGTCAGAGACGTATCACTCTGCCTTAGAGATGGGTGCCGAGGCACTTCGCTCACTAGGTCACCATCAATTCTTTGTTGAGCAGCAAAAATCGACTTATATGAGAGTGGAGAACCGCAAATCAGAGAAGCTATATCAAGCTTGGGCTGCGGCTGAAGATAACCCTCGTTACGACAACAACTATCGTCAAATATTCATTCATCTAGAAGAAGCAATGAAAGAAGATATGAAGAAAGACCGTTCAGACAAACACACTCGCTCTGAACGTGGTTGGACACCACCACCGAAAGGTTATGCGGACGACTTTGAGGAAGAAGAGACATAAAGTATTCCCAACACAAATCAAAACGCGGCTCAATTAGCCGCGTTTTTCATTTCGATCAGAAGCCATATACCGGAGTTACGAGATACCTCGGCAAGTACTTATCAACTCACTACTTCAGGTTCTCAAGCCCAGATGTATCAACACCTTTAACCGCGTCACGTGCAACTTGGTCAAAGTCATCTGATTTCCCCTTGGGCGGTGGAGAGGAAAGTATTCCTTTAGAAATGGAATCATTCTGGCTTTGCAGTGATTTTCCTTCTTTCTCACCCGCTAACCAACCCCGTCTGTAATCATCATCGGTGTCATATCGTGCGTTATCTTTCACGTACGATTCAAAGTCGTTTCCACCTTCGTACAACCCACTATGGCGTCCATCATGGAAGCCTTGAATATACGAATCACTGCGGCCTTGTTGCTGGAGGTCGCGATCTGTCGTACCACAACCAAACAAGATAAAAGGTACCAGTAAAATGAATATTCGTTTGATCATATTGATCACCCTCCTCTAACACTCAACCTAGAGATCATGTCATTACACATGAGCTCTCGCCTATTAGTAACCCTAGCACAAAACGACTAATCTAGACTTAGAGGTGAATTTTATTGGCTCTCGGTTACTAAAACATGAACACCTCAAAACAAGGTGTCACCTTTTTCGCAGCAATTTTGATCCATAATCTAACTCCACATTTGCTAACAACTTACTCTTATAGGCGGATAAATAATGAACAAAGGTCTACTTTTGACACTGGCCATCCCTTTGATCCTTACAGGTTGCGGTTCAGATAGTGATTCGCCAGAACCAAAACTCACCCAACAACAAAAAGAGAGCCTAAAAAATTCCGTTGAGATTTTAGAAAAGAAGGCAAATCAAGAGCTAGAAGCATCTGATGATCTCTCACCTCAAACTGACTATGCCCAGTTACTTGTAGATGCAGGGTTGCCACCGATGACAGCCAATAGTTTGTGTTTACCTAATGAAGTGGTTGCTATTCAAGATGACGGGGTAGTGTTAACCATCAACTCAGAATGCTCAGTTGATAGCGATGTGTTACATAGTACCTATGTTGTATCATCAAACAACGACCAAGCTGAAAAAACGCTATTTCAAGCGAATACATCTATCGACCTAAATAGTCACAACGTTGACCTTCTACTTTCAGCCCAAAATAACAACGTTTCTGATGCTTCAACACACGAACTACTTCATCGAGACTTTGGGTTTGGTAGCCCGTCTGATTCAAATGCTGAATCAACTTATCGCCTAGACGTAATGCCTAACGGACTTGTTAACTTAAGCATAGAATTTGAGTTTATGGCCCCTGTCGACCAAGAAAGACTTGTACAGATCAGTGAACCGGGAGAAGCGACGAGTTTCTATCAAATAATGATGCTCGAACCGAGTGATGAAAATACGAGTGGCAATACTCAATATGATCTACCAACACAAATGGCGATCAACTCGTACTATCCCACTTTCAAATCCATTCTGTCGACTTTCTCAAGCGGCTTGGGCTCTTAAATCATGTTAAAGCGCCAAACCGCGTAAGTCGTTACCGCTCAACCAAAGCACTGAATCAGGCACACCTCCCCTAGTTAGCTTTTTCAGTGCTTTTTCTTGAACCTCACATTCAGGCTTTGTTTGTTTTAGTAAATCCACCGTACAAGTCGAGTCGGCGATGGCGTAAGTTAGTGACTGAGCCTTCGGTATTAAGCTGTTTAAGCTTAGTTAAATCAACATCCGCAAAAATGATCATTTCGGTATTGGCGCTGGCTTCTGTCAAGGTTGCATCGTGTGGGAAGTAAATGTCAGAAGGCGAGAACACCGCTGACTGTGCATATTGAATATCCACGTTATCGACTCGCGGGAGGTTGCCCACACTGCCACCAATCGCCACATAACACTCGTTCTCAATGGCCCGCGCTTGAGAACAAATACGCACGCGCTGATATCCATTTTTAGTATCAGTCCAAAACGGCACAAACAGTATTTGCACGCCTTGATCGGCCATCATTCGGCCCAACTCTGGAAACTCACTGTCGTAACAAATGAGTATTCCCACTTTACCTGCATCTGTATCAAATACCTGTACCTTATCGCCACCGTCAATCACCCAATCTTTTTGCTCATGAGGGGTGATATGTACTTTGTATTGAGCATTAATGCTTCCATCACGCTGCAATAGATAAGCGACATTATAAAGCTTACCATCCTCTTCAATAATCGGCATACTTCCGGCAATGATATTGATGTTGTAAGTCACGGCTAATTGAGAGAAACGAGACTTGATCTCTTCAGTGAAACTTGCCAGAAAACGGATCGCCTCAACCGAGCTTTGTTCCTTTTTTAGTCCCATAAGCGGGGCGTTGAAAAATTCAGGGAAAAGCGCAAAATCGGCTTGATAGTTGGCAAGAGAGGAGATAAAAAACTCAGCTTGATCGAGCAAATCTTCTAAATCGTTCATGGCACGCATTTGCCATTGCACCACACCTATGCGAATGAGATTCTTCTCGACATCGTGAACCGATTGTATGTCTTCCTCGTAGAAAAAATTGTCCCATTCCAAGAGTGTGGCATACCCTTTAGAGGCATCATCCTCAGGCAGATAACCGCGCATAATTCGTTTCACATCGAAGTCGTTGGCTAGCTGAAACGACAAAATAGGATCGTGCAATTCGCGGCGCTTTACCTTATCGATGTATTCCGCCACACTCAACTCATCCGCGTACTTATGGTACTCAGGGATTCGCCCGCCCGCTAATATCGCTTTAAAGTTTTTGCTTCGGCACAACTCTTTTCGGGCGTTGTACAAACGACGTCCCAAACGCAACCCTCGATAATCCGGATGCACAAATACATCCAAACCATACATAGCATCACCGTTTGCTTTATTCTGGATCACGTTGTTTTCACTAATGATGTCCGTGTAAAGGTGAGGAAGCGAAATGCGGTTGTAGTTGACTTTAATCGTCAAGGCAGCGCCGATGATCTTGCCGTTATCTTCAATGCAAATTTGCCCATCAGGAAACTGATTAATCAGATCCAGAATGGTCATGCGTGGCCACGCCCCCCCTACATCTGGGAAAACGAGGTTCATGAGTGCTGCAAGCTCGGTATAATCCGATGGCTCAATTGTACGTAGAGAAAGCTGATGTGAGTTGGTATCCATATCCGACGGTCCATGTGTCCTTTTTTGAACGATAGAAATTAGGATGCCACATTTTGATTCATACATACACCTCACCGATGTAAGGCGATAACGTTATTGTGTTATTTTTCAATATCAGCGAGGGCTAAAAACTAAAAAAGCCACTTTATATACTAAAGTGGCTTAGTTTGATTACCGTGATGGGACAAGGCTAATCTTTGATGATGGAGAAGTTACCTTCTAACACATCAACATGATTGGCTTCTTACAAGAAATCCAACCCTACTCCCAATCAAGGATTACTTTACCCGACATACCAGAGCGCATCATGTCGAAGCCTGCTTGGAAGTCGTCCACTTTGTAGTGGTGCGTGATGATTGGTGTTAGATCTAGACCAGACTGGATCAGTGAAGCCATCTTGTACCAAGTTTCGAACATCTCACGACCGTAGATACCTTTGATAACCAAGCCTTTAAAGATTACTTGGTTCCAGTCTACTGCCATGTCTGATGGTGGAATACCTAGTAGAGAAATCTTACCGCCGTGGTTCATGTTAGTCAGCATGCTGTTGAACGCAGATGGTACGCCAGACATTTCTAGACCTACGTCGAAGCCTTCTGTCATGCCTAGATCCGCCATCACGTCTTCAAGCTTCTCTTCCATCACGTTTACCGCGCGCGTTACACCCATCTTCTTAGCTAAGTCTAGGCGGTATTCGTTTACGTCAGTGATCACAACGTGACGAGCACCCACGTGCTTAGCAACTGCTGCAGCCATGATACCGATTGGACCAGCACCAGTGATTAGCACGTCTTCACCTACCAGGTCGAAAGAAAGCGCTGTGTGTACTGCGTTACCAAACGGGTCGAAGATAGATGCTAGATCGTCAGAGATCTCTGCTGGGATCTTAAACGCGTTGAACGCTGGAATCACAAGGTATTCAGAGAACGCACCCGTGCGGTTAACACCAACACCTGTTGTGTTACGACAAAGGTGAGTACGACCACCACGACAGTTACGACAGTGACCACATGTGATGTGACCTTCGCCAGATACACGGTCGCCGATTTCAAAACCACGAACTTCTTGGCCGATGCCAACAACTTCACCCACGTATTCGTGACCTACAACCATAGGCACTGGAATTGTGTTTTGTGACCACTCATCCCAGTTGTAGATGTGTACGTCTGTACCACAGATTGCGGTTTTCTTAATACGGATAAGAAGATCATTATGACCCATTTCAGGTTTTTCAACCTCGGTCATCCAAATGCCTTCTTCAGGCTTAAGCTTAGAAAGTGCTTTAATTTTCATAATGTTACCTAGTTCATCTCGCCTAACTATAAGGCGAGAATCAAAAAACTTTTTTATCTATATTCTGAGTAAAACCTCAGAATTAGATGATTTCCATCTCTTTACCCACTTCGATGAATGCATCGATAGCGCGATCTAGTTGCTCACGTGAGTGTGCAGCAGACATTTGAGTACGGATACGCGCTTGACCTTTTGGTACTACAGGGAAAGAGAAACCTACAACGTAGATGCCTTTCTCTAAAGCACGCTCAGCAAAATCAGCCGCTACTTTCGCATCACCTAGCATGATTGGAATGATTGCGTGGTCAGCACCACCCATAGTGAAACCTGCGTCTTCCATACGAGTACGGAAGTGTGCAGCGTTTTCCCATAGACGGTCGCGAAGCTCGCCGCTCTCTTTTAAAAGATCAAGAACACGGATAGACGCGTTAACGATCGCAGGAGCCACTGAGTTAGAGAATAGGTATGGACGAGAACGCTGACGTAGCCAGTCGATCACTTCTTTCTTACCAGATGTGTAGCCGCCTGAAGCGCCACCCATTGCTTTACCTAGCGTACCTGTGATGATGTCGATACGATCAACAACGTTATGGAACTCGTGAGTACCAGCGCCGTTTTCGCCCATGAAGCCAACTGCGTGAGAATCATCAACCATCACTAGCGCATCGTACTTGTCTGCTAGGTCACAGATAGCGGGAAGGTTTGCTACTACGCCGTCCATAGAGAATACGCCGTCAGTTACGATTAGCGTGTGACGAGCGCCTGCTTCTTTAGCAGCGATAAGTTGCTGCTCTAGCTCTTCCATGTTGTTGTTCGCGTAACGGAAGCGCATTGCTTTACATAGGCGGACACCATCAATGATTGAAGCGTGGTTTAGAGCATCAGAGATGATTGCATCTTCTTTGCCTAGGATAGTTTCGAAAAGACCTGCGTTCGCATCGAAACAAGATGTGTAAAGAATCGTGTCCTCTTTACCAAGGAATGTAGACAGTTTGTCTTCTAGCTTTTTGTGGATGTCTTGAGTACCACAGATGAAACGTACAGACGCCATACCAAAGCCGTGTTGATCCATACCTGCTTTACCAGCTTCGATAAGCTCAGGGTGGTTAGCTAGACCTAAGTAGTTGTTTGCACAGAAGTTAAGCACTTCTTCGCCTGTTGAAATTTTAACAGCTGCTTGCTGCTGAGAAGTGATTACACGCTCAGACTTGTAAAGACCTTCAGCCTTTACTTCTTCAATTTGTTTTTCAATCTGTTGGTAGAATGCAGAAGACATTGTCTAATTCCTTCCTAGTTATTATTCACAGCGCATTCGCTGCTTATTTATAGGGGAAGTGTAAACGGTGACAGGAGCGCCATTTACACTGTAAAACTAATGCCTATATTCTAGTAGAACATCTCGGTATCGATTATCCCTCTAGTTGGAAAAACATTAATGAATCTGAGGCATCAATAAAATACCTTAACTATGAAGATAGTCACAATTCTGTGTTCGTGATTTCGGCATCGGTTAACTCTGGGTAACCGGCGCTCTTTCGACACTGTCTTCGGTATGCTCAGCCAGCCAGTACAACCAAATCATCACCAAACATAGGATAAAGCAGAGCACAAATAGCCAGTAAGCGCTGAGCACCTCTATCACCACACCGCCAAGCAGCGGTGCAATAGCGAAGCCAAGAGAATAAAGAGCAGCCGCACCGAAGTAAGAACCTCTTAGATGTGGTGGTGCCATTCTATCGATTTGTACATTAAGGGTTGGGAAAGCAATTACTTCTCCTAGGCTTAATATAAAGCAAGCCATTCCCCAGCCTAGAGGCCAATCATTTGGTGTAAAAAGAAAGCCAATTTGAGCAATCGCCATCAAAATCATGCCAATTCGGGTTCTTACGAACAGAGGCACGTGCTCGAGCCATTTAAGCATTGGGAATTGAAACACAATAATCGTCAGCGTATTCACCAACACTAACCCAGCAATAAGTTGCGCGGCATCAGTGATGGAAGAGCGCACGATGACTTGAGGAATTGACGACTCAACCTGCGCGTAAACAAACATCATGATGAAGTTGGCGACCATCAGTTTTACAAAAATATTGTCTTTACGAATCACATTAAGCGTCGCGGCAAAATTAGGCAGTTGAGAGGGATCTGGCTTGGTAAAAGTACCTTTGCGTTCGATTCCTAACAGCAGCCAGAAACCGTAAACGACATAAGTACCACCAGCAACAAAGAACAGGTTCTGTGGCTGAGAAAGCGCCAAAGTGATACCAATTAGTGGGCCAAGTGCGCCACCCAAATTAAGTAAGAAGTAACGAATGTTCAGTGCTAGCTCACGATCTTTCAAATCTTTGAGGTTATCGCCTATGACTGCCTTAGCTGGAGCTTCGATCATTGGACGCATTAGACCTGTCATCATGATCAGCACATAGAACTGCCACACTTCACTCGCCAATGCGATACCGGTGTAGGATATCGAGGCAATCCAACTGCCTAACACCATTACCCATTTGCGCCCTAGCTTATCCGAAAGGTAGCCCGAGTAGAGCCCTGTTCCCGCCCCAACAACAGCGGACACCGCAAGCATGGTGCCGACTTCAATTGCAGACGCACCGTAATCTTCATAGAGAAAAACAATCAGAAAAGGCCATGCCATAAAGTAGCTTGTTCGGGCGAGTAACGTTCCAGTCAGAACTGTCCATACTGAAAAGTTAAACCGTTTTATACGCTGCTTTTCAAACAAGCTTTCCGATCTATCCATGAATATCTTTCCTTTAACCAACTGATTTAATTATGACTATTCAGCCAGTATATGTATTTGATTGAATAAATACATAGGCAGGAATTGTTTTTATAAAACACGGAATCTTGTGCTTAATCTTCCATCATTATTTGATACAAGCCACACAAAACACTGCGCTTAATATTGAATGGAGTTTGACGTATGATGCTGATTGTCAATTTCTAGAAATATCAGCCCACTGGCCGAGTACCTAACGTTATGATCAACCCAAAACTGATAGCCCTGCTTCCTGATCTTGCCTCCTTTATTTTGGTGGTTAATGAGGGCAGTTTTACCGCCGCAGCTAAACAACTTGGTGTGACGCCATCGGCGCTGAGCAAGCTCATCACCCGTTTGGAAAAAGCCCTGTCAGTGAAGCTATTTGAGCGTACTACGCGAAGCCTTATCATTACCCAGGCTGGTCAACTGGTGTACGACCAGAGTGTAGTGATGATTAATGCGGCACAACAAGCGGTTGAGCTCTCGACATCTGATCATACTGAGCCCGCAGGTTCTCTGATTGTGGCAGCGCCCGAAGCTTTCTTAAACTCAGTTTTACAGCCCTTTGTTGTCCCTTTCCTAAACCAATACCCAGAGATTCAGCTCAAACTGCGCGCTGCCGATGGTGATATCGACATTCTGCGTCAGGGGATTGATATCGCGTTTCGCCTCACTGATAAACCCGATGAGAGCTTGGTGCTTAAGGAGCTCGGAAAAACCAACCTCGTGTTGTGCGCAAGCCCAGATTACCTTGCGAATAAGGGAACGCCGTCACACCCGACCGATCTTAGCCAACATGACTGTCTGTACCTTGCAGAGACCGACAAAGACCATATTTGGGATTTCCTTAAAGATGATGAGTTCCACACGGTATCGGTCAGCGGACGTTACGCAGTAAACCACTCGCAAATGCGTTTAAAGGGTGTGCAGGAAGGCTTAGGAATCGGGATCTTCCACGACTTCGTGATTCAGGATGCGCTCGCTGAAGGGAGCGTCGTTCAAGTCCTCAATGACTGGACAATCAAAAGTAACTACCACGGCGCAATCGCAATGCAGTTTGCTCAAACGAAATACATGCCAGCGCGACTTCGCGTTTTCATTGATTACGCCATGAAACACTTAAGCGACAAACTGGCAGGAGAAACAAAACAGTGCTGAAAGGAATCCACCATGCGGCAATTATCTGCTCTGATTATCAAGTCTCGAAACGCTTCTATACCGAGACTCTAAAACTGGAAATTGTTGCCGAGAACTATCGAGAAGCACGCCAATCTTACAAACTCGACTTAGCATTACCGAATGGTGCACAAATTGAACTGTTCAGCTTTCCCAATGCTCCCGAAAGGCCAAGCTTTCCAGAAGCTCAAGGGTTAAGACATTTAGCTTTTTGTGTCGATGACGTTCAACAAATGAAAGGCTACCTAGAAAGTAAAGGCGTGGAAGTCGAACCGATTCGAGTGGATGAGTTCACCGGTCGAGAGTTTACCTTTTTCGCAGACCCCGACGGATTGCCTCTGGAACTTTATCAGGCGTAAAAAACCAACAAATACATAGCATTATCCGTTTAAATCAATATACCGCCCCTCGATAAGCAGTACGCATCGAGGGGCGGCGTTCCATCTAGCTCAGAGCCATCCTTAATCTTTCAACACGAGAGAATAGCAGCCAGTCAAGTAACATCGCGACGACTATCGTTGCTCCGGCTAACGGGAACAGTACAGAGATAAGAACGACAGTCATCAAGCCTACTTTCCAAATACCTGCGTCTTCAAACTTAGGCGGCACTCCCAACTTTCCTTTACCCGCGGGACGGCGAACCCACCACATCACCGCGCCAGTGATTGACACTGTGATAAAGGTTAAGCAGAACAGAACGTTCAGAATTTTGTTAACGACGCTGATGTCACCTTGGTGAAGAGAGATACCAACAGCGAGCGTCTTTGCCATCACGTTGTAATCGTTCCACGTCACCTCTCCGAGAATACGGCCTGAGTACTGGTCTAAGTGAGTGGTTCGGTCTGTTCTCGGGTCGACAATATCGCCACCCATGGTATTAGCGGTGATGGTATACACCCCTGTTTCTGAGCGCGGGAAATTGACGCGATAATAGGTAAAGCCCAATCTAGATGCAGTTTGCATGACCTCCTCAAGTGAGATGCTCTCTGTGGAGACATCATGGTGACTATGCTCGTCTGTCATTGCGGAGTGATCGTGCGATTCCGGGAGTGGCGTTTGCTCTAAATTCCAAGGTAATTCTTCTTCAGAACCATGGTTCAGAGAAGCATGCGTTTTATCCGACAGCGGTACATCATCCCACATTTGCGCAGGAAAACTGCTCCAAGCCTGAACCATTTTACCGCCCCAAAAACCAGCCCAAGCAAGACCGGAGAGAAGGAACAGCAACAGAACCAGAGACAGAGTACCACCAAGGTTCGCGTGTATATCACGCATCAGAATACGAGTTCCAGATGAGAAACGAATCTTTAAGAATCCAGCTTTAGTTGCATTGTCACGCGGTAGCCATAAATAGATACCCGAGACTAAAAGAAGGATAGAGAGACTCGTTGCCACCTCGATCAAATAGTCGCCCCAATCCCCTACTAGCAAGGTGCCATGTATTTCATTTGCGAGCTGATACCAACTATCGCTGCGTGGGATCTCACCAATGACGTCCCCAGAGTATGGATCGACAGTGGCGAAAACCGAGCGGCCGTCTGACAAGTTGACCGAGAAACGATTTGGTAAGCTTTCAGACTTTGCGGTAATGAACTGAGTGACTGTTCCATCAGGGTATTGCGCTTTGACCGCATTTAACTGGTCGCTAATCGTTACCATAGCGTCACTGGCACGGCTTTGAACGATAAGTGCTTCTGGATAAAGTGCACTTTCAAGCTCGTCATCAAGTAGCATCACCAGCCCGGTTATACTCAGCATCAACATAAATGGGATTACGAATAGGCCCGCGTAGAAGTGCCATCGCCAAGTGAGAAAATAGAGGGTTTTACTTCGAGCCTGAGTAGCAGGTTGAGATTCAATTCTCGACATTGATATTTCCTTTTGCACACACCAAAGCACCTTCTAAGGTCATCAGAAAGTGGGAAAGGGTGTGAGCAGATTAACTTTACTTAATTATATTGTTTTGGTTTTTGTTGTTTGAGTTAGGAAATAGCTTGAGGTGGGCCTCTAGGAGAATGTCTCTTAAAAGCCTCGCTTAGAGCCAAAAAAGCGTAGCTGTCTGAGACAATCAAACTCAGTCGAGTTGTTAGTAGTGCAGTTGGAATTTCATCATGATGGAAACTAGAAAAGTGGCTAAAGGGACACGGCTTACCATTGTGTGTTTGCGGCTCACCTTCTTCAACTTGTACTAGCTCAAACCCATTTACGGTACATAACGTCGCCCACACTCCCGCGCTGTTACCGTGAGCATTGATAACAGGCATCAGTGTAATGAGCGTCCAGCTTAAAGCGGTAGCCCATAGCATGGAGTAATTGAACGACGTTTGACGCATCTAGTACGAATCTATAAATAGGGTTTATAAATTTCTAACATTATGAATCAGCTAACTAGGCGTTTAAACGGATTAATTAACATTATGTTAAAAACCTAAGCTAACGCACATTATTGATATTATTCACATAGTCAGTTTGCTCGAAATAAAAACGCCACACCAACAAAAGCCGGTGTGGCGTTAGAGTTCTGAATGACCTAAAGGACACTCTCATAACGGAGCATCAAAAGGTTAACCGAATAGCTTGCTCCAGATGCTTGGGTTACGCTTCTCGTGGTATTGCTCACGTAGGCCATCAATCGTGCGTAGCTCTTGCTTCGCTTCTTCGAATTGGCCTTGTTCTAGTTTCTGTTCAATCGAGTCAATGGATGCTTGGATCTTAGAGAAACCTTCCATGAAGTTTTGCTCTTTCTCCGCAGGGTAAGAACCCGTTTGCAGCTCAGCAACCAAAGTATCTAGACGTACCATTGGTTTTTGCATCTCTTCAATGCTTTGAGCTTCTGCAGCTTGTTTGAACGCAAGCTTCATCTCTTGCATGTTTTTCTTAAGATCTACGCTTGCAAACGCTGATGCCGACATCACCGAGGCCGCAATCAGGCCAGATAAAAGAATTGAGCGAGTTTTCATTGTTTCTCCAGTTGAAGATACACCTTTTTGTTTACGGTGCTTATGACTTTATTTGTGAGCGCTAGTTTATACAAAAATGTCGCACACACAAAAAATGATTGTGACGAAATGCAAACCCGCCGACATTCTCTTAAACAAGACCTGAATATTCAGGGATCTCATCGCGCCCACGCAGTGCTAAAAAGCGCAGAAACTGGCTAGGCGAATGCGTAATCACTTGCTCAGGCGGCATACCGACTTCATCAAGCAGTTGAGAAACGAGGTCTAAGCCCCCGACATCCGCACAAAAGTGTGCATCACTACCGGTTGTGATGTATGCCCCTTTTGCCTTGGCAATTTTGGCGATTTCATAACAACGCTCAACACTACCAATACGGCTATTGCCTTTCAGCGTAGTGTTATTGATCTCGATAGCGACATTGTGCTCAACCGCACAATCAATCACGGCTTCAAAATCAAAGTCAAAGTTCGGATTACCTAAATGTCCAAGCGCATCAATACGGCCAGCCTTGATCACGTTAATCAGCGCCAAAGTATGAGCCGCTTTATCTGCAGGCGGGAAAACAGGTTCATGAAAGCTTGCGATAGCCCAATCGAGGTTCTTGTCTACACTCGGGTGTACGTCAATCTCACCCTCCGTGTTCATGATGTTCGATTCAACGCCGCGAATAATGGCGACGCCTTCGATAAAACGAGGGAGTATGCGTTGATTACTGAAAAACCAGTAGTGTGGCGCGCCCGGCATAGACTCTGAGTGATCCGTTGTACAAAACATCGCAAGGCCTCGATCACTGGCAGCTTTAGCATTCTCAATCAAGGTGCTGTATGCATGACCACTGGCGTATGTATGAGTGTGGGTATCAACTTGTAATTTCATCTCTGCGCTTTCACTCCGAACTTTTATCTTGATGCTGTAACCAGTCTATCAGCTCAAAGTGACAATTAGCATACCGAAGACGCCTAAGTTCAGTCATTTTTTGCAACCTTTACGGCTTCATGATCTCCAAACTCGTCGCTTAATTGGTTACTACCAACAAGGTAAAAACATAACACCTAGACTTTTCCCCCGAACAACACTTTTTAGCTGGAACAATACTAGCCGTTGATACGCTAGCACATATCGAGAATTTTACGGTCTGCATTCATTCACCGCTTTAGGGTTTTCCGTATCTAACGTAAGAGCAAGCTTGTGCTTTCGGTGAGACAAGAAAGTATTGACCATGCTAGCAAAAATAATCAGCCCAATACCAAATAGCTTTTGATTCGAAAATGTGTCGTCGAACAACAGAGCTTGCCAAATCGCACTGAACAAGAGTGTGGTGAAAATCAGCGGAGCCAATTGAGAGCCACTGCTTACCAGACGATAGGCTTTGGCGCGACATATTTGTGTGTTGATGGTGAACCCCGCAAACATCGCCAACACCAACCCTACCCAATAATAATTCGATAGCGTAAACCCTTCTCCCACATTGGTAATGAGTGGCTGATCGAGCGATACAGTATCCAGCAAGCTATAAATCATGATCGGTGAAGCCAACAGAGCGGCGATCAAGAAGGTCCACGCATTCATCTCTGCAGCTGATAATTCCCCCTTAGATGCTCGATACAAACTCACTTGTGAGCCTGAGTTAAAGAATCCTGCCATTAAGCCAATTAAGATCGCGGGTTTAAAGTCGAACTCCGAGAGATTTCCCGCCATCAGTACAACACCGGTAAACGTCATCCCTAAACAAACTAAAGTCCTTGGGTTGAATTTCACGCCAAATATTAATTTTTCTAACACTGGGATAAACAAAGGGCCAGTGCTAAACAAAACGATACTCTCAACCAAAGTTAAGCTCTGCAGTGATGATAAAAAACAGAGCTGACAAGCCGTCATGCACAAAGCTCTAGAGACAATGGGCTTGAGTAACGTGCGACTAGGTTTACGCAATCGTACGAAAACTAAGAAAGACAATAAAATCAGACTAGGAAAGAAGAATCTAGAAAAAACGAGCAAGGTTACTGGCATGATCTCAGCGAGGTATTTCGCTGCAAGCCCGCCAACTGACAGACTAAATGTAGACACCACCATAAACAGGGTGGCCTTGGTAATATCAGACATAATTATCACCTCCTATGCGCTTTATTTTAGAAGGCTGACACAACAAAAAATAGCGAGTAATATTAACCATAACTGTAAGGAAAACTTACTTATGAAAAAACTCGTTCCATTAAAATCAATCTACGCTTTTGTCGCTGTTGCAGAGACAGGTAGCATGACCGAGGCAGCTAAAGCTCTGTTTGTTAGCCACTCTGCAGTGAGCCAAGCGATCAAGTCGTTAGAGCAGCAAGTTAATAAACCTCTATTCCAGCGTGTTGGACGACGTGTCGTTCTCAACACTGATGGTAAGCGCTACTATCGAAAAGTCGCGCCCGCGCTTGAACAAATTGTCGATGCGACAGATCAGCTAGCCAACACACCTAAAGAGAACAGATTGACCGTCAATATGGTCAACTCCTTGGCGCTACACTGGTGGATACCCCGGGTTCCTATGTTGCAACACAATTCACCGAGCCTAGATATTCGACTCTCCAACCGAATTGGTTATTTCGACCTCGAGCAAGAGGGAGTCGATATTGCCTTGGTACATGGAAAACCGAGAGAGTGGCAAGATTACTACTGTGAAAAACTTGGAGATGATGAGCTGGTGCTAGTAGCCAGCCCTAATTTAGTCAGTGAACAGGGTTCGCAATCGATGGAAGATCTGATCAAAACCTACCCCGTCATTGGCGTTTTTAACCCACGTAGAGAGCACGATTGGCAAGTATGGTGCGATGCACACAGACTGCCCATGCCACTCTTCAGTACTAACCTCTCCTTCGATGTGTCGATTCAGGCGGTACAAGCCGCGACACGCTCTCTTGGTATACTTGTCACTCACCGACTATTTGTGCGTGACGATATAAAGCATGGAGCCTTAGTCGAAATTAGCGCACCCGTTTCAAACCCGCATCAGGACTATTATTTTGTTTGTTCCGATAACAAACTTAAAAATGAAAGTGTGCTAAAACTAAGAGCATGGTTAAGGGAGCAATTTAGCTCTAATCACACAGATTAAACCGATAAGGAAACTGCATTATGATCGTGACAACAACTCAGTCAATTGAAGGAAAACGCATCGTCGCATACAAAGGGGTGATTGCCGGAGAAGCCATCCTCGGTGTTAACGTGTTTAAAGATATGTTTTCAGGCATTCGAGACTTCGTAGGTGGTCGCTCTGGCACTTATGAAAAAGAGCTCGAAAAAGCGCGCTCTTATGCGTTCCAAGAACTAGAACTAAAAGCCCAAGAGCTGGGTGCAAACGCTGTTGTCGGTGTCGACATTGATTACGAAGTGTTAGGTCAAGGCAACGGCATGCTCATGGTTTCAGCCAGCGGTACCGCTGTCGTCGTCGATTAATACAACAAAGCCCTTTGATAACATCACCAAAGGGCTAGTTTACAGCACTATTGCTCTTCACGTAGCGCTTCAAACCCTTCCAAACCTCGCAACATTTCAAAGTCGGTTTCATCCGAGATAAGGTCACGCATTGAAGCACTCGCTTCTATTGAACGTTTAAGATCTTCAATAGCTTGGACTTCAGAACCTAAACGCGCGTATGCACAAGCACGTTGGTATAGCGCGTGCGCGTTTTGGTGGTCCACTTCTAATACACGGTTACACAAGCTCATTGCCCAATGGAATTCTTGCATCTCCATCGCTGCATCCGCTTTATAAGTCAGAGCTTCTAAGTCACCAGGACGAATCTTAAGAATATCATCATAGATCTCAAGTTTCTGCTCAGGAGTCTGCTGGTTCTGGGCTCTCAACCAAAGGTTGTGTACTTCATTGATGATCTCAATCTCGCGATTGTTTTCAGAGATAATGCGAGTTTTACGTTTTAAGTCTCTCTCGAGTGCGACAAACTTCTTCTCGTACTCTTGAGCAATCTTATCCAACCGTTGATCGGCCATCTCTTTAGTGTTGTGTTTGATTTCTTTGAGCGATTGCCAACCAATCAAAGCGATCAAAGAAGCAACACCCGCGATGATATAGAAGAAATAAGTTACGGTGACGTTTGCATAGTTGAGCGACTTGTCCGCCACCTCTAGCTCACGATCGGTGATTTGAATGGTCATTCTGCGCTCAAGGTCTTGCTGGTCAATTCGCAGAGACTTGAGTTCGTCTAAGATGTAACGTTCCATCAACGGTCTATCTAGGTACTCCTGTTCAGAGTATCGTGTCTCTTCAGACGCAGAACTCATCATAGGCAAAATAGCCATTATCACTAACCAAACCACTCTTAGCATTGCTTATTCCTTTATACATCTTGATATTAGGTCACTCTATATGGAAATGGTGTAATTCGCTAGTCGAGAAGCCAAGTCAATCTAATTTTTAACATACGCCTTAAGCCGCTCAGAAAATAGCCTCTCTCTTAGATTTCAGGTACAAAAAAACCACGCCTCCGTGGTTTTCTTTAACTTCAATTCGCGTAAGTAGACTTAAAACAGAGTTAAGCGAGTTTGTGTAACCAAGCTTCGCATTTAGCGACAAACTCAGATAAGTAGAGCTCTGGGTTACCTAACTTTTCTCCACACTTGACGTTCGCGCCAGTAGCACGCCAGTAGTTTCGCGAAATAAGGTTACGATTAAAAACAAAATCACTCACTTCTGCCTTCGTAAGCGGTATTTTGTTGCCAAATACTTGATAATAAAGATCGAGAACTAATGACAAGTCACTGCTGCTGCCTTTCAAAAAAGTATCGGCATTAAGTTCAATCGCTTGGCGTTCATGATCATTGCTATCACTGGTAACCAATTTAGCAATCACGGTATAAAGTGAGAACTCAACCTTTTGCGCTGCAAGCAGTGCTGCACCCAATAAGGCATGCTCGTTAGACAGATGTTCAGTTGATGAAGTAGTCGCTGTTGTCACTGTGTTAACCTCAAATAATGATAAAAGTCCTGCTTTGTCGTTCAAAAAGACTTAAGCACTCTTGCTCCAATTGACTGCACCCTCTGACTCGGTACGATCAGCGTCAAACACAATATAATCCGATGCACCTTCTGCTTTCACAATCTCAACTTTACCCTTAAAGCCAACTTGAGAGAGCTTCATAGCTAAGTGCTCAGGAGCAGTATCAAACACTACCTTCATAAACGGCAGTTGCTCAGCATGAACAAAACCATGTTCATTAAACAATTCCATTGCTTGAACTAAATGATCTGAATCGGTCAACTCAATAATTTCTACAACTTCTTCCAACAACATTTTCTATTCCATATTCGCCAGAAAGTGACTGACACGAGCATTCGGTTGTCGCTCGTATACATTTCAGTGTTTTAAAAACACTCCTTTAGTAGTATCGAGAGAATAACATATTTCCCGAAGTAAAATATGTTTATTTCGGCCATTTCCTTGATACAAAACTGGGTGCTTTTTCTTGCTTGTTAATGATAAATCTATCGTTTAACGACCATCAGCTCAACTATTTAACCATAAGTAATGCTCTGCAATCCTTTAGGTTGATTGCATTTTTATAATGTTGGGGAACTATTACGCTCCAACCACTTGTTGATCGCTGGTTTCTACGATGGACTCATTGAGTAGCCCTGCATATACACCATTGTGGTCAACCAATTGTCTGTGATTACCTCGTTCAACGATCTGACCCTTCTCTAACACCAAAATTATGTCGGAGTGACGAACGGTACTCAGGCGGTGTGCAATGGCAATCACTGTCTTCTCTTTGAACAGCTTTTGCATTGCTTTTTGGATCAGATTTTCCGTTATCGAATCAACCGAGCTGGTTGCTTCATCGAGCATCATTACCTGCCCACCTTGCGCTACCGCACGAGCAAATGAGAGCAATTGTGTCTGACCCACAGACAGATTCGAGCCGTTCTTATCAAGCTGGAAATCATACCCATCAGGCAACTGCTGAATGAACTGGTCCGCATACACATAACGCGCAGCTTGCTCAACTTGTTCACGCGAAACATGTGCTTTACCTAGAGCGATATTGAAATGAACACTCTCTTCAAAAAGATGTACGTCTTGCATCATCAATGAAAACAGGTGCGCTGAGTCTTCCATTGAAATATCTGACAACTCGATGCCGTTAAGCAGAATGCTGCCTTCATAATTCTGATAGGTTTTCGAAATCAAACGCATGATCGTCGACTTACCAGAACCTGTCGAACCTACTAACGCAATCTGATGGCCTTTCTCTAAAACGAAAGAGACATCCTTGAGTACATATGGTGCGTCCGGCTTGTAACGGAAGCTGACATTCTTAAATTCCAAACTCACAAAGTCACGTAGTTGCTCTTCAACTTGATGTGACGGCAGCAGTTTGCTCCCCTGCTCCTCTGTCGGCTCAACAAACAGCTCTTCAATGTGGTCAAAGGCTGCAAACGAGCTCTGAATTGAGGCGATTTGCGAGGTAAAGTCACGAATCGGAACAAACACTTTCTCTAAAGTATTGATGAAAGCGATCAATACACCCAGAGTCAAGCTGCCTTGTAGAACTTGCTCTGAGCCAAACCAAATCATCAATGCAATGGTTATCGAGGTGACACCGGAGATCACCGAGAATAGAATCGCATCGTACTTATTGATCTTCTTCTGCGCTCTCAAAAACTCGTCGGTATAGCCTTTGAATCTTTTCTCGACGGCTTCTTCAGCACGATACAGCTGAACGGTTTTCATGCCTAACAAGGCTTCTTGTAGAAAACCAATTCCGCGTGCCAATGTCGAACGGGTAATCAGATGCATCTGACGCAGCTTGTTTCGGACAAACACCGTCAAGTACATCACCGGTGGCATCACCACTAATACGATCAGGGTGAGCTTCCAATCGATGTAAAACATCATCCCAATCAGAGCGAGCGTATTCAGCGTGTCTTTTACCAAACCGACCACAGATTGAATGAAGGTTTCACCAATGGTTTCAAGGTCACTGGTTAGACGTGATAGCGTGATGCCAATCGGAGTGTTATCAAAGTAGCTACGTGGAAGCTTGAGAACACGAGCAAACAGCACCGAGCGCATATCTGTGATGGTCAGCTGCCCTGTTTTTCTAAGGTTGTACGAGTATGTCGTATCAACCACATAGCTGACGATAAGTACTACTACCAGGTAGAACACATATTCCAGCAAGCCATCGATATTACCATTACTCAATTGAACGTCGATGACTTGAATGATCAGCCACGGAAACAGCAAACTCGTCATAATGGTGAGCGGCAGCATCGCAATACCGATAAATGCGGTGCGCTTGTACTTCTTCGCAAACTGCAGGAAGTGTTTGAGATATTGAATATCAACGCCTTTTAACATACCGCTGCCTCCGCTTCATTTTGCTGTAATTGCCAGGTCTCATAGTAGTAAGGACATGTTTTTAGCAGAGTTGAATGATCGCCTTTAGCAATCACTTTTCCTTGATTTAAGACGATGATCTCATCCATATACTCTAATGCGTTGACACGATGTGAAACCACCAGCACCGATTGATTCTCTAAGCGTTTAAACAACCCTTCTAGAATCTTTCTTTCGGTTTCATAATCAACAGCTGAGAGGACGTTATCCATGATGATCAAGTCTGCAGGTTCTAATAGTGCTCGCGCAATACTCAATCGTTGCTTCTGCCCGCCAGATAGCATGATGCCCTTCTCTCCCACCAAGGTTTGGTCGCCCATTTCAAGACGTGCCACATCATTCGCAAGCTGGCTAAGGTTCAACACTTCATCCACTTGTTCTTTAACAATATCGGCCTGAGTGCTGCCAAATCGAATGTTCTCTTCTACGGTTGCTGAAAACAGGTATGGGTCTTGAGTCACGGTTTTAACGTAGCGGCGCAAATCGTTGCGCGAAAACTCAGTGATGTCTTTATCACCCAGAAACACGCTCCCCGCTGTCACATCTAAATGATGATTCAAGCAGTTAACCAGTGTCGTTTTACCTGATCCAATACTACCGAGTACCCCTACTTTTTTACCTGCCGGAATATCAAAGCTGATGTCATTCAACACTAAACGCTCTTCACCTTCGTATTGAAAACTGAGGTTTCTTACTGACAGCGTTTGGCCTTTCAGTGCTGCAACTTCATCGGTAGTTAACGTCGTTTCATCCCGTTCAGGCACCTTCGCATTCAAAATGGTTTGTGCACTGGTGATGCCCACAATGCCACGCTGGTAAATGGTCGCAATACGCCCTAGCTGCATCAGTGGCATGGCTAACAGTACCGAATAAGTTAAGAAAGCAGTGATTTCACCTAGCGTAAGTTCTTGATTAACTAACATGTAGCCACCTAAACCAAGAATCAGGATCTTCATTAGGTCATTGGCATAATCTAAAACAGGCATAAAGAATACTTGGATGCGTGTGATCTTCATTCTGCACTGCAACAACATCTGATTAAGCTTCTCAGTCTCTGCTCTCACCCACGGTGACATTTGTTGACTCTTTATCAAATCGATGCCCGATAGGTAACTCATCAACTGTGCAGACAAGTTCTGTAATCGCTTCATATGCTCCATATGCAGTGATTTCATTCTCACAAAACCCACGCGGAAAACAACAAACGCGATAATAATCGGAATCACTGAATACATCGTAAGTTCGGGAGAAATGCGCCACATCCACAACGGCGTTAAAGACAACGCTAATAACGCGTTGAAAAACTGCAAAAATCCAACACCAAACAACAAACGTACACCTTGCAAGTCGTTGTTAATGATTGAGATTAAACGTCCAGAGGCAAACTGAGAGTGGAAACTGTTTGGTAACCGATTGAGCTTTTCTAGCAGTGTGTTTTTGAGAGAAGCTTCGGTTATTCGCCCTGGATTAAGCGCATAGATACGCGACCAAGTCCGCACAATGATCATCGACACCGACATCACCACTATGATCGCAATATACGTTTTCAACTGATCATGACCTGCCACCGACGCATCATCGATAAGATCAATCGCTAACTGGATGTAGCGAGGGATCTCGACCTGCAGCCAGTTAACGAGGAATATGAAAATAATCGCAAGCAGGTAAGACTTACGATTCAAACGCAGGTAGTGCGCGAAAAACTGAGACTTAGTCATATAGGTCTTTCTTTGAGCCTTTTGGGGAGCGTTATCAACCAGTGTCGATGAGGGTTAACATTTACAGTACAAAGGTAACCCAAAAGCAACTAGTTGACAAGGTCAACTATAATTGAAATCCAAAATAGGCTAAAGATGATGCAAGTTCTGCTTTTCATCGCGACATGTTCAGCAATGACGTTAAGCAGCTGCCAACAAGCGTTGAACTCATACAAAAGACTCAGTTGTTATGATATAGCATTACCAAACATTATTATCCCACAGTGCTGGCCTATCTTGGTCAATACTGTTTTCAAACGCAGTAACATTTGGAACATCACGCTCATGGACAAACTAAATCGCGTTCTACTGGTTGCGGGTACACATGGCAACGAGTTAACAGGAATCTATCTACAAAAGCTCATCAAAGACCGTTTATATAACGCAGATCGTGCGACATTTTCGGTGTTATCGATGACAGGAAACCCAGAAGCCGTTAAAAAGAACGTGCGTTTCATTGACGACGACCTCAATCGTCAGTTTGCAGTAAAGAACAGCGATGACAGCGAAGCGAATGCTGAACAAACACTTGCGCAGAAAATCACTTCGATGCATTCAGACAACAATAAGCAACTGATTGTTGATCTTCACAACACCACCAGCAACATGGGGGCAACCTTAATCTTGCTTTCAAACGACCCTTTCTATGAAAAGATGGGCGCGTATGTGAAACAACGTATGCCAGAATCTAATATTCTGTTTGAAGATCGCAAACCTTGGCAGGATCAACCATACCTTTGCACCACAGGTCAGCATGGCATCATGATTGAAGTTGGCGCTCAAGCACATGGCTCGTTAACCTACAACTCATTAGAGCTAATGAAACAGATGCTTACCTTGGTACTAGACTATGTCGAAAAACATAATTTGGATCAGGTTGGAGAAGTCGAAAATTACGATGCCTATTACTATCTCGAAGAAGTTCAAATCCCACTCGATCACGACGGCATGCGCGCAGCAACGGTACACCCAACAATATGCGGGCGTGACTTTGAAGTAGTTAAGCAAGGTGACCCGATACTGGCTACCTTCTTCGGATACGATGTTCTTTGGGAGAGCGAAAAAGAGGTCTACCCGCACTTTATTAACGAAAGTGCCTATAGCGCAGCGAACATCGCAATGGCATTGGCGGAAAAGAAAAAGGTCATTGTGGCCTAATATGTACCAACCACACGATACTCTGACGAATACCGTTGCTGGCCAGCCTCAAGCTCGAACCTTCTAAAGACAAAGCCCCTAAAACACAATGAAGCATTTAAGGGGCTCATTTTTAACCACCTCACAATAGGCAGTTTGGCAAACTATTGGCTCTAAGCACTCAAGCAGCTCAGCAATTTGCTCTCTAATTCTGTATCAATTTCTGTCGCTATCACCTCTATACGGCTTTCGCTGCAATCATCCAGCTCGGTCTCCGTTAGGCCATCTGCTGTTTGGTTATAACCAAAAATGCCGTCTTGGGTGATAAACACAGCTTTCATACGCTCTGCATCGATCGTCAATAACAGTTTAGCTACGGCTTGGCGCTCAAATACCTTGTCTGCAGAGAAACGCCATCCCTCACTGTGAAAACCTTCACCACTGTTGCTGGCTTTAATAACACCCTCTTCTGGCATTGGTAGTTCCGATGCTAATGTCTTACTGTGGCCGTGATGATGGTGATGTTGATGAGTATGTGCTTGAGTATCGCCATCAAATTCATGCTGAGCAATCTCACCGTGCTCCGCAAAAACGACTCTGGTGTTAGGTTTTGCCACCTTAGCGACATATGCCTCTAGCTTCTCTTTATCGCCGTCTTGGTAGAGGTCAATTTTATTACCGACAACGGTATCAGCGATGGCAATTTGCTGATTGAAGGTATCGTGCTCGGTGTAACGAGGATCTACAAGTTTACGTGCATCAACCAAGGTAATGTTCTTTTTAAGCGATAGCACTGTGCGATAGTGCTCAGATGATAAGACCTGCAATACTTCTTTTGGATGACCCAAACCAGTCGGTTCAATCAGTAGGCGATCAGGCTTGGCTTCAGTGAGCAGTTGATTAAGCGCTATCTGCATAGGTAAACCAGCCGCACAGCACATACACCCACCTGGGACTTCACGAATAAACACCGATTGAGCGTCAGGCTTCTGTCCCTGTATCAGTCTGCCATCCACACCTATCTCACCAAACTCATTAACCAGCACAGCCCATTTCTCACCTTCCGATTTGTGCTTCATTAAGTTAAGAATGGCAGAGGTTTTTCCCACCCCAAGGAAGCCGGTAATAATATTGGTGGGCACTCCAGAAATAGAAGCTTGTTTAGAGCTCATTGGCGATTCTCCTATAGCCTTGAACAAGAGTGTGATTCGCTGATACAACCGATTCAGAAAACGCCGAATACTCTGGCGGCACTTTAGAGATACTATTTAAGTCAAATTCAGCACCAATATTGGTCATCGGAGGCACATGGAAACTCTCTGGAAGGTCTCTTCCATCAACCACACAGTTATGGCGGATCACACAGCCTTTACCAATAACAGTATTGAATACCACGGAGTTGAAGCCAATAAAAACGTCGTCGCTCACTTCACAAGGTCCGTGAATAATTGAGCGGTGGGCAATAGAAGAGCGTTCGCCAATGGTGACCGCCGCACCTGCTTTCGAATGAATCACCACCCCATCTTGGATGTTGGTATCGCGCTTAATAACAATTGCTTCCATATCGCCCTCTTCATTCACCTCGTCAGCACGAATAACAGCGTATGGGCCAATAAATACATTCTCTTCGATAATAACCTTACCGCAGATGATGGCTGTAGGATCGATAAATGCCTTTTCAGAGACTTGCGGCATATGACCGCTTGGATTTTTTCTTAACATACTACTTACTCACAACAACAGGTTTTGAAACTTAAACTATTTCTCAAATGCTAGGCGCATCGCTTTAACTGGTTGGTCAGTCACGGTTTGGTTCTCATACACAAGTTGACCATTGACCCAAGTGCCATCAATACGTGAAGAGAAAGTATGTCCAGCGAAAGGTGTCCAACCACAATGATATAAGCTGTTTTCGTGAGTCACTTCTGTAGAAGATTCTGTATCGACTAGCACCAAGTCGGCAAAGTACCCCTCTCGGATGAATCCACGATCTTTAATACCATAACGGATAGATGGGTTGTGAGCCGTTTTTTGAACGACCTGTACAATCGTCATACGCTCGCTATTGACGTGATCGAACAGAGTCAACAATGCGTGCTGTACAAGCGGTAAACCCGCTGGCGCTTGTTCATAAGGGACCTGTTTTTCTTCCCAAGTGTGAGGCGCGTGATCAGTCGCAATAATGTCGATTTGTCCCGTTTGAAGAGCCGCTAAGATCGCGTCTCGGTCGCTAGGGCATTTCACAGCAGGGTTACATTTGATCTGGTTACCTAAGGTTGCGTAATCTTCGTTGCTGAACCAAAGGTGGTGCACACACGCTTCAGCAGTGATGCTCTTGCTCTCAATCGGTCCTTTGTCAAACAGAGCGAGCTCTTTCTCAGTCGTAATGTGTAAAACATGCAGCTGACTGTTGTGCTTCTTAGCTAAACCAACCGCATAAGAAGAAGATGCATAACACGCCTCGTCATCTCTTAGCACTGGATGATCGTCAATTTCCAGAGTTTCTTTTGACTGCTTAAGTCTATCTAGGTTTTGCTGGATTACCGGACCACTCTCACAGTGGGTGACGATAAGCACAGGGGAATCACGGAAGATCGCTTCTAGAGCATCCGGATCTTCAACCAATAAGTTGCCCGTCGATGCCCCCATAAATACTTTCACGCCACAGTGAATCGCTGGATCTAATCGCTTGATCTGCTCTAAGTTGTTCTCTGTTGCACCCAAGTAGAAGGAGTAGTTTGCTAACGAGCGCTCTTCTGCGATAGCGAATTTTTTCTCCAGCGCTTCAATCGTCGTCGTCGCTGGGTTTACATTCGGCATCTCCATGTAACTGGTGATACCTCCAGCTACCGCAGCGCGGGATTCTGATGCAATGGAGCCTTTATTGGTTAAGCCTGGTTCGCGAAAGTGCACTTGATCATCAATCATTCCCGGAATAAGAAAACGACCTTTTGCGTCAACAATCGAGTCATCAGGATGCGCCTCAATCTCCTTTGCAATCCTATCAATGCGTTGACCAACAATTCTCACGTCAGTCTCAATGACCACCCCTTCATTCACCACTAGTGCATTTTTGAACAACGTTACAGACATAGTATTTAACAAGCTCCTTTTCTTTGTTAAAGGTTGGGTTGCAGTGACCACTAGACTATTGATACCCCTCTCCGAGACAACAAAGGTGCTAACGCTCAAAATTGAGCTACGTTATAACATAACAATATGTGAGTTGTAACTCTTTGCACGGTTTATTGATGAACGTGTTAGTGAGCTTTAACAGTAATCCCAATCGAGAGTACTCACAGTCAGACATCTCTCACAGTGAGTACATCAATTTCAAAAAAATATGTGATCTTATTTACACATAGGACGATCAAGTCTTTTTCTTAACTCAATGATAACTATTATGTATGACAATATTACATAATAAGAGTACCAATAATGAACAAAAGAACCCTAATTGCCGCATCTATCCTACTATCTATGCCTTTAACCTCTATGGCTGAAATAGTTAACAATGGCGTATCCCATGCTGTCCCTGCCGATAAGTTTGATATGCGAAACTGGAAGATCACGATCCCTTCTGACATCAATGAAGACGGGCGCATCGACGAGATCGAGGGTGTCGCCATGCTAAGCTACTCTCATGAGGACTTTTTCTTCCTAAACGAAGATGGGCACCTTGTATTTGAGGTACATAACAAGGCGATCACGACTAAAAATTCGAAGAACGCACGCTCTGAACTACGCCAAATGCCGCGCGGCGCTAACTTCGACAACATCCTTACTGACGGCAAACTAAATCAATGGGCGCTGTCGAGCCATCCTCAAGCAGATCAATACAGCGCCGTTGGCGGAACGCTCGAAGCGACCCTCAAAGTCGATCATGTCTCAGTCAATGCTAAACACCCAGAGAAATACCCGGCACACTCTGTCGTCGTGGGACAGATTCACGCGAAAAAACACGACGAGCTCATTAAAGCAAAAACAGGCTATGGACACGGTAACGAACCATTAAAAATCTTCTATAAAAAATTTCCGGGCCATGAGTACGGCTCGGTATTCTGGAACTACGAGCGTAACTTAGCTAAGAAAGATCCAAACCGTGAGGATATCGCTTACCCAGTTTGGGGCAACACTTGGGAAAATCAGCAAGAACCAGGCAAGGCAGGCATCAAGTTAGGTGAAGAATTTAGCTACCGTGTCGAAGTCAAAGAGACCATGATGTATCTAACTTTTGAGACCGCACGTCATGACACGGTGAAATACGAAATTGACCTGAGTAAAGGTATCGACGACAAGGATTTTCCAACCGGTTATGCAGAAGATGACTTCTACTTCAAAGCAGGCGCGTACGGTCAGTGTAGCGTGAACGATTCTCACCCAATTTGGGGGCCAGGCTGCGCGGGTACGGGTGACTTCGCAACGGATAAGAAGAATGGTGACTACAACAGCGTGACATTCTCAGCGTTGAAGTTAAACGGAAAGTAACGCTCTGTTTAATACCATTGGACAAAAATGACCTTCAAGCACAACGGCTTGAAGGTCGTTCTCCATACGATTATATTCGCGAATACTGAAGGCTCTAGTCGATTCTTTCTTGATCGAACAACCCGGTCACAGGTTGCATAGAGTAGTAACAAGCTCGCTTTATACCTTGTTCAGTGACCAACTGTAGATCATCAATGAAGAAGCGACTGGTCATGGTATGTTTACCACCATTGATGAAAATTTCCATCACTGAATTATCAACGTAGACATCAATCACTTGTCTTTTGCTCAATCTCGGTGCTTTTCGCACATCTCCAAATTCTTGAGCATAGTTCTGAGACATTTGGCTACGGTCCAGAGTAAACTCATTTTCGTCGGCACTAAAGGTTACCTTGTCGCCACGCTCATTTCTTAACTCTAAAGCAAACCCATCACTTTCGAATTCCAAACGAAGCATAAAGCTTGTTTGATTCAACACATGTGTTCCAGAGAAGACTTCTCCCTCCCCTTTCAACTCATCGAGTTCAGTGAGAGGTGATTGAACTAGGTAACCCTCTTTCAAACGCAACTCACGTGGTAGTGAAAGCATACCTGCCCACTGATTCTCAACCGATGGAGTATCAATATCAGGTAAACCAACCCAAGCAATCAAAATACGGCGACCTTGTTCGTCCAAGTAAGTCTGGGGAGCATAGAAATCAAAGCCATAATCAGGTTGAATGATATCTTGGTGGCCCTCAAGCTCCATTGAATCTAGGTTTAATTTGTCGCCAACGATGTAAGCGACCGAGTAGATGTTTTTAAAATCATAGGCATTGGAGGATGACACACCTTGCGGAGAAAACAGCATGATTGATTTATCACCAATTTCAAAAAAATCTGGGCATTCCCACATGTAACCGAAATCTTGGTAACGGGTTTTGATCGGCCCTTTATGCTGCCAAGTTTTTAAATCTAGACTTTGATATAACACCATTGAGCCGCGTTTATCTGGTGTTTGAGCACCCACAACCATGAAATACTGGTCATCTTTTTTCCATACTTTAGGGTCACGAAAATGCTCTGTATAATGCTCATTTTCGATAATAACGCCCTGCTTCTCAATGCAACCTGTTGTTGTCATAGTTGCAAAACACTGAGTCGACTCTCGAACCCAATTTTGGTCGCGTTTGTTGCCGGTAAAGAAAAGCAATACTTGCTCATTATCAACAAGCGCCCCACCTGAATAGAGCCCGTGAGAGTCGTAATCGTCACCGGGCTTTAGCCCAACTCCATGATCGGTGAAATGTATAAAGTCTTTGGTAGAGACGTGGTACCAGTATTTCATACCATGTACTGGACCCACCGGAGTCCATTGATAGAAGATATGGTGTTCATTATTAAAATAACAGAGTCCATTTGGATCGTTAAGTAACCCAAACTTTGGCGCTATGTGGTAACTAGGAAAACCCGGGTCAGCGATTCGAGCGCTCTTCATTTCAGCCACTTCTTGCGATGTGAGTTGTTCTAAGCGGCGATATCTTTGTTCTAAAGTCCAATTACTATTTACGTTCATGCGTTGCTCTCAATTCTCGTTGACTACGATTGTTCGCAGTGGATGAACTGAATAAGTTCTTCTTGGGTAGGGAGTGCAGTCATGGCACCTTTTTGCGTTGTTGCAAGTGCACCGCAGCCATTTGCCCACTCGATCGCTTTATCGATCGTGGCGAGATTATCCCAATGTTGCTGTTGAGAAAGTCTTGCGAGCAGGCCTCCGACGAAGGCGTCACCAGCACCAGTCGTATCAATTGGTTGTACGACTTGACCTGTTACTCGTTTTCCTGAACCTTCAAAGATTCGCCACACTCCCTTGGCACCTTGCGTAACCAAAATGAGCGTGTTGTCAAAATCAGCGATAGCATTTAGACCTTGTTCAACCGATTGAGAACCAGTCAAAAGCACTAATTCCTCTTCAGAGAACTTGACGACATCAGCCAGTGCCACAGCTTTCATTACAGTACTTTTTATTTCAGACGGATTCGCCCATACCTCTTCGCGCAAGTTTGGGTCGAAACTCACATAGCCACCGATACGTTTGATCCTATCAATTGCTTCAAATGTACTGCTTCTGCTTGGTTCATTAGCCAGAGAAATAGAACAAACATGTAACCAATCACCTTTTTGGAAGCTTGGAATATCGTCATTAATCATAAACTGATCGGCACTTGGCTTAACCATAAAGGTAAAGCTACGCTCACCATCATCATCCAAATCAACCACCACCGTTGATGTTCTGTGCGTCGGGTCCTGAACCAAAAAATCGGCGTTTACTTTTTCGTTGGTCAGAGTTGCTTTCATAAAACGACCGAAAGGGTCATCTCCTACCCGACCAAAGAAGGCACTTTTGCCAGACAGACGAGAAACGGCAACCGCGACATTAGCAGGCGCACCACCTGGACATTTCAATAGTGTCGAGTCGGAGTCGGGAATTAAGTCAACAACGGCATCGCCTGTTACCCATACTTGATTCATCATGCTTACCTTAAAACAAACATATTGATAATTGAGCGGCCATGATCAGTTGCTCCTATCAATGAAAAAAAATACAAAAAAGGCTAGCCAAAATAACGCTCTTGGCTAGCTCCCCAACAATTTAGGAAAAAGGTGGAATTGGGGGAATCCCACCTTTAAGGAGTTCAAATTTAAGCCGTCACCTTACGCTTTTGCTTTACTTGTTCACGCATACCAAGAACCACTGTCAGTACAAACGCCGTAATAAACGCGATGATCATACCAACGATGTAGTAACCAATATGCTCAGGAGAAATTGAGATAATACCCGGTAAGCCCGCTGCACCTAATGCCTGCGCTTTCACGTTGAACATTGTAATAAAGGCACTCGATAGAGCAGCAGCACACACAGCGGCGATGAACGGGTAACGCAGTTTTAGGTTTACCCCAAACATAGCAGGCTCGGTAATACCTAGTAGGCCAGTAACACCAGATGGAATCGCAATCCCTTTCATCTTTTTGTCTTTGCTCATGACGCCAACCGCAAGCGCTGCTGCACCTTGAGATACGTTTGACATAGCTGCAATTGGGAAGATAAATGTACCACCGGTGATTGCTATATCGGCTAGTAACTGTGTTTCAATCGCGATAAAGCTGTGGTGCATACCCGTAATAACGAACGGCGCGTAAATCAAACCAAATACCGCACCTCCAACAAAGCCAGCCGAGTTGTAAAGCCAGTTTAGCCCATCACCTAATAGGAAGCCGATATCACGCGTGAATGGACCAACAACGGTGAACGTCAGTAGACCCGCAATAAAAATAGCCAATAGCGGTGTTAAAAGGTTATCCAGCACCGAAGGAATCACCTTTCGTAATCCTAGTTCGACCTTAGCCAGAATGAACGCTGAAACAAGAACCGGAAGTACTGAACCTTGATAGCCAACCTTCTGGATTTCAAAACCCATGATGTTCCAAACAGGAATATTCCCGGATACAGCAGCACCGCCGAAACCCCAGCCATTCAGCAGCTCAGGGTGTACCATCAACATACCTAATGCAGCTCCTAGATATGGATTACCACCAAACTTCTTACTTGCCGAGAACGCTAATAGAATAGGTAAATAAACAAAAGGCGCATTAGCGAAAGTATTGATCATATTCGCAAGGTCAGTTAGCCCAGGATTAGCATCAATTAAAGATTGCCCATCAATAAACAAACCTTGTGCTGTCAATAAGTTATAGATACCCATCAACAAACCACCAGCAACAATTGCTGGAATAATCGGAACGAAAATATCAGAGAGTCCTTTTACTGCTCTTTGAACAATATTCTGTTTGTTGGCACCCGCAGATGCGACATCATTGGTCGACATCTCACTCATGCCCGTCAACTTAGCCAACTCGGCGTAAACTTGGTTAACAATTCCCGAACCGAAAATGATTTGGTATTGACCTGCTACTTTGAACTGACCTTTTACCCCTTCAAGATTATCGATAGCTTGCTCATCGATTTTTGTTTCATCTGCTACAGCTAGGCGTAAACGCGTTGCACAGTGTGCGAGAGCGGTAATATTGCTCTTGCCACCTAGTAAAGTGATTAGCTCTTTTGCTACTGCTGGATAATTCATTTCATACCCCATTGGATTACTAATTTGAGCCTTGTGATATTTTCGGGAACGTTTGCAAAAAGAATTTTTGCTGATTAGTAACAAATGATCAAAGATATCTCCTCAAGAGTGTGAGAAAGATCTTCAAATTATCTCCCCAAATGACTCAGGCAGGGTTAAAATCCCTATTAACCTAAGCAACGAGTCTCATCTCTTTGCAAACAATCCCAAAAAATAGATGAATGGATAGTGTGAATGGCAAGTCTGCACGATGTTGCACTTCTAGCTGGCGTCTCAAAGTCGACAGTTTCACGTGTTATTAATGATGAATATGGCGTAAAAGAAGCGACGAAGATCAAAGTGCGCAAAGCCGTAGAAGAGTGTGGCTATGTTCCGAATCAAGTCGCTAAAGACCTTAAATCTCGCAAAACAAACCTTGTTGGAGTCATTGTTCCACGCGTTTCTTCTCACGCAACATCACAGGGCGTTGACGGCTTAACGGCGGTGCTTGAACAAGCCGGCAAGCATGTTTTGTTGGCCAGTACTCATCAAGCGCATCAAAAAGAGTTGGAGTACATCCATATCTTCAATCAAAAGCGAGTGGAAGGGATCATTCTATACGCCACTCACTTAGATAAAACGCTAGTAAAAGCAATTCAAGGCTCAGCTGTTCCAGTGGTGTTGGTTGGTCAAGATGGTTCAATGTTCAACATACCTAGCATCGTTCATGACGATACTCGTGTTGGCTTTGAAGCTGGAAATAGACTGGTTGATAAAGGGTGTCAAACACTAGGCTTTATTGGCGTTCAAGGCGACGATATTGCCGTTGATAAGCAAAGATCCCAAGGTTTTAAAGATGCCCTCAAACACAATGACCTTGAGTTAAAATTCCATGCCCGAGGCGATTTTACGATTGAGTCAGGTTACGACCTAGCCAAGGAACACCTCAAGAAGTTCCCGAAATTAGACGGACTATTTTGTGCAACTGACCGTATAGCGATTGGTGCCATGAGGGCCATTCAAGAAGCCAAACTTGAGCCTGGGAAAGATATTTTCGTACTTGGTGTTGGTGACGATGAACTCGCGTCAGTCTGTACTCCTACCCTGTCTACATTCAATTATGCTTTTGATAAAGCAGGAGAAAATGGCGCAAAACTGCTGTTAGAGAGAATTTCAAATAAAGGATTCGAGATGAGTAAGATGGTGCTTACCTTTCAAAGTATTGATAGGCAGTCTTGCTAGTAAATTTAACAAAGGTTGAACCCAAAAACGCTATTCTTTTTATTTATAAAAAATGCCAACCTCTACGGTTGGCACTTTTACCTTAATCATTAATCGCTACTATTAGAACCAAGTTTCCATCTGAAGTGCGAACAACACTTCACCACCATCCCCCATCGTTGATGCATCTGGTTCCTGACTGATCGCATAACCATTTAGCTCATCACTCCAGTCAACATAGCTCACAGCAAAACGTAGTTCGGGACGATCAAAAAAGCCAGTACTGGTTGAAAGCTTCAAAGTCGGAGCAATGGTCGCTTTGTAAAACCCACCACTCGCTTGTTCGACAGAATTATCAAGATCCATAAATTGGTATGAACCCTCATACACCATTTCAAAGTTCTCATTAAACTCTTGAGCCAATCTAACGTTGAGTGATGCCCATGTATATTCATCATTTTTCTCTAAGCGATCTTGACTGCGTTCAGCCATAAACGCTGGAGCAATGCGCCAATTATCAGCAAAGCGTGTGACACCATAACTGAATAGGCGTACGGCTTTCGCATCATCTAACAGATCGCCATTTGACCCGATGCCCTTCAACTCAGCACCCAAACCGCTACCAACAATGAAGCCAGTTTTTGAGAAGCCTTCGCTCATTCCATAGAAGGTCTCTGCGTGAAAAGCGAGCATTGCGTGCTCACCGTGATCAGCGGCGCCATCAGTACGATCACTGTTGTCTGCCGAGGTCATTGCACTCAACATAAATTGCCACTGCCCAATACGATTGTTCATTGTCGCAATGTAGTTTTCAACATCAGTTGATGAACTATCTATCTCGCCAAAATCACGACCATAAATCGAAAAGTTAGTCTTCCAACTCTCATTCAATTGAACGTCGTAAACACCTGCACCAGTACCCGATAGGAATACGATATCAGAGTCAAAGAAGTGAATATCAAAGTTATCTCTGTCGAATCGCTTACCCGCCCAGAACGTCGCCTCAGAAAATGCCTCTGAGTCAGAGAACATCGCTAAGTTGTTCAATTCAGAATAAACCTGACGTACGTTCAATTGGCTTTCGGTGGCCGTCCATTCATTATTTGTTTCAGTGCTATCCGCAAGCATGATTCTAAATAACGCACTTGAACCATCCTCAGCAAAGCGCTTGTGAATCAAGTTCGCTTCTACGTAGTGGTCGTCCTCAACTCCCAAGCGACCTATTGGTGCACCAATAGCTCCTGCTGCTGTCATGTATGGTCCTGTACCTGTCGCGCCATTTAAATCATCATTAATTAACAGTCCAGAGCGTGCATAGCCGTGAAACTCAAATGTCGACGCCTTCTCATCGGCTGCCACTGCGACCTGTTCAGTTTGTTCGATTCTTTTCTCTAACTCGTTGATTCGCTGTTCTAATTCAGAGACCTCTGTTGATGCCATCGCTGGTAAAGCTATCAAGCTGATTGCTACAGCCATTGCTAAATTATGTTTTTTCATATCCTTTGTCCCACGTAATAATATTAAGAATAGTTGCAAACGTTCCCAATAAAATTTTCAGGCTATTTACGAATAGAAAACGGATGATATTCCGATGTTTTGTTGCATATTAATAATAAAAAACATCAGAATTGTAACCTTGAGACGGATAGTATCTGACATTATCGGGAACGTTACCGAAAATGTCAGATTCTGTTATACGCATCACGATAAAGATAAGAAAAGAAAATGTGATTGATAGCAAGCGCACAAAAAACCTTGGCACAGAAATTCGATACAAGGAAAAAGATTTGCTTTCTAGTCAGCGGCACTGTAGAGCACCAAATCCATATGACCTCCTAGCTATTTCCAACGTAGTTGTAATACTCACCAATAGTTTTGTTCCTTGGCGATCAATTCACCGCTGAGGTTATTATTGAGTCTGCTGTTCTTGCTTGCGGTGCTCTTGCAGTTTCTTGTGAAACTCTTCAGTAAGTGCTTGAATTTCAGGCATCATTCGCTGTGCCATCTTTTGACTCGTGACCATGGATTCTTGCATGACCACCGGCATCTTGTTGAGAATACTTTGTCCCATTTCAGAGCGATAGAAGTCTAGCATTGCGCTGATCTCTTCCTCAGAAAAGTGTTGGTTATAGATGTCCAACATCATTGGTTCAAACTGCTCCCAACTTAGCTGCTCTTGCATCACTACACCCACTTTTTGGTGATACTCGTCAAACAGTGGTCTCTCTGATTCTTTAATTTCTAACTGTTGGTGCATGTTGTTGATCATGTTCTGAACTTGAATGTGCATTGAATCTAACAACTCGTTCATATTCATGACTTCAATTAACGCATCCACTTTTTCTTGCTTTGAAGACTCACTTGCTGATAAAGGCAATGGTAACAACAACATTAACGCAATAACGACTTTCTTCATTTTGTTCTCTCTCATATGCAATAACGCATAACCCTAACGGTATTAACCAAAACTTCTTTACGAAAACCACCCAATGTTTACCGGATGATTATCACTTAATTCATTGACATAAAAGGCAATGTTGAGAACTTATATCATTTATCGTTATAAGATCGAGCGAATATCGCTAAACATTACAAATATGCGACATGAGGAGTAATAGAACAGAGGTTGAAGAAGTTCAGGAGATAGGTTGGAAGACAATAAGAGGAGTCGGAACGTAAGCTAAAAAGTAGTGATATTTGGGGCAGCACTATAACAGCTACCCCAAGTAAGCTTGTGAATTACAGCATATCTTTAGCAACCAAATGCAGTAGAAAGGTCTCACGCTCAATACTCATGCCTTTCTTAGGGCTTTCTGCCATGGTTTTTTCGTTATGAGCGATAGCGTCATGGATGTTGATCCAAACCGGCTTCATTCCGTTCTTCACTTCATAATCTTCGTACGCTGTATCACCCAATTCGCTATCAATTTTACAGGTGTAGCAGTAAGAGATCATATGCATGATGTCGGCATCATCTTTATACCAAGGACGAAACTCTTCAAAAATACCAAATGGCTTAATACCATGAATATTCTGAGCACCTGTCTCTTCTTGCAGCTCACGAACCATGCCCGCGATAACGTCCTCACCTTCATCTAGGCCGCCCCCAGGAATGGTGTAGTCGTGGTAACGCTCTGTATATAGCATCAGAATCTTCTCACCATCCAGCACAATAGCGCGAGCAGCGTTACGCTTGTACACGGTTTGGTCGTCTAAGTGCTCAATGTCAGGATGAATCGTTGTTTTTAGGTGTCTCATTATCGTTATAGCTCTGCAAAATTTGGCGGCATGATATCACAATCAGGTATGGATTGAATTTCGCCCTAATTCATAGGAGTCAGTCCAAAAGAAATAGTTGGTATTTCAAGCTTGATCCAACACTCAAAATAGATCGAAACTTGTCGAATTATCATACCAATTCAATCTGTTGCTTCAAAAATCACGGATTTTTCCTGATTCTAAAATATACTCATTAAAAGAGCTTCCTAACCTTGCTAAGGAGATAGCATGAAAATAATTGGCTTGATGGCAATGTTCACTTTGGTTTTAGGGGGTTGTGCAAGCGAGTACGACCAGTACAGTGAGTCAGAACGTGTTTCAATGGCTAACCCAGCTGCTGTGTATTGTGTTCAGCAAGGGGCTGAGCTTGATAGAGTAACAGAAAATGCTCAGCGCACGACTTACTGTGTCTTTGAAAATGGCGACCGTATTGAACAGTGGGAATATTACCGCCAACATCATGAGCAAGAAACAGAAAGCTAGCCTCTCTATCTCTAGTGGCCTGAGCGCCACCAGCGAGTATCCAGGTCTTGTTCTGGATCCAAGTAACGATTCAGCAAAGTCAGATTTGTATCCAGCAACGCGAGATACTCTCTGACTTTTTCTTTGTCTGTCCCTACTGGAGTCTGCCTAATACAGTTTTGCAACAGAGGTAATAGCGAATGCAGCAAGCTAAACTGAGCAGTCGCTGAAAGTTGTACAGCTTTGTCGATCGCTTCTAGCCCTAACTGAGCAGGTGCTTTGCGGGTCTGCTCTTGTTGCCCAACAAAGCGACCTGCGACTATACCTTCAAGATAGACACGGTACGTCGTTAAGCTATCAATTAATAGAAATAGCTGTGCTTGAACTGTCGTATGCGGGTATGCCACCACAACATGCTGTTCAATATTTCGATCAATCTTCAGAGCTACCCCCAATTGACCACAGCGCTCTTCGAGCACTTTAAGTAGCCCTTGTTCATCCATTAACGATTGAATCTCAAAAATGCGCTGCAAGTGATAGTCATTGGACACAAATACCACATTCAGTTGCTGGCTATTTTCCAACAAGCCGCTTTCAATAAGCTCCAACGCCAAATTGTGGATGTTTTCTATCGTATTGGTTGATTTTTTCTCTAATAACCGAGCTTGGATGCTCAAAGGTGATTCAAGCTGACTCTCGAGTTGCAAGAAGTACTCATACATCACTTCGGCTTCAGACAGAGCTTGTCCCGGTGTGACACCACCACAAAACGCGACCGCCACTTTGTCATTTGAGCGACTTGCCAAATAATCGATGGCAGCTTCAACTCTACTCCGCCCTTCTGCAGTCAATTCATTCTTATTTAGCCGTTTACCCAGAATAACTACAAGGTTTTTAATGCTCATTTAATGTACAAGTCTCGTTTTCGCAATTAGATAGAGTGAATTATGTATACAATAGTTGTTAACAAAAGTATTTTTAAATTCTCATGAGTTGCTCGCAATAACGCTCACTATTGATGACAACTTTATAGGTAGCAAATCGTGTGGTCGCATTAAGAACATTTTTCTGAGTATCGCATCCATACGTATTCAATGCCCATGAGTATAAAACAGAACAATGTCATTCATACACTATGCTCAAGAGAAGCGAGGTATGTAAAAACAGTTACACCAGAGTTCGCACCAAGCGAACCCTTCACAGGAAGTTATTATGCTGTCTATTTTTGATATCTACAAAATTGGTGTTGGCCCATCCAGCTCGCACACCAATGGACCAATGATCGCAGGGTTTCAGTTTACTCAAAAAATCGCCTCTAAACTGGAAGAAGTGGCGAGAGTGCAAATTGACCTTTATGGCTCTCTTTCTCTAACGGGTAAGGGGCACCACACCGATCGCGCTACGATTTTGGGACTACTGGGTAATAAGCCAGATACGATTAAGATCAGCAGTGCCAATCAAGCAATGCAAAAAGCCATTGAAGACAAGAGCCTGGCCCTTAGCGGTCACCATAATGTTCATTTCGACGTTGAGACAGATATGCTGTTTCACAACACCAACTTACCCCTACATGAAAATGGCATGACCATCTCTGCATTCAACGCAGACGGTGCGCTGATCGATATGGAAACCTACTACTCGATTGGTGGTGGCTTCATTGCCACAGAAGACGAGCTCCAAAACGGTAAGAAAGAGCAAGAAACTCATGTCGAATTTCCGTTTAGCTCTGCTGATGAACTGCTTGCCCTAGCCGAACAGAACGGTCTTAGCTTAGGCGGTTTGGTACTGCGTAATGAGACCTCATTCCAAGACATGGAAGCGATCAATCAGCGCACAGAGCAGATTTGGAAAGTGATGTCACTCTGTATGGAGCGTGGTTTTGAAACGGAGGGGATTCTTGACGGTGGCCTTGAGGTGACTCGACGTGCCCCTGCTCTATTGAAAAAACTGGAAGCCAATGCCGCGATTGAAAACGATCCGATGGAGATCATGGATTGGATTAACTTATTTGCTTTCGCGGTAAGCGAAGAGAATGCTGCAGGCGGACAAGTCGTTACCTCACCAACAAACGGCGCTGCTGGTGTTATTCCAGCGGTTCTGATGTACTACCATCGTTTCATCAAAGAGCTCGATACTAAACAGCTCAAAGACTTCCTTGCAGTATCCGGTGCGATTGGCATCTTGTACAAAACCAACGCGTCCATCTCTGGTGCTGAAGTAGGCTGTCAAGGCGAAGTCGGTGTCTCCTCTTCAATGGCGGCGGCAGGTCTTACTGCACTGCGTGGTGGTAGCAACGAGCAAATCTGTATTGCGGCTGAAATCGCGATGGAGCATTCACTAGGTATGACCTGTGACCCAATTGGTGGCTTAGTACAAGTGCCATGTATTGAACGTAATGCAATGGGTGCCATGAAAGCCATCAACGCGTCTCGAATGGCATTGAAGCGCACCAGCAAGTGTTTAATCTCTTTGGACAAGGTAATCGAAACCATGTATCAAACGGGTAAAGATATGAACAAGAAGTATCGTGAAACGTCTTTGGGCGGTCTTGCTGTGATCCATATGGCGCCACCTTGTGAATAAATAGCGTTGATGGTCAGCCTCATTCATTTGAAATGAAGCCACGCCTCATAACGGAAGTTAATACAAAGCCAGCCTCCGCGCTGGTTTTTTTGTGCTTGGCCTACCGAACATAAGAAAATACAAGGTTATGCTAAAAGTGCATGATGTAAATTCATGTAAATGATAACCATTTCTATTGAGTCATTTGGTGAAGGCTACTATGATAGTTAGCTTATAGAGAAAGAGAGTTCATTATGAGTAAGCCTAGTCCTATCCAAGTTACTGTTACAAGTACCCAAACCATCACACCCAACATGCAGCGCATCACCTTAAGCGGCGACGGGCTCAGTCGCTTTCCTAATGATTGTGAAGGCGGTTACATCAAGTTGATGTTTAATGAGTTGGGTGGAACAGATTTGACGACTCTTGAGCAGGGCAAACGCCCAACCATGCGAACTTACACGATTCGCGAATTCAACCCTGACGTGCCATCAATTGAAGTCGACTTTGTTCGCCACAACACCGTTGACCTACAGTGTGGTTTCGCTGCGCGCTGGGCAATGAACGTTGAAGAGGGTGAAACTATCACCATTGGTGGTCCGGGCCTTATCCAAGGCTTAAATAAGGACGCTGATTGGTTTTTCTTGGCCGCTGATATGACATCACTACCTGCTCTTTCTGCAAAAGTAAAAAGCCTACCGCGTGACGCAAAAGGTTACGCTGTTATTCAAATCGCCTCAGAGCAGGACAAGCAACCATTGGACGCACCAAGTCAGCTTGAGGTCATCTGGTTGATAGAATCGGAGCAAGCGTCATCACTGTCCGATAAGGTTCAAGAACTCACTTGGCTTGAAGGTACTGCTGCAGTATGGACAGCGTGTGAATTTGAGAACATGCGCGCGCTGCGTCAATACTTTCGTAACGAGAAAGAAGTGGCTAAAGAGAACATCTATATCAGCAGCTATTGGAAACGTGGCGTGAGTGAAGATGGCCATAAAGTGTTAAAGCAAGAAGACGCGAAAGCGCAAGCCGAAGCTTAAAATCCGATTTTAGCAACTGGTAGCCTGAATATGAAAAACACCCTTAACCGAGAACGGTAAGGGCGTTTTTTTTAATGATTAGAATAAGCAGCTAGATACTTTCACCAAGCTCAATCGCATAGCCCAGATCCAATTTAGCCGTCCAATCGGTTCTGCCTTTTAAACGCGAAACTATTTGTTCAGCTGCGACCTTCCCTATCTGCTCCCTCGGGGTTATTACCGTAGCCAAGCGCGGTGTCATGGTCATCGTAATATCGTGGCCGTGGAAACCCGCTATCGCCATCTGTTCAGGCACCTGAATACCACGACGGACACATTCGTAAAAGGCACCGATGGCCAAGTCATCGTTGGTGCAGAAGATACCGTTAGCCTCAGGGTGCGTTTCTAGCAGCTCACCGAGCAGCTTTGCACCCAATGTAAATGAAGATGCCTCTTCGGTTTGAATAGTCAACGGCGTGAGTGCGTGCTCTTCCATCGCATGCTCATAACCCGCCATCTTTAAACGAGTACGTTCATCCATTCGAGCCGCAAGATACGCAATGTTTTGACGGCCTCGGGTGATCATCACTTTGGTCATCTCTCTCGCGGCATCAAAGTTATCAAAACCTACGGCTTGCTCGATGCGCGGTGACACAGAGTCCATAATCTCGATAACGGGAATTGACGCAGTTTGCAGCATCTTACGAGCTCGATCTGTATGAACATTTTCAGAGAGGATGATCGCATCCACATTGTAAGACAATAGCGATGCAATACTCTGCTCTTCAAGTTCCTCGCTATAACCATAGTGAGCAATCATGGTTTGATAGCCCGCAGGCGCGGTGACTTGTTCTATCCCACGAATGACCTCGGCAAAAACTTGGTTTGTTAACGACGGGACCAGCACACCGATGGCATTACTCTTTGCGTTTGAGAGGATATCGGGGGCGCGGTTTGGGATGTAACCCAGCTCTTCAACCGCTGAATTGATTTTGTCTCGTAGTGCTTCAGAAACCTGTGAAGGGTCTCTTAAACAGCGACTTACGGTCATCTTGGTGACGCCAACTAAATTGGCAACATCTTGTAACGTAGGACGTTTTTTCTTATTTGACATAGTAAGTAGTTATTATTGTTATTGATTATGTTACTGGTAACAGTGTATCCAACTGACTTAAGATTTGAAGCCTTATCTAACGAAATATTGATACAGTCCCACAAACAAAAACGTCCCCATAATGAGGACGTTTAAATGCTTAGGGCTAAGCTTCAATTTCTACGCGAGGCGTATCACTCCAAGTGATATGAAACTTATTTTGCTCATCTCTATCAATGCGCGAATAGGTGTGAGAGCCAAAGTAATCACGCTGTGCTTGAAGCAGATTGGCCGGTAGCACTTCACAGCGAAGTGAATCGAAATAGCCCAACGCGGAAGTAATTGCTGGCATTGGAACGCCTGTTAATGCCGAATTTGCAACGACTGCGCGCCAGCCACAAGAACGCTCATGAACCTCTTCAACAAAACGGTTTGCAAACAGCAAGTTGCTCAGTTCTGCATCGCTTTGGTATGCCTTAGTGATATCCTGTAAGAACGCAGCTCGAATAATACAGCCTGCGCGCCAAATCTTGGCAATATGAGCAAAATCGAGGTTCCAACCCTCTTTGATTGAGGTTGCTTTCATTAAGTCAAAGCCTTGCGCATAAACCGAAAGCTTAGCGCAGTACAGTGCATCATGTAGCTCATCGATGGTCTCTTGTTTGGCCTTGCCGCAGTTTGGTTGGACGTGCGTTCGCAACACCTTCACACCTTGTACTCGTACCGCTTTCTGGCTACTTTGAGCGCGAGCGAATACAGCTTGAGCAATGGTTGGCGCTGGCGCCCCTTCTTTAAGACTATTTACTGCAGTCCAAAGCCCCGTGCCTTTCTGCCCGGCTTTATCAAGCACCACTTCAACAAACGGCTTCTGTGTTGTTGGATCTAACGTCTGTAAAATATCAGCACTGATCTCCATCAGATAGCTGTTGAGTACACCTTGGTTCCACTTAGCAAAGACTTCACCAATCTCTTGCGCTGACATAGCCAACACATCAGACATAAAGTGGTAGACCTCACAAATGAGCTGCATGTCCGCATACTCAATGCCGTTATGCACCATTTTCACATAGTGACCAGCACCGGCAGGGCCTAGATAGGCCGCGCAAGGTTCGCCCTTATCGAATTGACCAACAGGCAAGCCATTGCCGTCAACCTTGGCTGAAATAGCTTCCCACATTGGTTGAACGTAATTCCAAGCCTCTCTATCACCGCTAGCCATCAGTGCAGGGCCTGTACGCGCCCCTACTTCTCCACCGGATACCGCCGTTGAGAAGAATCGTAATTTGCCACGATACTTCAACTCACGCGCTTCTGTATCGGTCCAAAGGCTGTTACCCGTATCAATAACAATATCGTTTTGCTCGAGGCCAGCTGCTAGCAGATCGTCAATCACTGCCTCAACAATCCTGCCAGCAGGGACAGACAAGGCAATAACGCGTGGCTTAACCAGAGAATCAAGAACTTGGTTCAGGTCAGCAGCTTTAAAGAAGCTACCTTTATCAGCTTTTTGCGCGAGTGCTTTTGCTTCTGATTCAGCACGCTCACGATGTGCTTCGCTGATATCAAAGCCAATCACGTCAAAGCCTTGATCAAGTAGGTTCAACGCCAGGCTTTTGCCCATAACACCAAGGCCAATCATCGCAATGTTGGATTGAGATTTACTTGACTGAGAAAGTTCTGAAGTGCTCATTAGTTGTTCTCCTCAAGCTGCTTAATTGCTTGTAGCGCATCAGCAACAACACCTTGGACATCTTGCGAAATATCGATAAACAGCGCCTCACTTTGTTGTGGCTCAACCAATGCTTCAAACTGGCTCTTTAACATCGCTTCGCCATTAAAGTAGTGGTTTTCACGCGACTGATGACGATTCCAAATAGTGTCAAATGAGCCTTGTAAGTAGATGATCACTAACTCTTGATTGTTGTTTCGTAGAATGTCGCGGTACGCTGGTTTTAGCGCTGAACAGGCAATCACTGCTGCTTCATTCTCAACGTAAACCTTGTTTAGAGTTTCCAACCAACCTTGGCGGTCATCGTCGTTTAAAGGAATGCCTTCTGCCATCTTGTCCACATTTGATTGTGGGTGGTAATCATCACCATCATGAAAAGGCAGATTTAGAGCGTTGGCAATTTCGCTACCAATCAAGCTTTTACCGCAGCCTGAAACGCCCATTACTAAGATTTTTTTCGCTTTCATTGGGCAATACTATCCTTAGCCTCCAACTCACACTGGAGGCTGTCTATATAATCTGAGGGTTCTTTAGGTTTTTAAAAGAGGTGGATTATTTCCACCACATCGCGAGCTCAGGGAATGCAATCACCATCCCTAAAACCAGAACCTGTAGGCCGATGAATGGCAGTAGTGAACTGAAGATCTCGCCTAGGCTGATGTCTTTTGGTGCCACCGATTTCAGGTAGAAGGCTGCTGGGCCAAACGGAGGTGATAGGAATGACACCTGCATGTTTAGACAGAACACCACACCGAACCATACTGGGTCGTAACCAAGACTTGTGATGATTGGTACGAATATAGGCATAGTTAGAAGCGCTACACCAACCCAGTCAAGGAACATACCTAGAACCAATAGAATAACCATCATGATAAGCAGTGTTGCAAGCGGGCTACCGCCACTTAGGCTTAGAATCACCTCTTCAACAAAGTCGATACCGCCCATTAGGTTGTATATACCAACCAGCGCGCTTGCACCGATACCGATCCACATGATCATGCCGCAGGTACGCATAGTTGCGATGGCACTCTCTTTGAGCATATTGAAGTTGAGCTCACCACGAATCGCAGCGGAAATCATGATACCCACAACACCCAGAGCCGACGCTTCTGTTACTGACGCGATACCTGTGTAGATACTGCCCAAAACGGTTGCTACTGAAAGCAGTGGGAAGAACAGTGCTTTGAAGTAGCTCGGTTGATTTGCCATGTCTTCTTCGATCTCTTCATCACTTGGAATTGGAGCCAACGAAGGATTTAACTTACAACGAATGAGAACATAACCGATGTAGCAGCCCGCTAGGATAAACGCCGGAAGGAATGACGCTTTAAACAAGTCACCAATCGAGACACTCGCCGTCATACCGTAGATGATAAGTACGATAGATGGAGGCAGCATGGTACCTAGCGCACCACCCGCACAAGTTGTACCGATAGCTAACTTGCGGTCATAACCAAGGCGTAGCATTTGTGGCAATGCCAAAATACCCAACAGCACTGTCTCACCACCGATAACACCTGACATTGAAGCAAGCAGTACCGCAACCAAGAGGGTCTGGACGGCAACACCACCACGAACTCTTCGGCCTACCGACTTCATTGCATCAAATAAGTCGCGTGCAATGCCTGAACGGTCAAGCAGCGCGGCCATCAATACAAACATCGGAACCGCGAGGAAAACGTAACCTGACGCAAAACTGTAAGTACGGCTAGCAATTAGAGGCAGTGCGTCTGGGCCAAACCAAAACAGTGTGAAAAAGATGGCTACGAAGCCTGTTACGAATGCCAGCTGCATACCCGTCAGTAACAAACCGATCATCATAACCAGCATGAGGACACTGCCCCATGCGATGCCAATAGAGGATAGATCAAACATCGTCTTTCTTCCCTAGCCCTACAATCTCTTGGATTAGGTGCAATACAAACTGGACAACAAGAACACAAAGACAAACAAAGATGATGCCTTTAAGAAGCGCTGGGTACGGAGCATTCAGTACCGAGCCTGATGTTTCAAGACGAAGGTCACCCCAGGGTGTAAACCAAGACTCTTGAACCATGAAATAAGAGGCGTAAGCCAACATACCAGCGAACGCTAAACCCACTACGTGGTGCACTAGGTTGAGGTATTTTCGAGTTTGAGAAGAAACTGCATCGTAAATAAGAACAACTCGAACATGTTTGTTAGCAGCAAAGGCGTAAATACCGCCCACGATAAATAGCGAGCCACCAACGAAAGAAGCGGTTTCGTGCACCCAAGTCGTTGGGGCATCAAACGCGTAACGCATCACCACTTCATAAAAAGAAATCAATACTGTGAAGATGAACAAACCACTTAGAACATTGCTGACCTTGATGATCGCGCGGTCGAGAATGTTTCTTGGTTGCTCTTCTTGCTCTTGGGGCGCATGAGGCGTTTTATCTGTCATAACGTATTACTCAAAAAAGCGGAGGGCAATTGCCCTCCAAAAGAGAAGCTAAAATAGCTATTTAGCCTAGATAATCGTTGTGAATTAAAGTAGACCGTTTGCCTCTAGGAAGCCAGTTACAGAGTCGTAGACTTTCTGTGCATTTGGAGAACGTTCAGCAAATACTTTCCATTGACCTTTTGCGATTTCACGGAACTTCTTGCGCTCTTCATCAGACCAGTTATGAATCGTGATTTCTGGGTTTGCTTGCGCTTCTTTCACTGCTGCTTGGTCAGCCATTTTCAACTGAGTTGTCATGTCGTAAGAGAAGTCACGAACAGACGTTTGTAGAATGGTTTGTAGGTCCGCAGGCATCTTGTCCCACTTCTTCTGAGAGATAGAGATATCGATCAGAGGCAGTGAGTGGAAGCCCGGTTGAACTGGGTGTGTCGCAATGTCATTCATGCCCGCTTTTTGGTTGGTAGAGAATACCGTGTAGTCAGCCGCATCAATAACGCCTTTGCTCAAACCAGTAAATACCTCAGAACCTGGTAAGTTAACGGGTGTCGCACCTGCCGCTGCAAATACTTGTTGTACTAGACCTTCAGGAGCACGCAGTTTAAGACCTTTAAGATCATCAACACCGTCTACTGGTACTTTCGAGATGAACGATTCCACACCCGTAGTTGAAGCACCAACAAACTTAACGCCGTAAGGAGCGTAAAGTTCAGTCATTAACTCGTTACCACCACCGTAGTTCATGTATTGCAGCAGTTGTGTTGTATCAGACCAAGCACCAACCATGTTACCGATAAGACCAAATGCTGGATCTTTACCTGAGAAGTAACCTGTCGCCGTTACTTGACCATCAAGGATACCCATTTTGATCGCGCCTAGTGTCTCTGTGTGTTTAACCACAGCACCTACTGGCAGAAGATCGATATCGATACGACCATTAGACATTGTCTCAACACGCTCAGCCCAGTTCTGTTGAACTTTGAAGTTCAAGTCACCAGATGGATCTGAAGATTGGATTTTCAGTTTGAAGTCTGCAGCCATTGCAGAAGTCGCGAATAGACCTGTTAGGGAGGCAGCAATCAGCGTTTTAGTCATAGCTTTCATTCGGGGTATCCTTATGGGTTTCACTTAATCCGGTTTGTTATTTTATGTTACCGGTAACGTTGAGTGCGATGTTACCGGTAACTTTACCGAACTGTCTATGAGAGAGATCACATCTTTAACATCAGTAAAACGTTTGCTATCAATAAGGAAATTACGTGTAAAACGTGACAGTTCAAGAATGACTGACTATGTAATAGTCATTCTAAAACAATGAGATAACTAATCCTGACAGAATAAATAGAACACCTACACCACGAGTTATGTGCCACTTTTCCTTTAAAAAGTAGATCCCCATCACAACACCAAAGATGATACTTACCTGCCTTAAAGCCACAACCAAGCTGACATTTTCAGTCATGGTCATTGCGAACAGAACCAACCCATAAGTCGCGGCCATCATGACTCCAGCCGTTGCGGCTTTTTTGCGAATGCGCCATGCGTTTGCAAATTCAATACGCTGATTAGAAAGCAATAACCACATACTGAGCGGCAAAGCTATCGCCCAGAACTGCATACCTAGGTAAAAGACAGATGCATCTCTATTCGTAACATTATTGGATGCTAAGTTACCGAGCAGTAATAAGGCTTCTTTATCGATGATTGAATAGCCCGTTGTGCCAATCGCTGCGATCAGTGCCCAAAGTACCCCAAGATTGAAATAGGCTCGTGGTCTTAGATCGTTAAAACTCTTAAGGGGTACAACGAGACAGCCCAAGGTAATAAGCGTAAATCCAAACCACTGGTTGTACGTCAACGAATATCCCAACAGCAAAGTGCCAAATCCCACCATCAATACAGGCAGAGCACGAGCCATTGGATATATCACACCGATATCAGCTTGTTTATAAGCAACCCCCAACCCCACTAAGTAGATCACCTGACAGATTCCACTCAGCAGTAACAATTGCCAAAACGGTAGACAGATATTAGAGAAGCCGACCGTGTTGATATACCAAATCAGGTAAGGGGTGAGCAAGCTGGCAGCAGCAAAGCTCGAGGCTAAGAAAAAAGCCGATCCAGAGCTCTGGTTTGATTTGCCCAGCACATTCCAGCCTGCATGAAGTAGCGCTGAAATTATCACTAAGACAATGGCGGACAGTTCCATGTTCGTTCCAATTTTGAGGATAAAAAGGCCTCTAATGTAGAGACCTGATTAGGGGGTTAGCTTAATTAACCGACGTGTACCGAGACCTTCTATCAGCTCACCGTCTAGCGTTCTAGATGAGCTACGGATTCGATACTGATGGCATCATGTCGCCAATATTCAATGTCGCAGTCAATTAACTCACCATCTTGGTTATAATTGATCCTCTCAACCACCATCGCCGGTGAGCCCGACGTCGCTCGAAGTGCCTGAGCCGTCTCTCCCAGCAGTGAAGTCGTACTCACTCGATAACGGATCGTCTGGTAGACAACGCCAAAGTGCTCTCGATAAATATCGGTAAGTGATTTAGAGAGATCATGCTCCAACAAGTTTGGGAACAACTCAGGGCGAATATAGTTGGTCACATACACCACTGGCCTGTCTTCGAGATAACGAACTCGGTCAACTCGGTAAACATCAGAGAAAGGAGCCAACTTTAACAATCGAGTCGCCTCTTTCGTCGCCAATATGCCTTTAGCTGCAATCAATTCCGTCTTAGGCTGACGATTTTGCGACAACGCCATGTTGGTAAAGTTAAGTGTTTGAGTCGGATCGTAACGCAGTGGCTCCGGTGAAATAAACCAACCTCTGCGATCTTCTCGATAAATGCGCCCTTCCGCTTCTAATGAAGACAAGGCTTCACGCAAGGTAACGCGAGTCGTATCGAAAGACTCCGCCAACTTACGCTCTGCAGGCAGCTTCTGTCTTGGAGAAAGCATCCCAGACTCAATCTGCTCAACAATGACATCTTTAATTTTTACGTACTGCACCCATTTTCCTTTTAATTATTCTATCTGGTGGCCGCTCCATGGCCCCGCATATAAATTCTTATTCGCCAAGCCGCGAATTATCGCTTACGCCACGCCTGTGTGCGCTTTTCAAACAGCTTATTGATAACCAAGTGAACCACTTTAGCACTCGCTGCCGACAGCATAATCATCACCGCCATCGCTGCAGCTGCTCCAGTCTGTCCAGCATCATCCATGTTGAGAACCGAAACTGAGGCTGGAATGGTATCCGTTGAATATAAGAATACTACCGCAGAAGTCGTAGTTAGTGCATTAATAAACAAGTAAGTCGCGATGTCTAATATAGCGGGCAAGCATACCGGCACCGTTACTTTAAAGAACAGCTTGTATTGAGGAAGGTTGACCGAGGCAGCTGTCGCTTCAATCTCTGTGGGGAGCTGTTTCAATGCCGTAAGAGCTGTCATATGACCGACCGTGTAATAGTGCACTACGGTATTGATCACAAGGAATGTCATCGTGCCATACAGGAAGTTCAGCGGATTGTTCAGGTCATTAAAGTAAAAGATATAACCTAAGCCTAGAACCATGCCTGGAACCGCCATCGGAACTACGCTCAACATCTGCATGACTTGGCGAATTGGAGCAAATGCGCGGCCTTTCTCTATGCCGTATGCACCAAGGAAAATCAGTACGGTACCAATGACCGCCGCCCAAGCACCCAATGTTAACGAGTTGAAAAACGGCGTCCAACCATAAGTACTCATTTCAGCGAAGTTATAGTTGTTAAGCGTCAGTGCTTTGTTCCAAGGCCAAAAAGTCACCATAGAGCCGTAGATCGCCATACCTAAGACAACCACGACAGCAGCTGAAATCATCAAACAATAGATAAAGCAAACACTGTCTCGAACCATACTAGGCTTTGGCTGATAGGCGACAGAACGTGTATCGAATAGACTTTTCTGTTTCTTTTGCACCCAGCGATCCACACCAAATGCCAAAGCCGCTGGCAGGAGTAACAAGATACTGGTAACAGCGCCCATAGAGAAGTTCTGCTGACCAACCACCTGCTTAAAGATGTCAGTAGAAAGAACGTTGTAGCTGCCACCAATTACTTTCGGCACACCGAAATCACACACCACGAGTGTAAAGACGACGATCAATGTACTGATCAAACCGTATTTGGCTGCGGGCAGAGTCACCACAAAAAAAGTTTTTAGAGGAGAAGTATTAAGCGCTCGTGCTGCTTCGTACAAGCGAGCATCTGACGTGCGCAATGAGGTAGTCAAAATCATTAATGCGTGAGGGAAGGTCCAAAAAATCAAACCTAATGAGATTCCTATCAAGCCATAGACTGAGTGTCCACCAAGCATTTCTTTTGCGATACCCTGATTACCGAACAGAAAGATTAAGCTTATCGCAGGGAGCAATGAAGGCGCTAAAATCGGCGCAGAACCAAGGACTTGGAACAACCCTTTCATCGGCATACAAGATCGCGTTAGAGCATAAGCATAACCAAATGCGAGTACACCTACGACAACCGTCACCAACACTCCAAGAGTAAATGTGTTACCCACCGATTGCCAAAGGCTTGCTGAAGAGAAATACGTCGCGAAGTTTTGCAGGCCAACAAACTCCCCTTCGCCATTCTGAACACTTTTTTTAAGCATCGCCCATAATGGCATCAAGATGAAAAGCACCATCACCACAGACAAAAACGCGAGTAAGCTAAATAAGATGACATTGTCTTTACTTACCCGCGCAAGAAGCGGTGTTACGCTCTGCTGAATTCGTTGTTTAGATTGCATCATTTGTGTCGATTCCATGACAGTTACGCTGCCTCATCTTTAGATATAAGACGCTCATTGCTTGGATACGCGCGCAGCCCATCCTGATCGAGCGCCACATAACGAATGTCTCCACGACGCAGCTTCATGTCACTAAAGGTTTTGACTGGCACATCAACCACAATCTGCTTCGCTCTTGGGTCATGCTGAAGTTCACACTCAACGCGATAAAATGCGCCCAAAAATTCGCTCGACACAATACGAACAGGAAGAGATTCACTAAAACGATCGACAAAGTGGAGCTGCTCGGGTCGTACAGCAATATCAAATCGCTCACCAACCTTGGTATCTCGATTATCTAACTTTGGCAAGGTTAGAATGGACTCTGCAATACGCATCTTAGAATCTGCAATCACTGAAGTTTCAATGAAATTCATACAGCCAACAAACTCAGCGACAAATCGAGTCGCGGGCTTTTGGTAGATCTCTTGTGGCGCGCCAACTTGCTCAATAACACCATGATTCATCACCACAATGCGATCAGCCATAGTTAACGCTTCATCTTGGTCGTGCGTCACCATGATAGTGGTAATACCGAGTTTTCTTTGTAACTGGCAAATCTCGTCTCGTAGGTGTGTTCTTACTTTGGCATCCAACGCCGAAAGTGGCTCATCAAGCAGCAGAAGCCCCGGAGAGAGCGCTAACGCACGAGCAAGCGCCACACGCTGTTGCTGGCCACCAGATAATTGGTTTGGGTATTTCTGCCCAGATCCAGGCAAACCAATGGTCTCTAGCCAGCTCTCAACCGCTTCCAACGCCTCTTTGTTCGACATACCTTGATTTTTTAAGCCAATCGCAATGTTCTCTTCAACGGTCAGATTAGGAAAAAGCGCATAAGACTGAAATACAATGCCGAAATCACGTTTCTCAGGTGGAAGAAAGGTTGTATCAACTTGGTTCTGCTCAATACGCCCAGAGGTTGGAAGATCTAAGCCCGCAATGGCACGTAAAAGGGTCGTTTTTCCACAACCAGACGGTCCCAAGAAGCAGACAAACTCCCCTTTTTCGATCGACAAGGAGATATTTTTCAACGCCGTAAATTGACCAAACTGTTTTACAACGTTTTCTATATTCAGATAGGTTGAATTGCTCATTTTCTGCAGCACTCTTTAAATGGTATATACCAAATCTAAACTCTGAATATTTCAGTTGAGTGACAAATTTATAGAAGCTAAATGACAGTTATATTGCGTTTGTATAACGGTTCGGTTTCGTGTTCGAAAAGCATTGGAGGTTTACGAAAAACACTTCCCGTGACAGATACCAAAGGTTACTTCTACTGTGTACATACAGGCTCAACGCCTTAGAACAATTTAGATGGATTAACTAAATAGAAATCACATAGCTAGGCAATAATTCCACATTTTTATCCATTGGCAGCAATACAAACCAAACATTAATGATAACCAATATCATTAATGTTTGTGTAATTGATAAATATTCATATAATCCTCACTCCAAGAAACTACTATAAGTCATTGTTATGAGTATTTACTCTAGCCCCATTTTTAAGTTAAGCCTGCTCTCAATTGCTGTCTTTCAATCGTTTAACGCAGTTTCGTCTGAAGCTGCAGATGAGTCTGTTGAAGTGATTGGTGTTCAATATGCCAAACCCATTACCGTATCGGAACCAGGACAAACCACCATCGACTGGCAAGAAGTAGAAGAACAGCAATATTCTAACTTTGCGTCTCTTGTCGACTCTGTGCCCGGTGCACACCTCGACGGAGGTGCACGTTCCGGTGGTGAGCGTATCAATATCCGTGGTTTTTCTGACCCAAGCGATATAGCCGTATTCGTTGATGGCGCACCGATCGGTTTTCAACAATACCGCTACGGCACATTTTTCTTCGACCCATTTTTGATTGGCGAAGCGGAAATTATTAAAGGTGCACATGACTATCGAGCACTCAACGGTAAGTTTGGTGGCACTATTCACATCAAAACCAAAACGGTTGATGACTTGCTAACACCGGGAGAAAACTTCGGCTTCCGTGCCAATCAGAGATACAACACCAACGGCGACTCGATGGCATACAACCTGAGCGTCTATGGTAAAAGCGACACTGGGTTTTACTATATCGCTAATGGCTCGGTGACAGACTCTGACGATATCCATGTCGGTGGCTCAGATAGTGGCTTGGATTATTCTGGGTATGAGCAAGAAAACATGTTGTTAAAGTTCGGGTACGAAAACAACAACCATCAATTTGAACTAAGCCACACTCGCTATAAAGACGAAGGGCGTAAACCGTGGGCTAACCGACGCGGCGAGATGCCAACGATTAATCAAAGAGCCATAGAAAAATATGGTTCACTAGAGGCGGCAAAATACGCATATACAGTCTACAACGAATACACCGACAACACGACGACAGCTTCATATCATTACTCACCATCTAGCCCTTACATTGATTTCAACATTAAGGCTGCAAGGTCTGAGAATGATCGTCATTGGGTACGTCCAGATATTGCCTTTGAGAAGATGTGGGTATCCGTTGCAAGTTACGGGCACGAATCTTGGCTTAGCTACAAGCGAGATTTTGTCGATATCTATAACACCGCGATTCTTGGTAACCACACTTTAGTCACGGGTCTCCAGTATCAAAAAACGGAACGTGATTCATTGGTTTTCAATGCGTCAAATGACCATAAACCAGGAAAAAACTATGGTTGGTACACACCGTATTATGAACCTTCTGGTACGCAAAAAACCTATGCGGTCTATATTGCAGACCACTTCCAAGCGACACCTAACTTTACCATCACTCCGTCTTTAAGATATGAGTATATCGTCAGTGAAGGTAAAGGTAATGCGGCACCAGATTACAACGATCCAGCTACAGGGCACGACTACAGTGAAACAACACATGAAGGTTTCAGCCCTCGTATCGACCTTGACTACGAAGCAACAGATCGCACGCGTTTAAATTTCTCATACGCTTATGCTCTAAAAGCGCCAACAATAGACAACTTGTATTCGGTACAATTTGCTCGTGCAAAAGCACCATCGACATCTCGCAACCTTGAGGTATCACGAATCCATGCTTACCAAGCCAGTGTAATCAACATCACTGACGGGCTATTAAACGATAGTGATTCTATCGGCACTGAATTCACGATTTTCTACAATGATGTGAGTGATCACGTACACAACCGAGTGGGCGCTAATTTAGATAAGGAAACGGATGAAAATCAAAGTTGGTTTACTAACCTAGATGGCTACCGTAATCACGGCTTCGAACTCATCAGCCAATATCGTATTGCTGATTTCTTTAGCGACTTTTCAGTGGCTTACGTTCGTGGCAAATACAAAGGAAGTTTATCTGATTCGACAGGCAGTGATGAAGATTTCCCAAGTACACCGCCACTCAACATAAACCTTGGTTTAGGCTATGAATGGAGTGAAGGCTTAACGACTGGTTGGAAGGTTCGTTGGTACGACGCTCAAACGAAAACGGGCGAGACCAAAACCTACAGCTACCCAGCGAGCCAGCAATATACACTTCAAGACATTTATGCGACTTGGGAAGTTCAACAAGTCAAAGGGCTCTCGTTCGGTGCAATTGTGACTAACTTGACGGATCGCTACTACGAAGCTTATCTATCTAAAGGGATACCTTCGCCGGGTCGAGAAATTAAGTTAAGTGCCGCTTACCAGTTCTAAGCAAGCATTTAGTTCATTTGAGACGACGGTCATTTACTGAATGTCGGCCAATATTTGGTGCTAGCCAAAGGTAACCAACAGAGCGTTTGGTTACCTTTGGCTGGGTCAATTTTTGGTGTTTATTAACCCGCAATTTTATCCGCTTTGCCAGCAGCACCAGCCAACTTGGAAAGTTGCTTGTCTACCCACATCGGCTTTTGGCCTGCATCTTCAGCGTTCTCTTTGCGACGCACCGCATCACGCACCATCATCGCTCCGAGCCAACGAAATGGCTCTGGTGGAAAATGACCGAGCGGGCCTTTTGTCATGCCGCTTCTTGTCCATTCATTGTCCAATCCCAAAACCATCGACGAAAGAATCTTACCTCCCATACGAGTTTGAGCAACACCGTTACCTGAGTAACCGAGCCCATAAAAGATGTTCGATTGATTTTCAATGTTGCCGAAGAAAGGTAATCCGGTAACGGAACGATCAGACCCGCCAGACCAACTGTAAGCAAAGTCTTGCTGCTCAAGCTTTGGAAATAGGTTATTAAATGACTCTTTCAGCAGTGGCAGATACTGCGTCTTCTGGTTGAACATGTTATCAACCTGATTGGCAAACGAGAACTTGTTACCTCCTTTACCAAGCATCAGCCGGCCATCTCGAGTATCTCGGTAATAGTGAACAAAGATTCTCGAATCAACCACCGCTGCACCTTGCTCTGGGCCATATGCTGCAAGCTTTTCTGGGATTGAATCAGTAATAACCATGTCCGAAGAGACAACCACAATACTTCTTTTGAAGGCTTTGAAGTGATCAAGCATCCATGCATTTAATGCCAGCACCACTTTTTTGGCCGTAATGGTTGCCGCAGGTGTGACGACCTTAGCTGGCTCCCCGTACTTCAATTCAAGCATCGGGGAATTTTCGTACACTTCAACACCTAATTTAATAGCAACGCGGCGAAGACCTCGTGCTAATAGCGCGGGTTGAACACTACCAGCCGCTTCAGAGTAGTAACCTTCAATGTGACGCTCAGATCCAGCTTGACGACTTAGGTTGTCGCCACACTCCTGCCAGCTATTAATTCCTTGCTTTTTTAGCTCATTGACGACGGGCGCCATGCCGCCTTTTTGAGCTTGGTTGGTCGCCGTGTAATAAGTGCCACTGCGATAGAGGTGGGCGTCAATATCATGCTCTTGGCAAAACGCTTCAATCTCAAAAATGACCTTTTCTGATTGCTCCACCAGCCATGTCGCGTGTTGCTCTCCATAAAGTCGTTTGAGTGTTGGGTACTTAGTCGACCAAGTGAGCATACACCCACCATTGGCACCCGACGCGCCACTGCCGCACAAACCTTTATCAATAACCACGACACGCTTTTGTGGCTGCTGCTGTTTGATCAAAATGGCGGTCCATAAGCCTGTGTAGCCTCCACCAACGATAGCAATGTCTGTTTCAAGATCTTGGGTCAATGTTTTCCCTGCATCAGTCGGTGGAAAGTCTTGACCAAACTCCTGCTGCAGCGCCTGTTTGAACCAGTATGAGTAGTGTTTTGACATAAAAGAGTTACCTAGCGAAATCGACACCAAAATGCACGGTGTGATTAATATTGAGAGTTATTAGAGAGCGAGCATTAAAGGGCTGCTCTGATTGATCAAAAAAAGGAAGACCTAAGCCTTCCTTTGATTGAGAGGGGTAAGACTAAGATTTTGGTTCAGACTTTGCGTCAAACTTATCAGACCAAGTTTTCAATACGTCTGCACGCTCACTACCCATACGAGCAAAGTCCATCTTCGCCATGTTCTTTTCAACATTTGGGAAGTTTTTCACTGTCGCCGTTACGTCTTTATGACCAACGACTGGGTACATCTCAATGTAGAGTTCATTTGCTGCTTTAGAAATCGACCAGTCCACAACACGTTTTGCCGCTTCTGATGATTTAACAAGACCAACCGCTTCAGATTCCCAGCCGATGCCTGCAGGGGTGATTACGGCCAATGGAGCACCTTGCGTTTTCAACTTAGCGCCACGGCTTGCCATAGAAATACCGATAGCGACTTCGCCCATACCCGCCTGCACACATGGCTTAGAGCCAGAATGCGTGTAGTGTGCAATGTTCTTATCCAACTTTTGCATATAATTCCAGGCTTGGTCTTCGCCCATGTTCTGTAGCCATGCTGAAACTTGCATGTAACCCGTACCAGAAGATGCAGGGTTTGGCATTGCAATGTGACCTTTGTAGATAGGCTTGGTGAGATCTTCCCAAGATTGAGGAGCAGGCAGGTTCAACTGTTTTGCAACAGCTTCATTAAAACAAACCGCGTTGAAAAATGCGTCGTTACCGTACCAAGCTTGAGAAGATTGAGGATCATTCAGATTTGAGCGAAGTGCGTCAACACCTTGAGGCGTATAAGGTTGAAGAATGCCCTCTTCTTTCAACAATGCCATTGATGAACCCGCAAGCCCCCATACAACTTCTGCTCTTGGGTTGTTTTTCTCAGCCAATAGCTTAGCCGTCATAATACCCGTTGAGTCACGTACCCATTTGATGCGAATGTCTGGGTTTTCGCTCTCAAATGCATTCTTGTACTTCGCCAAAATATCTGTTTCAAACGCTGTATAAACCGTCACTTCCTCGGCCGCAAATGCGTTGGTAGCCAGCAGTGACACAAGTGCAGCAAGTGATCCTTTCATAAAACGGTTTTTCATCATGTTCTCCAGTTGAACTGTCTAGCAAGAGTGGAGGCAGCCAAATCGACTTACCCTCTCTCATTTCCATTAGTGAGCACAAACCAATTTGGTATGTACCAGATGACAAGTATTAACCTATTCGAGTTTTATGACGATTAAATGAACAAGAAATGGCATTTTTAAGATCTCTGTTCATGAAGCGTTCACCATGAATTTTGAATATGAAGCTTTTGTGAATCTGGCGCTTTTGCTCTTTACCTCCATCAGATTCGATTGCTAGAGTAACTGCAAATATTGGTATAGTCCAAATGGAAATAAAGATGAAAAACGAATACTTGCTCTTAACCCCTGGCCCTCTTTCCACTTCTGAATCAGTTCGCCAAGCGATGCTAAAAGATTGGTGTACATGGGACGATGAATACAACAAAGACATCGTACAGGTCATCCGCCACAAGCTGGTTCAGCTTGCAACGCAACAAACAGGCTATACAAGTGTATTAATGCAAGGCAGTGGCACTGCTTCTGTTGAAGCGACGATTGGCAGTGTAATCGACACAGGAGGCAAATTACTGGTAGTCGATAACGGTGCTTATGGCGCTCGCATCACACAAATAGCGCAGTATTTACATATTCCATGCTATGTCGTTTCACCAGGCGAAACATCACAACCTGACTTGAACGAAATGGAAACGGCATTGGCATTGGATCCGACCATTACCCATGTTGCAATTGTCCATTGCGAGACCACAACAGGGATGTTGAACCCAGTTAAAGAGATTGCTCAACTGGCTAAGCAACATGGCAAAGTCGTAATTCTCGACGCCATGTCGAGCTTCGGTGGTATCCCAATGGATATCGCTGACCTGGGCATCGACTTTATGATCAGCTCAGCGAATAAGTGTATTCAAGGTGTGCCAGGGTTTGGTTTTGTGATCGCTAAACAAGACGAGCTTGAGAAGTGTAAAGGACAGGCTCGTTCGTTGAGCTTAGACCTATATGACCAATGGCACTGTATGGAAGTGAACCATGGAAAGTGGCGATTTACTTCACCAACACACACCGTGCGCGCTTTTTATCAAGCACTTATCGAGCTTGAACAAGAAGGCGGTATTGCCGCGCGATTCCAACGCTATTCAACCAACCAGAAGACACTGGTGGTAGGAATGCGCTCTCTGGGGTTCGAACCGTTACTCAGCGATGATCTCCACTCTCCGATCATCACCTCTTTCTATTCTCCTACTCATAGCGATTACCAATTCAAAGAGTTCTATGAGCGCCTTAAAGAGCAAGGCTTCGTTATCTATCCGGGTAAGGTGTCCAATGCTGACTGTTTCCGCATTGGCAACATTGGTGAGGTTTACCCCGCTGACATTGAGCGTCTAATCGGCGCGATCAGCAAAGCAATGTATTGGGAAGTGAACGCATGATGCAGTGTGAATCAAAAGAGAACCTCTCTCACACTCACTTTCGCAGTGAAGGAGATGTCAATACCACGCCAGCGCGACGGGAGTGGAACGCATCTCTAAACGATAAAGCCACTCAAGCGCTTTTGAAGAGAGATTCAGAGGTGTTTCTTCACCAAGCTATGTCGACGCCGTGCTTAGACACCTTGCAACATGCAGAAGGTATCTACATAGAAGATGTAACAGGTAAAAAGTATATGGACTTTCATGGGAACAATGTCCATCAACTGGGATACGGTCACCCTGAAGTCATCAAGAAAGTAACCGAACAAATGGCGTCACTACCATTTTCGCCACGACGCTTTACCAACGAGACCGCCATCGAGTGCGCAGAAAAGCTAACGCAAATCTGTGGTGGCGATCTTAATCGAGTGTTGTTCGCACCCGGTGGCACCTCTGTGATCGGAATGGCACTGAAGCTAGCAAGGCACGTAACCAACAACTTTAAAGTCGTTTCATTATGGGACTCTTTTCATGGAGCCTCTCTTGACGCCATCTCTGTGGGTGGAGAAGCATGTTTTCGTGAAGGTATGGGGCCGCTTATGGCTGGCGTCGAGCGCATTCCACCAGCGGTGTCGTACCGAGGAGCTTTCCCAATGCGCGATGGCGACCAAAACTCAGATGTCCATTACGCCGACTACCTTGAGTATGTGATTGAGAAAGAGGGAGGCATTGGCGCATTCATTGCTGAAGCGGTTCGAAATACCGATGTACAAGTGCCAAGCAGAGCTTATTGGAAACGAATCAGAGAGATCTGCGATAAACACAACGTGCTACTGATTATTGATGATATTCCTAACGGTATGGGACGCAGTGGCGAATGGTTCACCCACCAAGCTTATGACATCGAGCCAGATATTCTCTGTATTGGCAAAGGCTTTGGCGGCGGTTTGGTTCCTATTGCAGCAATGGTGACCAAAGACAAGTACAACACAGCAGCTCAAGTCTCGCTTGGACATTACACTCACGAAAAAAGCCCAATCGGGTGCGCTGCTGCACTGGCAACCATGCAGGTCATCGAACAGCACAACCTTTTACAAAAAGTGAAAGACGACAGTGAATTCGTAAAACAGCGACTGCTTGATATGAAAGCACGTTACCCCGTGATCGGCGATGTACGCGGAATTGGCCTTTTGTGGGGAGTCGATCTTGTTACTGATCCACTCACCAAGACTCGTGCATATGACGAAGCTGAAGCGCTGCTCTATCAATGTTTAAACCAAGGTCTGAGCTTTAAAGTTTCACAAGGCAACGTCGCACAACTTAGTCCTCCATTGATCATCGGACGCAGCGACCTCAATGCCGCTCTCGATATCTTTGAAGCGGCTATCGATCATGTATGCCGAGACTTCGGATACCCAATTTAACCTCATTGAACATTAATCATCATCTTAGCAATAGCCTTAAACGTTAATAACAAGGCTCATTAAGGACAGACTATCATGACCAAACCATCCGTAATCCAAGCAGTAATTTTTGACTGGGCTGGCACTATCGTAGACTTCGGCTCATTCGCTCCAACCAGCATTTTTGTAGAAGCGTTCAAACAAGGCTTTGATTTTCATATTTCGCTTGAGGAAGCTCGTGAACCTATGGGACTCGGTAAATGGGACCACATTCAAGCTGTGGGTCAATTACCTTCTGTGAAGGCTCGCTGGAATGAACAGTTCGGTAGAGAGATGAGCTCAGAAGATATTGATGCTATATATGCGGCATTCATGCCGTTACAGAAAGCGAAAGTTGCCGACCACGCCGAGCCGATCTTAAATGCCATCGAAGTGGTTAATAACTTGAAATCGCGAGGCGTGAAAATTGGCTCATGTTCTGGTTACCCGCGCCAAGTGATGGACGTCCTTATCCCAGTAGCAGCCGATTATGGCTATCATCCGGACTGTGTGGTTGCCACTGATGACCTTCCACAAGGTGGGCGCCCTGCACCATTCATGGCACTCAAAAATGTGATTGACCTTGGTGTGACCAATGTTGCCGCGTGTATCAAAGTCGATGATGCCGCCCCGGGGATAGACGAGGGCCACAATGCAGGCATGTGGACTATTGGCCTTCTTTTATCCGGAAATGAAGCAGGCCTAACCTTTGAAGAGTACCAACAAGCAGATGAGGCAACGCTTGATGCTGCTCGTACTAAAGCAAAACTAAAACTCGGCAAGTCTAGACCACATTATCTCATTGACACGATTGCCGATCTTCCGAACGTTATCGAACATATTGAAGCTCGAATCTTACGTGGAGAGCGCCCTTAGTTCTGTCTTGCGAAAACCATCCGTTGCATACTCGCCAACACATTCCCGAAGTCAATTTTTTGACTTCGGGAATGTTCATTTTATAAGCATGAAGTGGCGCAAGCTTTTGAACTCTTTTTAAGAATAAAATTTGTAAAATCAAAACCTTGAGCTATATCTTTATGAGTAACAAACTATTTATTATTGATACCTTAACAATTACAAATTAGTTAAATGCATAATTTTTAACAATTTTGTTGACTCTCATGTGCAATAAGATTAACAATAGATTTACCGCTCATATAGATAGATTCCAACTGGATCAGCGCCTCCAGTTTTCGTCTGCAAGCAGTGTGTCACAAACAGTCGATGACGATTTAATGGCAGATTCAGGTAAGAATAAAATTCAATCACAAGGATAATATTATGAAAAGACTGTCAAAAATTATGTGTGCACTTATCGCAACCTCTGGTCTTGCGGCAGCGCCATCTATCGCAGCAACAACTTACGTTGGTGCTAAAGTTGGTCTTGGTTGGTTAGACAGCGCTTGTGTAGATGGCCTTGAGTGCGATGATGATGCAGTTGGAGCCGGTATTTACTCTGGTTACAACTTCACAGATCGTTTTGGTGTTGAACTAAGTTCAGACTTCCTTGGTGACTACAAAACAAGTTTTGCTAGTAGTGGTACAGCTGCACAATTTAGTGATCCTCTAATCGCTATTTCTCTAACGCCTATGTACCGCTTCCCAGTAGAGCAAGAATTTGACTTCTTTGTGAAGGGCGGCCCAGCATACATTTCTCACGGTGGTGAAGACGCTTTCATTTTATCTCTAGGAGCCGGCGTAGAGAAACAATTCTCAGACACATGGGCTGTAAGGGTTGAATACCAATACTTTGATGATTTCGACGACAATTATATCCAAGATCTTAATGCAAACCTGCTATCTGTTGGTTTCAGCTACAACTTTGGCACAGGTGCAACAACAGCTTCTGCGGCAGCCGCAGCAGCTACCGCTGCAGTAGTAACGCAAGCGCCTTCTGAGCCAATCGTTGAAGAAGTGGTAGTAGAAGAGAAGACAACTGTTGTTGTCACAAAAGAGCAAACAGAGAGCTTCTCTCAAGAGATGTTCGCGACTAACAGCACTGAGCTATCAGCAGACGGTAAAGCGGCACTTGGTCCTCTAATTGCAGTACTACAAGCTCACCCAGAATCTAATGTCGAAATTGTTGGTCACACTGACTCAACAGGCGCAGCAGAGTACAACATGATGGTATCGAAGAAACGTGCCGCATCAGTTGCCGCGTACTTCGAAGAGCAAGGCATTGACGCTAGCCGTATCACAGCGACAGGTGAAGGTGAAGAAAACCCTGTAGCATCAAACGACACTGCGGAAGGTCGTGCCATGAACCGACGTGTAGAGGCGACTATCCCTGCCTTTGAATACACTGAAGAAGTTCAGGTTGAAGAAGTAATCGTTGAAGAAGCGACTCAATAGTTTTTAGCTATACAACTTCAAGTCACTGACGTAATCACTCTTTAAATTTAAGGCCATGTATCTCAGATACGTGGCCTTTCTTTTTGTTGTTAAACGATTTCCCAGCTGTGGGTCATTTCAACGCCCGCACCCAACATCAAACAAACTGAGCAGTATTTTTCTAATGAATCTGCACATACTTGAGCAACAAGCTCTTCATCTAAGTTGTCACCAGACACTTCAAAGTGAATGTTGATTGCAGTAAAGATCTTTGGCGCGGTTTCACGACGCTCTGTCGAAAGCTTTGCGTTGCAGCCTGTAATCGCTTGTCCTGCTTCTTTAAGGCCATCGACTACGTCAACAGAGCTACACCCCCCAGCCGCCATTAATACCATTTCCATTGGGCTAGGCGCCGTTGCACCCCCGCTTCCATCCATAACAATCGAATGCCCTGATTGAGATTGACCTAAAAACTTAAAGCCTTCTACCCATTTAACTTCTGCGTTCATGTTTTTCCTTAAGCGAGCGACAAGCACTCATCATGGTTATAAAACTATATAGGCGTCACCCTACTACTGGTCGTTTCGAAGAGCAAGTTGCGCTGTACCAACATGACCAACTTAACCTTCAAAGTATTTTTTTAATCAATAATGTAATTTTTTTCATCAAAGTCCTGTCTCTATACGTACATTCAGCAACGAATGAACAAACGTCAAGATGAGGTATCTATGAAGAAATTATCTAAAATATTGGTTTCACTCGTGGTCGCACTGCCACTGATTTCGTTACTTGTTAGCCAAACAGGCACAGCCAATACAATGGATAAAGCGGCACACTCAGGTAAAACCGAAGTGGCGACTTTAGCTGGGGGGTGCTTTTGGTGTACTGAGTCTGATCTTGAAAAGCTTGATGGCGTGATCGATGTTGTCTCGGGTTATTCAGGTGGTAAGCTGGAAAACCCAACATACAAGCAAGTCGCGTCAGGAAAGACTGAACACATCGAGGTTATCAAAGTGGTTTATGACCCGAGTGTGGTTAACTACGAGCAAGTGCTCGATCAGTTTTTTCGTCATATCGACCCAACCGACGACAAAGGCTCGTTTGTAGACCGAGGTCCCCAATACCGTCCAGCCGTGTTCTATCATAACGCTAAGCAGAAAGAGATCGCCCAAAACTTCATGAATGAAATAGAAGAAGCAAACCTCTTTGGTGCTCCTCTAAAAACTGAGTTAATTGAGTTTAAGAAGTTCTGGCCGGCGGAAGATTATCATCAAGATTACTATAAGAAGAGCAAGGTTCGTTACAACTACTATCGCTATGCCTCTGGTCGTGATCAGTACTTAGACAAAATCTTTGGTGATGATCGCCAAGAAAATCCGCAGACAATTCGTCAACTCTTAGATGGTAAAAAGCAAGCTGCAAACGTGAAAGTTTACACTAAGCCTTCACAATCCGAGATAAAACAGAAGCTGACTTCGCTTCAATACAACGTGACTCAAAAAGATGCAACGGAGCGCCCTTTCGATAACAAATATTGGGATAACAAAGAAGAAGGTATCTACGTTGATATCGTCACTGGTGAGCCGCTTTTCTCATCGAAAGACAAATATAAGTCAGGGACAGGTTGGCCTAGTTTTACACAACCGATCAATGATAACTACATTGTGACAACAACCGATTACAAACTGATTTATCCACGAACTGAAGTGCGCAGCCGTTTTGGTGATTCCCACCTTGGTCATGTGTTTAAAGATGGTCCAAAACCAACAGGGTTGCGTTACTGTATGAATTCTGCAGCTATGCGATTCATTCCAGTCGAGAAATTGGTTGAAGAGGGGTACGAGGATTACCTAGAGCTGTTTGAAGGCTAAATGCGAAAGTCAGACCAAAGCCAGCTTAGGTTACCATCAAGCTGGCTTTATCATTTCTATCTAACTAGCCCGTCAATACTGTATCTTCTGGATATTTTACCAACGAGGGTTCTGGTCTCGCCAACATGTAAGCCAGAGTTAAAGGCCCTATTCTGCCAATAATCATGACGACCACCATGATGTATTTACCCGGTTCTGATAAGTTCGCTGTTAGCCCTGCGGTTAGACCAACAGTCGCAAAGGCTGAAATCACTTCAAACACGACACGGTCAAATGGGGCTTTCTCCGTCAGCATCAACAAAAACATCGCGGTTGTTAACATGGCTCCACTGACCACTATGATGGCTAAAGATTTAGTGACCGCTTGCCACGACACGGTTCGTTTAAACATTACGACATGCTTTTTCTGGCGTAAAAAGCTCCACGTAGCCACAAAAGCCACTGCGAATGTTGAGACCTTAATCCCTCCCCCTGTTGAGGTTGAACCGGCACCGATTAGCATTAAAACGATCATAACGAGCAAAGCGGGATGCGTATAGTGTGTAAGATCAACACTATTAAACCCTGCAGTACGAGCACTAGCTGATTGAAAAAACGCGGCTAACCATTGACCATTTGTAGTGAGTCCTTGCATCGTTTCACTGTTATTTCGCTCTAACAACCAGAACAATAGAGTTCCAACTAAAAGCAGTGTCGGCGTTGCTGTTAACATGATTTTGGTATGTAGGTGCAAGTGATTGAAACCGCGACGCCAATTTGTCGCTAAATCACCGACCACAGTAAATCCCAACCCTCCGAAAATAAATAACCCTGCCAGAGTGAAAATTACCAAAGGATCATCAACGAACGTCATCATGCTATCTGAAAAGAGCGCAAAGCCGGCGTTATTAAAAGCTGAGATTGCATGAAACAGAGCGTAGAAACTCCCGGTCTCCCACCCGTATTCAGGAACCCACCGAAAACAGAGCAGAGTAAAACCGATAAATTCAGCGATTAACGCAAACGCAATGATCTTTTTAACCAAGTCTCTCAGGTTAACTCGCCTGTCTTGCCCTAATGCCTCTTTCGCGAGCGCTTGCTGCTTCAAACTCAGTCGCACTCCAAACATATATAGGAGTACCGCAGATAAGGTCATTTGCCCAAGGCCACCGACCTGCATTAGAAACATTAATAGGACTTTACCCGCCAAGGTAAAGTGGGTCCCAGTATCCACAACCCCCAAACCGGTTACGCTTATGGCAGAGGTCGCAGTAAATAGGGCATCAGTGAAAGAAAGACCCGTAACCGAAAATACGGGCAAAGTGAGAAGAATCGCAGAAGGAACAAGAACCCCAAGAAAACTGGTGAGGATGATCTTGGGTTCAGATCCTTTCTTTGGCTTGTTGTCTGGCTTTAAGGTGTAGAATAGCCCCTTTCTTTGAACTGAGTACATAGGTCGCCTTATGAGAGTGATTTAATTCGATTCGCCAATAACTCTTTAGGACCAGCAATAATCACTACATCACCAATCTCTAAACTGATGTCCAACTCTGGCGCTTTAACCAAGTTGGGACCACGTTTGAAGCCCAGTACATGCACATCACTCTGCTGACACAGTTTAAGATCAGAAAGGGGTCGCCCAAGAAGATTATGCCCTATCACAATTTCAGTCAGTGCAAGTTCACTGCCTAAGTCGATAAACTCTAAGACGCGTCTATCAAGCATCTTTCTCGCGACTCGGATACCCATATCGCGCTCGGGAAGAATGATATGATCCGCTCCGATCTTGGATAGAATTTTAGCGTGAAACTTATCGTTCGCCTTCACCCATACCGCTTTAGAACCGGCCTCTTTGACAACCAATGTGGTAAGAATGCTCGCATTCACATCAGAACCGATTGAAACCATGACCATATCGTACTCATCTAATCGTAGCTCCTTTACGGTCTGTTCACCGGTGCAGTTCGCGACAATGCCTTGAGATACAAAGTTGGCTGCTTCTTTAACCCGCTCTTCGTTAATATCCACCGCTAACACCTGCGCACCGGAACTTTGAAGTTCTTTGCATACAGAGAGCCCAAAACGACCCAATCCAATCACAGCAAACTGTCTATCTGTCATAATTTCCTCTATCCTCACAGCCTGAGGCTAAGTAACAACTCTTCATTAGTCCCGCGGATGACTAAAGATATTCATCATCCCACTTAGAAGTTTCCTAATCTCTTGATTTTAAAGGTAGAGAACAAATTCGATTTCTGCTAATTTCAGGCCCATTATTTTCTGTCATAGCACACAATTGCATAAAGCTCCCCAAACGTAGTTATTTCATATCTTTTAGGGACAACACTTGCTATGACGTCAGCGTTATCATCGAGTGAATTCAAAACATGAACGAATTAATTCAACAAGTTCAGACCTACGTAAATGCAAACCATCATGAATGGAGTAGCAGTGTCTTATTTATCACTATTGCTAGCTTTTTTGCATGGGCAGCCTGGCGAATCCTTCACGGTCGATTGGAAGTATTAACCAAGAAAACCTCTTTCTACTGGGATGATTTATTGCTTGATGCATTGAAAACACCAGTCAGTACCTTGCTTTGGTGCTGGCCGGGCACGGTTTCTCTTGGGCTAATTCTCCAAGGAGAGTTCGGTGGTGAGATCAACTGGCTTAGAACCCTCAAGCACATATTACTTATCTGTACCTTCGTTTGGTTCACGCTCCGAATGATCACTAACAGTGAGGATTACATCCTCGCTCAGAATAAACGTGACGAGACAACCGTTCAGGCTGTAGCCAAAGTATTCCGGCTTTTCTTTATGGTGATGGGAGCACTCACCATCATGCAGAGCTTTGGTCTAAGCCTTTCTGGTCTGCTTACTTTTGGTGGTGTGGGTGGCTTAATCGTCGGTTTGGCTGCCAAAGATCTACTTTCAAACTTCTTTGGTGGAATGATGATCTACTTCGACCGCCCATTCAAAGTGGGTGATTGGATTCGCTCTCCAGACCGTAAAATCGAAGGAACAGTAGAGCGTATTGGTTGGCGTATGACCATCATCAGAACCTTCAGTAAACGACCAATCTATGTTCCAAACTCAGTATTCAGTAATATTGTGGTAGAAAACCCATCGCGAATGCTCAATCGTCGTATCCATGAAACGATCGGACTGCGTTATGAAGATGCGGATAAAATGCAGTCGATTGTAGATGAAGTGAAAACAATGCTAGAGAACCATCCAGATATTGATTCGAATCAGACGCTGATCGTTAACTTCGATAAGTTTGGTGCTTCATCCCTTAATTTCTTTATTTATACCTTCACAAAAACGGTCAACTGGATTCGTTTCCATGAGGTAAAACAGGATGTGTTACTGAAAGTGCTCGAGATAGTGCACGCTCATCAAGCTGATGTCGCGTTCCCAACACAAACCATTCATCTTCAGCAAGGTAATTCGTTACTACCAGAGCAAGCAGCCTCAATCACACCAGAGGGCAGCCTTTAAAAACCACGAGAGCCATACATGATGTATGGCTCAATACTATCTGAATCTCTTTACAACTTCTGAACGCTACATGTTAGATACGTTTTAGTGATTCGCTCTCCATAAGAAAAGAGTCGCTCGAACTCTTCTCTTCGAAACAAAAAAACCTTGCTGCAGAACAACAAGGTTTTTATTCATCAGTTACGCTAAATTACTGGTTGCGACGACTTTCGACAGCATCCGCCAACTGACGTAGAACCGTTTCAGTGTCTTCCCAACCGATACATGCATCAGTGATTGATTGACCGTAAGTCTCAACCTTACCATCAACAAGATCTTGACGCCCTTCAACTAAGTGTGACTCAATCATTACACCGAAGACAGCTTTATCACCACCAGCGATTTGTGCACTCACGTCGTCTGAAACGTTCAATTGACGTTTAAACTGTTTAGAACTGTTTGCGTGGCTAAAATCAATCATTACTTTTTGTGGCAAGCCTGATGCTTCAAGCTCTTGTTTGATCTTAGCAACGTGCTCTGCACTGTAGTTTGGCTCTTTACCGCCACGCAAAATAATATGACAGTCTGGGTTACCAGCCGTTTCTACGATCGCAGAGTGGCCGTACTTAGTTACTGACAAGAAGTGGTGAGACGAACTCGCCGAGCGAATTGCATCCGTTGCAATTTTAATGTTGCCATCCGTACCATTCTTAAAACCCACTGGGCAAGACAGACCTGAAGCCAGCTCACGGTGTACCTGAGATTCCGTAGTACGAGCGCCAATAGCACCCCAGCTGATCAAATCCGCAACGTATTGTGGGGTGATCATATCTAAGAACTCACTAGCCGTTGGCATACCCATGTCGGTTAGATCGAGCAGTAGTTTGCGCCCCATACGTAAGCCATCGTTTAGCTTGAATGTATCATCCATGTACGGGTCGTTGATTAGACCTTTCCAACCTACAGTAGTACGTGGCTTCTCAAAGTAAACACGCATTACGATTTCTAGACGATCGCCTAGTTCATCACGCAGCACTTTCAAACGCTTACCATACTCAAGTGCAGCTTCTGGATCGTGAATAGAACACGGACCGACGATCACCAGCAGGCGGTCATCTTTGTCTTCCAAAATATTGTGAATCGCTTTACGGCTTTCAAAAGTTGTAGAAGAAGCAACTTCTGTCGCAGGGAACTTCTCTAGTACTGCAACAGGGGGTAATAACTCTTTTACTCTATTAATTCGTACATCATCTGTTTGAAACATTGCTTACTTCTTCCTATTTCTATCCTTGAGCTGAGAGTGCTTATTGTTTGTACAATTTTCACATCAGCACTTATCGTCTTGTTCCCTGTAACTTATCTAGGAAAAACGAGAGTTTCAATCACTAATTTAAAATAAAGGCAATTTTTTTTGTGTTTTACATAAAAAACACTTCGTAAAATAAAATTTACACCAAATAAAATCATCAAAATTACAAACAGTTAGGGTCATGTTGGCTTTATTTTTTCGCGATTCAAATAAAAAAACAGCTGACATTTTGCCTGCTGTTTTACGCTTTACATTCTGTTCCGAAGCTTACAACACAGCCCCGCCCCTTAATTTTCAATGACAAACAGAGCTCCAATGGGTCTTTAAGTACCCCATTTGAGACGTGAGGCGCAGTACATAAAATACGCCTCACGCCTTTAGTTCACTTTTGGAACTTTCCAAATTAGCGAACCATACTTAGAGCGTTGAAGCTGTTCGTTTACGGTATTCGCTTGGAGTCATTCCCACGACTCTTGAAAACTCGCGATTAAAGTTAGATTTGGTCTGAAAACCTGAGTTCATAAATATTTGTGTAATAGTATCTTGTGATGTATCCAAGGAGAGCTTGGCATGCTCTATGCGATACTCATTTATGATCTTAGAAATGTTCTTTTCATGTACCTGATTAACGGCAATTGAGATTTGCTTTGCTGGTATACCTAACTTTCGTGTTAGTTTTGAAAGGGTTAGCTCCGGGTCTAAGTAAAGTTTGTTTTCGCGGATTTTGGAGTCTAGTAGAGAAGTGATCTCTTGCGCCCTCTCACTGGTCATTACTTGAGAACTATTTGTCTCGTCATTAGAGCTGATTTGTTTAGATTTTGACTCTTCTGGAACGGGTGTATTAATACCCACGACAACCACAGCTATCGATAACACGGGTAGAAGAATCAAATGTGCCGCAGTAAGGATATACCGTGAAAATCCACCTTGATTAAAAATAAAATCCAACGACATAAGCGTGTCCACACACGCTGAAAATATCAGCATCCATCCCGCAATATTCTCTGCTTTCTTTACTCCTTCCCAGTTCCCTAACGAGACATTAATCAGTGCTGTTTCTTTTGACGAGAAGCGGATTAGTGCAACTCCATAGAAAGCGTAAATTAGAGTAAGTAGAGCATCTAGTGGAAGAGCCAACCAAGATTGGGATACCGCGCTGATAACAACGAACAATGGCGCAACAAAATGCTTAGTAGGCAAAATACCTAAATCACGATTGGCATGTGCGAACGCATACCACGCTGCAACAGGAATAATAGAGGCAAGAATAGGTTGTGCGATGGCGAAAATGCCAAGCCCAAACGTCCAACGTAAACCAACCATTGAGGTTGTCAAAGCGCATAACCCTAAAAAAATGCTAGCGACTTTGGCCTGCTGAGAAAGCTGGCTATAGAGTGATATCGCGAGTAATCCAAGTAACATGGAAACAACAAACGGTACGGGGATAGCAAGCATAGCAAGTCCTAGATTGATAAATGAGTTCTCACCTTCAGTAAGATCAAGGATAACTCGATGAAATGTAATTGAAAATGCAACATAGACCAAAATAGGTTTAAGAACGACCTAAAACCTGTTTTGAGACGAATACATCGCTTGTTCCGAGGGAAAATATCATCGTCAATCAAACATTGAGGTGATATTTATGAATTACTACTTTTTAGCTTGGAAGCGAAGTTTAGACTTTTCTGGTTGTTCGTCGCGCAAAGAATGTTGGATGTTTCTTTTAATACACACATTGGTAGCGATAGGATGCATTGCGGCAGATATAGCTTTGAATATGACAACATGGTTCGACTCGATTTATAGCGTTATAAGCTTCATCCCTATGCTTTCAATCATTATTCGTAGGCTGCACGACATCAACAAACCCGGTTATTGGGTTCTGGTCTTTTTCATACCGATAATAGGACCGTTTTGGTTAATATATTTATTAGCTCAAACGACCAATACTTTCGTCGACGGGGAGAATTTGGCATGAAGAACGGAATCATTCTACCTATTCTTTTATCGGTTTTTGTTTCTACATATAGCTGGGCCGAAACTCTATCTCCCACAGGCGCTTTGGGGACTCTGTCAGTCGATAAAATGACTCAAGGACAACTCTTTTGGCTTAAGGGTCGAGTTGGAGGCGCAATCTACTCATTTACTCGTCAGGATGGAAAGGCTTGTACTTTAAAAGTACCAATTGCTGTGGGTCGTATCTCTGAGTCAAATTTTGGTATCAGTGAAACTGAAGGTCTAAACATCGTTGTTATGAGCCAACGCCTTAATAACGCTCTTCTTCAGGGAAAGCGAATAAGTAGTGAAGAGTGGCATTTCACCACTAAAGCGTATAGTGAAGACATCGATGGGTTCATTGTCAATGGAATCGGCTCTGAGGAGGGATTCGTTTTAAACTCCAAGCGAAGGTGGATTTCTTGGTTTCTAGGAGACAGCCAAAACCTTGATTGTCATTCATCTAGCTCGAGTCAATAAAAGAAATGGGGGCAGATTTAGCGCTCTGACAAACGGCTTTGTCATCTTGCTGGCTGCCTTTAGTTGGTTGATGAAGGTAACCCCCTTAATGGCCCATCTTCGACCAGTTGATGGTGTTTTAGGACTTAAACACTGTCTATCCCCTCAATTTTAGTGCCAGTCAGGTCCTCACCTGGCCTCCAAGCTCCAGCTCGGAAAGCTTTTTTGTCGTAGAAAAACAATACAGCTGGATTCTGGAAATGAGGCATAATTCACACATGAGTCTAATTTCTTTAGCTTAATTTTGGACATAAACGCGCTAGATTAATGATCTCTAAAGTGCTTATCAGAGATTAGATAAAGTATCTTGAAACCTTAAACACTTGTTATGAATAAGACGCTTACAACTCACATGTTAATAGATGATAGTGGGCGCTCAGGACGCTGTGATGACTTACCACAAAGCTTACACTTAAAGACTTCTTCATATTTTATATAGCCAATAGATAACATTATCTGGGGTGGGAATGCAGCCTTTCCAATCACAGTTCAATTAGCAATCAATACATTAATGAGAGGTATTGGACATTAGATTGCAAAATAACGCATAGTTTTTTAACAGCTTACTTCGACACTCCTTCGGATAACTACAGGTAAGGCAAACGTACAATCACAGATTGTGAGTGAATTTTCGCGCTGAGAAGGAATGGCGCGTTTTCGTTTTTCATACCCCGTCAGCGAGACGTTGGAAGATTAACCGACTTATCTTAAGCCCTAAACGCTCGTAGGCCATCATGCCAGCGATAACCCACCATCAACGACCAAGGTGTGACCGACGATGTAACTGGCTTTATCTGATAATAGAAACTCAATGGCATTGACGATTTCTTCAACTTCCCCAAATCGATTGATTGGTACTAATTCAGAAACATCCGCACGGATGTTAGCGTTTTCGAGTTGCTTTTCTTCCCATCGGGGAGTCCACGTCACACCGGGAGCAACCGCATTGATTCGAATTCCAGACTTGATGCTCTCTAGAGCGACTGATCTCGTTAACCCTTCAAGTGCATGTTTCGCAGCACTGTACATTGACGCATTAGGTGTTGGTCTAAGACCGTTGATAGAACTTACATTTACGATGGATGCTCCTGCTTCCATTAGTTTCAGTTCAGACCTTAAACACAAAGCTTGGCATAAAAAGTCCACATGAAGTGTTTCTTTGAGAAGTTGAACATCGACTTGAGGTAGGAAACCCCTAGAGACAAGAGCTGGTGAAGCGTTATTGACTGCTACATCTAACTTTCCGTATTGAGCTTCAATGTAGGCAAATAAATCATTTAATTGTTGCTCATCTGCAATATCAACCGACTGGTAATCAACTGAGTCTAGCTCCGGATGCTTTTGCACGACATCAAGCCAAACATCCTTAGAGCGCGAACACGTGATAACTTGGTATCCCTGCGCCACCAGTCGAATGACTGAATACAAACCGATACCTTTTGAGCCTCCGGTGACCAGTGCAATTTTCATTTTAGGACTCCTTTCCTATTTAGGTGCGTTGACGCTGTGCCGCAAACATTTATGCGAATTGAAACCAGAAGTTCAAGTAATAGCGACGTCGCGTCTTTGTGGCGACCCACATTGCATTGTTAAGAGACATCGCATAGAAATACGAAGCACAAGTCGCTCCGTAATAGTGATTTCGATTAACGCCCAGTCTTCTTTACAAGTTGTTGCATTGCCTCGGCAAACGTTGTTGTTCTGCCTTTTGCTTGAACCTGCACTACCTTAAATCCCATTTTTTCTAAGGTTCGGCGCTCTGACAAAACGGCTTTGTCATCTTGCTGGCTACCTTTAGCCGGTTGATGAAGGTAACACCCTTCTAGTGGGCCATCTTCAACCAGTTGATGGTGTTTTAGCGCTTCAATATCTAGGTTCATAGTCAATCTTTCGTGTATCAATGATGAGTTTGCGTAACAGGTTACATGCGCTTTAAGGGCTTAACAACACTGTCTAGCCCCTCAATTTTGAGTGCCAGACAGAGCTTCAACAGATCTCCAAGCTCCCCATTCGGGAAGCCTTTTTTGTCGAACCACAACAAATACTCTTCAGGTAAATCAATGAGTACACGTCCTGCGTACTTCCCAAATGGCATCTGTACCCGCGCCAGTTTCAACAGATTCTCTTTGTCTAACATGCTTTCTCTTGTTTAGGGTTGATTCTTATTCTGCAGAGTAACACCTAAACGTTCCACTCAGTAGCAAATGGTGCCACCAAGGGAGTCAATTAATATCGATAACGCTTGTCACGAATTTACAATCCGTGTCTAAGTTAACTTGGCTTTACGGTATGTGCATATTCTACAACGACTTGATTCCCTTCTATGTAAGCGTTTTGGATCTCACCATCAACACTCATTCGGCTTTGTAAGTAGATGATTTTAGGCCCGTCACTGCCCTCTTTGAGTGATGGCAAAATATTCTTAGGTTCAAGGTGCAACAAACGACAAAACTGGCTTACAAAAGACATCGTTAGTGGGGTTTCACCTCTTAGGACTCGTGAGAAAGCGAGTTGATTCATGCCCAGCTTTTTTGAAAACTCCATTTGGGTAAGACGCATACGCGACTTCTGTGACATCCAAGTTTGATAAAGCGCGTCTCTATCTAGGTCGGTAAATTCCATTAGGTTCCCTTTGTATAATTCAGACCTATTAATTGTGCGATTTTCTATAAAAATAATGTCAACGTAAGGTTAGTGAAAACCAAAGGTTTGGTTGTGTTATGAACCCAATTTTGTACTAATTTGGGTAGGTAATAGAACCATAACCTCAATTCAAAGGTTACGTAGACACCCACTGTGTATTCACACCGGGTGTATCAGTGTTATTGGTAAACATTAAGCGTTGAAGCAATGTTGTTTAACCATTGGTACTTATACCAATCGTAGTAATTAATTGCTCACCCTAGCTTGTTAAAACGCTCGATAACTGCGTTAGAATTTTTGATTGTAGAATAACTACTTATCGAAAAATTCTGCCTTGCTCTCAAGCCTTTTTCCTGCGCTATTTTTGATCACTTACTTACTGTGATTGGTATTACAACAAATAGTGGTCAAGTAGTAACGCGGCAAACAACACCATTAGGTGATAGATAGAGAATTTGAAGGTTTGCATCGCGCTCGCGGCATTGCTGCGATACTTCAGAACCCAAGCGTGGTAAACAAAACCGCCATTGAGCACTAAAGATGCGCTGAGGTATATCCAGCTACTCATGCCCACCAACACAGGGAGAATACACACCACGCTAAGTAAAAGCGTGTAGAGAAGGATTGATGTCTTGGTGTACTCAATGCCATGAGTAACCGGCAACATCGGAATATTTACCTTAGCGTACTCATCTCTACGGTGAATCGCCAACGCCCAAAAGTGAGGCGGTGTCCAAATAAAGATAATCATCACCAACAGCCAAGCATGAGAGTGCAGCTCGTTAGTGACAGCCGTCCAACCGAGCAAAGGTGGCATAGCTCCAGCAATACCAGCGATAACAATATTTTGAGGCGTCGCGCGCTTGAGATACATAGTGTAAACCACCGCGTAACCTAACAAGCTTGCGAAGGTTAACCATGCTGTAAGTGCGTTCACCCACACAACTAATGCGACAAAGCCAATAACACCGATCGACGCTGCAAACATAAATACACGAGCACTGCTTAGCTCTCCTGACGGTAATGGTCTTCGACTTGTCCGGCTCATCTGCCCATCAATTCTTCGGTCGATCAAATGATTGAATGCCGCAGCGGACCCAGCCATTAACCCGATGCCGAGCATCCCGACCACAGTTTGTTGAAATGGTAGGCCGTTGGGCACAGCAAGACACATCCCAACCAACGCCGTGAGTAGCATCAATGCGACAACCTTAGGCTTAGTCAAAGTAAGATAGACTCTCCATGCTGCTTTTTCTCGTGTAGCTGTGTTAGACGATGGTACAAATTGATTATGAGTATCCGTTCCACTAGCCATGCTTGCCTCCGCCTAATGCGCTTCCCTTCAATAAAAAGTCTCTTGTCTGGCGCTGCCAAACCAAAAAGTTGGTCACGACCAATGTAACCAGCAATAGTGCCGCGACCAGATTGTGCATTACTGCCACTGAGATAGGTAAATGGAACCAGACGTTACTGATACCGAGCCCCACCTGACATAACAGTACAAATGCTAAAATAACGCCGAGCTTTCTTTGTCCATGCCCCGCTTGAGACCAGAGCTGATAAACCGTAATTAACACCACTAATACCGCGGCCATAGCGCCAAATCGGTGCATGACATGTATGGTCAAGCGAGCTGGGTATTCCAATACACCAAACTCGTAGTTGTCGTGCCCGCTTTGCCAAAGGTCAAACGCCTTATCAAAGTCTAAATAAGCCAGCCAGTTACCTTCACAAATTGGCAGTTGCGTACACACTAGTGCTGCGTAGTTTGATGAAGTCCAACCTCCTAGTAAGATCTGTCCGACCACAACCACAAGGCTGACGCTCGCCCAAAACCTTAACCACAATGATTTAAATGGTGCGAAGCCCTGCCCTATGTTGTTTAAACGGCAATACAACAAGCTGAGCAAAGATAAAAGCGTGAAGCCTCCCATCAAATGCGCCATTACGACGACTGGCATTAGCTTTAGTGTCACCGTCCACATCCCAAGCAGAGCTTGAAAGATAACGGTAGCGGCAATAAGCAACGGCAACCCTATCGGGGTTAAGCGCTTAGAGACACTCCAAGCAACGATTGCAAAAATAAACAGCCCAAGCGTTCCGGCAAAGTAACGATGTACCATCTCAATCCATGCTTTATCCGCTTCTAAAACTCGTTCTGGGTAGGACAAATTTGCATTCGCGACCGCCGACTCACCCGATGGAACGACAAGCTTGCCATAACAACCCGGCCAATCTGGGCAACCTAGTCCTGCATCAGACAAACGAGTATATGCGCCCAACACAATCACGATGAGCGTTAGAATCAGGCTCACTTTAACCAGTAACAGCAATGTTCTAGGGGTTGAATTCATCATCAATACCGATCTCCCTATCCGTTGTGAAACAACTCGCTACTCTTATAGAAACTCACCCGACCCGAGACAGCTTCAGTAGCTTTCTCAAATCATGAATTAGGCCTTTTGACTGAGGTACTAGCTCTTCTGACTGAGCAACACTCTCATACACCATGACGAGCTGCCCCAGAGGGTCGATGACAACAATAGAAGCTTCACCAAGCCTATTAGTAAGCTGTTGATTGCTAATCACTTGTGTGAAAGCCTCTTGGTCAACCGTATTGTTGCCTTCATAACTCATAGCGAAGATCACTGGTGTCACACGTTCACGATTTTTACCCAAGGCTAAATAGCTCTGTTTAATGTAATGAAGCTGCTGCTCGCATAATTGGTTGCAATTTTGAGGGGCGACATAGCCAATCAGCCATCCCTGATTTGGATCTTCAAAATCTATAGAGAGATCACTGAGCGTCACTCTAGGTTCAATAAGTAAACCAGTGTTGGTTGCCCCTTCGTTGTACCAGTGTTGGTCTAAAACGGTTTTCGCAATAATGGCTGGCAAAGCAAAAATAATCACAAGCCCGACAAGTAGCCATCGTCCTTTGCGGCGTCTTTCCTCAAATGCCATTTGCTCATCACTGTTCATCGTGATTCTCCCTTTTGTCGCGCTTGCTAAAAAAACGGTAACCTATGAGCAACATCAATCCCGACAATACAGCCGCCATAGCAAACCACTGCACTGAATAACCAAAGTGTTTTTCCGACTTCATCGCTGTTGGCCGCCAAAGCAGTTCATAAGGCCAAGTTTCCTCCTGAAACGGTTGAAACAAAACAGGCAGAATATCTGTAGCGGTATAGTCGGATATCGCTGTGATATTCAAGTTTTGAATACGCTTCGGCTTGGTCTCTTCTAAAGCCAAATCAGAACTTAGTGGGTTAGTAGAACGAACATACAAACGACCTGAAACTTGTTGAGGTATCGAAGGCAGTTCAATTACCGGAAGCTCACTACGCTTTTTGCCAGCTTTGACAAACCCTAAATCTACTAACATGTGCTTTGGCTCAGCGAACCCAACGACAGGCATTAACTGATACAAGATGTATCCAACACTGCCTTGATGCGTTTGATTATCCAGTAAGAACATCAACCCGTGATCTTCGGCAAAGTTCACCGTTACTTTGGTACCATTCAGCATTTTTAAGTATTCACTGCCTTCAGATTTGCTGCTTAAAGCCGTTGTAGAAGCAGCATCGCGCTCAATACTATTTGCCCAATTTCCCCAGTCCGTTAACACAGAAACCAGTGGCTTACTTGGCTGAGTTGCTCTCATTGCCAAGTGTTGTTCCAGCTGCTGCTTCTCCAACCCACGCTCTCTTTGCCATAACCCCAACTTGATTAATAAGCTGACAGAAACCAAAGTTAAAAGAGCAACCACCCACACGCCGATATTTCGACGTTGATTGTTTTGATGATTTGCTTCGTTAGGGGTTAACACCATGGTTTCATCGACATCCGTAATCTTGTTTAAAGTCCTTCTGGTCGCCCTTCTGTTTGTTATTGCTTTCAACCTGATGAAAGCGTTATTTCAGTTTTCATCGAGCAAACACAATGGCAAACAGCTGAGTCATTTCCTCGGGCGACGTGTGTTTTTTTCTGCCATTGTAGTGATCCTATTGCTACTCGCGATGGCGACTGGTTTTATTACGCCTAATCCGCGCCCTTACTAGTTGCTCCAATGCCATTTTTAGAGCAATCACAACACGTAAACGAAGATAAATAGACCTAACCAAACCACATCTACAAAGTGCCAATACCAACTTCCCGCTTGGAAGGCAAAGTGGTCTTTAGGCGTAAAATGATCTTTGGCTACACGCCCTAATAACACGATCAAAAAGATGGTTCCTAAACAGACATGCAATCCATGAAAACCAGTTAGTAAAAAGAAAGTGTTACCGTAGATGCCTGATTGCAAAGTCAAATTCATCTCTTGGTAGGCGTGGATATATTCTTCTACTTGAAAGAAAAGAAAGAAGCCTGCGAGCACTATCGTAATTTCCAACCAAACCGTTAGCGCCATACGTTGGTTCTTTTCAAGGCTGAGATGCGCCATGTGCAGTGTCACGGACGAGAGCAATAAGATGACGGTATTTTTCAGTGGTAACCCCTGCCAAGACATCGCTTGCGTAGTGACACCATCTGGCGTTGTAGTTAGTGGCCACATCGATTGGAACATCGGCCACAACACCTCATGTGTCATTTCATTATTCCCAGCACCACCTAGCCAAGGGACAGAGATCATTCGTGCATAGAAAAGTGCGCCAAAGAAGGCACCGAAAAACATCACTTCAGAAAAAATAAACCAGCTCATACCTTGTCGGAAAGAACGGGAAATTTGCTCGGAATAGAGGCCGCTTAACGACTCGGTAATCACATTACTGAACCACCCTGCCAACATGTATAGCAGCACCGCAAAGCCAAGTACCAAAGTCACTTTGCCAAATACTCCATCCACTGCGTCAGTTCCCATATTTTGCACCGTTAAGCCTGAGCCCAACGCAACAAGAAACAGAGCGACAGCGCCAACTAAAGGCCAGTGACTCTGATGCGGAACAAAGTAGATTTCCTTTTTAGAACTCATTGCTCAACTCCTTTTGTTGATACAGGTTCTTGCGACGGCTCAGTTTTTCGCGACTACATCCTGCTCTGATGACGTCCCATTAGTAATGTTAAATAAGGTATAAGAGAGTGTGAGTGTGTGAATAGAATCTGGGATATTAGGCTCGATATAGAATATTAGCCCCATCTCGGTACTCTGCTTAGCGTTCAGCGGTTGCTGATTAAAGCAAAAACACTCCATTTTATTAAAGTAAGTGGCACCATTGCCCGGAGACACCGACGGCACCGCTTGACCAACCAAATTCAGCCCAGACATATTGGTGGCGATGTAGTTAGTCTGAATGACTTCGCCAGGGTGAACATCAAGCACTCGCTTCTCTGGCTCAAATTGCCACGGCATATCCGGCTTTATGTGCGACATAAACTCTACCCTTACAGTGCGACTGTAATCGGGCTGCATACCTTGAGGCTGAACTGCAGACACAGTATTAGTCTTGCCATTGATACCCAAAGCTTCACACATCACGTCGTACAGAGGCACCAAAGCAAACCCAAAGCCAAACATACCAATCACACTCAATACCAAATAGGCCGTCAGTTTCTTGGTTGACCGCTTGGTAGTGTTATTTTGAGCTTGTGTATGTTCGTTTCGCGATTGTTTGTTCATACTCACCTCAATCCACTTTCGGTGGGTGTGTAAAGGTATGATGCGGTGCCGGACTTGGGACAGTCCACTCTAACCCTTCCGCTCTCTCCCAAGGTTTGCTCTCTGCTGGCTCTCCACCTTTGATGCATTTGATGACCAGCCATAGGAAAATCAATTGCGATAAACCGAAAGCAAAACCACCAATCGATACCACCTGATTCACATCAGCAAACTGAATCGCATAGTCAGGAATACGACGTGGCATCCCTGCTAAACCAAGGAAATGCATTGGGAAGAACAGAACATTCACGGAAATAACCGACGTCCAGAAGTGCCACAAACTCAATTTGTGGTCATACATGTTGCCCGTCCATTTGGGCAGCCAATAGTACGCTGCCGCCATGATGGAGAACACCGCGCCAGTCACCAGAACATAATGAAAGTGCGCGACCACAAAGTAGGTATCGTGATATTGGAAGTCTGCCGGAACAATCGCCAGCATCAATCCAGAGAAGCCACCGATCGTGAAGAGCACTATAAAGGCGATAGCAAATAGCATCGGGGTTTCAAAGGTCAGCGCCCCTCGCCACATGGTCGCTACCCAGTTAAAGACCTTCACACCTGTGGGCACCGCAATCAGCATAGTGCAATACATAAAGAACAGCTCGGCGAAGACTGGCATCCCGGTAGTGAACATATGGTGTGCCCATACCAAGAAAGACAAGATTGCAATACTGCACGTTGCATAAACCATTGAGTGGTAGCCAAATAAACGCTTACCACTGAAAGCCGGAATAATCGCAGAAACGATACCAAACGATGGCAAGATCATGATGTACACCTCTGGGTGCCCAAAGAACCAGAAGATGTGTTGGAACATCACAGGGTCTCCCCCACCAGCCGCATCAAAGAAGCTCGTCCCGAAGTACTTATCGGTTAGCACCATAGTTACTGCGCCTGCAAGTACCGGCATCACCGCGATTAACAAAAACGCAGTAATCAACCATGTCCAAACGAACATTGGCAGCTTGAACCAAGTCATACCCGGCGCTCGCATATTGACGATGGTAACAATGACGTTGATAGCGCCCATGATCGAGCTGATACCCATGATATGGACGGAGAAAACAAACAGCGCCGTACTATCAGGCCCATAAGTTGTCGATAGAGGCGCGTAGAAAGTCCAACCAAAGCTCGGTCCACCGCCTTCAGTAAACAATGATCCAATTAAAATGAGGAAAGCAAAAGGAAGGATCCAAAAACTGAGATTGTTCATACGAGGCAGAGCCATATCTGGCGCACCGATCATCATCGGTATCATCCAGTTAGCAAGGCCAGTAAACGCGGGCATAACAGCACCAAACACCATGATCAACCCATGTACGGTTGTCATCTGATTGAAAAAATCAGGCTCGACCAGCTGCAGCCCAGGCTGAAACAGTTCAGCTCGGATGACCATGGCCATCGCGCCACCCGTCAGGAACATGGCAAAACTGAACCATAGATAGAGTGTGCCTATATCTTTATGATTAGTGGAGTAGAGCCAGCGAGCCCAGCCCTTAGGCGCTTCGTGATGGTCATGCTCAGGCACGTCGATTAGGTCATCAGCAGTATGACTGGCCGCTAAATCTTCAGCCGGAGCAGACTTCACCGGCTTGTTAATTGGTGAACTCATATCGCCTCCTTGCTATTCGGCGTTGCATTCGAGTTGGTGGCTGCATCCTCACCCCCACCTTCAACTTGCTGCTTGTAAGTGTTGATGTCTGATGCTTGAACAACGTCACCCGTATCGTTACCCCATGCATTTCTTTGGTAGGTAATCACAGCGGCGATCTCTTTTTCTGTGAGTTGGTTGTCAAAAGCCTGCATCGCGGTTCCAGAACGGCCATAGACGATAACATCGATGTGTTCCGATACATCTCCAAGTGCCACTGGACTGCCCTTAATCGCAGGGAACGCACCCGGAATCCCCTCGCCGTTTGCTTGGTGACAAACAGCGCAGCGAGATGCATAAACTTGCTCACCAATCGCATTCAATTCTTCTAAAGAAAGTGACGCATCTAATGCTTCCTTCGCAGCTTGAGCCTCAGCAATCGCAAGCACTTTCTGATCAGCCAGCCACACATCGAATTCATCTTCTTCCATGGCTTGAACTACAATCGGCATAAAGCCGTGAGCACGACCACATAACTCGGCACATTGACCACGATAAACACCGGGCTCATCTATTTTTGTCCAAGCTTCGTTGATAAAGCCCGGAATGGTGTCTTTTTTCACTGCAAATGCTGGCACCCACCAGGAGTGAATCACATCGTCCGAGGTCATTAAGAATCGGACTTTACGATTGATCGGCAGCACGAGTGGTTTGTCTACCTCGAGCAAATAGTGCGCGCCTTTCGTTTCAATACCTTCTATCTCTTTGTCACTGGTCGCCAGTAAGCTGAAATACTCGACATCTTCCCCGAAATAGCTGTAGTGCCACTTCCACTGCGAACCCGTAATCTTGACTGTGAGATCCGATTGAGAGGTATCTTCCATCGCAATCAAGGTTTTAGTGGCAGGGATCGCCATTGCGATAAGGATAATGATAGGAATGATGGTCCAGATGATTTCTACTTTGGTGCTCTCGTGAAAATGGGCGGCAACGGCTCCCTTCGATTTCCTATGCCTCAATATCGAATAAAACATGACACCAAACACAACAAAAGCGATCGCACAACATATGTAGAAGATCAGCATGTGCAGCTCGTAGACTTTGCCACTGATCTCCGTTACCCCTTGCGTCATGTTGTACTCGCTCGTTGCTTGAGCAAGCGGGACCATTAGCAGTGAAGCACCACTGACCATTAGCAGTACATACCTCAGAAATAATCGTTTCAAAAGATCTCTCCTCTATCCATCCGTATTGGATATGTGCGAGCTATCAAACGGCAACCGCCGTCTAAAAAATGAAAGACTTGGAAAAAACCGACAAACAACCTTTACAAGCAGGTTGCTAACACCGTTCTACGACCCGTTAACAGCCACGAGCAAACTCGATAAAAGGTTCAAAAACAGCGAAGTTGTTACTTTTTGTTATATTTATGTAAAAGGCTAGTTATCGATACTCAAATATTCAAGGTCATATGAGTTACAAAATGCTCAATTATTTAATTTGTGCCTTAACAAAAAAATCGAACCTTTATCACTGTTTGCACAAGTTTTACGATTGCCTTCAAGGTAATGCGAATGAATATCAATTAGATTGATTGCAACGCCGATTTAAAACGAGAAGGTTAATGAATATGCAAGATGCCATGAACTGGTTGGCGCGAGACCCAGATCCAAGAACTCGCGAAGAACTTCAACAACTGATTGACGAGAAGAATCACGATGAAATTGATGATCGATTCAGTCAAAGACTGGAGTTTGGTACAGCGGGGTTACGCGGCAAAGTGGGTTGCGGCCCTAACAGAATGAATCGTTTGGTGATTCAAGAAACAGCAACAGGTTTAGGCCACTACTTAGCTGACCATGTCCCGCAAGCACTGCAGCGTGGCGTTGTTATTGGTTATGATGGACGACTGGATTCAAAGCAGTTTGCTGCCGATACTGCATCTGTTTTGTGCGCGCTTGGCTTTAAGGTTTACCTGACGAGTAAAGTAGCAGCAACGCCTATCGTCGCCTTTGGTATTGAACGTTTTGGGGCGGCAGCGGGTATCGTTGTTACCGCAAGTCACAATCCACCGGAGTATAATGGCTTCAAAGTGTACTGGGAGAATGGTGCACAAATCATCCCACCGCACGACAGTGGTATTGCTGCAGAAATCGATATCGCAGCAACCAAACCCATCCCGCTAATGAGCTTGAGTGATGCAGAGAAAGAAGAGAAGCTGGTTTGGCTAACAGAAGAGTACTACCAAGCTTATCGACAAGCTGTAAATCAAGCGTCTTTCGTCAGCAAACAAGGTTCCGATCTAGAAACAGTTATCGCCTACACCGCGATGCACGGCGTCGGTGCACAAATGGCAGAAGACCTTCTCCACGACAATGGGTTCCATAGGGTCTTCAGTGTTGCTGAACAACGTGAACCGGATGGGCATTTCCCAACAGTTAATTTCCCTAACCCAGAAGAGAAAGGGGCTATGGATCTGGTTGTCCAATTAGCAGAGAGTGTCGACGCAGACATCGCTTGCGCTAACGACCCAGATGCAGACAGATTTGCCGTGGCGGTTAAGCTTCCTGACGGTGGCTACAAGATGCTGACAGGTGACCAAGTTGGTGTACTCTTCGCACACTATTTGTCAGCCAAAGCACGCACGAAAACGCAACTGATTGGGAACAGTATCGTCTCTTCAACCCTGCTAGAAAAAGTCGCAAACTCGAACGGAGCGAAATACTTCCAAACCTTAACAGGCTTCAAATGGCTGACTAACGTCGGTATGCAGTTAGAAGATGAACACAATGAATTTCTGTTTGCCTATGAAGAGGCACTTGGCTACACCATAGGGACTTTAGTCCGCGATAAGGATGGCTTGTCCGCTCTGGTAGTATTTGCTCAACTCGTTGAGGAGCTCAAATCACAAGGCAAAACCGTGTGGGATCTGCTGGCTGATATCTACATGCAACACGGCCTTTATACTAATGCTCAGCGCAGCATTGCGCTTGACCCAACCGCCCCTTCGATTGGCTCTAAATTGAGAAGCCAGCAGCCAACCTCCATCAATGGGATTGCGATAAGAGTTATTGAAGATCTTCAATCATCTATACGTGTTACGGTTGGTGGCGCTACGGAAGCGATCAACCTCCCTGCAAGTGATGTCCTTATTTATCACCTTGAAGATGGTTCCCGTATTATTGTTCGACCTTCAGGCACAGAACCTAAAGTGAAGGTGTACTATGAAACGGTCACTGCTTATGAGCAGGGTGAAAGCTACTCTGAAGCGATTCAACGTGGTGAGGCATATATGAGCCAGCTTATCGAACAGCATCAGAGCGAACTCAACCAATAGTGCTTTGAAGCCCGCGTGTTAGAGAGAAATGAGACTCTCGGTCACTGCTATTTCGATACAAAAATGGACGCTTGAGCGTCCATTTTTATTCCATTGAATTGATTTTCGCTTAACCAAAAAATGAGGAAAGCATCCACAGTGACAAGATCACAAACACACCACCCATCACTTTTTGCTGATACGTTCTAAACTTCGCATTTTCCAGCAATGGTTTACCCAAAGTTCCTGCCAACGCAACCAGCAAGAAATTAAAGGTTAAACCTAATAAGTTAAGCAGCAAGCCTAACACCAGCATTTGTTCACCCGATGTCGCTTCAATGTTAGTTGAAACGAACTGAGGGAGAAACATCACAAAAAACACCAATGCTTTTGGATTGAGCAAATTACTGATCAACGCTCTTTGGTAGTACGCTTTAGCTGCCGAATTATCACTCAGCGCAGGAGCATCACCTTGATCAGAGCGAAGACAGTCCCATCCCATTTTGAGCAGATAAGCTCCGCCTAACAGATGCAATGCTTTTAGAGCAAGCGGGCTCATTGCTATCAACGCCGATACGCCCATCGCCGCTAAAACAGTAAGAATGATCCCTGAAGTCGCGTTACCTAAACTCGCAAACAAGCCTACTTTGCGCCCGTAGCTCATACTAGAGCTGGCGATCAGTAACATGTCAGGGCCAGGAAGAAGAAGCAGTGCAACAACGGCAGTTAAGTAAACAGGAAGTATGGCTAAATCGATCATTAAATTGTGCGTTGATATAAAAAAGACGGCGAATTTTATACCAACCAGACAGTTTACACTAGATGCAATTTACTGAAACATTGCTAATTTGACGAATAAAAAACCACTACAAAGCAATTAATCAACCTAACCCTCTAGTCTAGCTCCGGTAACTGGAAAGACATTCGTTTTCGGCAACCCTAAATTCAGAGTCACTGATTCATTCGATATCTTACTTAGCTATCCGTTACTTAGCCACCCACTCTATCTCGACCAAAGTCTGCTCACCACATTTCAAGCGCCCCAAAAATAGGTCACCCTGATGAACCTCACCCACACCTTTTGGCGTGCCGGTCATAACCACATCACCATCAAGCAGCGTGGTGTACGAACTCAGCTCCTCAAGGATAGTTTGCGGTGGATAAAGCATCTGTGAAACGTGCCCTTTCTGAACTCGAACGCAGTTAATAAAGAGTTCTAAGTGAAGGTCCGATAAATTCAGTCCTTCTGTCGAGACAAAACGGCTGAGCACAGCAGAACCATCGAATGCTTTAGCTCGCTCCCAAGGCAAACCCTTCCCTTTGAGGTAGCTCTGCAACTCGCGCTTAGTCAAGTCCAGACCTAAACCGACAGCAACATATCGCCCTTGCTCGACAATAAAACAGATCTCCGCTTCATAGTGAAGCGCTTCTTGATGGAAAGAGGTTAAGGTCGAGGTCACACAGGTACTTGGTTTATTAAAGACCACCATATGTTCAGGAATGGCGTTGTTCAACTCTTCAATGTGATCAACATAGTTACGACCTACGCAAAGAACTTTGCTTGGTGCTGCGGTAATTTTGGAGTCCTGCCACTGCGGTTCTACGTGAGTGTTGCTCATTGTCTTTCCTTGACCATTAATCGAGCAAAGAGTTTAACTGATCAATGATTGAGAATCTTTGACAACCTAACACCTTGTTTCAAATATCTGATCTTTAGCGCAGTCTAGATAGGATGGATAGAAGAGAAGTTTTTGGAATACAAAATAAAGCAGCCCCTTCAAACCTTTCGGTTAAAAGGGGCCTAGCCAGTGTTTAGGACAGTATCCTAAGAGGGGAAATACTCTTGGGAGTAAACACTATGCTAAATTATGGTTTGGCTTATAGGTAGTAACGAGCACCAAGTAGCCACTGGTCATCAGCTTTTGCTTTGTAAGTACCAGAGCCTTGTAGATCGAACTGGTAGCCAGCAAAACCAACGAACTGAGACGTGAAGTTGTATTCAGCTTGTACAGCAGTTGTGCTAAATACAGTTTCGTTTAGCTTCTCGTCTTCTACCGCTTCGTAGTTAACGCTTAGGTTTAGGCTGTTAGATAGCGCGTAAGCCGCAAGTAGTTCAACCGCAGTTGTCTCTTCTAAAGGACCCGCAGAAGTCTTGTTCATGTAGTTGTTCATTGCGTAAACACCAGCTAGGTATAGACCTGAACCGTATGAGCCGTAAGTTGCACTTACAACGTTAGAATCTGCAGTCTTTGAACCAGAGATGCCTTCAAAGTTCACGTCACCAGTGTTGTATGCGTAGTTCACTGAGAAATCAGCGATGTTGTAGTTTAGAGCGATTTGAGCGCGGTTGCCGTACTCGTTATCTAAAGTAACAGCGTCGCCGTATTTAACTGAGTCAGCTTTGCGACCTTGCCATGCAACACCAAGACCTAGTGAACCAGCATCACCAAAATCTAGTGCGTTAGAGTAGCTAACCATCTCTTCACCACGACCTGTACCTAGGTTACCGTGATCGTCGTAGATGAAGTCGTTTGCAAATGCGATTGGCATATCTGCAACACCCGCTACGCTGTAATATGGTGCCCACTGAGTACCAACAGCTGCGCGACCAAAGTCATCATGAGTTAGACCAACGTAACCAAGACGAGTAGAAAATGCATTATCGCCACCGTCAAGCATGTTAAGCGCCCACTCACCTTTAGCGTCAGCAGTAAAGCCATTGCCTAGATCGTGAGTTGCATTGAAGTTGATGCGTGGAGATACAGTTTCAACGCCAATATCGTCGCTGCCGATGCGATCGCCACTGTTTACGTCGCCAACAGCAACTGATACGTGACCACCAACAGAGAATGTTGTGCCATCTTCGTTGTAAAGTTCTACTGCAACTGCCTGAGTACCAAATACAGCGCCAGAAACAGCAAGCGCTAAAAGTTTCTTATTCATTGTCATGTCCATTTGTAACTTAAGGGTGTTTACTCACTAACAACCTCTAGATAAAACCCGAAGTTGTTACCTTCATTTAACAAGTGAGGCAACCGTAAGCGATGAATGACAAAAAAGTTGCATTAAAATATATAAAATAAAACAAAGAGAACTATAGAAAACAAAAAAACATTTAAAAACAACACATTAAAAAGAAAAACAACCCGAAGAGCTAAAAAACATTTATAGTTATAAAAATACATATGCGACTTGAAATTCATTAATATTAAATAAAAAGTCACAATAAATTTTACGCTGTCAACCTCACTTTCCACCGAGAAATACTTAGTAACATTATGTAACATGACGAATTTTTTAGCGGCACGTAATTTATTGGCTCACTATATCAATCAAAAGTGACTACCATGTTTGAATATCAACCAGAAGCAATACAACGCGAATAAAAAAAGCAACCTCTGGTAAAGGTTGCTTTTTCGCTCTCAATCCGACTAGTTTTTTGTCGCTTATTTAAAGCAGGTCTCTGCCCAACGCGCTAGCCCTGCAGTAACAGAACCAAAGTAGTTACCACATACAAGGGGTACATTCGGCACGGCTTGTTCTACGGCTTGACGAAGAATCGGAGAGCGTGCAGAACCACCTGTCATGTAGATAACGTCTGGCCTTTTCTGCCCTTGTTGTATCGCTTCCTTAACCAATTCAATCATCTTGGCTTTTGGTGCATCAATTGCTTCAACCATTTGTTGAACTGAGATATCCACTTCAACCAATTCAGACGCGACCTGAATTGCAGTTCGATACTCACTACTGTTGGCAAGGGCAATCTTTGCTTCTTCGGCACGCCTTACAATGCTGTAGCCTAAGGTGTCGTGATACACACGCATTAATCTATCCAGCTTTGCTGGCTCAGCCGCCTCTTTGCGCAACAATTTCAAAGAAGAAAGATTTTCTCGAGAATAGAAGTTCTTCTGAGCCTCAACATTGTTGATCGCAATTGGGTTCCAGAACTGCGTTAATGGCATATCGATCCCTGAGATACTTTTACTCGTCATCCCAAAAGGGTGCATCAAACGTTTAAAGGCAAGATAGATATCTAAATCATTCCCCCCCACTCGTTGACCGCTATGAGCCAACAAACTTGCACTTCGATCCGCGTTTCCAGCCCATGTCGGCCCCATTTCAAGCAGTGAACAGTCGGTAGTACCGCCACCAATATCGACCACAAGAACGGTTTGGTTCTGAGTGAGCGTACTTTCGTATTCAAGCCCTGCCGCCACGGGTTCAAACTGAAAGGCGATATCTGAGAAACCCGCACGCATAGCCGCTCGAGTTAGAATACGCTCAGCTTGTTGGTTCGCCTCTTCACCACCACGGCCATGAAAGTTGATTGGACGGCCGATAACCGCTTGTTCAATCGCACACTGCGTAGAGCGTTCAGCTTGTTGTTTAATGTTCGCCATCATGGCGCACACCAAATCCTCAAAAAAACTTACTTGAACGTCATGTAAACCGCTCGCGCCCAAAAACGACTTGGGGGACTTTACGTAGTAGACATCTCGAGGGTCTTCAAGATACAAGTCCAGCGCTGCCTGCCCAAACGCCATATCTTCCGGCACCAAGTCAATACTCTCCTCGCGGTTAGCCGCAATCGCACGACGCAGTACCTGCTCGCCAATCGCATCACTTGGTTTGATGTTTAGGTGACGGAACAAATGTTCAGAGACACTCTCGCGTGTTGGGGCGAAAACCGTCGAGGGAATATAGTGGTTGTCACCTTCAAGAGGCAATAGGCGAGGTGCCCCCTCGATCATTGCAGCAACTGAGCAGTTTGCCGTTCCATAGTCAAATCCGATGAACATCAATCATATCCCCCAAGCTAGAAAAGGGGCGAGATGCTACCTGAAATGCCTTTCGATCGCTAGGTTAAACAGAACTATTCTTAACTTCTATGCTCAGTATGTTACATTGCCACGCAAATGGCTCAGGAATTAAAAAATGAAAACACCTTGTATCGCAGCTTGTAAAAATAATGGCGGTATTTGCGGCGGCTGCCATCGCACCATCAATGAGATCATCGGCTGGAAAAACCTTTCCGATGAACAAAGAGAGCAAGTGATGCAGAACCTTTCGGCTGAAGGGGCAACACACCAATGTCCTCAGTGTAACGAAACAGCGCAATGCGATATCAGCGCGGGTAAAGAGACATGTTGGTGTTTTGAACTAGAGAAGAGAGATACAAGCAGTGTGACCAAGCAAGGCTTATGTATGTGTCGCAAATGTCTCTCTGCATTACCTATCGAGTGACATCAAGCATGACTTATCTATATGACAAGAGGGCCCAATGCGCCCTCTTGTTTTTTGTCTCAATCGAATAGTAAATTGCTATTTTTTAGCCAATGCTGGTGCGGAAAAACGAATACCCTGCCAACCATGTTTAATAAAATTACGAATGTTTTGGTGATCATCGTTTTCAGGAAACTCAAGAACATCATGACGGTAGTACTGACCAAAGCAGGTCAAGGTTTGCTGCTCAGATAGCCCTTCCAATTGACCAAACGCAAAGATTTTACACGAGCCGTTGTTCTGCCCGGCTGCATTCACCACATCTCCGTTGGCAAATTCACGTTCTGTGAACAAGTAGCCATTTTCAATAACTTGCATTGTATCTTCAAACTGAACGCTTTCTGGCTCGTTGTCTAGTTTAGCCAAAAAAGTTGATAGTTCCATTGCTCTTTTCTCCATTTAAATCATTCTTTGGCAGTGTACCGAGTTTGATTGCAGCTGCAAGATGACAGCGTCCAGTTGAGCATAAAATAAACACAGTTTTCTGAACTTGCTGACTTACGCGTAAAACCATATGACCTGATTTTCGGTATCTAAATATCATCAATTAATATAATGAAACTAATGACATAAAACGATCAGAGCGTTATATTGCTTCAATAATTGTTTAACACTGCTTATATGGAAATATGCCAAAAGATACCAACCAAGAACTGTTTAGATATCTGAAATCAGGCACACGTACGGCAGGTGTCCTTGAATTTGGCCCACAAGATTCTATCCAAGTAAGTACTCTTTATATCGGTCACAAGGAAGATCAATACTTGGTGCTTGAGTTGTCTCAAAAATCGACCGAAGCTTTAACCCTCAGAAAACTAAATAATGTTGATATTATTATTAGAGCAATTACTGACACTGAGTTAGGCCATATTGTGGCCTTTAAGACCAGTATTATCTCCCATATCACTCAGCCAGCTCATCTCATTTTTCTGAGACCACCTTCCAACTTCGCAACGAAACCAATTCGCGAACATGAGCGCTATAAGATAAACCTTAGCTGTGAAGTCTCCCTCGATACACTAAATCTTGATGCTACGCTTATCGATTTTTCTATTTCCGGATGTGGCGTGTACGTATCGCAGCAATCCGACATCAATATTGATATGAAGATTAAAGTATCCTCAATATTAGATGAACACCTACCAGAGAGCTTGGTGTATAAAGTAGTGAGTAAAAAGCGGCATGGTCAAGGTTGGCTTCTTGGCATTAAATTCCCAGATCATCTTGATCTCGACGAAGAGCTAAAAAAGCTTTTACTAGAGTTGGCGTTCAATGCAGGCAACCTCTAACGTAATTTGTGATAAAAAAGGCGCATAATGCGCCTTTCTTCTTATTCACTGAGCTTATACATTACCAGCAACACGTCGATCTGGCAGGTAATGCTCCTTGAAATGGAGGAAAGCTCGATGCAGTGACTCTTCTTTGATTGGTTTCACAATCACATAGTTCGCTCCGGCTTCCATAAATCGATCTCGCGTAGAAATTTGCGCATCCGCCGTACAAGCATAGATTGGGGTTTGCAAATTCAACTCCTCTCTGAGCTTAATCGTAGTCTCTACTCCATCCAAATTGGGAAGTTGGTTGTCCATTAAGATCAGGTCATAGGGTTGAAGTTCAGCATACGCCACAGCCTCTAGACCATCTTTGGCCCACGTCACCGACATCCCATATTTTTTGCAAAAGGCTTGTGCAATGAAAGCGTTGGTATGATTATCTTCGACCAACAGTACCTTTAATGCTGTGTCAAAGAGATCCCTTGGTGCTACAGACTCACCCTGTAAAGGGCCTGCGATGGGTTCAGTTCGGTAAGTCACTGGGATATCAATAACAAACTCAGATCCAGCATTTTTACGACTTCTGACTTTGATATCACCTTCGAGCATGTCCACTAAATTCTTAACAATCGCCAAGCCAAGTCCAGTACCGCCATATTCACGTGTAGTGGTTTCCTCCGCTTGAACAAAAGGTTCAAACACCTCATCTAGCTTCTCTGGTTCAATACCGATTCCACTGTCTTTTACAGTCACAACCAGCCCGGCTTGATTGGTGTTAATGGTGGTTTCTAAATCAAATAACACCGATATCCCACCAGAGTGCGTGAACTTCAGAGCATTACTTAGTAGATTAAACATGATCTGATTCAGGCGAACCTGATCCGTGTAGATCTCAAGCCCTTCAGGAAGTCGACTTTCGATATCAAAACTGATTGACTTCTCGACGCAGAGCGGTCTGTATATGCTATCTAACGTATTGATGAGCTCTGAGAGGCGGAACTCTTTCTTCTGGATATTGAATTGACCTTGTTCGATCTTCGAAAAATCTAGAATGTCATTAAGTACAGCAAGTAGATGTTCCGCACTGTTACATAAAACATCGACTTTTTCTCTATTGCCTTCGCCAGTCATCGAGCGCTTTAAGAGTTGCGACACACCCAAAATACCGTTGAGTGGTGTTCTAATTTCGTGGCTCATTTTAGCAAGAAAATCCGCGCGAACATTGGCGAGGTGCTCAGCTTCTTCGCGTGCGCGATCGGCTTGACGCTCAGCCTCTACCAGTTTAGTGATGTCTTGCCCCTGAACAACCACGCCGGTAATGCCATGCTCAACACGTATCGCTGACATGTTCCAACGGAATACCTTGTCACCAATAGGCACATTAATACCGGTTAGCTTCGCGCCCTGCAGAACCATCAGTACATTGGGCTTTATATTTCTCTCGAACTCCTTGGCGAGCTCGCCTTTAAAATCGTCATCTGCGAACATCGCCATACGAGCAGCAGGATTCATCTGAATTAGAGTGCCCTTTTCAGACCAAACCAAAATGGGCGAGTGCGCAAAATTGAACAAGTCTTGGAATTTTTGACTCTGCTCTGCGAGCCGCTCAAAGGTGTCTTCTAAGGTGCAACCAATATGATGAAATTCATAAATATTTGAGCCATCGAATCTATTTCTCTCGTGGTTGTCACTCGCTGAACGAGTAAATTCCATCAGTTTATTCAGCTCTTTAGACACGCGTTTGTGGATCCACCCTCTTGCAAAAAATGACATAGCAATCAAAACAATCACCACTGCCGCGATAGCACGCTCATAATTTTTTTCTAGCGCAACAAAATTACTGTTCTTCTGCACAGCACGAATCGTAAGAGGTGTATCAACGGAATTGATCTTGATGCGTGCAACAGTCACGAAGTGTGCAGGTATCTGTTCGTGAAAACCGTCAGAGATAACATCGCTAAGGGAGTAAGGTTCATCACCGCTGAATGTCGATGTGACAGGGTCGCCATGAGCTTCAATGACGATATTCTCGCTGTTGCTTCCCTGTTGAATAGACTCGGCTAAGGAAAAATTATTGTCCAATACAATGGTGATATAGAGTTGCCCAAGTACCTCACCGGTTTTGTTATCGACAATAGGGTTTCTTCGCGCTAACAGATGTCGTTTGCCAATATCGGTATCTAAATCCAGGAAGTGCCAGTTACTACTAAACGCAACCTGAGAGGATATGTACTCTAAACTGCTCTCGTCAAAACCATAAAACTGACCATTGCCGTCTTCCCAAGCCACACCATCATGCGTAGTAACAAAACGCATATCTGGTGCGTGGTTGGGCTCTCGTTGGTCAATACCAAAGAAAAAATAGCTTAGCTCTTCTTTATTACCGCTCTCGAAGTACTCTTTGAGCGTGGCACTGTGAGAGCTACTATCTTGGTGGATTTGAAGGACTGACAAGCGGTAATCAAACATGTTCTGTATCAAGCTCGATGTTTGCTGAACCGTTCGTTTAGTTTCTTGCTTTACAATACTACTACTGGTTTCATAGTTATGAATCAGCACACCAATTGCCATCACACCGATCACCAGAATAATAATTCGAGTGATGAGTTTAGCGAGTGTATTACGTGGCGTGTTGGCGTAGCTTTTCTTCATTATTTTCCTGAGTATCTAAAAGCACGCTGTTTAAGCGACTCTATATGTTCTTGGCTATCTTCTTTGGTCACAACCTCAAAGTCTCCAGAGTAGACGGTAGGTACAGCAAAACCCTCTAAATCCCACTTAATCGCTTCTGCCATCGCGATACCAGTGTCGTCATTCATTCGCATCACAGTAACATCTAGATCACCACGAGCCAACGCTTCCAATTCTGCAGAACCGCCGCCCCAGCCATTGAGTTTAATATCCAAACCAGATTCACGAATGGCTTTAGCGGCACCTAATGCGACATCGGTAGCACATGCATAGATAAAATCGAGATCCTGATTGCGCTCAATGCTGATCTTGGCCGCTTTATAGCCGCTCTCCATATCAGATTTGGTATAAAAGGAGGATTTGAGTTTGAAGTCTGTCTCTTCGCTGATTTCGTGTATAAAAGTATCACCACGAGCATCACTGATGTAGCCTTCTGAACGATAGAGGACCGAATATTCACTCTCATCTCTAGAGTGAGTTTTAAAATAGTCCGCCAACTTTAGGCTACCCGTAGCATGATCGAACCCGACATACATAAACGGCTGTCGCTCTTGCCAAGCTCGAACTGGTGTTGTGATATTTTGCAAAATCAGCTTGGTATTGGTTGAGCTCAAAACATGCTCAATAAATTTACGATGGCGAGTTGTATCAAGTGTGAAAATCAGATAATCGGTCTTATTCTCTATCGCTTCTTGAAGAGAAATACTTTGCTGCGTCAAATCTGCATTGACACGCGTAAATACTTGGTTGATTTGGTAGTTGATTCTAAGCTTATCCAAACGCTTTTCGAACGCTTGAATATTTCTTACCCAGTAATCTGAGATCTGTTGACCAGGATAGACAACCGATATGGTGATAGGATCAAGCTGTTTAGCCTGCAAAGGAACAGGCGGACTCAACACAGCTTGGTTCATCTGTTCAGTGAGTGCTTTTTGTGCTGGAAACTTATCCAAAAATTCTTGGTATTCCCAATAACCGTTGAGCACGTGAGTGCCGTGAGAAAAGGCTGGCCCTGACAATAGCGAAGCCCCTAGCAACATAAGTGAACGTTTCATTATTTTCTCATTTTTTATGAGCTACTTTGGCTCATTTGTACCTAGCTTGACGTCATATCGCCGTATGACTTTCAATACATTATGTAGGACAACCGTGAAAAATGATAGGTTCAAACAATAGTTAGAACACCATTCCCATCAACAAAATATGAACTTAATTTTGAAATGATAAAGCGGATTCAGGGTCAACCAAAAACACATTCAAGCAAGTAATACAGAGAAAATAAAGCTTCCATAGAACGAAATCAACTAAGATTTGAACGATGGTTCAAAATAAACAACTTTCTCATCCTTAATGTCGACGAATAACCGCTGTTTAACCAAAGACTCTTTGCGCAGCTTAGAGAGTTGCTTAATAGCGTATTCAATTCGAAGCGCTGAACTTTTTGAATCGACGATATGGGTCCATTCCAGAGACAAAGGACCTTTTCCTTTGAGAGCTTTCGCGCCTTTACCTTGCTGATGCTGGTCAAAACGACGAGTCAGATTGTTAGTGATACCACAATAGAGGGCGTCATGACGAGTGCGGATCAGATAAACAACCCAATCCGCATCGGAATTTTTATCTGTCATCTAAATCAGAGATTCAACCAGAGCCTTTAACTCGGCTAGCTCTTTTTTCAAGCTCTCCACCTCGGCCTCTAGCGCTTCAACGCGTTCGTTACTAGAACCCGATACCATCGCTGGCGCAGCGGATGCCAATGCTTCTACATCAACTTCACCGCTCAGCAAGTGTTGATAACGAGACTCACGTTTGCCAGCTTCACGAGGCAGCTTAACCACAAGAGCGCCCTCTTCACGAGCCGCTAACTTGTCTAAAACCGCTTCTACCTCTTTTACGTCCGTGAAATTCGCCAAACGACCAGTGCGCGTTCTTAGCTCGCCAGGGGTCTGAGCACCGCGTAATAACATGCAGCAGATAATTGCGCGTTCTTGATCTGTAAATTGCAGATCACCAAACTCGGTATTACAAAAACGATGTTGGTACTTACTCACACGGCTATTAAAGCCACTTTCATCACTCACCAAACGGCGTGAAATGAGCCCATCAACAGCGTCAAGTACATCCGATTCAGACAAAGAGAGAACAGGCTCACGATTGCTCTTTTGGTTGCACGCGGTTGTTAAACTATTGAGAGTAAGAGGATAGTGATCAGGGGTCGTCACCTCTTTTTCAATCAAACAACCAATAATACGAGCTTCTATTGCGGAAAGTTGTGTGTTCATTATTTTTCCTTTTTATTATTTTCAACTCCGTCTGTACACATTCAAAGCTAACCTAACCGGCTAGTGCTCAGACAGAATCGGGACTCTTCGTTTTCGGCCTTGTTCATCAATCACCATGATCTTAGAACGATTTAATTCAATTTCCACCACCTCTAGGTTGGTACGCTCTTTTACATAGGCGGTTCGAAGCTTGTCTTGGTCACTACAAACTTCTTGAGAAATCACTTTCGACTCCTCACTATTGGGTTCTGATTGGTTCATCTCACATTTCATATAATGCTTACGTCTAAGCAAGATACTATCGTGAACTGTCAGAGAAAAACAATCAGCTGAGCAGCAGAGTGCTGAATTATTAAACAACCTTACTTTTGCTTTGATCTAAAGACTGTTACAACCGCATTCGATGTGCTTTAATCAGAATCAGACAACGTATATGACGATTAGGAAAAGGAATCTATGAGTAGCGTATTTGAAATTGTTAACCAGGCACGTCGTAAGAACAAACTTAAGCGTGAACTTCTAGACAACGAAAAGAAAGTTCGTGATAACCGCAAACGTGTAGATCTTCTAGACAACCTACTAGACTACATCAAGCCAGAAATGTCTCACGATGAAATCTTAGGTATCATCAAAAACATGAAAGCGGACTACGAAGATCGTGTTGATGACCACATCATCAAGAGTGCTGAAATCTCTAAAGCTCGTCGCGACATCAGCCGCCGCATCCGTGAACTCACGGAAGAAGACAAGCAGACTCAAGGCAAAAAATAGTCCCTTGTTGTCCAACGAATGATAGTAACCCACTTTAATAAGTGGGTTTTTTAACTCTAAATTGAATGGCGATGTACAGATAACTGTTGCCCTATATCCATGAATAGCACAGTACGTACAGGGACGATTGTCATTAAACGATTCCCAAGCTATCGAAAAGTTCATACAGCTGGTGAGATTTGTAAGGCTTGGGAAGATAAGCATTCATGCCTGCTTCAAAGCAGTCTTTAATATCTTCATCGAGCACGCTCGCCGTTAGTGCGATAATAGGTAGTGATGAGATCCCCAGCTCTTTCTCCCAAGCTCGAATTGCCTTAGTGGCAGTGATGCCATCCATTACTGGCATCATACAATCCATAAGTACTGCATCAAACTGTGCGCCTTGAGTAACCACGTCCACGGCTTCTTGACCGTTACTTGTGATCGTATATTCATAGCCTGCTTTTTCTAGAAAGAAACTCGCTATTTTCTGATTCATTAAGTTATCTTCTACAATTAATATCCGACGATTGAGTTGATGGACATCCTCAGATTTCGTTGGCTTTTCGCTCACTTGATTTGCTCCAGTATCGAGCGCCAAGAGACTATTCGAAAAACGCTTACCTAAGAAAGGAACAGTATGTGTCGAATGAACAGGTTCTGTGATTTGATTGGTTTTAAACAGATGATGCTGACAAACAATCACTTTAGATAGTGGGTAGCGCTGCTTCAAAGACGCGAGATCTTGTTCCATCGATTTATGTAACGTATGACAATAGAGCAAGACGTGACAGTCGAGCTGAGCATTGGATATATCGTCGATAGACGGAACAACTTCAGGCTGAATGCCAAAACGTTCGCACTCTTTGCTCAACTGAGCCACGTAGTTGAACCCATTGGAAACAATTACAGCATTCTTCAAGTTATCAAATGTTTTGGGTTTACTCTCTACGATATCGACGTAAAAACTGAAGCTAAAAATTGACCCTTCACCCTTTACAGAATGTGCCGTGATACGTCCGTCCATCAAATCAACTAGTTGTCGACAAATTGCTAAGCCGAGCCCGGTGCCCCCAAACTGACGCGTGATGCTACCGTCTTCCTGTGTGAAAGGTTCAAATATTGAATCAATTTTACTCTCTTCAATGCCTATCCCGGTATCGGCAACATGACACTCGATCATGCCTCGGCTCATTGAACCCGGTGTGAAGGTTACTGTCGTACTTATCGCGCCAGAATCAGTAAACTTGATCGCATTCGACAGCAAATTAGTCAGAACTTGGCGCAATCTATGTTCATCAAACAGCAGCTGATGTGGGGTATTCGCATCAATGTTAATATCGAGTTCAACATTCTTACTGATTGCTTTGGATAATATGACGCTAACAGAGTCGTAAACCACTTCACGTAGGTCTGCCGCCTGAGGTGAAAGTAACAAGTTACCTGATTCAATCTTAGACAAATCGAGAATGTCATTAAGTAACACGAGCAGGGTATGAGAAGAGGACTCAATATCTGAAAGTACTTCTTGTTGATTTGCATTCAATTGGCTTTGTGAAAGGATTTCAGCCATACCGATAATGCCATTGAGGGGCGTTCTTATTTCATGAGACATATTCGCCAAAAAAGCACTCTTAGCTCGATTAGCTGAAATAGCGTCCTCTTTAGCTTCAACCAAATCTCGGTAGTGTTGTTGATTGTCACTCATGATCTCATTGACCTTTTCTGCAAATTGCGTCAATTCATCATGCCCTTCTGTCTCAATAGGCTTATGCTCCCCAGTCCCGCGATTTTGATCAGACATTCCATCTAGGATATAGGAGAGGTTTCGATTGAGACGCAGTGACGTGGTCGATGTCAGCCAAAAAACCAAGGTCGCAAGTGTAATAACCAACATCGTTGTCAGCGTGGTACTAATCTTCTGTGCTTCAATGCGCGAAGCCAGCTCTGCTTGCAGCTCAGCGGTATAACTATCCACCACTTGTAAAGTCACGATATGGCGCTGCTCTAACCCAGAGACATACTGTTTGACCTCTTGCGAGTTGAACTGCCGTTTGAAGATTCGCTCGCGAAAATCAACGCTATCTTGATAGTCTTGGCTCGTAAACACATCCAGTAACTGCCCCAACCGAGTCGATGAATCACTCCTTCTCAACAGGGCATTTAAATACAGTGATTGACGGTGAATGGTACTCAAATAAAGGTCGAGGTTGCCGTCTCTTAGGTCGGGATAGAGATAAAGTTTATAACCCACCCACGCTTCTTTCTGTGTCCAAAACACAAAATTGTTGAGGTCGCTGAAAATCTTACCTGCCGTATTGATACTGTCATCGGCAATAAAGATATCCACATCGTTCAGCTCGACCAATATTTCTTGTAATACGTCAAAAGCCCAGATGCCAAGAGACGGTTTTTGCTCAATAGAGGGATTCGATAGTTGTTGTAAGATCTGGTCGAGATCATCGAGCTCGTCAATAATGTCCCACTGTGCTGATAACTCTTCGAGTTGCTTATTATACTGGAGAATGCTCCCAAACTGCTTGGCAGCTGACGCGTATGCACTTTTTCTGATGGGAGAAGAATTGGGCAGGCGCAATAGACGATAAATATCTCCAGACAGCGCACTAAAGGACTGTAGCGCCTCGATCTTCACTCGAGTCGCCTCCAAGTTCGTCACCTGCTCTCTGTTGTTCAAGGCTTCGTTAATCGTAAAACCGAACATAAAGAGAATCGAAATAGATGACAGAAGAATCAATCGCCACCTAATTGATATATTTATCATTTTAAATCCAGTTACTCCCTTTCATGCAACTCATTAGGTGCTTTGTTTAATAATAGGACACTCACGGAATTTAATTTATCAAATATGCAACTTGTACTCGCTGATTCCTTAGCTGTCATTTATAAATTATGTCAAATTTATAGATTTCATCGCAATTGATCACCTTTTAGGTTGCTATTATGAATATTGTTAGTATCGAAATTGAGAACGGTAAGGCGTCAGGAGCCGATTCATATAGGAAAATAGTCGAATGTTTTTCTTTCAGAATATACAAAATTCATTCGAAATAGGTTGATAGAGAAAGGCAATAGACGTAGGTGGATACATTTCCACCAAGATGTTAACTCATTTCATTTATACACATAGTTAGATCACACTTTACACATCAACAAAGCAACCGTTTGCATCTTGTTTTTGATCTGAGTATTTTTTGACGAAAAATAAGTGCTACAAATCGACAAAGTCAATAGTGTTGCATATCACAAAACTCGACGTTATAACCAAAAATTCTAGGTATATCAGCCAATATAGCTGGATTTAATTTTACTAGCAGAATAACAGACCGTACCTTACAATCCCGCCACATAAAAATCACAACTTAAATACAAGCCCATACGTGCCATTAAAAGTGACAATTTAAGATCACAGCACAACGGTTTATCCCCAAGCAGGTAAGCACCCTACACTCGCCAAGCCTGCAAAACTTAACGTGAAAGGTCCCAAGTAAAGATGAGCCCTGAAAAGCACCTCCTAGACTGGCAAACTAGTCAAACTATTGCTGAATCTATCGCCCCAACTCTTGGTCAGCTATATCGTCAAAAAGGCGTTGAAGTCATTCTTTTCGGAAAGACGTTAGTTAACGCAACAACCATTGACATCATCAAAGCTCACCGACTTTCAAAACACTACACAGGCTCCCCGCTTACCCCTTCACAGACACAACCAATCATTCAGCACCTACTATCAATGCGCCTGTCTCCTTGCCGCGTTGATGTTGGCCGCCTAGCGTATGAATACTGGGAAAACCACGATGATGTAACGGCACTGGATGACTTCCTTCAAACGGCTCTTATTGAGTCTCTAGAAGGCGAAGCGATGACTAAGCCTCGCGATGTTGTGTTGTACGGTTTTGGTCGCATCGGTCGACTACTGACTCGTATTCTTGTTGAAAAAAGTGGTCCAGGTTACCCTCTTCGTTTACGTGCTATCGTGGTTCGTGGCGGTAAAGATGGTGACCTAGAGAAGCGTGCAAGCCTACTGCGTCGTGACTCAGTACACGGTCAATTCAACGGCAGCATCGTTGTTGATAGCGAGCGCAAAGCGATCATTGTTAACGGTAACTTTATTCAAGTAATTTACGCGAACAAGCCTGAAGATGTCGATTACACAGCTTACGGTATCAACAACGCACTGGTTGTTGATAACACAGGTGTATGGCGTGACGCTGAAGGTCTTGGTAAGCACGTAGCTTGTAACGGTGCAAGCAAAGTACTGCTTACAGCGCCAGGTAAAGGCGACATCAAAAATGTTGTATTTGGTGTTAACGAAGACGTTATCAAGCCAGAAGATACGATTATCTCTGCAGCAAGCTGTACGACTAACGCAATCACTCCTGTACTTAAAGCCGTACACGATAAGTTTGGCGTAACATCAGGTCACATTGAGACTGTTCACTCATTCACAAACGACCAAAACCTGATTGATAACTTCCACTCAGGCGATCGTCGTGGCCGTGCTGCTTCACTAAACATGGTTCTAACGTCAACAGGGGCTGCGAAAGCTGTAGCGAAAGCGATGCCAGAGATGGCTGGTAAGCTAACAGGCAACGCAATTCGCGTACCGACACCAAACGTATCCATGGCGGTAGCAAACCTAAACCTTGAAACAGGTACAACAAAAGAAGAGCTAAACACATACCTACGTGAAATGGCACTTTCTTCTCCGCTTTCAGCTCAGATCGACTACACAGACTCAACGGAAATTGTTTCTACTGACTTAGTCGGCTCTCGTCACCCGGGCGTTGTTGACGGCGTTGCTACAATTGCACAAGACAACCGCGCAGTTCTATACATTTGGTACGATAATGAGTTCGGTTACAGCTGCCAAGTCGTTCACTGTATGGAACAGATGATGGGCGTACGCTACAAAACTTACCCAGCGGTTTAATCCTCTAGGTATAACAAGCTCCACAACATAATAATCATATAAGCGAAGTTCGTATGAGCTTCGCTCCCCCCCTTTCCTCGAGAACTTTACGGTCAATTCTAGGAAAGTTGCCACTTGGTTCTGCTCTCTCTAACTGAACTAAGTGGCCTTTTTCATTCTAGTAATTCGTCTCATTGAATGCGCAGAGCAGATCAAACAGAAAATTACCCAAGTTCGACTTCCAGTTCGCTATCAATAGTGCTTGAACATGCCAACACATAGCCTTGCTCTATCTCCTCTGATGTCAGAGTTTCTTGGCTACTGGATCTGACACTGCCTTTGGTCACTTTGCATTTACATGATCCGCAAATACCACTGCGACATGCAATGATGATTGGAACGCCCGCTTTCTCTAGTGAGTCGGCTAACGGAGTTCCTAATTCTGCTTCAACCTTGGCACCAAACGCCGGCACAAATACTTCAACAGGTCCGCTCGTTTCATCGACTTCTACTTGATTTGCTGTCTCCAGCTTTGAGGTTGGTGTGAAGCTCTCTTGGTAAAAGTTCGCCATGTTAAATTCAAGTTCAGTTAGGTAACGTTCTACGTCTTCCATGAATCCAACTGGCCCGCATAAGTAGACGGTTCTTTCTAGAATGTCAGGAGATAGGCGAACCAGCCAACTCTTATCTAAACGCCCTTGAGGTGCCGTGGTTCCTTGATTATCTTTTAGCAATAGCTTGAGGTTGAAATTCTCATGCATTTCATCCAACTGATTAAGCTCTTCAAAATATATGGTTTCTTGCTTGCTGCGTGCCATGTGGATGAAATCAATGTCAATCGCAGGATCATGTTTTAACCAGTACTTCACCATCGAGATAACTGGTGTAATACCGCAGCCCGCGCTTACCAAAGTAACCTTCTTAGTCGTGCTAGGCTTGCAATCAATGCAGTTAAACTCACCCGCAGGCTTCAGTACCGTGACTTCATCACCTTCGTCCAGTTCATCCACAATAAAGTTTGACACTAACCCGCCATCGACACGTTTGACTGTCAGTTTCAAACGGTTGTCATCCGTATCTGAGGCAATCGAATAAGCTCGATAGTCCATTTTCTGTGGCATGTTCAAGCCTAGAGTGATGAATTGACCCGGCTTGAAGTTGAAATGGAGATCTTGCGGAATTGAGCCCAGCTCAAAGCTAACCGTATCTGGTGTTTCATGCCATTTTTTAAGACAAACCAAAGAGATTGAATCGCTATCAGACCACGCGTACATAGTAATACTCACTTTTTATAATTTGGGATGAACGACAAAAGCCTCGGGCCTTAAATAGATTCAGTCTATTAGGCACGAGGCTTAGTTAGCGAGATTAAGCCGCTAAGATTGTTTTAAGATCTTGTTCAGGCGTAGAAATAGCACGCATGTCGAACTCGTCTTGAATGATCTTCAACAGGTTCTCGGTTAGGAACGCAGGTGCGGTTGGACCTGTGTAAATACCTTTCACACCCAGTGCAAACAGAGTAAGCAAGATCACAATTGCTTTTTGCTCAAACCAAGAAAGGACCAGAGTCAATGGAAGCTCATTGATCCCACAATCAAACTCTTGAGACAGAGCTAAAGCAAGCTGAATTGCAGAGTATGCGTCATTACATTGGCCAACATCGAGAAGACGTGGAATACCGTTAATGTCGCCAAATTGGTTCTTGTTGAAACGGAACTTACCACAAGCCAAAGTCAGAATAACCGAATCGTCAGGAGCTTGAGCAGTAAAGTCTGTGTAATAGCTACGTTCCGCTTTATCACCATCACAACCACCCACTAGGAAGAAATGTTTGATGTTGCCCTCTTTCACTTGCTCAACCACCGCTGGAGCCGCTTCCATAAGTGCATTGCGACCAAAGCCTACAGTGATCATCTGTTCGATCTCGTCGTGCTTGAAGCCCTCTTGTGCTAATGCACAATCGATAACGGCGCTGAAGTCATCACCTTCAAGATGCGCGACACCCGGCCACCCCACGATACTACGGGTAAATAAGCGATCGGCATAAGCACCAACATCTGGGTTAAGCAGACAGTTAGACGTCATCACGATCGCACCTGGGAAATTAGCGAACTCTTTTTGCTGGTTTTGCCATGCACTACCGTAGTTACCTGCTAAATGCGGGTATTTGCTGAGTTCAGGGTAACCGTGAGCAGGAAGCATTTCGCCGTTAGTGTAGACATTAATGCCCTTACCTTCTGTCTGTTGCAGGATCTTTTCTAGGTCGTGTAGATCATGACCAGAAACAAGAATGCAATGACCTTTCTTCGTTTTAACATTAACGGCTGTTGGCTGTGGGTGACCAAAAGTATCCGTCTCGCCTTTGTCCAACATCTCCATGACTTTGTAGTTCATCAAGCCGATCTGCATTGATGTATCAAGCAGCTGTTTCAGATCCGTAGGATCTGTACCCAAGAACGCCATGATTTGGTGGTATTCAGCATGAATGTCTTGGTTTGTTTGACCAAGAACACGTGCGTGTTCCATGTATGCTGCCGCGCCTTTTAAGCCGTATAGACAAAGTAAACGCAAGCCAATCACGTCCTCATGTTGAGAATCATGACCACGGTTAACCGCAGCTTGTGGTGCAAGTGCAAGCAACTGACTGCTATCTGTTGGAAGATCAAATTGAGCGGCTGGTGACAGTGCTGGAATTTCAAAACCAACCACCAGCGCAGCAGCACGAACTTGTTGCTCTAAACGCTGCTTATATTCGTGTGACTGTTGAGCAAATTCAATGATTCGCTCAGGGTCAAAGTTCACGTTAGTTAATGTCGCGAAAAACGCTTTTGGTGCCCACTCATCGATTTCCGTATCAATGATGTTGCAAGCGCGGCCTAAATTGGCCCAAAAAGAAACCCCTTGCAGTGAGTACACCAACACATCTTGCAGATCAGAAACTTCAGAAGTTTTACCACACATACCTTGTGCGAATGAGCAGCCTTTAACGGTTGGCGTTTGAATAGTTTGTTCACATTGAATACAGAACATATTGGGCTCCAGTCATAGTCGTTTGTTGTAAGTTCTTGGCTCACAATGATTTATTTTTCCTACTCCCTAGAGCACCTTCCATGCCAACTTTTAACTTACTGTTTTATATAACAAAAAACACAAAGCCATATTTGAAGTGCGTATTTATGACTACAAGATTCTACTGAAAATAAACACACTCAGGTCAATATGACTTCCAAAGATTTTTTTGAACACCGTTCATGTTTCGTTCAGAAAAGCTTTGTTAGAGTGACAACATAGAAAAAGAGGAAATGAATTATGAAAAATATCTTAGTTACTGTTGCAGCGCTCTTCACTGGTCTTATCGCACTATTCACCAGCTTGCTACTTGCTATCCCTCTAACGATTGCAGCTCTAATCACAGGGAAAAAAATTCAGAAGCAAATGACCCAACATGGCTTTACATCACGTATGAATAACCACTTCTCTCCGAATCGAGATGCTGGTGTTATCGAAGGCGAGTATGAAGACTTGTCGAACAAACGATAAGCGCAAGATTCGTTAGCATGAGCACAACACAGTGGGCTTGGTGCTCACTGTACAAGCAACATCAAATAAACCCGATTACTAAGTGCAACATGAAGAATATCATTACATTAAGCTTGCTAACGCTAACATTGATGGGTACATACGGCTGCTCCAACGAACCTATTATCCCCGCATATCAAGCGTCTGGTGAACTCCCTGATTATCAGCAAGATAGCTTCGAGCGCTACAAAGCAGAAACACAACAGTGGTTAGCTTCACACCGTATTTTTGTCTCAAATGATCACTTAAAAGAGATTGAGCTAAACTCTCCGACCGAATACCGGCCAGACGCTCCAAACGGCGAAGCTGTTCTGCTTGTGCACGGCCTTGGTGATTCTCCGTACTCATTCCATGATGTGGCCACTTACCTTGCTCAACAAGGCTACCTGGTGCGTACTGTATTGCTGCCAGGCCACGGCAGTCGTGTTGCAGATCTAATGCTGCCTAGTATTGAGGACTGGCAAGGCGTTGTGGATCATCACACCAAACTGCTTCAACAAGAGTTTGACTCTGTCTGGCTCGGAGGTTACTCAACCGGTGCCAATCTCGTCACCTCACAAGCGATAAAGGACCATACGATTTCCGGTCTACTTTTGTTCTCTCCGGCGTTCCAACCGAACTCTTCGGTCGTACAATTTGCTGAGCTAGCAAGCTACTTTGTCACATGGGCGGATCAAGATCCTGAGGACAATATGCTGCGTTACAACTCGTTACCAATGAACGGCGCATCGGTTTACTACCAAACTTCTGTCAACGTGCGCAATGACCTCCAACAAGGGCAATACGACAAACCAGTATTTGTGTTAATGAGCGAAGGTGACAGTGTGATTGACACTCAATATGTGGAGAGTGTCTTTAGCCAATTGATGCCTAATCCAAGCAACGTGATGATCTGGCAAGGGGAGCGTGATTTAAGTGATCCAAGGGCTGTGCGTTATACCATGAAACTAACAGATCAACGTATCTCTAACGGCTCTCATATGGGGCTTCTCTTCTCTCCACAAAATCCTTATTACGGAGTCAATGGTAGCGAAAAGATCTGCTCTAATGGTCAAGTTGAGGGACGAGAAGAAGAGTGCCAAGCCGGTCAAGAAACTTGGTATTCCGCTTGGGGTTATCAAGAGCCGGATAAGAACCACGCTCGCTTAACTTTCAACCCATATTTTGAAGACAATATGCACAAGCTTAGTGAAGTGATGGCGTCTGGTAACGTTATGGCAAACTCAAAGTAGTTTTATAGCCAGTTATCCTAGTTAACAATCCAGTTATCCTAGTCAATAGTAAAAAGGCTCACCACGAAACACGGTGAGCCTTTTTGGTTTCTACAACGTGTTTGCTAGATTGTCCACACCACACGTGCCGCCAATAGGATCAATACCACACCCGATAGCCTATCTATCAACTGGGCTTGAGAACGGATGCGGTCAACAATCAGCGGGCTCGATAATACCAGTGTAATGAAGGTGTACCATAGGCCGTCCACAATCAACGGTGTCGACACAATGATGACCTTGTTCATCAGCTCATTACCTAAAGCGACAAACTGGCTGAACAGAGCGATAAAGAACAACGCGATCTTTGGGCTAAGAATTGAGATAAGAAAGGCCTCACGAGCAGACTGCATGTAAGTGACAGGCTCCCCACCTTCTAATTTTTCCGCAACACCCCCTTTCGAGCGAAGCGCATTAACTCCAAGATATGCCAAGTAAGCGGCACCGGCTAAGCTAATGCCTTTAAACAGCATTGGCGACTGTTCTAACACGACCGCCAAACCGATAATAGTGGCAAACGCATAGATACCTATCCCTGCTGCATGTGCCCAAGCCGCGATCAGACCATTCATTCGTCCACCAGCTAAGCTGTGTTTTGCAATCATTGCCAAACTTGGTCCCGGAGACATCGCACCCAATAAGCAGATAGCTAATAAAGAAAACCAAATCGTTATTGTCATTATTCCATTCCTACACTCAATTACTGCGAGCAGACTATCCTCGCTGACTATGTTGTCACCTTAATTTGAACAAGATATAAATTGAAATCAAAGATAATCATCATTGCTATGATTTGAAATCATACTGATATTGTAACTGGATTTCTGCATAGCAAGATACGCCTTCTCACGTACCCACTTATGAGCAGAATCATTATCAAATTTAGGGTGCCACATCAGCCAATAGGTATGGCTATCGGTCTCAAAAGGTAAGGAGCGGTAAGTCAATGGTTGATGACGAGCTAAGTTATAAGCAATATGCTCTGGCACAATCATCAGATAATCATCTTGGTTTAGTACGTTACACGCGGCTGAGAAAAACGGTACTTTCAAAGCCACTCTTCGAGTACGCCCTAGCTGCTTTAAAGCGATATCAGCTTGAGTGTCTTTGTCTCCACCTCCCGTCACTTTAATATGTGCAAAGTTAACAAGATCATCGATACTCAATTTTTTTTGCTGCGCCAGTGGGTGTGAGCTTCTCATCAGACATACCGATTTGTCTTCACCAAGCTTCATGCTTGAAACATGCTCAGGTTTTTTTGGAAACATGCTAGATGCCAAATGAATGCCCATGTCATGAAGGCGTTCAAGGTAACTGGGATCCCACAACCGGTAAGCGAGATTGATATGCGGCGCAACTTCAGAAACATCGGCAACAATATTAGGCAGTATGTACTGAGCAACATAATCACTCGACGCCAGAACTAACTCCCCTTTCCACTCTTTAGGATCAAAAGGCTGATCATCAAGAAGGTGGTCAAATTCACCTAGCAACGCATCCAATTTATCTTTGAGCAACAAAGCGCGTGAAGTCGGAATGAGTTTATTGCCATCTCTGACCAATAAGGGATCATTACACAGCTCTCTCAATTGTGAGAGCTGACGGCTAACCGCTGATTGAGTGATATGGAGTCGCTCCGCAGCTCGACTAACATGGCACTCTTCAAGCAAAACATGCAGTGAACGCAGCAGATTAAGATTAATATTGCCTAGCATGCGAGCCTTACTGAGCTGCGCCCATCATTGTTTAGAATATCGACGATTTGACGATCAAACTTATCCATTATGCTTACGACTTCCATTGCTATCGTTATTTCAGCGTTCTAATTTGACACAAATTTCGACGTTAGAACAGCCGACACTTTCACCTCTAAGATACAAAACACCGTTAAAATGACACCAAGTTAAGACGTTTCTCTAGCTGCATTCTCAGTAATGAAAGGGTATGCTTTTGCACTAAAACATAGCGCTAGCGAATCCCAATAAGCACGTTAGCGAGAAAAAGAGCTTCAAGGACGGCGCATGACACAACTCAAACAAGAAATTACCCTGCTTTCCGGTATCGGGCAGCTTTCCACTACCCTACTCGGAACTGGGTTGTTTATGATCCCTGCAATAGCAGCAGGTATCGCAGGACAACTATCGCTACTGGCTTGGTTACTGCTATTTATTGCCATTTGCCCAATTGCCCTCACTTTCGCCGCACTTGGAAAACGCTACCCCAATGCCGGGGGGACTGCCTATTTTGTGCGTCAAGCGTTTGGGCAACGTATGGAGACGGCGGTCGCTTGGTTATTTGTAAGTGTCATTCCTGTGGGCATCCCTGCGGCGATCGCTTTGGCCGGTGGTTTTGCTCAACAACTACTTCCCGTACCGCTAAACGCACCACTCAGTGCCCAGTTTTTGACTGTCGTACTGCTGATCATTGTCAACCTTTTAGGCAGTAAGTCCTCAGGTCGGCTACAAACTGTCATTGCACTCTCTATTCTTGCGCTCGTTGGTGCTTTTATTTGGAAAGCAGATATCGGTATGGCTGACGTCGCGATTCCAAATGTCGATTCAAATTCAATGTGGGCTATCGGGTCTGCCTTGGCCGTGATGTTTTGGTGTTTTGTCGGCATTGAAGCATTTGCGCATATGGGAGAAGAGTTTAAGAATCCGCAACGCGACTTTCCCCTAGCCATTATCGCAGGTTGCTTTGTCGCAGGTTTGGTTTACTGGGCATGTTCAGTGGTGATTTTAAAATTGGGCGCATATGGTTCCGCTGAATTTGATGCGACGGCGATTCCTTGGGTCACAGAGCAACTGTTTGGTAATGGACTCAAAACTGTGATCAGCATTCTCGGCTTCTTTGCCTGTTTTGCCAGCCTCAATCTGTATACGCAGAGTCTATCACGCATGATTTGGGCGCAAGCTCGTCAACACAATCCACTTGGTAAAATGGCTCAACTCAATACTCGCGGCGCTCCACTTTATCCAACCATTGTTATCGGTGTTGTCGCACTGCTGTCCTGCGTGATTGGTGAGCTATCTTCGTTAGATCTTGAGTTTTTCCTCAAACTTGCCAACGGGATCTTTGTGTTGGTTTACCTATTGGCAATGCTCGCAGCCTGTCGCTTGCTGTCAGGTTCGGGCCAATACATCGCAATCTTATCGCTGCTATTGTGTACCTTAGTTTTCATCTGCCTAAGTTGGTCAATGCTCTATGCATGCTTCGTGTTTGTTGCACTGTTGTTACCTTGGCGTCGTTGGCTAGGTCGACCTCGCGTGTCGTTAGAGTAATCACCGGCTCGTAGCCAGAGATATTTTCTGCGCCATTACTCACGATAAAAAATTTGAGCAATGGCGCGCATTTTCTGAGGTATTCGCTCCAAAGGAACATTTCCAAAGCCCAAAATTACAGCGCGCCAGTCACGGTCACTGTTTTTCGTGTATTCGTAAAAGCTAAACGGACGCACGACAATGTTTTCTTTCTCCGCCCTTTCACTCCAATCTCGTTCCGAAATCCCGTCATACCACTTCACCGTCACATGCAGACCAGCCGCTTGGCTTATCACTTCAAGATCTTGACCAAACTCATTCTCCAACGCTGCTAACATCGCTTCATGCTTCTGTTTGTAAAGGCGTCGCATTTTTCTAATGTGTCTTAATAGATCACCTTCATTGATAAAGTCTGCCAACGCTTCCTGTGTATGCGTGGGTGAGTCGCCAGTAATAGCGTCTTTAATTTCTAAACAACGAGGGACCAACTGTTTGGGTACTACCATGTAGCCAATTCTCAAACCGTTGAACATCACTTTGCTGAGCGAACCCACGTAAATCACCCGTTCGTCTTGCTCTAGCTTGCCTGCTAAGCCTTGCATACTGGTGTAAGGACGGTGTGCAAACTGAAATTCACTATCGTAGTCATCTTCAATGATCCAAGCCCGATTCTGTTTTGCCCAATCAATGATCTTCAGTCTCTGCTCTATGGTAAGCGTAGTACCCATTGGGTACTGATTACTTGGTGTGACATAGAGTGCTTGAGCTTTACTCGCCAGTACTTTGTCCAAACACAACCCCTGCTTCTCACGCACCGGAACAGGCTGCATCCTGAGTTGTAAAAGGTCGATTATTTTATGTACTTGACGGTATCCAGGCTCCTCCATCAAGACCCCATCTCCCGCCTTAAGTGTCGCCATCAACGCGATTGAAAGCGCCTGTTGTGCACCAACCGTAATAATGATTCGACTGGAATCACAATGAACAGATCGGCTACTCGCCAAGTAATGACTCAAGGCCTTACGAAGTGCAATCGATCCTTGAACCTGTTGATTTCCCGCAAGGTTTAATCGCGTCACATGCCTCTGCAATAAGCGCTGCCATTTAGCGAATGGAAAAGCTTGAAGATCGGGAACGCCGGGAGCAAAGCCATGATTCACATCAAAAGCCGGCTTTCCATTCACGTCATGTGATTCTTTGCTTACCGTTTCCGATGGAGCATCTAACGCCCCTAGATAGTATTCGGGCTGTTCTATCGAAACAAAATAGCCTGCTCCTTTTCGGCTCTCTATATAACCTTCACTCATTAATTGCTCGTAAGCAAAAATCACTGTGTTACGGCTGACATCAATCTCCAGAGCTAACTTGCGAGTAGAGGGAAGTTTATTCCCTTTGCTCCAAAAACCACGCACGATCTTTTCCCGGATAGCATGAAATAAGGCGTTCTGACGTGTTGTTGTACTGAGATCTAATGACAGGTCTCCGATATCTATTGGCTGCATAACTGGATCTAAACACTCTTTAAAAGTGGCTCTATTTATGTATCCAGTTAACCGTTAGATTGAATAAAAAGCAATCATGGAGATGTCATTATGTTATCGAGAACCAACAGAACAACGATTAAGAAAGGAACTCACAAAGCAGAGTTCGAACAGCACAAGCTATACGACATCATTGATGAAAGCCTCATTGCCCACATCGCCTTAGACGGAGATCAAGGTCCGGTAGTGATCCCTATGTTGGCATGGCGTGTTGACAACCATGTCTACATCCACGGCGCAAAAAACAGCCGTCTACTAAAAGGGCTAAAAACAGGGGCTCAGACTTGCCTAACCTTCACCCTGTTTGACGGCTGGGTATTAGCACGTTCGGCTTTTCATCACAGTGCTCACTATCGTTCTGCGGTGGTATTTGGATCATTTGAAATCATTGACGACGCCGACGAGAAAGACAGACTACTCAATCATTTCATTGAACAGATAGCGCCAGGTCGAACAAAAGAAGTGCGTCTGAGTAGCCCGAGAGAACTTGCGGCCACAGAGCTACTCGCCATTCCGTTGACAGAGGCCTCGGTTAAAATTGGTAAGCACGGCGTTAACGACGATGAAGCTGACCTCGACATTCCCGTTTGGGCAGGAGTACTGCCTTATAGAACCGTCGTAGGTCCACTCGAAACCGTACCTGAACTAGAAGGTAAGATAGATCTGCCGGACTATTCAGCAGCCTACGGCTCTCGTTGGAGTAATGCGCCGAACAGCAGTAACAGCAAGTAGCACTGAAGCCACTTAGAAATGAGCTCGAAAACGATCGCGATACTGCCTGGGTGTTAAGCCTCTATGTTTTTTAAACATGCGGTTAAAGCTCGCTGTATTGGTGTAGCCAAGGCGTGTCGCGATCTCATTGATGGGTGTGGAATACCGCAATAGTTCAACCGCCACGTTACTCAACACATAACCGGTAATGGTTGAGAACGTGACGCCTAGACGATTCAATCGCCTCTGAAATTGCTGCTCAGATAACCCAAGCAAGGAAGAAACCTTGGCAAGCGTTGGTAAACCAAAATGCCGACTGTAATTGATCATTTCGTAAATCACCTTATGCTCATCTTCAGCATCAGGCATATTTAGGTAATTATCCAAATCATGGTAATTCATGGCTAAGTTAGCACGCCCGGTAGAGCGAACTTGATTGACAGATAACCTCAGATTACTAGGCAACCACACTTCGGTTCTCGGTTGTCCCCATTGAATTGGGCAATCGAAGTAAGCTTGATAAACCTCGACATTTTTACGATGGCCAGCAATACACACTGCCGCAGGCTTGAAATCGTGACCAAGATACATGCGCAATATCTTCGTCATGAAAATAGCGACTCGAATGGAGTCGTGAACCTTACCCTTATCACTGTATGCCGGGTTCTCGTAACACCATTTAATCAGAGGTCCTACTTCCGCTCCATAGAGATACGCACCAGACTGTAAACAATGAAGGCTTAGATTTATTCTGCGAATAGTCGAAGCCAAATCATGCCCAGAGAAGAACCAATTCGCCAGTGGTCCCGCCTTCTCAATATCAACCTTTTGTCCTATTTGTAAAATGATGTCTGGGTTTTGTGTCCGTTGCTCTAAGTTGTGATACCACTCATCCACTTCTCTCACTGGTATCAGGTTCATCGGATTATCAAACACCGATCTAGGAATACCTAAGCTCTCAATGTGTTCTACCTCATTTGCTGCGACTTGCTGATAAATACTGAATATACCCAGAGCACGCAAAAAGTTAACGTTATGCACTAAACCACCAACCCATCAGAGAAACGAAACAATTTTAATATCATAAATTACAGATCTCATCAAAAGAACGCACATAGAGAAATAATCTGTATCTTTACAACCGTATCATCTGACATAGCTCACAATTGCGTGTCTTAGTTAACATAGGGTTTATCAATGAGTCTTCTTAGTGTCCCGTTTGTTGGAACCAGTGCCGATACAGCACTTCACGTTGTAGCCGGAATTGTGCTTATCGCGACGATTGCTGCTGCAGGTTACGGTTTCTGGCGAGTTCATGAATTGCCAATTAATAAAGCGCACAGTAAAGAACATCACCAACTGGGGCTGATCACTGCGCTCACCTGGATCGGGTTTATCTGGCATTGGGTATGGGTACTGGCTGTGATCCTCGCATTTGTCGACATGGAAAAAGCAATCATCAATTTGCGGGATACTTGGCGAGCACCCTCGCCAGAGAAAACAGCAGATCAAGAGAATGAGAATAACAAGGAGACACCAGCATGTTAGAAGGTTTAGCTATTTGGGCTCTTTTCATTTATCTGCTTAGATTAGTCGGTATGCCTTGGAACAAGGGAACCAAAGCGTTCGCTTACTTAGGGGGTACATCGTGGTTGCTGTTTGTATGGGTTGGATTGATTAACTATACCCCGATGGATCTGTCGGGCGGCTCAGTGGTTCAATCACCACATATTCAATTGCGACCAGATTCGACTGCAGTGTCTGGTAAAACAACTAAGGTTCATATCACGCCAAACCAAGATGTAAAAGAAGGTCAGCTAATCTATGAAATTGATGACACCAAATATGTTATCGCTCGTGACAAGGCAAAGATCCAACTTGAATCTGCGCAGGTTGCTCTAGAAACTGCTCATCAAGAAGTCGATATCGCGAAGATTTCGTATCAGTCGTCACTTGAAGATATCCATTCAACTGAAGCAAAAATTGAATCTGCGAAAACCGACCTTGTATTGCAAGAAAAGACTCTTAAGCGTTATTTACGCCAGAACAGCGTGGTAGAGCATACGATTACGGAATCGGACATCGATCAACAAACCGCTACTGTCGATTTGGCCAAACACAGCCTAACCACATTGAAGTCTGAACTTAGTAAGAAAAAGGTCGATGCCGAAAACGCTAAACTCAATATTCAAAAAGCAGAAACCAATGTCACTAAAAAGCAGACTGATGTGGACACAGCTAGCTCTACATTAGCTCAAGCGGAATGGGATCTAAAAAGCACTAAGGTGACCGCCCCAACAGACGGCTTTGTTACCAACTTTATTCTTCGTGAAGGTCAACGTGTTTCGATGATGCCACGTATTCAGATGTACACCGAAGAGAAGTACGTACTGATGCGAGTGAATCACCAAGCGATTCGGAACATTAAAGTGGGTCAGCCTGCGGAGTTTGCGACAGCGGTATACCCAGGTAAGATCTTTTCGGCAACCGTTGAAGGCATTGTCGAGGCGACTGGCGAAGCGCAAGCAACGCTATTAGGTATGGACGAATCGGTTAGAACAACGACAGGCAAGAACCTACAGAACAAGCATCATTTCGTTCGTTTGAAGATTGAGGAAACGGAAGGCTATGACATCCCCGTCGGATCAGTTGGCCTTGCATGGGTAAGTGGCGAGAAACCCATTAGTTTTATGGCATTCTTAGACGCCATACGTGGCATCATTATTCGAATGAAATCTCAGCTGTACTTCTTCTACTCGATATAACGGACCAGTACTTCCAAACTAAAGAGTAACAAGGTCAATATTTGACAGGCATTTTCCTACTCAACACATTGCATTTGTAAGCTATTTGCAATTTGGAGTTGCAAATTGCAAAATCCAAGGTCAACTACGCATCAAATTGATATAAAACAGCCGAAAATGGGCCTGTAAAAGTTGGCACACTATCTGCATATCATATAGCGACCCTTCTTAAGCCGAGGGTCACCTAGCCAACTGACGTTGTTAGTGAACCTTTATTGTTCACACTATATATAAGCCAATTGCCATTTTGCAGTTGGCTATTTTTTTATCTAAAACCTTGCAACAATTTACAGACATCCGTTCATTCCAATAACAAGTTATTTTTATAACCAATCCCTTCCAAAAGAAACATAACTACTAGTAGAAAACGTTTTCGTTATAAATAATTCAAAAAAACAAGAACCACTAACTAATTGTTTGTATTGAAAATAAAAACACCACGCTGATTTTTAAACAACTTAATGACAAAAACATCATTGACTCTGTGGTTTATATCACCATAATGCGCACGTTTGTCTGAAATATGACGGGCGTAATTAATTTAATTGATCAATTGCGGAGGTAAAATATGGCTGCGGATAACAACTACAGTCTAGGGCCGGTTCCAACATCGGCTAGGAAAGGAGTCGCTTCATTAACAATGGTAATGTTAGGTTTGACTTTCTTCTCCGCAAGTATGTGGACAGGCGGTTCACTCGGTACTGGTCTCACCTTCAATGATTTCTTCCTCGCCGTTCTCATTGGCAATCTAATCCTTGGTATTTACACTTCTTTTCTTGGCTACATCGGCTCTTCTACTGGCCTCTCAACTCACCTTCTCGCTCGATTCTCTTTTGGTACTAAAGGCTCTTGGCTTCCTTCTGCTCTCCTTGGCGGCACACAAGTAGGCTGGTTCGGCGTTGGCGTAGCAATGTTCGCAATCCCTGTACAAAAAGCGACCGGCATCGATACCAACACCCTAATTATCGTTTCTGGTTTATTGATGACGGCGACAGTGTATTTTGGTATCAAAGCATTGATGGTCTTATCGGCAGTTGCTGTTCCTGCAATTGCAATCTTAGGTGGCTACTCAGTGATGACGGCTGTAGATAGCGTTGGCGGCTTGGAACAACTTCAGCTTATCAAACCAGAAACACCAATGGACTTCTCAATGGCGCTCGCTATGGTTGTAGGCTCTTTCGTTAGTGCAGGTACGCTCACTGCCGATTTTGTGCGCTTTGGTAAAAAACCTGCAAGCGCAGTGCTGGTTACTATGATCGCTTTCTTCATCGGTAACTCGCTAATGTTCATTTTTGGGGCAGCGGGTGCGGCGGCAACAGGCCAGTCTGACATCTCTGATGTGATGATCGCTCAAGGTCTACTGCTTCCTGCTATTATCGTGTTAGGTCTGAACATTTGGACGACCAATGAAAACGCGCTGTATGCATCGGGTCTAGGTTTCTCAAACATCACAGGTCGCTCTAGTACACTAATGTCGATCATTAACGGCATCATCGGTACGATTTTCGCACTCTGGTTATACAACAACTTTGTAGGTTGGCTAACGTTCCTATCGTTAGCGATACCACCGATTGGTGGTGTAATCATCTCCGATTTCTTTGCTAACCGTAAACGCTACAAAGATTTTGCAAAAGCAGAGTTCCAAACCGTGAATTGGGCTGGCATTATCGCGGTTGCAATTGGTGTTGCTGCAGGTCACTTCCTACCAGGTGTTGTTCCTATCAACGCTGTATTAGGCGGTGCTATTAGCTACCTAGTGCTCAACCCTTTTATCAACAAAAACGCTATGAAATCTCAGACGGCTTAAGGAAAAACTATGACTACTTTATTGATCAAGAACGCGAAGCTTCAAGACCAAGATGGCTTGAAACAAATTCTGATTGAAAATGGTCAATTCAGTCGCATTCTAGACAATGATGATCAGATTGCTCATCAAGGCGACACTCTCGACGCTCAAGGTGGCATTGCGGTTACTCCTTTTTGTGAACCACACATCCACCTTGATACGACTCAGACAGCCGGTGAACCAAACTGGAATATCTCAGGTACGCTTTTTGAAGGTATCGAACGCTGGGCGGAGCGCAAAGAGTTACTGTCAATCGAAGACGTAAAAGCGCGCGCGAAACAAACACTGAAATGGCAAATTGCTAACGGTGTGCAACACGTTCGAACTCACGTCGATGTTTCAGACCCGACACTTATCGCGCTTAAAGCGATGATTGACGTTCGTGAAGAGATGAAAGAGTGGGTTGACATCCAGATCGTTGCATTCCCTCAAGAAGGCATTCTTTCTTACCCGAACGGCAAAGAGCTGCTTGAAGAGGCGGTTCAGCTCGGTGCCGATGTCATCGGTGCGATTCCTCATTTCGAATTCACTCGTGAATACGGCGTTGAGTCTCTCCATTATGTATTTGAACTTGCACGTAAATATGACCGCCTAATTGACGTTCACTGTGACGAAATCGATGACGAACAGTCTCGCTTCGTTGAAACCTTAGCCGCTCTTGCACATAAGTTTGACATGGGTGACAAAGTTACGGCGAGCCACACGACCGCAATGGGTTCTTACAATGGTGCTTACGCCTCTCGCCTATTCCGCCTCCTACGTATGTCAGGGATCAACTTCGTAGCAAACCCATTAGTGAACATTCACTTACAAGGCCGATTCGATGATTACCCGAAACGCCGAGGTGTAACACGAGTAAAAGAGATGCTCGCTTCAAACATCAACGTCTGTTTTGGTCACGACGATGTTTTTGACCCGTGGTATCCACTGGGTACAGCGAATATGCTGCAAGTACTGCATATGGGTCTGCACGTAACGCAGGTGATGGGTTACGATCAAATCAACCAATCATTAGATTTGATCAGCAAGAACTCAGCTCGCACACTGAATATCCAAGATCAGTTTGGCATTGAAGTGGGTAAACCTGGCAGCCTGTTGATTCTTCCTGCTGACAATGGTTTTGATGCTGTGCGTCGCCAAGTACCGGTTCAGTACTCTGTGCGACATGGTAAGGTGATCGCAGAAACACAGCTTGCGCAAACCAAAATCAACCTAGATAAATCAGAAGCAATTAACTTTAAACGTTAGTATCGTCTACACTGATAGGAAAGGAGCGGGTGCGCTTCCTTTTTGTTTGTCGATTAGAGTGAAAAAGTAGCCGCTGAAAATGCAGCAAGCCCTTATTTTTTCGGCCCTAAGAGGCAAAAAAGTCGCCAAATTCGTAATGAATGTGTGTACAAAGATGCAGACTGTGTTAACATGCTCTTGCTCTGTTAGCCGGAGTTATTTAAGTTAGAACCAAAGTAAAATTGACAAGTAAAATCGTTACCCGTTTTTGTAAGTAGTTTTTCCTTATTTCTTAGCAATATTAAATAATTCAATTATCAGCGCATTGCATTAATGCAATCAACAATTTAGTAATTTTTTGAATAAGGGACAAATTATGTCTAACACAAATACTGGTACTGTAAAATGGTTTAACGAAGAGAAAGGTTTCGGCTTCATTTCTCAAGATAACGGCGGTGCTGACGTATTCGTTCACTTCCGTGCTATCGTTTCTGAAGGTTTCAAAACTCTGAAAGAAGGCCAAAAGGTTTCTTTCGAAGTTGAAAACGGTCAAAAAGGCCTACAAGCAGCTAACGTTGTTGCTCAATAATAGCTTTTAGCTAAAAAGATTTTAAAGCGCTGGTTTCTACCGGCGCTTTTTTGTTTCTGCTCGCCCCCTTTATCACTCTCGCCCAGATCTACTTGTTGCGCCAACATCTCATAGCCTCGTTTGGTGATGCTTTACTCAACAAACACTTAAAAACATAAAAGCCTCAAAAAAATAGGGTAATTTATATAACCCGCATCCATTAATTGCATAATTTTTAAAGCAAATAGAGTGAAAATCCGCTAGTCTTGAATCCACGTTAGATTTAGCTGGTTTACATATCTGCAAGTAAGATAATGAAAAAAGACGAATTTCAGAAATCCACCGCAAATTTAAAGAAAGCGGTGCCACTTATGATGAAAAATAGAGTGTCCACCACACCTGCGAACTACGCCCTGTGGTACACCTATGTCGACAACGCCATCCCACAACTCAACAAAGATATGGACGGCGTACTAGAACATTATGGTATCTGTCCACCGGCACTGGGTGAACAACTCTACAACGAATATGTTGCGAGTAAGTCCGAAACTACCATCAATGATTTGCGCGCCAATCTAGAGCTGTTGGTTTCTGAAGTATCGAGTTCAATGAACGACACACTGACCGATACATCTGCATTCTCTGAAATGATCGACAAGAGCTTTGAAGACTTATCCCAAGTCGAGAACAACAGCATGTCGATAGATGAGGTTATGTCTCTTGTTCGTCAGTTAGTTTCTGAGTCGCAAAATATCCGTCACTCAACCCAATTTCTTAATTCTCAGTTAAATGCCGCGACTTCCGAGATCAGTAAACTAAAAAATCAGTTAGTTGAGGTTCAAAAAGACGCACTTTTTGACAGTCTAACCACACTTTATAACCGTCGCTCCTTCAATAAAGATCTGCAGATGTTGTGCGAGTCCGATCAAGCACTGAGCTTAGTACTGCTGGATATTGACCACTTTAAAACCTTTAACGATACCTATGGTCACCTGTTTGGCGATACAGTTATAAGAGGCATTGCTCGTAAACTAAAAGTCGCTTGTCGTGACGGCATCTCAGCCTATCGCTTTGGCGGTGAAGAATTCGCAATGATCATTCCTAATAAGTCACTGCGCATTGCTCGTCAAATTGCTGATACCAGTCGCCGTTCATTAGAGAAGCTTTCGATTAAAGATCGTCGCAGTGGTGAGCAGGTAGGTAATATCACCGCGTCATTCGGTGTGGCGGAGCTACAGCCCAACGAGACGGCTGACTCATTAATCGAGCGTGCGGATAAGCTTCTATACGAGGCCAAATCTCTGGGTCGAAATCGAGTGATGCCACTGTAAGTCATCAGTATCACTCGAGAAGCCATCACTATCGCTCAAGCGCTTTTTATAAGACGACACTGGATGAGCTTGCCTCAGTATTAGACAAAGCCCCGCTGCGTTAAACGGGGCTTTGATATTTTTGTCGTTGCATTCTACACATCAGTCAGTTGGTATCATCTCGTTGTGAGCATCTAATACACTTATATGTTGTAGCAGTAATTTAGGCAGTAATCCTCGCCACTTTTTGCACGAAACTCTTTGTCTTCACTGCTTGCTTTGGGTTTACCCTTCTCATCGCCTTGAACCAAACTGATCCAGTGACGTAATGCTGACGTCTCACACTGTTCATCTTGAGCCGCTTCCATTGGTGAATGACCGAAAGTCGTACAAGTTTCTAACTGAATATCATCAATATCGACCAGCTCAATACGCCCTGTCCCTTTGTGGCAACCAAGCATGACTTCAAGGTGGCTGCCACTTCCATCGCGGAACAAAATTGAATCTGGGTCACATTTCTCACCCATGTAAGCAACAAACTGCTTAGGATGTTTAAGCCCACTATGTCGGCCGTCTTTGAAATATGCCATGATATGATTGTAATCGATTACATAGCTGGTTACATCCTGATGGGAACCATTCTCCAATGGAAATAGACGATCCAAAAGCTGTTTCGCTTTGATCTGTTTTTCCGTTTGCTGGTTTGCACTGATCGTCTCTACGGCAAAGACAGCTTCAGCGATAAATGGCTTGGATTGTTTTTGGATTTCAGTTTTATCGAATGTCAGCATATTCATAGTCTTTCCCTCTTGACCAGTCCGATGAAAAGTCATCGATTTTCATAGCAAATGTGTGTCCTAGAGCAATTATTCCAAACAAACGTTTAATTTCTTCGTCATTTTGTGAATTGCTTAGTTTGTAGACTAGCGCTTTTTTACCTACAATTTCACAACAAAAATTTTACAATGTGAATTTTACAAATATGGCCTTGTCAAAAAGTTTAGTTCGTCAATCTCACTTCCTAGGTACAAAGATACGTAACCTACGGAAACGCAACCATTTAACGATGGAAGATCTCTCTGCGCGTTGCATTAGAGTGAACCCTGAGTACGCCCCTTCGGTCTCTTATCTCTCGATGATTGAGCGAGGAAAGCGCGTCCCGAGTATCGATATGCTCGAAGTGATCGCAGAAGTGTTTCAGAAAAATCCCACTTGGTTTTTGGACGATGAACCAGAGCAACAAGCGATAACGCCAGACAAAGGAAATCGCGGCGGAATAAACGGAATGGCTTTAGAGCCTAGCTTTTTGTTCTCTAACGACATTCTTCAGATTGCCATTCCAGAAATGCTCTCACAAACGGGCATTTCTGGACGGCAATTTGCCCACCTACTCATTCGAGCGCATCAAGAAAGCAACCAAAACCACTTTCCAGACTTGGAACGCGCAGCCGAAGAGGTTGGGCTAAAACGTCTTAATTTGAGTGTTGAAGACCTAATCGATATTGCTCGCAGCTTGGGGATACAGATTCGCTGGGTAACGCGCACCCCGCAGGATGTAGTGGACGAGCTAGGGATAAACGCAAAACAGTTGGTCACATCATTTTTCGAGCCTCCAGGCACCATTTACCTCAATGAGATCCTCAAGGAGTACCCAACCCGCCTCAAGTACGATCTTGCTGTTTATATTGGACACTGCATTTTGCATAGCAAAGAAGGGCTAAAGAGCGTGCTTTCTGTAGGCAATAACAACACTTGGGACGATGCCCAAAACAAAACCTCTTCCCAGCTTAACTCACAAGATATTCTGCAAGCATGGCGAGACTTCGAATCAAGCTTCTTTGCGGGTGCCCTGCTTTGTCCAAAAGTTCCCTTTCGACAACTCCTAGACAGAACTGGCTACGAGATCGATGTACATAAAAGAGCGGGGGTTTCCCCCTCTGTTGCGATGCGAAGAATGACGGTAGTATCACCTTACCCTCATTGGCACTACTTTGATGCTTATGGACCGGGCAAGCTCAAGGCAGTATATCGTGGAAACGGAATCCCGCTTCCGTGGGGCAATATGCGAACGGTCGCAGACCCATGTCAGCACTGGGCAGTGTTTCGTCGATTATCAGAGCCTAGAGATGGCAGTTCAGCTCAAATTTCAATTTTAAATGTGGGTGACGAACCAAGAATCTATTGTTGTGAATCCATCAATATGACTGACCCAGCGGGTAACAACCGTGTATTGTGTGCAGGTATCGACCTAAACCCTGCTATTGATGCGCAAGGCGGTAATTCGCGAGAAATAGCTGAACAGCTTAAAGCATCCTGTGTTAACAATGGCGGGTCAGTTGCTATTCCACGTAACATCAAGAAAGACCTTACGACTATAGCTAAGATTCTTAACATTAACTGGATTGAACGTGGGATTGAAGCAGAAGCGAGACTTATTTGTTCGCGAGGTGGGGAGTGTCCACGTCAGCCAAGCTGTTATTCAAAATGCGGGGAACGTTAATTATAACCAAAGCATTAACATAAAAACTGCAGGCAAAAAAAAACCAACCACAATAAACGTGATTGGCTATATATTTTATGTGAACAATAAAGGTTCACTAACAACGTCAGTTGGCTAGGTGACCCTCGGCTTAAGAAGGGTCACTATAAGTAATGCACTATGTGTGCCAACTTTTCAAAGCCCCATTTTACTACGCATCCGCACACTTATTAGTCGTTTATAGCTTAGTAATTTGCAATATGAAATTGCATTTTGCAAATTACACTAATTACGCTAGTGATTATGTTATTATTACTAAGAATCAATAGCCCCTCTTGATAAACAATTTTTCAACGACCTCTCACCTAAAATAGATACAGCTTACGTAATATATTGAAAACAAAAGCCTATTTCTTAAGACCAAAAAAAACGCAAACATGATTAAATCAGTTTGCGTTGTTGTTTCTTAGGCTAGCACCGCGTCATCTGAGAGCTTATTACTTGTTGTGCGTTCCAGGTCTTGGCTTGCTGCGACTACCGGTGTTCGATTTATTCGTAGATCCCTTAGGACCATAGCTTGAGCCATAGCCAGACTTACCCTGACCAGATTGGTTAGCTTTGCCACCGCTGCGTTTCGCTGGAGACGGCTTTTTTCCGACTGATGCAGGCTTAGCATTTGCTTCTTCACCAGTCGCTGGTTTTCTCCCTTTTCTGCGCTTAAAATTGCTCCCATTATTCTTAATAGAGTCATCACCACCTTGCGCCTTTTGAGCGGCAGCCGGCTTGCGCGTAGGCGCTGGGCCTGTACCAGGTGCATGGCGTTTGTTTTTACCTACTGGCTTATGACCACGTGCGTTGTCTGATGAGCGTTGTCCGTCCGCATGCTCTGTCTTTGGCTTCTTAGGCTTTTTCGGTTTCTTCGCCTTAATCGGACGCGTATCTAACTTAGATTCTGGCAATGTGTTTACCGGGCTGAAACCTTCTAACTCACGACGTTCTAAGACTTGCTGAATAAGTCGCTCAATACCAAATAGCTCTGAAGCTTCATCTGCACATACTAAAGAGATCGCCTTGCCCACTTCACCCGCACGACCTGTACGTCCAATACGGTGTACATAGTCTTCAGAGACATGAGGAAGATCGAAGTTAACCACTTGAGGAAGCTGCGGAATATCGATACCACGCGCCGCAATATCCGTTGCAACCAAGACTCTCACCTGACCCGTTTTAAAGTTATCCAACGCTTTGGTACGAGCGCCTTGGCTCTTATTGCCGTGAATTGGCGCAGCTGTAATACCTTGGTCGCCAAGAAAACGAGCCAGTTTATTTGCTCCGTGTTTTGTTTTGCTAAACACCAACACCTGCTGCCAATCATTATCTTTAATAAGCTTAGCCAGCATTGGCGCTTTCTTTTTCTTGTCGGCAGGGTAAATGCTCTGCTCTACCGTTTTCGCCGTCGAATTCGCAGGATTAACTGAGATCTCGACAGGGTTATTTACGAGCCCTTTCGCTAAACTGCGAATGTCATCTGAGAATGTTGCTGAGAACAGTAAGTTTTGACGCTTTTTGGGCAGAAAAGCTAAGATCTTACGAATATCGCGAATAAAGCCCATATCTAGCATTCGATCAGCCTCGTCTAAGACTAAGATTTCTAGCTGATCAAAGCGCACTGCATTTTGATTATAGAGATCAAGCAAGCGTCCCGGAGTCGCGACTAGCACGTCGCTACCTTTGCGAAGCTTCTGCATTTGGGGATTAATCTTCACTCCACCAAATACCACCGATGAGTTCAAAGGCAAGTTGATGCCATATTTAACAACGCTTCCGTTAACTTGTGCAGCGAGTTCGCGAGTCGGGGTTAGAACTAGGGCGCGAACTTGATTCGCTCGTACACGTGGACCTTTAGAAAGAAGCTCAAGAATAGGCAGCGTGAAGCCAGCTGTTTTACCTGTACCAGTCTGAGCGGCGGCCATGACATCCTTTCCTTTCAAAACGGCTGGGATCGCCTTTTCTTGGATAGGTGATGGCTTATCATAACCTTGTGCTTCAATCGCTTTTAAAATAGGAGCAGAAAGGCCTAGGGAGGTAAAACTCATAGAATAATGTCTCAGTTAACGAAAAGGTAAGCTCAGTACGGAGTTCGCATGGGCTGTGTAACGCTAAATCGTGATCAACATGGCGCTACAAAGCGCGGTATTCTGAGGCTTTTAACCCAATTCAGCAACTAAATTCTAATTCGACTTGTATTAACTTGCGCGCTTTCTCTGATACATTTTTTTATCTGCGGCTTTTAGTAGCTCATCGACATCGTTAAACGTCTCTGTGTACGCTGCCCATCCGATACTGGCATTCAGAGCAATATTTTGCCCATCAAACTCCACCGGGCGCAGACAGATATCTTGTTCTAACTTACTGCGGATTGATAGTAGGTTCTGGCCATCATGCACTCGCGGAAGTAGAATCAGGAACTCATCGCCCCCCATACGTGCCACGATATCAGAGCTTCGAAGTACTGCGCGAATACGTTTCGAAACCTCAACCAACACCTTATCGCCCGCAGCATGGCCATAGGTATCATTGATTGATTTAAAGCCATCAAGATCAATATTCATCACCGCAAAACGTTCTGAGCCACTATGCTTAGCCTCTTTGAAAGCCAGGTTGAGGCTGTACATGAAATAACGTCGGTTTGGCAACATCGTCAGGTCGTCGTGCATTGCGCGACCGTGAGCGACGGTATAAAGCCGATAGATAGTAAAAAAGGCTAACGAAGCCAAAAGAAGTGCAGAATAGCCGATAATACGCATAATATTTACGCGCCCCCATGACACATCCGCCAGTGCCTTTTCTTCACCTGACAGAGCTAAAAACCAGCCACCATATGGGAAACTTGCCATTTCTGTAGCGAATGCGGATTCAAAAACGGCCTCGTCACCGTAGAAAACGTCGCCATCTTTACCTGCACTGTTAGAGCCTCGGATGGCGAAGTGATAACGCTCCTCTAATTGCTCTGCGCCTGCATCTTTTAACAAGGAATCCAAATCTATAACTGCGCTGGATACCCCCCAATACTCATGATTAAACGGAGGGTCCATAAAGATTGGAGTTCGGGTAATCAATGCCCATCCTCCTTGAAAGAGTTCAAAAGGCCCTGAGATAAAGGTTCTTTCCAACTGACGGGCTAAGGCGACCGAACGCCATTGGTCTGGGTGGTCTCGGTAGTCGATACCCAAAATGCTTTCATTCCCTTCTTTTGGGTAAACAAAGCTCAGTACATCGTTTTTTGCTAACCCAATCAATTGAATATGAGAACCATCTCGAATGATACTTTCGGCGATCTTGTTCCACTCATCGACATCAGCTCGCGGAGCAATAGCAACCTGAGTGGACATGCCATTGAGAAGATACATATCAGTAACGATCACCGCCTCAATGCGTGATCGTACGATCGCCAACTGTTTTTGAGCCTCTGCAAAGGCTTCATTTTTTAAGAAGGTTACCTGCTTTCTGTGAAAAAACTCAACGGCACTGATGGTCGTAATCAAAAATAAACAAGATAACATCCTAGCAGACCACTGCTTACCTGAACGATTCGTCATAATTCGTTCTCTCCTGCTCTGTCTATTTTTGTAATTTTACTGACGTAAGATGAGGCTCAATTAACATCAATCACTACTTTTGGCTCTAGTTTGCTTTAAGTATGCATTTACTAGATTAAAAATCCATAACTTGTAAACAACACATGTAAATATTGAGCTTTTCATCAACAATAAACCTTGATCAAATTTATCACGTTGCCTTAATTGACATTTCCAAGCTATAAAAGATAACAACAAGTTGACTAAACACTTACATTCACTATTTAGCTCAGTGCTATTTTTGAACTATCCTCCCTTGCTCGGTAACTTTGATATGAAGCTAAAAACGATAACACTGTGTATTTTGCTATCGGCCTCCACTATTGCTTGTGCCTATGCTCAGTCTAATGCTCTCGTTAAGGATGCAACGCAAGAAAGAGTCCTCCAAAGCAAGCTCATAGGATCACAAAAACAAAGCTTCAAAGCCTCAGCAGATCTCATTAAACACACATACGAAAGCCAACTTTACACGCTGTCTGCATTTAAAGAGGGACATTACGGCGTTCGTATGTTTCGTCAAACGCAAGATGAAAAATACACGGCAGCTGTTTGGAGTGACATGGCACGTGTTGCCAGCAAACTGAGTCGACTTTCTAACGATGTTTACTCCCAAGAGCAAATTGTTCTCTACTCTGAGAAGCGCATCGCATCGTATGTTGATGATGAAGATGAGCGCAGTGTTCGACGCTACAACATCACTAAGCACATGCCAGAATATCTATTCTTAGGGGTTGATCTACTTGGTTCAATGGCTCGTGCTAACGAGTACGGGTTAGAGCATAAAAATGACGCCAAGCTGCGAGAAATTATCCGTCGCTATGACTTCTCTAAATACGTGACCAACGAAGAGATGATCAAAGCTTGGGCTGCACAACTCGCAAATCAAGTGTATTGGTTGCGTCAGTTAGGTGAACAAGATGTCGTTGACGAGTTTGTTAAAACGTTCAGGGCCACTTACCCTGACAGCCAGGACAAGAAACTCTCGACTCAGCAGTTCGGTAATAAGATCTACGGAATGACGCATATCATTTTCGGAGATTCAGAGTATTACCAACATCAAGTCAGCGAAAAAGAACATCAATGGATTTATGATTACTTCCGACAAAACATCGACACAATACTTCTGCGTGCCAAAGAAGATGTGATTGCTGAAGTAGGTATAACCTTCTTACTGGCAGGCTTAGAAAATGATCCCGTAGTAGAAAAAACACGCCTTGCCATTCAAGCCTCTATCGATAAAGAACAAGGCATGATTCCATCTATAACGGGGGATTTTGATTTAGAGTATGGTGAGCATCGGAACGTTCTCGCTATTATGCTGCTCGACTGGCAACAGGTGAATGAAGCGCCAACCTTCCAAAAGCATCCGGAAGTATTCAAAAGTCTGCCTTATGGTTTAGTGGAGAACAAGTCAAACTAAGGACTCGAATTACAGTTGCTCAGCACTCAACTCTATACAACAAAGCCAAGCTTTCTCTGCTTGGGTTTATTTCATTGGGTGATTGTTTTTACGTTACTTCCGCTTGCGGTTCACTTCGCTTTGTTCATTACAATCGTAAAGTCACCATCGCAATAGCCTTCGACTAGCCTGACATCTTCACACAGTGTTTTACAGAATCGATAAACCCCTTGTGGATGATAGCTGACAAGCAACTGCCGAGTTGGATAATAATCTTTGTCTAGCAGGTTAAACACCAGCGTTTTATTCGCCAACGCATACATTCTTATGATCATCGAGGTAAGATAGTGTTCATTTCTTGAGGCATAATTCAATGAACCACTCGCCACAACCACATCATAGGGTCTCAAGGAAATTGTACTGATGTCACCGCGCTTAAAGGCACAGGTGGCATTTTGATATCGTGCTTTGGCCTGCTGATAAAACGCCGAATGCTGTTCCACCCCAAGATAAGACCGAATTGCATATTGCGCCGTCAAGAACGGATACAAGTCGCCATACCCGCAACCTAGATCAAGTACGGTCTGCCCATCAAACTCGACATGATTAGCTATAACGGAAAAACGAGCATATTGAGAAGCTCTATCAGTCCAACCAAGAGAACGAGCGCCATTTTCAGGCCAGCATTTGGATTGCTTTCTGTGATACCAATATATTCGGAGTCGATCTAACCAGTGCATTACTTCGTGTCGCTACAGGTTGGTAAATAACTGCCAACCTTGTAGCCAATGGCATAGCCCACCACAGCTACCGTGATAAAAACCATCGCAGAAAAAACGTAAGCGACACTTGCCATTACACCGCCACCCCAGACCACGCTAAATACCAAACCTAGATACGCTTCTTTAGGCCACTGCGTCACTGGAAAATGGCTATCACCCGCCAACAAAAAAATCAGAGCTGATATTAATGAAGTAGCAAACAGCAAGCCAATACATACTCTTGTTTTCATAAAAAGCCTTTCTTAAATAGCAGGATAAAACAGCGCTTCTAGGGTTAAGCACCTTCGAAGTATATACGAGATAGATTGACCTCACTATTCCCCTTATGAGCGATACTGATTTTTCCATAGTGAACAACGCAAAAACAAAAAAACGGGCACTTAAGGGGAGAACCCAAGTGCCCGTTAAATAGATATATGGTTCTACTCTGCTGCTCTCGCATCGTCATAAAGACGGCAACTGAGAGAAAGAGTAACCGCAGGTTATAGCAAGATAAAGATACCCGCTAAGCATGCGCTCATTAGGTTAGCCAATGTACCTGCTGCAACCGCTTTAAGACCAAGGTTTGCCACCTCAGCACGACGCTCAGGAGCGATAACACCGATAGAACCTAATTGAATCGCAATAGAACCGATGTTCGCAAAGCCACACAATGCAAACGTGATGATCACTTGGCTGTGCTCTGAAAGTAACGCTTTGTTCTCGACGAAATCGATGAAAGCAACAAACTCATTCATAATGATCTTTTGACCAATGTAAGAGCCTGCCATTAGCACTTCATCACTTGGAATGCCGATAACCCACGCCAATGGTGAGAATAGGTAACCAAATACCGCTTGTAGAGTGATACCAGTAAAGCCAACCGCTTCACCTAAGCTCTCAAGACCTGTGTTCACCATCGCGATAACACTAACGAAAGCAATCAGCATAGTACCAACCGCAACCGCCACTTTCATACCGTTCATTGCGCCACTTGCTAACGCGTCGATCACATTACTTTGGTCAGCTTTGTCTAGTTCAATATTGTCGTAACTACTTGGTGTATCAAGTTCAGGCACAATAATTTTAGCCATTAGTAGACTACCCGGCGCGGCCATAAAGCTTGCTGCAATAAGGTACTTAAGTTCAACACCTAGACCAGCATACCCCCCTAACACGCTGCCCGCGACCGATGCCATACCACCAGCCATCACTGCGAATAGCTCTGAACGAGTCATTGATTTTAAGAAAGGACGAATAAGAAGTGGCGACTCGCCTTGAGAAAGGAAAATATTACCAGTAGCAACCAAAGACTCTGCTTTACTCGTACCCAACAGTTTCTGAACAGCACCACCTAGAACTTGGATTACTTTCTGCATCACACCCAGATAGTAAAGTGCAGAAATCAGCGCGCTAAAGAAGATGATAATAGGAAGTACACGCACTGCGAAGATAAACCCTTCAGTAGCAAGGCCACCAAAAAGAAATGAGATACCCGCATCTGCAAAGCCAAGTAAGCTTGATACGCCGCTACTTAAACTTGTTAACGCCATTTGTCCCCAAGGAAAATATAGCACTAAAGCAGCAAAACTAATTTGAAGTAGAAAGGCACGAATTACCGTTTTCCAGTTGATCGCCGAGCGGCTCTCAGATAGCAAATACGCGCAAGCGATTAGTGCAAAAACACCAACAAAACCAAATAAAATATTCATAAAATTGTCCTAGAAATCCTTAAAGAGTGAGCATGAGCCAAGCGAATGACATCAAAGGAAAAGGACAAAGAATCGCAAGCAATACGCTACGCGAAGAGGGTGTTAACAACGTTAACGAATGTAACAACGAATTGTTCATGTAAGATCACCTTATACAAGCAGTGGAACGCAGCTGGTCCGGTCCGTGGGGTCATTCACATATCCATGTGACGGCTTGTATTGGCTAAGCACCGGCTTAAAACCGGAAGAGAAGTATAAACAACTCAATGAGACTTTCATCACATTTTTTAACGCAAACGATCGCGCGATTAAAATTGCATCAATTCGTTCAAATTTGATGAGCTTTGTAAAAAAACATCGTTAAAAAGTTGCGCTAACCTGTACATCACGACACTTGTCAGTTGACAATTCAAAGCAGTATTGCGCGTGTTTTTTTAAGCAGTTGAAAACTTCTGCATCGAGTTTGTGGTTTTGCACATGATCCTCCAATATCGCCAACGTTTGCTCTAAGCTCATTCCTGGGCGATAAGGACGAGATTGTGTTAACGCTTGAAATACATCAACAACCGCCACAATCCGACTTGGCCTATCAAGCTGCTCGGCCGTTTTACCCATCGGATAGCCCGAGCCGTCAAGACGCTCGTGGTGGTTGGAAGCCCACTCACAAATTTGCGGCGAACTAAATAACTCATGCAGAGCAAAGCGCGAGTCTGTCGCATGTCGCTTAATACAACAGTATTCTTCTGGAGTAAGAGGCCCCGGCTTATGTAAGATCTCTCGTGGCGTTTGCAGCTTACCGATATCGTGCACGAGTCCAGCCAGATATAGTTTTCTCTGCGTTGTATAGGAGTAACCTAACTGTTTCCCTAGGTACTCTGACAACTGCCCTACTTTCAACGAATGCTTAAACGTAAAAGAGCTCTTAGCATCGACCACGTTGGCAATGAACTCTGCGAAAGCGACCGTCTCATCTAGTGACATTTGCTGAGAAAAGAACGGGACTGGCTCAAACCTGTCGCTCATGATCTGAATGTAGGACACATCCATAGAGAACCAGAAATCATCAGTATCGACCAACTCACACATGTGCTGAACCAGGTTGGTCTCAAACAAAAGGTCTGCCTGTTCAGTTAAGCGCTCAATAATGTAAGTCTTGCCAGCAGGCGTTAGGTTACCAAAACGGTCTGCAGACGCGACACCGCATAGGTAATCGACCCGATCCGCTAGCATCACAACGGCTGCTAGCTCTTTCTCTAGTTGACTAATTGGTAAATCTTTCAGTTCATTCCACGGAGTATGGTGATATAGCACAGGTTTAGCAAAGATGGAGAGTACCGGACACTCTTTGAGTATCTGATAGCCCTTCTTACAGTGGTGATGCGTAGAGTCTGGTATAAATTCAGCGATGAGGCTGAGCTGTTCATCTATCTGAGACACTCCACAGTCGTGGATAAGCCCAAGCGAAAAGGCAAGTTGGGCTTGCTCTTCTTCCCAACCTACACTCAGTGCACATCGATACGCGATGTACCCAACTCTTTGTCCGTGATGTTTACTCTCAAAACCGACATTATCCAAAGCCTTAGCAATACCAAATAGCGCTTTACGCAAATCTACCGTCACGTTCTGGCAGTACAAATTCATAAATTAAGCCTAGTTTTTATCATTTTTATATTTATTGGAGGCAATACTAATCGATTACTTGAATGCATAGTCACAAATTATGTAAGGTTTATTGAGTTTCGTGACATGAATAACGTATAACAAACTTTTCGTGCCACAGATTGCATAAAAATTAGACAGGTAAGGGTATAAAGAGCAAACTAGTACCAAAGTATAATGACCTTAACGCTGTTAATGAGGACACGATGTTTCAAATAAAAATCAACGACGATATTTCAATTGCGCTAATACAGGAAAGCTTTGCTTCTCATTATGCAGAGCTGGTATCAACACAGTCTGATTATTTAGGGCAATGGCTTGCTTGGCCAACTCATTGTAAAACCGAACAAGACTTTCGTATATTTATACAGCGCTCGCTCCACGACTATGCAGAAGGAAAAAGCATGACCTGCGCGATTGTTTACCAAAATAACATCGTTGGTAATTGTAGCTTTAATACCATCAGTCACGATCTGAAAAAAGTCACTGTCGGTTATTGGTTGTCCGAGCATCAACAAGGTAAAGGCATTGTCACGCAGGTCGTTCGCAAACTCATTCAGATAGCGTTTGAAGAGCTAGGGATGGAGAAAGTAGAGATCTCGGCAGCCGTCGAGAACAGCGCAAGTCGAGCGGTTTGTGAACGACTTGGATGTAAACTTGAGGGAATCATTACTCGAAGCGAAAATTTAAATGGTCGAGTTGTCGACCATGCTATTTACGGATTAACACGCGAATAATAATCTGCTTTGAATAATTGAAGCTTAGGAGGGGTAAATATTCCCCTCCTGTTTTACTATCGAAATCGAAATATTAATTCCGATCACGAAAACTTATACTTACACGAATGAAATAAATTCAAAGAAAGACTGAACAGCACTTTATTTGTACATTAACTCTAAATCAGGAATTACTGTCGGCCTTACGTTTAGGAACAATAATAATGAACTTTGCTCCACCGTGAACACTGTCCTCTAATTTAAGCTGCCACCTCATCTTTTTCACTGCAGCATTTGCGATAGCTAACCCTAGACCAAACCCACCTGTTTTAGCTGTTCGACTTTGATCAAGACGCGCAAAAGGCAATAGAACTTCATCACGCTTGTCTTCAGGAATTCCATCACCGTTATCTTCGATTTGTATCAGCCAACTTTCGGAGTTTTCGTCCAGCGTCACCCAAACTTTATCGCGCGTATAATTTCCTGCATTTTTTAGGATGTTGTCCAGCACCAATCGAGCCATAGTACAGTCGCACTTAGTGGCAAAACTATTGATAACAAACGACTCAAACTCAACATTTTCAATCTCTGAGTAACGAATGCGATCCAAACAGTGGTCAACTAAATTACAACTCGTCGTGATTAAATCGAAATACTCGTTGTCGATAACGTTCAACTTAGAGAGCATGATAATTTCAGACGTAAGCTGATCAATATCACCAATATAACCATCAATATCATCGAACAAAAGTTGCTGTTCAGCCGGCGCCCCTCTGCGCAAAAGATCAGTCGCAAGTTGAATCCGACTCAAAGGCGTTCGCACTTCATGAGGAATAGCTTGAGCAAATATATGATTCTGCTTGACCTTACTCTCGATCTCCTCAGCCATCAGATTAAAACTGTTGGCTAATTCTGATATAGGGTGAATATCATCTATATCAGAACGGGTACTCAGTCTACCTCGACCAAATTGCTGCTGTTTTTCTACCAAAAGCTCTATCCGCTCTTGAAAACGGCGAACAGGTATATAGATACTTGCCCCAATAGCGATAATGACAGCAATAAGCAATGCGATCAGAAAGTTTCTTTCTGAATCTTCATACCACTCTATGGCGGGAGAAAAAAAGTCACCGACCTCACTAAACACAAAGCTGTGCTTTGAATTAGGAAGCTGAAATACCGCAGAGTAGAGATTCCGATCACTGAGGTAAATTGGCACGCCATTCAGTGTCGTGAAATGAGTACAGCTCAAACATGGAGCTTGGCCATCCCAATTTTCAATAAGACGAAGATTAAAAATGTAGAATTGCTGATAGCCGGTTTTGTCTAACTCTCTGTATAGTGACGTAGGATGATTATGTTGATGAATATACTGCTCAACAAAATAGGATCCGTCATTAAGAAACGTTTCAATCTCTGTCCGGCGCATATGTCCTTCACCTAAACTGAGAAACAGGTAGATCGTTGCAATAATCCCTGTCACGATCCCAATATAGAGCCTAGCGAACATCGAAACATTTCCTAGCTTGCGGACAACACCTTTACGAAACAAGCATGTACCCCTTGTTTCTTACTGTTCTAATCAGTTGTTTGTCTTTAGCATGATTACGCAATTTACGTCGTAGACCAGAGATTCTCATATCAATCGAGCGATCGTTGAACGCATAATCAATCCCACGAAACAGCTGGCAACATTGATCTCGTGTGACAACTTGACCAAAATTATTCACTAACAAGTTTAAGATTTCGAACTCAGCGGAAGTGAGCTGTAAATCCTGACCATACAAGGTTGCACTTTGAATTGTCGGATTAACGACGATATCGCACCTCTTCTCAGCATTACTCTCCAATTGAGAGCTAGATGAAGCTCGGCGCAATAATGCTTCAATGCGCGCCAACAAAGCATGACCTCGAATCGGCTTTGTTACGTAATCATCGGCACCAAACTTAAACAAGCTAACTTCACTCATCTCGTCAGCAGATGCTGTCAGTACGAGAATAATACCGTTATAAAACTCACGAGCTTGTCGACAAACCTGTGCACCACTTAGTCCAGGTAGCATCAAGTCTAAAAGCACTAAATCTGGCTCTACGTCTCGAATCACTTGTACTGCCAAGTTACCTTCATTAACCACCTCAACCAGATAACCTTCAGCTTCAAGATATAGAGTTGTTAAACGTGCGATCTCTTGGTCGTCTTCGACTATGAGCACTTTTGCTTTAGACATTTCCATCACCAGTGTTTATTAATGCGCGGGCAGTATATAGAATGGAAATACATCATCAATACTGTAACCCAACTCACCATTTTACAGTATGCAAAACAATTTATTCATTGATGTACAGCTATTTTTACGGTTTAACGTCCCTGCTCCCCCTTGTTGCGCCTTCATCAATACCCTTTAAAAGTTAGTTTTAAAATTGACAACATAGTAACGTGCTCGTCTTACATCTCCTTTATTTTCTTACCCTCTCTTACATAACTATCATTTACAACAACCCAGAAGTTTATTCAGTCAAACAATCCTATCGATACAACACATACACCCACAAAAGTGAAATAAATAAGCACAAAACACTACCAGACAAGCGGAAAAATGTAACAAAAGCGGAAATCTTGAGTAACAGGTAGTGAAATCAACCTAACATCGAGATTCACCCTATATTTTTAATCTCACCGATTGAGTAGCATTGACTCAAGTTGTCTATTTAAGATCATGTTACCTATGAAAAGAATGCTCTCTACTAAGCTGCGTGTCACTGACTCCTCCTTTCTGAGTTCAGCGATCGCTGCGCAAACAGATAAGACAGCTCATCCATTTGAGAAATTGTGTAGTCATCCGTTGCGATTGCTACAGCCTTTTTACTCCACACATTAAGCCTTGATTATGCAGAGTTATTTACCATTTGAGCATCTAAAATGTCCTATTTGGGTGTACGACATCGACAACAAATTGATCATTTGGGCGAATAGCAGCGCACTACCACTCTGGGAGACAGATTCGATTCAAGAGCTCACTTCGCGCGATCTTGGAAAAGAGATGTCTAAGGCTATTGAGGCAACACTCGAAGAGTACCAACGACAATTCCACCTAAACCAGACCATTAAAACATGGTGGAACTTCACTCCTAAGCACATAGCCAAAAGGGCATTGTGCCAATTTTCAGGCATCCCTCTACCAGACGGTCGGATAGGTATGTTGGTGCAGGTTGTTGCTGAAGAAAATAGTTTGAAGCACGACTTGGCTTGTTCAGACGGATCTAACCTTTCTTTGCTTTTCGATAAAACTGGCCAGATATTAAGTGTCAATACGGCTTTTTATCAAAGCTATGGGAAACCATTTACTCAGTTGATCGATTTTCTCGGCGACGATGAAACCGTTGACCTGTGGCTATTTTCAGCTATGCGCGGGCAAGAGATCCTAGAAGAAGTGAGTTGTCAAATTGGCGATAAAACCCATTACTTTGATGTACAAGGCAAGTGGTTATTCGACAAAAATCAGTTGTTGCTTAATCTGACATGCACCACTCAACAAAAAGAGCGTCTTCTACTCGCCAAATACAATGCAGAACATGATTGCCTAACCGAACTGCATAATCGCAGAGGAATCACAAACCTATTGCAAACGAGCATTGAGTACCGCTCCCCATTTGAACTGATGTTTGTCGACCTCGACGGCTTTAAGTTAGTTAACGACACCTATGGGCACAATGTTGGCGACCAACTCCTTAAACAAGTAGGTATAAGACTTAAAGAGCTGGTTGATGATACTTGTATGATTGGCCGCTTTGGTGGTGACGAATTCATAATCATTGCTCACACCTGTCGAAATCACAACATCCCTCTATTATGCTCTCGCATCATCAACGCGCTTAACAAGAGCTTTGACCTCACTGGTATCGGCGCCCTATCGGTAGGGTGCAGTATCGGAACGGCACACTTTCCAGACAACGCTATGGATCAAGAGTCGTTGCTTAAGCAAGCCGGAATGGCAATGCATATGGCAAAGACAAATGGAAGAAACCGGTACCAAACCTTCACTCCAGATCTTGCCAAAGCACTGCATCGAAAGGTCAATATTCGACATCGACTTGCACGTGCAATAGAGAACGATGATTTAAAGCTGCATTATCAGCCCATCATTCATAATGATCATAATCGAATCAAAGGCTTTGAAGCATTACTGCGTTGGAAAGATCATGAACTGGGTGACATTGCACCGCGAGAATTTATCAATCTAGCCGAAGAGACTGGTCAAATCGTACCGCTTGGGCGTTGGGTGTTGAATGCTGCGCTCAAACAGCTCGCGAAATGGCACAAAAAATACGGCCCAGAGCTGACTCTGAGTATCAACATCTCTGGAAAACAGATCCATTCAGCATTTGCCGACCAACTGTCTGCGATGCTCAAATTTTATCAACTACCAGCAAACAAGGTCGCACTTGAGATCACGGAGTCTTCAATGATCTTCAAACATGGGGAAGTTGAACAGGCGCTTTACGACATAGCGGATCTTGGAGTTGAGCTCCACCTCGATGACTTTGGAACGGGTTATTCATCTCTATCCATGTTGCATGACTTGCCCATCAGCACAGTAAAACTGGATAAGAGTTTTGTTCACGGTTCACATCAGGGAAGTAAAGCCATCGTAAAAGCAACACACGCCATTTGTGAAAAACTAGAGCTCAAAGTAGTAGCCGAAGGTGTAGAAACCGAAAGCCAAAAGCAATTTCTCATAAATTGCGGCTACCAATATTTTCAAGGGTTCTTATTCAGCAAGCCAATCCACCCTGATGAAATTGAAGAGTATTTTTTAGGCCCGACTTATCACTAAAATAAAAAATAGACACCACGATAAAAAACAGTTGATTATTTTTGTAACAGGTTTAGTGTTATACCTATATATAACACCATACAGATGAGCGATATGACAGATTGGAAAGATGACCAACCCATCTTCCGACAACTGGCTAGCAAAATCACAGAACAGATCATTCAAGGGGTCTGGAGAGAGCAACAACCACTACCTTCGGTGAGAACAATTGCATCTGATCTCAAAATCAACCACCTCACTGTGATGAAAAGCTATCAGTTATTGGTCGACGACGGATTAGTCGAAAAAAGACGCGGGCAAGGAATGTTTGTCGCACAAGGTGCAGAAGCAAAGCTGAAACAGAACGCCTACAGCGACTTTGTCACCAACAGAGTGCCTGAGATTGCAAATACACTTAAGAATCTAGACATGAGCATCGATGAGCTCGTCTCTTTGTTAGAACAACACAGAAAGGAAAAGTTATGAAGACATTACTTTCCGCTAAGAACGTCACCAAACGCTATACCAATAACACTGGGATAGAAGAAATCAGTTTTGAGCTCAAAGCCGGACAAGTCTTAGGACTGTTAGGCCACAATGGTGCTGGCAAATCAACTTTAATCAAATCGCTGCTCGGTGGACATCGCTTCCAAGGAGAGATTGAGATAAATGGTTGTCACCCTATCGAACAGCACGCCGAACTGATGCAGCACCTCTCTTACATCTCTGATGTCAACGTGCTCCCAGAATGGATGAGCGTCAAACAGTTACTTAAATACACTGCTGGCGTCCACCCAAGTTTCGACCGCTCACACGCCGAGCGCCTGCTTAACGGCACAGACATCAAACTTACCTCTAAAATCAAACAGCTTTCTAAAGGAATGAAGGTACAACTTCACCTTTCTATCATTATCGCCACCGACACTAAGGTGCTGATCCTAGATGAGCCAACCCTAGGGCTTGATCTTATCTATCGAGAAACCTTTTATCGCCACCTATTAGAGTGGTTCCACGATGGTGAGCGAGCCTTGATTATCGCTAGCCACGAAGTGTCTGAGATCGAACACCTACTTACCGATGTATTGATCATTAAACAGGGCAAATCTGTTCTGTACAAAAGTATGGAACAAGTTGAGAGCGACTACTTCATTCTTGATGCGTCAAATGAGCACAGCTCAACCATTGCACAACTCAAGCCTCTCAGCTCTCAAGCTGGCCTTGGTAGTACCAAATGGCTTCTTGAGAGTCAATACAAGCCGCAAACTGAGGAATTTGGCCAAAGATTCAATGTCGGGCTATCGGACCTTTTCCTTGCCACACAGAAGGAGGCTATCTAAATGCACTCTAGCGTTTACATGATTGAAAAAGAGCTCATCGAACATAAGGTGATCATTCGTCTTCCTTTATTCATTGCTCTGTTTGGCTTAGTAGTTGGCGTCGGCTTAATGTTTAACGTCCAAGCTCAACATGATTTCTTCTTTCAAATGGAGGTCAACGGTGACATCAGCGAAATCCATCAAGAGATTGCACGTGACCTTAACTCTCTGATTTTCGCCATTGCGGGAACAGTGTCACTGATCTTATCGACACTATTTATACCTAAAACACTACGAAAAGAGCGTCAAGAAGGTAGCTCTATGTTTTGGCGTAGTATGCCTGTATCAAACCACCTGACTCATGCAGTAAAACTCGCTGTAGGTTTGGTCATTATCCCGCTGATCTGCGCCCTACTGGTGTTGTTTACTGATGTGATGTTATGGATGCTTCAAACATTCAGTGATAAACCGTTGGCCCTCCTAATTGAACAACAATCACTCTTTTATGTGTTCACTAACTGGCTCGTTTTCCTCGCGAAAATGCTGTTGGTGTCTATTGTTCTGTTGCCTCTATCCTTGGTCGCGTTGGCGATCTCACAAATTGTAAGCTCACCCTTACTGGTCATGTTTATCGGCGGTTACGTAATAAAATGGCTGTCACTGACCCTACTAGCTAGCGATGGGATCAGCCAGTTCTTAGCTCACGTTGTCTCCCTACCCATTGATGTGCTGTTTGAACCAAATCCATTCCGGGCGATTGTAGAAGCACCAGCACTATCGTTAATGGTTTATGCTGCCATCGGGGTTCTCGCTTACCTCACCAGCGTTAGGCTGAACCGAACTGAAGATGTGACGTGGAGAAACCTCTTTCAACGCTAGATCGTCTTTAACCGATAACGTAGAGCCTCTGAAATTCAGGGGCTTTTTATCGCTTACGATTAAACTAATGGATTCGGTTGAATAGACCTTTAGGGTGAGTAAAAAAAGATAATCGTTAAAGGGAATAATCGAGCTGGCATTATTGAATCTTTGTATAGATTTACCAGCTCTGGGTTGGTTATGTGCTTAGGTCACGAGTCGCCTATCTGCGCACAAGGGGAAATGCCAATATGGCTAATTTAAGCTGTCATTGACAAGCTTATTTTTTTGACGCTTCTTTCGCTGTGTCTTTCCAGTATTGAATACGAACGCGATGAAGCTGTGCTCTTCTCATTTTTTTCATAAGGGTTATATCCTTTCCGTTTGACTGCTCTTCATGAGCTTTTCTTATTTGCCAACTATTCGAATCTAACGGTGTTTCATGGTCAGTTCAACGATACACATCACAAAATAATAAGACTTTATCGTACCTGTTGCATCAAAACATGACACTGTTATCAACTATAGCTCAGTTCAATCCATTGAGCTAAGTTTCATATCTAACACTAAATTCGCTGCGTGACAAATATATTTCAAACGCACTACGATTTAATGAAACCAGAATTGATCTTGATCTCTTTTTAGCTCCCAATTCGCAAAGCCAGTCGCATAAGTCAGCTATATCATTGCTAAATACGAAATTTACCCGCCTAATCAAGCATTAACGTCAAATTATGTAAGCCTCCTAAGTTTGGATTATCCTAGGGTCTGCCAATGAAGAAACCTTTATTGTTAGCTTTTACCGCCGGTTTTATTCTGTTTGTCGTCGCCGGGCAGAAAATGGGTTGGTTCAAATCCGGTAATTCAGAGTCCTTCCCCAAATTCCCAAAGATACCAGGTTACAGCGTCACTAAAAACTTCGACGGAGAATGGGTCGGCAGCCGAATAAACACCACTAACAACAACCTTTGTGAGCGCACTACCATCACTGGCCGTATCGAGAATGGCAAAGCCACATTGCGCCTCACCTACAATGGCACTTCACTTAAAGGCTGGGTGGCCGAAGACACCCACATACTCACCTTATATGCTAATCACAGGCAGTGGGACTACCGCTTTTCAGGAAAAGTCTCTGCTGATAAGGTGACAGGTGATTGGTATCTCACCAACGGCCCGTGTCGAGGCCATTGGTATTTAGAACGCGTAACAGGGAAGAGTTAAGTGAATTATGTCTAAGATTGTTTTAACAGGGTACATTGAGGTTCCAACGGAAGACCTTGAAGCCGTGCTCACTGCACTACCAATTCATAAAGCCCTGACGAACCAAGAACCAGGCTGCTTGATCTTCGAGGTCACTCAAGATCAACATATCCCAAATAAATTCAGTGTTTACGAAGAGTTTGTTGATCAACAAGCTTTTGACACACACCAACAACGTGTTAAAAGCTCTGAATGGGGAAAAATCACTCACAAGGTTGAACGCCACTATCAAATCATTGGTAGCAGCTCATCGTGAGTGAGGTTGAGGTCAATACTTTTTGAGGTCTAAGCTAACTTAACGCGATCCTAAACTAACTTAACGCAATAAAGCGGATTAGGCGCTTTGTTAACGAAATACTCCCAGATATGGTCATAGACTGCATGTTGATTTGGGAACGGCGCTAACTGTTTCGCTTCTTCCAGCGAGCACCAACGAAACTCTGTATGCTCTTCATTCAACTGCACATTTTGATTGGGTGGGCACACTACCGCGAATACTGGAATCAACTGTATAACGTTAACATGATGCTCATAGAACTGCTCCAAGAACTGCGCGTTATACAAGGCTTGCACATCAATTTCTGTCTCTTCTTTGAATTCACGAACAATCGCCTGCCAACCCTTCTCACCGCTCTCAATAGAGCCCGCCACATGACACCAAAAGCCCCCCTTCACACGCTTCATCAATAGCATTTTCATCTGGCCATCGATTTCAGAAAGAGCCACACCGGAAACGATCGAAGTATTTAGCGGAATCATAAGCTTACCTGTTCATATAAAACACGAAAGCATATCACGTTCATTCCAACTTGTTACTAGGGCGTGTTGATCTTTCGAGCTGATTTTTGCAGCGAGTTGCTGGGTATTTCTACAAGGCAGAGGTTTTGATGTGTAGCTAGCCTACATGAAAAGCCGATAACGCAGTAGAAATGACCAGCAAACGCTGCCCAAAGGGTTCGGCTAAAAGCGTTTTACTCTTTGTTGAGGGGGATTTGCTTAGAATGACTAGGCTACTTCCCCCTCGCCGCGATTAAAACGCTTTTATCTCGAACAAAACTTAACCACGAAAGGTCAACACGCCCTACTTAAACAGCCCATGCAACAAAAATAACAGTGTTCTCATTGAACAGATTTGAGGCGTGTATCGATAAGGAGTAGAATCGGCCGCCTAACATCGAACTCCTTGCGATTTCATCCATTAGATAAAAAGACACACTATGCACTCATCGACTTCTTTGCACGCTTCAGAATTTCTACACACACCTGAAAACTGCTTTACCCGATTCAACCAATCGATTGAGTCATACACGCTTCCAGAACGCTTTACGTTTCCTTTTTACTACGAGCCCCACCCTCTTTGTGAACTGGCCTCAGAGCAGCTCCAGGCTCACCTGGAAACACAGACCGATTGGTACCACGATTTCGGCCTAGAGTCGGAAGAGGGTCGTGGAAAAATGTTTGGGGTGCTTATCGTTCGCAGCCCACAAAGTGAAATTGGCTACTTTTCTGCATTCTCTGGCAAGATCGCAGACCAAAACCTGTTGCCGCACTTCGTTCCACCAGTATTTGATATGTTAAACAGTGAGAGCTTCTTTCATCAAGATACAGCCGACATGATGGCGGTAAATGCAAAATACAAGGCTCTGAAATCAGATGAGACTTACCTAGCACTGTGTGAGCAAATGGCGAAAAACAAAGCGCAAGCGGAACAAGAGAATGAAGACCAGCGCCAACAGGTCATCGAAGGCCGTAAGCTTCGTAAACAGCAACGTGAACAAGGTAAGCTAGAACTTGATGAAGCCGCGTTTGAACAGCTAAGTATTGAGCTAGGTAAAGCCAGCGTTGCAGATAAAAACCAGCAAAGGCACCTTAAGCTCGCTTGGGAAAAACGCCTAGCTGAATTGCAATCTAAAATTGATGTCTATACCGAGCAACTGGATCAACTAAAAGAGCAACGCGCAACTCTCTCTCACCAGTTGCAACATAAACTTTTCGCTCAATACGCGTTTCTAAATGCTGAAGGAAAAACGGAAGATCTAAACCATATCTTCGCACCATTGACGAACCCAGTACCACCAGCGGGTTCTGGCGAATGTGCTGCGCCTAAGATGCTGCAATATGCCTACCTACATGGTTATACACCATTGGCTATGGCCGAGTTTTGGTGGGGGCGGTCACCAAAATCAGAGGTGCGTAAACACAAGAAATACTACGCGTCTTGTCAAAGTAAATGTGTACCGATCTTAGGTCACATGATGAAAGGGCTAGAAGTCGATCCAAATCCGTTACTCGAGAACCCAGCAGAGGGCAAAGAGCTAGATATTCTATTTCAAGATGAACACATCGTTGTGGTGCACAAGCCATCTGGATTCTTGTCAGTACCTGGAAAAACCATCAAGGACTCAGCATACACTCGCGTTCAGGAAATGCATCCCGATGTTGAAGGGCCTTTCGTTATTCACCGCTTGGATATGGCAACCTCGGGGATACTGGTTTTCGCACTCACTCGCCGAGCGAACAAGAGCCTACAGAAGCAGTTCATCACTCGAGAAGTTAAGAAGCGTTATGTCGCTCTGATTGAAGGTAATCTAGAACAAGAAGAGGGTTACATTCGTTTGCCGTTGTGCGGAGACCTTTATGATCGCCCACGTCAGATCGTCTGCTATGAGCATGGCAAGCCTGCAGAAACCAAATGGGAAGTGATTGAGCGTCGTGATGGCAAAACCAAGGTTTATCTCCATCCGAAAACAGGTCGTACTCATCAATTAAGAGTGCACTGTTCTCATGAGGAAGGTCTGAATATGCCGATCGTAGGTGATGTTCTCTATGGGCATAAAGCGGACAGGCTTCACCTCCATGCTGAGAAGCTGTGCTTGAGTCATCCAATTACCAATGAATGGATGACGTTCCAATTCGAGGCTGAGTTTTGAAAACCAAAAAGCCCGACCTAACATCTGCAATGTTAAGTCTAATTGAAGACGTAAAACATGAATTACCACTATACGAGTCAGACACTTTTGTATGCGGTCCAAAAGGTGACTGTCTTGGTTGTCCGAAAAAATTGTTAGAGATGGTTGATGGAGAGCTGATGTATTGGGAACACCAGATCAAAGTGGGACGTGTACCTAATTTTGAAGAACTGCGCCGTTTCGGCAAGATGTGCAGCAGTGTAAGGCGTGGCCTAGAGCGCAATGGACTGGTAGAAAAACAGGTTCGCTCTCGATAGACAACATCTCTTACAAGCGCACTTAAATCGAGAAGTTAAACCCATTAAAAAAGGCTCATGCGAGCCTTTTTTGTTATCTATCCATCAGAGCATTATCCATTGTCTGCTGTATCAAGTTTAGCGGTTCGGGTTGGATGCTTAATAAACACAGCAATCACCGCCACGATAGCCAATGCGAAACAGTAATACGAATTAGATACGATCTCTAACGGCGATAGCTTAAAAACAGAGCCTAGCAGTAAAACCTGAGCGCCGTATGGCAGAACACCTTGAACCACACATGAGAAAATATCCAACAAACTCGCCGCACGACGAGGTGAAACATCATTCTCTTCGGCTAGTTGGCGAGCGACACTGCCCGACACAATGATCGCAACTGTGTTGTTTGCAGTACATGCATTGACCATTGAAACCAGACCTGCGATACCTAGCTCACTGGCACGCCCATTGGCTTGCTTCGAGTGTTTAGAGCCAAAGGCACGAATCACGCTGCTCACTAGGTTAGTTAGGTAAACAAGACCACCCTGACGGCGCATCAACTCACTCAGACCACCAATCAGCATCGACAATAAGAAGATCTCTTGCATGTTACCAAAGCCCGAATAGATATCTTGTGCGTAGTCAGTCAAGCTGTAGCTATCGACACCCACTAAGCTCACACAACCCGCCAACAAGATACCCATGGTCAGCACCACGAACACATTCATCCCAGAGACAGCGAACACCAAAATTGCCATATAAGGGAGCACTTTAAGCCACTCGATATCGCCAGTTTCCGGCACTTGTGTTGGCGTACTGTTCATCGCAAAAATAACGATAGCAATAAAAGCCGCTGGTAAAGCAATGCGGATGTTTTCCTTGAACTTGTCACGCATTTCACAGCCTTGAGAACGCGTCGCTGCGATGGTGGTATCAGAGATAATCGATAAGTTATCACCGAACATTGCACCACTAAGTACCACGCCAGCAGTCAACGACAAACTCATTCCAGAAGAATCTGCAATCCCGAGAGCAACTGGCGCAACAGCAGCAATTGTCCCCATAGACGTACCCATCGCGGTTGCGATAAATGCTGAGATCAAAAAGATCCCCGGTAGAATCATGCTTGTTGGAATAGCAAACAAACCAAGGTTTACCGTCGCGTCTACTCCACCAGATGCTTTAGCCACCGCTGCGAATGCACCCGCTAATAGGTAGATCATACACATAGCAACGATATCTGGGTGTCCGACACCACGCATAAAGTGCTCAATGGCTCGGTTGATCTTCTCTTTACTGATCAACAAAGCAACCATAATCGCTGGCAGTGTCGCAATAGGCGCCGGCAGCTGATAAAAGGCAAAGTCAACGCCTTGGTAAGATAGGTAGCTGCCTACTCCGATAAACAGAGCAAGAAAGATAATGAGCGGGATCAGAGCAACCGCACTCGGAGCGATTTGTGCATTTGAGTGTTTAGAATTAGACATTGAACAAACTAGTATAGAAAAGAGGACAGCAGACTAATCTGACTATAAAGACTTGTCAACGTCTAGACGTCTAAATGTCCAACAATATAGCGTTCAGTGGCTTAACTCAGTCGGTTGCTTTCTCATTGAGTGTCGGGCGGCTCAGGGTCTAGTTTTTCTCAAAGAAGGTAACCTGATACTCACCTAAACCCGCATACGTGATAGTTGTTGGTAGATCGAACTCAACTTCAACGACTCCGCAATATGAGCCCGTAATGATCGCCTCACCCGCTTCAAAATCGACACCACGACGCGTCATGTAATTGATCAACCAGTAAATTGGAGTTTGCGGCAGACCATTTGGGTGTTTACCGTCGAACTGCTGAATATTTTCGTTCTGAGTCACAGATACATTCACCGTCGAGGCCTTGTACGCCTCTTCACGCTCAAGCTGCGGACCGAGGTACAGTCCCTGATTCACTAGACAATCTGCTAGATTCTCATAGAACTCAGCACCACTGTCATCAGAATAACGAGACTGTATTAGCTCTAACGCCATATGACAAGAACCGATCGCGTCATCAATTTGCTCTTCAGTGTAACCGTCGGAACTTGCTGGTAAGTCGCTTTTTAGTACAAAAGCGATTTCCGGCTCAATACGCACAACACCATTGTCTGCATGGAGCTCACAAGATGCACCCCGCTGAACAGTGTCAGAGAAGATAGGTGCAACAACAAACTTATCTTCAGCAAGAGGCAGCAAGCATTTCCAGCCAGCAACCTTATCTGAACGTAGGTCGATAATCGACGACTGTACTTGAAGAGCATCCTCAAGATTTAACGGGCGTAGAGTTTCATCTAGGCGAGGCGCTTTAGTGCCTGGTGCTCTGCGGTTCAACAGCTCTTGTGCTGCTTGATTAAATATAATTGTCATACAATATCACCTTTGTGTTTTTGGGGAGCATCATATCTAAGTTTTATTTCTTTGAATAGCGATAAAAGCACAATAAAAACAGCAGATCACAAAGGCTTAGGCACGAGCTCGCGAACCGCGACCGGAATAGTGTTGAGTCGGAGTAAACCACATCGATACCACTATGATTGCAAGCTCTTACCTGTTCAGAACAACGCTTTTCTCTTGAGCCATACTTAGTTGCTAATCGACCGACCACACATCCTTAAACTCAGGCCATCCCCAGTTAGTAATCGCTACATTCTTGAGAATACCTTGAAACCTCACCGTTTGAAGGTGGTGGAACAGCGGTAATAGCCAATAGTCCGTGACGAGGCTAGTCGCAATCGGCTCAAGTTGTTCTAGGTAGTCTTCTAGCTTGACCGATGCTTTGTGTTGATCAAGCTGCAACTTAAGCCACTCACTGCGATCTTGTCCAAGCGCAGAATGCAAAACGGGATCATTCATCAGCCATGAAAAAAGAGAAGATGGCGCATTGTCATCGAGATTCAGGTTACACAGAATCAGGTCTTCACTAAGCTGATTGGTTTGCGAACGCAGAGTCAAATCACGGAAGCTATAAGTATTGACCTCCACTTCAACACCTTGGAACCTCAACAAATCAGCAATGCTTACAGCGCAGCGATACAGAGCATAGTAATCATAAACTGCGATAGTAAGTTTACGTGGCAACGCGCAAGGTGGATTTGGCATGCGATACACTGGGTTCCAGCTAGGTAAGATATTCTTTGCATACTGCAAGCCAAACATACCGCGGTTCGACTCTAACTGCTCATGGACAAGACTCGGCTTAAAGCAATCGGCGAGAAATTTTCTCTGCTCTATGGTCAATTCTTGCTGCAGTGCATTGTGGTTATACAACACGAACAGGCAGCCATCTTCAACACGGCTGTGCTGCTCATCGGTTTCATTAGCAGTAATTTCCCGCCCCAACTGATGAAAACAAGAGACGTCCTCTTCAGGTGCGACGTGAATTTCACTCTGGTCAAAATTGGTGACTTTGGCAAGCTCTTCTTCAAATTGCCAAATCGTAACTTCATCCGTGAGTGAACGTGTACTAAAAAAGTGCTCAAACGCTTTCAGCTTGATCCGCTCTGAATCATGTTCAGCAATCATAAATGGCCCGCTTCCGACAATGTTTTGGGCAATCAATCCTTGTAGCTGTGCTGGAGGTTGAATCGAATACTTCACTCCCGCCAACAGACCCGCAAACCCGGTATCTGCTTTTGAAAGCTTAAAACAAAGATGAAGTGGCTGTTCGCTGTAGACCTGTTCAACATGTTCTAGCTCCGATTGATAGAACGAGTGCGTTTTCAACTGTTCAAACAACTGTACTAACTGTTTACCATCAATAAGCTGACCGTTATGAAAAGTTAAACCAGGTCGAAGATAGAAAGTCCAAGTTTGCGTCTCTGCGTTGTAGTCCCAGTGATGTGCCAACTCAGGTTTGAGTACACCTCCACTACTGCAACTGACTAAACAGCTGAAAACTTGCCGGAGAAGAAAGCGTTCGCTACTACGGTGAACGTGATGAGGAAAAAGCGCTTCAAATCGACGTTTGTACGTCAGTTGAACATGCAGTAAACCTTGGCGTAAGGTTGCACCGGATGTCTCTTGCAGCAAAGAGCCAAAGACTGTGCGGTCATCATCAAGTACCGCCAACGCTTTTTCATACTTACCTTCGGCGATCAATTTACTAGCAATATGTCGATGAAGCCCTTGTACATCGTAGCGCAGGGTTAGATTAGAACGCTGGTTTCTGCCTGCTTTAGGCTCCCACACTACCCATTGTGCCTGATGCATTCGTCCCAGCAAGGTTCGAGCATGTCTAACACTGGTAAACATCAAATCGGCCAATTCAGCTAAGGTGACAGCATGTGGGGTGTTGGCATCAAATGATGTCAGCCTTGCGTAATAACGCATCATATTTACATCAGACAAAATTAGAACCTTTGTTTTATTCGTTTTCCTATTAAACCCCAATTATATCGATTTTAAACAATAAATCTGCCACTCAAGCCAAAAACAGGAACACTCACAAAATAGCCCATCTGTTTATTAGTTCCTTATTATCGACAACAATAGCATTGCGCAATTAAATAGTGCTGTACTAGATACCCACTAATCTGTGGCGATGATATGCATGCAAAAAGGCGATTTATCTCAGTGTTTACCTACAACAATCTAGATCGAAAAAGGCGCACTCCGTACACTCATACCGCTATCTTAATCCATTAAAAAGTACATATTCTTTTACCAAATTACGCGAGTCGAATGCCACTTAAACAGCTCCTACCCCCAATCAGAGTTTGGTTTCGGCTCGCTTTCTCCGCTCAAACAAGACCTGCACCCCTTACGTACCAATAACTCGAACCATTAATAAAATTCTATTGTCGACTCGACAAATTTAATTCGTTTTCCTAGTCATCCTAAAAGCCTTAAGGTTCGCCCCTAAGCAAACAAGGCCCCACTACAAATCGACCGGGTTCTTAAAACAACTTAATAATTTGCACATACCAATCAGGTATTTACTAAGGAAACGCCATGCGTATCGCAATTCTTTCTCGCAACGAAAATCTATACTCTACCGCTCGTTTAAAGCAGGCTGGAGAAGCTCGTGGTCACCAGGTCGATGTTATTGACACGCTGCACTGTGATATAGATATTGCGAGTAACAATCCGAAGATTCGCTACATGGGTGAAGAGCTACCACAATACGACGCAGTGATCCCACGTATTGGCGCTTCCATTACCTTCTACGGTACGGCGGTTGTTCGTCAATTCGAGATGATGGGTACTTTTTGTATCAATGAATCCGTAGCGATCAGCCGCTCTCGCGACAAACTACGCTCGCTGCAGCTTTTATCTCGTAAAGGTGTCGGTCTGCCAAAAACGGGCTTCGCTAGCCGTCCTGATAAGATCCAAGATCTGATCAAAAATGTAGGTGGCGCTCCTTTGGTTATCAAACTGCTTGAAGGCACCCAAGGTATCGGGGTGGTGTTGGCAGAAACCAACAAAGCAGCAGAAAGCGTAATTGAAGCATTCATGGGCCTTAAAGCGAACATTTTAGTTCAAGAGTTCATTGAAGAAGCAAAAGGCGCAGACATCCGTTGCTTTGTGGTCGGTAACAAAGTGATTGCCGCAATGAAACGCCAAGCAGGTGAAGGCGAATTCCGCTCTAACCTACACCGTGGCGGTACTGCTCAGTTGGTTAAACTCACCAAAGAAGAGCGTGCAACAGCAATCAACGCTGCAAAAATCATGGGATTAAACCTATGTGGTGTCGATATCCTACAATCTAAGAATGGTCCTGTGGTGATGGAAGTCAACTCTTCTCCAGGTCTAGAAGGTATCGAGAAAGCGACGGGTAAAGATGTTGCTGACATGATTTTCGAATTTATCGAAAAAAATGCAAAACCAAACGCGAACCGTACTCGCGGTAAAGGTTAATGTTAAAAAATCAAAACGGTTAAGATAACCATGTAAGCCGTTAACTAATGATTGGAATAATTATGAACAATAAAATGATCATAGGGAACACTGAAGCACTCTGCTTACCTGAGTTAGGGATAACAGGATTGCACACGCGCGTAGATACCGGAGCTAAAATCTCCTCTTTGCACGTAGACAACCTAATTTGCTTTAAAGAAGACGGGCAACGTTACGTCGAATTTGACCTACACCCTGATGTGTACCACCTAGAAGAGACGGTACGTTGCACTGCGAAGTTAAAAGCGAGAAAGAAGATCAAGTCTTCGAATGGTGAAGTAGAGACTCGTTGCGTGATTGAAACCCTACTTCGTATGGGGAGTCAGGAGTGGAAAATCGACCTAACGCTAAGCAACCGTCAGGATATGACTTACATGATGCTTCTAGGGCGTCAAGGCATGAGTAACAAAGTGATCGTTGACCCAAGTAAATCTTTCTTACTGAATTAATCGTATTAAGCACAAGATAACCCAGTAACGCAGGCAAGCAAGCACACTAATTTGCCAAACACGCTTGTACAATTCACTACTCGCTCAATTCAGAGGCCAGTCACTACGACTTGGCCTTTGTCATTTAGGGCTTCTTTTTATCCCGCCAAATTGATTTCAGCAGACTCTTACATTTAATTTTGGTCACACGCCAATGAGTCACAGGCCTTTGCGGTGCTCTCATCAACAGATGTTCGAAAGCAGACTGATCGAAGGCCACCTGCCCTCCATGTGCCACCAGCAGAGTATCTAACTGGAGATCGTAAATACGCTCTACCGAATGACGATACTGATTAGGGTGGAAGATAGGAAATGGCGGTATTAACTTCTGTTTCACTTCCACCATCAGATCTGCCACATACGCTAAACGTTCAGATGGGCAATAGACGGACAGATCTCTGTCTGTATGACCTGGTGTTTCCAATATCACCCAATCATCAAAACCTGGAATGGCCTCGCCATCCGATAGCTTGTAGTCTGGCTTTAACTTTCGGGAGTACCAAAGATTGGCTTTTGGTCGCCCCAAACGGTTTGCCATCCAACGAGCCAGTGCCAAATCCGTCAAGTGCATCAGCATTCCGTCCCAGCGTGCGTACCAATCAAAATCCCGGTCCGCCGACACCAACTTACAGCCCGTTAAGGCTCGCAGCTTATGTGCTGCCCCAGCATGATCTGGGTGCATGTGCGTGACCACAACAGTATGTAAGTCACTAAAATCGCGACCAAGATCTCGTTCGATAAACGACTTTAAATGTGGGATGTCTGCTCGGCATGCGCCATCAAGCAATAACAAACGATCAGGGTACTCCACCAAATACATGTCTTGGATATACCCCTTTATAGTGTGCAGTTGCAAAACGACTCCTTGTTTATTGCTAACTGGTCAGACCTATACAATAGCAAAACCAACCCTAAATGTGATCATTTTGTTAAATCAATAGTGCTGCACTCGAAGTCAGCAATTAATGAGCTGAACCCTACTCTGAGACCCAAGCCCACTCAAAAACCGAGCTCTAAGTAACGCTGTCATTTACCACGATCTCAATCCATAAAGCCGAGGTTATCGTAACGACAAACAACCTGATTTGTTAGCTTGAGTTATTACGACTATATAAATGCCCTTAATTTATATATCCGAGTGCTTTACATGAACCAACTGATCGATGCGTTATCTACCCAAGGCTATTTTGTTTGGGACGACTTTCTCACTCATGACGAAGTTACGGCATTGAGAGACTGCATTCCTGACAATTGGAAAAAGGCGAGGATTGGCCGCAATGACGAAGTGATGCGTGAATCGCGCATTCGCAGTGACAAGATCCAATGGCTGAGCCGCGACATGGGGCAGCCCACTTCGCAATTTTTAGATAAAATGGAACAGATCCGTCTGGCCGCAAATCAAGCTTTTTTTCTTGGCTTATTTGAGTACGAAGCGCACTTTGCAAAATACTTCAAAGGGGACTTCTATCAAAAACATCTCGATTGCTTTAAAGGCAATGAAAACCGCCGACTCACCACCGTATTCTATATGAACGACGAATGGTCAGAACAAGATGCGGGAGAGCTAGTCGTGTATGATCTAGAAGACAATCACGTCGCCACTATCGCTCCAAAAGCAGGGCGTCTTTGTGTGTTCTTCTCCGAGCAATTTCCGCACGAAGTGCTTCCAACCAATACCGAACGGTTTAGCATTGCAGGCTGGTTCCGTATTAATGGTGTAAGAGATAATCAACTGGATATTGCGCGCTAGCCGACAACGTTACTCCCAAGAAGCGACTCAATTGATAAGCTTCAACCTGCTCTTACTATTAACGTCAAAGCCCGTGACACTATAACGCCACGTAACAAACTCAATATGTGTATCAAGATAACGACGATAACTCGTTTATCCTTTAGACTTGATTTAAGCATGAATAACAATGTGTTGAAAAAGGAAACAGTATGCCTCCTATGATTGTTGGTCACCGTGGTGTTGCAGGTACTCACCCTGAAAACACCAAAGCAAGTATTGAACAGGCAGCGAAACTTGGCCTGAAATGGATTGAAGTCGACATTCAGCCTACATTGGACGATCAATTAGTGGTGTGTCACGACCATACGCTTGAGCGCTGTAGTGACGGACATGGTCGCGTTGACGAGCATACCTTGGCAGAGCTAAAGCAGTTCGATTTTGGCTCGTGGAAGTCATCAGAGTTTGAAGGTGAGAAAATTCTGACTCTCACAGAGATGTTGGCTTTGGTTGGAGCACTCGATCTGAGCGTCAATTTAGAGGTAAAAGTCGATACCCGCCACCAGCCCGCGCACGTTGTTGAGATGCTTCATGAAGAGCTGATCCGCTGCTCAATGGATACTGACCGCATCCTGATTTCCAGCTTTAGTCATCGAGTGGTTGAAGAGGTGAAAAAGCACCTTCCTCAATACCGAGTCGGCATGATCACCGAGCAGTTAGCACAGGAAGATAAAACCACGATAGAGAACAGTGATGCCTTCAGCTGTCATTTGAATTACGCCAACCTGACTCAATCTGACATTGATTATCTAAAACAAACAGGGCGAAAAATTTGGTGCTATACCGTTAACCACAGTTCAGAATTTGACTATATCAACCAGGTCGACGCTATTTTTACAGACTTTCCAACACGATTCTTAGCACTTTAACGACACGGGCTAGGCATATCATACTGGGCACGACTACCATTCAATATCAATAGGCGTGCCCATTTGAACCAACTCAATGAACTCATCCATCTCTTGGTTGGTAATAGCGATACAACCGTCTGTCCAATCGAAACTCTGGATGTACCGCGAAGATCGAATCTCTTCGTTCTTTAAACCATGTATTTTGATATTACCACCCGGATCAATGTCGTATTTCTCTGCCCACTTGCGATCCGATGGCGCCGGATAGCTAATATGTACAGAACGATAGAACTCTGACTCCTCAAGTACATAGTCTAGATAGTAACGACCTTCAGGGGTTCGGTTGTCACCCTCAAAACGTTTGTGTCCCTTAGGCTGTTTGCCTAATGCGATTCGATATTCGCGTACTAATGTGTCTCCACTCATTAAGTACATACGTCTTGCAGACTTATCAACCTTCACCATGGTGACAGCTAACTGAGAATACAACGGGTTAGATGTTGGAAAGCTCTCAACAACGACAGGGGTTCCAGCCCAACTTAACGTGAGAGACGAGCAGGTGAAACACATTAATGCAGCAATGAAACGACTCATACATCCTCTAACGACATAGACATGATTCGCGATTGGGTCACCATTCCCAAAGACTCATAGAAACGTTGTGCATCCTGATTAAATTCCATTACCTCCAAGCGCAGCTCTGTAGCACCATTGGCGTGCGCCCATTGATTGAACGCGCGCATCAACTTTTTGCCTACTCCTTGGCCTTGAACATCGTCCCCGACCACAATGGTGTTTACTCGAGCAACCTTATGGTCTTGAATAAAACTCACGCCGTTATTCTGCGTAATTTTTCCAGCCAGAAAAGCGACGACCTGTTCATCTTCTTCAGCAACTAAAAAGTGCCCTTCCGGATCTAACATTAAGCCTAACCAATACGCTTCAGAGCCGCTATCTGCTTTTTCAGGGGAACTAAAAACCGAAGGAGCACCTTGATGATGTTGGCGATTGATCTGGTGAGAGAGCTTTAATATGAATTGAATATCGGACACTTTGACCGCGCGTATACGCATAATAACTACCTTGTTTGCAATTAGGGCGTGTTGACCTTTCGTGGTTAAATTTTGTTCGGATGGGGACGCCTAGTCAAAAGCGTTTTAATCGCGGCGAGGGAGAAGTAGCCTAGTCATTCTAAGCAAATCTCCCTCAACAAAGAGTAAAACGCTTTTTGCGGGGACGCCCAGCTCGAACCCTTCGGGCAGCGTTTGCTGGTCATTTCTACTGCGTTATCGGCTTCTCATGTAGGCTAGCTACACATCAAAGCCTCTGCCTTGTATAAATACCCAGCAACTCGCTGCAAAAACCAGCTCGAAAGATCAACACGCCCTAGTATTACCTTAACAAAATCCGCCATTCACTGCACAAGCCACAACAGGTAAGCATGGCCTGAGTAACATTAATAATATTAGGCTAACTACAACAATAATTTGTTCCGCAATTAAGGTCCTTTTCGTTTTAGCCCAGTGCTACTATCTCAACACACCAACAAGAAGGACGGAAAAACCGATATGATTAAGTTTGCTGTAATTGGCACCAATTGGATTACTCAAAAATTTGTACAGGCTGCACATGAAGTTAACGCCATGCAATTAACCGCCGTCTATTCTCGAAATCTAGAGAGCGCAGTTGAGTTTGGCAAAGAGTTTGGCGTAGAGACTCACCACACAGATATGGATCAGCTTGCAAACGATCCAGCCATTGATGCAGTTTACATCGCCTCACCGAATTCGTTCCATTGTCAGCAAGCGATCATGTTGATGGAACACAACAAGCACGTGATCTGCGAGAAACCTATTGCTTCGAACATTCGCGAAGCAACCAAGATGTTTGAGGTCGCTAAAAACAACAATGTTGTTCTCTTCGAAGCATACAAATCTCAATATCTACCTAACTTTCAAGCCGTTCAACAAGCGCTTCCTAAGATAGGCAAAATCCACAAAGCGCACATCAGCTACTGTCAGTACTCGTCTCGATATCAACGATACCTAGATGGAGAAAACCCAAACACTTTCAACCCGGTTTTCTCAAATGGGTCTTTGGTGGACATTGGTTTCTATTCTGTGGCCGCAGCGGTCGCCCTATTTGGTAAACCTCAAAGCGTTCAAGCATCCGCTCACCTTCTAGAGTCTGGGGTTGACGGTCATGGCAGCGCCATCTTCTACTACCCAGAATTCGACGTTACGTTAGCACACTCAAAAGTCAGTGACTCTTACGCATACAGCGAGATTCAAGGCGAGCTCGGCGCGATTTTAATTGATCATATTGCTGAGTGTACGCACGTTAAGATTCAATACCGAAATGGCGATGTAGAAGAGTTGAATCAGCCGCAACGCGAAAATTCAATGTGCTACGAAGCCGAGATGTTCGCACAAGTGCTGAAAGGCAATAGAGAAGCGCAATCACAGGCGCAACAGCGTGCGATCACAGTTTCAGAACTCATAACAGAAATGCGTCATCAGGTTGGTGTGCATTATCCGGCGGACGAAATCTAAACCGTTTCTCTCGCTTTATGATTGAGCAATTTCGACTTACCTTAAATAACCGTTGCTTGTCTTAACGACAAATTACCTGATTAGTCGATCTCTGAATCATCTGATTAAATCCGCCTTCGAAAAGCAAAGTTAATTTTAATTTATTGAAGGTGTTTAAGATGTTTTCAATCGAAGATCGTGTTGTCGCAACAAAAGGTGTCGAAGTAAGTGAAATGGTAGTAGCTGGTCTAAGCGCAGGCGGTTTCTATGTTCACGTTACAACTACCGAGGGTGGTCTGACACTGACATACCCTATGCAAGATCTTAAAAAAGCATAATTCGACGTTTTTAGCTCGCGATAATGCGCAGTTAAACACATCACCCTATTAGGGCCTTGGTAAAGACACTCTTCTGCATTGGAGTGAATTGCCTGGGCCTTATCTCTTTCTGCGCCCCAAGACAACTTATCCTCTACTCCTTGCAGGTTGTAAAATTTCTATTACATTTCAATACAAGTACTTATGGTCTTAAATAAGTTCTGGTACATTAGCGTTATCTTATGCTTGGGTAACTTATACATTTAAGGGGAAGCCATGAAGCTTTATATCTATGATCACTGTCCATTCTGTGCTCGTGTCGCTTTTATTGCACGCTCGCTAGGAATCACTCTGGAGCTGGTCTCTGTGGACTACCACGATGCACAGACCTTGGTTGATCTTATTGGTAAAAAAATGGTGCCTGTTCTTGAAAAAGATGACGGCTCTATCATGGCGGAAAGCCTCGATATCATTGCCTATTTTATGGATCTTGCGAACAGCGATGAACCTCGAGAGCCTGCAAATCCAGTGACTCAGTTCCAAACTCGCGCTTTCCCGCTCACTCAGCGTATTGGTCGCCCACGTTGGTGGAAACTAGACCTGCCTGAATATCGTAGCGAGGAGAGCAAAGTAGCTTGGCGCGAGAGTAAAGAGACAGAAGAGTTCAACTTTGACAAGCTGATTGAGCAAACTCCTCAATTCGTACAGTTGATCAACCCATTGTTAAAAGACGCAGAGCTATTGCTTGACTTTGACAAGGGCGAATCCACTCTGCCGCTTATCGACCAAGCGGTTTACTTCTCAATGCTTCGCGGTTTCTACGTAGAGCCAAGTATCGAATGGCCACCAGAACTTGACCGTTGGATGGAACGCAAAAGCAAAGAGCTTGGTGTTGGGCTCCTTGAATAGACTGATAACCGAAGCCTAGTGCTTCGGTTTAAATAGGAGCTAATGGTTCAGTTTAGCTGGCACTTTTCGTTTTGAATTGACCGACGATACTCTTTGAGCTTCTCTGGTAGATCGCCTAAATCAGCAAAAGATCACAAAAGTCGGCGTCTCAATCCTGTTCGCTCTAAAATGCGTGTTGAGATCTCCTCAACCGACAGTGAAGAGGTATTGATGTATGGGATCGCTTCACGTCGGAACAGTCCTTCTACCGTTTGCAACTCGTAGACACACTGCGAATCACTCGCGTATTCACTTCCCGCTAAACGGTTTTCACGAATCTCAGTTAAACGCTCTGCATCGATCGTCAAACCAAATAGCTTATGGCGGTGGATCTCAAACTCAGGCAGCAGTCTCAGCCTCGCAATGTCGTCGTGAATGAATGGGTAGTTAGCCACACGCAATCCAAATTGCATTGCCATGTAAAGGCTGGTTGGGGTCTTACCGCTACGCGATACTCCAAGTAGAATAATATCGGCCTCTTCCAATCCTCTCAATGTAATCCCATCATCATGCGCTAGCGTGTACTCAATCGCCGCAATACGATCGAAGTACTTGTCTGAATCCTTATTCACGCTACGAGAACGCTGCAGCTTGGGTTTGGGGGCCATTTGAGTGTCGTCTTGCACTTTCTGCACAATACTCTCCAACACGTCGTAACAATGTGCAGGAGCGGCTAACAGTTTCTGTTTGATATCAGGAATGACAATCGAAAAGAACACCAATGGTTCGTTGCCTGTTTCTCGGTAGGAAATCTCGATCTCTTTTAACAAATCACTCAATTTGTCTTCGCTTTCCACAAACGGAAAGGTTTTTTCGTTAGCTTTGAAGGGAAATTGACCTAGAACAACGTGCCCTAAAGTCTCACATGTTATGGCCGTTCCATCAGAAACATAGAATACATCACGACTTTGAATATCAATTTGCATTTTTTATTTAATGTTTAAAATTATTTTGAGTAGGATGGTCACCATAATATATATAACAAAAGCCTGCTGACTATTACGTACCCCACAGGTTTGAAAAATTTTTAACATTTTTTTCAACTCTGACGTAATCGTTTGCCTTTAAATCCCTACAAAACTTGCTATGTTTCTGGAGAAATAAATGCAAAATAATACCCTATGGTTCAATGGCCTATCCATGGAAGATGTCGACAAGGTCGGCGGTAAGAACGCCTCACTTGGCGAGATGGTTTCTAACCTATCCAATGCTGGTGTTTCTGTACCAAATGGTTTTGCTACCACTTCTTATGCGTTTAACGAGTTCCTAGACTACAAAGGTCTTGATGAGCGCATTCACCAACTACTTGATGAACTTGATGTCGAAGACGTTGAAGCGCTGCGTAAGACAGGTGCGACGATTCGCCAATGGGTTCTTGAAGCCCCTTTCCCAGAATCCCTAGAGCAAGATATCCGCGATAACTACCGTGAGCTAATCGAAGGCAATGATGAGTTGTCTGTAGCGGTTCGTTCATCGGCAACGGCGGAAGACCTTCCTGATGCTTCGTTTGCTGGTCAACAAGAGACCTTCCTAAACGTAAAAGGCATCGATGCTGTTCTAGAAGCAACAAAACACGTATACGCGTCTCTGTTTAACGATCGCGCTATCTCTTACCGTGTACACCAAGGCTTTGACCACCGCGGAATCTCGCTTTCTGCAGGCATCCAACGCATGGTTCGTTCAGACAAAGCCTCTTCAGGTGTCATGTTCACCCTTGATACAGAATCAGGCTTCGATCAAGTGGTATTCATCACTTCATCTTGGGGTCTGGGTGAAATGGTCGTTCAAGGTGCGGTGAACCCAGACGAGTTCTACGTTCACAAGCCGATGCTTGAAGCGGGTCAGTACCCTATCGTTAAGAAAACGTTCGGTTCTAAACTGATCAAGATGATCTACTCAACTAACCAAGAGATCGGTAAGCAAGTTGATATCATCGACACAGATACTCAAGAGCGTAACGAGTTCTCACTGAACGATGAAGAGATCAAAGAGCTAGCAAAACAAGCGATGATCATCGAGAAGCACTACCAACGACCAATGGACATTGAGTGGGCGAAAGATGGCATCGACGGTAAGCTATACATTGTTCAAGCACGCCCAGAGACCGTATGTTCTCAAAGCGAGCAAAACGTCATTGAGCGTTACGAACTAAGCAACAAAGCAGACGTAGCGGTTGAGGGCCGTGCTATCGGCCAACGTATCGGCTCTGGCCCTGTACGTCTGGTTGATTCATTGGATCAAATGTCTTTGGTTCAAGAAGGTGACGTTCTAGTCACTGACATGACTGACCCAGACTGGGAACCCGTGATGAAAAAAGCTTCTGCGATTGTCACCAACCGTGGCGGTCGTACTTGTCACGCAGCGATCATCGCTCGTGAACTTGGCATCCCAGCGATTGTTGGTTGTGGTGACGCAACAAGCCGCCTAGAAGATGGTTCTACAGTGACGGTATCTTGTGCAGAAGGTGAAACAGGTTACGTTTACCAAGGCGAGCTGGATTTCGAAATCAAGCGTTCTGCCGTTGACGAACTACCCCTGCTTCCAACCAAAGTGATGATGAACGTCGGTAACCCTGATCGTGCATTCGACTTCGCTCAAATTCCGAACGAAGGTGTTGGTCTGGCTCGTCTAGAGTTCATCATCAACAAGATGATCGGTATTCACCCGAAAGCGCTACTGAACTTTGATGCGCAGAGCGATGAGCTTAAAGCGGAAATCACTGAGCGTATCCGTGGTTACAAAGATCCTATCGATTTCTACGTAAGCAAGCTAACAGAGGGCATCGCGACTATCGCTTCTGCGTTCTGGCCTAAGCGTGTGATCGTACGTATGTCTGACTTTAAGTCTAACGAATACAGCAACTTAGTGGGCGGTAAAGAGTTTGAACCGCATGAAGAGAACCCAATGCTGGGCTTCCGTGGTGCTTCTCGTTACATCTCTCCAGTATTCGAAGATTGCTTTGAACTAGAAACTCAAGCGATCAAACGCGTACGCAACGAGATGGGCCTTAAGAACGTTGAAATCATGATTCCTTTCGTGCGTACCCCGAGCGAAGCGGCATCGGTTATCGACCTGCTGGCGAAATTCAACCTACGTCGTGGCGACCAAGGACTGAAAGTGATCATGATGTGTGAGCTGCCATCTAACGCGGTATTGGCTGAAGAGTTCTTGAAGTACTTCGATGGCTTCTCTATCGGCTCTAACGACATGACTCAGCTAACGCTTGGTCTTGACCGTGACTCTGGTGATGTTGCTCATCTATTTGACGAGCGTAACCCAGCAGTGAAAGCGATGCTGAAGATGGCAATCGATGCTGCAACCAAAGCAGGCAAATACGTAGGTATCTGTGGTCAAGGTCCATCGGACCACGATGACCTAGCAGAGTGGCTAATGGAGCAAGGCATCAGCTCTGTATCTCTAAACCCAGATACGGTTATCGATACATGGTTGAAGCTAGGCAATGTTGCTAACAAATAACCTTCTCTAATCGAAAAACGAATATAGCCAGTCATTATGAACTGACCCCCAATAGTTGGACACCAATTATTGGGGGTCTTTTTATCTCCAAATATCACTGCACCACAGTATTGTCGCAATTAGCGCAACACTGAATAGACAACACGGTCTATTGGTATCTGCTAGACATTACGCTATCCTTTAGCCGTATCCATATTAAACGGTTAACCGCCGTCCTCTCAATAATGCTAAGACCAATATGACTTCAACAACTGGAACGCCCTCTCCTTCCCTAAGTAAGCAACTTTTTACTATGACGTGGCCAATGCTGTTCGGCGTACTCTCGCTGATGAGCTTTCAGCTAGTCGACAGTGCTTTTATCGGTCAACTTGGTGTTTTACCCCTTGCTGCTCAAGGCTTTACACTTCCAATACAGATGATCATCATTGGGATTCAAGTTGGGCTTGGCATTGCTACCACGGCAGTGATCGCACGAGCGATAGGAGCCCAAAAGACTCACTATGCAAAACAATTAGGGGGGTTAGTGGTTGTAATGGGAGGTGTAGGTGTCGCACTATTCTCGATGGTCATTTACCTACTCCGCACCCCTATTTTACAACTCTTAGATGCTCCAGAATCGGTCTTCCCAATCATTGATGCTTACTGGGTTTACTGGTTGGTTAGCTCGTGGACAGGTGCAATGCTCTATTTCTTCTACAGCGTCTGTCGTGCCAATGGCAATACCATGCTTCCTGGCACCATGATGATCGCTACTAGTTTGATTAACCTCGCACTCGATCCTATCTTCATTTTCACTCTCGACTTAGGCATCAATGGTGCAGCTATTGCGACGATCATCGCCTTTGGGATAGGTATTTTGATCGTGGCACCTAAGGTTACCAAAAAACACTGGCTCACTTTCGACTGGCAAGACCTAGACATAAGCAAAAGTGTTCGTTCTATTGGGCGCATTATGGGCCCTGCGATGATCAGTCAATTACTGCCACCCGTCTCTTCGATGCTGGCAACCAAGCTACTAGCAAGCTACGGTACAGCGGCTGTTGCAGCGTGGGCATTGGGCTCTCGCTTTGAGTTTTTCGCCATTGTTTCAGTACTTGCTCTGACCATGTCTATGCCGCCGATGATTGGTCGTATGCTAGGTGAAAAGAACCTGATTGACATTCGCAGTTTAATCAAGATTGCCGCTACCTTTGTGCTCGGTTTTCAAGTTGTGATTGCGCTCGTTACTTGGCTGTTTTCAAATGGCTTGGCTGGATTGATGACCAGCGACAGTGATGTGACCACCATCCTAAATTATCATCTAATGATCGTGCCAATCAGCCTTGGCCCTTTAGGTATTTGTATGTTGATGGTGTCGGTATCAAACGCTCTGGGTAAGTCATACACCGCACTAACGATTTCGGCACTGCGCTTGTTTGCTTTCTTCTTGCCATGTCTATGGATTGGGTCTCAAGTAGCGGGTATCGAAGGTCTGTTCTGGGGAGCGATGCTAGGTAATATATTTGCAGGAACTTGTGCTTGGGTACTGTCTCAGCGCGCTCTGAAGCAAATCGAGCACAAGTTAGCCACCTGACAATCGGTTTACCATATTTTCGTAATCAAAAAAGTAGCCTCATAGGCTGCTTTTTTGTTCTTTAGGTCATAAGGAAATGGGGTGGGCCTGTTATGTCACAATCCTACTTAGTGCGATATTTGATCGAACTTTAAAAGCTTACTAACCACAAGTGATATATAATTGATAGAAATATATAAAATCAAAACCCTTATACGTCTTAGGCTCGGTAAATAACTATTCAATATGGATGCTATTCGCAAGGTTTATCAATACGCTGAACCAAACCTGACCCTTGTTGGGTGGATGGGCTTTGTAGGCTTCCCAGTCTATTACATTGTCTGGGATTTAATGTTTCCTCAACCCTATGAAAACCTACCACTGCGTGTGTTCTGTTCCACGCTGTTTTTCGGCATCATATATCGACATCGCTTTCCACTGCGTTGGAAAAAATACCTCCCAGCTTACTATCAGGTCGTGACTACATTATGTTTGCCCGGCTTCTTCTTTTACATGTTGCTAATGAACAGTTGGTCTAATGTCTGGGTAATGTCTTTTATGGCAGCGATATTCCTGCATATCCTGCTTGTTCACATCACAAAAATAATGTTTGCTCAAACCTTCGCTGGGATTGGGTTAGCGAGCTTATGTGCTTGGGTTGCTCAAGGTTTTCACCTCGATATAACAATGGACTGGACACACGTTCCAATTTTCTTGTTTATCTATCTATTTGGTAATCTATTCTACATACGTAACCAAGTCGAGCATGAAGCTAGAGTGTCCCTCGCTAAATCATTCGGTGCGGGTATTGCTCACGAAATGCGTAACCCTTTAAGTGGTTTGCTCTATTCGATTGATCTTATCCAATCGATACTTCCTGACCCCAAAAAAGCGCCTCAGGGAGAGTACACTTTAACTCATGATGATGCCGTACAACTAAAAAAAGTCAGTGATGATGCAATGGACATCATTCGTATCGGCAACGAGACAATTGATCTGCTTTTAACTTCGATTGACGAGAACCGTATATCCCGCTCAACATTCAAGAAACACTCAGCGAAAAACGTTGTAACCGAAGCTATCGATAGCTTTAGCTATAAACGTTCAACTGACAAGGATGCGATCTCACTGGATATTCAAGATGATTTTGAATTTCTCGGTAGTGACACTCTATTCAAGTATGTCATGTATAACTTGTTTAAAAATGCTTTCCATCATCGTAATACTGAAGATTTTCACATTCATATCACTATGTCTAAGGAAGGAAACAATAATAGTATCTCAGTGACAGATAACGGCTCTGGTATCTCAAATGAAACCATGCGTAATATCTTCCTAGATTTCTATACCACAGGTAAATCGGGTAGCTATGGGTTGGGATTACCTTTTTGTCGGAAAGTTATGCACGCCTTCGGAGGGGATATTCAGTGCAAATCTGAACTGGGTGAGTGGTCTCAGTTCACACTATCATTCCCATTAATGAGTTCAAATACTGTGACTGAAATACTGAGTGAGTTGACCAAACTGAAATCTGTATTAATGGTTTGCGAGCAAAACGTGCTCACAAAAAAAATGACAGAAATCAGCCGCCTTATGGGGTTCGACCTAACGATCATTGACATATCAACAGCACTCAATCGCGAAGAGTACGAATTTGAGTTCAACTCTATCTTTGTAGATATAGAAGCGTTTTTTGAACGACCAGAAAAATTGACAGCGATTGAGTCACTGTTGTCATTTACGGAAGCGAACATTGCGTATCTATATGAGAATTCCACAGCTAAACAAATCCCATCGGTAATTTCCAATGCCAAGTGGATTGAGACTCAGGCTTGGCTTCTTAATACCAAAGTGATTATTGAAGACCTATTCTTCGATATCGGCAATGTGGCTCACTCTTCTAAATTGCGTCCCCTTGGAACATCTAAAAAAGGAACAATCATGGTGGTTGACGACAACGAATCACTGCGACGATTTACTGCAATGCTGATTGCTAAGCAAGGATTTGAAGTCATTGAAAAAGCAGACGGCCAGCAAGCAATAGATGCTCTAGATAGAAACAATATCGACTTAATTCTAATGGATCTTGAAATGCCCGTAATGGGAGGTGTTGAAGCTTCTCGTCGTATTCGAAGTTCCAACAAAAGATACTCTTCTATTCCTATTATCGCGCATACGGGAGATAGCTCTCCTATCACGCTTGAACAGATTGGTGCTTCTGGTATGTCTGACTTCATCGTTAAACCGGCTGACAAAAACCGCCTCTTCGATAAGATTGCCAATTGGATATAGTGACTTTCAACAAGATCTCAGAGCAAGACTAACGATCTGTCATTCACCTTCTAACGTCACCTAAAACCAATCCGCTATATCCCCTTTAGCTAGAGTAATACCAATCGTAGTAAATAATTGCTCACCCTAGCTTGTTAAAATGCTCGATAACTGCGTTAGAATTTTTGATTGTAGAATAACTACTTATCAAAAAATTCTGCCTTGTTCTCAAGCCTTTTTCCTGCGCTATTTTTGATCACCTATTTACTGTGATTGGTATAAACTCTTGCTCAAAGGGCTGATACGCTTTTTATACCAATCGCACTAATTAATAAGTCAGATTAACCCAGTCCCTAAAACAAAGTGAAATGACTCTATTCTTATCTTCACAGAACCGATTCCAAGCGTTACAGAGCTTGTCTACGATATCCTCGTAGCTATTAAAGCAACGATTGGCAATTTCATGCTGTCGGAGCCAACTCCACACTTGTTCAATAGGGTTGAGTTCGGGTGAGTATGGAGGAATATGGATGATGGTTAGATTCTTGAACTCATCGGCAAGATAGCTTTGATGCCAACTGGCTTGGTCCATAATAATTACAGCATGCTTGCCGCAAGGAGTCGCTGACGAAATGAGCGCTAAATGTTTCTGCATGGCCTCCATGTTGCTCAGCGGAGAAACTATTGCTTCGGTCTCACCAGTGTTAATACATACGGCACCAAATAAATACGCCGACTCAAACTGTTGCTGCTGAATCGCTAAAGGGCGAGTGCCCTTCTCAGCCCATATTCTTGTCGTTGTATTCCGTTGACCAAATCTCGCTTCATCTTGAAACCAAATTTGGACGTCATTTAATGGAATGTGGCCAGGGATCTTATTGATCGTTTCGATTAGGAATTTTTTTAAAAGCTTCTTGTGCTTCAAGTGACTGTTTGGGGTGCTTAGACCGAGTAGTAATCCACACTAAGTTTAGCTTTCTCAATAATTTATATACACCAGATAGGCTATAAACGAGGTCAAACTCTTGTTTTATATACTCAATAATATCAGTGCCTTGTAGTCTTCCTCCATCAGGTTTGATTGCATTGTCACTGATATATTTTTTTAGTTGAGAGCGTTGTCCTTCAGAAAGGCGGGAAGGTCTGCCTGTATGCTGCTTTTCTACCAACCCATCGAGTCCGTTTTCTAGGTAGGCACTGACCCAACGATTCACACTGCCTCGGCTGACTTTTAGGTATTGGGATATCTCAGTACGAGTCTTCCCATCAATGAAATGCGAAATAGCAAGAAGTCTAGTTCGTTTTCTCGCGTCAGATGTTGCTTGGATAAGCTTAGGAAAATCGTGTGTCATATCAGCTCCTTTTGAAGCTGATATTAGATCACAAAATTAGTGCGATTGGTATGAAAAAAGCCCGCTGATTTCTCAGCGGGCTTTTCAATGGTGGTGGAGGGATAGGGATTTGAACCCTAGAACCGCTATTAACGGTTGCCGGTTTTCAAGACCGGTGCTTTCGACCACTCAGCCATCCCTCCAACAAATTTTCATCAACAGATTAGTACACTGTTGAAGTTGTTATTTGCACATAGCAAATAACTAAATTAAAGCCTGGCGATGTCCTACTCTCACATGGGGAAGCCCCACACTACCATCGGCGCTATTGCGTTTCACTTCTGAGTTCGGCATGGAATCAGGTGGGTCCACAACGCTATGGTCGCCAAGCAAATTCTTTCTTCTCTGATTTTCTTTCAGAAAAGTAATCTGGAAAGCTGTTTCTTGTTCTCTTCAAACTCATTCAAGCGTTTGTATCTTTGAGTCCATCAAAACCCCTTGGGTGTTGTATGGTTAAGCCTCACGGGCAATTAGTACAGGTTAGCTCAACGCCTCACAGCGCTTACACACCCTGCCTATCAACGTTCTAGTCTTGAACAACCCTTTAGGACGCTTAAAGCGCCAGGGAAGACTCATCTCAGGGCTCGCTTCCCGCTTAGATGCTTTCAGCGGTTATCGATTCCGAACTTAGCTACCGGGCAATGCCATTGGCATGACAACCCGAACACCAGAGGTTCGTCCACTCCGGTCCTCTCGTACTAGGAGCAGCCCCCTTCAATCTTCCAACGCCCACGGCAGATAGGGACCGAACTGTCTCACGACGTTCTAAACCCAGCTCGCGTACCACTTTAAATGGCGAACAGCCATACCCTTGGGACCGACTTCAGCCCCAGGATGTGATGAGCCGACATCGAGGTGCCAAACACCGCCGTCGATATGAACTCTTGGGCGGTATCAGCCTGTTATCCCCGGAGTACCTTTTATCCGTTGAGCGATGGCCCTTCCATTCAGAACCACCGGATCACTATGACCTGCTTTCGCACCTGCTCGAATTGTCATTCTCGCAGTCAAGCGGGCTTATGCCATTGCACTAACCTCACGATGTCCAACCGTGATTAGCCCACCTTCGTGCTCCTCCGTTACTCTTTGGGAGGAGACCGCCCCAGTCAAACTACCCACCAGGCACTGTCCGTAATCCCGATTCAGGGACCAACGTTAGAACATCAACACTACAAGGGTGGTATTTCAAGGACGACTCCACCACATCTAGCGACGCGGTTTCAAAGTCTCCCACCTATCCTACACATGTAGGGTCAATGTTCAGTGCCAAGCTGTAGTAAAGGTTCACGGGGTCTTTCCGTCTAGCCGCGGGTACACTGCATCTTCACAGCGATTTCAATTTCACTGAGTCTCGGGTGGAGACAGCGTGGCCATCATTACGCCATTCGTGCAGGTCGGAACTTACCCGACAAGGAATTTCGCTACCTTAGGACCGTTATAGTTACGGCCGCCGTTTACCGGGGCTTCGATCAAGAGCTTCGACCGAAGTCTAACCCCATCAATTAACCTTCCGGCACCGGGCAGGCGTCACACCGTATACGTCATCTTACGATTTTGCACAGTGCTGTGTTTTTAATAAACAGTTGCAGCCACCTGGTATCTGCGACTCTCGTCAGCTCCATCCGCGAGGGACTTCACCGATAAGAGCGTACCTTCTCCCGAAGTTACGGTACCATTTTGCCTAGTTCCTTCACCCGAGTTCTCTCAAGCGCCTTGGTATTCTCTACCCGACCACCTGTGTCGGTTTGGGGTACGATTCCTTACAATCTGAAGCTTAGAGGCTTTTCCTGGAAGCATGGCATCAATGACTTCACCACCGTAGTGGCTCGACATCGTATCTCAGCGTTAAGAAAGTCCGGATTTACCTAAACCTTCCGCCTACGTACTTGAACCTGGACAACCGTCGCCAGGCCCACCTAGCCTTCTCCGTCCCCCCATCGCAATTGTAAGAAGTACGGGAATATTAACCCGTTTCCCATCGACTACGCCTTTCGGCCTCGCCTTAGGGGTCGACTTACCCTGCCCCGATTAACGTTGGACAGGAACCCTTGGTCTTCCGGCGAGGGAGTTTTTCACTCCCTTTATCGTTACTCATGTCAGCATTCGCACTTCTGATACCTCCAGCAGCCCTTACAGACCACCTTCAACGGCTTACAGAACGCTCCCCTACCCCGCACACTAAAGTGTGCAGCCGCAGCTTCGGTGTATAGCTTAGCCCCGTTACATCTTCCGCGCAGGCCGACTCGACCAGTGAGCTATTACGCTTTCTTTAAATGATGGCTGCTTCTAAGCCAACATCCTGGCTGTCTGAGCCTTCCCACATCGTTTCCCACTTAGCTATACTTTGGGACCTTAGCTGGCGGTCTGGGTTGTTTCCCTCTCCACGACGGACGTTAGCACCCGCCGTGTGTCTCCCGGATAGTACTTACTGGTATTCGGAGTTTGCAAAGGGTTGGTAAGTCGGGATGACCCCCTAGCCTTAACAGTGCTCTACCCCCAGTAGTATTCGTCCGAGGCGCTACCTAAATAGCTTTCGGGGAGAACCAGCTATCTCCAGGTTTGATTGGCCTTTCACCCCTAGCCACAAGTCATCCGCTAATTTTTCAACATTAGTCGGTTCGGTCCTCCAGTTGATGTTACTCAACCTTCAACCTGCCCATGGCTAGATCACCTGGTTTCGGGTCTATATCCAGAGACTGAACGCCCAGTTAAGACTCGGTTTCCCTACGGCTCCCCTAAACGGTTAACCTTGCCACTGAATATAAGTCGCTGACCCATTATACAAAAGGTACGCAGTCACACCACGAAGGTGCTCCTACTGCTTGTACGTACACGGTTTCAGGTTCTATTTCACTCCCCTCACAGGGGTTCTTTTCGCCTTTCCCTCACGGTACTGGTTCACTATCGGTCAGTCAGTAGTATTTAGCCTTGGAGGATGGTCCCCCCATATTCAGACAGGATATCACGTGTCCCGCCCTACTCGATTTCACTGATTATGATGTGTCGGTTACGGGGCTATCACCCTTTATTGCGGCACTTTCCAGAGCCTTCACCTGCATCATTAAAAGCTTAAGGGCTAATCCAATTTCGCTCGCCGCTACTTTCGGAATCTCGGTTGATTTCTCTTCCTCGGGGTACTTAGATGTTTCAGTTCCCCCGGTTTGCCTCTTGTTGCTATGTATTCACAACAAGATACTTACTTATGTAAGTGGGTTTCCCCATTCGGAAATCCCAGACTCAAAAGGTTTTTACTACCTAATCTGGGCTTATCGCAAGTTAATACGTCCTTCATCGCCTCTGACTGCCAAGGCATCCACCGTGTACGCTTAGTCACTTAACCATACAACCCGAAGAAGTTTCGAGTTGATGACAGTTTGCTTTCACTTGCTTATTTGATTTCACTTTAAAAAGTGAAGACAAATTGCAGTGAAGACAAAATAGCAACCAAGGTTTTTGGTTGTAACAAGAAGGGTTAGTTCTTATTACGTGTTTGCCGGACTCAATTTTTGCTCTTTATTTTCACTTTTAAAAAGTGAAGACAAAAAGCCAAGACACTTGAATGTGTTTGTGTTGTGTTTATACCATTCTTATTAACTAAGAAGGGATAAACATTGAGAACTTTTAATTTGATTTAAATAACTCTGTTATTTAAATCAGTCAGCTTTCCAAATTGTTAAAGAGCAGATTTCTTTCGCTAATGACTAGCTAATGAAAACCATTTTTAAAAGCACTATCGCTAATGCACTTAAAGATGGTGGGCGATACCGGGCTCGAACCAGTGACCCCCTGCTTGTAAGGCAGGTGCTCTCCCAACTGAGCTAATCGCCCACATTAGTTTTAATTCCTCGTGGAGAAGAATTCCTCAAGAATGGTGGAGCTAAGCAGGATCGAACTGCTGACCTCCTGCGTGCAAGGCAGGCGCTCTCCCAGCTGAGCTATAGCCCCATCTTGAGTTTCTTTTTCGAAAACATATAAGCTTTCTAAAGGAAGAAATGGTGGGTCGTGCAGGATTCGAACCTGCGACCAATTGATTAAAAGTCAACTGCTCTACCAACTGAGCTAACGACCCAATGGTATCCCGTAGGGGAGTCGAACCCCTGTTACCGCCGTGAAAGGGCGGTGTCCTAGGCCTCTAGACGAACGGGACACTAAGTTTGTTTCCACTTTAAAAAGCAGAAGCAAATTGCTTGAAGATATTGGGATATCTTCATCTCTTTACTTTCTAAACCGTATCAATCTGTGTGGACACTTATCGTGAATGTCTTCGTATAAGGAGGTGATCCAGCCCCAGGTTCCCCTAGGGCTACCTTGTTACGACTTCACCCCAGTCATGAACCACAAAGTGGTGAGCGTCCTCCTCGAAAGGTTAAACTACCCACTTCTTTTGCAGCCCACTCCCATGGTGTGACGGGCGGTGTGTACAAGGCCCGGGAACGTATTCACCGTAGCATTCTGATCTACGATTACTAGCGATTCCGACTTCATGGAGTCGAGTTGCAGACTCCAATCCGGACTACGACGCACTTTTTGGGATTCGCTCACTCTCGCGAGTTGGCTGCCCTCTGTATGCGCCATTGTAGCACGTGTGTAGCCCTACTCGTAAGGGCCATGATGACTTGACGTCGTCCCCACCTTCCTCCGGTTTATCACCGGCAGTCTCCCTGGAGTTCCCGACATGACTCGCTGGCAAACAAGGATAAGGGTTGCGCTCGTTGCGGGACTTAACCCAACATTTCACAACACGAGCTGACGACAGCCATGCAGCACCTGTCTCAGAGTTCCCGAAGGCACCAATCCATCTCTGGAAAGTTCTCTGGATGTCAAGAGTAGGTAAGGTTCTTCGCGTTGCATCGAATTAAACCACATGCTCCACCGCTTGTGCGGGCCCCCGTCAATTCATTTGAGTTTTAATCTTGCGACCGTACTCCCCAGGCGGTCTACTTAACGCGTTAGCTCCGAAAGCCACGGCTCAAGGCCACAACCTCCAAGTAGACATCGTTTACGGCGTGGACTACCAGGGTATCTAATCCTGTTTGCTCCCCACGCTTTCGCATCTGAGTGTCAGTATCTGTCCAGGGGGCCGCCTTCGCCACTGGTATTCCTTCAGATCTCTACGCATTTCACCGCTACACCTGAAATTCTACCCCCCTCTACAGTACTCTAGTTTGCCAGTTTCAAATGCAGTTCCGAGGTTGAGCCCCGGGCTTTCACATCTGACTTAACAAACCACCTGCATGCGCTTTACGCCCAGTAATTCCGATTAACGCTCGCACCCTCCGTATTACCGCGGCTGCTGGCACGGAGTTAGCCGGTGCTTCTTCTGCAGCTAACGTCAAGAAATGCCGCTATTAACGACACCCCCTTCCTCACTGCTGAAAGTACTTTACAACCCGAAGGCCTTCTTCATACACGCGGCATGGCTGCATCAGGCTTGCGCCCATTGTGCAATATTCCCCACTGCTGCCTCCCGTAGGAGTCTGGACCGTGTCTCAGTTCCAGTGTGGCTGATCATCCTCTCAGACCAGCTAGGGATCGTCGCCTTGGTGAGCCATTACCTCACCAACTAGCTAATCCCACCTAGGCATATCTTGACGCGAGAGGCCCGAAGGTCCCCCTCTTTGGCCCGTAGGCATCATGCGGTATTAGCCATCGTTTCCAATGGTTATCCCCCACATCAAGGCAATTTCCTAGGCATTACTCACCCGTCCGCCGCTCGACGCCGTTATCGTTCCCCGAAGGTTCAGATAACTCGTTTCCGCTCGACTTGCATGTGTTAGGCCTGCCGCCAGCGTTCAATCTGAGCCATGATCAAACTCTTCAATTTAAGATTTTGTCGACTCAATGAATACTGATTCTATCTAACGATAGTGAATTGACTGTGCTAAGACCGAAGTCTTAATTGGTCACTCAGTTCATTGAAATCATTTTGATTCCGAAGAATCTGTTTGCCTTTGCTTTTAAAAGCGAAAACAAACTTAGTGATATTCATCAACGAGTGCCCACACAGATTGATAGGTTTAAATTGTTAAAGAGCTTTTGCTTATCGAAACTTTCTTTTTACAAAGATACCTCTCAAAGCGGACGTGCATTCTAGCGATTTAATCTTCAGTGTCAAACACTTTTTGAAAATTAATTTCTTTCGAATTTTCGTCTTACTGATTACTGCTGAAGCCTTGTGGCGTCTGCCGTGTCAGTGAGGCGGCATTATAGAGATCATCTAAAACTTGGCAACCCCTTTTTTAATAAAAAATCGAAAAAAGTGCTTACACGATTATTTTTAACCCAAAAGCCATTAATTTTGGCTATACATTCACCGAAAACGCTCTCTACAACTAAAATTCGGCCACTAATTCTTTGCTAAAATCAGACAGACTCAGTTCAAAGCTCCATTTTTCTGCTTCTCTCTTAATATGATCTATCGAAGAATCAACCGAATTCATTGTAAGTGTGTTGTTATCGAGATCATAGACTTGCTTTTGCGTCGTATAGTAGAAGTAAAGAACGGTAAGTGCGTTTCGATTACCCTCATCTGCCGCGGCTTTAATCTTCTTCAGCTTTCTATATATCTGGTTGTGTATCTGTTTTAAGTTCCATACGTACACGGCTTCATTAAGGTAAGGATGGGTTTTGATCTTCGATGCAATGAAGGCATTTAACGCAATCGCCAGAACGACCCCAAACAGGTTTAAGTGAAAGTTACCTGTCGATTCGCCAGCAATACTCTCCTTCACACCAAACAGCTCAATCAAAAGTGTGCCGAACCCAATCGCACTAATCGCAAGAGACGCTACTAATCCAATTAGCAGTACGTTCATCTTCTTTCTATATTCTTCTTTATTGATTTTCTGCAGTTCCATTGATAACTCCTTGATATCAGATGATGGCCATTCTCTATTTCTCCTGACACGTTCTCAACTGGTTAGATGTTTAAATGTGTTAACCATCTATTTACTACGTATAAAAACAATAAAGGTACTTAAAACTGCTCTGGCTAATTGACTTAGCTTAGAGAAAGGAGTTACATACCGCGACAAGTTAGTTAATCATTGATACGGACTCTACCCTCCTACAGCTCCGTATAACTAGAAAGGTACATTCCATGCGTTCATTCGTATTGCGTGCTCGTGCAGCACCAACTGAAAGCAAGTTGATTTTAGAAGGCGTTGGTCAAGAAGCTCATACTGAAATATTGGCTCACACGTTGATGAACACCATCTTCGTAGCTCAATCTCATCGTGAAGATGTTACCGTTCATCTTGTGTTGGAAAGTACCAAAGACTTTTCTCGTACTATTACCGTAGATTCAAACGCCATCACGAATATTGGTGGTTTCCACGAGAGCGCACTCTTAGCCGCGGTTGTTCGTGCTGTTGATGCATCTCAAGGCATGGGTAAAGAGGAGACTCGTCAAGTTGAGTCGGGGATTACCGTTCGAACTATCAGTTTCGAGAAGCTAATAAAAGAATTGGCCGAAGACCACCAGCTTTACATGATGGATAAGAAAGGCGAATTTATCCGCGATGCAGAGATTGCGGAAAATCCTTGCTTCTTATTGACTGACCACATCCCAATGCCAAAGAAGAGTTACAACAGCTTAAAACGCTTAGGGACAGAGAAAATCAGTCTAGGTCCAAACATGCTGTTTGCTTCCCAATGTGTTGTGTTGATTAATAACGAGTTGGATATCCGCGGTTTTTAATTCCACTGAATTTATCAAGAGCGCAGCCCAGGACAACATAGCCCTTAGTTGAGCTGAATTGGGACTCCAGAGCAATGACGTAGTCAACACTGCATGTAGTGGTTTGATATGAAGTTTCATTTCGATTAGTATCGAATTAAATTTTAAGGAGCCAGCATGGACTTGGAAACTGTAGCGAAAGCACTGAAAGAGCTAGGCCACCCTATTCGGCTATCTATCTACAAAACCGTTGTAAAAGCGGGTCATCACGGTATCGCTGTCGGTGGCTTACAAGAAGAGCTCGGTATCCCGGGCTCCACTCTTTCTCACCATATCTCTAGCCTTGCATCCGCTGGACTAATCAGCCAAAGACGTGAGGGACGCACACTTTTCTGTGTCGCAGAGTATGAATGCCTTGATGGTGTTATCGACTTCTTAAAAGATGAGTGTTGTGTCAATGAGCAGTGCGAGTCCGCTCAAAGTAGTTAACTTCAAGCAGATACACCTAAAAGAAAGGCACAGAAAACGAAAAAAGCCAGCGATTGGGGTAGCTCACTCCAATCGCTGGCTTTTTCTTGTCTACGGCGTTCAGTTTAATTACTGTTTGCAGGCTGTGGCGCCACTGGTTGGTAGCGACCCGGCTTATGGTTCATAGCCAAAATCAGATTGGTTACCACCGCACCTACAACCGACAGAAGAATTAGAGAAATGTCGACGATAAACAATGACAGGATAACAATAGTACAGTCCAAGCCCATTTGCACCTTACCTGCGCGAATACCAAAACGTTCTTGAAGGTATAAAGCCAAGATGTTGAAGCCGCCTAAGCTCATCTTGTGTCTGAATATCACTAGCATGCCTGTACCGATGAGTCCGCCACCAAGCATTGCTGCGTACACCTTGTTGATCTCTGCAATCTGAATAACGTGATACAGATGATCAACCGCGAACGAAACGATAGAGACAGCAATAAAGGTATTGATCGTGAAGCGCCAGCCCATACGGGTAACAGATAAAATATAAAAAGGTAAGTTAAGAGCGAAAAAAACCTGACCAAAGCTAAGCTCTGTGATCTTGGTAATGAAGATAGCTAACCCTGCAGTACCACCAGTCAGCAACCCTACTTGATTGAAAAAGATAACACCGAGCGACACCAATGCACTACCTAGGGTTAATGCAAGTAGATTCTCTCTGAGGTTATGATCTTTGTCCATTTGGATGACTCTCCCTTAAATTCCGAAAATTTTCTCGCTCATCCTGAAGCGATTTCGGCACTAGGGTCACGATTTTTAAGGAATATGTCGAGTTTATAGAGTGTGATCAATGTAACTCAAATCGTACTGTTTTGTTTACAACCCAATAAATAGTCATTGATTACAATGCGTTATGCATTTGCTCTATGTAACAAGCTGGCAGGTTTAAGGGCTCGATTTCACTAAGCAAGTTTAACGCTCTCTTATCTATGCATGAAACGCATAGATTGAATCACAAAGCGTCATTTGTCTCATGTGCAGACTCTCTTTAAGATGCGCGCCTTCTTACAACATTGAGCGCATGTAAAACCCTTATGTTTTCACAATCTCTTTTTGCCCAGCTCGCCAGAATGACTCTGTTTTTGGTCATCAGTTTAGTGGTGGTTCATCATAGCCAACCATTGATCGATCTTTTGGCTCAGCACGCTGTAAGTAGTGGGTGCCACCAGCAGTCTGCGCATGAGCATTCTGGGCACGAACACCACCACGACATGGGTGAACATGACATGTCTGCACATCACTCACATCATCATTAATTTAAGAGTATTAGAATGAGTATTTTCCGCTTTCCCTTACTGGTATGGCTTGGGATCGGCACATTAATCATCAGTCTAGGGATCAGACAATCGTTCGGCATTTTCATGATGCCTATTTCCGAACACTTCAACACTGGTCGTGAGTTCTTTAGCTTTGCTATCGCACTGCAAAACCTGTTGTTTGGTGTTTTTCAGCCGTTTGTTGGTATGGCTGCTGACAAATGGGGCGCTCGACGCATTATCATCGCAGGCGCATGTGCTTATGGCGTAGGTCTGCTTCTTACTTCCATTTCTACCGAATCGAGCATGCTATACATCTCTCTCGGCGCGCTGATCGGTTTAGGTTTGAGTGCTACAAGTTATGTGATTGTGCTTGGTGCTGTCGCAAAGGTCGTCCCAGCGGAACACGCTGCAAAAGCCTTTGGTTTAACAACCGCTGCAGGTTCATTTGGTATGTTCGCGGTAATTCCCGGCGCGCAGTACATGCTTAACGAGTTTGATTGGCAGTCGGCAATGCAAGTATTCGCATTACTATGCTGCTTAATGATTTCGTTTGCTCTGTTCATACGAGCTCCTAAGTCGAAAAACGCAGCAAAAACACAAACTGCTAATGCAGAAGATTCACAGACACTGAAACAAGCATTGTCTGAAGCCTTTGCTCACAAAGGATACTGGCTTATCCACGCAGGCTTCTTTGTTTGTGGTTTCCACGTGATGTTTATTGCAACTCACTTACCAAGTTACTTGGCGGACAAAGATCTACCCGCTAGTAGCGCAGCAATGGCTCTTGCGTATGTCGGTATCTTTAACATCTTTGGCTCATATTTTTGGGGCGTAATGGGTGACAAGTTCAGCAAGCGTCATGTGATGTCGGCTCTTTATCTGGTGCGAACTGTGGTTATCGGCGCATTTGTAACGCTACCAGTGACAGAATCTACAGCAGCGATTTTTGGTGCTGCGATTGGCTTTTGTTGGTTAGGTACAGTGCCACTGACATCAGGCTTGGTTCGTCAGATCTTCGGTGCGCGTTACCTATCTACCCTGTATGGCTTGGTTTTCTTTACTCACCAAGTAGGTAGCTTCTTAGGGGCTTGGGTTGGCGGTCGAATCTACGATTACTACGGTTCTTACGAACCAATTTGGTGGTCGACAGTCGTGCTGGCTTTTGCTGCTGCCCTTATCCATTTACCAATTAATGACAAGCCAATTGAGCGTCTTAAGATGGCAAAGGCTTAATGAAAGCAAACGGCTACTCTTAGTGAGTGGCCGTTTTTCTATCCGTCTCGACAAGCTACTCTTTAACAGAAATTTTGCCGACATATGGGACAGGCAAGGCTATTTTAATTTATAGTATTTATCTTCTTATCCAATTTGCAGATTGATAGCACATGGAACTGTTCGATCAGACAGTCATTATCGCAATGGCACTCATTTTTGTTGGCTCTTTCGTTCAAACCGCTATTGGTTTTGGCTTAGCTATTGTCGCGGCTCCGTTACTATTTCTTGTTTCACCAGATTATGTCCCTGCCCCAATCTGTTTAGTCGGTTTGTTTATCTCTATCTTCAATGCCATGAAGCACCGCAGCAATATTTCGATTGGTGGTCTCAAGGTGGCACTGCTGGGTCGAATTCCGGGTTCACTCGCAGGCGGTGCACTGTTAGTGATGGTATCAACCAGTGTCTTATCTTTATGGCTAGGCTTGTTGGTTGTGTTTGCTGTCATCGTGAGCCTACTTCCATTCAGATTAGAGCCGACACCAGCGAAAATGGGCATTGCAGGATTCTTCTCTGGCTTCTTTGGGACCAGTTCAGGCATTGGTGGTCCGCCAATGGCGCTATTGCTGCAACACCAAGATGCTAATCAACTGCGCGGTAATCTGTCTGCCTTCTTCGTATTCAGCTCAATTATCTCGCTGGTTGTTCAGATCCCAATTGGCTTTTTTACGTTGCATCATTTGGTGATTACCTTGCCACTGCTCCCAGCTGCTTGGTTAGGCTATAAACTTGCGTTGATGACGACACAAACTCTGCCTAAAGAACAGATTCGAATCGGGGCACTTTTGCTCTGCTCAATTAGTGGTGTCACAGCAATATGGCAAGGGTTAGCGAGTTGACTTGTCGAGAGGTAAAGCACGTCACTTAGCCCAAACTCGGAACACTTATGTTGCGAAAACGGGTAATTAATCAGCAAACTGTTTGCTAATTGCGTAAAGTTTGCGGGCTATCCTTTTCATATGCCCATGAAAGGATTACCATTCCCGTGCTTTTGAAACCAACCTCAAAAGCCAATCAAATTTATTTTTTATTCTCAGGGCGGGGCGAAATTCCCCACCGGCGGTATGTCCTTAGTAACACTATGTAATTAGCAAAACTATAGATAAGCCCGCGAGCGCTCGATTCGTCGAGGTCAGCAGATCTGGTGAGATGCCAGAGCCGACGGTTATAGTCCGGATGAGAGAGAATGGAAACACACCACTCATACTATTGAGTTGGTGTATTTCGTTTTGGATAAAGCCATGCGAGCGACGAGCTGTCTTAGTGATAGGTCGCGCCGTCGTTTGGTTGTCATCCCTCATACAAGCCCTGATTCTGGTGATATTTTAGGAGTTAAACCATGAATCAGTCTTCAATTTTGGCCGAATTTGGCGAACCAATCGAGCGTGTTGAAAACGCACTACAAGCACTACGCGAAGGTCGTGGCGTTCTTCTATTAGACGATGAAGATCGTGAAAACGAAGGCGACATCATCTACTCAGTAGAACACCTAACTAATGAGCAGATGGCACTGATGATCCGCGAATGTAGTGGTATAGTTTGCTTGTGCCTAACTGATGAACAAGCAAACCAACTTGACCTACCGCCAATGGTTGTTGATAACAACAGCGCTAACCAAACCGCTTTCACAGTGACTATCGAAGCGAAAGTGGGTGTAACAACTGGCGTTTCTGCAGCTGACCGCGTAACCACGATCAAAACTGCCGCTAACCCAAGTGCAAAACCAAGTGACTTAGCGCGCCCAGGTCACGTATTCCCACTGCGCGCTCGTAAAGGTGGTGTTTTGGCTCGTCGTGGTCACACTGAGGGTACCGTAGACCTGATGCAAATGGCTGGTCTGCCTTCTGCAGGCGTACTATGTGAAGTGACTAACCCAGACGGCACAATGGCGAAAACGCCAGAGATCGTTGCTTTTGGTAAACTGCACAACATGCCTGTATTGACTATCGAAGACATGGTTGCTTACCGCAATCAATTCGACCTAAAACTGGCATAAAAGAAATAACACATTTAAAGATCAATTCAAGCCCTGCTCCGTGAGTGGGGCTTTTTCGTTTATAACGACCACCTATTTCATTGATATCCAAATATATCTCATCAAGCTCTCCCTATTTTAGGGCTAAATTGCACCAAGTTAGACAGCCTCGCATACACATAAAAACCTAACCAACTGAATATTAATAACTTTTCATTCTGGCACGTTTAGCGCATACCACTAAGGAGGTATTCACATGCAAGGGGTGCGTTATGTTTATGCTTATTTCAACTATCGTGGTTTTGGCTTCAGTTTATGCTCTGTTTCACTATTCACAGAAACGCCAAAAGTCTAACGACCAAAAATTCGAAACCTTGGTCTTGCTTCGAGAGCTGTTGCAGCTTTCGAGAAAGCACCGCGCGGCGACTCATTATGCGCTGACCTGTAAGCTTTCGACTGAATCGGTACAACGAGTCAACACTCTGTATCAATCCATGATGACCGCATCCAACAGGCTCATCCAAAAAAGTCCATTTGATGGGCGCCCGATGTACCGTATTTATCAGCTCAAAATTAAGGCGATGCATAACGATTGGCAAACTCGAAGCTTGGTACGAAACCAATTCATTCATGGCAAAACCATTCGTCACAATATGTTGTTAATGGACGAGTTGATGATCACTTGGTTGACGGAATCAGAGCAGGCAGAACTAGTTGATGATTACCACATGGAGTGGCTACAGGTTTTGGATGCCATGGAGACACTCACTAAGCTAAGAATGTGTATTCCTGATATGGACAAGCAAGATGAGTTTCTACGCGCTAAGTTCTACGCCGATCAAATTCATAGACACTTAAACCGCTTGGCGCTGATCTGTCCTTTGAGCTTAGGCTCTCCAACGGGAGCACGTGCTTTGCAAACACTTGCCGACATTCATGATAGTGAGCAACGCGTGATCACAGCCACAGCTATGTATGAGTTAACCAGCGACATATCCACCATTATCGCGCAAGTGTATGACCAGATATTGTCTCGAATGACTGAGACGCTTTATCTACCTCTTCCAGAGATTTCATTGAGGCTGGCAGACGACCATCAAGGTGTACACGGTTCCGTGTAAAGGCAGCACATTCAAAGTCGTCGTCCTATAGAACTCCCCACATTGAGTTCGTATCCGATATCACTTTTGGTATCGGATTTTTGTTTTTGGCGAATAATAAATACGCAGAGCAACTAACGAGCATGGCGGCAAACTAACTCGGTCGAACAATGTCCTGCGACCAAGTGTCGGCCAAAAAATCAATGAACTGACGCACAACTGGCAGTTGGTAGCTTCGCGAAAGATACACCGCCCATAAAGTGTTCGTCGGTATAACATAATCAGTAAGGATCGGGACTAAATCACCCCGTTCAATAATCGGATTAGCGATGTCACAAGGCAATCTCATAATGCCCTTTCCTCGACAAGTGGCTTGAACCAACACTCCTACATCATTGGCTGTAATCGTCCCTGACACATCGACCGAATGCTGCTGGTTGTCTTTCACAAACTGCCACTGCGACACACCTAGATGTCGAAAACAGTTGTGTTCTCTAAGATCTGAAATGTGTTTAATAGGAGTATTCTGCTCTAAATAGCTAGGTGCTGCGCATATTACCGAATCAATCTTCATCAGTTTACGTGCGATGAGGTTCTCATCAGGAGACTCAGTAAAACGCAGAGCGATATCAATTCGTTCATCCACCAACTGCGTAAAACGATCTGAAGCGAACAGCTCAATGGTCACCTGTGGGTGAAGTTCTGTGAAGGCTTCGACCACATCCAGCAGTAGATGTTGTGTCAATGCAATCGGAGCCGATATCCGAATAACGCCCGACAATTGATCTGTCATATTAAGCGCACTGACTTCCAACTCAGCAGCTTCATGCAAGATACGCTCACATCGAATCAACGCTGCCTCACCCGCTGTGGTTAAACTGACTTTGCGAGTCGTTCGGTGTAATAGTCTTTGTTTCAACCAGTTTTCAATCTCTTGAACATGCCTCGAAACCTGAAGTCGACTCATACCCAAGTGGTCAGCGGCTTGAGTAAAACTCGAACAGTTTGCAACTTCTACAAAACTGCGCATCGCATTTAATCTATCCAATGTGTACTCCCTCGTGCCTCATTTCACTGAACCTGAGCTAATTAGTAACTTATATAGATACAATCTACATCAATTGGCGATATTTATCACACCTAAGCAAGCTATTAGACTGCAATGGTTGTCGAAACACAGAATTAATTAACGGAGAATCATTATGAAAGTTGCAGTATTAGGCGCAACAGGTTGGATTGGTAGCCACATAACTCAAGAAGCCACATCACGTGGTCACGAAGTTGTTGCGATTGTGAGAGATACAAGCAAAGTGGAACAGCAAGGTATCGAGGCGCGTAATTTCGATCTGCAAGATCCACAAGCGAAGATCAACGATGTGACGTCGGATGTCGATGTGGTGATTGCTTCAATTGGCGGACGTGCACTTGGCAACCATGAGTTGGTAAAACAGAGTGCAGAAAAGCTACTATCAGAGTTGCCGAGCGGTCGTCGTTTAATGTGGGTCGGAGGTGCTGGCTCACTGGAAGTTGCACCTAACGTTGCTTTAGTTACGGTTCCAGACTTCCCAGAAGAATACAAAGCGGAAGCGCTCGCTCAAGGTGAAGCTCTCAAAGTTTTCAAAGAATCAAACAGCGACGTACAGTGGACTTTTGTGAGTCCAGCAGCGGAGATTTTCCCAGGTGAAACAACGTCTCAATATCGTATTGGTGGTGATCAACTGTTAACGGATGCAGAAGGCAACAGCAAAATTTCAGTATCAGATTACGCTATTGCAATGCTTGATGTTCTTGAAAGCGGCGAACACATCAATAAAAGAATCGGTGTCGCTTACTAAAGCTAATTGGTTCTAAATACTCCAAGCCTAACCCTTGCCGAACTCCCGCTTGTTACTCATTTAAAAGTATCAAGCGGGGTTCTTTGTATCTGCCCTAGCAAAGAGTCTTTATAGAAAAATACTTACAGAGGAAGGTGGCCTGTTTTCACCAAAATCACTGTCTCTTCTTCTACAAATGGAAAGTGCTCACTCATGTGTGGGCTGCGCATCCAAGTGTGTTTAGGATACACGCCATGCTCATCTTGAAAAGTCCCAGATAACACGAAGATCTCTTCACCGCCAAAATGACGGTGCGGCTGAAAGCGTTCACCAACAGGCCACTTAACCAAAGCGACGTGCTCATGCTCAAATTCATGTAGAGGCACTACTTGCAGGCCACCAATACCTGGGAACCACTCGGTTTGGTTGGTATCGATTCTCACCTGAGCCAAATCTCTATCATCGAACTGATTCAATTTAACCAAAATCGTACAGCCATTCTTACTTGATGGGGAGTGAGCGCTGCCTGGAGGATTACGAATATAGGTGCCTGCGGGGAAGTCTCCCGTTTCATCAGAGAATACGCCTTCTAACACAAAGATCTCTTCACCCTTAGGATGAGGGTGTTCAGAAAAAGAGGATTCAGGATCGTACTTAACCACGCTGGTCGTGTGGCCCGACTCTTTAGCTTCGCGCTCTAATGGCTTTCGCCACACGCCTTTGGCAGGGCTTGCTACCCATTCCATAGGGTTAGTTTCAATCACTAACCTTTTCGAAAAATCCATGTTTAACATGATGGTGACCTTACTCTTGCTATCGTTATTATTGTTTTGTCGCGATTTGTTTAACTGCTTTCATTGTACGCGAATAACTGAAGAGGTGACCATTTCCGATTATGTTCGGTATACCGACACCTCTAAAAATTAGGCCTATTAGTTACGCCCTGCAATCACACCGCCATCGACATCCCAAATCGCGCCAGTTACCCAGTCGGCACTGTCAGACAGCAAGAATGAAATAGATAAAATGTAGCTCTAATCTCAACACTACTGGTGTATTCTACATATCCATTAGAACTCACAAAAAGAGGGAGTGTGCCCTAACTCACCGACATCTCTTCAAAACGATTCTTAACAAAGTCTATAAAGGTGCGGATTCGGCTCGGCTGATAGCGATCACGATGATAGATTGCAGAAAAGTCCACGCTCGGTACAACCCACTCATCAAACACTTGAACTAGCTGCTGGTTGTTCAGTTCTTCCAAACAGTAAATTGTAGGAACACGAATAATACCGTTGCCCGCCATCGCCCCTTGAACTAATACTCGGCCATTCTTGCACTGCAAACGCCCATTCACATGAACATCAACGGTTTTCTTACTGTCTTCCAAAGCTTGAAAACTCCATCTACGAACCGAACCCGTTAAACAGTCATGCTGCGTGAGCTCTTTTGGGTGAACCGGTTTACCTTTGCGCTCAAAATACCCAGGGCTGGCAAGTGTACCCATTTCGATATCGAGTAACTTACGGGCGATAAAGCCTGCATCTTCCAAGCTCCCCATGCGAAAGGCGATGTCAAAAGCGTCTTCAATCAGATCCACACGGTGGCTACTGAAATCTAAACTGATACTGATATCTGGATAAAGCTGCATGAACTCATTCACAAGGTCAGCAATGACCACCTCACCAAGATACCCACCAACGCAGTTCACTTTGATATCACCACGCACTTCCTCAACATCATCAACTGCAGCAATCAAGGCTTGGTCTATATTGTCTAAGGCTTGCTCGCAGCGTTGGTAAAGCTCTTCACCAGCATGAGTTAGGCGCAGCGTTCGCGTAGTACGAATAAATAAGGTTACGCCCATCTGCTTTTCTAGGCTGCTTACTTGACGAGAGACATGGGAACGAGAGACACCTAACTCTTCTGCCGCTTTAGTGAAATTGCCTAAGCGCGCAATGAGAACAAATGAACGAATATCAGACAGGTTAATTTGATTGAGCATAGTCGTGATTAAGTCAGAACAAGATGTTTTTATTGTTGCAGTATGACAACAGTGTTTCAAGTAAAGCGCTATATATCAACAATGCAGTTTTCCTTAATATACCTCCATCGCAGCGAAACACGTTAATAACGCCTTGTTTCAAATGCACTTAGACAATACGTCGTCACACGACGACATAAAGGTACAGAGGAAATAAACATGAAAAAACTAATCGTAATCACAGGTGCTAGTTCAGGTATTGGTGAAGCAATCGCTCGTCGTCTAAGCGATGAAGGTCACCCTCTGCTGCTTTTGGCTCGTCGTATTGACCGTCTTGAAGCGCTAAACCTACCAAACTCTCTAGCAGTAAAAGTAGACGTAACTGACCAAGCATCATTCGAAGCTGCGATTGCACAAGGTGAAGAGAAGTTCGGCCCTGTTGACGCACTAATCAACAACGCTGGCGCAATGCTTCTGGGCCAAATCGATACTCAAGACGCATCTGAGTGGAAACGTATGTTCGATGTGAACGTGCTTGGCCTTCTAAACGGCATGCAAGCTGTTCTTGCACCAATGAAAGAGCGTAACAGCGGCACAATCATCAACATCAGCTCAATTGCGGGTAAGAAAACATTCCCGAACCACGCAGCTTACTGTGGTACTAAGTTCGCTGTACACGCTATCTCTGAAAACGTACGTGAAGAAGTGGCTGCAGCAAACGTTCGTGTAACAACAATTGCACCAGGCGCGGTGGAAACTGAACTTCTTTCTCACACAACATCTCAAGAGATCAAAGATGGTTACGGTGAGTGGAAAGAGCAAATGGGTGGCGTACTAGCAGCTGACGACATTGCTCGCGCAGTATCATTCGCTTACCAGCAACCACAAAACGTATGTATCCGTGAAATCGCTCTAGCACCAACTAAGCAAGAGCCATAAGCTTCACGAGATAATAAACATCACGTCATAATTGGATGGAGGATAAAAAAGGGATCTGAACATTCAGATCCCTTTCTCGTATTTATATAACTTTAAGACAGATTAGGCTTGTTGAGCGACCTCACGGCTACGCCATTGAATCACTATTAGTCCGATGATAATGACGATACCCAAAGGACCTAGGCCGAATGGGTTGAGGAGTAACAACGGGATAGCGAGCAATGCCACCAAACGTTCTACCATGTTCAGTGAGCGAATCAGATAACCCTCAATCGCAATAGCGATGGCCACAATGATCGTCAGCGTTTGAACGATAGAGAATAGCAACGCTGGCATGCCATCGTTCGGATTTACGATACTAGTGTATGCCATCATGATTGGGATGATGAACAAGCCACCAGCAAGCTTAAATGCCTCTACCGATGACTTCATTGGATTCGCGTTTGCAACACCTGCACCAGCAAAGGCAGCAAGTGCGATCGGTGGTGTTACGTTAGAAGTCTGTGACAACCAGAATACGATGAGGTGAGCCGTTAACAGAGGCAAACCAAAGTCTGTCAGCATTGGTACCGCCATAACTGCAAGTACGATGTATGCCGCCGTAACTGGTAGACCCATTCCGAGCACCAAGGCCACCAAACTGATTAAGCCCAGTGCGATAAGCATGTAGCCACCAGAAAAGTCCATCACAAACTGAGTGAACTGAAGTCCAATGCCGGTTTGACCTACCACACCAACGATTATGCCAGCAGCACCACAAGCAGCAGAAATTGGTAACGCCATTAACGCACCATTCTTCATACCTTCAATGAACTTCTTTAAACCGATACGGCTGTGCTTACGAAGTGCCGCCGTCATTAGAATCGCACTACAACCCGCAACACCCACCAAAAGCGGTGAATACGCCATCATAAGCAGCGCTGTAATAAGAATAAGCGGAATCAGGTGATGCGCACCATCTTTCATTACTGCAATTACCGCTTCGGTTTTGCTCACCGCTTGCAGATTCAGTTTGCAGGCCATTAGGTGAACGTAGAGCAGAGTACAGAAGAAGTAGAGAATCGCCGGTGCAATCGAGGCGATCATGATTTCGCTATAAGGCACACCGGTAAACTGCGCCATCACGAACGCACCCGCCCCCATGATCGGTGGCATGATCTGCCCACCCGTTGAGGCAGCAGCTTCAATACCCGCAGCTTGCTCTGGTTTATAGCCAAGCTTCTTCATCATCGGAATGGTGATAGAGCCAGTCGTTACTGTATTTGCAATTGCAGATCCTGAAATAGAACCTAAACCTGCCGAAGCCAATACTGCTGCTTTAGCTGGGCCGCCACGGTATTTACCTGCAATCGAGAATGCGAGATCGATAAAGAACTTACCCGCGCCCGTGACTTCAAGAAAAGCACCAAACAACACGAAGATGAATACCGTTGTCGCTGCAATACCGAGGGCCGAGCCAAATACGCCATTCGCAGAATAAATCTGGAACTGGATCAGCTCTTGTAAGCTGTATGCCTTAATTGCAAAACCACTTGGCAACATATCGCCCAATGCACTGTATGCAAGAAACAGAGCCGCAATGAACACCATCACCCAACCTACGGTGCGTCGACACCCTTCCAGTAGCAATGCTAGCAAAGTACAACCTGCAAACATGTCGGCAAACTGAAGGCCATAGAATAGATGGTTGATGTCGTTGTAATCGAAAATCCACAAGCGGTATCCTGCAAAGACCACCACACCACACAAGATCACATCGATCAGCTTACCGACCACAAAGAATTTGTTCTCCCGATTGGCGATCAATGGATAGTGAAGAAAGATCAATACCAACACCCAACATAAGTGGATAGGTCTGAAATAGGTCGCGGAAATGGTTGAGCTAACACCCTGCCAAATTTGAAAAACAGACAATGCCACCGCAACAACCAGTGTCAGGTAGCCCGTAGCATTGACCAATTTTTCATACGGAAGCGGTTGTGAAGAAGGGTGTTGATTATCAGGGGTAATATCCATATTAATGCCTGCTGGATAAGAACGAATTGATAAAAAAGGGTAAGTGAGAGATCACTTACCCTGAGGTAGATCGGTTACTTGCTAACAGAATCTAGATACTTTTGAGCACCAGCGTGTAGTGGTACACCTTGTAGTCGAGATGCATTCTCTGGTGTTGTCATTTCTGCCATTTTTACCACTTTACGAATGTCGCCAATGTTCTCAAATGCAGCCTTAGTTAGGTTGTACGCCATGTCATCGCTCATGTTCGCGTTAACCACCAACACATTCCACACGCTAAGCGTTGATACAGGGTCAACCTTATTGTAAACACCCGCTGGGATGTCATATGCACTGTAAGCAGGGTACTGCTTCATGAAGTTTGCACTCTCTTCCTCAGAGATAGATAGCACTTTAATATCATGAGTAAGAGCAATCTGAGTCACCGCACCTACGCCTTGACCACCAACAATAAAACCAACATCAATTTGACCATTTGCCAGTGCGTTGGTCGTTTCTGAGTAGTTTAGGTAAACCGCATCGATGTCTTTTTTAACGTCAATGCCCATTGATTCAAGTAGTGCCGCCGACGTTACCGCCGTACCACTTGCAGGCGCACCAAGAGAAACACGCTTACCTTTTAGTTGTGATAGAGAGTCAATACCCGAATCTTTAAGAGTGATGGTATGCACTAAGTTTGGGTATAGAGCAAACAGCGTTTTCACTGGCATTTTTTTCGGGAATTTACCCTCACCGTTGTATGCGTCTAGAACAACGTTACCCATAGCGATACCTGCGATCATATCGCCACGCACTACCTTAATGGTGTTCTCGACTGAAGCTGCGGTGACTTCCGCTTTAGCATTCACATCTGGCACGTTTTCAGACCAAACCTTAGCCAGCGCACCACCGAATGGATAGTAGATACCACTTTGACCACCGGTACCAATTGAGTAGTTTTCGGCACTTGCCATTGCAGGCAGAATCGCGAATAAAGCCACTAATAAATTACGTTTAAGCACAATCATCTCCTTGATTATTAAACCGTAATTAGATCTAAACCTAGCTACAGGTTTTATTAACTTTTCGTTTATTGAACCGTTTAAAACATTACTCTGCGACCAAATTTTGTGCAATAAAATACAGTGCAAATGTGAAGCAAGTGTTAAATTGATCACTTATCAAATAAAAGAAAAGATATTAAATTCGACGAGTTTGACAGGCGCCTTTCCATGTACTTTCCATAAATTAGAGTGGCAACTAGTAACAACTTGCATGATGGAGCGCCGATAGAGAGGTTAAATAGATAGCTCTGTGAACTAGATATTTAGTCGCGCCCAAACAAAAAAACGCCCAAGCTGGCTGGTGCTTGAGCGCTTAAAGTTAAAGCGATGGACTAATTAGAACGATTTAAAAGAGCGTCAAATTAGAAATTGTAACCACCACCGATCATGAATACCCACGGGTCGATGTCTACGTCCGTAGAGTAATTTGTACCACCTAGGTTGTATTTCGCAGTCGTATCAATATCTGCGTACCATACAGAAGCGTTTAGGAACCAGTCATCGTTGATCATGTAGTCCATACCAACGTTCGCGGCAAGACCCCAAGAGTCATCTAGAGATACATCGCTTAGGCCAGCAATTTTAGAACCTTCATCGAAGAATACTGTGTAGTTGATACCCGCACCCACGTAAGGGCGGAAATCGCTCTCTGCAGTACCGAAGTAGTATTGAACCATGAATGTTGGTGGAAGGTGCTTAGTATCTGCAATTTCACCAAGACCAGTCGCAGAAATATTGTGGGAGAACGGTGTAGCTGCTAGAACTTCAAAGCTGATGTTATCAGTAAACATGTAACCAAGCGTTAGACCAAGCTGAGTATCCGAATCAACACCAAACTCGATGTTTGAGCTGCCAGCTACAGCACCACTGCTCTCGTTTGGAGATACCGTTGCCGCTCCAACACGAACGATGAAATCGCCTTCGCTGTGAGCAAGAACGTTAGCAGACATAAGGGCTGAAAGTACTGCAATACCACATACTGTTTTTTTCATTATTATTTCCTTTTGTAGGGCTTACTAATTGATGAGTAAGTAATCATTTCTTATTTTGCGTGCAAGGTATCACACAATAACCCTACGTTATTGATGGAAATCAATTTGTGAAAAGTTGTGATTATTTATATAAATTTATTTAACCCCGATCACTCTATTCACTCAATTTATTGACACTTTTGTAATGCAACTTTTCCGTGCATCATTTTGTTAATCAAACCTGCCAGATAAGGCAATGCACAATAATGGTGCAAAAATATGCCTTATCACCATCACCTGTTTCGTATTGGTGCACTCAGCCTTAGAAAGTCATATTCATCACTATAATTCAAAGACTTAAGTATGGCTCAATGCTTGCAACGGTTTTGGCATAATCATAAATACATTGAGGTTCTGACATGCAAGACACTCTAACTATCGTCCTCGCAGGCGGCGTAGGTTCTAGGCTTTCCCCACTAACAGATAATCGCGCAAAGCCCGCTGTCCCGTTCGGCGGCAAATATCGAATTATCGACTTCACGTTAGCAAACTGTTTACATTCTGGTTTGCGACAAATACTGGTGTTGACGCAGTACAAATCGCACTCTCTACAAAAACACCTACGTGATGGATGGTCGGTACTCAACCCAGAGCTTGGCGAGTTCATCACCAATGTTCCTCCTCAAATGCGCACTGGAGACAGTTGGTACAGTGGTACGGCAGATGCCATCTATCAGAACTTGTATCTACTTTCCCGCAGTGAAGCAAAACACGTTGTGGTGCTATCTGGTGATCACATTTACCGCATGGACTATGCACCGATGTTAAAACAGCACAAGCAGACCGAGGCCGATCTCACGGTAGCGTGTATGGAAGTGTCGATTGACGAAGCGAAAGAGTTTGGGGTGATGGAGATTGACGAATCTCATCAGATCCAGAACTTTACCGAAAAACCAAGGTATCCAGCCTGTGTACCGGGTAGGCCGACGAGAAGCATGGCGTCAATGGGGATCTACATCTTTGATAAAGAAGTACTCACGCGCGCTCTATTAGATGACGCTGAAGATCCAAACTCTAGCCATGACTTTGGTAAGGACATCATCCCGAAATTGGTGAACAACCAAAGTGTTTATGCGTATAAATTTGGCAGCGAAGAGGGTCGAGTCACACAAGACGCTTACTGGAGAGATGTCGGTACCATTGACTCCTACTATCAATCCAACATGGATCTACTTAAACCCGTCTCCCCTATCGACCTTTATCAACCTGATTGGGCGATTCGAACCTATGATCAGCAACTTCCCCCAGCTCGAACCATTGCTTCCGTCGAGGGTAATCAAGGTATCTTTATTAACTCAATGATTGCGAATGGTGTGGTGATAGAGGGCGGGTCAGCTCAAAACTCTATTTTCTTCCCAAAGGTAAAAGTCGAGAATGCCGCCATTGTTATCGATAGCATCCTGTTTGAAAATGTGAAGATTGGAAAAAACTGTCACATCCAAAACTGCATCATAGACAAGCATGTCAAGGTGCCCGCCGGAACCGTGATTGGTGTCGATAGCAAAGCCGATGCTGAGCGGTTTCATATATCAAAAGAGGGCGTGATTGTGGTTCCTTCCTCATACCTATTTGACTGATTTAATGCTGTAAACGGAACTTAAATAAGCAAAAATGGCAGCCATGACGCTGCCTTTTATTTGTCAAATCAAAACCATTAGAGTAAAGCGCTAAACTAAAGGGCACATCAACAGATGCGAGGTTGATTAGCAGTTTCCGATCCCAAAGCAAGATCTCAGTACGCATTTGTACAAAAAGTGGCTAATGTTGGAGAGGGTTGTCTGAAGGGAACAATTTACTGCGAATCAGAGGCAGCATAGAGTAATTCGTCATACATGGTGCGAAATTAAACATCTATCAAAATCACGAGACATAATATGCGCACTGTTTTGGTGAGTTTCAAGAGCCAAACAGCAGATTATTTGATAACACTGAACTCAATCACACATGTGTATTTCCGCTGTTGGTTAATCTAACGGATGTTTGCTACGTTTAAACGACACAGTCATTGGAAAGGTATGATTTATGAAAGTAAATGTTCAAACACATCACGTATCAATTAACGACGACTCACGCAAAGACATCGAAGGCAAGTTCGATAAGATTGCTAACCACTTTCCATCACTGATCAGCTGCGACATCATCATCACAAAAGAGCACAACCAACATCAAGTTGAGGTATTCACAAATTACGAAGGTGTACGTGTAACAGCCAAAGCGACAGACGATATTATGTATCCTGCTGTAGCCGCAGCAATCAAGAAACTAGAAGCCGGTCTGAGTAACCGAAAAGGGCAACTGAAAGCTGACCTTCACGCTAAACCGACCAGTACTAAGCCAGAAATCGCATCTGACATCATTCAAGAGATGAAGCTAGTTTAACTCGTACCCTTCTATCTTATAAGGTGGATTGGTAAGAAAAACAGAATACTACGAGCCAGCCAACGCGCTGGCTTTTTTGATCGGGAACGAAAGCAACCCTATATCTTTATACCAATCGTAGTAAATAATTGCTCACCCTAGCTTGTTAAAATGCTCGATAACTGCGTTAGAATTTTTGATTGTAGAATAACTACTTATCGAAAAATGCTGCCTTGTTCTCAAGCCTTTTTCCTGCGCTATTTTTGATCACCTATTTACTGTGATTGGTATTAAATCATACAAAGTATTGGGTGAGTCATGAATTGCAAGTAGTATGGAATCCACTATCGTTATGGAGCAATGCAATAAAGGATGTTTATGATGAAAAAAATCGCACTTGTACTTTTCTTAGCAAGCCAACTGATGGCCTGTACAGAGGTCGGCAGTGAAGCTTGGTGTACCGATATGAAAGAGAAACCAAAAGGCGACTGGACCGCAAACGAAGCCGGAGACTTTGCTAAGCACTGCGTATTCTAGTCCATACAACCAAGATAACCACTTATAGGAAAGCTTATCGCGCTCGATTAAATCCATCTGTGCTGAACTGATGCGCTGAGAATGAATCTAAAAAAACGCCCCTAGGAAGACCGAGACTCCTAGGGTCGTTTGAGCTTCAAAAAAAACTAGACAAAGCTCTCAATCATCACACAGTTTTACTTGGGGGAATATGTGATTAAATCAGTTTGTTACGAATATGAATCACCACTGCTTCCGCGATGATCACGACCGCAAAAATGCTCACCAGTACCATTGATACCTTCTGCCACTCAAATAAGTTTTGAGCATCATTCAGTACCACACCAATACCACCGGCACCAACTAAGCCAAGTACGGCAGATTCACGAACGTTAATATCCCAACGGAACAGAACAATCGAGTAGAAAGCGGGCATGACTTGTGGCCAATAACCTTTTAGTAAAACACTCATCCAAGACGCGCCAGTTGCACGTAAGGCTTCAATTGGCCCCATGTTCACTTCGGCAATGGCTTCCGCTAACAGCTTCCCTACAAAGCCTACACTGCGGACGGCAATTGCCATAATGCCTGCAAGAACACCGGGGCCAAACAGGGCGATGAATAGCAGAGCCCAAACCAGTGAGTTCACTGAGCGTGAAGACACTAGAAAGAACTGAGCAATCCAATTCAAGCTTTTGTTTGGCGTAATATTTGGCGCATTCAACAGCGCTAAAGGTATCGCAAAAATAAGAGTAAACAGCGTGCCGAGCGTTGCGATGTGCAGCGTCTCGATCATCGCGTCATGAATGGTGGTTGGATAAAACCCATAATCCATCGGCAGCATGCGTTGGAACATATCCGCAAACTGCGCAGGCGCGTCATACAAAAACTCAGGAATCACTTCCACTGTTTGCCAAGACCACACAATCGCGCTCACCAAACTCAGATAAATGGCAAATCGAGCGATGCGTTCATTAGGAGTAAATCGCTGCCACTCTCTATCAATAGATGCTGTTGTCATCAGAAAATTCTCCTAACGATGTTGGAAAGAAACTCACCTACAAGAATCAAAGCGATAATGGTGATCAAAATAGCCGCTACAAAGTCGTAATCGAAGCGCTGGAATGCCGAGAACAGTGTGCCACCCAGACCACCCGCACCAACGATACCAACCATGGTCGAGTTACGTAGGTTCGAGTCGAGCTGGTAGCTAGCAAAGCCAATAAAGCGAGTGAACACTTGCGGCATTACCGCATACAGAATCACACTCACAAAGCTTGCCCCAGTCGCTTTAATGGCTTCGACTGGTTTGAAAGAGATCTCTTCAATTGCTTCTGCAAACAACTTGGCAATGAAGCCAATGGAAGCGAAGACCAGGGTCAAGATCCCTGCGAGAGCACCGAAACCCACCGCTTTTACGAATAGAATCGCAATGATGACTGGGTGAAAAGAGCGACATAGCGCGATAAAGCCGCGAATTGGCGTTGATACAATCGATGGCATCATGTTTCTCGCAGCTAACAAGCCCAAGAATAGAGAAATAACGATGCCGAAGAAGCTCGAAATAATCGCTATCTGCAAGCTCTCTGCCAACCCACTTAACAGTAAGTTAGTGCGTGAAAAATCGGGCGGAAACATGCGCGATAGTAAACGCTCACTCTCGCCAAAACCGATAATTAGTCGGTCAAAGGTCAAACCCAAGGTCGAAAAGCTATAGAAAAGATAAGCGACGATCGCCACGACAATCGCACGGTTTGTCCACGATGCCTTAAAAGGGTTCTGATATTGATTCTGCGAAGTCGATGAGTTTGTGGTTAGTCCAGCCATGACTCACCTCCGTAGATGATCTTAAGGTCATCTTCTGAGATACCTTCAGGGCTGCCATCGTAATGCACCTTGCCATTACACATACCGATGATGCGTTTCGCATAACGCTTCGCTAGGCTCACATCGTGAATGTTAACCAGTACAGGGATATTTTTCTGCTGTGCGAAGGTTTCCATCAATTCCATGATTTCTACCGCTGTTTTAGGGTCAAGAGATGACGTTGGTTCATCAGCCAATAAGATGTATGGGTCTTGCATAACAGCACGAGCGATACCCACACGCTGTCTTTGACCACCAGATAAGCTGTCTGCACGCTGATTAGCGAAATCTTGAAGGCCAACAAATTCTAGTAGTTCGAAGGCTTTTGCAAGATCCTGTGAAGAGTAGTTACGACGCCACGCATTCCAAGCCGTCATATAACCTAAGCGGCCACTCAATACGTTCTCAATAACAGTCAATCGCTCTACTAGGTTGTACTCTTGAAAAACCATACCGATGTGACGACGCTGTTTACGCAACGCTTGTCCCTGCAGTTTTGTCAGGTCAGAACCATCAAAGATAATCTCACCTTTACTTGGATCATTTAGACGGTTGATGCAACGAAGCAGTGTACTTTTACCCGTACCTGATGGGCCAATGATGGCGATGATCCCAGGTTCATCGATATCGATGTTAATTCCTTTAAGGATCGGCTTTCCTGCTACGTATTCGTGATACAGGTCGTTGATCTTAATTCCGTCATAGCTAGCTACGGCCATACTGCGTTTCCTTGTGCAAATTTAAAATGAGCGATGCCCTACCCGTGAGGGCATCGACTTAAAACAACTTATTCAGCGAATAAGTGAAAAGGGTATTAGAGAGAGTTACTGACTGTTTGCTTGTTTCGCGAGCTCAGCTGCTTTTTTCTTCGCGCGTTTCGCCGCATCTTTTTCCGCAAGCTTTTTCAGACCCGCTTTGGTGTAAGCAGTACCGGTTGCATGAGCAATGTCACGAATCACGCCCCATTCTTCTTTGTAAGAGATAGGAGAGAAACGATCAGCGCCTTTGAATGCTGCGCTCATTTCCGGTGTAAAACGATAGCTAAAGAAAGCTTCGTTAATCTTGTCAACAAGCTCTGGTTTCAGGTTGTAAGCGTAGCCAAATGCTGATGTTGGGAAACGTGGGCTGCGGTAGATAATTTTAAGCTCAGACGCATCCACACGCCCTGCTGCAACCATGCGGTCGTAAACATCCGATGCGACAGGTGCTGCATCGTAGTCTCCGTTGTATACACCCAAAATAGATTGGTCATGCTTGCCCGAGTAAAGCACCTTGTAGTCTTGGTCTGGTACTAAGCCTTTTGCAGGGAAAAGTGCACGTGGTGCAAGGTTGCCAGAGTTTGATGACGCAGAAGTATGCGCAACCTTTTTGCCTTTCAGATCAGCCATCGTCTTGATGCCACTATCTTTACGCACGATAGTGATTAGGTTGTAACCTTGGAAGCCTGACTCATCGCCCTTCACTGCGATTGGTACATAACCCGCTAGGTTAACCGCGTAGCCCGTAGGACCTGTTGAGAAACCCGCAACGTGAAGACGACCAGAGCGCATAGCTTCCACTTGTGCAGAGTTTGAGTGCACTGTGTAGTAAATTACGCGCTTGCCTGTGATCTTACTTAGGTGCGCTTGGAAATCAGCAAATGCATCTTTATACAAAGCTGGGTCTTCTACGGGAGTGTAGGTAAACACGAGCGTACTCGGGTCGTTCCACTCATCTGGATTTTTAGGCGAGTCAGCCACTAAATCTTGGTTTTCATCACAGTATCGATCGTCTAGCACACCACGGTTAGAGCAGTCGTTTGCCATAGCCATTGAAGGAAGTAGTAGGGAGCTAGCGATTAACAGTCCTTTAACACTGATTTTCATATTCAAACCTTACTTTTACTTTTTGTTGAGGGTCGAACCTCTTATTGCACCCTTTGTGCCAATTATTATTTTATTTATTTTCAACAACTTAAAACAAACCTCATTTTAAGTGATTAGATTTGAGTCATTTGTGTCCAAGCTATTAATATGAATTTGGGTCACTTTTGTCCCACAGTTATCAAGCCAAAAAAAGAGCCCGAAGGCTCTTAATAAACAGATTGAAATTGTCCAATCATAGAGACAGGCAGCTCACTTCATACCGCCCATCTCACCAGTTCACTTAGGCTTTTGGTGCCATGCAGTTAGCGTAGTACGTCGTTGTCGCAGGCCAGTCACTGAATACACCTAACACTTCAACGTCTTGCGCTAGTACGTCTAGCATCTTCATCATATCGCCATCGTTGTTGATGCCTTGCTTAACGCTTTGGTAATACCAACCACCGCCTTGTGTCAGTGGACCTGAACGCTCAAGTGTCCAAGCAATGATGTCTAAGTCAGCTTGCTTCGCCAGTTTAGCGTAGTCAGACGCAACGATTTGGTTGTCTTTATCAAGCTCAACTAGAGCAAACAACGGCGGTGCGATGATGTTTACACCCGCTTTTTGTAGCTCTTTCATGTTCTCAATCGAAGCGACAAAGTCCGCTTGCTCATACACTCGATCGTCTAGATACACCGCTTGTTCACCAAACTTAGGGTTTTCTTTGATCCAGTATTTAACGTCATCCAAGTTGAATGATTGTAGGTAGGCTTCAGACGCATCAAAACCAGCAGCCTTGACTTCATCCACCAACTTTTGAGCGTACATCTCTTGGCTAAAGCCATTGAATGGCATCTCTACCGCTGCGGATTTCAGCTCTGGTGTCACCTTCACGCCATGTTGCTTGAACAGCGCAGCACTCTCAGCATGAGTCATCAAGGTACCACTTTGACTATAAAGATCAGTTCTCCAACCAGGCGTGCCATTCATGTACTCTTCAACCGTGGTTGCTTTAGGGTTCGCACCGTCCATTTTCCCTTTAAGAGTCTTAAACTCCGCCAAGGTAAAGTCCGTTGTGCGACACTCCACCTGAGCGTCTTCACCCGTGGCAGGGTTAGCTGGTTTAAATGGGACCGTACATTTCTTCGCAAGCTCTGGGTGAGCCAACACGTCCGTCGTGGTGTGCAAATCGTTTTGTGAGTGGCGGCAGACAAGCTCTTTGTCTTTGGTAAAGGTCACATCACATTCCAAGATGCCAGCACCCATTTGAATCGCAGCGAGATAAGACTCTTTAGTATGTTCTGGGAACTGCATTGGCGCACCACGGTGACCAATAGAGAAGTCACTGCGCTGGAAAGGCCCTTCACTACAACTCAATAGCTTAGTTTTCAGCGGTCCTTCGTCCATATTGTTGATTAAAAAGAGGGGACGAGGCCCAAGGTTGGCAGACTCTTGTGCTGCCCATGCTGTCATCGAACTCACGCCGAGTATTAAAGCAATTGAACCTTTCAGAATTTGCTTCATGTTTGTATCTCCTTGCAACAAGCAATTATTTTTTACTTTCCTTAATTTGGCCATTCAGTCTCCACCTTTAACGCTCCCGCTCATCAATAAATGATACGGATGCAATTCGGAGACTGATAGCCTGCTTGCGGCTTTAAGCCGCAATGGTTTAGTGCAGACATTGTGCCAAATGTTAAAATCCTTGTATTACAAACACTTGAAGTAGATATTAATTTATAGATTCATTAAATGGGTCATTACTGTCTTATCAGTTTTATCCCATTTCACACTGACTATATTTGGAACGAACTATGTTTGGAACGAACTATATTTTGAAACTCTCTTTATCAAGCTGATGCTTTTTCATCTTTCGATACAAGGTTTTACGGGGTAAGTTAAGCTTGTTAGACACATCGTTGATGTTACCAGCGCTCTCTATCAAAGCTTCTGTCAACACATTGCGTTCGTACTGCTCCATCTGCTTTTCAAAGGCAAACTCACCACCGGTCGATTCACAGCTTGGTGATTGCAAATCGAAACCATCACCCACAATACCGAGTACGAAACGGTCCGCGACATTGCGCAGCTCGCGTACGTTTCCCGGCCACTCATGTCGACACAACTGCTGGATCTGCTCAGGATAAATTGTCGATGGACGCGTCTTGTATTTGTGACTAGCCTGAACAACAAAGTGTCGAAACAGCAGTTGAATGTCCTCTTTACGATGGCGCAGGGCTGGCAGATTCAGACTAGCGATATTCAAGCGATAGAAAAGATCGGCTCTAAACTCACCCGACTCACTCAGGCTAGCGAGATCGGCTTTGCTTGCCGCAACCACAACAATATCAACAGGGATCAGTTCATTGCCGCCAACACGCTCAATGATTCGCTCCTGAACCACTCGCAGCAATTTGATTTGCACCGCGATAGGCATACTTTCGATTTCATCAAGGAATAGGGTTCCACCACTCGCCTGCTCTATTTTGCCAATGCGTTTTTTATTGGCACTGGTGAACGAGCCTGCTTCGTGGCCAAACAGTTCACTCTCAATGATGCTCTCTGTCATACCGCCACAGTTAATCGCTACAAACGGTTTGGCTTTTCGTCGGCTAAATTGATGAAGCGCCCTTGCTATCACCTCTTTACCAGTACCCGTTTCACCATTAATTATGGTATCCACACCTGTGTGTGCTAAAGCGAGAACCTGTTTGCGAATACTCTCCATGCCCTTTGATTGACCGATAACGACAGACTCAATTGGTAAATCACTCTCTTCACTCTCACCCGAGGTTTGAGAGCTGCTGCTCTGACATTGCGCTAGCGCGAGATTGAGCTTCTCGACCAACTCACTGGTATCTAATGGTTTTTCTAAGAAATCAAACGCACCCAGCTTCATCGCTTCAATCGCCATAGGTATGTCACCGTGACCACTCATCAATAACACTTGTACGTTTGGTGCTCGGTGTTGAATCGCACTGACTAAACTCAACCCATCGATTTTCGGCATTCGAACATCACTCAACACCACAGACTGGCTGCTTCCCTTCAACGACTTAAGTGCCAAATTAGGGTCGGTGTAACTAGTGACATTGAAACCCTCGAGTTCAAGCATTTCACTCACTGCTTCGACAACGTCCAGTTCGTCATCAATCAAAATAATGTGGTTGTCTTGGGTCATGAGTGTGTGCCTTTTGGTAGAGTGACGATGAAAGTTGTACCTTGGTGTTCTTGAGATTCCACGTGAATCGAGCCACCAAAGTCTTTTATGATGTTGTAAGCAATGGACAAACCAAGTCCGAGCCCTTTTCCAGAGCTTTTTCGTGAATAAAATGGGTCAAACAAGTGCGGGAGATCCTCTTGAGGAATACCTAAACCGTTGTCTTTGACTGATACTTCAATGGTCTCGGAGTGCTCAGAGGTAGAAATGATCAACCTGGGTTGTGCTTTGTGCTCGATAGCATCTAACGCATTGCTGATCAGATTCACCAATACTTGTTCTAAACGGATACTATTGGCTCGAACCAACAATGCCCGATTCGGTGAATACTCAATGTTTACCCCGCTTTGGCGAGTTTCAAACAAGTCAATCGCATCGCTAATCACATCGTTCAGTACAACACTGGTTAGCTTGCCATCGCTCTTGCGCGAAAATGCTTTCAGGTGACGGGTAATCGCTGCGACTTTCTCTAGTAATGTCTCGATCTTCTGCAGGTTGTTCACCGCCTTATCTGGGCGCTCTTTTTCCAGCCACAACTGCGCACTGTGAACATGACTATTTACTGCAGTCAGAGGTTGATTGATTTCATGTGTAATGCCGACACTCAACTGCCCCAAAGCCGCAAGCTTACCTGCTTGAATCAGCTCATCTTGGGTCACGCGCAATTTCTCTTCAGCAATAGTACGCTCGATAACCTCAGCTTCGAGCTTACGATTGGTCTGTTTCACAACTTTAGCGGTAGTTTGGAACACTCTTAAATACTTGGCCATTTGCGTCACTTCATCGCGACCGCGAATCGCAACTTCGGTATCCAGATGCCCAGTAGAGATAGCGAACATGTTGTCTTTTAGCTGCAAGAGGCGCTCTAAAACACTCTTTCGTACATAGAACCAAGATATCGCTGCTGCTGCTAATACGCTAAACAAGGATAGAAACAGAGACAGTCGCTGATTTGAAAGTAGAGACTGCTGCGCCTGTTGAATAGATTGATCGATATTGCCATTCACCTTACTAGTGTGGCTTTCAATTTGAACCGTAAGCTGTTTAAGGTGCTCTCGACTATTTTGTAGGAAATACATCTCTTGATAGCGGTGATCAAGCGCTTTATTTTTTAGCTTGTACAGAGTGCTCGTGCTAGACGCCAAGTTATAAATCACCATCAACTGCTCATCCAGCTCAGGAAACTCTCGTCTTAGACCGCCACTCGCCCAAATTCCCCACCACTCTTCACCAATCTGCTCTAGACGGTATCCGGTGTAGTCCAGCTCATTAAAACTTGAATCGTTATATAACTTCTCGACCAAGCCCAATTGGTAATAGAGCAGTGCTTTTAATTGGGCGAAATCTATTTGCCTTTTACTCGATTGAGGGAGTTGATCAAGGGCGTCGCTGGCTTGTTGGAGCAATGGATAGAAACCTTCTAACAGGTTACGTAACTCTTTATTGAGCTGTTGCGACTCTATTTCACTCTGATAGAGCAAGCTCAAGCTATTGTGAACTTGTGAGATCAGATCTTTAAAATAAGAGTGGTAGTCGGGAAATTGAACCATGATGCCTTTCATCTCTGAAATGGCTTGTTCAATTTTGAGCATCGCCTGTTCACGCTCTAGATTGGATTCAGCGCCACTGATTTGGGAAGAGGTTGTAATGACCTCTCTGACTCTGTCATTCAGGCGAGCGGCATTATCGAGCGCAGGGATCTCTTGCTCTTTAAGTTCAACAAGACGTTGATTGAGAATATCAAAAGTGACGCTAGAAAAGGCCGAAAGGAAAATCGTCGTCATCGACAGCATCGCCAACGCCAACACCAAACGCAGTTCAATGCCTTTCCAATTGAACCACCTTCGACGTGAAAACTTCGCCCGCAACGTGGGTTCAAAGCTATATTCATCGTCTACAAATTGGGAAGAATCACTACTCACATTCTTTACTCTTCTTGTCGAACATTTCACAGTAAGTGTCAATGATTCAAAGAGTTAGGATGTTAAATAAGCCACGCCAACCAAGCGTATTGTTTTAGAGAAACAATGAAATCGCCTACAATCATTAACATTTCACATAAAACACCATAACAATTCTTTTATAAAGTACAGACTGTGCATTTTGCGATAACAGAAAGTGACCTCGTAGACAGAACCAAAATTGTGTTAGGCCGAGGGTTATTTGAAAAGCGTTCCAACAAACTATTTTTACTCAACTGCATACCTTTTATCAGTGAATAATTTTGCACCAAATCATATTCTGGGCAGTGAAATGTAAATTTATTGTGACTGAGATCTCTCAGCCCTTTTTCTCATCCTCAGCCCTTTGATTTATGGATGATTTGCCTCTGTTTCACTTGGTCAATAATGAAGCAAAACACAATAATAAGGACTTGAACGTGAAACGCACCCTAACTACGACGGCTTTAGCGGTTTCTTTCGCACTCTTAGCTGGATGCCAGTCTACAACCGAGACCTCTGAGCAGGTCGACCTCAATGCCTACCAATGTCAAACCACACACAGCGCAGAAATCAACGACCTGCGTATCTACCAAGTAATGGTCGAAAGCTTTGTGAATGGCGATGACTCTATCGGTCACGGTACCGGTTACGGCACTAGCCACCATAAAGGCGATATTCAGGGCATCATCGACTCACTCGATTACATTCAATCGCTGGGAATGAATGGTATTTGGCTAACACCTATCTTCAATTCTGAGCCTGTTGCAGGACAAGACCACTGGGCAGATAGACTCGATGCAACGGGCTACTTCGCCACTGACTATTTCAGTATCGACCCACGATTCGGTACGTTAGAGCAAGCTAAACAGCTAGTAGAAGAGGCGCACGCTCGCGGCTTATACGTATTCTTTGATGGCGTATTCGGTCACCACAAAGGTAATGTTGCGCCTTCACCTACTGGTAAACTACCACAAGGCGAAAACAACCCTGTCGCTTACCCAGAGAGTTTAGAGTTCTACAAAGAGGTCGCGACCTACTGGATCAAGGAGCTTAAGATTGATGGTTGGCGTCTTGACCAAGCGTATCAAGTACCAAAAGACGCATGGGCGGAAATTCGTGAGAGTGTCGATGTCGCTTCTGCAGAAGTTGAATACGTAAACTCAGAGGGTGAAACCGTTAATCCACTGGGTTACATGGTTGCTGAGATTTGGGCGGGAGAAAACCGCATTATCGAAACAGGCTATGGTACTAACAGCTCTCCGGCACTCTGCTCAGCGTTTGACTTCCCTGTGCGTTACCGCTTAACAGAGACGCTTGCTGTAAACGAAGCCGGCGTTGGTGGCAAAGGCGGTGAGTGGCTAGCAGAAGGCATGTCATTACACTCACTTTACCCAGACCACGCAAAACCAAACCTTATGATTGGTAACCACGACTTAGTGCGCTTTTGGTGACTTACTGCAACGTGGCGATATCGCTTCACCAGAAGATGATGAATACTGGCAACGATACAAAGCAGCTTTCTCATTCCAAGCCGCTTACACAGGCCCAATCACCACTTACTACGGTGACGAGATTGGTGACCAGTTAGATGGATTTGCTGACAAAGTATGGGAAGATTGTGCTATTCCTGGACTGTGTGACGACCACGTAGCCCGTACCAGCGGTAAAGTGGAAGGGGTAACAGCTGACCTTAATGCCCGCGAACAAGATCTCAAGCAGTATGTGACAACTCTGATGACACTTCGCCAGGACCACCCGGCACTGTCTCAAGGTAAGCGAACTCACCTACTTGCTAACGAATCAGTTTACGTCGACCACAAAGGTGCCGGCAACGAAGCGCTCATCTATGCCATTAACGTCACTGACAAAGCATACACGCTAGAGCTCACTAAGAAACAATCTGGCTCTGACGCTGGACTGAGCGACCTGCTTACTCAAGACAAAATCGCCGCATCCGGTGACAGCTACCAAATTGAGCTAGCACCATTTGAAGGTCGATTCTTGAGCGTAGATAAACCAAGTTCTGCAGGGCCTGTCGCTGCGGCGATGGCGAGCGCGCCAGTCTCTGGCCAAGGCTTTATGGCTCAGTGTGATAACCCTGTCATATCTGAAGCGGGCCCAGTAAGCAGCAAGCTATACGTTGTAGGCAACTTCGCAGACTCTGGCTGGAAACACAAAGAAGGCAGAGCCTTTACCTACCGCGGTGACAATACCTATCAAGTTGTGACTAAAGAGAAACCAGGCAGTTACCGCATGCAATATGCGTCTAAATCTTGGTCTCCGCAGTACACAGCTGATGGTCTGAATATCAAACTTGGTCAAGAGACGGCACTAACCAAAGGCGGCTATGGTAAAGATACCGCTGTTACCATCCGTGACGGTGGTAAGTATGTTTGGAGCTTGAAGTTTGACGATGCAGGTAAGCCACTGCAAGTTATGGCTTCAAAGTGTCCCTAGTCTCAACAACAAGCATCGACGACACGTATTAGCGCCTATTTAGTCGGCTAATCACTGGCTAGTAACGCTGATTAAACGAATCGGCTAACTCAAATATGGTTCCCCGCCATAATGAGTTAGCCGATTTTTTCTGTGCTAAATATTAAGGCTTTCTGCTTAATCGCTGGATAATGATTGATGTACAACCGGTATAAGTAGGCTCGACCATTGTTGATAAGCTTTAGCATTCAGGTGCAGGTCATCGCAGCTGAAATCATCCAATAGCACGCCATTGGGCGCCAAAACTTCATTCACATCTAAGAACTGAACCCGATTCTCATGACAATAGCTTTTCAGCAGACTGTTCAGTTCTTCAACTTGAGTATTCAAACCTTGAAGGCTTTCTCCAACAAAAAGCGTTGATTGAACAACGACCTTAATCCCTTGCTTGAGCCATGTGTCTACGATCTCGACATAGTTTGTGAAAGCTTGATCGACAGAGTAGCCTTGAGCGAGGTCGTTGATACCCGCCATAAAGCAGATCAACTTGGGATTCACGTTCAAGGTCGTGTCTATTCGTCTTAGCATGCCAGCGGTTGTATCTCCGGCTAAACCTCGATTCACCATAGATACGTCTCGGAAGATATCAGCCCAAGGTGCCCACTCCGTAATCGAGTCTCCAAATACCACCAAATCCGCTTGGGGTGCAAAATGACGGTGGTTATCCGACGTCAATACATAGCGGCTCATACTGTGTCCTCGCTGTTGAATTTCAGATTGTCTAATCACGGCTTCCAAGATCACAGCATCCGGTGTTTGGTCGTCAAACTGCGCCAAAACCTTTTCAATATGCGGTTTCAAAGGGCTTAACTGAGTATCGAGTGCGTGTTGGCCTTTGAGTGAAGCGAGTTTTTCAAGCAATGAGTATAAGGTCCCTCTGTGCTCGAGGGATTGATAGAGCGAATAGAGGTCAAGGACAGGTTGGTTTTTTAAAGCCGTAAGAAGTTTTTCATCTTCCATGTGTTATCTAGCCTTTCATCGGAGAAGAGTGTGACCACATCATACCCGCTAAGAAATCACTTAGATAACACATGAATCAACAACAGCTCGAGTTGTTGCTATTTTTCTTTCACTAGAAGGTGATTGCGGTTATCTCGGCTCTTTTTAATAAGTTCGTTGCTTTCGTCCATATCATCAGACTTAGCCAATCTATCGTAAAGAAGTACATTCACCGTTGCCGCTAAGTTCATACAACCAACCGTCGGTACATACACAACATGATCAGCGCGATCTGCAACCTCTTGAGAAATCGAACCGTCTTCTGGACCAAAAATGTAGATCGCGTTCTCTGGGTGTTGGAACCTTGGTAGAGGCGTCGCGCCTTCTGCTAGTTCAACACACACAATCTTTGTCTCTGGGTCAAGGTCATCGAGAAATGAATCCACCCCGACCAGTGGAATATTGCGAGTTGCACTCTTGGTATCGGTATGAAACTTGGCCGCCTTTTCATAACGTTGCCCCGTGTACTTAACCTCATCCACTTGATAACACCCCGCTGCACGCATCACAGCGCCCACATTGGTTGGGCTTTTGGGGTTAGTTAAACCAATCGTTACCTGGCCTTTCTTCATGAATGTACTCACTTAAATCAATAACAACGTGACTGGATTGCCACAGAGCGCCGCATTCTAGCAAAGCATTCAAGCTATCAAAAGTTCTGACACACTCCTCTTCGTTCTCCTGCTCTCAATTATGTTGAGTCGATTACTCACTTATTCAGCCAAAAGTTAACCGCTGTCAAATTTATCGAACAAAACTATGCGAACGTAACGTTTAGACGAATGGCGCATTTACATTTTTTAAACAGGCAAATAATGTAAATCAACATGTGGCATTTTTTGAGCAGCATGCCGAAAATTTCATCTGTTCAACCGGTCCTGTGACCCAATAAAAATAATATCTCTGCAGTAGGAAGTCTTTATGAGTCTAACCATCAGAAACCGCCTCTATATTTTGTCTTTTATCCCTCTCCTGTTTATGACGATCGGAATGATCTATGTAAGCTATCTAAAGACAACCGAACTTACCGCTGAACAGGTCAACTCGACTCGTACCAACATGATGGAGATGAAACAGAAAGAACTGAAGTCTTATCTACAAATGGCGAAGTCGTCAATTACACCATTCCTAGAGCGAGGTGCCACACTAGAAGAAGCCCTACCTACTTTGCGTCAGCTAGAGTATGGAGAGTCAGGCTACATCTTCGGTTACGACTCTAAAGGCGTGCGTGTGGTGGTTGGTCAAAGTACCGATGGTATCGGAAAAAGTTACTTCAACCTGCAAGACAAAAAAGGCAACTACCTGATTCAGGATCTGATCAAGAATTCGAAGGTCGGCAAATTCACTACTTACTACTTTCCTAAGTTAGGTGAGACCGAAGCGCTACCAAAACTGAGTTACTCGATCTTCATTCCGCAGTGGGATTTAATGCTAGGTACGGGGTTTTATACCGATGACATTGATGCAGTTATCGCTGAGATGGAAGCAAGTTCAAACCAAGCATTGCAGAGCACGATCACTGCGATCAGCCTGTTCTGTGGCCTGATCGCACTGATCGTTGCAGTTTTCGCTGTTGGTATAAATCGCACCATTATGAAGCCAATCGAGCAGCTGGATCGTTCAATTAGCTCGTTTGCAAGCGGTGAGGCTGATCTGACAGCTCGTATGGAATCGTTTCGTGCACCAGAATTTGCCCTCCTTAGCGACAACTTCAATGCGTTTGTTGCGAGCCTTCAAACCATTATTCGTAGCGTGAGTGATGTTGGCCAGCAAGTGGTGAACGAGACCAATAGCATGTCAGCTCGTGCCGCTCAAGTCGATGAACTGGCAAACGGTCAACGTGAAGAGACTGAACAAGTTGCTACCGCGATGACAGAAATGACAACCACGGCTCAAGAGATCTCAAGTAACGCGAGCCAAGCGGCGAATTCTGCGAAGCAGGCAGAAAACAACGCACGTGAAGCGCAAGAGATTGTAAATGCCGCGGCGGAGTCTGTGGCTGGCTTAGCCTCTGAGGTATCAGAAGCGAACACTGTCGTATCTCAACTTGAGGGGGATGTACAAAACATCTCATCTTCTCTAGCGGTTATCCAAGACATTGCGGAACAAACTAACCTACTGGCATTGAACGCGGCTATCGAGGCGGCGCGTGCAGGTGAACAAGGGCGCGGCTTTGCGGTGGTTGCCGACGAAGTTCGTAAACTCGCAAGCAGAACTCAAGAGAGCACTGGTGAAATCCACACCATGATCGAACAATTAAAAGCGGCCTCTGATGCGGCTGTCAAAGCAATGGATTCTAGTCAAAATCGCAGCGCTCAAACAGTAGAAGAAGCGAACGCAGCCGCTGAAGCGCTGGCGCGTATTCAGGAGTCAATTGATACCATCATGGACATGAACTCTCTTATCGCCACTGCAACCGAAGAGCAAAATATAGTCGGCCAAGAAATATCACAACGCGTAGTGGTTATCTCTGATTCAAGCTCTCAGTCAGCAACATTAGCCAATGAAAACCGCACGGGTAGCCAAAACTTGAACGATCGTGCGAACGAGCTGTACCACCTAGTCGACCGATTTACTGTTTAGTCTGCTATTTAAATGCGCCCTTATTCAGCTGGATAAGGGCCTTCACCCTTCACCCTCGCGACACCATCACTCAAACCAGCCGTACATTCAAACCAAACGTCTTTTTTCAAGGCATGGAAACCCGTGTTAAATTAATCTAGGTTATCAGCGAGAAAGTCCACCAGCAGGCGAACTTTAGAAGAGAGGTTACGGTTTTGAGGATAGAGCGCCCAGATCCCCTCTTTGTCATCTCGGAAATCCGACAACACTTCCACCAGTTCTCCCGACTCTAGATCATCGCTGACATAGTATTCAGGTAGCTGCACTAAACCAATGCTCTGTTTCGCGGCATCAAGAAGTGCTAAACCGCTATTGCATTTAATTCGCCCATTAACTCGTACCGATCTCGGTTGACCATTTTCTTTAAATCGCCAGTGCTCAAACCCACCAACCAAACACTGGTGATTGGCAAGCTCTGACAAAGTATGTGGTTCACCATAACGTTCAATGTACTTCGGACTTGCACAGACATAGAGCTGCCTCTGAGACAGGCGCTTTGCAACTAGACTCGAATCTTCCAGTCGACCTAAGCGAATCGCCACATCTACCCCCGAATCGATAAGATCTAACTTTTGATTGGTGAGCATTAACTCGAGCTCAACTTGAGGGTACTGAGTCAGAAACTGATGCAGCAAAGGCGCAAGCTGGCGCTCACCATAAGTGACAGGAGCCGTAACTTTCAGCAGACCTTTGGGTGTCGATTGCATCTGGGTTACTGCAAGCTCTGCTAGCTCCAGTCCCTCTACCAACTGCTTGCATTGTTGATAGTAGAGCTGCCCTGCTTCGGTAAGAGACACTTTACGTGTCGTGCGATTCAATAATTTAACGGCTAGTCGCTCTTCCAAGCTGGCGACACGACGGCTAATTTGTGCAACAGAGGTCGATAGTTTATTAGCAGCACCGGTAAAGCTTTCTCGCTCGGCCACCGCGACAAATTCACTGACTCCTTCCCAATTCGCCATACCACACCTGTCTATTTAAAATAATCTGTTTACTAAGGTCTGTTTAGTCTATTGAATTACCCCATTTAAGTCATCTTGATTCATGTATCAACACGATTGAAACTCCACTATTAAGTCGTCTATGTATTGCTTAGACACTCCTCTGACATTCACTAACAAGCCTTACTTTTATCTTACAAATACAGCAATTTCCCTGACACTTCTTACGTCACTTCATTGTTATCTTGGTTGTGCACCGAAACATTGATGTTCATAAACAAAGTAAGGTATTCCTATGAAGAAATTAATCGTACTTGCATCAACACTTGTTCTAAGCACAACAGCGTTTGCAGCAACTAAAACAGCAGTTCTAGAGACAACGCTCAAGTCAGATACATTTGTTACTGAAGCGGAAGCATACGATGCAGGAGCTAACCTTATGGAAGAGTTAAGCACTAAGAGTTCTTTTGAACTTTCAAGAGAGCTGCCTCAGTTTAGAAACACGACTAAATACGATTCGTTTAAGATTGATGATGCCAATATGGAAGTGAAGAAGATCACCAATATGAGTGGTGATGTGCATTATCAAGCGGCGATCACCGTCGACTATCGTTACACCTATAAAGACGGTCGCAGCAGTTAATCTTGCTTGAGGCTAAACAGAAAAGCCCGCATTTACTGAAAAAGTAAGTGCGGGCTTTTGGCTTTAGACCTTCATAACAGATCGCTTAGTCTTTTATCGATAGACTCTCAGCAATGCGTTCAACGTTTTGGTTCACTTCTTCAAACACGTGGAATTGCTGAGAAGCTGCAGTTGGAAAGATTGTTTGTTCTCGCATGTTCTTTCACCGTACAATCCACGTCTTGCAAGTCGATAGATGCTATGAATTTGTGAGGTCTATCTCATGGCAAACGTTACCCTAAAACTGTTTGGTTTCAATTCAACCAGATATGAATAATTACCCGAAATAACACCGCCTAATTCCTGCAATAAGCTGGTGATATTAAGCGAATCAACCCATAATGTACGACTGATAAATCGATAGGTAAAAACATGAAAATTTGTGGCGTTGAAATCAAAGGTAATGATGCGATCATTTGTCTACTTTCTCTTTCAGATGGTGTATTCAACATCCCTGATTGCCGCGTTTCTAAAGTCGCGATTAGCGATGCAAATGACACGCAAAAAATGAAAGATTTCCAGTTCTCTTTCGCCAAACTGATGGAAGATTACCAAGTTGAGAAGGTGGTAATTCGCCAACGTCAAACTAAAGGCAAATTCGCCGGAGGCGGTCACGGCTTCAAACTAGAAGCCGCTATCCAACTGATTGATGGCTTAGATGTAGAAGTTGTAGCACCAGCAACAATCAAAGAGAGCCTAAAGCACAACCCACTGATGATGAAGTTCAAAGAGACTGGACTAAAACAGTACCAAGAAGCGCCATTCACAACCGCTTACGCTTGCTTAATGAACAAAGCGTAACGCAGGCCTCTTAGAGATTTTCCATTGAAACTAAAAGAGCCCTCGAAGGGCTCTTTTGTTTAAGAAATACTATCCACTCTTTTCTGGTGACTTTCTCTAAAGTCTAACTTGTACTTTTCTCTTAAAGCCCAACGAGAGATTTGGCTTTTTCACCACTAAATAAACCGCGATAGCTGCCAGCGCAAAGCCTAACGCACCATAAAAATCAAAAGACTCACCAAACATCAACCAAGCTTGAATGGCCGTTGTAGGAGGTACAAGGTAAAACACAGAAGCAACACTCGATGCTGCCCCGTGTTCCACCATGTAGAGCAACAGCAAAATCGCCACACAAGACAACACGACGACTAGCCAAACCAAGGTTAATGAAAATTCTATTGTCCAGTCGACCTGCATACTCTCAAAACTCATCGCATAGGGCACAAACAAAATGGCCGCTGCGAAATACTGCACCATCGCACTGCCCACCATATCCACCCCTTGGCAGAAACGTTTCTGGTATAGAGTACCGAAGGTAATCCCTATCAAAGCGAGAATACACAATAATACTGCTTCCATTTTGTGCGCATCTGACTGCCATTCGATGTTCCCCATCAGTACCAAACTAATACCAGAGAAGCCGAGTGCTAACCCTACCCATTGAGCCCGATTAAAACGCTCCACAGTGAAAGTTACAATCATGATGGCGGTGAGTATTGGCTGTAAACCAACCAAAAGTGCGCTCAAACCAGCGGGCATGCCCATATCAATCGCCAAATAAGTCCCACCAAGATAGAAGCCATGTATCAGTATGCCAACCACACAACTATGAAAAAAGGCACTACCTCGAGGCACTTTACGTTTGAGTGTCGCAATCAGAAGCACGAACAAGAGGACATTGGCGATCATACGTAGAGACAACAAGGTCGCAGGTTCCGCATATTGCAAACCAAACCGTGCACCGACGAAACCTGACGACCATAAAACGACGAAAACAAAGGGAATAAATTTAATCAACATGACAAAACTCTGGTCAACTATTCAACAATACTGTTACCTTAGTTGGGTACAGATGTAGATTAAAGATACAGTTTTAATGTTTTAGATGGTTACAGATTTTGCGCTCAGGGGGCAATAGGTGGGTATCAACAAATACTTGGCAGTGGAACAACACATTAAGAATCAGATCGAAGGGGGGATTTTACATGTTCATGATCGCCTACCTTCCATTCGACAGCTGAGTACACATCTCAATATGAGCAAAAACACGGTCATTCGAGCCTACCAAGAGCTTGAAGCCACGGGGCTCATCTACTCTGTACCAAAATCTGGTTATCGAGTGCAGGAGATCGCACTCTCTGCCTCCGAAAAAAGTAGCCGCCCACAAAAGGTGGATCTGTTATCAGTCACTCGCTCCGTGCTGTCACGCCCAGATGGAAAACTTAAACTCCTCACGGGCTCAGCACACCCGAATGTCAATAACTCGGCAATACGAAGCCTGTATGCCGAAATAGGCCGACATAGTCGTATTCAAGCTCAGTTACCCGGTTATTACCAGCTCCCTCCAGGCGATGATCAGTTGGTGAAACAGCTCCTCAAGATCACTCAAGACATTGGAGTACCAGCCAGTGCCAATGAAATAGCCATCACGCATGGTGCTCAACAAGCGATCAGCCTCGCACTGAGAGCATTAACCGAACCCGGTGATATCGTAGCACTCGAGTCTCCCTGTTATTTTGGCAACCTACTGCTGCTGGAGTCATTAGGGCTCAAGGCGCTGGAGATCCCAAGCAGCGTTCATTCAGGCATTGATATCAATGCCCTGCAAGATGCGATCGAGAAATGGCCGGTTAAAGCGGTATTAGTAACGCCTAATTTCACCAACCCAACGGGCTCTCGAATGCCTTTAAACAATAGAAAGGCACTGCTAGAAGTTACGAAGCAGCTGCCGATCATTGAAGACGATGTGTTTGGCAGTCTAGCCTATGATTCACCACTGCCAAGTCTAAAAGAACTCGATCAAGAGGGGCGCGTTATCTACGTAAATTCACTATCGAAAACGCTCGATTCGAGATTGCGTATCGGTTGGTTGCTCTCAGGGAGGTATCAGCCACAGATCGAAAAGTTTCTTCTGTGTGACAACATGGGCAGCTCAAACCTGATGCAATCTGCGGTTGGGCAGTTCTTAACCTCAGGCCGATATCGCAGCCATATTGCGAAAATGAAGCGCCTTTATCAAACCAATCATAAACAGTTTCACACAGCGCTCAGTGAATCATTAAACCAATACCCACAACTAAAAGGACGCTATCACTTATCCCGTGCGGAAGGGTCGTTTCTGGTTTGGCTCACCCTGCCCGACTCCTTCGACAGTTATACGCTCTATTTAGACTGCTTGGAGCATAAGCTAGGCATTCTACCGGGAACAGTATTCGGTACACATGAGCAATATAAACATTGTGTTCGATTCAGTGTTGCCAACCTAGAAGAGACCAAAGAGTGGCGAGAAGGCATTGAGATGTTGGCGAGATTGATAGCCAAACAGCTTACGTTATCGCGCTAAGGCAACTGGCGGTTATCAATTATAACGCTACTTTGATACTAGAATGCAGGCCCGCGAGACTTAACGAATCGCGAGACTTAACGAATCGCGGGCCTTTTCTTTATCCATATATACTATTGTTTCTTGCAACACCTATCGCTTAAACACGTTAGACAACGTCTTAAGCGTAGACGCTAATTGTGCTTGTTCACGAGCCGTCACTGCTATCTGTGTTGCCCCTGTGGTTGATTCTGTCGATTTCTGCTCCACAGAGATAACATTTTTCGCGATGTCCTGCGTGACGACCGCTTGCTCTTCAGTAGCCGTTGCGATCTGCTCGGCCATACTGAAGATTTCACCGACTGAATCGGAGATGCTTTGCAGGCTTTGCTCTACATCACGCGAATCTTCTACGGCTTTTTGCGACATCTTTTGACTGTTATCAATAACATCAAATGCGCTTTGAACATCGGTTTGCAGGGCCGTTACGAAGCCTTCGATCTCAGCTGTCGACTCTTGAGTGCGCTGCGCTAGTGTTCTTACTTCATCCGCTACGACTGCAAAACCACGCCCTTGCTCACCTGCTCGAGCCGCCTCTATCGCTGCATTCAGTGCTAATAGGTTAGTTTGCTCAGCCACCGATTTGATCACATCAATGACGCTGTTGATGTTACTGCTGCTCTCATTAAGATGTGCGATCTTGTCGGCTAAGCCATTAATCTCATTCGCTAGATGCTCGATGGAATGATATGAGTGTTGAACCGTCTCTAATCCAATCTTAGCTTGCTGGTCAGCCATTTGCGCTGAAGTCGCCGTTTGCTGAGTTTTGTCTGCCACTTCATTTACTGTTGCTGACAACTCTTCCGTTGCCGTTGCGATTAGACCAATTTGATCTTGTTGCTCGACCAATGCATGAGAATTGTAATCACAAGTCTGCGATGTCTCTTCTGCCGCAGAAGCCAACGACATACTTGAGTGAGACAACTGATCCATCACATCTTTAAACTTCTCTAAAGTCGAATTCAAAGACGCGGCAATTTGGCCAAGCTCACTGCTTCCTTCATATTGAGCGCGCACTGTTAGATCGTTGCTATCGCGAACACTTGCCATCACCGACGTTAAATTAGTGACTCGCGTTGTTAGGTCTCTCACCACTTTGATACCGACAAACAGTGCAACTATAGATACAACGACAAACAGCGCAATACTAAATAGCATCTGTGTTTGTGCTTGTTGTGTTTTATTCGCTGTAAGATTGATCAACGAATCAGCAAGATGGTTTTCTGTCTTTTTGAGTTTAACGATACGACCTGTGGACTGAGCAAACCAATACACCGGGTCCGTATTGAAGCCGCTCATGGTCGATTTCGCCACTTCTCTCAAGCGTGTTACTTCATCCACTGCTTTATCATTAAGCTGCTGTTCGAAGAAAGCCACATTTGCGGGTGTGCTGAGCTCTCTAAAGTTGGAGAAATAAGTATCTTGCTGCGTCACTAGTGAGATGAACTTCACCAACATGCCTTCACCAAACTCATCTTTCGAAAAAGTATTGCTCAATACGGCGCGCTCGATACCAGCTCTCTCTTTCCCTTGAAGGAAGTTGTAGTAAGCGATGGTCTCACGAGTAATGACCGAATCACTACTTAACTCAGCGATCAAAGAAGACACACTCAATAACTTAGCGTTAAGCTGAGTGTAGTAAGCAAGCGCCTGCCCTAAAGGGATTGTTTGAGCATCAACCTGACGACGAATGTCTGTAATCTGGTTGAGTCCTTGAGAGATCGTTTGATTGAGTTGCGTGATCTCTGGCAATTCCACGTCTTGCGATTGCCAAAAGTTGTTGCGAGCAGAGCGTTTTTGATTGGTTAAATTACGTTGATCGCTCAGCTCTTTGCCAAACTTAGTCCCTTTTGCTCCCAAGAAGCCAGCAGTCATACCACGCTCTTTCTGAAGCTCGTGTACCAGTTCACTGTACACAACCGAAAGGCGAGTCAGTTGGTTAAGGGTCTGCATCTCTTGGGATGTATGAATGCTTTGCGATATGGCTGTAGCACTGAGCCACAAAAACCCGAGTATGGGTAAAATAAGTAGGGCAAATATTTTTTGCTTGAACGACATGTCCGTTAGTTTCATAAACCTTTCCTAGCAGCTGACAAATCTCTATATCCCGACTGTGGCACACTTCTTACTTGGTACACCTTTACCGAGATCATCTAATTGTCAAATTAAACAATAAATATGCCATCCTGAGATAACAGTGTTCAAAATAACATCTAAGCACATAAAATATAGGGCTTTATTACGTTTCCAGAAGCTAGACACTACCCAATAAGTCTAGAAGTGACATAGAACATAATCAGTATATGCCCAAATAGACAACAAGTTGCACCTTGCCAGTGCATATTGCGGTAAAAAGCCGTATGGGTATAATGCGCCGCTGAAAAAATTGATGAACTAAAAGTGAGGTAAGCATATGAACTGTCCTTCTTGTGAAGAGCATGTGGGTTGGGATTGGATTGAAGATGAAGCCATTGAGCCTAATGAAGAGTTCGAGTGCCCGGAGTGCAGCGAAACCTTGATGTACACCATAGATGAAGGCACCTACTACGGTGCAGAACACAAAACGGTTGAAGTGGTGGATAGCTAACAGCCACTGCTCCGGCTCGTGAGGTCCTTTACTCTCACGCCGACCATGCTTAAAATGTTGAACACGTGTTCAAAGTCTTTAAGGTTACCCAATGGCAAATACAGCGAAATTCGATAGACAAGAAGTGATCGACAAAGCCACCAATCTCTATTGGGAAAAAGGCTTTCACGCCACATCAATGCGTAACCTGCAAGATGTGATCGACATGCGACCAGGCAGTATCTACGCTACCTTCGGTAGTAAAGAGGGTCTGTTTAAAGAGACACTAGCTCGCTATACCGAATTGGGTAAAAAGAACCTAGCGCGTGCTCGTGAAGAAAACAGCTCCCCGCTTAAAGCACTAGAGAGCTTTGTACGACGGGTTGTCGTCGAATCAAAACAGAGTGCTCCTAATGGCATGTGTATGCTTGCCAAAACTGTCGCAGAGCTGACCAACGAGCACCAAGAGTTACTGGATGAAGCAAAGAAGTGCCTAGTGATCATGGAAGGTGAGTTTGCCAAACTGGTTGTAGAAGCGCAGCAACTTGGCGAAGTAGAGCAAAGCCGCGATGCCAAACAGCTTGCTCGCCATGTACAGGTACAAATTGCAGGCTTGCGTACTTACGCAAAAACGTGCGATGACTTAGATCTGCTCAATAGCATGGTGGAAGATATTTTTAAGCATCACCCGTTCAAATAAAGTCGTTATAGATTGGCTCTACAAGGTCAGATTCTGTTTCAGAGATGATACTTTCTTTTAGCTGTTTAGACGGCATAGGATAACCAAGATAATAACCTTGGGCTTGTTCGCAGTTTAACGTTTTTAAAATTGACAACTGTTGGGCATTCTCAACCCCTTCTGCCACCACATGAATGCCAAACCCACGAGCTATATCAATGATCCCAGATGTAATGGTTCGTGAACGATAATCATCTTCTAACCCATTGATATAGCTGCGATCAATTTTAATCTCATCAACTTCTAACTTGCTGAATATACCAAAAGAGGTGTAACCAACACCAAAGTCATCTATCGAAAATGATACCCCATGTTTTTTCAATTTTTGAACTGCGGTAGCACACTGATCGATATCTTTTAGAATCGCGGTTTCAGTGATTTCAAGACAAAGTAGGCGAGCAAACTCGGCATCATTGCGTAGATAATTATCCAGATAGTCCATGTCATCTACGCTATTTAATTCAACCGCTGAAATATTGACCGAAATACTCTTCAGAACATTCCCAAGCAAACCACAAGCTCTGAGTTGTTCCGCCGTTTTCTCTAGAACTAACGTCGTTAAATCTCGACAAAAATTATTCTCTTCTGCTAACGCGATAAAAATGTCTGGTGAAACGACACCATAACGTTCATGCGTCCAACGGGATAGCACTTCCACACCTACGACAAGCCTACTTTCAATGTGATATTTCGGCTGAAACACAATATCAATCGCTTTTTCATCAATCGCTTTACGTAGCTCTTGCACCATTTCTTGACGTTGGCGTTCAAGCTCTGTGAGTTGAGGATTATGAAACTCAATTGCATTTTTGCTTTTTTTTGCTTGAGTTAAGGCGTGAGTCGCTGATGCCATTAGTTGTTTTGCATTATGGCCATCCGAAGGAAATAGAGCGGCGCCGATACAGCAAGTTGCGTTGCTATTATAACGATAGGCGCATTGATTGAATCTACGATGTACGAGAGCAATGTAGGATTCAATATCTTCTTTGTTATTGAGTTTGACTAGACACGCAAAACCATCAGAGTGTACTCGAGACGAAAGCGGCAGATGCTCTACAGGAAGCTCAATGGATCGTGCGATATCTTTTAAAAACAAATTGGTATTTTCAAAACCAATCTGATCTGCGACAGATTTAAAGTTATCAATGTCGAGTAAGAAGAGGACATAGTGGTCAGTGGCCTGGGAAGTTTTCAGCCTTTTGTTTAGATATCGATAAAAAACTGATGGGCTGTGCAGTCCAGTTACACTATCAAGGTCATTGGCTCTCTCTATATCACGATTATTTTTCCGCACCATTATCCACAATAAAGTGGAAGTCAGAATGATAAAAACAAGACCTTTAATTGTCTGTGCCAACGCATGTTCTTGTAAGTCACTTGATAGCAACTCAACCGCAAGATCAGAGAAAAAGACCCATAATGATGACAGTATTAAGTAACTGAACACTATATTTGTAGGATATCGTTTTATTTTATTCATCGTTAGTTGCTGTTAATCAATCTAATATATTACGACTCATTTTTGTAAATTATCCATCACGAAACACTATTACAAATCAAAATCTACACAATGCCAGGCTCCATTGAACTGACTTTTCGCCTAGTTACTTAGCGCTTCTGTTGGTATCGAGTGATTGCTATCTGGCTGTTCAATCACAATTGTATTTCGTCCTTTTAGCTTTGCTTGATAAAGAGCTCTATCCGTACGAGCGACGCAGTCTTTCCACTTTTCATTTTCTAATAGTAAGCTGATGCCAAAACTTGACGTAATTTTCAGAGATGGTTGGTGCTCGAATTTAATCATCTGAATCTCCGAGCGCAACTTTTCTGAAAGCGCAGCGGATCGTTCTAAGTTCGAATTCGGCAGCCAGATTAGAATTTCATCTCCTCCAAGCCGGAAGACCGTATTGGGTAAATCAACTAACCTCAATACCGTTGTCGCTAGAGCTTTGATCGCATCGTCACCTACAAGATGTCCAAACTGATCATTCACTTGTTTGAAGTTATCGATATCCAGTATGACAATACAACCCGGCTTATAAATCACTTCTGCTTGATGTTTCCTTACTTCCTGTTCCAGAGCTCGACGATTCTTTAATCCCGTCAGTGGGTCTTGTTGTGAAAGGCATTGAAGTGAATGTACGAGCCTCGCATTTATCATCCAAAGCATTGAGAAGGACATAGACACAATAAGAATTATACTAAAAACATACGTATATTCATTTAAGTAGTTCGCACTAATAAGGTTATTCGTCTCGTTCAGCGAAAAATACGTTTTCATTGCTCGAAAAGTCATAAAAACGCTATAAACAGCAAAAGGCAACGCCATCATATTGACTGCCAACGAAAGATCATTCTTTTTACCATTCAGTATCACCATCGCTGAGCTTGCGGTTACGAATGCTAAATAGAGACTCAGAATAATAATACGATTTTGAATAGACGGTTCATAATAAGTAAATTGAACAAAACCGACTAAAACGAAAAACAGTGCAATGCGGCTATATTGAACAATCTGACTTGAATGGCGGCGAAAAACAGTCAGACTACGTAATATCAAATGAAAACCATAAACGATGGTTAAGTTTGCAACAATAATACTCATAAAATCCGAGATAAAGCCTCTCAGACTTAAAAGTATAGTACCGATACCAATCACAAACATGGATGATGAAAAAAGGGAAAGCCCCCGGACTTTTTTCTGAGCTGACTGGAATAATAACAAGCCGATACTGAAGATAAGTGAGAATATAATGAAAATTATACTTAGAGTTCTGATGTCTAACGGGAAATTATCCATACTTTTCCTTAAATAGGATAGAAAGCCATATCATACCGCCCTTATTAAACATGACATGTTGTTTGCTATCTTCCTTCTCTCGCGTCCATTTTTTCATTAAACCAATAAAAATGCACTAAACCGCACATCATCACAACAATATAAGCAAATTAGCATAGCAGTTTTTAATATAAATCACATCTCTGGGCCATTTTGCTCCCACCCTACAAAAAATCCCCATTCGCTTTGTTAACGAATAGGGATTTGTTTCTCTTCACGATTTGGTGACTTTAGCTCTGTAGCCTTGGTTTATTCAGCATTGAGAAACGAGAGTCTGTTCGGTCTCTAGATCAAATAGGTGACATTGCGAGGTATTGAAATGAAGCATTATCTCTTGTCCGCTTTCCGCCGTTCGGTCGGCATCAAAAGGCACCCTTGCCACCATTTTGTCGTGGCCGAGTTGGAAGTAGAGATACAGCTCGTTACCCATAGACTCCACCACACCCAAGCGATGGTTTTGAGTATTTACCTCAAACAGCGGCGCGTCGTGATTCGCAAGGCTGATGTGTTCAGGACGAACGCCAAACCAAACCCACTCACCCAGTTTGGCACGCGCAACGGCTTGTTTATCTTGAGGCAGCTCCCAACGTACACCGCTCTCCGACAGTACATTCATCACGCCATCTATCTCATCAATACGAGCTTTGATGATGTTCATCGCTGGCGAGCCAATGAAACCGGCCACAAACTTGTTTGCTGGGTGATGATAGAGATTCATTGGCGTATCAACCTGCATGATCTCACCTTGATTCAACACACAGATGCGGTCGCCCAAAGTCATCGCTTCCACCTGATCGTGAGTCACGTAGATCATAGTGGCGTTTTGACCTTCCTGCTTTAGATTATCGTGCAGCTGAGCAATGCTCACTCGCGTAGAAACTCGCAGTTTGGCATCCAGATTAGAGAGAGGTTCGTCGAACAAAAACACATCCGGCTTACGCACCATGGCACGACCCAACGCCACACGTTGACGCTGGCCACCCGACATCTCACCCGGCTTGTTATTCAATAGGTGCTCAATATCCAGCGTTTTTGCCGCCTCTGAAATACGCTCGTCGATCTCGTGCTTTGGCAACTTTTGCTGCTTTAATCCAAAAGCCATGTTTTCGTAGACCGACATGTGCGGGTAAAGCGCGTAGTTTTGGAACACCATCGAGATACCACGATCTTTAGGGGGAAGATCATTCACGCGCTTATCCCCGATATAAACATCGCCTTCTGAGATATCTTCTAGCCCAGCGATCATGCGCAGTGTGGTGGACTTGGCACAGCCAGACGGCCCGACAAACACCATAAACTCGCCTTCTTGAATATTGAGATCGACACCATGTACTGCTTTAAAGCCGTTTGGGTAGGTCTTCTCAACGCCTCTTAAGGTTACTTCTGCCATAACCAGTCCTTAAATCAATTCGTTAAATTCTAGAGGGTCGAAGTTGGCAACCGAATGAATCACCAAGTCAGCCATTGGCTCTAATTCGGCGTGATTTGCCGTGCCAGTGAGTACACCCACGTTCTTAGCACCAGCATTTCGACCAAATTCCATGTCCGATACCGTGTCACCAAACATGATCACTTCATGCGGCTCGATACCACACTGCTCGCAGAACGCATTCAACAATGCAGGCGCTGGCTTAGGCTCAATATCGCCATCAGAGTAGCCGACGTAATCAAACAATTCGCTCAGGCCCGATTGCTCTAACGTATAAACCGTAGAGTCTTTGGTGTCAGCCGTTGCCACGCCCAAATACATACCTTGCTGCTTAAGCGAGGTCAGCTTTTCCGTTACACCCGGCAGTGCTTCAACCCACTCTGGATTCTCTTCCACTTGGTTATTGAAAGCCGCCTTGGTGACTTGAGTAAACTCAGTCAGAGATACCGAAGGTTCTAGCATTTTGAACCATGCGATCGCGGTATCTTCAACTGGGTTAGAAGCTAATAGTCCATAGTTATCAACCACATCGCCCTCAACTCCGATAGCCAAGAGTAACTCAGTAACCGTGACAGTTTGATTACCTTGATGGTTATCACTGAAGGCTTTTACTTGCTCACTTGCACCACGAGAAACATTGAGCCACATCTTGTGGAATTCCAATAGGGTGCCGTCTTTATCAAACAATAGTGCTTTAAACTTCATCACTATTTACTCGCTCCATAAGTTCACCCCAAGTGTCGACAAGAGGTTGGTTAAATTGTGGTTGAGTGCCATCAAAGACGGCATTAATGCAGCCTTCAAACTCACCGTTTTGTTGCGATGCTGAGTCGTATTGAGAAGATGAACCGCGTCGAATATCAATACGACACCAGTGATAGCCCGCTTCAACGCAAAGACTTTGCTTTTCATCCGTGAGATCGATTCTTTCGACCACTTTTCCATCGACCACGCACTCTGCGTAATAGTCATGTTCCGTGTCGCGAACAGATAATCGATAGGTCAGAGCTTGACCTTTGCTGTCTTCACCAGGCAGCAGATCGCCAAGGTTAATGTCGAATTTCAGACCGCAACGGCGCTCTAGGTACACTTGTCCATTACGCAGACCTGCCAAGATCCCTTCTCCACTCAAGCCGTGGCTATACACGAAGGTTGAAGGGTCGCCGTAAATGGAAGGCTCGGTCGCTTTTGGGTTGCGTTCGTGAGGTTCTAGGTGTGAATCACTGCCACCAATCGCGGTAATACGCTGACCGCAGTTCCACATCTCACTAAGTACCATCAAGGCATCTTCGGTCGCTTTCGGTGACGTTGACCAAGTTGGGTCACAACACACTTCAAAGGTTGAGACTTGGCTCAACAGTACTTCATCGTAGTGCCAATGCCACGGCTTCATCATCGGGTGATTAATGCCAATGGAACTGTGTCCACTTTTGGCAAGCTGTAGTCCCGCCTCCATAGTGGCTCGACTCGTATGTTCAACCTCTGTTAGATCCAAAGAATGACTTGGACCATGAACATTGAAATGCCCAAGATCGGTTGTGACTTCTAATGCAGGCAGAAACAGGCACTGCTTTGAAAGTGGCAGTTTCGGCTGGCATATATTGTGTTCGGTAATAAAGAAAAAATCTAAGCCTTGCGACTCAACAATCTCTTTCGCGGCACTTAGCGTGTTGTGTCCATCGGAAAGCTGAGTGTGAGCATGAAGATCGCCACGATACCAACGCGACTGTGCACTCAGCATCTGGCTGTAATCAAATTCGATCTGGTGTGACAGTGTCACTACCGATTGAAGATCCAGTTCTTCACCGTTCGATGATTCAGGAAAGGCGATATCGACGTGATATTGCATCGCTCGCTCACGACGAAACTCACCTTCAAGATTGTACAGCTCGACAAACCACTCACCGGATTCTAGTGGGCCGTCAATCGCACCTAAACCTGATGCCTGTCGTTGAATCACTAGAGACTTATGGTCTTTTTCAAACAGGACCTTGCCACGAAAGTTTTGATTGGCATCGTAAGCGGCAGCGTATAAGAAGCCTTTGGTTACCGTTGTTCCGGTAATCTTAACTGCATCAACGTCCGCAGGGACATGAAAGGGAATTCGCACTCTGCCAAAAGAGAGTTCACCTTGAAATTGGTTCATTGCTTTCACCAAGTTGCTCTACATTAAACATCACAAAGAGCGATGAGATGATAGCCCACCACATTGATGGGCTACTGTTTTAGATTCGGTGTATCTTGAGCCCGACGTTATGAACGATTCGCTCGATCTAACGCACGTTGCGCCTTTTTCGCCGCTTGTTTTAGCGCTTTTTCTGCTGGCACGTTCTGAATTTGGATTTGATCCGCCGCGACTTTCAGAGCATCCATGATCTTGCCGTTGGTGGGGTCAAGGAAGTCTTTCGTCGCCGTGTTCGCCTGCTTCAAAGGAATCAAAGCTTGTGGGTTGTCCTTGGTGAACGCTTGGTACTCTGGCACCTCAGATACACTGTTACGTACTGGGATGTAACCTGTGAACATTGACCAAGCTGCTGTGTTCTTGGCATTGGTGTAGAACTCAACAAACTCAAACGCACCCTGTGCCGCTTTGTCATCTGTGCCCTTTGGCATCACGTAAACCAGCGCACCCGCTTGTGGCGCTGATGGGTGATTGCCCCAACCCGGTTGAGTGGTCGCTGCAAGCTTAGTGAAGTCCAAGTCACCTTGGTCACCCGATGAACCGGTGTAGCCAAGCGCGTTGTCTTTCATCACGTCATCGATAGTCTTGTACCAGTATTCCCAGCCCTGACCACCGTAGTGAATACGCATGATCTGATCATCGTGAATCCATTGACGGAAGCTGTCCCATACCTCAACCCACTCTGGAGAGTCGATCAGCACTTTCTTACCGTCATCACTGATGATCTTGGCCCCATTAGAGAATGCCGCATCGATCATGTTGTCTTGACCCCACATCGGCTCCCAACCATAGAAAGTGGTGTTGCCTTTATCGTCACGCTGCGTCACTTTCTCAGCGACTTTTGCTACACCTTGCCAAGTTGCTAGGTCTTGCTCAGTAAAGCCGTGCTCAGCCAGCACTTGCTTGTTGTAGTAGAACACCTGAGTGGTACCGTAAGCCGGCAAACCAATCACAGTGCCATCGTCTGCTGTCACTTGATCTTTGAATGCACCGATAAAGTCAGAGAAGTTAAACTCTTCATCCATGAATGGCGTTAGGTCACGGCTCAATCCACGTCCGTGCATCGCTTCTGCACGACCAGAATCAAGAAGAACCAGTTCAGGAGCCGTTCGAGACGCCAAACCTGCTTGCAGCTTTTGGTAGGTTTCCGTGTAGTTACCCTGTAGAGCTGGCTTAACAACATACTCATCTTGGCTCGCGTTGAACTCTTCAATAAGCTTAGTCATCATTTGTTGAGGCTTAGTACCACCGGAATACCAGAAGTTAACCTCTGTTGCTGCAAGAACACTACTAGAGAACATAGAAGCGCTTGCTGCGCCAGCACACACTAGTGCGAGAGTTTTTAGTTTCATTTCCGTTTACTCTTTTACGCCGTTATCGGCGATACCTGAAAGAATCGTCTTTTGACAGATGACGAATAGAATCAACAAAGGCATTACAGCAATGGTGCTCGCCGCCATGATCTGCGACCAGTTCAAACCGTAGTTACCTTCAGCGATAAAGTAGTGACGAATCCCGGTCGCAATCAGGTTTAACTCCTGAGTAGTGATAACCAGACTCGGCCACATGTAACTGTTGTAGTTAGTGATAAAGGTGATAAGGAATAGTGTTGCCACTGCCGCTCGGCACTGGGGTAGCACTATCGCCCAAAGAATTTTGAGCTCGCCAGCGCCATCAATACGCGCCGCTTCAACCAAGGATGGATGTACCTTGATAAACACTTGGCGCAGGTAGAACACACCAAATACCGAGGCTGCGTTAGACGCGATCAAACCCATGTGAGAATCCAAAAGCCCTAGCTTTGCCAACGTGATGTAAGAAGGAATGTAGGTCACAGCACCCGGTAACATGTAACACCCCATCACCACAAAATAGAGCAAGGTTTTCGAACGAAACTTCAGCTGAGTCAGGGCGTAAGCAAACATCGCCGAGTTGATGATCACCAATAGCGTAGTGAACAGAGCCACACTAAAGCTATTGAAGATATACAAGCCAAAGGGCGCGCTCTGGAAAGTCTCAATGAATGTCTCCCAACGGAACTGCGAAGGGATAAGATCTAATGGGTTCGCAAAGATTTCATCATTGCTTTTCAGCGAGCCCGATAGCATCCACAAGAATGGGAATACCATGATGGTGCCGCACACCATCAAGAACAGGTGCTTACTCAATGCAGCCAGAGACTGCACATTAACTCGAGTTGCCGATGCTGTGCTCGATGGTTGTTTTTCTGTTTTCACCGCCACTGAAGAACGCTGCGCTCTCGCACTGCTGCCTTTTAGTGGTCTGGTTGTGCGAATCACCGGATTCGCATCTAATGTTTGCGTGGTCATGATGTTGTCCTTTTCAAATCCGGTTTAGTAATACACCCAGCGTTTACCCATATAGGTATTAAGCAGTGCGAGCAGGCCAGTGATGAGGAAGATCACCAAGGAAGTCGCTGCAGCTGGTCCCATCTCATAGCGCTCAAACGCTTGCTGATAGAATAGGTAAAGCAAGGTGCGTGTCTCTCCGCCCGGCCCGCCTTGGGTTAGGATCTGGAACTGATCGAACGCCTGCATCGCCGTGATAATGTTGACCACCACCAAGAAGAACGTGGTTGGCGAGATAAGCGGTAAGGTGATTTTTAAAAAGCGCGTCAGGCTGCTACAACCATCAATCAAAGACGCTTCATAAAGCGATTCAGGGATCTTGTTGAGCGCGCTAATGTAGAACAGCATCGTCCAGCCGATTGCCTGCCATACCGTGACAATAATCACCGCAACTAGCGCAGTATTTCCGCTCTCTAACCAAGGGATCGCGTTAAAGCCCATCGCCTGTAACAGGTTGTTCGCTAGGCCAGATTTAGTCTCAAATACCCAAGACCAAACTATCGACACCGCGACCGTTGGCGTGATCCATGGTGAGAAAATCACCGCTCGATAGAATTGGCTGCCCTTGAAGTTTTTGTGCAGCAACATGGCAAACACAAGACCTAATAGAATGGTTGGCACGACGACACCAAGTGAAAACCAGAAGGTGTTCATCGCCGCTTGCAGAAACTCAAAGTCTTCCACCATGTATTGGTAATTTTCAAGCCCGACAAAGTCGTAATCTGGCGAAATGTAATCCCAGTCGGTGAAGCTGATATAAATGGAGTAGCCAAACGGCACTAACCAAAAAGTAAACAGTGGAACTAACAGTGGCGCGGTAAACAGCAGCACTTTCAGTCGATTTATCATGTGTTGTGAGAAAGCACTCATGGTGACCTCATCCTTGTTTGTATGTGCTTAAGCTAAGCGTTTTATGTGACAGGTTAGTAAGAGCGCCCCTCATTTTTTTTATGGCCACTCATAAGAAAACCTTTACTCAGGCTCTGCACTTTCAATTTGGTGATAGAGCCAATCACAGAAGAAATTCACCTTGGCACTTCGGCTATGTTTGGTAATCAGGTAGTGGGCAGATTCAGCAGGCATAAAGGCGTCACTCGCGAGCACCACCTCCCCTTTCTTAAGCAGTTCAGTCACCGCCAACGACCTCACCAGCAGCACACCAACGCCCTGCTTAACCGCCTCTAACGCATGCAGTGAGTTACTAATTTCTAGCTGAACTTGCGGCAGTGACATCTCAAACTGATTATGGCTAAGCCACTGCAACCAGTTCTCTCGATAACCTTTCACTTGCACTGTTGGCAATGAAGCAAAGTCACGAGCATCGAGCTGCTGTTGGTAGCGCTCTTTAAAATCTGGGCTGCAAACCAATTGCCAATGCTCTTGGAAGAGTCGTTCAAAATGCGTGTCTTCGCTCTCGACTTTGCCGTTAGTCAGTTCGATATCTACATTCTGACAAGGCGTGGTCGATGGCCAGTCCACCAGCTGAATATCCAAACGAATAAAGGGGTATTTTTGATAGAAAGAGGCGAGCCGTGGCAGTAACCAGTTATGGCAGAAGGTGTGATTAACGCGCAGGCTCAACACGTCTGTCTCTTTCTCGCCAAATAGGATTTGTGTTTGCAGCTTTAGGTGAGCAAGTGATCCCGAAACAATCGGTTGATACTGTTGCGCAGCCGAGGTTAAACGTACGCCCTTTGAGCTACGTTCAAACAGTGTGGTATCGAAAAAGGTCTCTAGGCTTTTGAGTTGCTGGCTTACCGCCGCTTGGGTAACACACAGCTCGCGCGCCGCCGCACCAATTGAACCAAGGCGGGCAACTGCTTCGAATGCTACAAGGGCGCGTAGAGGGGGTAACATGGCTTCACCTAATTGAAATAAAAGTGAAAATTACTTCAATCAGGTTTCAGTTTTTTGCAGTTCGCGTTACAGATTAATGACTAAACAAAATATCGACTATTTCGGTAATCTCCAAGTCTCTATATGGTGGGTAGATTGAATATAGTTTGACCACCCTCACGTTTAGACAGAATGTTAATCGCTTGGAAAAATAACATCACTATCTCGTTACATTTAGTTGCACTTACCATTTTTGACTTCGTCATTGAAAACGTGTTTTTGTGTATTATGTATTATTTAATTAACATAAGGGATTAGACATGTTGGGCTTTGTGTTTATTTTGGCCTCGGTGACATTGCAGGCATTCGCTTTGTCTCGTGTTAGTTTTCAGTTTAGTAGTGGAGAGATCATGATTTTCTCTGCGGCCTCCTTTTTCTTGTGCTCGATATTTTTTCTGTTCAAACTTATGGTTACGAGAAACCTAAATCTCAATAAAGAAAAAGTAGTCTCATTGACGAAGATGAATGTATATACCTTGCTAGCATTCTTCTCCTTTCATTTGGCTTTGATCTATATTCCAGCTTCCAGTGCCGCTTTATTTGAGTCGGCAGTGGCCGTTGTCGCAGTATCTGTGTTTACTCGTGAGAGTTTCGGTAGGTTAGCGCAAGCTTCCACAATAGTGTTACTCACTCTGCTGTTTGCCCTTAAGGCCAATGTGATGAATGTAGCGTTGTTAGTGGGGTTAGTTTTGGCGGCATTTGCTGGAATCGGTGCCGCACTAATTTCATTAAAATCGAACGCTAAGTTTATGGGTGACCTGTCTATTGATGAGATCTTGGCATTTCGCTTTCTATTATCTGGTATTGTCGCGCTGGGCGTTGTCTTATCAACGGGCGATAGCCTTAGTGGAGAAATGAACCTACTCGAGGTGCTTGGGCTTTCTGTATTTGGATTTGTACTTCCATTTTTCTTGCTTCAGAAAGGAATGGAGGTCACTAAGCCTGTACTGACGGTCTGTATGCTCTCAGTAATTCCAGCGATCTCTTACTTATTTGAATCAGTGCTATACTCGAAACCTTCGGCTCAAGAGGTGATGTTAATAAGCTGTTCAGTGGCCTTGATAATTTGGTTTTCTATATCAGACATTATTAAAACTCGAACCCAATCGGTAGTGTCTGTTAGCGAACCTAATAAGCCATAATGTTTGAGGCATCGATAACATAACCAATCTCGACATCTTGGTTACCATCCGATAGCGCGACAGACGCGGATACGCCTCCTGCCTTGATATCTCCTGCAACCCAGACTGGCGTATAAAGACTTTGCATCTGATACCCTTCTGGGAAATTAACCAAGATGGTTTGGTTAGCAGGGGGGGGAGGTGTATGGATACATGCGCCCGTCGTCGGGACCAAAATAAATTGTGTACCAACCAAACCTTCCATCTCTAATGGCACTAAAAAGCCACCTAGCTTCATGTCGTTCACTTCCAAGTCTGAAATAATAGCATTGGCGTAACGCTTACCACTTACCAGCTCATCGAGTGCCTGTCTGACGTTTAAGCCTCTTTTCTCTGCCAGTTCAATGCGCTTGATGTAACCATCGTGCTCCATTGGGCTGAGTCTGCGGCTTTGCTGAGCCACCTCGTACACATAAATTTCTGTAACCAATGCTTTATCACTTGGCGATAAGCTTTGTTGTTGCGTGTTCTGCGGGCGAAGAGAATCCCATGACAAATTTTCTGCTGCATCAACCAAGGGTGCGAGTAGCACCAACATTAGTAATATGTTTTTCATTCGTTTGTGCCCCAAATTAGATAGAGTATCTCAGTCACACCAAGTAGATTCGATGACCGCAGTGCGTGGCGCCACGGTCATTGCAGTTGCGATTAAAGGTTTTCTAAGTTATCCATCAACTTGTAGAAGAATCCGATTGAGCGACCATACTCGTCAACCAGAATACGCTCGTTCACGCCATGAAAGCCTTCAAATTCTTTCACATTTTCCAACTGTAGCGCAGTAATGGTGTACACATCCGGCGCAAAATCACGCGCTTGGAAGTGCTTAGAGTCTGAGCCACCGATAACAAAGAATGGCGATACAATCAGATCATTACCCCAAGTTTGGCGAATGGTTTTCTCAAGCATTTTGTACCCTTCACCGTTTGGATCAGCCACATTGGTTGCAGGTGTTGATGCTGAAATATCTCTTACTGTTATACGCTCATCGCCGATGGCTTTTTTCACATGTTCAATAATTACTTCAGGTGTATCACCTGGCATAGGTCGGAAGTTAACCACCGCGGTAGCTGCTGGAGGCAGTACATTATCTTTAATACCAGCGTTGAACATAGTAACGGCAGTCGTTGTGTGCAGCATGGCGCGAGTCACTTGGTTTTGCGACATCACATCAATAAACTTCTGCTCTAAATCGCTGATTGAATCGTTCTTTCCATAAGCCACCGCTTTGTACATTGGCTGTTGTTCTTCAGGTAGCTCTGGTCCCATAAAGCGGTACTGGTAGCGAACCGCATCGTGAATCTTGTATGGGAACTGAGCCGCTTCCACTTTTTCTACTGCTTTTGCTAACGCAACAATGTTCGACTCACCGGCAGGTTGTGAAGAGTGACCGCCAATACCATTAATTGCGATCTCTAAGCTCACGAACCCTTTTTGGGCTATTCCAATCAACGCGGTATTTTCGCGGATACCAGGGAATATACCGGGTACTAATGGCGCAGACTCATCAATCACAAAGGCAATTTTGTCGTAACGCTGCTCGACAATATCCGCTGCGTGTTTTGCACCTTCTGGACCACCAACTTCTTCATCGTGACCAAACACAAATAAAATTGTACGCTCCGGTTGGAAGCCTTCTTTTATTTTCATTTCAGTGGCTTCTAAGATGGCGTGAATTTGATTTTTGTCATCTAGAGAACCACGCCCCCAGATATAGCCATCCTTAATCTCACCAGAAAACGGCTCGACTTCCCATTGATCTCGCGACTCTTCGGCAATTGGTACCACATCTTGGTGAGCCATAAACACAGCAGGAGCCAGTGATGGATCTTTACCTTCCCATGTGTAAATCAAGCTATAAGGGCGCGGGTCACCCACCAGTTCACGCTTTAGTGTTTTATGTACCAGAGGGTAGGATTCAACTAAGAAGTCGTGATAGTTTTTAAATGCTTCTTCATCAAAATCACTGCGGTCTTGATTTGAAATCGTCGGGAACTGAACCGCTTGAGATAGTCGCTGTGCTGCGCCCTCTAAATCCACTTTCACTTCAACTTGCTCAACACCTTGCATTTGCATTGAACTAAAATCTTGGTCTTCCAAAGCCCAAGCAGACACGCTGGCTGTAAGCGCAAGTGCTGAGGCGATACTTGTAAAAAGTTTGGTTTGCTTAGTCATAACAAACTCCCTTTATTCGCTAGAAAATAATTTGAATCAGTTTCGTGTTGATGAGCAAAGTATTGACGTTTTCTTTACCAAAAACCAATCGCAGATGCAGGATCAAATCCTGCAAATTCAAATCATCATCGTTGTAAGCGATAAAAGTAGAATCACCGCAGAAGAGGGCCAGCCGTCATGACTCAGCAGGAAGTGAGAGTGACTCAAACGGCACAGGCTTGCTGTATAAGTAGCCTTGATGAATAGCGACCCCTCGAGAGACAAGATAGTCTGCTTGACTTTGTTCCTCTACTCCCTCAGCAACTAATTTCAAATCAAGGCCCTTTGCCATTGAGATAATGGCATCCAAGACGGGTGCTGTAACACTTTGGGAACCAATGCTATCAACAAAGCACTTATCAATTTTAAGGTAATCAATCGGAGTCGTTTCAAGCATTGCAAGAGAGGTTTGTCCTGTTCCGAAATCGTCTATCAGTATCTCTAAGCCATGCTGTCGTAAATACTCGATAGCGGATTTTGCTCGGTTATCGATTAGCTGGCGCTCCGTAATTTCTAAACCTAAGTGAATCCCACGAGCTCTCAATAAATCAGCTTGTTCAATGAGGAACTTCTGCTTATCTGAAGAAGCAAAGTAACCAGGTGGGAAGTTAATTCCTAAATGAAAGGCATGAGGAAAAGAATAAGGTGAGAAGTCGCTGATGGCTCTTTCGACAACAAGATCCGTCAGTTGATTGATCAAGTTAAACTCTTCTAAAGCAGGAATAAAGACATCTGGGTAGATCAGACCACGTTCAGGATGCCTCCAACGAACTAACGCTTCAACACCTGATAACTCACCTGTTTTACAATCAATTTGAGGTTGGTAGTGCAATATAAACTCTTTACGGCGAATCGCTTGTTTCACTTCATTATCAAAACCCTGGTTCCGAATAAAATGCCGGCGAATAAAGTAGAAAGCAATATACACGACCAAAGTTCCAGGAATCGCAGCTAAAAAGTAGAACCAAGTTTTGTTTAATATCAGAACGTCGCTAGCAACTACTTGGATTTGATGTTGAGGGATGCCCGTTTCAGCAGTATAAGTAAACCACCCAGAGGCACGTGGGATGTCTGAAGGCGCTGAGTCTTTGCCTATAAAGAGCGCTGCTGAACTGATTCTGTCGTCGGTTCGATAACCTAAGCTCGCACGCATGAAATCTAAATCTATGAGAGATACTGCGTAATACTCTTGCTCGTTTAGAACTCTCCTGTTTATTACTGCAACTGATAAATCCTTTTTCGATCTTGGCAACGATGCAAGCTGAAACACCTGAGGGGTCTGGCTAAGCGATTCAATATCGACAATTTCTCTGGTTCCCACTTCCCCCAAAGATGAGCAAACAATCTGATTATTAGAGACAATTTGCATCTCTAATATCTCCCGCTCATAACGGAGAACTTGCTGTAAAAAACCACACTGCTGTGGCGCAACTAGAGCAGATTTATTCTCTATTGAGACATTCAACACGATCCGGTGATAGTTTTCAGCATAGCCATCGCCCAATGAACGTAACGTATCTTTAACGCTCAAAAATGTAAGTATCACAACGGTACACATCACCAACACAATTGGGGCAAAGTAAACCAACCGAAGAGAACTCGTTGACTGTCTGATATTCAGTTTCATTTAGGGTTCAACCAATATTGAAGTGTGACAGGATAGGCACATCATTTGCGCAAGAAAATACATTTAGCGCTCACTTGCTAGAGTATATTCTCCTCGGCAAAAGCCCCTATTAGGGTCCAGGCTAACGCTGTTAATTTATTAATAACTCATTAAAGTTATATTACTTGTTTGCAAAGTATTTTGCGATTTCTCTGTCAGAGATTTCTTGTTGGTTCTTACCCGTGTGAATAGAAAAAAACGTCACAACGAGATCTTAGTTCATGAAATATAAATATCGACCACCTTAGAACGCTGAGATCGAGAAAACTGCCCTCCTATCGAGTTTTTCTCCGCTATTTTCGATCACTTACCAACCTAGAATGGGTCACACCCCATGAGCCCTCTAATGACTCACCGAACTAGAAAACAAGTTGATGATCACGACACCTGTCAGAATCAAAGCGATGCCGATGACTGCGTAGATATCGAGTTTTTGCCCATAAACCAGCCAAGATAGGGCTGCGACGAGTACGATGCCTGCGCCACACCAAATTGCGTATGCGACGCCAAGTGACATAGTTTGAACAGTAAGTGATAGAAGATAGAAAGCACAACCGTAACCAACCAGCACGGCGATTGAAGTTGGTATTGAGGTAAATTGATTGGTTTTAGGCAACAGTGAAGTGGCGATCACTTCAAGAACGATGGCTAATGAAAGCATAATGGCAGGAGGAAGAGATAACAGCATAATTGGACCCACAACATAAAATACGGCGCTCAGAATATTTTAGTTTTATTTCCGATTCATGCGATTTTCAGTAAGCATTTATTATGACGTGCCTTAATTAATCTTAAGCCCTGACTTTAACCGAAAAGTGATTAAGAGTTCTTAAGCAATAGACGTATCTCCATTCTTTCTTCTTAAACCCAATCACAACTCTCAAGTTCTATTCTTGGTCTTTAACTGAATGCTGTCCAAAACACACATTATTACTTATTTGTAATAATCATTTTCAATTTAGTGGGATTATCAAAACAAGGAGTCACACCTATACTAGCCTCAACAAAACGAGAGAGCGGAAATAAACATGCTCAACTACGCTTAATACGTTGAGCATATTGAGATCAAACGTCCGCCTTAATGACACATATAGGAAGCATCCAATGACTATCGAAATCAAACCTGGTCAAACTCATATTCAATCTAAAGCTATGGTCGCTTGGAAAGCAGGTGAGCCGCTAAAACGCGAAACTGTTGATGTTGAACTGCCAAAGGCAGGCGAAGTTCTTGTTCGTATCGTTGCTACTGGTGTTTGTCACACTGACGCATTCACACTATCAGGTGACGATCCAGAAGGTATCTTCCCTTCTATCCTTGGTCACGAAGGTGGAGGTATCGTTGAAATGGTTGGCGAAGGCGTAACAAGCGTTGAAGTTGGTGACCACGTTATCCCACTTTACACAGCAGAATGTGGCGAGTGTAAGTTCTGTAAGTCTGGTAAAACCAACCTTTGCCAAGCTGTTCGTGAAACTCAAGGTAAAGGTCTAATGCCAGATGGTACAAGCCGTTTCTCTATCAACGGTGAGACTATCTACCACTACATGGGTTGTTCTACTTTCTCTGAGTACACGGTTCTTCCTGAAATCTCACTGGCGAAAGTAAACAAAGAAGCGCCACTTGAAGAAGTTTGTCTTCTAGGTTGTGGTGTAACAACAGGTATGGGTGCGGTACTGAATACTGCGAAAGTTGAAAAAGGCGACAACGTGGCTGTATTCGGCCTAGGTGGTATCGGTCTTTCTGCAATCATTGGTGCTCGCATGGCTGGTGCTAACCGCATCATCGGTGTTGATATCAACGAGAGCAAATTTGAGCTAGCAAAACAGCTTGGCGCGACTGACTGCATCAACCCAATGAACTTCGACAAGCCAATCCAAGACGTTATCGTAGAGATGACAGATGGTGGTGTTGAGTACTCATTCGAGTGTATCGGTAACGTAAACGTGATGCGTCAAGCACTTGAGTGTTGTCACAAAGGTTGGGGCGAATCGGTAATCATCGGTGTTGCTGGCGCAGGCCAAGAGATCTCTACTCGTCCATTCCAACTCGTAACAGGTCGTGTATGGCGTGGTTCTGCTTTCGGTGGCGTTAAAGGTCGCTCTGAGCTTCCAGAAATCGTAAACCGTTACATGGCGGGTGAGTTTGGTCTTCAAGAGTTCATCACTCACACAATGAGCCTTGACGAAGTAAACGACGCATTCGACCTAATGCACAAAGGTGAGTCTATCCGTACTGTTCTACACATGGATAGATAATACCTAGCTTGGCTCTCACTTGGGAGCCAGCACATTGCCTTCACCACTTTTCGCCCGGGAAGTGGTGAACTCCCTTTGTTAAGAGTCGATTTAATCGACGAACTTACGATTTAAGACGTCCTTTAGCAAAGAGCAAAATGTTAGCTTTATCTTAATGATTCTCCAGACCAACAACCGAACGGAGCACAACTTAATGACTATCGAAAATATTAGCCAAGCCAAGGTTGCTGGTGGTTGGCACAAGCAATACACACACTTCTCGGCAACGCTAAACTGCAATATGCGTTTCGCTATTTTCCTACCACCAAACGCAAGCAAAGAGAACCCAGTGCCTGTTCTATACTGGCTTTCAGGTCTGACTTGTACTGATGAAAACTTCATGCAGAAAGCAGGGGCATTTAAAGCGGCAGCAGAGCAAGGTATCGCAATCGTAGCGCCAGATACTAGCCCTCGTGGAGAAGATGTTGCTGATGACGAAGCGTACGACATGGGTCAAGGTGCCGGCTTCTACCTGAACGCAACAAACGCTCCGTGGGACGCACACTACCACATGTACGATTATGTGGTGACTGAGCTTCCAACGCTTATCGAGTCTTTCTTCCCTGTCACTCCGATTAAGTCTATCTCAGGTCACAGCATGGGGGGGCATGGAGCCTTAACCATTGGCATTAAAAACCAAGAGAACTACCGCTCTATCTCTGCATTTAGCCCGATTAGCAACCCAATGCAATGCCCTTGGGGACAAAAGGCATTTAGCCAGTACTTAGGATTAGACATTGAAGAGTGGCGCCAGTACGACGCATCTGAACTTCTAAAAACCAAGGGCACTGTTTTACCTATGTTGGTTGACCAAGGCGAGGCCGATAACTTCTTAGTCGAGCAGCTTAAGCCAGAACAGCTAATTGAAGCAGCGAAAGTGACAAACTCGGATTTGGATCTTCGCATGCAGCCTGGTTACGACCACAGCTACTACTTCATCTCAAGCTTCATTGATGAGCATATTGAGTTCCATGCCGCTTATCTAAAACAGTAGTCACGCGTAAGTTTCCAAACCAGCGCGGTAGGCTATCTACCAATGCCAGTCATATCTCGACTGGCATTTTTGATTCTAGATTACCTTGACCCACTGCGATCGCCAAGCTTGAGCTTCCATCGGATCTGGCCAGAACTCTTTCTGATGAGTAATAAGCCCGCTCTCTACCGTATGGAAAGTGACAGCGCGCGCCTTTTGTACTCCGTCCGTAATTGAAACATCTGTAACCACAGTATTTTGCTCTGCAACAATCGAATGAATCTCAAACTGCCACTCTCCATGAGCGGGATAGTAGCTGTTGATGGCAACAAAGTTATCTCGGCCTAAGGTTAGCTCGCCAGACTGCGGCCAGTAGCCCTCAAAATCTTCACTCAGAAACTCACTAGCTCTAGCAAAATTATTCGATTTCATTGCTTCCCAGAATGAAACTACCACCTCTTTCGCATTCATGTTTCGACTCCCTTTTACTCTCAATCAGTGATGCAACAACTAAGCCCACAGCAGTAAAAATAACATTGGATTAGAATGGATTGCTGAATCCATCTACTTGGCTTACGATGCAAATATCCCGTGACTATACAAGAGTGGCTTATGATAACTTGGCCTGCGTTTATCAAATTAGAAGGCGATCACGAACTGTTTTACACCGCGTCGCTCGAACAACTGCAATCAGAGAGTCATGATCTCATCGTCGGTGAACAAGATTGTATTGTCGATGCCAAAGGGCATGCTTACTCCCTCCTCACCTACACCACAACTGAACTTCTAGAGCGCCAACAAGGTACATACTCTTTAGAAGATGTAACCCAACTGATTCGTGCCCATGAGTTTCACAAGGTTCAAGTGTGCTTGACCAAAATACATTTTGTTACCATCGAAGAGGCGATTGAGTCGCTCGCGTTTGAGCTAGGTTAAGCAACGGATCGATACGCTGTTTCAAGGCTTGCATCTTCAGCACTGCGGGCTACCATAGCCCACTTATATCCACCCTATGTTTGAAGGTTGCTATGAAAGCAATTAAAACCCTTTTCTTTTTAATGGTGCTGCTAAGTGGCCTGTTTACCGCTTGGCTATTTATTCCAATTCCAGCCACCATTGATAAGCAAACGCTCGACCTTCCACTGACAGAGCCGTTTAAGTTGGTCGCCTATCGCAGTAACCCAAATGACGCGACCAAGCCATTTACCTATCACTACTATGTGGTTTCAGACATCAGCGACGTCGACGACATGGACCCGTTCCTAATCACAACCGATCAGTTTGTGAAGCTTGGCGACTTCGACGAGAACACATTCAAGCTAACGGTAAACGGCAAGATAGAGAGCTACACCAACGATTTGTGGATTGAAAAATCTGACGGTAAGTTTCAACACTGGTATGTCAGCGTTGATGCCAACTACGTTCGTTAGGCTCGAGCTCAAATAACCAAGACTTTAAAACTGCGCTCTGGCCTCCAAGCGCAGCTTTTGTTTTGACTTACCGCTCGCCCAAGCTATCTCCGTATCACAGTTTTTCGGGTGTTATAACGTACACATCTGTTATAAGCTCCCTCTATAAAAACTCTCGATAAATCAAAACAATAGAGGATCACCCGTGGAATTTACGCTCGACAAATTTAACGGCATCATCATCGACCCAGCAAGCGTCCCTCATGATGCGAACACATTCAATGCCGAACTGAAACAGATCACTGAATTTTCAAAGCAAAATAACAAAGGCATTATTTGGATTAGTCTGCCTATTTCCCTGTCGCATCTTATCCCGGTAGCAACTGAATTAGGCTTTGTGTTCCACAACTGTTTAGAAGACGAGATTACGCTGATCCACAAATCCGAAATCGTCGAGTTTGTGCCTTTCATCCCTACCCATACTTTAGGCGCTGGCGCATTGATCACTAATGAGCACAAACAAGTGCTGATGATCAAAGAGCATGGCATGACAGGCTACAAATTACCTGGCGGCCACATTGAACTTGGCGAAGGTATTGAAGAGTCTGTGGTTAGAGAAACCTTTGAAGAGACGGGCATTGAAGCCAAGTTCGTTTCAGTGGTGGGCATGGCAACGCGCCACCCGTATCAGTTTGGCAAATCAAACCTCTACTTTGTTTGTCACCTGGTTGCTCAGACTCAAGAGATAGAGATTCAAGACACGAATGAAATAGCAGAAGCAAAATGGGTCGATATCCAAGAGTTCATCAACGATATGAGCAACTTCCCGTTCAACCGCCATATGGTTGAATCTTTGGTGGGCAAGCGAGGTTTGGAGCTGACTCAGCTAGAAGGCAACCAAGGGCCTACGTACAAACCTGAGATCTTCTTTTCAAAACACTAATGCCTAGACGAGTAAAAGACAGAAAATAGAAATGCCCAAGTCACGTGACTTGGGCATTTTAATTTAACTATTAAGTCTTTTTTAAGCAACTTTAGAAGAAGCCTAGCGGATTAGTATCGTAGCTAATTAGCAGGTTCTTCGTATTTTGGTAGTGATCAAGCATCATCTTATGCGTCTCACGACCAATGCCTGATTTCTTGTAACCGCCAAAGGCCGCGTGTGCTGGGTAAGCATGGTAACAGTTCACCCAAATACGGCCCGCTTCGATGTTACGACCCATGCGGTAAGCAAGGTTGGCATCACGAGTCCATACACCCGCACCCAAGCCATAATCTGTATCATTGGCGATCGCCAGTGCCTCTGCTTCATCTTTAAAAGTCGTTACCGCAATAACAGGGCCAAAGATCTCCTCTTGGAAAACACGCATCTTGTTGTGGCCCGCCAGCATGGTTGGCTGGATGTAATAGCCGTTACCAAGATCATCTGGCTGTTGCGCGATTTCACCACCAGTGAGAACTTTCGCACCCTCTTGGCGGCCAATCTCTAGATAGCTAAGAATCTTATCGAACTGCTCTTGAGAGGCTTGTGCGCCTACCTGAGTGTCGGTATCGAGCGGGTTTCCTTGCTTGATGGTTTGAGCGCGCTCAACCACTTTCGCAATGAACTTGTCGTATACCGATTCGTGGATCAGCACACGTGAAGGACAGGTACACACCTCACCTTGGTTAAAGAATGCCAGCAACATACCTTCAACACACTTATCTAAATACTCATCTTCATGATCAAAGATATCCGGGAAGTAAATGTTTGGAGACTTACCGCCCAGCTCTACCGTTGATGGGATCAAGCTTTCAGCCGCACATTTTAGAATATGATGACCAACCTCAGTCGAGCCTGTAAATGCTAGCTTAGCAATGCGATCGCTCGTCGCTAGGGCTTGCCCCGCTTCACTACCGAAACCATTAACAATGTTAACCACGCCAGCAGGTAGAAGATCTGCAATCTTTTCCATCAATACTAAGATTGAAGTCGGCGTTTGCTCTGCAGGTTTCATCACCACACAACAACCTGCCGCGAGTGCTGGAGCCAGTTTCCAAGCCGCCATTAAGATTGGGAAGTTCCAAGGAATGATCTGACCGACTACGCCAATTGGCTCTGGGAAGTGGTAGCTAGCGGTGTTTGAATCAAGCTCCGCTGCACTGCCTTCTTGCGCTCGAATACAACCCGCAAAGTAACGGAAGTGATCCACAACTAACGGGATGTCTGCCGCCAGAGTTTCACGAACTGGTTTGCCGTTTTCCCATGTCTCAGCAACCGCGATCTCTTCTAGGTTCGCTTCAATTCGGTCCGCAATTTTAAGTAAGATATTCGAGCGTTCAGCAACACTGGTCGCCGCCCAACTTGCACGCGCTGCATGTGCTGCGTCTAGTGCTAACGAGATGTCCGCTTCTGTCGAGCGCGCTACTTGGCAATAAACTTGTCCATTGACCGGTGAGCGATTATCAAAATATTCGCCAGACGTAGGTTTGACCCACTCCCCTCCAATAAAGTTATCGTACTGAGCCTTAAAATTGACGACTGCATTGTCACTGCCAGGCTGTGCGTAAATCATAGTGAGATCCTTCTGTGAGTGTCTAAGTATTTGAAAATTCGCCATGTCATGTTCATGGTTTCTGTTTAAAACACTGTCATTTCGTGTTTTGTTCACATACCTAACAACGCAAGTCACACGCCAACATCGAAAACCTTGTTGTTAATAACTTGTAAAACTATGATTACCAAACGTTTACAACCAATGGTGAATTGGAATTGAATCGTCGTACGGAGACTGCTCCAGTGTTCAACTGTTCCAAATTGGTACACCTTTACTGTAACAACATGGAACAGTTATGCAGATTCAACATACAAATCCTACAGAGTGGCTAACTTCATCTTGGCATCGCAGCAGTGAGGCGGGATTAAAACCCAGAAAACTGCCCGACGACATTCGACTGCCAAATGCGATGCTCAAAGAGCGTCGTTTTCACTCATCGCAGCTCATTGAAACTGTGCAACGCATGGCCCTGCCGCTGTTTAACCAGACTTTTTCCCGTAGTGACAGCCGACTCATATTGACCGATACCGACGGGGTGATACTGGCGAGTTGGGGACAGAAGCGCTTTGAAGAGAAGTTCACCAGTATTGCATTGAGCTCAGGAGCGTGTTGGAAGGAACAACTCAAGGGCACCAATGCCATTGGCACCGCGCTAATTGAAGCCAAACCTGTGACGATTATTGGTGAACAACACTTCATTCATCAGCACCGTTTTATCAGTTGTTCAGCGAGTCCTATTTTTGATCATCAAGGGCAGATGGTCGGCATTTTAGATATCACCAGTGAGCAGCAGCAACACGACAGTTCAGTACAGTTGTTGGTGCAGAATATGGTCCAGTTGGTAGAGAACCAATTGCTCAACCACATTCCGCAAGGCTCCACTCGCATCGACCTCGCATGTGAAAAGTCACTGCTGCACAGCGGTTGGCAAGGCATTGTCATTGCTAATGAAGCGGGAGAGGTATTGGCACACAATCAAGTTGCATCACAGCTGTTGCAACAGGGCTCAATACTCGGTGAAAGTATTGACCAGCTCTTCAATCGATCTGAATCGTCTTTTGTGTTTGAGAAAAAAAGCCTCAACACACCCTCACCAAAACGCAGCCGCGCAATCACTGCCTCATGTGAGTTACACCATGGCGATCAACAGATAGAACAAGCGTGGCAACAAGCCAGTAAAGTCATAGATAAAGGCATCAGCCTTCTGATACTTGGAGAAACAGGTGTTGGTAAAGGCGAGTTTGTCAAAGCACTGCATAAGCAGAGTCAACGCAACAACAGTCCTTTGGTGGCCGTAAATTGTGGTGCCCTACCGAAAGATTTGATTGAGTCTGAGCTGTTTGGTTATGCGCCAGGGGCTTTTACTGGCGCAAACAAACAAGGTTTTAAAGGCAAGATCCGTCAAGCTGACAAAGGGATCTTATTTTTGGATGAGATTGCTGATATGCCGTTAGAAGCTCAGTGTCGTTTACTTCATGTCTTGCAGGACAAATCGGTAGTGCCAGTTGGTTCTAACCAAAGCTATCAAGTCGATTGCCAGATCATTGCAGCGACCCACAAGGACTTGACCCAGCTCGTCGAAACAGGTCAATTCAGACAAGATCTTTACTATCGTCTCAATGGTTTGATATTCACCCTACCAAGCCTCAGTCAAAGACAAGACAAACGCGAGTTGATTGAAGCCATCTATCGTAAATACGCAGAGTCAGAACAAACAATCTGTTCGCACCTGATGTCTCTGTTTTGCTCCTATCCGTGGCCGGGTAACATTCGTGAACTGGATAATCTACTCAAGGTATCCGCTTTAATGTCGAGCGGTGAGCCGCAACTAAAACTAGAGCATGTTCCTTTACAACTAGCCGAACAACTGGCGAATCAAAGCCCTATCACTAGCACTCAAGCGCCATCTAATAACGATCTGCAAAGCACAGTGGAAGAAACCTTAGTTCAAACCTATCAAGCGAACCAAGGCAACATCAGTAAAACGTCGAGGGTGCTTGGTATTAGTCGTAACACCATTTATCGCAAGCTTAAGCGACTGGGCATTTTGCAATAGTCGCTTATGTAGGATTGAGAGCTCTGATAGCCTTAATGAGAGAGGTTGAGATCGCCCAGTCGATTTAAAAGATCTTTGTCTAACAGAGGGTGATGTTGCGATCCCAATATTAGCGCTATCTCTACAGCAGGCAGTGAGGGCATGTTTTCAAGGATCTTAAGCTCCGGTGGCACGCTCAATTTACCCATCGCCCCGACAGCTAAGCCAACTCTCACGATGGCGCTCTGAGCCGATGCTGTATTGCTGCAAGCTAGCAATCGATAGGCGGTGCCTTGTTTTGTCAATCCATTCACTGCGGCTGCGTGGTACTTACAATCGGTTTGAAACAGCGCCAACGGCAGCGATTCATGAGCATCGAAATCAAAGTCTTGGCTCGCTATCCACACCCCAACATCATTGGCGAGCCAGTAACCCTCTTCGCTATCAGGTGCACGCGTAACAATCGCTGCGTCGAGTCGTCCATCATCGAGCCACTCACGTAGCGTGATGCTTGGTTGGCTGAATACCTGAATCGAACAAGTGGGCTCTGCCTCCATCAACACCTCAATAAACTTGGGCAGCAAAGTGTCGTTGTAGTCTTCAGGGCAACCCAGTCGCAGCGGCTGCTTGTTCTCGTAACATTTGACCTGTTTCAGCGCCGTATTATGTAATGCCACGAGTTGTTCAGCATGAGAACGCAGTGCTAAACCAGCTTCGGTTAGCACAAGATTTCGCCCCTCCTTTTGGAACAAGGTGACGTTGAGCTCTTCCTCTAACTTGCGCATCTGAGCGCTAAATGCAGACTGGGTGCGGTTTATCTGTTTGGCAGCTCGGGTGAAACTGCTGGTTTCGACAAAGGCGAGAAAGCCCCTTAGCGCATCAATATCCATATCGATTTGGTACCCATCGTTTTTATTAATGTATTACATCAAAATTATCCGTTAGTGGCGCGCAATACAATCTCTTAAGCTGATAGTCAGACAAACTTAACGCAAGGAAGCCTTTATGAAACTCTTCATCGCTAATCAAAACTACTCTAGCTGGTCACTTCGTGCTTGGTTGATTTTAGCTCAGCACAACCTCGACGCCGAGATCACCAAACTGACACTATTTACGCCAGAATTCTACGAGACACTATCAGAGGTCACTCCAACTGCAAAAGTACCAACACTGGTCGATGACAACATCACAGTGTGGGATTCGTTTGCCATCTTAGAATACATCAACGAAGCGCATCTCGATGGTGCAGCATGGCCGGAGTCTGCATCAGAACGTGCCCATGCCCGAGCGATATCCGCAGAGATGCACTCTGGCTTTTTTGCTCTAAGAGAAGAGCTTCCGATGAACTGCCGAGCGCGTAGAAAAGTGATATTAAGTGAGGCGGCTAAGAAAGATATTGAGCGAGTGGATACCCTATGGTCCGAACAAAGCGAAAAATACCCTGACGGTTGGCTCTTCGGCGAGTGGTCTATCGCTGATGCCATGTATGCGCCTCTTGCTCTAAGGTTCAGAACCTATGGCATCGAACTTTCAGAAGCTGCGACTCGCTACCAAGAGCGTGTACTTAATAGTCCTGCCATTGTTAGGTGGTTAGAAGAAGCAAGCCTAGAGACAGATATCGTCGAAGAGGATGAAGCTGGAGAGCCGGTTTAAGGTTCAAAAAGATGAAATTCAATGAGGCTCGGTGTGAGCCTCATTGGTTTGGGTTGCCACTCACCGATGTGGGGAGTTTTCAATATGCGTTAGACATGTCCGCTCAACTTTCAGAAGATATTGAGCCCAAAGACATCTTTCACATCAAACAGAACTTTGGCTGTTTTTTCTCTCGAACGCTGGCTGCCAATAGATAAGATTTCCAATAGCTGAGCCTTGTCATCAAGGTACTCGGCCCTACGTACTCTGATTGGGCGAAGCATCTCTTGCAGACACTCTTCCAAGACTTTCTTGGTCGTGCCATCACCTAACCCACCACGTCGATAGTGCTCTTTGAGCTGCTCAACGTAATTCCTATCTGGGTGGAACGCATCAAGGTAAGTGAACACCACATTTCCTTCTACGGTACCCGGGTCCTCCACTCTCAGATGATTTGGGTCGGTGTACATAGATTTTACGGCTTTAGAGATCTCTTTCTCACTTGCGCCTAAATTGATGGCATTGCCCATCGACTTCGACATCTTGTTCTTACCGTCAGTACTGGGTAAACGCGGAGCATTACTGAGCAGAGGTCGGCACTCATTCAAAATGGTACGTCCAGCTAAACCATTTACCTTTCTCACGATCTCATTGGTTTGCTCTAACATTGGTAACTGGTCGTCCCCAACAGGCACTAATGTAGCGTTAAAGCCCGTAATGTCGGCGGCTTGAGAGATAGGATAAGTTAAGAAGCCTGCCGGAATAGATCGCTCAAAGCCCTTGTTTTGAATCTCACTTTTCACTGTAGGATTGCGTTCTAATCGACTGATTGAGACAAGATTGCTGTAGTACATGGTCAGCTCTGCAAGCGCAGGAACTTGTGACTGAAGGCAGATCGTGGTTTGAGAAGGGTCAATGCCAACAGCTAAATAATCAGCCACCACGTTTAAGATGTTGGAAGAGACTTTACTTGGGTTGTGCGCGTTATCCGTTAAGCCTTGCATGTCTGCGACCAGAATCGTCTGCTCATGCTGTGATTGCAAAGCCACACGCTGCTTGAGTGAGCCCACATAATGGCCTAAGTGCAGAGGGCCTGTGGCTCTGTCCCCAGTAAGGATAATTTCTTTTGTATCAGTGTATTGGTTGGTTTCCATAATGGTATCTCCTAGTAAAAATAAACCGCTACTGGAGATACAAAAAGAGATGACATTCTTAGCTACCTACCAGCAGCTTAAGAATGTAAGAATCCCGCGCCGCTCTAGTTAGAGCGCCACCAGATAATGAATGATGAAAGTGTAGGATTCGTTTGCATTCATTCAATTTAACAACAACATCTTATAAATTCAACCATCAAACAGATACAAAAACAGCGCCTTAATCAGCGCTGTTTTTATTACTAACTCATTGATATTTATATCAGCCTATAAACACCTTAGCTAACACGTAGCCTAAGCAACACGCACCCACCACACCAATCAAACCGACAGACATGAATGAATGGTTGAAGTACCACTTGCCAATTTTGGTAGTGCCTGAAACATCGAAGTTCACTGTTGCGATATCTGATGGGTAGTTAGGAATGAAGAAGTAGCCGTAAACTGCTGGCATCAAGCCAATAAGCAGCGCAGGGTCTAACCCTAGACCAAGACCTACCGGCAGCATCATACGTGCGGTTGCTGCTTGAGAGTTCACCACTACAGATACAATGAATAACGCCAGTGCGAACGTCCATGGGTAGTTAGTTACCATCTCAACGATGCCCGACTTAAACTGAGGCATGGCGTATTGGAAGTAAGTATCTGACATCCAAGCGATACCAAAGATAGCTATCGCCGCCACCATGCCTGATTTGAATACCACACCATTTGGCACGTCACGCGGATCGGTTTTAGTCGCCAGCAAAATGATACCGCCGAAACAGAGCATCATCATTTGGATGATCACCGACATCTTGATTGGCTTTTCACCGTCTACTATGGTTCTGATCTCTGGCACCATCGCCACAATAACGATCACCACAATTGAAAGTAGAAAGATCAATACAGCATTACGAGCCGACGTTGGTAGCACTTCATCTAAAGAAGTCGCAGTGGTGCTTTCAATGCGCTTTTTCCACTCTGGATCTTTTAGTCGCGCTTGGTAGTCAGGATCGTCATTGAGCTCTTTACCGCGCTTCAAGCTGTATAGAGACAATAACAACGTACCAAACAGCGTTGCAGGTACAGTTACAAGCAAGATAGACAATAAAGTAATCGAGTGCTGAATATCAGACAGCTGCGCTAAGTAGTAAACCACGGCTGCTGAGATTGGAGACGCGGTAATCGCCAATTGTGAAGCCACTGAAGCGGCTGCCATTGGACGTTCTGGACGGATACCATTTTTAAGCGCGACATCGCCGATGATAGGCATGATTGAGTAAACTGCATGGCCTGTGCCTAAAAGGAATGTCATCGAGTAAGTTACAAACGGTGCTATCAAGGTGACGCGTCTAGGGTTCTTTCTTAACACCCTCTCCGCCACTTGCAGCATGTATTTCAAACCACCAGCGGCTTCTAAGATGGAAGCACAGGTCACAACAGCAAGAATAATCAGCATTACCGTGACTGGTGGTGAGGTTGGCGGCATCTTAAAAATGAAGACCTCAATCACCAAACCAATACCAGAAACAACACCCAAACCTATACCGCCATATCGAGAACCGATATAGAGGACAACTAACAAAAATAGAAACTCAAAATACAACATAAGCTACCCTACCTAAAACATGGAATAGGGATATTTTCTCTATATGTTCAACGATTTACTTATTGCTAGGTCACACTCTAATTGACCATTCTAATAGATTGTTTTTTATAAGATTGGGGTCACGAATAGGGTAGGATAAGTTTAGGAATTGTAAAAACAAACCAGAATTAAAAGCGGCAGATGTTATGCATGTTAATGTTTATTGTTTTTCTTAATCCTATTGATTCTATAAAATTATGTACTAATAACATAAAGCGGTACATTGGCCGCTTTATGTCATTTCGAATTATACAATTATGGCTGATTGAGTTGGTGAAGATATTTCAAAGCACTGACTACAACCACCTTTTGAGCATCATGACCAAGCTTAAAGCGTTGCCCTTGAATGCTTTCATCAGGAAACTCGGTTATCAATGTTAGAGGGCATTTCAGTTCATCATTTTCACTAAACATTACAGGGACACTATTAACCACATCAAACTGTTTGGTTAAGTTGTGCCTTTGATAACACTCAAGTTGTTGCTGGTTGTATGGCATCAACTCCTCTACATCGTTTAGCGAATGCGTCACCACTTCAATCAGTTGGCGGGCTTGCTCTTCATAGCCAGGTAAAAAGCGCATAATCAAAAAGAACCCTTTAGGCAAAGACCACAAATCAAAGTTCTTTGGAATATACCCTGTTAAAGGTCGAGTCCACTCATGAGCGGGGTAGCCATGCAGATTTAAATGCAACAAAGCATCAACGTGCCTTAACCCTAAATCCCGCATCGCTCGCTCACACTGCTCTTCTGGTTGTTGATATTCAACATCGTTGCCATAGGCTGAGTACCGAGCAGCATGGTGCATGTGTGTCGGGTTATCGCTTAGCAATTCATGATAAAGCTGATATCCATCCACGTTGTGTACCGGAATGATCGCAGTTGAAAATTCTGCGTCTTCTGCAAGATATTCGTTTAAGCCACGTAACCCGCCCACTACGCCCGTAGTTTCATTGGCATGTTGAGCACCGGTAATTAATGCTCCGTGTTTGTTCTTATTGCTCGTAAACACCGCACCGTGAATTGTTTGGTTCAGTAAGCTTTTACCTTTAAAGCTCTCCCCACCATGAGTTTGAATTAAACCATTCAAGACACTATTCACTTGTTGCAATGTTAAGGTGCTTTCACACTCTTCAAGGTCTGTCACTGGTTCGTCACTTACAGGCTCAGGGCTAAAGGTTCGAAATGGCTTAAGTGACACTTTTATGGAAAACTCTGACCCGAAACGAATATTAGGGATGATTTGACCTGGGCGAATGTCACGGCTTCCAGACGGTTTACCACTGCGCTTTTGAACCCACTCCAACAAGCTAAAATAGAACTCTTCATGCAGAGCCTCTCGTAAGCTTATCGCTTCATCATAAAAAGGCAGAACATCGTCAGAAATCGGAAGGCTTACATCAATATGCAACTCTTGAAAAAGCGGTTCTTGCTCTTCAAAAGGATACGCCATAATCGCAGACATCGACTGCCAGAAAAGTTGCTCATAGGCACTTTCAATCCTATCACCATCGCTGCCATCAAGCACTTGAACCCATGCTGTCGGAGAACAAAGCCGTGCATCAACATGATCTTTATGAACATGATTTGGCGCAAACACTGTCGCCGTTGAAGTGGAGCCGCCCATTGAAGTCCACTCAACATGGTAAGTACTATCCGGCTGATGTGTTTGATATAACTCGATATGAGGATACAAACCAGCTAATGGATAACACTCTAGAAAGAAGCGTTTTGAATCAGGATTCAGAGGGTGTTGAGGCACACCCACTCGTATGGATTCTGTGTTTGCCCAATCGACATCAGAACACATAAAGAATTCAACTAAAGGTTTATAGGCGCTATAAATCTTCGCCTTTACCCCTTTGCGTTCCATCTCAACCTGTAAGGCAGTACGTGCCTCACGATCTGCGAATACCCATGCATTAAAGTCTTTCGTATAGTGACGCAGAGTTTCAAAATCGTCTTGGTAAATCTTTTCAAAAATGACTGTCATGCTATTCACCTATCTACGCAGACGTTGGATCCGTCTTATCTCGTAACCAATCACCCACTAAATTCGTCCCCAATACCGTTAACATAATTGCGATACCCGGGAACACACATACCCACCACGCCGATTGCATATAGCTACGACCGTCAGCAAGCATACCACCCCAACTTGGGATACTTGGATCAGACCCCAGACCCAAGAAGGTTAAACTACTCTCTAGCAAGATATTGTTACCAATGCTCAACACCATCAAGATCAGCACAGCATTTAAACTATTAGGCAAAATATGTCGCCACATAATGGTAAAGTTCGACACTCCCACAGCCTGCGCCGATTGTACAAACTCGCGCTCACGCAATGACAACACTGAACTTCTGACAATGCGAGCAAAGCCAACCCATTGAGAAAGAATCATAAAAAGGATGATATTTTCAACACTGGCACCCAATGTTGCGGTGAACACAATAGCAATAAGGATGAAAGGCAGAGCCAACTGAATGTCACCACAACGCATTAGGATAATATCCCAAATGCCTCGGTAATAACCCGCGATGAGACCAATAACCACACCCAGTGTCATAGCACCCAATACAGAGAAAACACCCACCATCAAAGACACTTTCCCGCCGACAACAATCCTCGCGAGCACATCACGCCCTAGCGGGTCAGTACCTAAAGGGTGATCCCATGACGTAAACGGCGGGAGTAGACGACTACGTAGGTCGATACTCATCCCGCCATCAGGAAACAAATAGCCGGACAGTAAAACGGCCGTAACAATAACAATACAAAGCCCTAAGCCAATATAAAGTTCAGCGTAAGTCCCCGAAAACTGGAACTTCTTTTCTGACTCTGGTGATTTAATCGTAACGCTTTCCATAGCCCCTACTCCTCACGAATACGTGGGTCTAATACACCATATAAAATATCTACGGTGAGATTCACTAAAATAACGATCAGTGCTAAGGCGATCACGCTCCCTTGTAGAACAGGAAAATCACGTTGTGCAATCGCATCAAACGCTAAACTGCCCATCCCCGGGCGAGCAAACACCTGCTCAATAATCACCACGCCACCCATTAGGTTGCCAAATTGCAAACCTAAATAAGTCACCAGAGGAATGGCACAGTTACGCAGTGCATGCTTATATAGAACCACCTTTTCACTCACCCCTTTACCACGCGCAACAGTAATGTATTGCGAACCTAAAGTGTCAAGCATAGTAGTACGGACCAGTCGAATATTGGTAGTAGCCAAAATAAGGCCAAGAGTCACAGTGGGTAAAATAAGGCTTGATAAACCTTCGTTACCACTTGCAGGCAGCCAGCCAAGGGTGACAGAGAAAATTAAGACAAAAATTAAGCCTAACCAGAAATTTGGAAACGACAAACCAATTAAAGAGATGACTCTGAGTAATTGATCTGGCCATCGCCCTTTATTCACCGCGGCGTATATTCCCGCTGGTAATGAGATGACGACAGAGAGTAGTAACGCTAGTACAGCCAGAAGCAATGTTTCTGGTAGTGCTTCGATAACCATATCAGCGACTGGCATCTTGGTATAAAAACTCGTGCCAAGGTCACCTTGAAACAAATTGAACACATAGGTCTGGAACTGAATCCAGAAAGGTTGATCTACGCCTAGACGCGCTCGGAGATCTGCGAGCTCTTCTGCGGTAATACTGCCAGCACCATCACCCAACATTAACGCTGTCGGATCGCCCGACAAACGAATAGCCCAAAAGACAATTAATGTAACAGCAAGCACGACAAACAGCGCTTGAAGAAAACGCTTAGCTAAAAACTGACTCATAATAATTTCTTATTTTAGTGGTATAAATACCCGAACTAAAAGCTAATGATGTGGGACACGATTAATACTCATGCCCCACCACCTTTAACCAAGAAGGTTCATTAGTTAACGGAAACTTCGTTGAATCGGAATCGGTTATCCGAAGGACCTTGGAAGTTTTGTACGCGGTTATTCACACCGTATAAGGTTTTCATGCTATACAACGGGATCTCGATGTATTCATCTTGAACAAACTGCGCCACATTTTTCAGAATTGGTAGTCGTTTTTCAGGATCAAAGTAGCTGCGTTGTTCTTCTAGCCATTTATCCAATTCTGCGTAGCTATCGTATGGGTTCCAGCGCTCTCCGGTGTGGTACATCAAGTACGCAGTATTGTCATAATCCATCGTCCAGCCGCCCCAAGAGTTTTGGTACATCTCACCGGTTTTGCCTTTTGGCATAATTTCAGATAGGTAGATGCCCGTCTCGTATGGCTTCACTATCGCATTAATACCAACCATGCTCAGGTAGCCTGCTGCCGCTTGTGCTACTTCACCAAAAGTCGAGTTTTCTGAACGATAGTTAATCTCCAACGTAGCGCCACGCTTTACACCCGCTTCCTTCAACAGCTTTTGAGCTTGTTGAGGGTCATAGCCATCAATTCGCATTGTATCGTCATAGCCAAATGACATAGCACTCTGGAAGCTAGAGATCATTTCACCCTGTCCCATTAGGATGGTGTCAATAATCGTTTGACGGTCAATAGCAAGGGTCAATGCTTTACGTACACGAACATCTTTTGTTAAGCCATTTTGGGTATTCAAGCGGAAAGCGTAGGTAGTCGGCCCCGGAACACTCACAAGCTTGCTCTTACTTGACTGTTCAAGCTGCGGCACTAACGCTGTCGGTACATTATCAATCACATCGACACGGCCGGCTTCAAGTTCAGCAACACGTGTTGCAGCTTCTTTAATAAAACGGAACTTCACCGTATCGACTTGCGCTGTGGTTCCCCAGAACTTATCAAAACGCTCTAGCATGACGGATGTTTTCGGCTTGTAATCGACCATTTTGAATGGACCCGTACCCACAGGGTGGCGATTAAAATAATCCGTGCCATGTTCAGCAAGGTATTTAGGCGGAACGATCATTGCTCCATAACCTGCCAACTTGGTTAGAATAACTGGGTCAGGTTTAGCCATATGAAAATCAACGGTATACGGGTCAATAATTTCTACAGAACCAATTGATGTATAGTTTGAGCGCTGCGGCCCAGACTTACCTTCATCTCCTAGCAAACGATCAAAGGTAAATTTTACGGCTGTTGCGTCAAACGCTTCACCATTGTGAAAACTCACGCCTTTACGTAAGTTAAAACGGATACGTGTATTCCCATCTAATACCTCCCAAGACTCAGCCAAAGCAGGCTTAAGCTTCAGGTTTACATCACGCTCTAATAGGCCATCATAAACATTGTTCGCAACTGCAGACCAAGCCACCATGTACGTATCGATTGGGTCCCAGTTACCGGCATCGCTAGGTATGGCAACTGTTAGCTGATCTTGTGCAATAGCCGCTGTCGACATCATTAAGACGCCGGATAATGCAATTCCTTTGTATATAGTGTTTAAGCTAAACGCTTTCATCAATAACTCCTTTTGATTCGATCACACAGACTCAGCAACCCAATGCTGCTCTGAAATGGCTTGTAGTGTGTGTATCTGAGGGGGATTAGTTACTTGTCGAATTGGACTTGGAATTTCACCTTCAAACGGGACAAATTCCTTATCAGTACGTGTGGGATCAGCAACAGGCACCGACGACAGTAGTTTTTTCGTGTAGGAATGTTGCGGGTTCTCAAAGATCGCTTGTCGAGTACCGTACTCAACAAACTGCCCTAAGTAGAGAACGGCAACACGGTGACTTATCTTTTCAACCACTGCCATATCATGAGTAATGAACAAGAAAGCTAATTTGTATTTGCTTTGTAATTCCATCAGCAAATTTAAGATTCGAGCTTGAATCGACACATCCAAGGCTGCGATAGATTCATCAGCAATAATAAGTTCGGGATCACAAGCCAGTGCGCGCGCAATGCCAACACGGGCTCTTTGACCACCTGATAGCTCATGAGGGAATCGGTTTGCATAGCTTTCATCAAGACCGACTTGCTCCAGTAGTTCGACCAGTCTTGCGTGCATCGCGTGTTTATCTGTGATCAACTTGTGCGTCTGAATTGGTTCTACAATGCTCTGCCCGACCGTTCGTTTAGGATTTAAGGCTGCAAAAGCATCTTGGAAGATATATTGAATCTTTTGCCTCAAGACTTTTTGGCCGCTCTTATCTTCAGCGAAAATCGAGTTTCCTTTAAAGCGGATATCGCCTTCGCTGATCGGCAAGAGTTGCTGAATTGTCCGCCCAATGGTCGACTTCCCGGAGCCTGACTCACCTACTAGCGCCAGTGTTTCACCGGGATAGATATCAAACGACACTTTTTCTACGGCAAAAATTCGATGGGTTGGCTTACCCCAAAAGTTTTTCTTCACATTGAAATAGGTAGAAACAGCATCAACTTCTAGCAGAGGCTTTGAGTAGTCTGACGTGTCTTGAACTGCTGATTCACCGATCGTTTTTAGTGTGCCATTATCGTACGTCAGCAAAGGTAGGCGTTTTGGAAAAGCCTCTCCCACCATGCTGCCCAAGGTAGGTACAGCCGCAAGAAGCGCTTGTGTATATGGGTGCTCTGGAGACAAAAATATATCTTTAACATCGCCTTGCTCTAATACTTTGCCTTGATGCATCACAACCACACGATCAGCGACTTCTGCCACAACCCCCATGTCATGTGTGATAAAGATGACAGCTGTATTAAACTCTTGTTGAAGCTCTCGAATAAGGTGCAAAATCTGAGCTTGAATACTCACATCAAGAGCAGTAGTCGGCTCATCTGCAATCAACAGCTTAGGCTCACACGACAGTGCCATGGCAATCATCACTCGCTGACGCATACCACCAGAAAGTTGGTGTGGGTAACGAGAAAATAGAAGTTCTGCGTCTGGTAGGCGAACCTTCTCTAGTAATTGAATGGTCTTCTGCTTCGCTTGAGCCATAGATAGAGGCTGGTGAAGGGTGATCGCTTCGCAAATTTGCTCGCCAACCGTAAGAACCGGATTGAGTGATGTCATCGGCTCTTGGTAGATCATCGCAATATCATTCCCACGCAGCGCTTCCACATCAGACTTAGGTAGCTTCAAAATATCAACACTAGCTTGCTGTGCATTTGGAGCAAAGTGAATACTACCGTCAATATCAACCGCTGCATTTTGCTCTAGAAGACGCATGATCGACATTGATGTTACTGATTTTCCTGAGCCTGATTCACCAACAATCGCCAATGTTTCACCCGGGTGAACACTGAAACTCAACCTATCAACGGCTTTGGTTTGGCTTTTCCCAAACACGACCGTCAAGTTATCTACCGTTAATAACGGTGATACACCACTTTCCATGTGCAGCCTCTGCATCTTATTCAAATCAATATCTACCGACCTCTTGTCGATAGAATGCTCAAAAAACAAACTTAAATTTACAATCTCAACTTGGCTTTTGAATAATTATGTACAACACCAATACCCTACTTCTATTGTGTAAACTAATCTACCCCGCAAACATTTGTCAATAAATTACCAATAATTCATTAACAAAGTGTTAGCAATGTGTATTATGGGTTTATAAGATAAATGCAAATGGATAGATAAATGACAAAGCGCAATATTGTTTCCGCGTCACGGTTAGTTTCACAAGACTCTCCCGAGTTATCTGAAATGGAGTTCGGATTAACCATACTTCACCACACTTATGAACGGTGGTTAACTCGCTGTATGCATGCTTCTGGTGGCCAAGAAATGACGCGAATCGAGGTGCTAATTCTTCATCACATTGCTCATAAGAACTCGGCTAAGCGGGTGGGAGATATTGGTTTTGTGCTGAATATTGAAGATACGCACATCGTGACTTACGCTTTGAAAAAATTAGTAAAAATGGACTATGTCAGCGTTGAGCGCATTGGCAAAGAAGCTTTCTATTCGATCACAGAAAGCGGCAGCGAGCTTTGTGATAACTACCGAGAGGTTCGTGAAGCTTGCCTCATCGATATATTAAAGGAGTCAGGAATTGCCAACGAAAGTATTGGGGACTGTGCTCGTACGTACGCTTGCGGGTCTTTATGATCAAGCGTCTAGGGCCAGCGCCTCTCTTTAATTCATTTTCATTGCATTCTAAATAGGGCATATATGGACATTACCGAAAAGAAGAATATTTTGATCAACTGCGATATGGGTGAAAGCTATGGAACTTGGACATTAGGTCAAGATTCGATGGTCATGCCTCATATTGATATGGCAAACATCGCATGTGGATTCCACGCTTCTGATCCTGTCAATATGGAAAATACGGTTGTATTAGCAAAACAGTCTGGGACACATATTGGTGCCCACCCGGGCTACCCCGACCTTTTAGGGTTTGGAAGACGCCCTATGGAACTTTCCGAACAAGAACTGCAAGCCAATATTTGTTATCAAGTAGGGGCGTTACAAGGGATCTGCGCCCTACACGATGTCGAAGTGGAATATGTGAAACCGCATGGTGCGTTGTACAACAAAATGATGCAGGACCCCGCGGTTTTAAAAGTGGTCATGCAAGCCGTTAAACATGCATTGCCGGGTTGCCCACTGGTTGTAATGGCAACACCACAGCAGGCTAGCATTCTGTCACTGGCCCAAGAGGTAGGTGTTGAGCTTTTATTCGAAGCTTTTTCCGACCGAGCTTATTGCGACCAAGGGCTGTTAGTCGACAGAAAAATAGAAGGGGCAACCCACAATAGTGTTGAGAAAATTATCGCCCAGATAAAGCAGATCTTACAATCAGGGACGGTCACAACTATTAGTGGTAATGTTTTATCACTGAACGTTGATACGATATGTATTCATGGCGATGGTCCTCATGCCGCAGCGATCGCTACTCAAATTGGTGAGTTGTCGGTAGGGAAGCAGCATGCAAGTTGAAAGTGTTAATGAAAATACCTGTATCATCTATTTCGGTGAGGTGATCAGCGAAGATACAGCCCATTTGATACAAAAGGCCGTAGTGCGTTTACGACACGCTTTAGGAGTAATATTGCTCGATATTGTGCCTTCATACACATCCATTCTTGTCTGCTTTGATCTAACCAAAACGGATCGTTTTGATATTAAAGCAAAAATCAATCAAGCGCTGATTGAAAGCAGTGACGATATCTCTGTTAATAATGACAGCCTATTGATCGAAATCCCTGTCTACTACGGTTCTGAAGTGGCGCTTGACCTCAACGAAGTCAGCCAACTGACTCAGCGTACTCCGCAACAAGTTATCGACATTCATTCAAGCAAAGAGTACCGAGTGTACGCCATCGGCTTTTCGCCTGGGTTCTCTTATTTAGGTAGCCTTGACCCGAAAATCATCGTGCCAAGAAAATCCAAACCTCGACTAAAAGTACCTACTGGTAGTGTGGGGCTGGCAGACAATCAAACTGCAATTTACCCAAGTTCAACGCCCGGTGGTTGGCAGGTTATTGGCCGAACTCCTCTTACCATGCTGGACTGGCAAAGCGAGACTCTTACTAAGCTTAATATGGGTGACCGTATCCGATTTAAGCCAATCAATAGAGATGAATATCAAGATCTTGGGGGGACATTCGATGGCATTTAAGGTCGTTCACCCTGGCGTATTATCGCTCATTCAAGATACCGGCCGATTCGGTTACCAAAGTATCGGAATCACCAGCGGTGGCCCAATGGATGAACATGCATTCTTCTGGTGCAACCACCTATTAAACAACCCTGTCAATGCCAGTGTTTTAGAAATTACTTTTGGGTTATTGCAATTGGAAGTGACTGCCGCCACCAATATCGCACTTACAGGGGCAAACTTAGGGGCAAAACTCAATGATAAACCCTTGGCGGTTTGGCAAACTTACTCCGTAAAGCCTGGTGATCAATTGCATTTTGAGCAACCTATCAGTGGCTTAAGAGCCTACTTAGGTGTTGCAGGAGGCTTCCATTGTTCACTTCAATTAGGGAGTAGCTCCACCGTTGTTCGCGAACAACTCGGTGGCCTAAATAGCCAAGGTTCGGCACTGAAAGCAGGTGATCTTTTATCTTTTAGATCTTGTGTTCCATTGCCACAGCAAAAAACACCTGACTGGGCCATTGAACATTACGATAAGCCCTTGGCATTAGGGGTCGTCTGCGGATATCAACACAACGATTTTGATAGTGACGCTAAACATCACTTTTTCAACTCGCCGTATACGGTGACACAAAATATTGACCGCATGGGTTATAGACTTAATGGTACCGCAATCCCTTGCTTACGTGACGGCATAATATCTGAAGGGATTGCCTTTGGTGCTATACAAGTTCCAAGCAATGGTCAGCCCATTATACTTATGCGAGATAGGCAAACTATTGGTGGCTATCCTAAAATTGGTACTCTCGGAGGACTAGGGGCTAGCCGTCTTGCTCAGCGATTACCCGATCAAGAGGTGTCATTTAAACCAATGGATATCAGCGAAGCCGAAATAGAACGCCGCCTGTTTCTTCGAACTTTTTTGTAACTCCCACTACTCTCACTCTAGAGCGCTTTGGTTGTCTGGTATCAGGCGCTCATCTGACTTCATGAGAACTCATACTCGCCTAACCTTGTGAGCTATGTCAAAATAGCGGCTCTTACCACCACTCAAATAAAAGAATCACAGATATGAATTTTCAAGCAGCAATTTTTGATATGGATGGGCTACTTCTGGATACCGAGCGCCTGTGTATGCAGATTTTTGAAGAAGCATGTCACGCACAAGGGGTCCCTTTTCTAAAAGATGTTTACCTCGGCATCATCGGCTGCAATGCTAAAACCATCGAACAAATTTTCCGCAACGGTTACGGCGAAGATCTCGACTATCCGGCCCTCAATAATGAGTGGCGCACTCGCTACAGTGCAATCGTAAAGAACCAGGCTATTCCCGTAAAAGAGGGCGTGATTGAGCTCTTAGAGTGGTTGAAATCAAACAACATTCCAGCGGCAGTTGCGACTTCGACTCAACTGGATATCGCCAAGAAGAAACTTGAGTTAGCAGGGTTAGATTCTTACTTCACATCTCTAAGCACTGGCTGTGAGGTAACGAATGGTAAGCCACATCCAGAGATCTACCTATTAGCGGCAGAGCGTCTTGGCGTTGCTCCGGAATCATGCCTTGCCTTTGAAGACTCCAACAACGGTATCCGCGCTTCTATGGCCGCCAACATGATAAGCTTCCAAATCCCCGACTTGGTCGAGCCATGTGAAGAGGTGAAAGCACTCGGCCATACCATTAGCCCATCACTACACGATGTGCTGGCTCAACTACAAAAAGAAGCCGCCTAAAAACTCGAAGTAATTTGGAACCCGTCATGACCCAAGAAAAGTTTGAAACCATTTATCAAAGAGCGGCTCACCGTAAGGGTGGCGAAGCTGAACTTGAGAAGATCGTTCGCAAGCCACTGACCCACGATGAACTGATGCAGATCAGTGATGATCGCTGGCTCGCTGCCTTTACCGAAAAAGTATTTCAGTGTGGTATTTCTTGGAGTGTGGTGAGGAAGAAATGGCCTCAATTCGAAGAGGTATTCTTTGAGTTCAATGTTGAGAAGATGCTGATGCTACCCAATGAGATGTGGGAGCAAAAAGCGCAAGACCCTCGCATTATTCGCCACCTAACCAAAGTCATGACGATCCCGGCGAACGCGATGATGATCCGCAACGCTCAGCGTGAATACGGCAGCTTCGCTCAAATGGTTGCAGAGTGGCCATCAGAACGCATTACCGAACTTTGGGATCACCTTAAAAAGCACGGTAAACGACTCGGTGGTAACACTGGTGCCTACACCCTACGTCAAATGGGTAAAGATACGTTTATCTTGTCGACAGACGTCGAAGCACACCTGCGCACAACGGGTGTTATCGACAGCGGACGCAACACCAAGCGCGCTCAACAAGCCGCAAGCAACGCGTTTAACGAGTGGCAGCAACAGTCAGGAAGAAGCTTGAGTGAGATAAGCCAAATTGTTGCCTACAGTGGCGGCGATAACCGCGTTTAACACAGCGAAGAGTCACCACTTCGACAAATCATATTGGAAAGATCTCATACTCAGTGGCACAGTTTTCGGGCAAGATGAAAACTGTGTCTCAATTGTTATCAGATATGCGCAAACTCTCTAATCTATTGGTCTCTAGCAGTAGCATTGTATGGATAAGTGTATACAATATAGAGTAATACCAGTGCAATATGCTCAACAATCCCTATTCGACTAAACAAGGGCATTTATCTCTATGACAGCTCTCAAAAACTCTGTCTCAAAAGGTGTAAAAACAAAAGTAACGGGTCAAACCCAAGATGACGTTGTTTACTGCCATATCTTCGACGCGATACTAGAACAAAGGCTGCCACCAGCCACCAAACTGAGCGAAGAAGCATTAGCAGAAATCTTTGGCGTAAGCCGCACCATCATTCGTCGTGCCTTACTGCGTCTATCCTTAGAACAAGTTGTGGTTATTCGTCCAAATCGAGGCGCCGTGATTGCCGCACCAACGGTTGATGAAGCAAAACAGATTTTCAAAGCACGTGAAGTGATGGAGTTAGCCATCACTGAACTTGCGGTTAAGAACGCCACCAAAGCTCAAATTCAAGAATGCAGAAAACTGGTTGCGAAAGAGAACTGCGCCTTTGAACAAGGCGATTACGGATCGGGCCTGCGACTGTCTGGCGAGTTCCACATCAAACTTGCTGAAATGGCAGAAAACGCACCACTATTGGCTTTCCAACGTAGCTTAGTTTCACAAACTTCTCTTTTAATCGCCCAGTACGAAACAGGTACTCATTCAAACTGTTCTCAGGACGAGCATGAACAGTTACTTGATGCCATTGAGTCAGGTGACGAAGAGCAAGCGGTTGATTTAATGCGTGAACACTTGAACCACATTCGCTCTAAGCTCAATCTAGACAGCAGCACGGCTTCTAGCGATCTGCATGTGGTTTTCTCTGACCTTCTAAAGAGCAAATCCTAGTTCGAATGCTTGCTAAACAAGTTAAATTCCTCTTTAAAAGCGAGTTCTATACTCGCTTTTTTCATGACTGAAACCAAAGGTCATACTCTCTCACAACTCATTTTCTGTGCTTTTTGTTCGCTTTCCTATCGAATTTTGCCCCACAGCCACGACCGAATACTCTCCAATTATCCAAACATTATTTGTATACATAGAAGTAAATTAACTCACCCTATTAAATCCTCAATTTCCAAATTTACTCATTTAAAAACAACAAATTAAAATCAAAAAATTATTGTATACAATCTAAGCCAAAACCTTTTTGTTGCATTTTTGTAAATAAATAGTTGACCACAGGGTCAGGATGGATAATTATTGAACAAGAAGTCAAAAAAATTACACATGGAATATGTCGATATACAAGGAGGTCTCTTGATTACTTTTTTGCTCAATCAGGAAATAAGACACGAAGACAATCTATCGCCGAATATGACCGTACTTAACTACCTTCGTACCAACGTCAAGAAGACAGGTACCAAAGAGGGTTGCGGTTCAGGCGATTGCGGTGCGTGCACTGTGGTGTTAGGTGAAGTGGTAGACGGGCAATTACAGTATCGCTCGGTAAACTCATGCTTAACGTTCGTTTCTGCTCTGCACGGCAAGCAACTGATTACCGTCGAAGATCTACAGAACCGAGATCGCTCTCTGCACCCTGTGCAACAAGCGGTTGTGGATTTTCATGGCTCACAATGTGGCTACTGTACACCGGGATTCATTATGTCGATGTTCGCGCTTGGTAAAAACAAACCTAACGCTAGCAAAGAAGATGTAATGGAGTCTCTGGCAGGCAATTTATGTCGTTGTACGGGTTACCGACCGATTGTTGATGCTGCAATGTCTTTGTCTACAGACCAACCTCTTATCGACCAATTCGCTGAACTTGAACGCAAAACCATTGAAAAGTTGGAGAGCATTCAAGGCACTGAAGCAAACCTTCGTTTAGGTCATCTCACCGCATTCTCTCCAAAAAGTATTGATGAGCTAGCAAAACTGTATATCGCACATCCGAAAGCTAAACTGGTTGCCGGCGGCACCGACCTAGCACTGGAGGTTACGCAGTTTCACCGTGAAATCGAAACCCTTATCAGCGTCAACCTTGTCGAAGACATGAAGCTGTGTGAAGAGACAGACACTGACCTTATCATCGGTGCTAACCTTCCAATCAGCGACGCATACTCACTACTGAAAAAACACTACCCAGACTTTGGCGAACTGCTTCATCGCTTTGCTTCACTGCAAGTACGTAACCAAGGCACCATTGGCGGCAACGTAGCCAATGCTTCCCCTATCGGTGATACGCCTCCTCTGTTAATTGCATTAGATGCCAAGATCAAACTGCGCTGTGGTGATGAATCACGCACTATGCCGATCGAAGACTACTTCATCAGCTATAAAATCACCGCTCAGAAAGAGAGTGAGTTTATTGAGCAGATCATTATTCCTAAACCAAGTAGCGATAGCTTCCGCGCTTACAAGCTCTCCAAACGTCTAGATGATGACATTTCTGCCGTGTGTGGCGCCTTCGACATTCAGGTGGAAGAAGGCAAGGTAACGCATGCTCGTATCGCCTTTGGTGGTATGGCTGCAACGCCTAAGCGCGCAGCTCGTTGTGAAAATACGTTATTAGGCAGCCCTTGGACAGAGGCTACAATTAAAGAAGCGATGCAGGAACTGTATCAAGACTTCGAGCCACTCTCTGATTTTCGAGCAAGCCAAGAGTATCGCTCATTGTCGGCAGCCAATATGTTGCGCCGTTACTTCATTGAACAGCAGAACAAGCACAATCAAATCGAAACAAGGGTAACGTCTTATGTCTAACAAAAACAAACAGGCGATGACCCATGAAGAGATGGTAACCATCGCAAAACAAGATCTTAAAACTGGCGTGGGTAAAAGCGTTAAACACGACAGCGCAGCAAAGCAAGTAACGGGCGAAGCGGTCTACATCGATGACCGTTTGGAGTTCCCAAACCAACTCCACGTCTACGCGCGCCTTAGTACTCAAGCGCATGCAAAAATCACTAAAATCGACGTATCGCCATGTTACGAATTTGAAGGTGTAGCTATCGCGATTCAAGCTAAAGACGTACCGGGTGAACTGGATATCGGTGCCATCCTTCCTGGCGATCCGCTACTCGCAGACGGTAAAGTCGAATTCTACGGTCAGCCAGTGATTGCTGTGGCGGCCAACGATTTAGAAACGGCACGCAAAGCAGCGCACGCCGCCATCATTGAATATGAAGAACTGCCAGCGATTCTCGATGTAAAAGAAGCTTTAGCTAAAGAGCACTTCGTGACAGAGAGCCACACACAACAACGTGGTGATTCAAAAGCGGCACTAGCCAAAGCCAAACATGTGATATCTGGTGATCTCGAGATCGGCGGTCAAGAGCACTTCTATCTTGAGACTCAAGTCAGCAGCGTGATGCCGACTGAAGACGGTGGGATGATTGTTTACACCTCGACACAAAACCCGACTGAAGTACAAAAATTGGTTGCAGAAGTGCTTGGGGTGCCAATGCACAAAGTCGTGATTGATATGCGCCGCATGGGTGGTGGCTTTGGTGGTAAAGAAACTCAAGCTGCATCTCCTGCGTGTATCGCTGCAGTCGTCGCCAGTCTAACCGGTCGACCGACCAAGATGCGCTTATTACGTAACGAAGATATGCAACAGACGGGCAAACGTCATCCATTCTACAACCAATATACGGTCGGTTTTGATGACAACGGCGTAATTCAAGGTGCCGATATTACCGTAGCAGGTAACTGTGGCTACTCGCCTGACCTTTCAAGCTCGATTGTTGACCGTGCGATGTTCCACTCAGACAACGCCTACTACCTTGGCGATGCAACCGTGGTAGGACACCGCTGCAAAACCAACACAGCATCTAACACCGCTTACCGTGGTTTCGGCGGCCCTCAAGGCATGATGACAATTGAACACATCATGGATGAGATCGCTCGTTACCTGAAAAAAGATCCATTGGAAGTACGTAAGGCGAACTATTACGGCGAAGAAGGCCGTAACGTGACCCATTACTACCAAACCGTTGAAGACAACTTTCTTCCTGAGATAACCGAACAGCTTGAACGCAGCAGTGACTACCACGCTCGCCGTAAAGAAATTGATGAGTTCAACAAGCAGAGCCCTATCTTGAAAAAAGGCTTGGCAATCACTCCGGTGAAATTCGGCATCTCGTTTACCGCAACTTTCTTGAACCAAGCTGGTGCGCTTATCCATATCTACACCGATGGCAGTATTCATTTGAATCACGGCGGTACGGAAATGGGCCAAGGCTTGAACATCAAAGTAGCGCAAATCGTTGCAGAGGAGTTCCAAGTCGATGTCGAACGTATCCAGATCACCGCTACAAACACAGACAAAGTTCCGAACACATCACCAACCGCGGCCTCATCGGGCGCCGACCTCAATGGTAAGGCCGCGCAGAACGCCGCAATAACGATTAAGCAACGACTGATCGACTTTGCAGCCTCGCACTTCAAAGTCTCGCAAGAAGAAGTGGTATTCAAGAACGGTATGGTACAGATCCGCGACGAGATCATGACCTTCAACGCGTTTGTCGAACTGGCTTGGTTTAACCAAATCTCGCTCTCCAGCACTGGCTTCTACCGCACTCCGAAGATCTATTACGATCATGAGAAAGCGCGCGGCCGTCCGTTCTACTACTACGCCTACGGCGCATCATGTTCTGAAGTGATCATCGATACGCTGACAGGCGAGAACAAAATTCTGCGCGTCGATATCTTGCACGATGTAGGGGCTTCATTGAACCCTGCTATCGATATCGGTCAAGTAGAAGGGGGCTTCGTTCAGGGCGCTGGCTGGCTCACCACCGAAGAGTTGGTATGGAATGAGCAAGGCCGCCTAATGACCAATGGCCCTGCAAGTTACAAGATCCCAGCGATTGCCGATATGCCGATCGATTTCAGAACGCATCTATTAGAGAACCGCAGCAACCCGGAAGACACTGTCTTCAACTCGAAAGCGGTTGGTGAACCACCGTTTATGCTAGGGATGTCGGTATGGAGTGCACTCAAAGATGCCATTAACTCAGTCGCCGTCGATGGGGCAATTCCGAAGCTGAATACACCCGCGACACCAGAGCGCATTCTGATGGCCGTTCAAGCCGTTTCGCAGCCCGCTAAGGCGTCAGTCGACACAGAGCAAGAGACGGCGTAGTGGTTAACATCATTAAGCTGTGACAAACAGGTAACAAGGACACTCGCCAGTCCGCAGTATTGAGCAGGGAGCTCTTTAGACTGGCGTAAGAAGCATCAAGCTGGAGCTTTTGGAGGAAGTATGTTTAAGGATAATTGGATTCACGAACTGGCAAAACTGGAAGAGAACTACGAGCCGTGTGTCATGGTGACGGTTCTTGAAGATCGAGGTTCTGTGCCTCGTGATGCCGGAACAAAAATGCTGGTCACTCGCGATCGCATCATTGCGACCATTGGCGGCGGCCACCTTGAACATGTTGCGACTAAAATGGCGCGCGAGATGCTGATCGCCAGCGAAAAGTCCCTCAAAGTCGAACGATTCAACCTTGGTGCTCGTCTAGGCCAATGTTGTGGCGGGATGGCTACTCTCAGCTTCGAGCCGATTGGTACTCAACAGAACCATCTGGTGCTATTTGGTGCAGGCCATGTGGCTAAGGCGCTATTGCACATTGTCGCCACTCTGCCTTTCCGCGTAACGTGGATTGATGAACGCGAAGAAATGTTCCCAGAAACCTTACCTCAAGGCGTTAAAAAGCTTGTCACTGACGACCCAGTTGGTGAAGTGAAACAGATGCCACCAAACAGTTACTACCTAGTGATGACCCACAACCACCAGCTCGATTTCGACCTTGCTAAAGCGATCATTGATCGTGAAGACAGTCGTTACTTCGGCATGATTGGCTCACTCACAAAACGCAAGAAGTTTGACTTCCGCTTGGAACAACGCGGCTATAGCCAAGAGCAGATCAACACCATGATTTGTCCGATTGGTATTAGCTCTGTGAACGGAAAGCATCCAGCAGAAATCGCGGTATCGGTTGCCGGTGAACTAATCGCACACTATCAGGGACAAGCGCTTGAACAGAAGCGCCCGACCCAACATTATCAAACAGAGGATCGTAACGATCCCAAGCAAACAAGCGATGTAGACGAACACCCTCTGGAAGAGAAAATCGCCTAACACAAATCGCAGACTCCGGTCGCCACAACGTGACTGGAGGGCATTAAAAGGAAGTAAACATGATAACGCAACGCAAAGCTTATCGCGCCAGTATTCTTCATAGCGTGGCCGACCCAAAGGATGTCGGTTTAGAAGAATCGTATGAGTATTTTGAAGACGGTATTTTAGTGGTTGAGAATGGCCATGTGGTTGATTTGGGCAGTGCCGATGATGTGCTTGCTCGTCAGCCAAAAAACCTCGATATCAAAGAGTACAAAGATAAGCTGATCACCTCAGGGTTTATCGATACTCATATCCACTACCCACAAACCGGTATGATTGCATCGTATGGCGAACAGTTGCTTGACTGGCTTGAGAACTACACCTTCCCAGAAGAGAAACGCTTTAAAAACCCAGTTTACGCGCACAAAGTAGCGAAGCTATTCCTAGACGAGCTGGCGAGCAACGGTACCACAACAGCGTTGGTATTCGGCACCGTTCATAAAGAGTCAGTCAACGTGTTCTTTGAAGAAGCTGAGAGACGTAACCTACGTATGATTGCGGGTAAGGTGCTGATGGATCGCAACGCGCCAGATTACCTAACCGATACACCAGAATCAGGCTATGTTGATTCAAAAGAGCTGATCGAAAAATGGCACAATCGTGGTCGCTTGCTGTATGCAGTGACTCCTCGTTTTGCGCCAACGAGCACCCCTGAGCAACTAGCAACCGTAGGTAAACTGTTAGAAGAGTATCCAGATGTGTACATGCACACTCACCTTTCAGAGAACGAGAAAGAGATTGAGTGGGTGAAGGCTCTGTTCCCAGAACGCGACAGTTACTTAGATGTATACGACCACTATGGCTTGCTGCACAAACGTTCGGTTTTCGCACACGGCATTCACTTGTCTGATTGCGAGTGTAAGCGTTTAGCCGATACTGAATCTGCTATCGCTTTCTGCCCAACCTCAAACCTATTCTTGGGTTCAGGTCTGTTCAGACTGCCTGAAATGGAAGAGCACGGGATCCGTGTTGGTATGGGTACCGATGTGGGCGCTGGTACAAGTTTCTCTATCCTACAGACCATGAGCGAAGCGTATAAGATCATGCAGCTTCAACATAAGAAACTACACCCAGCTAAGTCGCTGTTTTTGGCCACGTTAGGTGGTGCACGATCTCTTCATCTAGAGGACAAAATCGGTAACCTGGAAGTGGGCAAAGAGGCAGATTTCGTGGTTCTCGACATGCACGCGACTCAACTAATGCGCTTTAGAATGGAGCAAGCAACTAAGCTTGAAGAGAAACTGTTTGTATTGATGAGTCTTGGAGATGACAGAACCGTCAGCGAAACATACGTCTACGGTGAAAAGGCGTACGACGCTAATTTCAAAGAGTACAAAAAACTCGTCAGTTAGGCTTAAAAACGAGTAACACCCGCTAGGTAACAACGACAATCATTGTCAATAATCCGTCCAGATTCGCCTAGCCTTCTATTCACCTCGCCTTCCAAGACCAGTCGCCCCCCCTGCCTCTGGTCTTTTTTGCATCCTCATCAAATAACAATAATTAAATCTCTACTGTGTGCTAAATGCCCACGACGTAACCGATTTATGTTGGTAACTTAATAGAGTTATGCAAGTCGCTCAACCTTCCGAATCTATGTTGAGCATACCCCTATTGATCCGTTACTTAGAAAAGGAATTCTATGTTCGAGCAGGTTGTTGGCATTCTATTTCCCGTTTTTGCGCTCGCCGCAGCTGGCTTTGCCGTGGGTCGTTGGCTCAAGCCCGACTTTAAGCCTATCAACCGTATCAATATGGACGTGTGTATCCCTGCCTTAGTGTTTGCCTCACTCGCAACCATGCCGCTCGATACTGAGCAAGTACCACTAATTACCGCCTCGTTGGTCGCAGTATTAGTACCTGCAGTATTAATGATTCCAATCTGTAAGGTCTTTAAGCTCAACTTCAAAGCTTGGGCACCTCCGCACATGTTTCGTAATAGCGGGAACCTTGCGATCCCACTATTCACCTATACCTTTGGTGAGACTGCTTTAGCGCCAGCAGTACTATTGTTCGTGGTTTCTGCTTGCATCCATATCAGTTTGGGGTTGGTGTTGTTAAGTGAAGGGAACCCGCTAAAGCAGATCGTCAAGATGCCGATTTTCCTTGCCGCAGCCGTGGCAATGACGCTCAATTTATCTGGTGTCGCGGTGTGGAATCCGCTTTACGAAGCCACATCGCTACTTGGGCAAGCAGCCGTGCCAATCATGCTGCTATCCCTTGGCTCACAAATGGTCAACCTAAGACTCAGCGGCCTCAAGGTCGGTTTACTATGCACGGTTCAGTCTCTGTTCACCGGAGCCGTCGCTTTCGGCATCATTTACTTCTTTATTCCACTACCAACTCTACAGCTTCAAATGATGGTTCTGTTCACCATGCTGCCACCAGCGGTCATGAACTACTTGTTTGCTGAACGCTTCAACGTTGAGCCACCTAAGGTTGCGTCTATGGTGCTATTTGGCAACTTCTTAAGTATCGTGACCTTACCGATACTGCTGACGTTTGCTCTATCGTTTGAGTAAGGCTACTTTTGCTGTTGGCAATACTCATTCGTCCAAATAGGCTGCAACCGTAAAGTTATTGTGATGATTTATCGAGTTTCAATTCTGCCGTCACTTTAGTCATACGCAACGCAATCGCAAAACAGACTAAGTAAGGACTCAGATACCAGAAAAGGCTTTCTATCGGCTGTTTAAGCTGCGCTTCCCTGGTTTTGATGTATTGATTTTTCTGCCTCTCGTATTGATTCAGCATCCCACTTACCCATACAGAATCGCTCTCTAGTAACGCAATATCAGGTGCTGGAACCGTCAATGTCGATGCGCTCGGAAGCAGAGAGAAATCAACATCTTTAAAGGTCTTCGCGGTCGTGAGATACCACATACAGGCTTGATGGTATTCGATTTGATCATTGGCCGACGGCTGACCTGAACAAACATCACCGCGCAATCGTTCAAGAGAGAACTGTTGAATAGACTCCAGAATCACCACGGCTCTTGTCTGCTCAGTTTCAACCCAATCACCGGCAACCTTAGCTCGAATTTCTGAGACAGCACCAAGCATGCCTATCCCCGCCAGAAAGGGCCATAAATAATCCATCAGTTTCCATTTACGTCGGCTCAGGTTGAACCCACACCAAATTGGGATATGCAGCAGAAGAGTCAGTCCAACGGACAATAAAACAAAGTTAAGTGAGCTAGAGAGCATCAACTCACTTTCAAAGAAGTGCTTCATAATTAGACACTTGCCTATATGAATAAGAGAGTTTCGATAGTAAGTATCAATTGCTTGACGAGTGTAAGCAACGCGTCAAAAAAGAGAAATATCTGGAAAAACCAACGCGTGAATATAGAAGAACAAAAAGCCCCGGTATAGGAACCGGGGAAACAGGGTGGGACGAGTTTGGCGCGTGCCCGTATGACCAAACTCTCCCCAAGCCTCACCTAAGACTCACGCTCTTAGGTAAAGGATGCTGCTATTGAAGTTTGGCTCCTTGTGCTGCCCAATCACCGATAAGAGTACGTTCGTCATCTGTCATTTGGGTGAGGTTTCCAAGTGGCATGACTTTCGTTGTTACGGTTTGAGCGATAATTCTTGGTACATTGGCTTTGATCTCTTCAGGTGTATCCAAGATGACCCCGGCTGGTGCGGCAGCAAAGGCAGCATGAGTCGGTGAAGCTGAATGACACACCGAACAGCGCTCTTGAATGACTTGGTTGATGGTCTCAAAGCGAATGCCTGCGTCCGAAGGTACCGGATCACTAGTGGCTGCTGTTTGCTGAACTTGAGCACCATTGTCAGATTCCACAGCTCCTGCCGCAATTTCTTCCACGACTGGTGTCGCTTCTACACTGCTTTGCACCTGCTCAACCACTGGCGCTTTCGCGACTGGAGTCGGTGTCATCTGCTTTTTCGCGTATGGTGAGGTCACGAACGCAAGTGTAATCATACCGAGTGCAGCCACTGGCACTGTCCAAGCAAACTTCTGGCTGCCATGTCGGGTATTAAAGTAGTGGCGAACCAAGATACTGAATACCGCCAAACCAGCTAGAATCAACCAGTTGTACTCCGAACCATAAGTGCTCGGGAAGTGGTTACTGATCATGATGAACAATACTGGTAGCGTCATGTAGTTATTGTGACGAGAACGCAGTAAGCCTTTCGCTGGAAGTGCTGGATCAGGTTCGCGCTTCTCTTCAATCGCTTTCACTAGGTTGCGCTGTGCAGGCATGATAACGCGGAATACGTTACCCACCATGATGGTACCTATGATTGCACCAACATGAATGTAAGCACCACGGCCACTAAAAACTTGAGTCAAGCCGTAAGTCGCGGCCACCAGCAGTACGAACAACACAATACTAAGCAGTACCGGCGTCTTACCTAATGGAGAGTCACATAACAGGTCGTAAATAAACCAACCAGCGACAAAAGAACCAATACCAATCGCGATTGCAGTAGTCGAATCAAGACCTGAGCCCGGTGCGATCAGGTAAATTTCAGCATTAAGGTAGTAGACAACCCCAAGTAAACACACACCCGTGATCCAAGTGAAGTAAGCTTCCCATTTAAACCAGTGAAGGTGTTCTGGCATCTCTGGTGGCGCAAGCTTGTACTTTTCAAGGTGATAAATACCACCACCGTGAATCGCCCATAAGTCACCAGATAGACCTGTTTTGGGGTTTACTCGATTGAGGTTATTTTCAAGCCAGACAAAATAAAATGATGCGCCGATCCATGCGACACCAACGATCATGTGAATCCAGCGAATCGCCAAATTCAACCATTCTGTAATATGCGGATCCATAATAAACTCCTGTATCACAGCGCATTTTCAACGCGCTGCTCTTCCTTATTGTTGTCCGTAGGCAGATCTTCCAAGTGCAGTGCCACAAGGTCGCTATCAAAATAAACCTCATCACAGTTATGGCCTTCACCGCCTCTATCCACAATCAAGAATTGGTCTTGATCGGTAAGCGCGAGAACGGGATGGTGCCACACACCTTTGTGATAGTTCACTCCTTGGCGGCCATTGCTGAGAAACGCTCGGCAGCTGGCTAATGTCGGATTATCGCCCTTTGGCGCGACAACAATTAAATAGGGTTGACCAAGTAATGGAACGAATGCCTGAGAGCCAAGTGGATGACGCTCTAACATCTCGATAGTCAATGGGTACTTCAGCGGAGTGGCTTGGAAGATGCTGATGATGGCTTCTCCGCCTTGGTCTTGCACATCCGTTGCCGCAAGCTTGTGGTAGCGACGGGTTGACCCATTGTTGATCATGAAAAAATCACTGTTATCAGACTCGATAACATCGCCAAACTCAGCAAACGCTTGTTTGGTTAACGGTTCGATCACTAAACGACGTATTCCATTACTCATGCTCTTTTCCTTACCTATTTCGCTTTAGTACCAAATAGACGTAAACGGCTGATACCGCCATCTGGGAAAATGTTGGCACGTACGTGTGTCACCGCACCAAGATCGTTCACCTCGGAAATGAATTCATGAATATTGTGAGCAGACAGTTTTTGCGCCGGTAGAAGCTCACGCCAGAATAGACTTTGCGTCTCTACTTGGTCGTCGGTACCGCCTTTCACATACGCCGCTTGAATTGAACAGCTGTCCGGGAAGTTGCCTTTAAAGTGCGCAGTATCAACAACAATACGCTCGATGTTACCCGGGTGGCCCAACGCAACAATCACCCAATCGTTACCCGGTGTACGGCGACGTGCTGTTTCCCAACCATCACCCATGTTTTCACCGCGGCCAGGGCCAAGAATGTTTGCTTTATTACCGTAGTGCTCATCACTACACGCCAGTGCGCGTCCGCCATGTTCAACCGCTGCAAGGTCAATTTGCTGTTGTGCGTCAATCGCATCCCAATCAACACTAGGACGACCGAAAACGCGCAGACGAGCAACACCGCCGTCTGGATAAATGTTTAGACGCAGATGCGTAAATACTTGGTCACTTTCAATCTCTTCAAGATGATGATGATCGCCTTGCAGAGCAATAGAAGGGAGGATCTCTTGCCACTCAGTAGAGTCTGTTGGCTCGCCTTGTGGTGAATAGCATGCATCAATCGATGCAGAAGGCGGGAAGTTACCTGTGAAGAATGAAGTATCGATATCAACGCCCGCAATCGTGCCTGCTAGTCCAAGGCGAATCACACAGTAGTCATAACCTTCGCCACGCTTACGGCGACTTTCCCAACCGTCCATCCATTTACCGTTGTCATCGTATAGGTCATCTTTCCATACTGGCGCTGCGTGGCTGAGTAGGCGGCTTTTGTCGGCAAAGAAATCGTCCGTGGCGAAGATCGCTTCCGCACCGAGTTTTTCGTCTGCTAGATTTATATACTGTTCAAATTTATGGGTCATGTCCGTGTAATCCTATGAAATTAATAAAGTAATAATAAAATGAGAACTTAATGATTCAGTGGCTGACTGCTCAGCGCCCGGCGCATTAAGTCGGTTCTGAAATAGCTGCTAACTCCGTTAACCTACATATCCCAGAGACGAAACATTGCGATCTTGTTGATCTCTTGTATCGCCGTAGCAAACTCAGTTTCACTATCATTTCCTAATCGCATCTCGAACGACTCAAGAATTTGGTAACGATTGGCTCCCTTTACCGCCATGATAAAAGGGAAGTTGAAGCGACTTTTGTAGCTGTTGTTGTAAGAAGTGAATTTTTCAAATTCTTCGGCGCTGCATTTATCGATGCCCGCCCCCGCTTGTTCCTTAGTAGACGACTCTGTGAGTTCGCCATTTACTGCTGCTCGACCGGCTAAGTCTGGGTGAGCATTGATCAAAGCCAACTGCTTGCCGTGGTCGGCTTGCAAAAGCGTGGATGCCATCTTCAAGTGAAGATTCTCAATATGATCATCTTCTGCACTTAAACCTTGGTCATACACTGCTTCTGCCACCCAAGGGCTGTGCTCGTACACATCGGCAAAATGGGCGACAAATTCATCGCGATCCATTTTTGTGGGTTGGCATGATCGAAATACTGTCACTGTTAGCCTCCTTGCTATTGCTCTCTTTGCTTGTGTTGTTTTTATCGTTGTGAGTTGTAACTGCTTTCCTAGTCCACTATCCCGCTTTATACGGATGGTGTTCATGCCAGTGATTGGCAATATCAATACGGCGACATAGCCACACGTTGTCGTGTTGTTTTACGTAATCTAGAAAACGTCTCAGTGCCATGATTCGACCCGGACGCCCAACCAATCGACAGTGAAGCCCAACCGACATCATTTTCGGTGCGGTTTCACCTTCCATATAAAGAGCATCAAAGGTGTCTTTTAAGTATTGGAAAAACTGTTCACCAGAATTAAAGCCCTGCGCTGTCGAAAAGCGCATATCGTTCACATCTAGGGTGTAAGGGATTACCAGTTGAGGGCGACCAGTCTCGGTATGCCAGTATGGTAGATCGTCATCGTAGGCATCAGAGTCGTACAAAAAACCGCCCTCTTCTGCGACAAGTCGGCGCGTATTTGGACCCGTTCGACCTGTGTACCAACCGAGTGGACGTTGGCCTGTCACTTGCTGGATGATCTCTATCGCTTTCACCATGTGGTCGCGCTCTTCAGACTCATCAATGTATTGATAGTCAATCCAGCGGTAGCCGTGGCTACAAATCTCATGGCCCGCTTCCATCATCGCTTTGGCGACATCTGGGTGACGTTCGATAGCCATAGCGACAGCAAAAACAGTTAGAGGGATTTCATATTCATCAAATAGGCGAAGTACGCGCCACACTCCAGCTCGACTACCATACTCGTAGATCGATTCCATACTGATGTGACGTTCACCTTTGATCGGTTGTGCTGATGGGATCTCTGAGAGAAATGCTTCTGACTCATCATCACCATGCAATAGACAACGTTCGCCGCCTTCTTCGTAGTTCAATACAAAGGAGACCGCGACACGCGCATTACCCGGCCATTGAGGATTTGGAGGGGTAGCGCCATACCCGATCAAATCTCTTGAATAATCCTTATTCATCCAAGTACTCCTAACATTAGTGTTTGGTTTAGTCGCTCACCCACAGTTTTCCTTTATGAGTTAGAAACCACGAGCAACCTCACCCCATACACTCATTGTATACAATAATTTATCTTAATGTAAAGATTTCGTTATTAAAGTTAAATTAAGCAACACAAATCATTTAATAACAATAGCCTAAGTAATTATGGTGCAAGTTTTTATTGATTACGCACAGACTTGGTGCATCAAAAAATCGATTTAAAGTTAACATTTTTGCTACAATTGACTTTACTAATTGTATACAGTTCGTTCATAGTTAGTGCTGACAAAGTGAACAGGCTTTCAGTTTGTCAGGCAAAAAACCGCAGATGAAACACAGCATAAGGACAGGACGCGACAACGCGCCGTGAAGGATTATGGGAAGATTAACAACACACGTTTTAGATACCACCCACGGCCTACCTGGAGCAGAGATCAAGGTAGAGCTTTACAAGGTGAACGAAGACTCAACTGAAAAATTGGCAACGGTTATGACCAACTCCGACGGCAGGACAGATGCGCCGATTCTTGCTGGTAACAACTTCCTCCCAGGCAAGTATCAGTTGGTATTCTATGTGGCAGATTACTACAAAAGCAAAGGCGTCGAACTTGATGGCGTGCCCTTCTTAGACGATGTCGTGATTCGCTTCGGACTCGATGATCCGAATGCGCATTATCACGTCCCTCTTTTAGTATCCCCTTACAGCTTCTCGACATATCGCGGAAGTTAACCTCAAAAAACCGCGTATAAAGGAATTTTAGCCGCACTTAATTTTTGCTGGGCCGTCGCTGACCACTACTGTCAGCGAGCTTGGTCAGGCTTGTTCGTGCCCAAAAAAGAGAAATCATCTTAAACATATGAAACCTTAATATTGAAATCTCGCTGTATTCAATACATGGATCACAACATAAAAGGACTTGCTGACATGAGTGAGAGTAAAACTGAAATACTCAACCAAGATGCGAATAACGGAATTTTAGAGAAGTTTTTTAAAATTAAGGCCCACGGAAGCAGTGTAAAAAATGAATTGGTTGGTGGCGTGACCACTTTCGCAACCATGGCTTACATTATCTTCGTTAACCCACAGATCATGGCGGCATCTGGCATGGATTCTGGCGCTGTGTTCGTTGCAACCTGTATTGGTGCAGCGATTGGCTGTCTGTTAATGGGACTGTTTGCTAACTGGCCGGTTGGCCTTGCGCCGGGTATGGGCCTCAACGCCTTCTTCTCGTTCACTGTGGTGAGTGAAATGGGTTACAGCTGGGAGGTAGCGCTTGGGGCGGTATTTATCTCTGGTGTGCTATTTGTCGGGATGAGCTTCTACAAGGTTCGTCAATGGATTATAGAGAGCATTCCAGAGAGTTTACGTTACTCCATGACCGCTGGTGTTGGTCTATTCTTGGGTCTGATCGGTCTTAAAACAGCAGGTATTGTCGTCGAAAACCCAGCAACTTTGGTTTCGCTTGGTGATTTCACTAAGCCAGAAGCACTGCTCGCGGCTATCGCATTCCTTATCATCGCGGTGCTGAGTGAGCGTAAAGTCTTTGGTGCTGTACTAATTGGTATTTTGAGTGTAACGCTTATCGGCATGATGTTAGGTCTAGTGCAATACAACGGCTTCTTCGCAGCGCCGCCAAGCTTAGCACCAACCTTTATGGCAATGGACATCGCAGGCGCACTGAATGTCTCTATGATCAGCGTTATCTTAGCCTTCCTCTTTGTAAACATGTTCGACACCGCGGGTACTTTAATGGGTGTTGCAGAACGTGCACATCTAACCAACCCTGAAACGGGCAAGATTGAAGGTCTGAGCAAAGCGCTAAAAGCCGACAGTATTTCGAGTGTTGCCGGGGCTTGTGTGGGTTGTCCACCAGTAACCAGTTATGTCGAGAGTGCTGCAGGTGTGGCAGCAGGTGCTCGTACTGGCCTTTCTGCCATTGTGGTGGGCGCGCTGTTCCTAGCTGCGATCTTCCTATCGCCACTTGCTGGTATGATCCCGGCTTACGCAACGTCTGGCGCACTGATCTACGTAGCATTTGTGATGATGAGCAGCATGCAGCACGTTGATTGGAAAGATTTCACTAACGCTGCACCAGCGGCAATCACTGCGTTAATGATGCCACTCACATTTTCAATCGCAAATGGGATTGCGCTTGGCTTTATCACTTACACGGTATTAAAACTAGCAACCGGCAAAACCAAAGATGTCTCTATCTCGATGTACTTCTTAGCGGCTATCTTCATCGCTAAATTGGTGTTCATTGGTTAATTTTCGGCGCCTTAGTTAACCACCATTGAGTCACGCACCTTGAACGCTTGGTTTAATAATCAAGCCAAGCGTTCTAATCAAATGTTAAGAAAGCTAACTGTACGGAACCTACGACGTATTTAAACGCGTTACACCTCGTACTCCTTTTTTATGACCCTACGCAGTTTGTAGAAGTCATTATTTGACTGTCATTCGCTTGTGAACATAAAAACAAGCAGAGGAATATCAAATGAAACTTCTGTATACCCTAAATGAAAGACCCCCTCATGGGCTCACCCTGCTACTTGCTCTGCAACATATGCTAGCCTCCATTGGCGGCATTGTTGCAGTACCACTGATTGTTGGCGCGTCCATTGGTTTGCCCAGCACTGAAATCGTCTCGCTCATTAACGCGGCTTTGCTGGCATCGGGGATCGTCACCGTCGCCCAATGTCTTGGTTTTGGCCCAATTGGTATCCGTTTACCCGTAGTGATGGGCTCCAGCTTCGCCTTTCTCGGCGTCGCGATCTCTATTGGTAATGAAGGTGGCGTGAGTGCAATTATGGGCTCAGCCCTGATCGGCTCCTTCGTGGTGATTGCAGCCAGCTTTTACATGGATAAGGTAAGGAAACTGTTCCCTACCGTGGTAAGTGGTGTAGTGGTTACTCTTATCGGGCTAACCATTTTACCGGTTGCCATGAATTGGGTCGGAGATTCACCTGCCAACAGTGAACAGTTTGCCACGCTACCGAAACTCTTTTTAGCGCTGGTCTCTTTGGGCATTGTGGTTTGTGTCTCTGTTTACTGCAAAGGCGCAGTCGCTGCCTCCGCGATCGTGATCGGCCTTGCGGGCGGTTACATCGTGGCACTATCACTTGGCATGGTAAACCTAAACCAAATTAGCTCTGCTGCTTGGATTGGTGGTCCTGAACCTTTCAAATACGGCTTCACATTCTCAATGAGCGCCATCATTAGTATGAGCTTGGTGTACATCGTGGTTATTGCTGAAGCAACAGGTGACTTCATGGCGCTTGGCAACAACTGCCAAACCCAAGTCAGCGGTAAAGATCTAAAACGCGGTCTTCTGGGCGATGGGCTTGGTAGTACGCTTTCTTCAATTCTCACCGCTATGCCGCTCGCATCGTTCAGCCAGAATGTAGGTATCGTTGGTATCACTGGGGTTGCCAGTCGCTATGTGGTTGCTGCAACAGGTGGTTTGCTGATCCTCGGTGGTCTGTTTCCGAAACTCGCGGCGATTGCCGTCACTATCCCTAAGCCAGTATTAGGGGGCGTGGGTTTTGTTATGTTCGGTATGATTGCCTACGCGGGTATTCGTATGTTGATAAAAGCTGCGGACACTAAACGAAACGCGCTAGTGATCTGTGTCGGTCTGGCTTCTGGGCTTGCGGTAACCTTCGAACCACGACTGCTACAGCACTTACCTCATGATTTAGCGAACTTCCTACACTCTGGCATTACGACCGGGACAATCATGACAGTTTTGCTGAACCTGATTTTGCCTAAGTCGTCACGAGCTGAAGAGCAAGAAGCACTCGCCGAAAGCCAAGCTCAAGTAGAGCTAGAGATGCAAGAGCAAGCTGAAATGCGAGAACAGGAAAAGCACGCAGAACTACAGCAAAAAGAACAAACTGAAACAACAGAAGTTAAGGCAAACTAAACGCCTTAGATTGGCTAGTGGTTTCAGGCTTAACTGACTTAATGAGAAGTACGAACACTTACATCAGTTAAAGAAGCATACAGCAGTGGGTTGAGAAACGCGCTGCTTTATAAACCCTTATCGTTAACAATACAAAACCAAAGACCCTCTTCCCTGAAAAGGCTGAGATGGCTAAGGACTATTATGAATGGAAACCATCTGGATTAAGAATCCACTCGCAATTTACACTGGCACAAGTACCAATGCACAAGGCGGACTCGTCGTCAGAGGTAATACCATTGTCGAGTTAGTAGGCAAACATCAAGAACCAACTATCCCTGTCGACTACAGTGTTGATGCCTCGCGTCATGTTGTCACACCAGGGCTGATTAACGCCCACCATCACTTCTATCAAACTCTTACTCGTGCCTACCCTGGCGCGCTCAACAAAGAGCTTTTTCATTGGCTGAAAAGTTTGTACCCAGTTTGGGCAAACCTCGATGCCGAAATGATGAGCCTTGCCACTGAGCTGGCCTTGGTCGAACTGATGATGTCTGGTTGCACCACGGCTTCCGACCACCATTACCTACTTCCTAACGGGCTTGAACACGCCATTGACTTGCAAGTCGAAGCTGCCGAAAAGCTCGGTGTTAGGGCTATCTTTACTCGCGGCTCAATGAGTTTAGGAGAAGATGAAGGTGGGCTACCTCCAAGGCACACCATCCAGACTGAGCAAACCATCATCGATGATAGCCAGCGCTTGATCCGAGACTACCATCAGCGAGATGAAGGTGCGATGGTTCAAATTGCCCTTGCGCCGTGCTCACCATTCTCGGTCACCACAGATTTGATGAAAGAGACAGCTCGAATTAGCGAGCGTGAAAACGTGATGATGCACACTCACCTATGCGAGACCCTAGATGAAGAAGATTTCTGTATTGAGAAGTTTGGATTACGCCCGGTCGATTATCTCGAAGATGTGGGCTGGCTCAATGACCGAACTTGGTTAGCTCACGGTATCCACTTCAATCCGGAAGAGATAAAACGTTTAGGGGCGGCAGGCGTTGGTATCAGCCATTGTCCAACATCGAACATGATGCTTGCTTCAGGCATATGTAAGAACAACGACCTTGAAGCCGCTGGCGTGAAAGTCGGTCTCGGTGTTGATGGTTCGGCCTCGAATGATGGTTCGAATATGATTGCCGAAGTGCGAATGGCAATGTATCTACAAAGGCTGCAGTACGGCTCTGCCAATGTCTCGCACTTTGATGCACTTCGCTGGGCAACATCGGGGTCTGCACGTGCAATGGGCCGTACCGATATCGGTACTCTTGAGGTTGGCAAACAAGCCGATATCGCTATGTTCAAGCTTGATGATATTCGTTTCTCTGGCAGTCACGATCCGCTCGCCGCACTGCTTTTGTGTGGTGCCCAACAAGCAGACAAAGTAATGATAGCCGGACAATGGCGTGTCAACGATGGCGTAGTGATAGGTGTCGATATGGAACATCTCATGCACCGCCACCACGCCGCCGCAATGAGGCTTGGTAAGCTGGCAATGAGTGCCTAACCAAGTGTCGCTGCTATTACAAATTTGAGGCCTGCAATTGCAGGCCTTGTTTTTGAATTGAAATAGATTATACCAATCGTAGTAAATAATTGCTCACCCTAGCTTGTTAAAATGCTCGATAACTGCGTTAGAATTTTTGATTGTAGAATAACTACTTATCGAAAAATGCTGCCTTGTTCTCAAGCCTTTTTCCTGCGCTATTTTTGATCACTTATTTACTGTGATTGGTATTAGCTTTTTACGCCACACCCTTTTATCACCAACTGTGTGATGAATTTAGCGGCGTCTTCGTAATCTTGGTCATCGAGTTGGTCTTTTTTCATCACACTGCAAATCTGCCAGCCGAAATCAGCATAGGTTTGAGTCGCGGCCCAGATAGTGAACATCAGGTGATGTGCAGGCACGTCGTCCATCAGACCTTGTGCAGACCAAGTAGCAAACTTGTCGATGATCATCTGGGATTGTTTATAAAGCTCATCACCTATCTCTTTTGGTAATACTTTGGCGCCCGACATCACTTCATTGGCAAACACTTTGGAGGCGTGTGGGTGATCACGAGAGATGATTAATTTGGTTTGGATGTATTGCGACAGTGCTTCGACAGGATCATCGAGCTCTTCAATTGGACGAGAGGCTTCCAACAAGGGTTGCGTCACCGACTCCAATACCGCGTTGTAGAGTTTGTCTTTTGAACTGAAGTAATAGAACACGTTAGGCTTTGGAATGTCGGCAGCTTTGGCGATATCAACCATTTTGGTCGCAGCATAACCGTGCATCGCGAACTGCTCACACGCCACTTGAATGATTAAGTCTTGGTTCTTCTGCCTGATTTTAGACATATCATATCCCTACAACCGATTGATTTAGCTTTAGTGTCCTACGATACAAATAACTTTGACCGCCCCTTTATTGTGCATGAGACGGCCAATCGATTGGTTCATATATTTTAATAAATGAGAGGGAGGTTAACTTTAAAGTATCAAAATCGCTCGAAAGTCGTTTACGTTGGTCAGTGTCGGCCCCGTTGTTAGTAGCACATCAACCTTGTCAAAGAAGTCATAACTATTATTAGCATCTAAATAAGTTTCCGCTTTCAAAGACAGTGCCTCACTCTGTTGCCACGTATTCGGCGTGATCCAAGCCCCTGCGTTATCTTCAACCCCATCAATACCGTCGGTGTCCGCCGCCAGTGCGTAGATGTTGTCATGCCCTTTGAGTTCATTGAATAAACTTAACAAAAATTCACAGTTACGCCCGCCTCTACCATTGCCCTTAACGGTTACCGTCGTTTCTCCACCTGAAAGTAATACGCAAGGCGTCTTAAAAGGGTGCTGTCGACTAGCCACTTGTTTCGCCAGCGCAGCATGCACCTTAGCGACCTCCCTCGCTTCGCCCTCAATGCAATCACTTAAAACATACGCAGGAACTCCTAACCCTTCAGCTTCCGCAGCGGCAGACTCTAACGCTGACATCGGGGTCGCGATAATATGGTGTTCAGCGCTCTTCCAACATGAATCATCAGGTTTGATGGTCTCCGATTCTGGATTATTGAGCCACTCAAATACTGACGTTGGCATATCAATTCGATAACGCTCTAAGATGGCGAGTGCATCAAAGCGAGTCGTGGTATCCGGAACGGTTGGACCCGATGCAATCACACTGATGTCATCACCGGGTACATCTGAAATGGCCAATGAAACTACTCTTGCAGGATAGGCTGCTTTTGCAAGACGCCCGCCTTTGATTAGCGATAGGTGTTTGCGCACACAATTCATCTCATCAATTGCTGCGCCAGACTTAAGCAGAGCTTTGTTGATCTGCTGCTTCTCAGCAAGAGTGATATCACCACCGGGTAGACTCAATAGTGCCGAACCTCCGCCTGACAATAAGCAGATCACTGTGTCATCAGCACTTAAGTTCTTCACCAATTTTAGCATTCGCTGGCTCACCTCTAGCCCCATTTCATCGGGTACTGGGTGCGCCGCTTCGATGACTTCAATATGCTCACAGGGTGCGGTATGTTCGTAACGAGTGACCACCAGACCTTCAAGCTCTCGAAGTGCGAGATCATGCTTTTTCTTATCTCGCCATACAGCTTCTAACTCTGCTGCCATCGACGCAGCCGCTTTACCCGCACCGATCACCACCGTACGTCCAGCCTGATTGGAGGAGCGATAAAAAATAGATTCAGAAAGAAAAGGTTCGATGTGGTTTCGCGGTAGCGCTTCATTAACTGCGCTAGAGAAAAGGGTATGTAAAAACTGTTTAGCATCGATGTCCATCAGCCACTCCTTAGTCGACGGAATAAAAAAAGAACCCTAATACAAGGACACAGGTGCCTGCTAAGAAATAAGTTGGAAAGGAACAACTTCAACCTCTGCCTTATATTAGGAACGCGCATAAAAGGAGACGAAACTACGCGATTTATAAACAAACTGCTTGAGCCTGTGGGGTCGGCCACCCACCCTGGAGAAGTGGCAGCCTAAGTTCGTTACTCTGGTTTCATGAACCATGCATTCAATACCAGAGTAACGAATAGATTTACCCTAGATCGGGTACTATCGGATTGAGTGATCCGAGCGTTTTTCAATGGCTTGAATGAGTGCTGAGTGATCCCAACCTTCACCGCCCATATCAGCACACTCACCAAACAGTTGTTGAGCCGTCGCCGTATTCGGTAGTGATACACCTAATTCTTCGGCGCCAGTCAGTGCAAGGTTAAGGTCTTTCTGATGCAGCGAGATTCTAAATCCTGGGTCAAAGGTTCCTTCCACCATACGCTCACCATGCACTTCCAAGATCTTAGAGTTAGCAAAACCACCCAACAGCGCCTGACGCACGCGAGCAGGATCGGCCCCCGCTTTAGAGGCAAATACCAGTGCCTCAGAGACAGCTTCAATGTTTAACGCTACGATAATTTGGTTAGCGACTTTACACGTTTGGCCTGCGCCATTATCGCCAACCAAGGTAATGTTCTTGCCCATCACTTCAAATAGAGGACGCGCCTTATCAAAAGCAGCCTGTTCACCACCAACCATGATGGTCAGTGTTGCATTGATAGCACCCACTTCTCCCCCTGATACCGGAGCATCAAGATAGGACGCACCGCCTTCGTTAATGCGAGCTGCGATCGCTTTGGTGGCGATAGGAGAAATTGAACTCATATCAATCACCAGCTTTCCAGCCGCACCACCTGCAGTAAGGCCTTGCTCTACGCCGTTGTCACCAAACAGAACATCTTCAACTTGAGGTGTGTTTGGCACCATTAGAATGATCACATCGGCCTGCTCTGCCACTTCCGCAGGTGAGTGGTAAACCGTTGCACCAGCAGCGACAAGATCAGCAGGTGCTGGGTTGAAATGGTCTGAAAGAAGGATTTCGTGGCCAGCTTTTTGAAGGTTGCTCGCCATTGGTTTGCCCATGATACCTGTACCAATAAATGCAATTTTAGACATGTTGTTCTCCTTAACGTTTTAAGATAACCAGACGCAATTAACGGTACTGGTGCAGCCAACCAAGGCCTTCTGTAGTGGTCGTTTTCGGTTTGTACTCACAGCCCACCCAACCTTGGTAGCCCAATTCATCTAGGTAGTTGAGCACAAATGGGTAGTTGACCTCCCCCGTTCCCGGCTCATGACGACCTGGATTGTCAGCCAATTGGACGTGAGCTATCTGACCAATGTTCTGCTGCATAGTTGGCGTAAGATCGCCTTCCATGATCTGCATGTGGTAGATGTCGTATTGAATCGAGAGGTTGTCGCTCCCGACTTCTTTAATGATCGCTTTCGCCTGTTCCGTGGTGTTGAGGAAGAAGCCCGGAATGTCGCGCGTGTTGATCGCTTCAATCACTAAACTTATTCCTTCAGCCGCCAGTGCGTTTGCCGCATAGTGAAGGTTAATCACAAACGCAGAGTGCGCATCTTGCGGAGTCACCCCTTGCGGCACAATTCCCGCTAAGCAGTTCACCTGTTTGCAACCTAGCGCTTTGGCGTACTCTATTGCTTTCGGCACGCCCGCTTGAAACTCTTCAACTCTTGCAGGGTCAACCGCAATACCTCGGTCACCCGCCTCCCAATCACCAGCCGGCAAGTTAAACAGCACCTGTTCTAGGTTGTTCTCAACCAACTTCTGTTTGATCGCTTGCGCGTCAAAAGCATATGGGAATAGATATTCGACGCCTTGAAACCCTGCATCGGCAGCCGCTTCAAAACGATCCATAAAATCCACTTCAGTGAATAACATTGACAAATTAGCCGCAAATTTCGCCATGACTCTGTCCTTCTTATCTGTATTCTTTGGGCACTAAGCCTGTGCCCATTGACGTTCCGTTAAGCGACTATCGGCTTAACGGAAACACATTATTTGTGCGCAAGCGCGGTCGGCGCGTCTTCGTGAGTCTCCGCTAGCGGCTCAAACTCGTTGATGGCATTGATCTCAACACCCATCGAAATGTTGGTCACTCGCTCAAGAATCAATTCAACAACGACTGGCACTTTATGCTTGTTCATAAGCGCTTTAGCTTGTTCAAACGCCGGCGCAATTTGCTCTGGCTCGCGTACTCGAATCGCCTTACAGCCCAAGCCTTCTACAACGGCAACATGGTCTACACCGTAGCCTTCAAGCTCTGGCGCATTCTGGTTATCAAATGCCAGCTGTACACAGTAATCGATATCAAACTGACGTTGAGCTTGACGAATCAGACCTAGGTAAGAGTTGTTCACCAGTACATGGATATAAGGCAGATTAAACTGTGCACCTACCGCCAACTCTTCAATCATGAATTGGAAATCGTAGTCACCGGAGATAGCCACGATGTCACGATTTGGATCAGCAGCTCGAACACCTAACGCAGCAGGGGTTGTCCAACCTAGCGGGCCAGCCTGACCACAGTTGATCCAGTGGCGCGGTTTGTACACATGAAGGAACTGAGCCGCAGCAATCTGCGAAAGACCTATCGTACTCACGTAACAGGTGTCGCGGCCAAAAGCTTTGTTCATCTCTTCATAAACACGCATTGGCTTCATCGGTGCTTCTTCGAAATTGGTTTTGCGTAGCATGGTCGCCTTACGCTGCTGACATTCCCCCGCCCAATCGCTTCTATTTGGCAACTTGCCTGCGTCGCGCCACTCTCGAGCGACTTCAACCATCAGCTCTAGTGCAGATTTAGCGTCAGAAACAATGCCTAGATCTGGGCAGAACACTCGACCAATTTGAGTTGGTTCAATATCAACATGCACGAATTTTCGACCTTCAGTGTACACATCCACAGAGCCGGTATGACGGTTTGCCCAGCGGTTACCAACACCGAATACAAAATCCGAATTCAACATAGTTTCATTACCGTAACGGTGGGAGGTTTGTAGCCCTACCATACCGGCCATTAATTCATGGTCGTCTGGAATCGAGCCCCAACCCATCAGCGTTGGTATAACAGGAACACCAGTGATCTCTGCAAACTGCTGAAGAAGTTCAGAGGCACCCGCGTTGATCACGCCGCCACCAGAAACAATCAATGGCTTCTCCGCTTCCGCCATCATTGCGAGTGCTTTCTCGATTTGTTGTCTGGTTGCCGTTGGCTTGTAAGGCTCTAGCGGTTCATAAGAGTCAATATCGAACTCAATTTCCGCCAACTGAACATCTAACGGCAAATCAATAAGAACTGGACCCGGTCGACCAGAACGCATCAAATGAAAGGCTTTTTGAAACGCGCGAGGCACTTGGGCGGGTTCGAGTACCGTCGTCGCCCACTTAGTGACAGGCTGAGCGATCGATTCAATATCTACCGCTTGAAAGTCCTCTTTGTGTAGCCTAGCTCGCGGAGCCTGACCTGTAATACATAAGATAGGAATAGAGTCAGCCGAGGCTGAATATAGACCGGTAATCATGTCCGTTCCCGCTGGGCCAGAAGTACCGATACAGACACCAATATTATCCTGATTGGTGCGAGTATATCCTTCTGCCATATGCGAAGCGCCTTCGACATGACGAGCTAGAACGTGATCAATACCACCAAGCTTTTTCATCGCCGCATACATAGGGTTAATTGCTGCGCCCGGAACACCAAATGCGATGTCTACTCCTTCACGTTTAAGCACTTCAACCGCTGCTTCAATCGCTTTCATAATTGCCATTCGAACCTCCAGTTCAGATTGTATACAATTAAATAAACTTTTGTGTACTATGAGCCATTCTCAGCATTTATCAAGTCCGATCTGAAACATTTTTGTTACATCAAACGCGCGTTTTAAGTGAGCACTAACCCCGAAAAGCTTACAATTCATTGCTTTACATAAAATATCTTTACATAAAAATAAATTACAATTATCTCGAATGATAATTAAATGTTAAATAGGCTTTGATTGTTTACAGTTTTTGCCATATAAATAAACTTAAAAATAGAATTTTGTATACAAAATGACATCGTATTGTTCAAAGGAGACAGACAATGATGAATGACGTAAAAGAGAGAGAAGAGGCTTTGTGTATGCAGGTACTTGGCAATATGGACAACGCTGAGTACAAAAAGATCCTGTCTAAAGATGCTTTGATCTTCTTAGAAGCACTGATGAAAAAGTTTGGAGAGCGCCGTCAAAACCTGCTAACTGACCGCGAAGCTAAACAAGCCCAATTCGATGCGGGTGCATTGCCTGATTTCAGAGACGATACGGCAGCGATTCGTGACGACAAAACGTGGAAGGTCGCGACACCGCCACCAGAACTATTAGACCGCCGCGTTGAAATCACCGGTCCTATTGAACGTAAGATGGTCATCAATGCGCTTAACTCCGGCGCTAAAGTTTTCATGTGTTGCTTTGAAGACGCTTCATCTCCGACTTGGGAGAACATGGTCGACGGTCAAATCAACCTTAGAGATGCCAACCTTGGCACCATCAGTTACTACGATGAAAAGAAGCAGAAGAACTACCAACTGGTGAATAACCCTGCGCTGTTGATCGCGCGACCACGTGGTATTCACCTGCCAGAGCAGTCTATCCAGTTTAACAACCAACCTATAGCTGGCTGCTTAATGGACTTTGCTCTCTACTTTTTCCATAACTATCACTCACGTGCAGAACAAGGTTTAGGTGTGTACTACTACATTCCAAAGCTTGAAAGCATGGAAGAAGCACAATGGTGGGACGATATCTTCAGCTTCACCGAGCAATATTTCAAAGTACCAAAAGGCACGATTCGAGCAACAGTACTGATAGAAACACTTCCAGCTGTATTCCAAATGGATGAGATTCTTTATGCGATGCGTGACCACATTGTTGCAATGAACTGTGGCCGTTGGGACTACATTTTCAGCTACATCAAAACATTAAAGAACCACCAAGACCGTATTCTGCCTGATCGTCACGGTATCGGTATGGATCAAGAGTTTCTTAACGCCTACAGCCAACTGCTAGTGAGAACCTGTCATGCTCGTGGCGCGCTGGCGATGGGCGGCATGTCGGCATTTATCCCAGCGAAAGATCCTGCAGAGATGGAGCGCGTTACCGCCAAGGTTATTGAAGACAAGCAGCGAGAATCTAAAAACGGTCATGACGGGACTTGGGTCGCGCACCCAGCATTGGTTGACCTTGCAATGTCAGAATTTGACAAACATCTAGATGGTAAGGTCAACCAAATCGACTTCCAAAGCCCACAACATGAGATCAGTGCAGAGCTTCTGCTGAAGCCTTGTGAGGGAACCCGCGACGAAGCAGGCGTGCGTAAGAACATTCGTATCGCTCTCTACTACATCGAAGCATGGATTCAAGGCCATGGTTGCGTGCCAATTTATGGACTGATGGAAGACGCTGCTACGGCTGAGATCTCTAGAGCCAATATTTGGCAATGGATTCACCACGGCGTCACGTTAGACGACGGCCAAACCTTTACTAAAGAACTCTTCCACTCTTGGCTATACCAAGAGTTAGACACCATTAAACAAGAAGTCGGAGAAGCTCGCTATGCTGCAGGTCGATTCGAAGAGACAGCCGATCTCTTCTATCAACTGTCTACAGCAGAAGCGTTCGCCGCCTTCCTAACTTTACCCAGCTATGGGCTACTGCAAGCGTCTTGACCTGACGCCTGACCAGCTTGAACTTGTGTCGCTTTAATTCTTAAGCGAATCGGGAACAAGCTGGTTTAAGCCCCTGAAAAACAGGAGATAACATGGGAAGTTTGACTCTACAACAAGCGTTAACCATCATAGATGGAACCTTTAAAGCAGGCAGAAAGATCCATACTGAGCCGCTAACCGTTGCGGTTTTAGACAGCGGCGGCAAGCTCATCTCTCTGCAACGTCAGGATGGCTCTAGCATGATGCGACCAGACATCGCCATTGCTAAAGCTTGGGGAGCGCTCGCACTCGGTTGCTCTTCTAGAAAACTCGCCCAAGATGCTGATAACAGACCAGCATTTATCTCCGCAGTCAACGTGCTCGCACACGGAAACATGGTGCCTGTACCAGGGGGTCTACTCATTAGAGATAAAGATAGAACCGTACTCGGTGCCATTGGCGTCAGTGGTGATATCTCAGATATCGACGAAAGCTGCGCGATTAATGGAATTGGCTGTGCAGACCTTTACAGCGATGAGATGCTGCAAGCCTAATGGCATTCTGACTTACCTTTAAACGGGTATCTACAATCAATAAAAAAACCGAAGCACTGAGCTTCGGTTTTTCGTTTTAACTTGGCGGCACTTATTAAACACCAATAGCTAAACGGTTATAAATAGTTAAACGGCCATCAATAGTGAAGCGCCAAAGAACTTATTCGTATGCACTTAGCCATGTTTTCAGCAGTTGATTGGTATTTTTCTTCTGACTTGCGGAGAGAGTTTTCACCAACTTCTTCTGCATCTCAACATGTTCAGTCATCATCTCATCAATCAGGGTTAGGCCATTTCTTGTGAGCTTAACACTCACACTACGACGGTCTTCTTTGCTGTGCTCACGGCTAATAAGCCCCTTGGCTTCTAGCTTATCTAATCGGTTAGTCATGGCACCAGAAGTCAACATCATTGAACCAATGAGCTCTGATGGGGTGAGTCGATAAGGCTTACCAGAGCGTCGTAACGTCGCCAATACATCAAACTCGCCTAGCTTCATATCGTATTGTTTATGAAGGTCGGCAACTTGTGTCTCCATGTATTTGGCGATACGCATTACTCGGCCCATAATCGCCATCGGCTCTGTCTCTAGGTCGGGCTTTTCCTTTGCCCATTGTTCTACCACGCGGTCAATAGCATCCATTTGCAATCACGCTCCGTTATTAGTCTTAGTTGCTTCAAACTAGTTTAACATAAAGATACTTTACAACCACTAGTTATGGGTATACTCTTCACACCAAGAGTTATCTTAACGTAAAGATATTTTAGATGAATATACTATTAGCAATGATCCCCGCCTTCTTCTGGGGTACAACTTATGCAGTGACGCAGTTTACGCTACAGGAGTGGCCACCATTACTACTTGGTGCTCTGCGTGCTTTACCTGCAGGGTTATTATTGCTTGCTGTGAAACCTACTCTACCTAAAAAAGGCGAGTGGCAGATCATTTTCACACTAGGTTTAATCAATATTGCGACCTTCTTCGGTCTGATTTTTGTTATGGCTCTCACCTTGCCTTCTGCCATTTCAGGCGTAGGTATGATCTCAGTGCCTGTATTCGCAATGATTTTCCATTGGGTTGTTAAAAAGCAGCGCCCTAACCTGATTCAAGCTCTGTCGGGTGTAGGTCTAATTTCACTGGCGTGGATGCTGTTCAATCCAAGTCAGATCTCGCTCAGCCCTGTCGGGTTAGGTGCTATGTTTGCCGCTATCATGTGTATCATTGTGGGCAGCAGCATTACTAAATCGCTCGGCGATCGCATGCATTGGTGGAAAGTACTGACTTGGCAATTGATTCTTGGTGGTGTGATCTTGTCGGTGGCTTCGGCGACTCACGCTTTCATCGACCCGCAACCTTACGTCAACGCGGTAACGCACTTCGATTCGCGTAACTTTATGGGTCTGCTATGGGTAATTGGTTTGAATACGGCGCTGGGTTACGGCATGTACGTGTGGCTTCTGCAGCGTATGTCAGTGGTCGACTTTACCTTTGGTGGTATTGCTAACCCAGTCGCTGGTATCGTAATGGGTATGTTGTTGATGGGTGAATCATTCACTGCTACTCAGTACTCGCTAATGACAGGTATGATTGTGATGTCACTACTCCCTCAAGTCATCCTTGCGATTCGACAACCTAAAACAGTACCCGCGCCGAACAAGCCGATAAAAGCAAGATAACCGGTGCAAGCTGAAATAAAGCTACGCCATTACTAACTCCATTCAGATACAATAAAGCTCCAATGGCGACATTGGAGCTTTTGTTTTATTCAAACTTCATCAAAGCAATCTAATACCAATCGTAGTAAATAATTGCTCACCCTAGCTTGCTAAAATGCTCGATAACTGCGTTAGAATTTTTGATTGTAGAATAACTACTTATCGAAAAATTCTGCCTTGTTCTCAAGCCTTTTTCCTGCGCTATTTTTGATCACCTATTTACTGTGATTGGTATAATGCTAACGCCAGCTAAAGTAGCGAACTTCGTTACCATCTTCTGGAATCTTAGGAATGTTCAGAGACAGTAACAAAGAGACACCCGCCATCGCAGCACCAATAAAAAATACCGTTGCTGGCGATGCCAACCAGATAACACCAAACACCACAGGGATTACAACCGCTGCGATATGGTTGATGGTGAAAGAAACCCCTGCCGTTGAAGCCATGTCTGCGGGATCTGCGATCTTCTGAAAGTAGGTTTTAATCGCCAATGCCAGTGCAAAGAACAGATGATCAATCACGTACAGCGCAGCAGCCCACTCAGCACTCTGCACTAAACCGTAGCCAACGAATACACCAATTAGACCGACGTATTCAAACATCAATGCTCTGCGCTCACCAACGACTCCGATGAACTTACCGATACGTTTTGCAAACAAGAAGTTGAATAGATAGTTAATCAAGAACAGTAGCGTCACATCGCCTGCAGAATAACCAAACTTCTCTACCATTAAGAATCCCGCAAACACGGTAAAGATCTGTCGACGAGCACCACTCATAAAGGTCAATGCGTAGTAGAGCCAGTAACGCTTACGCAGCACCAATTTCTTATTCTGCGGGGTCTCGGTTTTAAATTCGGGAAAGCCAAAGGTCATTACCAATACGAGCAAAAAGCCTATCCCACCGGTAATACCGTAAACCCATGCAAAGTCGAGCTTCAGTTGCTCCAACATCACCCAAATCGAACTGTAAGTGATCAAAGACGCCAATGCTCCTACAGAGATCATCTTACCCAGCATTTCCGGCGCTTCTTCTTTACTCAACCATTGCAGCGACAGAGATTGTTTTAGGGTTTCAAAGTAGTGAAAGCCTGTCGACATTAAAATCGTTGTAAGAAGAAGCCCTGTCAATGTTGGAAACAGCCCCGTGATCGCCGTACCCACAGTCAGCATTGCCAGTGAGACCAACATGAATCGCTGCTCGCGAATAAAGGCCAACACAAGCACAACCGTAAACGCAAGAAAGCCTGGGATTTCACGCACACTCTGAAGTAACCCAATATCAGCACCGTCAAAGTTAGCTCGCTCAACAACAAAGTTGTTCAACAGCGCCATCCAGCTAGAAAACGCGATCGGGACAATAATCGAAATCAGCAATAAAAAGTTCTGCGGCGTCTTCCAGCTTGCAGTTTTATCGAACATCAACAAACTCCTGTTCGTTCATTTCACTGAGCGCTTTTTTCGTTAGCTGCTCAGTGTATGGGTTAATCTTCCAGTGATTTGGGCTCCAGCCCTTAACAAAGCGTTGAAAATCAGCCCATGCGGTTGCAAACATAGGGCGCCAAGCCGCTTCGACTTGCACTGCATTTAATTGTGGCCGATAGAGTGCCAGCGCATGAGCAAGCTGTTCAAAATAGACTTTTAACACCTCACTCTCTAGCTCGGCACAATCTCTTGGCCTAATCGCACTGCCCATAAACAGCGCCACATCCTTCATGGCACAGCCAAACCCTACGTATTGAAAATCGACTGCTGCCGCATTTTTATTTTCAACATCAAAACAGAAGTTGGCTAGCTTGGCGTCACCGTGAACGAGTGTCGGATAAGGACAATCCTTCAACTTTTTATCAATTTTCTGTGCGTTTCTCTTCAGATATAGGTCATCCAGCACGTTCAGTTCATCAGGGCGCGTTGCCAAATGCCAATAGGTACCAGTTTCCCACAAACTCGATACATCACTCGGGTTTATGTTGATATGTTTCGCGTGGAAATGCGCAAGCCAGCGTAAACAAGCATTACGTTGCTGCACCTCTTCACGACTATAACCCTCAACTTCACTCGCTAGCACATCAAAGTTGGATATGTTTGAGAAACCGATCGTCTTCAAGTCTTGCATGACAATTAGCCATTCACCTTCCGTTTGTTGACATTGCAGGCCAACAGGAACAGGACAATGTGGATCATACTCTTGAGTAAATCCTTGATACCAAGAGGTTTCAACCTGGTAGGACTTCACTTTTCTCTGGTGTGAAAGCTGGGTATTCCACCCCTTTGGATGTTCGGTTTTATCCGGAAGGGCGACATGTTTAACGATAACACTGGTCACGCCCTGTGCTTCTGGGAAGTGCAAGCGAACTAGCTCTCCGTACCCTCCCCATAAGCGCTGAATCACTTCGACTTGGTGGCGCTCAGAACCATGAATAGAGTAGGCAATAGCATTGTACAATCGTGTTGGAGAATCTGTGGTTGAACAAGGCATACTTTTGTCGTTATGCCTCATCCGCGAGTAGATGAGACCACTGTTTTTGCCTTGCCATGTAGTGCACAACATAGCTGCAGACAGGGACAATTTTAAAGCCCGCCTTTTCGATCTCTGGAAGTACCGCTTCCATCATCACTTTACCCATGCCTTGCCCTTGTAGCTCATCCGGAACGCGAGTTGAAGTAATGTGAAGCACCTGTCCTTGTTGCTGGTATTTCACCACGGCATACTGTTCGGGAGCTAGTTCTACCGTTATTGTTTGGACTTCCTGATCCCATTTTACTGCCTGCATTCTCAACTCCTTTAAATATTCGACATGCTAAACGATAAACATTTGAAGTATTGGATTGATATTAATAGACTAATGTTCGCACATATAGATGAAACGGTGCAGTGGGAATTACAAATAGACCTAAAATGGACACGACCACAACAGATTCAGTATCCAATCACTTCATATACTTAAATCTAGCACGTAAGAACCATCTATTGTCAGATAACACATGTTGGCGCATGGAGAAAATACAATGAACGCACCACTAAAGAAATCTGTGGAGCCTAATCAGTCACTACAAGACCCACGCAATCGCACCGTATCAACCATCAATAGCACGGACGCATTGGCAATGATTGAGCATGGCAGTGAACTGACTCTCAACATTACCACCCCAGTTGGCAGCAAGTTCCTAGCCACCACCAAATTTATTGGCACTCACAGTGAAAACTGTATCTTGATTGAAGTTCCTGAAGTCTCATCAGACGATCTCGACTTTTTCTTCCAAGAAGGCTTTTGGATGACTGTTCGCGCATACTCCCTTCGAGGTGAGGGCGCATTGATCCACTTTAGAAGTCAGATTCACCACAATATCGGTGAACCATTCCCACTGCTGATCTTGTCGACACCTAGCACCATGCAGGTAACACAGCTGCGTAAAGAGACTCGTTATGAGGTTAATTTGGCTGGCAAGATCAACATCAATGATCAGCGCACCGATTGCGAAATCCGCGACCTTTCAAAGAGTGGTTGTCGATTTGTCACTTCACCGACCTCAAGAAACCTTCAGGTGGCTGACCGCGTTTCGATTGAGATCTCGCAAGATAACTACAATGGCCCTTTATTGCCGCCGTTGCGAGGTGTGATCTGCAATCTTCAAAAATCAACCCACTACGCCAGATATGGCGTCGAGTTTGACGAAGTTGGACGAACGAATGCACGCAACCTGCTGAGCAAATTGAAATTTGATGGAACGAAATTGCGCTTAAGACAAGGTTAAAAGGCAACAAATGTTTATCCACCAAACGCCTGTTTACCAAACGACTAACTAATAAAAACAGCCATCGAATTTGATGGCTGTTTTCGTTAAGAACGATGACACAAGCTAGGCTGTTTCTTGTGTCTATCTGACTATTTTCTCAGCGCATTGAGTTTCGCTTGAGCAATACCAAAGATGGTATCAATCGGATAACTGCCCTCATCACTTGGTTCACCCGCAGGTTTCCCCGTAAATAGCTCGATCGCTTCAGTCACATGCTCAATAGCCCAGATGTTAAACTCACCTTTCTCTACCGCCTTCACGATATCGCTACGTAGCATCAGGTTATGAACGTTTGAACGCGGAATAATGACACCTTGAGTATTGCTGCGCCCTTTGATTTCGCACACATCGAAAAAGCCTTCGATTTTCTCGTTCACACCACCGATCGGCTGCGACTCGCCAAACTGGTTCATAGAACCCGTAATCGCGATGTCTTGACGGTTAGGCTGTTTTGAGAAAGCAGACACAACGGCACAGAACTCCGCCATACTCGCACTGTCTCCATCTACTCCACCATACGACTGTTCGAAGGTGATGTTGGTGGTCAACGGCACTTTGGCGGTCTTACCAAACACAGAAGAGAGATAAGCGGACAAGATCATCACACCTTTCGAGTGGATGCTGCCACCAAGATCAACGTTTCGCTCAATATCGATCACCTCACCATCACCGTAAGCAGTAGTCGCTGTAATACGGTTCGGCGCACCGAACATATGGTCAGTCGTGCTCAGCACTGACAACGCATTCACCTGCCCAATAGCTTCCCCCTCAACACGCATCAGAGTTGTGCCGTTAGTGAAAGTTTCCATTACACTATCTTGCAATCGACCAACACGCAGTAATTGATTGGCCAGTGCTTGTTCAACGTGACCTACACGGATCAGATTCGAATTCGAACTTTTGGCTACATAGTTCGACTCACGCAACAGATTAGCGGTATGCGCCGAGTGTAGAGACAGCTTGCTCTGATCACCTGCCTGGCGTGAACTGTGCTCAATGATGCGAGCAATCGCCTTGCGGTCACAATGCAGCATACCGTTGTCATGAACGATGCTCGAAATGAAGCGCGCATAATGCAGTTCAGAATCCGCAGTTCGTTTCATCTCATCTTCAAAGTCAGCGGTCACGCGGAATAGCTCACCAAATTCCGCATCGTAATGTTGAAGCAGTTGGTAAGTACGATAATCACCAAACAGAATGATTTTCACATCGAGTGGAATAGGCTCAGGATCAAGCGAAACCGCACCGGTTAAGGTAACCTCTTTCTCAAGTGAAGTTAGGCTTAACTGACGTGAGCGAAGTGCACGCTTAAGGCCATCCCAAACATAAGGCTGCTCTAGCACCTTTACTGCATCCATCAGCAACACACCACCATTCGCGCGGTGTAAGCTACCCGCACGAATCAAAGAGAAGTCAGTAAATACCGTGCCCTTAAACGTCGCCGTTTCCACATAACCAAACAGTGAGTGATAGTTCGGATTGTCTTCTACAACAATTGGCAGCTGCTGTTCTTTCTGGCTGACCAATACATTGACTTTGTAGCGACGAGGCAGCTTTTTATCCAACGAAGCTGTAGCGATTTCCGCCTGTTCGCTGCTCTCTTCTAGAAAGATTTCGGCATTCTCGACAATGTCTTTGCGCAGTGCCGTAAGGTACTTTTTGATCTCAGGGTACTTGCTGTAATCCTGCTTCAACTGTTTGATGAAGTGAGTGATTACATCGCGTGTGGTGTCATCATTGAGCTTCTGAATCTTCTCTGTATAGGTCTCTTCCAGTTCAGTGAGCTCTCTAGAGATGGTTCGCAACCCGACTTCGAGTGCATCAATGCTCTTGTCGAACTGTTCTTGCTCCTCAACAGAGAGTTGGTCGAAAGTCTCTTCCGTATGCAGCTCTTCACCGTTCATCGCCACAAACTGATAGTCGCCTTTCGAGGTGATGGTCAGGTTAATGCCCTTCTCTTTGGCCTCTTGACTGATCGCCTCAAGTGCCACCTGCTGTTTACTCGCAAGTTGGTTCTTTAGTGTATCTGCACGACCAAAATACATCTCGTTGTCGAACGCCAACGGCATCGCTTTTAGAAGCTTACGCATCAGCTTTTCGATGTCTTGTTTTAAGCTAATACCCACACCACTTGGTAACTTGAGCACCTTTGGGGTACGAATATCGTCGAAGTTCGCGACATAACACCAGTCGAACAACTGGTCAGGCTCTTGTGGGTGACGATTAAGGTAACGCAAAATCATGGTTCGCTTACCAAGACCATTACGGCCAATCGCATAAATGTTGTAACCCTTTTCCTTGATCGACATAGCGAACTCGACCGCTTTCTGTGCACGTTCTTGTCCGACTATTTCATCAATGGGAGCCAGTTCTTTGGTCGACTTGCAGGGCAACTTTTCAAGTTCAGCTACCTGATACAGTTGCTCTGAATTGAGTCTTTGAATCGCCATCGCCGCCTCCTTAATCCTTTATTTATGGGTATAGTTAAAACAAGTGTAGATGTAATTTCTTCTAAATTTAGTGACTTACGCTACACCACAGTTCAACTGAGCAAATAACGAACGATTTCACTGCAAAACAATGAAACTAACAGCAATCAATGACGCTGAAATGAACAAACACTCAAAATATCAAATGGTTTTTGTTTGCATTTGATAATAAATATCATTAACATTCTTTGGTCTTATAATTTAGAGGCTGAGAAGATGGATTTAGAACGATGCTGGATGCACTACCTTAAAGCGGAACAACTCATGGATCAGGGTCACTGGCCAGAAGCTCAACGTCTGTACGGTGATGTTCTGAGTTCGCTTCCCCACCATATTCAAAATGCCGCTTTCCAAAACGACATCAAACCTTGTCAGTTCGCTTGCTTACTGACAGGGTTGCGCGACGCCAGTATTTCTCAAGCAGAGATCCTCAATAAACTGGGTCAGCAGCAAGATGCCTTTGACACATTGAATCAAACCTACGCCTTGATGCAGTTCATCTCATTGGAAGACAACTCTCTCATCAAGCGTACTCATTCGCTGCTAGAGCAGCAGAGTGAAGAACTTCTCAGACATTTGATCGCTTTTTGTAGCGCACAACGCAATGCTCACTGGATGTTAGAGCTAGAGCAGCTTCAACGAGCGCATCACTACTTTGGACAATTGAAGTCGACATACGACACCTACCCATCACCTAATGTCTTAAACTGAATAAGGACGTATCATGTCAGACAAAGCCATCCTTAAGGTCAATAACCTTTCCGTGAGTTTTAAAACCAATGATGGAATCATTGATGCGGTAAAGGGCATTAACTTCACGCTCAACCAAAGCGAAACCCTAGCGATTGTGGGTGAGTCCGGTTCTGGTAAATCGGTATCTTCCAACGCTCTCATGAGTCTGTTGCCAGATAACGCCATCATACATCCAGAGTCGTACATCGAGTTTGAAGGCGAATCGATTCTCGATAAGTCCGAGCGTGAGATGCAAGCGGTACGTGGTGATCGTATCGGCATGATTTTCCAAGAGCCGATGACGTCGCTAAACCCTTACCTACGTGTCGGTATTCAAGTGGCTGAAGCCATCATGTGTCACCGCAACGTATCAAAAGCGCAAGCCAAAGAGCGTGTTTTGGAGCTATTTGATCTGGTGCACCTGCCGAATCCAAACCAAGCTTATACGAAATACCCGCACGAATTTTCTGGCGGTCAGCTGCAACGCATCATGATCGCTATGGCGTTGATTAATGAGCCAGACATTCTTATCGCTGATGAACCTACAACAGCTCTAGATGTAACGGTACAGGCCGAAGTGCTGTCTCTGATCAAAGAGATCCAAGCCAAAATGGGCATGGCGATCCTATTCATTACCCACGATTTAGGTGTAGTAAAACACTTCGCTGATCGCGTATTGGTAATGTGTAAAGGTGAATTGGTTGAAGAGGGCGAGACTGTGCCGCTGTTTGAAGCACCAAGACACGAATACACGCGCATGCTGATCAACTCAGTGCCAAAAGGTTCAAAAACACCGATTGAAGAGTCAGCGCCACAACTATTGGAAGCAGACGACATTCGCGTGAAGTTCCTCGTTAAGCCACACTTTATTAAAAGCCGTTGCCAATACTTTGAGGCAGTGAAAGGCATCTCGCTTAAGCTTAAGCAGGGTGAAACCTTGGGTATTGTTGGTGAGTCAGGTTCAGGCAAGTCGACCTTGGGCCGTGCTCTAATCGGTCTTCTGCCATCTACCGGCCGCATTGTTTACAAAGGCCAAGATGTGAGTCTGTTAACGGATAAAGAGCGCCATAACCTTAAGAAAGATGTGCAGATGGTGTTTCAAGACCCATACGGCTCCTTGTCACCACGTATGACGGTCGGTGAGATCATCACTGAGGGGTTAACCGTCCACCAGCCTCATCTGACTAAGAAAGAGCGTTTGGAACGTGCACGTAAAGCACTGGTTGAAGTTCGCTTAGAACCGAATTCAATCAACCGCTATCCGCATGAGTTTTCGGGCGGACAACGTCAACGTATCGCGATTGCACGAGCACTTATCCTTGAGCCATCGTTCATCTTACTTGATGAACCAACGTCGGCACTTGACCGTTCAGTACAACTAACCGTGATTGACCTTCTGAAAGACATTCAAGCCAAACACAACATCGGCTTCTTGTTCATCAGTCATGATTTGTCGGTAGTAAAAGCCCTGTCCGATCGCGTATTAGTGATGCAGAAGGGTGAAGTAATGGAGCAAGGTACAGCAGAAGATATCTTCCAAAACCCACAACATGAATACACGCAGAAACTCATCGATGCATCATTCGATCTTGATGAAAAACCAAAAAAAGATGCTGCGTAATTGGAACTAATTCACATTAACAACGTCATATAAATACATTCTGAAAATTTGCATTAATGGATTGCTACAGAGTGGATATAGCAAAAATTGGTTTGGCCGCCAAAAATGAAAAAAGTCGCACGGATGCGACTTTTTTTGTGCCTCTTTTTTACACCTAAAGAATGAACGATAGCTAAGCGCTCAATTCCTTAATCCCCATATTCCACAGAGTAAAAGCGTAAGTATCTGCCGATAGATCAATCGCTTTATTGAGCGGCATGCCTGCGCCGTGGCCCGCATTCACATCAATACGAATCATCACGGGTTGCTCACCTTTGTGTTTAAGCTGCAGTTCAGAGATAAATTTGTATGAGTGCGCAGGGACAACACGATCATCGTGGTCCGCCGTTGTCACCAATGTCGCGGGATAAGATTGACCCTCTTTAACATTATGAACCGGTGAATAACCCAGTAGGTACTCGAACATCTCTTTGCTTTGCGCAGACGTGCCGTAGTCATAAGCCCAACCCTCACCAGAGGTAAAGGTGTGGTAGCGCAGCATATCCAGTACACCAACCGCAGGCAGAGCCACTTGGAACAGCTCAGGGCGCTGAGTCATACAAGCTCCAACTAACAAGCCACCGTTAGAGCCGCCTCGAATCGCTAATTTGCTGGAGCTCGTGTAGTTGTTCTCTATCAAGAACTCAGCCGCGGCGATGAAATCATCAAACACGTTCTGTTTCTGCTGCTGTGTGCCGGCGTTGTGCCACGCTTTACCATATTCACCGCCGCCACGCAGGTTAGGCACTGCATAGATACCACCAAGCTCCAGCCAGCTCGCGACATTACCAGAGAACGAAGGAGGCAGGCTGACATTGAAGCCGCCATAGCCATACAAAATCGTTGGCGCAGAGCCATCGAGCTTAGTCCCCTTTTTGTAAGAGATAAGCATCGGCACTCGTGTACCGTCTTTTGAGCTGTAGAACACTTGCTCTGACTGGTACTGTTCACTTTCAAACGGCGCTTGTGATTTTTCAAACACTTTGGACTCGCCCGTCTCAACATCAAACGAGAAGATGGTTGGCGGCGTCACGTAGTTGGTAAAGGTGTAGTAAAGCGGTGTCTGCTCGCGCTCACCACCGAGCCCACTTGCCGCTCCTTGCGCTGGCAATTCAATATCACGCACCTTGTTACCTTGGTAATCAAACTGCTCATACTTTGACAGCACATCCACCATGTAGTGTGCCAATAGATAGCCACCACCGGTTGTGATATCCAGCGGCTGCTCTCGCTCAGGAATAATATCATTCCATTGCTGAGTCTCAGTATCTAGGCTCACCACACGACCGTTTGGCGCATCAAGGTTGGTGTACAGAATGAATTGGCTACCCTGGTTATCAATCAAATGGGTATCACTGTCGACGTGATCGACCACTGTGTGGATGGGTTGTGACTCATTGCTTAGGTCGATGTAGAACATACGATTACCCGATGTCGACTCTTGAGCCAAAATGATCAGGTAGTTGTCGTCTTCTGTGGTGTATCCATGGACGTAACGATGTGCTTGCTCTGGTTTGGCACCAAATACCGCCTTATCGCTGCTCTGAGGCGTTCCTAGCTCGTGATAGTAGAGCTTATGCTGCTCAGTTCGCGCAGAAAGGTGACTACCATCGGGTTTGTCGTAGCTAGAGTAATAAAAACCCTCATTACCAAGCCAAGATACGCCTGTGAACTTTGCGTCAACAATTTCTGGCTCGAGCTGCTGCTTGGTTTCTGCATCGATCACAAAGATCTTACGCCAATCGCTACCGCCTTCCGAAATACTGTAAGCCACCAAGCTGTAGTCTTTGGAAAACGACACCGAGCCTAATGAAGTAGTGCCATCTTCTGAGAAGGTATTTGGATCTAAGAAAACTTCTGGCTCGCCCCCATCTTTACGGCGATAAAGAATGCTGTGGTTTTGTAACCCATCATTTTTATAGAAGTAGGTATACTCACCGCGTACAAAAGGTTGCGAACTCTTTTTGTAGTCTTGTGCCTTAGCAATGCGCTCACGCAAGGCATCACGAAAAGGGATATCTGACAGATAACCGAAAGTGAGAGCGTTTTGCGACTCTACCCAAGCAGCCGTTTCTTCACTGGTATCATCTTCCAACCAGCGATAAGGATCCTTTACTTGCGTACCAAAGTAGTCGTCAGAGACGCCCTGCTGCTTTGTATGTGGGTAGGCGTTGTTGTTCATTCTTACCTCTTCCTTAGATTTCAAATGATAATAATTCGCAAATAAGATGACGAATTGATGCGGCTAAATCAAGTAACCAATTGCACCAAAACGTAACCTTAGAGTGAGATCAACTTATTAAAAGTAGTGCGAAATAGCCAAATAGCGGGCACGAATGTGCTCAATCAACATCTTGATCTTATTCGGTGGTTGACGGGTAAACGGGTAAACGGCGTAGATGCCCAGTTTTTTACCAACGATATCTGGGAACAGATCCACTAGCTGGCCATTACGGATATCGTGATACACCAAACAGCGTGGTACATAGGCGATACCGTGCCCACCTAGCGCAGCCTTTCTCAACGCCGTTGCGTTATCTGTAGAGAACGAACCTGAAACACGCACTATGTACTTATTATCACCTTGCCCCTCTCGAATGAACTGCCACTCACTTGCGCCGGTTGTTTGGTAGGCATATTGCAAGCAGTTATGTTTGACTAAATCAGTCGGGATAAGTGGTTTACCATTACGAGCTATATAAGAGGGCGAAGCACATACTACCCATTGCGAGTCCAGAATATGGCGCGCAATCAAGCTTGAATCTTCCAGATATCCGGTACGAATCACCAAGTCGAAACCATCATTTACCAGATCAACAAAGCGGTTATCGAGTGACATATCGACAGTCAGGCCCGGATGCATGTTACAAAACTCCGCCACAGCGTCGGCCAAAATCAAATCACCAGAAATACTCGGGACAGACATTTTGATGTGACCGCTGACATTTTCACCAAAGCCTGAAACAGCGTCCATAGCCTCTTGGGTTGCCTGCTTCACATTTTTGGCTCCATGCAAGATCGCCTTGCCCGCCTCAGTCAGCGTTAATTTACGCGTTGTACGATATAATAATTGAACACCTATTTCTTCCTCCAAACGAGCAATTCTTTTACTAACTACCGAATTTGTAAGGTTATTTTGCTCGGCAACCTTACTAAATGAACCCATTTCTACTACCTGTGAAAACAGGATTAAGTCGTCTGCACGCATATTATTATGTCAATTTTGGAATTAATTATTTTCATTATTTCCCTATATCTACAAAAAATAAAGGGGTAAATTCACGCCAAATTAACAAACCCATTACAACCACTGCCGTTGTAATAACAAAAAACAATAACGTGTAAGTCACTTCAAACCGACAAGGATTGAGGCAAGGACGAGGAAGTACCCATGAATGAAACTCTATTAGCTCTATTGGCATTTTCACCAATAGTTGTGGCAGCTATCTTGCTGGTTGGCCTAAATTGGCCAGCAAAAAAAGCGATGCCGGTGGCCTTTGGCCTAACCGTACTTATCGCACTATTTGGTTGGGACATGTCGAGCACTCGTGTGTTGGCATCTGTATTCCAAGGTTTTGGTATTACTGTATCGGTTCTCTGGATTGTGTTCGGCGCTATCTTCTTACTTAACACTTTGAAGCACACCGGAGCCATTACAACTATTCGTAACGGGTTTACCGACATTTCAGCAGACCGCCGTGTACAAGCTATCATCATCGCTTGGTGTTTCGGTTCCTTCATTGAGGGCGCATCTGGTTTTGGTACTCCAGCAGCTATCGCGGCACCTCTACTGGTTGCTATCGGTTTCCCTGCGCTTGCAGCGGTACTAATGGGTATGATGATCCAATCTACACCCGTTTCTTTCGGTGCGGTAGGTACGCCTATCATCGTTGGTGTAAACAAAGGTCTAGATACACACAACATTGGTGAAAGCCTAGTGGCTCATGGCTCAACATGGGATGCTTATCTACAACAAATTACATCAAGCGTTGCGATGATTCACGCAACTGTCGGTGTAATGATTCCTGTACTAATGGCAATGATGCTGACTCGCTTTTTCGGTAAGAACAAGAGCTGGACTGAAGGCCTAGACATTCTACCGTTCGCACTATTTGCAGGTGCAGCGTTCACTATCCCTTACGCACTAACTGGTGTGTTCCTAGGCGCTGAGTTCCCATCTCTCATTGGTGGTCTGGTTGGTCTTGCAATTGTTGTTACAGCAGCAAAACGTGGCTTCCTAGTACCAAAATCACAGTGGGACTTCGAGAGCGAAGACAAGTGGCCAGCTGAATGGCTAGGTTCTTTAAAAATCGACCTTGATGACAACACGGGTGAGAACAAGATGAGCATGGCTCGCGCTTGGGCTCCATACGTACTACTTGCAGTAACGCTTGTTGCGAGCCGTGTTAGCCCAGAGTTCAAAGGCTTCCTGAAGAGCGTTAGCCTATCATTCAGCAACATCCTTGGTGAAACTGGGGTGAGCACGGCGATTCAGCCTCTTTACCTACCGGGCGGTATCCTAGTATTCGTTGCTCTAATTGCTGTTCTGATTCAAGGCCGTAGCGCTGCGCCGCTGGCGAAAGCATTTGGTGAATCAAGTAAAACACTGATTGGCGCAGGTTTCGTACTGGTGTTCACCATCCCTATGGTTCGTATCTTCATCAACTCTGGCGTGAATGCGGCAGATCTAGCAAGTATGCCAGTAACAACAGCAAACTTCGCCGCTGACCTTGTAGGCTCTGCTTTCCCTGCATTGAGTGCAACAGTGGGTGCTCTGGGCGCTTTCATCGCGGGTTCAAACACAGTATCGAACATGATGTTTAGCCAATTCCAGTTCGAAGTCGCTCAAACGCTGACTATCTCAAGTGCGGTGGTTGTTGCTCTACAAGCGGTAGGCGCAGCAGCAGGTAACATGATTGCGATTCACAACGTGGTTGCAGCATCAGCAACAGTAGGTCTGCTAGGCCGCGAAGGTGCAACACTACGTAAGACAGTTATCCCAACGTTCTACTACCTAGTAATGGCAGGCATCATCGGTCTTGTGGTTATCTACGGATTCAACGTTACTGATGCTCTGATGCATTAAGCTTAAATTCGGCGGTGTTGTTAGCACCGCCACCCAACTTGGCGTCAGCGTTCATTCCCCGACACCGCGAACGTTTGTACTGGTTACTCGTTGACTACGCACCTTCTGAAAGCCAGCGACCTAGCAATTACTGTGTACGTTGACGCCATTTTATTTCCAAACGCCTGTTCCAACTGGCACCACATTCGACAGAGTAAGCCTTCAAGAGAGGCGAGCCCTAACCTTAGGATAAAGATTATGATTATCTCCGCATCTACAGACTACCGAGCTGCTGCCAAATCTAAGCTACCTCCATTCCTTTTCCATTACATTGATGGTGGTTCATATGGCGAGCACACTCTGCACCGCAACACAGCAGACCTAGCTGAAATCGCGCTTAAGCAACGTGTTCTTAATGACATGTCGGAACTGAGTTTAGACACTGAACTGTTCGGTGAAAAACTGGCGATGCCTATCGCACTTGCTCCAGTTGGTCTAACAGGTATGTACGCTCGTCGCGGTGAAGTTCAAGCAGCAAAAGCCGCAGACAACAAAGGCATCCCATTTACGATGTCGACAGTATCGGTTTGTCCAATCGAGGAAGTGGCACCTAAGATTGAACGTCCAATGTGGTTCCAACTTTACGTACTTAAAGATCGTGGCTTCATGAAGAACGTTCTAGAGCGCGCAAAAGCGGCAGGTGTAACGACGCTTGTGTTCACTGTAGATATGCCAGTACCAGGTGCTCGCTACCGTGACATGCACTCAGGCATGAGCGGCCCGAACGCAGCTGTACGTCGCATTTTCCAATCAATGCGTCACCCAAGCTGGGCATTCGATGTGGGTCTATTTGGTAAACCACACGACCTTGGAAATATCTCAACTTACCGTGGCACACCAACCAAACTGGAAGATTACATCGGTTGGTTAGGTGATAACTTTGACCCATCTATCTCGTGGAAGGATCTCGAATGGATTCGTGACTTCTGGGATGGCCCAATGGTGATAAAAGGTATCCTTGACGAAGAAGATGCAAAAGACGCAGTTCGCTTTGGTGCCGATGGTATCGTGGTTTCAAACCACGGTGGTCGTCAGCTTGACGGCGTACTTTCAAGTGCCAAAGCACTACCTGCGATTGCCGACGCAGTAAAAGGTGACACTAAGATTCTGGTCGACTCTGGTATCCGTACGGGCCTTGATGTAGTTCGTATGATGGCACTGGGTGCAGACTGTACTCTACTGGGGCGTTCATTTGTGTACGCTCTAGCAGCACAAGGCCAAGCGGGTGTTGAGAACCTGCTTGATCTGTACGACAAAGAGATGCGTGTAGCGATGACGCTAACAGGCGCGAAAACAATAAAAGATCTTACCCGCGATTCACTGGTTAACTTGACCAAGTAAGCGACAACAAGTAAGACGGAAGCCTAGGAAAACATTTGGGCCACCTCTCCCTCCTGAGTGTGGCCTTTTTTATACCTGTAACCTGGACGATCACAGTTGTTCAGCGAGCTCAGCAAGCGCCTTCGCATCCAGCGTTTGTGCCTGAGCACCTTGGGCAATCAAATCAATCACCTTGTAGTCACTCATATCACCAAACTCCTTGTTCAGGTAATCACGGAACGCCTTCTCGTTCGGCCATTTACCACGAACTACGTACCCCTCATCAAGGTCAAAATCTTCTGTTTCAAAGAATGAAAAGTCGGTGCTGCCGATGTTGTGACAGTAAAGAACAAGATACATCGCGTTTCCTTAACGAATTGAAATTAGTAAAAACTAACAGGGAGATAGAAGTCCAACTCAAAGGCTTCTTCACTGTTGAGAAAATGGTTTTGATGATAGTGAACATAGGCTGGTGTCGAACGCTGCTTGAAGCCTGAACTTGGTAACCATTGCTCTAAAACCTGACTGATCTGAGGCAACAGTTCACCATAAATACCAGTAAGACGAAATACCGCATGCAAACCACCCGGTATCACCATCTGATTAACCACACTGCGATATTTTATCGGCTCATCAATCGCGATACAGGCAACATAACGGCACTGATCCATTTCAACCCACGCTGGGTTGGAGTGATGCAGTCCAAATTGGCGACTAAAATCGCGCTCTTCAGCATTTGCCCACGCTTTTAAGATAAGCCAAGCATTACGTATCGAACGATTATAGCCAGTGTGCCTGACATAGGCCGCCAAACGCGGTGCCACCTCCATGATCTTAGGAGCAGGCAGTTCTCTCTGTGCGACACGATGGTAACCCGCCGCGATCTCAGCATCTTTAAGATACGGCTTTTCTGCTGTCTGTAGATCGTGTTTTCTCCACTCCCCCGGCGCCATATGAAAGGTCGCCTTAAATGCGCGGCTGAACGACGAGAGCGAGCTAAAACCACACTTGTTGGCTATCTCGGCAACAGAAGAGCCGGTATCAAACATCAACTGATTCGCCGCATACTCCATTCGGGTCCGACGGATGTATTGATGAATCGACTCTCCCACCACGCTTTTAAAGATTCGGTGAAAATGCTGCTCTGAATAGGCTGCAACTTCCGCCAACTCTTTAGCGGGCAAATCCTTGCTGATGTCTTGATGAATATAGAAGAGCACATCATTGATTCTGGATATGTGTTGGTGTGACATTTTCTAAATAGCATAAATGGACATATCTAAGAGCATAAATGGACATATCGATTTTTTCAATGCCATGTAATATCACTGGATAAACAAAAAAGCAGACACAACGAGATAACTACATATGGAAATCGCAAAATCATTACAACAAATCCAATCTTCCTACATTCGCGAAATTCTCGCCGCTGCGAGCGACAAAAACGTCATCTCCTTGGCCGGCGGTCTGCCAGATGAACAAACCTTTCCGATTGAGTTGATGAAGCCGACCCTAGAAAACTTGGCGAACATGCCAGAGGTATTTCAATACGGCTCAACCGCTGGTTACGGCCCGCTGATCGATCACCTTAGCGATACTTACCAATTGCCAGAATCACACACTGCGATGATCTGTACAGGCTCACAACAAGGTTTAGATTTAATCGCTCGTGCTTATGTTGATCCGGGTGATATGGTTGTGATGGAAGCACCAAGCTACTTAGGTGCGATGCAAGTATTCGGTTTAGTACAAGCGAACATTGTGACTGTTTCTCAAACTGAGTTCGGACCAAATCTAGACGAGCTCGAAGCCTGCTTCAAACAGCAAGCACCGAAAATGTTCTACGCGGTACCCGATTTCCACAACCCAACGGGCGTATGTTGGACACTAGAGAGCCGCCAGCAAGTCGCTGCACTTTGTGAACAATACAACGTCGCTTTCATTGAAGACGCACCTTATCGTGAACTGCGTTTTACCGGTTCAGAGCTGCCACTTGTGTCGTCGTTCTGCCCGGATCACTCTATCGTACTGCGTTCATTCTCTAAGATTGCTTCTCCGGGTCTACGTATCGGCGCAGTAACCGGCAAACGCAGCTACCTTGAGCCACTCATCAAAGTAAAACAAGGCGCTGACCTACACTCAAGCGTTCCAATGCAAGCGCTTCTGCTTGGTCTTCTTAAGCACCAAGATTTTGTCCTGCATATGGAGAACATCCGCAACCTATACAAGTCTCGCTACGAAGTGCTGTTCTCTGAATTAGAGCAGAAGCTGCCTCAAGGTTGTGCATTGAAACCTGTTGATGGTGGCATGTTCATTTGGGTTGAGATTCCAGAGTGCGATACTTTTGAACTGGCTAAGAGCCTGCTTGGTAACGGCGTAGCGGTTGTACCAAGTCCTGTGTTCTACCCAGATGCAAACGGTGCTAGAGCGGCATTGCGCCTTAACTTTACCAATGCGAATCCAGATGAACTGCGCGAAGCAGTGTCTCGCTTGGCAGAAGGCTTAACTGCGATTAGCTAGTTTCTAGCAGAGTTGATGGCGATTGGGGCGATTGCTGTTTCATCCTAATGGCAGCCAGTGCTAAAATGCTCCAAAATTAACAGTCGCTAGTTTAAAGGTAAGGTAATGAACCCAATTATTGCGCTATTAAAAGAGAACAACATCGGTGATGAGCAGATCAACAACATTTTCAAAACGTTGACTGAAAATCCGCTAGCTGCAATGGCAACCATCAGCCAGCTTGGTTTGCCTCAAGAGAAGCTACAACTTCTTATGGGCCAAGTAATGCAAAACCCTGCACTTATCAAAGAAGCAGTAGAAGAGCTTGGCCTAGACTTCTCAAAAGTAGAAGCAGCAAAAGAGCAGCTAAACAAGCAAGGCTAATACGGCTTTCACCCAATACAAAACGCGCCCAACAGGTTATGACATAACTTATTGGGCGCGTTTTTTTGTCACTGATGAAAACGATATAACGCAACTTATGGATGAATCTTTCACCAAGCGGAAAAAACAATAAAACCACACAAATAGCAGTGCTAAATAGCCCTAACTTTGGTTGGTTTTTGTGCTCGACAAGCTTAGCTATACTCACGCCGAAAACTATTTATAAATCCCTCACTGACAAGTGAGATTGCTCTGGAATTACGCTCCAGCTCGCGAAAGGAAAAATCATGTCTCAATATGTTGTATGCGCACTCTACAAGTTTGTCGCACTGGATGATTATCAAGATATCCGCCAACCACTTACTCAACTGCTTCTCGACAACCAAATCCGTGGCACTCTGCTGCTTGCCCAAGAAGGCATTAACGGCACAGTTGCGGGCTCACGCGAGTCAATCGATGCGCTGCTTGCTTGGTTCAAGCTTGATGAACGTCTAGCCGATGTTGTCTATAAAGAGTCGTTCAACGAACAACAACCGTTCAACCGTACTAAAGTTAAGCTCAAGAAAGAGATCGTGACCATGGGTGTTGAGGGCATAGATCCTCGCCATGTTGTGGGCACATATGTGAAACCAAAAGACTGGAATGAACTGATCTCAGATCCTGATGTGGTACTGGTCGATACCCGTAACGACTACGAAGTCGATATCGGCACCTTCAAAAATGCAGTGAACCCAAACACAGAAACTTTCCGTGAGTTCCCACAATACGTTGAGGAAAACCTAGATCCTGCTAAACACAAAAAGGTAGCGATGTTCTGTACCGGTGGTATTCGCTGTGAAAAGTCGACGGCTTACATGAAAGAGCAAGGCTTTGAAGAGGTGTACCATCTTGAAGGCGGTATCCTGAAATACCTTGAAGAAGTACCTGAAGAAGAGAGCATGTGGGAAGGTGACTGCTACGTGTTTGATGGCCGTGTTGCGGTTAACCACCAGCTAGAAAAGAGTGGCTACGACGTGTGTAACGCGTGTCGCTTACCAATCACTGAAGAAGACAAGCAGTCTGCTCATTATGAAAAAGGCGTAAGCTGTCCTAAATGTATCGACAAACACACTGAAGAGCAGAAACAACGCTTTAGAGAGCGTGAAAAGCAGGTACAGCTTTCTGCTGCTCGCGGTGAAACTCACGTCGGTGGCGATGCTGCTCAGTTGATCGAACAAAGAAAACAGCAAAAACTTGAAAAGAAAGCTCAACAGCGAGCAAACAATAAATAATTGTTATTTTTGAGATAGATAGGGCACTTTTAGTGCCCTTTTTATTGCTTTCGAGCTTTGCGTTCAGTGACACATTTCTTTAATGGTTATGCTTCTATACTGGTAAGCAAACAAATTAATGAGGACACTAGAATGCTCAATGACAACCACGCTTTTATCCTAGACTTCCCAGAGTTTAAACTCGATATCGTGCAGCTTAACCACGATGACCCGAAGTTCAAAAACAACATGCAGAAATACCACGAGCTCGACTACACCATTCGCGAGCTTGAAATTTCTGGCAGCCCAATCGATGACGACAACATGCACAATCTAAAAGTGGAACGCATGGAACTGAAAGACACACTTTACAAGCAGCTATCTCGCCACCATCAGCTTGCTGAAGAATCCAAATAACAAGAACTCGAATTCAAGTCACAGCAACACATAAATATGCAGATACAGGGACGTTCTTTCAACAATGAGACAAGGTGTCGAATCACTTCCATTACACTACACCCCCATTCTTCCTTCAGAAGTCGAGACGCAGTTTTCGGTGATAAAAGAGGCGCTTTATTCCCATGTTGAAGCCATCTTTGGATGGGATGATGAATTTCAGAGGCAACGGATAAGCAATGACTATCAACCAGACTGGTTTTATTGGATACACGACCAAGATGAGCGAGTCGGATTAGTCTGCTATAAGCCCTATCAGCAAGCCTATCACGTGCATTTGTTGATCGTGTTCCCGCAGTACCAAAATCGAAAACTAGGGTATCGAGTGATGAAAGATATCCAAGATCTCGCCATCAAAGAAGAGCGTGAAGCTATCACCCTTTCGAGTTTTAGATGCAATCAACAAGCGATCGCTTTCTATCAAAGGTTAGGCTATCAGATAACCGATGACAGCGAAGCGGACTTTGTCAGTCTAGCGCTTCGTATCACCAAGTAGAGATGGCTCTGAAGACCATCTCAGAACGTTTTTCAGTCGATTACTTTCGAATATCAAGCTTATCGATTAGAGATGAAAAGCCCCAACCATCTTCTCCAGCCACAACTTGCTCACCAGTTAGGTATTCAAACAAGGTCGGTGCCAGTGAGCCATTCGCTTCAATAGTCAGTGGGGTTGAGTTTTCGCCAATTGGGTCTCCCCAGAAACCAATGAAAGCGTCTTTTTCCAGATAATCTTCACCAGCGTGTCTCCCCGGTACCTTAGTGTTGTAACCCATTCCCTCTTTCGGGAACAGGTTCACACTACCGGCTCTGTCTTCCAAATAGATATTGGCTAACTGGTTTACTGAGTCAGGTCTTGGCGTAAAGCGTGTTAATTGTGTCCATTCGTTAGCTCTGCACCAAGTCGCAGGTTGAGACTTAACGGCGCGATTCAAACACTTATCCACTAGGCGAGAATAAACCGCAAACTCAGATTCCGTAGGTTGAGGAAGGTAAGGGTTAAGTTGCTGAGTATTCAGAAGCTTCGGACGCTGGCCAGCTTCTAGCGACTCATAGAACAGCTTGCCCCCTTTCCGGGTGATAATCTCATCCAAACGCTGTTTATCACGATTACCAATCACTCGTACCGAGCAACTATCCGCATTACAAGTGTCCTCGCGCACAACCATATAGTCTAGCGATTCAGGTAGACGCTTCGCTATCTGATCTATGATATCGATACTGGTCCCTGTAGGCGCAGCCAGTGGAGCCCAATCGGTCAGCTCTTGATAAACAGGTTGAACCTTCCAACCCTGCTGTGAATTGAAGAAGTCCATCATAAAATTACCACCAGCAGTAGAAGCGACGACTACATCCACCGCCTTAAGGCTTGGGTAATCAAGAGCGTTAGTGATCTTCGGCCCTTCCCCTTCATCAGACGAAATCTTCTCAACCACGATTGGGTAATCAAGCTCTTGCTGTAAAGCTTCGAGTACCTGTTTCTCTGGGTTCAGCGCGTAGAACACAGGTGTTAAACCGTGGTCTCCGGCCATACCCCACAGGGTTTGCGAATACACGCCTGCTGCTTTATAGGTATTCTCAACTTGTGTCAGCCAGTAATCCAAGCGGTTGAGTTCACCTGTCGGCATTAAGATCTCATCACTGAATGGGCCCGTGAAGTGCGCAAAATGATCCGGCCAAGGGTTATAGATCAAGGTGTAATCCGGCATACCTTGTCCATCTAACTCAGCATATTGAGATATCGCCTGTTCAACCTGTGCTTTTTTGGCAAGCTTAGTAAAAAGATCAAAGCCTGAAATCCTTTCGTAAGTTTGGATATCTTCGATTAACGCTTGGCGCATTTCCGTTAAAGTTAGCTCTACATCCGCTCGCTGCTCTAACTCTTTCAAACAGCGCTTCTCACCGTAGTCACGCAGAGATTCACCAAAACCGAGATTCACTAGGCCATCGTATGTGGTATGTGCATTCCAATCGTATTGAGCGTTGCAATTCAGTGTTTTTAGGTAGTTAAGGCGATCAAACATGGTTTGCACCTTATTGTCCGCCATCAACACATCTAACTGCAGCGCATCATTACCAAAAAAGTAGTAAGCACGGTCGATATCTCGATCAACAAAATGAAAGTTCGGCACCCCTGTACCACCTTCACCCGAGACGCGTGCGCCAGTTTTAATGATCGGCAGATTACGAACACTGATGGTTGGCGTCGATGACACACCCACTCGACTAATATTGGTTTTATGTTCGCTATACAGCTTCTTAAAGAAAGGCAGATAGTGTTGGTCTTGATACGCCTGTTCAGCCAGCTGCGCCATAAAGCCCACCTGTTGTACATGCGGCGGTTCAATCACTGGTTCGAGCTTAGGTTTATACTGCTCACGATTTTGATGATGCTGATTCGCAACCGAGATAAACGGCACACTAGGGTCAACCAACCCCTCAATCAAACCTTGCTGCAAGCCATCAACGGTCACTTGGACCGCAAAGCGGCGGTTTTGCTGCGAAGAGAGGAACTCAATCAAATCTTGTGGATTGTCGTCGAAGGCTTGCTGCATCCAATCATCGAGCGCTTCGGTTCTCTCTTCTTTGAAAACAAACTGTCGATAAGCCTTAAGCAAGTTAAGACGGACAAAATCGATCAGGGTAACTGTCAGCGCTTGCGCCTTGTTATTCGGCTTATTCGCATTTTCCTGCTTGCCATCTTCAACGATGGTCATCAATGCTGAACGAATGTCGCTTGGCTCCATGCCTTGCGCAGCCTTTTCAATCAAACCCACGACAATCGGTTGGATTTTATTGATGATCGCCAGATCTTCTTCACTATCCGTCAAATAGGTATAGCTATCTGGTAGGGTGTCCATGTCTCGCCACACACCGAGATCGAATAATGCATCGTAGATCACTACCATATTGGCAATAAACTTATCATCAACTCGAATCCCCTCGTGGTGCCCCGTCGCTTCTGTTGAAGTATCAGGATGTTGGTGATTCTCAGAATGCGTTTCTTTCTCTGCAGGCGCATCCCCGAAACGGTACAAGCTATGCTCAAACCCCTTTAACGTCGTTTCGTCGTAAATCGTCGCCAGATACTCTTTGAACACATCTTCATTGCCAATGCCCGCGTAGCGATCGTAATAGCTATATAGAAAGTACCCCAGCGGAATTGAATAAGCAGGATTTGATAGTTGAGCAATCACGCGCGCTTTAGTTTTCGCATCTAAAGGAAGCGCCAATATGTAAACATCTAACGTCACACCAGCGATCGTAAACAGCGTCGCATCACGGGTCAGAGTCGCTGAGTAACTCAAACTAGAAACAACCTGATTTTTCAAGACTTCACTTGAACTGAATACACCACCAATCACAGGCGTTTCTGAAAGTTGCGCATGCACACTTCCCGCCACAAAACTAAGCGGTAATACACTTAGCAATGCCGTTGAACAAGGAAAACGAAAAAGCTGTTTCATTAGGTATCCTTTGGCGAAGCAATCGATTTATAAGACTGGCGTATTGTTCCATTCCATGTTTATTAGTCAACCTTAGTTTGCAACGAGAAAAAATGACAATGCACCGATTAGCCAATGGATTAATTCTTACTTGTTGATTTATTTATATGAAACTTAGAGACCAATCACACTATTTGCAGTTATTTGTATCATTTATTGGAGCAATTTAACCTAAGATTAGAGCATTGATTTCCACTACGGCACATAAAATGAACAAGTTGGTCGGAAGACACTTAGAAGAGATGGCTGATATTCGTTCGACTCGAAAGCAGAAAATCGTTTACTCCTTTTCACTTATCTCGGCAGCGTTATTCATTTTCTACACTTGGGCTTATTTCCAAGATGGCTATTACACCCTTTCCGTCTTTGAAATGATGTTCGCCGTTATTGCTGTCATTAACGCCATCTATATCAAGAAAGTTCAAGAACCCCACTATTGTGAGATTTTGTTGAGCTGTGTGTTGCTGATTCAAGGCGTGGTGCTGTTTCTCTACAGCGGAACCATTCCAGAGCGAATGCTTTGGCTCTATCCGATTCTGGCCGCAGTGATCTTCATTAACGAATTTCGCATGGGTTTAATTCTCAGTGCCTCCTTCTTACTATTTCTTGGTGGTTTGGCGGCATTGATACCCCATAAATTCGTTCTACCGTTTAACAGCACTCACCGCTTTTCTCTGAGCCTGGTGACCATGAGTGCCGTGTGTCATGTCTCTTCATACTACTTCACTAAGGCTGTTGGCTATATTCAGCGTCTATACCAAGAGGGGATTGAAGACCTCGCCTATAGAGACCAGCTCACAGGGCTCGCTAACCGTTGGAGTTTTGAACGATGGGCGATTGAAAAGCTGAACACCGTCAATACCAACAACAGCGTCACTGCTTTAGTGTTTCTAGATATTGATAACTTTAAGACCATCAATGACAGCTTCGGGCATGATGTTGGTGACAGTGTGTTACAACATTTCGCTCAGCGTCTAAAGAATAATGTTCGCACCAAAGACAGATCGACTCATAAGCATGATTACTCGATTGCCCGTTTCGCTGGCGACGAGTTTGTGTTGATGCTTTATGATGTAAGAAGCAAGCAGGACTTGGATGGTATTTTACATAGAATCAGTGGCTTGTTTGATAACGAGAACCTTACTAATAACCAAATAGGTAAACTCACCTTGAGTATTGGAGTGGCGATGTACCCAACCGATGCTAAAGATCTTGCCGAACTGACGCGTTGTGCTGACAAGGCAATGTACTTTGCCAAACACTCTGGAAAAAACCGTTTCGCTTATTATCAAGACAATCTCACGACGCCTTTAATTGAAGATGTGAACCGTTTTGAACCGCCTAAACCTATCGAGTCAATACCAAGTAATGTCACTGCTTTGCACCAACAATCCAACTAGCCAGCCATATACATAGCCCATAAGCTGATAAGTCCAATAATCACTATCCAAATAACTTGGCGCTGTTTACTCGGGCTCATTTTTTTGGGCTTTAAAACGGAGTTCAGAGCCGCGTTTTTCGCAGACAGAAAGAAAGGTCTATCGAGTTCTTCTTTCTTTTTTCTGCGTCGACACGCCGCGTTTGCTACCTCAGTAAAACGCTGACGTTGATCTGTGGTGAAGTCGTTCTCAAAACCAACTCGGCCACTTCTATCGTTGTGTTTAGATCGCACAGCCATCGTCGCCTCCTTGACTAGACCATCCCTATTGTAAGTATAGTCAGTAATCACGAATTTTCTGATATTCAAGTATGCGATTATCACATTTATGCAGTGCAAGTAACGTTTAAAACGGCCTTTTAGCTCCTTATCACCTCATTGCTGCCTATAAGTAATAGTGCCAATGACTGGTCAAAATCGCTAACTCACACTGCGAATAACAGTTCAGTGTTCACTTGTTCAAATTTTTCAAACAAGCCCTTCAATTTTGCACTCTGTTTGAAGTAATGCTTCCTGCTTAAACTATGAGTATTGAAACGTTTGGAGATAACAACCATGGAAAATCGACGTATTACCCAAATCATAGGTGCACAAGCAACGTCTGACGGCGATGGTGTGAAGATCCAACGAGTAGCAGGTTTTAACAACGCCAACTTTTCTCCCTTCTTGATGGTTGATGAACTCAAATCCGACGAGAGTAAAGATTACGTAGGTGGCTTTCCTCCTCACCCTCACCGAGGTATTGAAACACTGACTTACATGCTTCAAGGTCACTTCCAGCACAAAGACCATATGGGTAATGTTGGTGAGCTTCGTAGTGGCGGAGCTCAATGGATGGCAGCTGGTCGCGGGGTGATTCACAGTGAAATGCCGATGATGGAAGAGGGTTCTCTGCATGGGTTCCAAATTTGGATAAACCAACCCGCTCGCAACAAGATGAAACCCGCTCAGTACCATGACTTTCAAAGTGACACGGTAACGGAATTCCGCAGCGAAAAAGTCGGACTGTTGCGTCTTATTGCCGGCAACACATCAATTGAAGGCACTCCGTTAAGCGGGCCGTTACAAACCACAGGCGTACCACTTACTATTAGTGACTGGCGCGCACAATTGGGCCAAGTAGCAAGACTGACCACAGAACGCCACCACAATGCATTCGTTTATGTTTATAAAGGTTTGGTTGAGTTAGGCTCACAAACTTTAGTTGCAGGACAATTGGCGTTATTGAGCAAGGCTGACACTCTGGAGATAAAAGCGAAAAAAGAGTCTGGTGTGCTGATTTTTTCAGGAGAGCCCATTAATGAGCCCGTTGTTCACTACGGACCGTTTGTAATGAATAGCATGGAAGAGATCGAACAAACTATCCATGACTTTAATAATGGCGTCTTTGAAACCTATTAAGAATTTTGTCTTCTCGTTGGAAGGCTACTAAAACGTGACGTTATCCACTGCCAAGAATATCGTTCACTAGTTCGCCACGCTCATTCAGAGCGTGGCTTTTTTTAGTCGCTAAAAGTGTTTAGCAACCCATGATATTACAGGTACTCACAAAGGTAAGCTGTTGCTTCTTCAACCTTAACGTCGAAAGAAGAGTCACCTGCCACTTCAAACGAATCACCCGATTTAAACGTCGACCAATCATCTTCACCTACACGCTTAATCGTTAGTGCACCTTTTACTACTGTCATTCTTTCTGGGGCAGCAGTACCAAACGTAAACTCACCCGCTTGCATCACACCTACACTAACATCTTCACCCTCTTGTGAAAAACCAAGAGACTTAACGCCACCATCGAAATAGGTATTTTCTTTAATCATTGTACTTCCTTGTCTTTATTCAGAACGGTGTGAGCTTATAAAATGCCTCATCACCAAAATTACGTGCTTGATTGTTTTAACGAATTCATCCGTTTCCTACAAGCAATTAATCGTCATAAGTTAGTGCTTTTGAGTGTTCAATCAACTCACAATAACATTGTGTTAAATACCAAGCCGATGTTAACTCGAAATACGAGTTTACTTCGCAATGTGGATCCTGCTTCTAACTTTGACAACTCTCATTGCAAACTGCATATCCAATAAATAAAATTGTCTTTTGTAATATGAAGAAAACAGCGGTAAAAATGGGAAAAAAGGATTTTAAAAGTAGGGATTTATTAACACAGGCGCTGTTTTACCTGCTTTTATTGGCTGGCCTTATCGTAGCCGTCTTTGCCAGTTATACCGCTTATCAAACGCATCAGAAATTCATCGATCCAAGCAATGTCTACGGCACATGGATTGAGGTAGGTGCGCCTCCTTATGACACCGATATCCTCTCGCTATCAGAGCAAGGGGTGGTGATGAACCACCGCCTGATCAGTACCAACTTCAAGTTCAATGGCAAAACCATCACCATCAACACCGGCTCTGGAGAAACCGTGTATGCGATAAGTGGCACCTACGATTCGCCTCAGCTTAAACGCTTGGTCCCAAATATTCCTACACAGCAGTTTGTAAAGGAGGGCTATGAACACACGGCTATCCCTCTAAATAGCAGCGCAGTGCAGCAAAGACGTGCTTCATTGGCCGAACAATTCAGAAAATAAGTCATTTCTTACCTACTCCTCTAAAAAGAGTGGCTTCAAAAAATACTACACCGCTTCCACTTATCAACATAAAAATATGCAATATCAAAAAATTGCACCACGTCATGTCGTAAAAACCCGCCTATAAGACTTTTCCACTAGCAGTGGTGATTTTATAAAACATGGACTCAACCTCTCACCCACTGCGCAACAACTTTGTAACAAGTTGTGATTTTTTCGTTGTCCATCGAAAACGGATTTATTTTCACTTATGAAATTAAAACTCTCTCGAATACTGAACTCGACGCCCCACCTTAAGGGCTGACATGAAGTAGCAACCGATTTAACCGATCAGCGTGTACTTCAACCACATTCAAGGAGTGAGAAAAAATATGATTCGTTTAAACACGTGTGCGACCGCCATAGCACTAGCGCTATCAGGCACCGCACTGGCCGCACCTACCGCACCAAGCATTGATATGTATGGTTCCAATAACCTGCAGTTCTCTAAGATTGAACTTGCGATGGAGACCACCTCTGGCTACAACGACATGGTTAAATACCACGACAAAGCCAAGATAGCGGTTAAGTTTAACCAATGGAGTGGCACCTCTGGCGACACGTACAACATCTATTTTGATGGCGTAAAAGTGGCGACGGGCGCGATCACCGGCAGTCAAACCACCGCGTCATTTGAATACGGCCAAGGTGGCTTATATCAAATGGAAATTGAGGCTTGTGACGCGACAGGATGTAGCAAAAGTGCACCAGCACAAATCACCATTGCCGATACCGATGGTTCTCACCTTGCTCCACTCACTATGAACATCGACCCAAACAATAAGACTTACAACACTGATTCCAATACGGTAGTGGGTACTTACTTTGTTGAATGGGGCATTTATGGTCGAGACTATACTGTCGACAACATACCTGCTGATAATCTGACCCACATCCTTTACGGCTTTATCCCAATCTGTGGTCCGAATGAGTCAGTGAAATCCGTCGGTGGCAACAGCTTCAACGCGCTCATGACAGCGTGTAAAGGCGTCAATGATTATGAAGTTGTAATTCACGACCCTTGGGCTGCCTTCCAAAAAAGCTTTAACCAGGCGGGCCATGAATACAGCACGCCTATCAAAGGCAACTACGCGATGATGATGGCTTTGAAACAGCGCAATCCAGACTTGAAAATCATCCCTTCTATCGGTGGCTGGACTCTGTCTGATCCTTTCTTTGATTTTACGACCAAAGCCAACCGAGACACTTTCGTCGCTTCTGTTAAAAAATTCTTAAACACCTGGAAGTTCTACGACGGTGTTGATATCGATTGGGAATTCCCAGGTGGTGGCGGTGCTGCAGCTGATTTGGGAGACCCAGTGAACGATGGTCCTGCTTACATCGCTTTAATGGCTGAGCTGCGTGCAATGCTAGACGAGCTCGAAGCTGAAACTGGCCGTACCTATGAGCTCACATCTGCGATTGGGGTTGGTTATGACAAAATCGAAGACGTGAACTACGGCGAAGCGATTCAGTACATGGATTACATCTTCGCAATGACCTACGACTTCTACGGCGGCTGGAACAACGTGCTAGGTCATCAAACGGCACTCAACTGCGGTAACTTCATGCGTCCTGGCCAATGTGATGGCAGTGGCATTGATGAAAATGGCGAACCGTACAAAGGACCAGCCTACACCACAGACAATGGTATTCAGTTACTACTGGCTCAGGGCGTGCCTGCAAACAAGTTGGTGGTTGGTACAGCAATGTATGGTCGAGGTTGGAAAGGTGTACTTCCATCGACTCTGAGCGATCCGACAGATCCAATGACAGGCGTGGGTAACGGTAAGCTTAAGGGCAGCACTGCACAAGGTGTGTGGGAAGATGGCGTCATCGACTACAAAGGTATTAAAGCCAATATGCTTGGGGCAAACAATCAAGGCATTAATGGCTTTGAGTACGGCTATGACGAACAAGCGGAAGCACCTTACGTCTGGAACCGTACCTCAGGCCAGCTGATCACCTTTGATGACGACCGCTCTGTGAAAGCGAAAGGGGCTTATGTGCGTAGCCTTGGCTTAGCTGGTCTATTCTCTTGGGAGATTGATGCAGACAATGGAGATATCTTAAATGCGATGCACGAAGGCTTAGCTGGCGGTACGACAAACCCAGTTAACCGCAAACCAACCGCATCGGCAGGTGCAGACCAATCAGTTGAAGGTCCAGCTTCTGTTTCTCTAGATGGCAGCGCTTCAAAAGACAGCGATGGCACCATTGCGAGTTACGCTTGGTCTCAAGTGAGCGGCACAGCAGTAACACTGGCTAACGCTAATGCCGCTGTTGCAAGCTTCGATGTTGCTGAAGTCGCTCAACAAGAAACACTGACGTTCAGCCTAACGGTAACGGACAATGAAGGCGCAACCTCGACAGACACTGTGGTTGTAACAGTGACACCGAAGAACACTGTGCCAGTTAACACAGCTCCGGTCGCTGCTATCTACGCACCGGCTGAAGTCAATGCTGGCGATGTTGTGGTCGTGGATGCTTCGGGCTCAACCGATGCAGACAACGACGCATTGAGCTTCACTTGGGATATACCATCAGAGCTTAATGCAACGGTACAAGGTGCCTCTGTAAGTTTCGTTGCCGCTGAGTACACTCAAGACACACTGCTGAACTTCTCTGTTACTGTCAGCGATGGAACCGAAACCTCTGTGGCTTCAGCTTCGGTGAAGATTCTTAAGAAAACGACGGGCGGTGGCACATGTAGCAATGCTTGGGATGCGGACACTATCTACAATGGTGGCGACCAAGTGACTCAAGGCAATACGCTTTGGGAAGCGAAATGGTGGACCAAAGGAGACGATCCTTCACAATCTGGCCAATGGGGTGTTTGGAAAGAAATTGGCCCAGCAAGCTGCGCTAACTAAGATCATTTAAAACCCAAGTTCAGCTAAAACCTAGGCTCAATTAAAACCTAGACCTAATTAAAACCAAAGGCCAATGTCATTGCAGATTGGCCTTCTTCTAACATTTATCTAGAACGACGCGATCAAATCAATGCGTCGAAGCTTTCAAAGACTTGTGGGCACTTCATCACTCGACCATGTCCTTGACCTTGCGTGGTCACCAAAGTCACTCGCTCCATCTCGTTTGCAGCGCGCTCAGAGACTGAGTACTTGGTGAACTTATCTTTTTCATCGTGCACGATGATCGTATTCGATTGACGAAGCGCCAGTTTGCCGTAAGGGTCAACCGATTGGATTGGGTAGTTAAACTGCTCTTCAACTTCACCCACCACAGCTTCAAACAGTTTCATTGAGTAACCAGAACGAGCCACGCTGCCGAACAAGTTGTCTAGGTAATCCAGTACTGGTGCTATCAGAAGCAGTGGTTTGCTCTCAAGCTTCGCGTGTTTGCACTCCAGAGCCGAAGCGGTACCCATACTGTGTCCGACTAAACCAGCAACGTCTTCTATGGTATCTAGAATGGCTTCCAAACCGTTCACAAATGCAGGGATGTGACCATAAACACCATCACTACCACCATGAGCTGGGTGATCGTAAGCAAGCGCGGTAAAGCCTTTGGCCGCAATGTGTTCCATTAGAGGGTAAAACTGACTTGCCGTACCCGACCAACCATGCGTCAGAACCCAAACAGGGCCACTACCAAGTGTATAGGTTTTTAGCACACCGTCGCGGGTTGCAACTTCACCTTTAATCAAACCTTGTGGCTCGCTGTTTTTCGGCTCTGAACGCACAGGCGTCAGTAGCAGCTTACGCGCGGTTTTCTTGGCGTGGCCTGGGGCAATAATGTAGTGCAAGTTAGTTGTCGCACCAATCAGGCTGCGTTTAATGCTGAATTTTGTCGAGGTGTTGAAATAAATTTTGTCACTCATGACCGTTCCTTTTGTCCACTCTAAAATGAGTTGGCCTGTAAGCTCAGTCGAAAAAGAACGACCGTGCTTTTTGTTGTTTTAAAAAATGGCACCCGTACACTAGGTGCCAGTTTGTCTGTATTCTTTTTTAACGACTTACCGTCACGATTTAGCGCTTCCAACTCGAGATTAAGCGCTCTACCCCACTCCAAAAATGGCTGTGGCTCGCCTGTTGGCCGTGCAGCGAGTAAAATAAATTCGCGCTTAAATACAAGCCATACAACTCAAAGATGGCCTGTTTAGGTTTCAAGTCGGCTCGAAATTGCTGATTATCGATAGCTTTGGTTATCTGAATCGTCAGGTAGTCAATCCAAACCGCTATCGATTTCTGCAATGCTTGCTGGATAACCGACTTATCACTACCTACATCTTTCCATGCATCAATAAACATACAACTGCCTTGAAAAGAGTGATTCCAACCAAGCCAGTTGTCGAGTAACTGTTTGAGTTTCACCTCAATATCACCATCACCTAACTCACGGGCGGGCATGATGACGCGTTCAGTGAACACTTGATTCGAGTATTCAAGTACCGCTAACTGCATGTTCTCTTTAGAATTGAAATGAGCAAAAAGACCACTTTTCGACATGCCGCATTGCTTCGCCAGCTCGCCGATGGTCAGACTCTCCAAACCATTCTCGCTCGCCAAAGCAAATGCATGACTTAATATATGCTCTTTTGTAATTTTTCCTTTACTCATCATTCATCACATCAAATTGAGACCTGTCATTTTTAGCACGTTCGTTCTTTTTTGCAATTATTATTTTGCTTCTGCTCAAAATTTGATTTCTTTGTTGCCGATGTTTGTGGAAAAATGCAAAGTTATCAATGCGTTTATTTCATCGTCGCTTACTGCTGCGTTTGCTCTTTTTACAACCTCTTGCAAGGACTGCATATGACTTCACTTTGGCAACAATTCGCGTTTTCAGCCTCGATCACTGGGCCTATCTGTCTGATGTTGGTACTCGGTGTCATGCTCAAACGTGTTGGGTTGATCAATGAGAACTTTATCGACGTCGCCTCAAAAGTGGTTTTCCAAGTCACCCTTCCAGCGATGTTGTTCTTGAGTATCGTTCAATCTGATCACGATTTCGCTGCCAGCGGTAAGCTCGTGGTGTTCGGAGTCGTCGCAAACTTTCTGTTCTTCCTATTTACTACGCTGTCCACTCGCCTAGCTTTTGCAGAACCAAAAGATCAAGGTGTCATCGTGCAAGGGGGCTTTAGAGCGAACACCGCCATCATAGGTTTAGCCTACGTAGCGAATATTTACGGTAATGATGGCGTTGCACTGGCTGCAATTTATGTCGCTTCTTTAACTGTGCTGTATAACATTCAAGCCGTAGTCGCTCTGACACCAAAAGGCCAAGAGTCCGGCCAACAAGCGGTACAAGTTATCGTAAAAACCCTGACCAAGAACCCTTTGATCATCGCTATCTTGCTTGGAGTCGTGTTCTATGCATTGGCGATTCCCGTTCCCAAAATGGTGTCTGATGCGGGTCAGTACTTTGCCAACATGACGCTGCCGCTCGCCCTTTTATGTACTGGTGGGTCGTTAGATATTGGCTCTCTAAAGAAAGACCAAACCTCCACTTGGTTTGCCACTAGCTATAAATTGGTACTGGCTCCACTCGCTATTACTCTCGCGGCACTACTTTTTGGCTTTAAAGAGCAAGAGCTGGGACTGATCTTCCTTATGAGTTCAGCCCCAACCGCCGCCGCAAGCTATGTGATGGCGCGCGCAATGGGGGGAAACTCAACCTTAGCAGCCAATATCATTGCGCTGACAACAGTGATGTCACTAATCACTTGCACGCTGGGTATATTCACTTTGAAAGCAACTGGATTGATATAGCTGCGAGTCGCTTCAAACAAACGGGCTTTGATTGGGTAGAAACCAGACTCTCTTTTGATTTAACGCTAGAGCAAGACCCAAGAACACTGCTAACTTCTTGGAAAATTTTTCTAAGAGTCTTGTTATGTCTACAACTAGTTCAAAATCGTCTACATATATTGCCAGCCTAGAGTTAGGTCGTGTGGTCGCTATTTTGGCGATCATCGGCTTACACTGCCAAATGGCCCTCTCTTATGCGTTAATCGATGAGGTTCCATGGGTAGGTTATACCCTCAACCAAGCGGCTCGTTTTGCCGTACCGTTGTTCTTCCTCATTTCCGGTTACCTTATTCAGCCTAAGCTTACGTGCTCGCCATGGGAAACTTTGATAAATTATTCCAAACCACTGCTTAAGGTTTGGTTAGCTTGGAGCATCATTAGCTTATTGATGCCGTTCAATCTCGGTAAAGTAATGGAAGTTGGCTACCTAGCCGAGCGAGAAGGCTACTGGGGCTTCCTGATGTCGACACCACTGAATAGCTTATTCGAAGGGGGTTTAGTGCACTTATGGTTTATCCCCGCCCTCATCTGTGCGGTTGCGATTCTCGCACTGCTCATCGAAATGAAGCTAACCAAAGCGATCTTGCCTTTGGCGCTAGTGTTATACCTCTACGGCGTCTTGGCGGGTAGTTACGCACCTTTGACTGAATTGGAAGCGCCGATTTTCACACGCAATGGTCCCTTCTTTAGCACACTGTTAGTCGCTGTTGGCTTTATGATTCGACAAAACAGTTGGCGACTCACTTCGATGCAATCCATCGCGATGGCCGTATTAGGAATGGCAATCCACTTTGGCGAAGCGGCTTGGTTGATGGGATATGATGTCGCATTCAATATCAATGACTTCTTAGCGGGCACGGCACTGTGGGGCATCGGCGTGTTTATGTGGTTGCTTGCAAACCCAACCGTCGGTGACAAGCGTTGGATTCAGGCTATTTCCAGCCGTATGCTTGGTATTTATGTTAGCCATCTACTGCTGATCATCGTGATGTTTAATATCTGCGGAATGCTCGGTATTACAGGCTTGTCTAAGGATGTTCTCACGTACAGCATGACGATAATTCTCAGCTTCGGCTTAGTCGTCGTGCTTGAGAAAAGCCCTTTGCGCAGTGTGCTACTTCGCTAATTCATTGTCTAGCTTAGCCAACTCATGGAGATAGACCAAGGTCGTGGCTTGCAGAGAACCACGACCTTTTTCTTTAACTGCTACGACCAAAGGCTCGCGATTCCCATCCAATTTTATCCTATACTCATTCTTAATAAGTCTTTATTTTTCAGGAAGAAGAATGACACTATTGCGGCTCATTACGCTTGGCTTTTTCACCTATTCAACACTTGTTTTTGCCACTCCTTGGACTTTTGTAAAAAGTGACGATGGGATAACAATCCATAAACGCGACCACGGCAATGGCTTGGTAGAAATACGAGCTCAAATGCAAGTCGAGACCAGCTACTCCGGTTTCCTGCTATTACTTGAAGACAGCGATAACGTGCCCAACTGGATCGATAATGTGTCCCACACTGAAGTGCTGATGCAGATCTCTGCCAACGAAAACATTGTCTATACCCAATTCAAAGCCCCATGGCCAGCCCGAGATAGAGACATGGTGACCTACTCCAAATATGAAGTGGAAGAGGGTCAATTTACTCTGACTATTAAAGACGCGTCGAACTACCTTGCAAAAGAGTCTGGCTATATCCGCATTCGCGATGTGGACGCTGTATGGACACTGCAACCTCTCACTAACGGCTTCACACACATCAACTACATAGCTTATGCAAACGCCGGGGGCATATTACCTGATTGGCTAATGAATCGCTTGTCGGCAAACAACGCCTTTAGCACCTTTCAAAAACTCAAACGTCAGTTGCCAAAGTACCAAGGGAAACAGCACCCCAACTTAAGCCAATAGCGTGTTATTTTCAGTCGTCAGAGAATTTACCAGCCAATGCTTTAATTACGCCTCGCCAAGTCGCGAGCAAGAATCAAAGCCAAGCCAGTTAAGACAATCATCCATGGTGGAGGTAGGCGTAACGCCATGGCAATCCTTACATGAGTTTATCAAATGGAAGATAAATCAAGTTTAGGACAACCAGAGACACCATGCTGCCAAAGGTTAAATACATGCCTCGCTTTCTGCCTTTTAGACTACGCGCCAGAATACTTTTACCGTGAATAATACGACCGACGATAAAAGCGATACCGATAATATGAATCAACCACACATTGGCACCATTGAACTCTAACAATGCCATTAGAATCACAGTTATCGGGATATAGTCCATCGCATTACTCTGCGCAGAGCGAGCGATTTGCAGCGATTCAACACCACCATCTGCATGGGCGACCTGATTCTTCCTTCTCTGCTTGATCACTTCAATGGCTAACCAAAGCATAATAAGGGCGAGTAAAGAGGCATATAACGCTGTAACCATGGTGTTTCCTTTTCCTAAGCGATAACAATCAATAATGAGCAACTTAAAGGAGTATCAAGTTTGCTCGTCGGTTTGTAAGAGATCTCTTACAGCCACTGTAAGAGATCTCAAATAAGCTTCGCAGAATATACTCAAAACACAAACTCAACTTATTGTTTTCTAATGTTCCGCGCACAATTCTTCCTATTTATTGAGCTAAATTATCAATTTTCTCCATTGCGAGTAACATCACTAACGTGTTTAATTGAATTGTCGACAGGGAGTTGGCAGGAACAGGAAAAACCTAACGGATTAGGTATCTTCAGGAAGAAGATTTGATAACACAGGAAGCGTTATCAGCAAGGAAGTCGCACTCTAGGATGAGTTACTTATCAGGATGATAAGATCAAGGACACCGCTAGGAAGGCGATGAATTGGATAGGTTAATGGAGTTAACCAAGTCAAGGAACGATGCAGGGAGCATACGTTACCTTATTTAATAACAAATAAGATACAACGTTGGTAGCAGGATGGCTACGTAAAAGAACAGACCCCGTTTGGTGTATGCCAAACGGGGTTTTCTTTTTATGACTTCAAACATTAACCATTTGAATTAATTAGAGTTCTATCACACTACGCTCCAATAATTGGGTCTACGCTTTTACGCGTACTGATTCGGCCAACCACATGGAGCGTAAATTATGGCAAACACAAAGGTTTTCGCCTTTCTATTCGCGATTCTTCCTTCATTATCTTTTGCCAGTGAGATAGGTGCGGTTCATTCGCTCGACCTCACGCAATCTTTCATCGGCTATCTCTGTCTTGCCATTTTTGTCATCGCTTATGTGTTTGTAATGATGGAGGAATACCTTCAGCTGAGAAAATCCAAACCTGTTCTGCTCGCGGCTGGCCTTATTTGGATTGCGATTGGCTTAACCTACCAGAATTACCAACAAATCGAGGTAGCTCAACAAGCATTAGAGCATAACCTGTTGGAGTACGCGGAACTGTTACTGTTCTTATTAGTGGCTATGACCTACATCAGTGCGATGGAGGAGCGACGCCTGTTTGATGCACTGCAAGCTTGGATGGTAGGCAAAGGCTTTAACTACCGTTCACTGTTTTGGCTCACGGGTATTTTGTCGTTCTTCATCTCTCCAATTGCCGATAACCTCACCACGGCTTTGCTCATGTGTGCTGTGGTTCTGAAAGTTGCAGGTTCGAATCCGAAGTTTGTTAACCTCGCCTGCGTTAACATCGTCATTGCTGCCAATGCAGGAGGCGCATTTAGTCCATTTGGTGACATAACGACTCTGATGGTCTGGCAAGCGGGCTACGTGAGCTTCTCCGAATTTATGCCGCTGTTTATTCCATCAGCGGTCAACTATCTCGCGCCCGCGTTGATCATGTCTTATTTTGTTCCGACCACACAGCCAGACACAGTCCACCAGCACGTGGAGCTCAAACGCGGTGCCAAGCGAATTGTATTTCTATTCATCATGACAATCGCTACTGCGGTTGCCTTCCACGCCGTCATTCATTTCCCTCCAGTCATTGGCATGATGATGGGACTGGCTTATCTGCAGTTCTTTGGCTTCTTCCTCCGAAAAACCCTTCCTAAATCGTTAGCCAAGAAAAAAGCGATGGCAATCGCCAACCACGACGAAGCGGCACTGAAGCGCTTGGGCTCAGTGGTTCCCTTTGATGTATTCCGACGTGTTTCACACGCAGAGTGGGATACTCTGCTGTTCTTCTATGGCGTTGTAATGTGTGTCGGCGGGTTGAGTCTACTTGGATACTTAGAATTAGCTTCTGGCGTCATGTACAGCCAATGGAACCCAGTTTGGGCCAACATCATGGTGGGAGTACTATCTGCAATCGTAGATAACATTCCGGTGATGTTTGCGGTGCTCTCTATGGAGCCAACAATGTCGATCGGTAACTGGCTTCTTATCACATTAACAGCGGGCGTTGGAGGGAGCTTGCTCTCAATTGGTAGCGCCGCAGGTGTAGCCTTGATGGGAGCAGCTCACGGAAAATATACCTTCTTTGGTCACCTTAAGTGGATGCCTGTTATCGCGATTGGTTATGCATTGAGCATTTTCGTGCATCTCATGATGAACTCGAGTCTGTTTTGACACCAAATTTAGTCGATTATTGGCAATGAACAGGCACCTTGAGGGGCTTGAAACGGAAATCATCGCCGAAGTGATTCAAGATCACTCGGCGAATTACTGTCGCGGTTCGGGGACGCGTGTCCAAACGTTACTCAACTGTAGGCCTGGACAGCCGTTGCAGGTCAATTTTTTGCCGTCATTATGGATGCGCATGACTAACCCAGGCCCCATTTTGCTACTCGCGGAGTTGAGCTCAATACTGATCAAGTCATCATCAACGCTGTAGTCACGCGTGATGCTGGTATCCACTGTTTGATAACGTACTTTCCCTGATTCAAAGATCAAATAACTTTCGTTATCTGGGTTTTCATATATACCGCTGAAAAGGATCAGTTGAGGGACCTCAAATGGCTTGGTCGTTTCGCTCAAACATCCAGTCAACAAAACACTGCTACACCCAATCGCCGTAATCATTTGTCGGTTCATAGAGGCTTTCTACTTTTATATATTTTTCCTAATTTATAAATGATAAGCAGTGAACTATTGAAACACCAGAAAACAATAAGAGTATTTATTCAACTTATTGATAAAATACCTTCTAATCGGAGCAATGCTGATTTTCTCTCTATGCCTCCAGCATAGCCTGTCAGTTTACCGTTTTTACCAATCACGCGATGACAAGGCACTATAATAGAAATTGGATTTTTTCCGTTAGCCAACCCAACCGCTCTTACCGCTTTGGGGTTACCAATCTCATCCGCAAGTTGTTGGTAACTCCATGTTTCACCAAAAGGAATACGCGTCAAGGCTTGCCAAACTGACTGCTGAAATGGCGTTCCCTCTGCCGCGATAGGTAGTGAGAAATGGTTCAGTTTCCCAGAAAAGTAATCATCGAGCTGACGCTTAGTTTCTGCAAACAGCGCAAAGGTATCATCTTGTTGACCAAGGTCTTCTGGCTTCGTGGTATAGGTTTCAAACCAAACACCCAATAATCCCTCCTCACAGCCTTGTATCGTCACAACACCTAGCGGACTCGAGTAGTAAGTAAATCGTTTAATCATTGTTTTTTATCCTAGTATCGGGAATGACTGACAAGTTTAGAAATGGCTCCAACAATGGAAGGTCGCATAGCTGCCCCACGGTGATACCTTGTTTGCTGTTATACTGACATGTTGATCGATAAATTTCTTTACGATCAAATCGCCAGTGAGTAGGTGATCCGGTTCACTCAAACCTCTCAACAAGGCATATTGCACTGTCCATGGTCCTATTCCTTTCAGAGCCAGCCATTTGCTTGGGTGTTGATGCGGGTTTTCAACCATATACATAGCAAATCGGTGCAAAGTGTCTTTGCGACTCTGTGGCATTCTTAAAAAGCTGATGTCTGCGTGCAACACTTGTTCAGGAGTTGGAAAGTAGAGAACTCCGTCTTTCGGTGACAGCTGTTTGGCCAGTAAATTCAATTGACCGATAGCGGCTTTGACCGAAACTTGCTGCCCTAAAATCGCACGCACACCCGCTTCCCAAGGTGACCAAACACCGGGGATACGAATACCCGATTCTTTAACAAGAGTAGAATCTACCTTACCTAGGTGCGCTTCAACTTGGTTGATATCGACATCAAGATCGAACATACGACGTATTTGGCGGATAAGGTTACGCAACTGATTCATCTGGCTAAGTTCAAACTCTACTTCCAGAAAACTGCCAGCTTGCTTGTTGCTGTTAACGCAACGAATGCAAAACTTAGCGGTAGCATCATTGATGGTCACCGTGCGTTGGTAATAATCATCTCCCACCTCTTCGACACCCTCAATCATACGCTTGCGATAAAAGTTAAGCATATGAGGCCAATTCACAGCGCCTTTAACAGGCAAACGCACCGTGTTAGTTGAGCTTTTTTCAGCACCAGATTTTCGAATCTGCGATGGCGAAAGCTTCATCACCTTCACAAAAGCATCATTGAAACGGCGCGTACTCTTAAATCCACATGCAAAACCGATGTCGGTAATACTCATCTGACTGTTATGTAACAGCTGCTTCGCGAACATAAGCTGGTTATAGATGGCGTACTGTTTTGGCGAGACCCCCATATATTTGCTAAACAAGCTTCGTAGGTAACGATCAGAGATACCCAAACGTTGGCACAAAGCAACACTGCTCCCTTCAGCCAATTCGCCATCTTCAATAAGCTTAAGTGCCCGCAAAAAAGTGGTTTCTACGCCTTTCCATGCTGGCGAAAAAGGAGCGCTATCTGGGCGGCAGCGCAAACAGGGACGATAACCCGCTCGCAGCGCTTGCGCTTGGTTTGAGAAATACTCAACATTTTGCTCTTTAGGTGGCGAAGCCGGACAGATTGGACGACAAAATATGCCTGTCGTCTTTACAGCAATGAAAAACAGACCATCAAAGCGCGCGTCTCTAGCAAGACGGGCTTGTTGACACTGCTCGCGGCTGAGGCCGCTGTATCGATGAATGTTGCCTTCCATGTGCCTTTTAAAATCCATAACGTCAAGTGAATAAAGAAAGTGTATCCACAAGCCGAATGAACGCTAGCCACTTTCGGAAGTGAATATGTATTAAATTTAATTTTTTAATTTGCTTTTGACAAAGTTGGACTAATCTTAGAAGTAAGAAAAGGTTTCTCTCGCAACGTCACAGCTCTCACTTGGGCGCCTAAGATGCCAAGGATGGCTGAACCAACAAGGATAATTGGCTATGGATCTGCACACCTGTCGCATTGTTCTTAAGAACAAGCAAGTTCTCACCTGTCAGTCTGTTGAACAATCTCTCGGTTTTCTAGAAGGCACTTCCGAAAACGGCATTTCAATGATTGAGATTGATGCGACTGACGGTCATCAAATCCACTCTTTCCTGTCTCACTCGCTGGAAGAGTCCATTGAGAACCTAATGAATTTATGACATCTCGCATGTGTCACTCGCCTTCAAAGGCTTAAAACTATAATGGCTCTCAACCGAGAGCCATTATTTTATGCATTTAATCTTGCTGTTCGTTTCCACCAATCAACAATGGTTACTCAGACAACGGTTACTCAGACGTGGTCTCCGCAGCTTGCTGCAGAGTGTAAGCGGTAGACGGGTCGATCTCTTTCACCAGTTCTTCTACCTGCACAATCGCATCCACCGAGGTACTCGATTTACGGTAGCTGAGGTAAATCGGGCGATACCAATCTTCTACGCCTTTAACCTTATGTAGCTGCCCTGATTCAATGAAAGGCTCAACCAAAGATACCGGTAGATAAGCACTGCCGCCTTTTTCCAAAATAAAATCCAAAGCAATACGCGCTGTCGATGTACGCAAGTATGGTGCAGAAACTTTAGGGTGGCGATCCGCATGTTCAGAACCAAAGCGAGTCCCCCAATCGACATACACATATTTGCCTTGAAACACGCTTTCAAGATCGTCAGGCTCTGTCGATACCAATACTAAGACTAAATCCGCAACCTTTTTACAATTCAGCTCTTCAGCTTTAATCTGATCAAACGCAAAAGCCATATCTAGCGTACGCTCCAGCAGATTACGGTTGAGCTGCTCACGACCCATGACTTCAGCCATGAAGCCGTAGCCACCGAACGAGTCAGTAACCACACTCAAACAATTTTGCAAGTACGCATCCCAAATATTAGGGGTACCGCCCAAGGTCAATTGCAGCGCCTTACCACTTTCCAATGAGAGCTCAAACTTAGCCTGTTGAAGTGTAGAGACCATAACTTCTGCGTAGCCAATTAAACGCTCGCCAGAGGACGTCAACTTTATATTGTTGCGATCACGAATAAAAAGCTGAGTATCAAAATAGCCTTCAAGTTGCTTGATACGGGCACTCACAGCTGCTTGAGTTAAATACAAGTTTTCAGCGGCACGACCAAAGTGGCGCACCCTTGCGACCTCTAGAAAGGTTCTAAATACTTTCACATCCATCAAATACATCTCTGTAATAAATCTGCTAACTAGCGGATCTAGGATTGTTTATCGTGAGGGAAAAAATGTTTTGTTTTCCATTTTTACCTTTTAACAATATGTTCGCATGAGCAACAAAACACTAATTTCAATCCAACCACATTACTGAGGCTGTTATGTCTGAGACCGAATTCCGACACGGAAAAAAACGTTTTTATGACACCACCAAATTCCCAAGAGGGTTTGCTAAGTCAGGTGATTTTACTCTTGTCGAAGAAGAAATCCTAACCTTGTTTGGTGATACCATGTTAGCACTTGAGTCCGGTGAACTTGCACCGATCAACGCTGAAGAAAAACACTTTGTAAAAGTGTTATCGCACCCTCACAAGGCGAAGTCTAAGTTAGAGCGTGTTTGGTTAAAATACATCCAACTTGCTCGTGGACGTCGTCGCTTCCACACTCTTAATGGCTGCAAACGTGGTGAAGTGCCAAGAGAAGAGTACGACAACGAGTTGGTGTTGGAAGATTAATCTTCTGAGCTCAAGGTGTATCTACGCCTTGAGCTTACTTGTTAACACAACATCTAAAAATTTAGCGAATCAAGACACCTTAACAATATTTTTATAAGTTTCATAATGATAGCGTACAATAATTTGCTGTCAGGGTTGTTCACATCTACGATTTTCCTTCGAGTTTGAATACCGATTAATTTGATTTAACCTTCCATTCAAAAAATCATCCATTTTTCTAACCTGTGAATTATCCGCTAATTCCCACTCATAACATTCTCAAAAAAGCCTTTTATGACAAGCAGATGAAGCTTGTTTAACGATAATAATTATCCCCGTGAATACTATGCAAGTTTGACACTTAGTGTCACATATATCATTAAAAATCTAAAAATTTGACCTAAAACAATGGCAGAAATAGATCACTTATTTTATAATGCGAATTAATGTTTCAGCACACTATAAATTATTTATCTTAGGGGCTAAAAAAATGAGACTTATTCCTTTAAACAACGCGGCACAAGTAGGTAAATGGGCAGCTCGTCACATCGTTGATGCCATCAAAGCATTCAACCCAACAGCTGATCGTCCATTCGTTCTTGGTCTACCTACCGGTGGCACACCACTAACGACTTACAAAGAGTTAATTGCACTATACAAAGCAGGTGAAGTTAGCTTTAAAAACGTTGTTACTTTCAACATGGATGAGTACGTAGGCATCGCTCCTAACCACCCTGAGTCTTACCGTACTTTCATGTACACAAACTTCTTCAACCACGTTGATATTCAAGAAGAGAACATCAACCTACTAGACGGCCAAGCAGAAGACATCGATGCTCACTGTGCTGCATACGAAGAAAAAATCCGTTCATACGGCAAAATCAACCTGTTCATGGGCGGTATCGGCATCGACGGTCACATCGCATTCAACGAACCTGGTTCTTCTCTAGCTTCTCGTACTCGTATCAAGACGCTAACTGAAGAGACGCGCATCGCGAACTCTCGCTTCTTCGACAACGACATCAACCAAGTGCCAAAATACGCACTAACTATCGGTGTTGCGACTCTACTAGACGCTGAAGAAGTCATGATCCTGACTATGGGTCACAACAAGGCACAAGCTCTACAGGTTGCTATCGAAGGTTCTGTAAACCACATGTGGACGGTTACAGCGCTACAAATGCACCGTAAAGCTATCATCGTTGCTGATGAGCCAGCTCAACAAGAGCTAAAAGTGAAGACTCTACGTTACTTCCAAGAACTAGAAGCCGAGAACATCCAAGACCTATAACCTAAGGTTTTGTTGAAACAAAAAGCCACTTCGGTGGCTTTTTCTGTGCCGGTCATTTTAACAGCGAGGCGCAAATTTGAGCGCATGGAAAGTGCTAGCCAAAGCGACAAGAGACTTTGAAAGCAGGGAGGTCATGAAGAAAGCGAGCTTTCCCTAACTCAAGTTGGCAACCCATAGGGGAAGGTTGGACTAAGCCGAGCTGACTACACTCAAAGGCTAATACTTAAAGAAAGGGAAAGCGGTGCAATTAGGTAGTTGAAACTAAAGAAACTGTTAATTAAAACAGAGAAAATAACTAAACAATCAATGCGTTATCACGACAAAGAGTGTTGATAAGATCCGTAATCGCCAAAACGATGGTCGACTGAACTTTTTGATTATGGCGCCCCATAAACATATCGAGCATTGGACCTGACATCGACTCGACCAATTCAGCATCGTACTCAATCGGCATTATCTTTTGAATAGCGTGTGTTTTGTTCAGTTCAAATAGAACATTCGGGTCAGTGAAAGAAACCTCTTCACCTTGAATTTTCGCCCACTCTTTCAAAGTGACAAAAATCTCTAGGTCATCATAGACATCTTTACTGATCACGCCCAACCCAAGCAGTAATTTAGCACGAACCATGATCTCGCCTAGCGGACCTCCGCTATTGAGGAGAGGCTCGACGACAAATTTTACTGCTGTGTCATCTTTCTGGAAAATGCCTTTTAGAACCGCATCTACCGTATCATCCAGTGCATCATAAGCCGCCATAAAACAAGCATTAGCAGTTGTCGCCTCAGCTAGTGCTTCTAGGAGTTCTGTTTCATGGCTAGGATGTATCGGCATAACGGCTCTGTAATAAGAAAGTGCCACAGGAGTGGCACTTTGATGATTTATCATTTCAATGCTTGGTAAGCTTGTTCCGCTAGTTTAACAACTTCTGAGTCGATATTCAGCTCAGAATAATGCGCTAATGTCTCAGCAAAACCTTTTTCTGCGAACATTGCTTGAAGTTCAACCGCTTGAGGGTCATCTTCGTTCTTGTAGTGGAATGCCGCAGCAATCGCTTTAATCAGGTTCTCATTGGGTAAGCCGTATTCTAGCGTACCGTTCAATGGTTTGACTAGACGATCTTGTGGGCTAAGTTTGCGAATTGGTTGACGACCAACACGGTCCACTTCATCACGAAGGTATGGGTTTGCAAAACGCCCTAGAATTTTCTGGATGTAAGCTGCGTGAGCTTCTGGGTCGAAACCGTAGCGCTTGATCAGAACCGCACCACTCTCTTCCATCGTCGCGGTTACTTGCGCGCGGATTTCGTCGTTTTCGATAGAGTCTTTGATTGTCTCAAGACCAGCAAGCACACCAAGGTAAGCGGTAACAAGGTGACCGGTGTTCAGCGTGAATAGCTTACGCTCAACAAACGCCATTAGGTTATCCGTGCACTCCATACCAGGGATACTTGGAATTTCACCTTTAAACTGAGTTTCGTCTACTATCCATTCGCTAAAGGTTTCAACCGTTACTGCGAGAGGATCTGTCTCACCCGCTTCTGCTGGCGGTACGATACGGTCTACCGCTGAATCAACGAAACCGATGTTCTCTTCAGTGAACGCCTTCATCTCATCAGACAGGTGCTCAAGAACCGCAGCCTTCAGTTGGCTAGTACCACGAACCATGTTCTCAGCTGCGATGATGTTCATTGGTGCCGTGTTGCCTGCTGCTGCGCGCTTCTCAATGCCCTGTGCAATCGACTTAGAGATGATCTTTAATACTGTAGGGCCAACGGCAGTCGTGATTAGGTCTGATTCGGCGATGCAGTCAACCACTGCGTCTGTCGCCGAGTTTACTGCTGTCACGTTCTTAACTACTTCAACAACACACTCTTCGCCAACAATCTTGACTGGGTACTCTTTACGCTCGATTAGCGCATTAACCACAGTCTCATTAACGTCTGCAAACGTGACTTCAAGACCTGCGTCAGCAAGCAATTTACCAATGAAACCACGACCGATATTACCAGCACCGAAATGTAACGCTTTCATAATTTTTAGACCTTTTAACTATGTAATCTATATAGGTGACGGTTCAACAACATACTTCTAAACCGTGAGCTATCTAGACTGGGAAAATGAGGCCAGGGGGGGGGGACTGGCCTCGGTTCACTCAGGAGCTTGACTTAAAGCTTCTTACTATCCATTTAGAATCTTCAGAACATCCTCTGGGTTGGTGGTGTTCTGCAAGCGTTCCACTGCTTCTTCGTCATCAAGTGAATTCGTGATAGCCATCAATACCATGTTGTGCTCGTCACCTTGAGCAGCGATACCGATTACCATCTTCGCGATGTCGTCTTCGTCTTCACCCCACTGAATACCTTCAGGGTATTGACAGAATACGATGCCGGTCTTTTGTACGTACTGTTTCGCTTCAATCGTGCCGTGTGGTACTGCAATAGACTCACCTAGGTAGGTCGATACCAGTTCCTCACGAGCGAACATGCCATCTACATATTCAGGTGCTACGTTGCCAAGTTTCACAAGTTGCTCACCAGCAAACTTAATCGCTTGGTTTTTGTCTGTCGCTTTAAGACCAAGGAATACCGCATCGCTTGTTAGCGCTAGGCCTTGTTCTTTTGACGTCTCTTGCGCTGGCGCTGCTGCAGGTGCTGCTTTTGCTCCACCGCTTTGTGCTTCAACAAGCTCTGCTACTAGGTTGTCGTATACCGCACCGTCTAGGAAGTTGCTTAGAGACATGTGCATTGCACCTGGAATGGTGTTGCGAGCACGGTCAGTTAAGTCTTTATGTGTAATAACAATCTGTGAATCTGCTGGCAGGTTGTTAATCGCATAGTTGGTTACAGTGATGTCTAGACCTGCTGCATCCACTTTCTTACGAAGTAGACCTGCACCCATTGCACTTGAACCCATGCCTGCATCACATGCGACGTATACTGCTTTCACGTCTGCTAGGTTGATGTCTGCACCTGTTGTTGCACCTTTAGAAGACGCTTTCATGTCTTTCATCTGTGCTGATGCTTTCTCTAGTGAGTCTTCGTCGTCACCTTGCGCTGATGTTTTTAGAAGAATTGACGCGACAAGGAACGATACCGCTGTTGCTGCGATAACCGATAGAATCACACCGATGTAAGAACCTTTTGGTGTCATCAGTAGGATTGCGAAAATAGAACCAGGAGACGCAGGAGAGATTAGGCCCGAGCTGAACATTACGTTAGTGAATACGCCCGCCATACCACCAGCAATAACCGCTAGGATTAGACGTGGGTTCATTAGTACGTAAGGGAAGTAAATCTCGTGGATACCACCTAGGAAGTGGATGATAGATGCACCCGCCGCAGACTGCTTCGCGCTACCTTTACCAAAGACCATGTAAGCAAGCAGTAGACCTAGACCTGGACCCGGGTTTGCTTCGATTAGGAAGAAGATTGAACGACCAACCTCTTCAGACTGCTGAATACCTAGAGGAGAGAAAATACCGTGGTTGATTGCGTTGTTTAGGAATAGGATTTTCGCAGGCTCAACGAAGATAGATGCTAGCGGAAGTGCGCCGGCTTCAACCATTGCGTTAACACCAGCAGCTAGGCCGCCAGAAAGCACTTTTACTGCTGGACCAATTGCTAGGAAAGCAATGATTGCACAGATCATACCGATGATACCGGCAGAGAAGTTGTTCACTAGCATTTCGAAGCCGCTCTTCACTTTACCGTGAACAGCTTCATCGAATTTCTTAATTGCGATACCACCTAGAGGGCCAACAATCATCGCTCCCATGAACATTGGAATGTCCGTACCTACGATAACACCCATAGTTGTGATAGCACCTACAACCGCACCACGGTCGCCGCCCACCATTTTACCACCGGTATAACCGATAAGTAGTGGGAGCAAGTAAGTGATCATAGGACCAACCATAGACGCTAACGTTTCGTTAGGAAGCCAGCCAGTTGGAATAAATAGTGCGGTAATGAAACCCCACGCAATGAATGCGCCGATGTTTGGCATTACCATATTGGATAAGAATCGACCAAAGTTTTGGACCTTGATCTTCGCTTCTGGTGATAACATAGGTAGAACCCCGTAATGTATTGGTTGGTCAAATGACCGAAAGTGTGTGCTCAAAAGTTGAGTAAAATCTAACACAAGATTATAAAAACGCACGTTGATGAGACTTTAGTGATGCAGATCACGCACAAAATACAACAAGGAGTTAGTAGTAATGATTCAGATCACAAAAATAGGCTGAATCTAAATTACACCGCCAAATTAATGAGAATAAATATCAATTACACACGACAAAGATCACACTTTTTAAATTGATAACCAAAAATAAATAGTGATGCAAATCACAATTTAAATAACAAGTCTCAATTAACCACATCTCACAGGCTAAAAATCAATCATATTGAGTTCACTTTATATGCACCTCAGTTAATCAAAGTGCCACTTATGTAATTTAATTACACAATTGGTATATTGGTAACTTTGAATACTAATTGAAGTTGAGTTCCTCCGTTCACTAGAACTCCTACTCTCCTTCTTTACAATTAATGATATAAAGAGAATTGCTAAACACTTCAGATACCGACGGTTCAAAAGAGTGCCCTTTATGACATCAGATAAACTATCAACATCAGCGCTTGCTAAGCTGAAAGACCTAGAACCTAAAACTCTTTTTAGTCAATTAAAGAGCGCCGGCTATATTGTGCGTGGTAGAGATAAATGGGTATTAACCGAACGTGGTGAAGCGTTTGGAGGGGAATATGTCGATCACACAAAGTTTGGACAATTTATCGTTTGGCCAGAAAACCTATTGATCGATACCGCTTCTACTGCAGGAACCACTCTAACAGCGACGCAGCTGGGCCAATCCCTCCAGTTAAGTGCCAAAAAGATCAATCTACTCCTTAATGAGTTGGGCTGGATTCGCCGTGAAGAAGATGGATGGCACATTACCAATACCGGGCTGAAGGTCGGCGGAGAACAGAGAGAAGACAAAGCCACTAATAACGTCTTTGTAGTTTGGCACGATACTGTGGCGAAAAACAAACGCTTGAAACAGTCTGTGGTTGAGTTTCTCGGTAAAGATGCCGAAAGCCATTCAACCGATGTTTCTTTCTCTAACTTTAGACAAAAATTCGAAGCCAAACATCGCACCTTAGATGGGCACTATGTTCGTTCAAAAGGTGAACTTATCATTGATAACTGGCTTTATATGGCGGGTGTCGTCCATGCTTATGAGCGACCTCTTCCGATTACCACTGAAGTGGTCAGCGACTTCTATTTACCCTCAGGTAAGGTGTATATCCAGTTTTGGGGCAGTGACAAGGGTGCCATCGACACCAAGCAAAAAGAAACAAAACAGAGAGTATATAAAGAGCACGGCTTCGCTCTGATAGAAATCTACCCAGAAGATATTCCTAACCTCGACAGTGTGCTTCCTCCTCTTTTGAGACAATTTGGCATTAAGGCGTATTAAAAACGCTTTCAGCCCTTTTTACTGCGAATAACCCAACATACCTCACATGATTATGGACATTTAAGTCCATAGTCATTTGAGATCTTCGCTATTTTTCTCCCTCGCGAGTTCCTTTATCTTACACCCATCGATTTGAGCTACCGCAGATTCTCGATCATTGGGGCATGTTCGATGACCAGTTAGGTTGTCCGTTTATTGTTGACGTTACTGAACATTAAACCCTAAAACATTTATTCATATAGATACTAGGAGCCAACATGACTCATCCAATCATCAAAGATTTGAACACACGCTACACCGCTAAAAAATACGATGCTGACAAACGCATCTCTGCGGAAGATATGGAAATCATCAAAGAAGCGCTGCGTCTATCTGCGTCTTCTATCAACTCTCAGCCTTGGAAATTCATCATCATTGAGAGTGACGAAGCAAAACAACGCTTCCACGATACATTCGAGAACATGCACCAGTTCAACCAACCGCATGCGAAAGAAGCGTCTCACACCATTCTTTTTGCTCACGATCCTAAGTTTACAAAAGAGAAGTTTGCTAAGCGTGTTGACGCTGAAGTCAGCTCTGGTCACCTTCCGGCAGACATGTACGACACGTTCATGGGTGCTTACGCATTCGCAGACATGAATACAGACGAACAAGGCTTCAACGGCAACTGGACTAAAGCTCAGGTTTACATTGCTCTGGGTAACATTCTGCACACACTAGCGCGTCTAGGCATCGCTTCAACTCCAATGGAAGGTGTGGATTCAGCACTTATCGGTGAGAAGTTCGCTGAAGAGCTAGAAGGTCACGTGGTAGACGTTGCATTGGCTATCGGCTACCACAAAGATGGCGAAGACTATAACCATGGCCTACCAAAAGCACGCCTAGCACTAGAACAAGTGGTAGAGACGCTATAATCCCTCTTTAAGACTCGCGATTAAAAATAGCACACTACACTGCTTTTTTTGGCCAGACATACGTCTGGCTTTTTTACGTTTGCAGCGAAAGAAAATCGAAAGAGAACACCTCAGGTACTGAGACGTTAAGTTAAAATGAAGCCAACAGACCTCATTAAACGAGCCGTTAACGACAGAAACTTGAGAGCAAAAAAATAGGCTGTTCAAACACACTGAACAGCCTGATGATTAACTCAAGAAGAGCGATGCTGAGTTACAAATTTAATAAAGATAAAAGGTAGCACGGGTTGCGAGGCAGTGGTGTAAGTGACTGTAAGCCGCTTCGCTCAACATTTCCTTACTTTGTTAAAACATTGAACTTTGCCTATAAAAAAAGCTCTACAATTCACGTAGAGCTTTTCTTTTAAACGACCAATTTAAGGCGGTTGATACATTTACTGCATTAACCAATAAACGAGATGTAGCCTTGTAGGATGATCAGGTTAACAATATCGATGAAGAATGCACCGACAATCGGCACCACCATGAACGCTTGTGGCGATGGACCAAATCGGTTCACCAGCGAGCCCATATTCATCACAGCGGTTGGGGTTGCACCTAAGCCGAAACCACAGTGACCACCTGACATTACCGCAGCATCGTAGTTTGACCCCATCACTTTAAATGTCACGAAATACGAGAACAAACCCAGAACGACCGCTTGAACACTCAAAATCACCAAGAACGGAATCGCTAGGTCAAAGATGTTCCACAGTTTTAGGCTCATCAACGCCATCGCTAAGAACAGAGAAAGAGACACGGTACCTAGAATATCAACCGTTTCACTGTCTGTTTTGTGCAGCTTTGTCACTTCAAATACGTTGGTGATGAACACACCGATAAACAGAGCGTAAACAAAATCAGGAATCATCAACCAAGCAATCTCAAAAGTCGCCACCCACTGTTCTAGGTATTTCGCACCTGTGATACAGATAAGGAGAATGAACAATACTTCAATCACCTTCTTGGCTGTTACTTTATCTTCTTCATATTCGTTGTACGTCACCAGCTCTGGGAAACGCTCGTGCGTTTGTGTACCCGTGCCGTACTCAGATTCAAGGTTGTTTTTGTCGATCAACTTTTGTGCCACCGGGCTACCAATGATACCGCCAATGATCAAACCAAAGGTTGCCGAAGCCATCGCAATTTCTAGCGTATTAGCAATACCATAAGTATCAGCGAAAGTTTGAGACCAAGCAGCACCTGTACCGTGTCCACCAGACAGAGTAATTGAGCCCGCGATAAGCCCCATGAGTGGGTCTAACCCCAACCCCGTTGCCAAGGTGACGCCAACTCCATTCTGAATAATGATGTACACCGATGCCACAGCTAGGAATAGGAACACCTTTGCGCCCCCTTTCATCAACTGGGTATAGTTCGCCGCTAGACCAACGGTTGCAAAGAACATCAACATGAATGTGTTTTGCAACGGTAGAGAAAACTCAAGATCAATACCGTTGAAATGAAGACCTGTAATTGCAAGCGCAACGATTAAGCCGCCGACAATAGGTTCTGGGATATTGTACTTTTTGAGAACCGGAAGCTTTGCGTTTACAAAATGGCCTAGAAACAAAACGCTAATTGCGATTAGGAAAGATTCTAGTGGGCCTATTGAAATTAAATGATTCATATCACCTCTATATTTTTACGTTCCTCATCTTCCCTAATGAGTCTAGTCTTGTCTGTAGCTTTTAGTGCTGCTCTACCTGTGTTTATGAAAATGATGAATTAGTGAGTTTAGAAAACGCTCCACAATAGTGTGAAAGACGACCAAGATGTTAGTCCTAGGTCAATTTTAGCGAGGATCAGGGTGTTTTTTGACCTTAATCACCTCTAAAATTCACCCCGACATCTGAAAAATTTTTACATTAACTATCATTCTGGAAACCTAAAAAAGCAAAAAGGAGCTATTGATAGCTCCTTTTGCATTACCAGCGTGGGTAATTAGAATTTTTTCGGTGCGTAACCAGTCATAACCTCTAAACGAAGCTCTTTACCGATCTTCGTCATTGGATGAACAACGACAAGTCCCTTTACAGACTTTTTCAGTTTACCCATGTCCGCTTGCTCAGCCTTGGTAATTTCACGGCTAAAAGGCATATCTAGCAGTGCTTTACGCTCTTTGTTTACATCGTAGCTTTGCTTGTGTTTCAGCTGTGCGATTTTCTTGGTTAGCTTTTTGATTTCGTCTTCAAATTGACGAACAACAGGACGATCATTACGAACCTTAGCAGCCGCTAACTTGTGGCGACACTTGTCTAGACGGTTGTTAATTTGTTGAAGTTCGTTTTTAGCACTCATAATAATTTCCTAAATTAAGCAAGCCAATGCGGATTGGGGCGCGGAGTATAGCACAAGGGTTGACGCGAACCGAAATTTATCTGCTAAATACACACCAAGCTAAATATAGCCTACACTCACAAACGATCGTTAGACTCTAAATTTCGACACTAGTGGTCAAAAACAGAACAATAGGAAGGGAATATGCAGGCCATCAGGAAGACTATGACACTCGGTATTGTAACATGTACGCTACTTGTCACTGCTTATGCGTCATCAGAAACACGGCTCCCTGATAACATTACTATCGAATATCTGAAGCCTACTAATCAACAAGATTCGACTATTAAAAAAGCTATTCAAGAGAGTGAAATTAACGACACACTTATCACGTTGTCAGAGCAACTGTTTCCATTCAAAACACCATTGGTCATTCGGTATGGTGGGAGCGAAGGTCCGATGTACGACCCCAGTACGCATATCGTACACATGCCATACACCTTCTATGCGGAGTCAGTGAACTACTACCGTAAAAACCAGTACCAAGAGAAGTATGATAAATCACCGCAAGCAGGGGCCGTTGATACTTTACTGCACACACTTCTACACGAAGCTGCTCATGCTTACATCTACGATCACAAAATACCGGTTCTCGGGAAAGAGGAAGATGCTGCCGACAACTTTGCGACTCTAATGCTGATTGATTACATTGAACATGGAGCTGACGCAGCAATAAGTGCGGCAGACTTATTCGCTTATGAGTCAGATGATCGACCTGAGTACTACGACATGGGTGATTACATCGATGAGCACAGTTTCGATCTACAACGCTACTTTTCGACACTCTGTCTCGTTTATGGCAGCGATCCGGATACTCACCGCAATCTATTGGATGAAGTTGAAAACGACTACTTAAAAGATCGCAAAGAGTTTTGTATCGAAAACTACGATACCCTGAGAACCAATTGGCACCACTATTTAACAGCCCCAAAAGACAATTAAGTTCACTAATAATGAGAGCACGTTTGCCTCCACGCTTCATGAACGCAGTTTCGTGGCCGTTTGATCGAAAGTAAATGACGTAGCGTATAGCTATCACAACCAATCTTCACAAATCACAGCAAGTTTGGTGTTTGATACTCTTTTACTTTTTGGGGCAAACTCTCTATGGAAACAAAAATCGACTACGCAATCTTCCCATTGCCGCTCTTTATTCTCCCCGGCGGCCGACAACGCCTGAGAATTTTTGAGCCAAAATATCTGACTATGGTGGCGCACGCCGCTCAAGGAGACGGTTTTGTTATAGCTAGCCACGATAACCGCAATAACAGCCCACTTAAAGATTGGGGTACTAAAGTAAAAATCGTCGACTTCAACCTCTCAGACGACAAGTTACTCGAAATTGATGTGGAAGGTGAGTCATTGGTTAGACTCTTCAATACTCGAAGAGATGATACTGGCCTTTTGAAAGCAGACTTTGAGACACTTCCTCATTGGCCAAACCTGGATTGTCAACTTCCACCTGTATTCAGTAACTTTCTCGTTCAACTGTTTAGAGAACATGATGCAATAAGGGAGCTTTACCCTCACACTAATTTCGACGATCCACAATGGATTTGCGCGCGCTTATTAGAGGTGATGCCATTACCAATCGAGAAGAAAGTCCGCTTCACTTCACCATCCAGTTTCCCTGCAGTGGTTCCTTTTTTAAATCAGATAATTACTGGTAACGACTAACTCAAACTTTTTTCTTTTTGTTTGATCTAATCATCACTTTCCTCCGTAGATATTGCAAAACCCGGATGAAGGTTAGTCTATTATGCAATTAGGTAAAATAAAAAACGAAAAAGCCAAGGAGTCTGTCATCGCGTCCGACAGTAAAGTGCCGCCAGAGTTATCCAGCTGGCTAGTTTTAGTTGCATCTCATAGAGACAAGCAAGCTTTCACACGCCTGTTTGAATTCTTCGCACCCAAAATTAAACGTTTCGGTATCAACAAGTTAGGTAGCGAAGCGTCTGCCAATGAGCTAGTGCAAGACACCATGACTAACGTGTGGAAAAAGGCGCATCTCTACAATAGCGAGAAAGGCGCCGCAACCACGTGGGTGTACACCGTAATGCGTAACGCAGCTTTTGATATGTTACGCAAGGTGAAAGCGAAAGCGGAACAAAATGTCGCTGATGACATTTGGCCTATCGATGCAGCACTATCTGAAGCAAGCGACGATGAGAGCGAATACAGCGACCACTTGATGAGTCGTCATGTACGCAATCAAATAGACAAGCTGCCTCCAGCGCAGCGAACCATTGTTGAAGGGGTTTATTATCAAGAGCTGTCTCAAGAACAATTGGCGCAGCAACTCGGAGTGCCACTCGGCACAGTGAAATCAAGACTGAGACTCGCACTCGCCAAGTTGAAGCTTCATATGGGAGAACAGAACCATGATTAAACATCACCCAACAGTACAAATACTCAAAGACTTCGCGACTGGTGAACTTCCTGACTCTCTCTCTTTGGTCGTATCCAGCCACGTCGAGATGTGTGAACAGTGCCAAGCAGAAGTGTTACGCCTAACTGAAATCGCTGCAATCGACAGCTTCGGTTCTGATGAAAGCATTGCCGAAGAGCTGATCGAAAATCAAGTTAACGCGGTACTACACAGTGCTACAGACGACCATAACTCAGGTCTAGACATGAGTTTAATCAACTCGATTACTGCTAATGAACAATTGGAAGACGTCGAGGCTGCTCAAAACCACTCACCGCAGAAGATTACGGTCGCTGATACGGAGTTTGAGCTGCCACGAGCACTCAACCAAGTCGCGAGGAAAGATTGGCTCCACTTGGGCAAGATTTCGCGTGCTCGCCTCGATTTTGAGGATGGTGAACATCACACCAGCCTTTTGCATATCGATAAGGAAGGAACCGTTCCTTGTCACACACACAAAGGGTTTGAAATTACCTTACTTTTGGAAGGCAGTTTTGAAGACGAGATGGGTGAGTACCACAAAGGCGATTTCATCTGGCTTAATGGTGAGCATACCCATCAACCTTTCACCAAGGAAGGGTGTGTGTGCCTAACCGTTTCAAGTGATGCTCTATACTTCACAAAAGGTGTGAGTCAGTTGTTCAACCCAATTGGCAAATTCATTTATTAACAATTGAAAAATATCAATAGAAATACCAATCTTATATACAACGTTTTGAGTAATGTTTAAAAGGATTTGACCTATGGACAAAAAAATAAAAATCGGTATCAGCGCTTGTGTTGCAGGACACAAGGTTAGATTCGATACAGGTCATAAACGCTCTCGTTTCTGTACGGAAGATCTGGCTGACTATGTTGACTTAGAGCCAGTGTGTCCGGAGATGGGAGTGGGGCTTCCCACGCCTCGCCCAACAATTCGTCAAACCAGAATGTTAGATGACGTTATTCACGTCTCTCGTCCAGATGGCACTGGTGACGTCACTAACGAGTTGATCGAATACGGGCAGAACTACGCAAAAAACAACGAACACATTGCGGGCTTCATTGTGTGCCAAAAAAGCCCAACTTGCGGCATGGAGCGAGTAAAGGTTTATCACCATCACGGTCGCGGTTCTGAATCAACAGGCATAGGCATGTTTACCAAGCAGCTAATGGATCACAATCCACTGCTGCCTATAGAAGAAAATGGTCGCTTGAACGACCCGATTCTTCGCGAAAACTTCATGACACGAGTGTTTACGTATCAGAAATGGCTCGACTTGGTCGATGAAGGTATCACCAAGCACAAGCTCATTCAGTTCCACAGTGCCCATAAGTATCTAGTTATGTGTCATCACGTCGAAGGCTACAAAGAGCTCGGCAAGTTGTTGGGCGAAAGTGACCTAGAAATCAACGAGTTGGCGGATCGTTACATAGAAGGCTTGATGACTTCACTGCAGCACCATGCTAACCGAGGCACGCACGCCAACACGCTTCAACACTTGCAAGGCTACTTTAAGAAGCAGCTCAGTAGCACCCACAAACAAGAGCTTTCGCGACAAATCAACGATTTCCGTGAAGGTACGATTCCATTGCTGGTGCCACTTACGCTGATTAATCACTATTTGATGGAGTACCCAAACGAATACTTACAATCACAGGTTTACCTAAACCCACATCCACAAGAACTTAAGTTGAGATACGGATATTGAGCACTCTACTCTGGATACGACGCGATCTTCGCGTTCATGACAATCCGGCTTTGATCTCTGCAATTGAAAACGGCGCTACTCACGCCGTTTTTATTTCTACACCTAAACAGTGGCAACAGCACCATTTAGCACCGATTAAAGCCGACTTTATATACCGCCACTTAACCCTGCTGTCAGAACAGCTCACCACACTTGGCATTGAGCTTGTTCATCTAAAAGCATCCGACTTTGCCGACCAAGCAACTACGCTTGTTAACTACTGCCACGAGCATAACATCACCCAAGTGGTCGCCAACTCTGAACCAGAAGTGGACGAACTACAGAGAGATGAAGCGGTACGTGCCCTAGACATCACATTGACCACCTTTGATTGCGACGTGATTGTTCCCGTAGGACGAGTCCTTAATCAGCAAGGAGAGATGTTTAAGGTATTTACCCCTTTTAAAAAAGCTTGGCTCAAGTATGTTCAAGCCTCTGGCATCGATTGCGCTCCCTATCCGCACGTTAACTCGGAAAGCGCACGATCGAATCGAGAAACCTTTTCAAGGGAGTACGACTTTGATTTCCCAAGAGAAGAATCTTCTCGCTGGCCATTAGCTGACGATGTGTTGGGGCAAGTGGTGCCTCAATTTCTTGCAGAAAAGCTCTATCAGTACGCGGAAAATCGAGATTTTCCATCAATAAAGGGCACCTCTGGCCTATCGCCTTACCTTGCCATTGGTGCGATTAGTCCTCGTTGGTTGGCGATTCAACTGATTCAAGAACACCCAGAACTGCTGGTCGACACCCAGTGCGCTGAGTTCTCTTGGCTCAATGAGCTTATCTGGCGTGATTTCTATAAACATCTGATCTTCCACCACCCGAGATTGGTTAAAGGTGAGAACTTCCAAGAAAAGTACGATGGGCTGACCTGGCACAACAACCCGGAAGATTTCCAGCGCTGGTGTGAAGGTAAAACCGGCTACCCTCTGGTTGATGCTGCCATGCGCCAACTGCTCGAAACAGGGTGGATGCACAACCGTCTCAGAATGGTCGTAGCTAGCTTTTTAACTAAGCACTTATTGGTAGATTGGCGGTGGGGCGAGCGCTTCTTTATGGAACACCTGATTGACGGTGATTTCAGTGCCAACAATGGTGGATGGCAGTGGGCTGCGAGCACTGGCTGTGATGCACAACCGTACTTTAGGATTTTCAACCCGATAACTCAGAGTGAAAAGTTTGATCCTAAAGGAATTTTTATCCGTAAATATCTACCAGAACTGCAAAACATTCCTGATCGAGACGTGCACTTCCCGCACACGTTTATCGCGAAGAGTGGACGAGGCAGTCGTTACTGGGGACCTATTGTTGAACACAAACAAGCACGGCTAAGGGCCTTAGAATTTTACAAATAGCACGACAGACGAAAGTGAGAGTGAACTCATGGAAAATTCACGATGGCTAGATAATTTTCTTGATATGTATAGACAGCTAGGCACTGACGATTTTGGTGCATTACAGGATGTATACCACCAGCAGATTGAATTCACAGATCCACTTCATCAAGTGAACGGGTTAGACGCGCTAACCCGTTATTTCGAGAACATCTACACCAATGTTGCCACCTGTAAATTTACGATCATCAGCGCGTTCGAGTCTGGCGAACAAGCAGCCGTTTACTGGTCCATGGAATTTACCCACAAACAGCTTAATGGACGCAAGCCGATAATCGTAGAAGGACACTCTCACCTAAAAACGAAAGATGGTCTTGTGATATCTCATCGCGATTATCTCGATGTGGGTGCGATGCTGTACGAGCACGTTCCCATTCTTGGTTGTGCAATCAAATCCATTAAGCGAAGAGCGAGCCAATAACATGAGAATCCTTATTACAGGCGCTACTTCAGGCATCGGTCGAGAGCTAGCAATCAAGTACGCTCAACTCGGTCATTCCGTTGTCGCTTGCGGTCGTAGTCAAGACAAGCTCGATTCATTGACCAGCGAACAAATCAACATTGAACCACTCTGCTTTGACCTTCTCGATTACGACAACTACCCAGACCTCACCTCAGGTGAAGCTTTGGATATGGTTATCTTAAACGCCGGAGATTGCGAGTACATTGACGATCCCGTCAACTTTGATGCCAAACTCTTCGAGCGCGTCATCAACATCAACCTGATCTCTATTGGCTACGCCTTAGAAGCTTGGCTTAAATGCATAAAGCCAGCAGGCAGAGTTGTACTCGTCAGCTCCAGTGCAGGCTTTTTGCCATTGCCACGAGCTGAAGCTTATGGAGCTTCAAAGGCTGCCTTGACCTATTTAGGTCGTACGCTGGCTGTCGACCTAGCAGCACACAATATTCACGTTTCTATCGTTCATCCTGGTTTTGTAGATACCCCACTGACCGAGCGAAACACGTTCGCTATGCCTATGATTATAAGTAGCGAACAAGCCGTTCAAAGAATCATCAGTGGACTCGAACAAGGAAAGAGCGAAGTAGATTTTCCTCGCAGGTTTGTCTTCATCATGAAGTGCCTGCGATTTTTACCCAAGTCGGTTTGGCATAAGCTTGCCTCAAGGATGGTATAACAATGAAAAAGATTGCCATTATTGGCTCCGGTATATCCGGACTCACTTGCGCACACGTATTAGATAAACACCACGACGTCACGGTTTTTGAGAAAAATGACTATGTAGGCGGGCACACAGCCACGGTCGATATTGAACACCAAGGCAAGGCATTTTCTATCGATACAGGTTTCATTGTTTTCAATGATCGCACCTACCCTAACTTCAACAAGTTACTCAAACAGCTTGGCGTCGATCGTCAAGAAACAGAAATGAGTTTCAGTGTTCACAACACGGGGACTCAGTTTGAGTACAACGGTCACAGCATCAATTCCCTGTTCGCTCAGCGCAGTAATATCTTCAAGCCACAATTTTGGACCCTGATTCTCGAGATCATTAAGTTCAACAAACTGTGCAAGGAGCGCTTTCAAAACCATCAATTCGTCGAAGAAGAAACGCTAGGCGACTTTCTAAACCACTACCGTTTTTCAGACTTTTTCAGCCAACACTACATACTGCCTATGGGTGCGGCTATCTGGTCCACAAGCCTAGAAGAGATGGAACAGTTCGAACTTAAGTTCTTTATCCAGTTCTTCTTCAATCACGGGTTACTCGATATCACCAATAGACCGCAGTGGTACGTGATTCCTAAAGGTTCACGCTCCTACGTCGATGTTATTCTATCTCGCCTATCTAAACCCGTTCAGCTCAACAGCCACATCAAGCAGGTGACCCGCTATGAAAGTGAAGTCGCCATCGAATTTGAATCTGGCGAAACACAAATTTTTGATGAAGTGATCTTCGCTTGTCACTCTGACCAAGCACTGGCGCTGCTCGGCGACGCGACTGAACAAGAGAAGGCGGTGTTGGGTGAAATTCCATACAGCCGCAATGAAGTGGTGCTTCACACCGACACTAAGCTGCTACCTGATCGCAAGCTAGCGTGGGCGAGTTGGAACTACATGCTAGATGGCAACAGTAAACGACCAGCCTGTGTCACCTACAACATGAACATTTTGCAAGGGATTGAAGACGATACCACCTTCTGTGTCACCCTCAACCAGAGCGAGGCCATTAACCCAGATAAGATCATTCGTCAGTTTGTCTACCATCATCCGGTACTCAACTCCAACACTGTTCAAGCGCAACAGCAGCGTGAAACCATGTGTGGGCACAATCGCACTCATTTTGCGGGCGCTTACTGGTACAACGGCTTCCATGAAGATGGTGTGCGCAGTGCGCTCGATGTGACTAAGCGTTTTGGATTAGAGCTATGAGCACGCTAACTCGCCACTTCGACGACAACACTGAGCGCAGTGGCATCTACTGGGGCAGCGTAAGGCACCGCCGTTTCGGCGCCATTACCCACGAGTTTAGCTATCAGTTGTACATGATGGGGCTCGATCTGGATGAGATCGAGCAGACAACAGCGCGTAGCTGGATATTCGGTACCCGTTGGTTCAACCCTATCCGCTTTGTTGAGACAGATTATGTCCCGGAGAAGACCTTCGACGGAGACGAGTCGCTAGACAATCATGAATCTAAAATTAATGATAAAGCGTCAAATCGCTATAAAACGCAAAACAGTAATGAACTAAAAACTCTAAAGCAGCGTATAGCACTCAAAGTGAAAGCACTGGGTGGACAGTGGAGCGATTCCAACCGAGTCACCATGCTCGCACAGTGCCGTTGTTTTGGGATTTATTTTAGCCCGATCAATTGCTTCTTTTGCTATGACGAAAACTTGAAGTGCCGTTACATGCTGGCAGAGGTAAGCAACACTCCTTGGCGCGAACGACACTATTACTTGATAGACATGCAGCAAGAAATGAAGGCGAAGAAAGACTTCCATGTGTCACCATTTATGGATTTAGACATGACTTACCACTGGAAGATTAAGCCTCCATCACGCCGCACTTTAGTCCATATTGAAAATCATAGGGACGAGCAATATCCCGGAGACAAAAAGGTATTTGACGCTACATTGGCACTCGAAAAACAACCGATGACTGCCGGTGATATACGACAAACACTGATTCGAACTCCGGCCATGACCACTAAGGTTGTGCTAGGCATTTATTATCAGGCTTTGAAACTGTTTCTTAAAAAGGTGCCCTTTATCCCGCACCCAGACTCAGTATCTAAGCCGTCATAATACAAGAATTAACTAACACGAGAATTTTCTCAGCGAGGTCTACATGGAACAGCTTGCCAAACAAAATCACAACATCAAGCAGCAGCCTCAAACCGCAGTGCTGAATAAAAACTGTAAGTACCGAAGCCTTGTTTTCACTATTCTGGAACGCTTACAGGGAGCTCAACTCGAAGTCATCGAAGGTGATGAACATTCAATATTTGGTGACCGAGAAGCCAGCCTTCACGCCGAGATTGTCATTCACGATTCTAGTTTCTTTAAAGATGTCGTCCTTAACGGCAGTATTGGCGCTTCAGAGGCGTACATTGACGGCAAATGGACAAGTCCACACCTAACTCGTGTCATTCAAATCATGGCTCGCAACCAGCAGCAACTCGACGAGCTAGATGACAAGACACAGTGGCTGTCCAAGATTAAAAATCTGTTTTTGAGAAAGCAGAACGCCAATACAGAGCAAGGCTCGAAACGTAACATTCTGGCTCACTACGATATTGGCAATGAGCTTTACGAGCGCTTCTTAGACCCATCAATGCAATACTCTTCAGCTATCTATAGTGAACAAGCTACCCAGCTCGCAGACGCTCAGCAAAATAAGATGCGTACCATTTGTGAACGCTTAGAGTTAACACCAGAAGACAGTGTGGTTGAGATAGGCACTGGGTGGGGCGGACTTGCGATATTTATGGCGCAAAACTACGGCTGCCACGTTACAACCACAACTATCTCTGATGCTCAGCACGAACTTGCCAAGCAGCGCATTGAAGCACTCGGACTAAGCGACAAGATCACTCTGCTTAAAGAGGACTATCGCAATCTATCAGGTCAATACGACAAGCTTGTCTCTATCGAGATGATTGAAGCGGTTGGTCATGAATATCTACAAACCTTCTTTACTACCTGCTCTCAGCTTCTCAAGCCAACAGGCAAGATGTTGATACAGGCAATCACTATCGCAGATGGACGTTATGAGAAATACCGTAAAGGGGTCGATTTCATTCAGAAATATATCTTCCCAGGTGGCTGCCTACCCTCTGTTGCTGTCATGACAGGTCACCTTGCACAGAGCACCGATCTTGTCGTCCAAGAAATTGACGACATCGGCTTACACTACGCGCGCACGCTAAACGATTGGAATGTCGCGTTTGAGCAGAGCTGGGATGAACTGCACAGCCTAGGGTATTCAGAAGAGTTCAAGCGATTGTGGACCTTCTATTTCTGCTACTGCGAAGGCGCCTTCCTTGAACGCGTGATCAGCACTCATCACATTGTGGCGCGTAAGCCTCGCTACTATGGAGCAAAAGATGAAACGGTTCTGGATTATTAACCTTGTTCTGTTTCAAGCCACTTGGGTAAGCAGTGCTTTCTTTACCGAGCAAGCGGTCTTTATAGCGCCACTATTGGTGGCGCTGCATTTTCTTCTTTCACCCACTCGTCGTGACGACCTCAGAGTCTTACTCTTGCTACCAATCGGTCTGATTCTCGATAGCTTAATGATTGGCCTTGGCGCCTTTTCTGCACACCCAAGTATCGCTAACCAAACTTGGTTCCCGGTGTGGCTCGCCTGCTTGTGGGTGATGTTCTTAATCAGCTTTAACCATAGCCTCAATTGGCTAATGAAATGTCCGAAAGTGATCCTCATTCTCCTCGGTTTCGTAGGAGGTACTAGTAGCTACTGGGGCGGCATCAAGGCAGGTGCCCTTCAGTCCACATGGCCAGATGTGTGGGTGTTATCCACGCTTGCGGTCAGTTGGGGATTAGTGATTCCCTTGTTAGTGGTCGGCTACTCGTATCTAAACAAGCCTAATATGGCGGAGACAACGAGGTGACTTATGGCTTATTCATCACAGGGTCGTGCTAAAGTTCAGCGCCACCCTTATTCGCAATGGAAGCGTTACTTACTGTCAGCGCTTGCAACCCTGTTTGCGTGCAGTGCACTTATCTTCCACAACGCCGCTAACGCCTCTCCCGTCGGTGATTTGAATAAGCAGGGCGAGGGAGAGATGACTTATCTCTTTTGGACCCTCTACAACGCCGAGCTGTACACCACACCCACTCGCTCTGAGCAAGCACTGAAAATCGAATACTACCGCGACATTGATAGCAAAGATCTAGTCGATGCAACGCAAGATCAGTGGGAAAAACTCGGCTACTCAGACAGCAAAATCAAGAGCTGGATCGCTCCACTCTACGAAATGTGGCCGAACGTAAAACAGGGCAGCACACTGACTATTCGCGTTTCAGAAAACCAGCACAGCCAATTCTATTTCGACGAACAACCAATCGGCACCATTACAGACACCCAATTTGGACACGCCTTTCTCTCTATTTGGCTGTCAGAAAACACGTCGGAACCAAAACTCCGCCAACAGTTGTTAGGGCTCAATAAATAAAATAGGACATAATGAATGAAAACAGGATGGCTACTTTTACTTTGCTCTCTTCTAATAGGGTGTGGCTCTGCCAACTTATCCGAACATACGGGCACCACACCTGAACTCAAGCTCGAACAGTTCTTTGACGGCGACCTAATCGCTTATGGCATCGTGCTCGATCGCTCTGGTAATCTACTACGACGTTTTGAAGCGGATTTAGTAGCAGAGTGGCAAGGCGACCAAGGGGAAATCAAAGAGTGGTTTCGCTTCGCTGATGGTGAACGGTCCACTCGAATCTGGAAGCTGGTTAAAACTGGCGACAACACCTACACAGGCACAGCGGGTGACGTAATCGGCGAAGCTTATGGTGAAACCCAGGGCTCTGCCCTTTACTGGAAGTACACACTAGAAATCGAAGTCGACGGTTCACTGTATGAAGTGACGCTGGACGACTGGATGTTTTTAATGGACGACAAGCGCCTGTTCAACAAAACCGAAATGTCCAAGTTCGGTTTCAAGGTCGGTGAAGTCATACTGTTTATCGAAAAACGCTAGTCGTCCATAGCACAGATTACACAAGCCTCGACTCACTCTTTGAGTCGAGGCTTTCTGTTTCCATCATCTCAAATCAACCTTCACAGCGCTGGTTGAACCTACCTATCACTAGATTGACCTTTCAATAGCTTTTGCCTTTCATACTTGATAGCTATCTCCTATTAGAACAATAGAAACGTCCGAATTTACCCTCTGAGCCTGTCGAGGCAATATATCTCCATCGACGCAAGGCAGCGTCAAAACAACAAATTAAAGAGAGTAAAATCATGATCAACACAGAAATCAAACCATTCAACGCAACGGCATTCAAAAACGGCGAATTCGTAGAAATCTCAGAGCAAGACGTGAAAGGTAAGTGGGCAGTATTCTTCTTCTACCCAGCAGATTTTACTTTCGTATGTCCTACTGAACTTGTAGACCTACAAGAGAAATACGCAGAGCTTCAGTCTCGTGGCGTGGAAGTTTACTCAGTATCAACTGACACACACTTCTCTCACAAAGCATGGCACGACACTTCTGACAAAATCGGTACTATCGAGTACTTCATGGTAGGCGACCAAACTGGCACTATCACAAACAACTTCAACGTAATGCGTGAAGGTCAAGGCCTAGCAGACCGCGCTACGTTCCTAATCGACCCAGAAGGTGTTATCCAAGCAATGGAAATCACTGCTGAAGGCATCGGTCGTGACGCTGAAGACCTACTACGCAAAGTGAAAGCGGCTCAGTACGTTGCAAACAACCCAGGTGAAGTTTGCCCAGCGAAATGGAAAGAAGGCGAAGAGACACTAGCGCCATCTCTAGACCTAGTAGGTAAGATCTAAGCATCTGCTAACCCGTTCTACAGGCGTGCCTTAGCCTGCCTCCTAAAGGGCTTTGGCGCGCCGCTTTAATTCTCAAAACCACATCCATGCGATGTGGTTTTTTTGTTTTTATTCAATACTTTGGGTCGCCTTGATGGCTTTAATAAGTTTTTCCAATTATCGATAGGTTTTACCTACCAAACTAATAGAAACGTCCGAATTTACCAATTGTGATGGTCAAGGCAATATAGCTCCATCAGCGCAAAAGAGCGCCCCCGAACAGAAAAGAAAAGTAGGCATATCATGTTAGACCAAGCAATGAAGCAGCAACTGCAAACATACTTAGAATTCCTAAAAAATGACGTTAAGCTCGTTCTTAGCCTGGATGAAAGCGAAACAGCAAGCAAACTAGAGAAGCTGGCAAACGACATATCAGAACTCTCTGACAAAGTTGTGGTTATCCGTGACGATAGCGCGAGTGACCGCAAACCAATCATGCAAGTGCTGAACACCGAGAAAGGCACAAGCATCGGTTTTGCTGGCCTACCTATGGGTCATGAGTTCACTTCATTAGTATTGGCATTGCTACACAGTGGCGGTCACCCTATCAAGCTTGAAGACGATGTTATCGAACAGATTAGAAACCTTGGTCAGCCATTGAATGTTGAAATCTTCATTTCGCTTTCTTGCCAAAACTGTCCTGAGGTTGTGCAAGCGTTCAACATGATGTCTGCAATCAACCCGCTGATCAAAACAACCATGATTGATGGCGCAGCCTTCCAAGACGAAGTGAAGTCACGCGACATCATGGCGGTACCAAGTGTCTTCATCAACGGTGAACTGTTCGGGCAAGGCCGTATGTCTCTGGCTGAGATCCTAAACAAAGTCGACTCTGGCGCAGCGCAGAAAAAAGCGGCGAGCCTAAGCAAGCAAGCACCGTTTGACGTTCTTGTTGTTGGTGGTGGTCCAGCAGGTTCTTCTGCAGCAATCTACGCAGCACGTAAAGGCATTCGCACGGGTGTAGTTGCAGACCGTTTCGGTGGTCAAGTAATGGACACAATGGCGATTGAAAACTTCATCTCAGTGAAAGCGACCACAGGTCCTAAGCTGGTAGCAAGCCTTGAAGAACACGTAAAAGAGTACGGCGTAGAGGTGATGACCGAGCAGCGCGCGGCTAACATCATCGACGCTGAAGACACAGAAGACGGTTACATCCATGTTGAGCTAGAGAGCGGTGCAACACTGCGAGCTCGCTCAGTAATCACAAGTACCGGTGCACGCTGGCGTGAAATGAACGTTCCGGGTGAGCAAGAGTACCGCAACAAAGGCGTAGCGTACTGCCCACACTGTGACGGTCCACTGTTCAAAGGCAAGAAAACAGCCGTTATCGGTGGTGGTAACTCAGGTATCGAGGCTGCAATTGACCTAGCAGGTATCGTTGAGCATGTAACAGTTCTTGAATTTGCAGACACACTGCGTGCTGACCAAGTACTTATCGACAAGGCGAATTCAACGCCTAACATCGAAATCATCAAGATGGCACAAACAACACAAGTGCTTGGCGATGGTAACCGAGTAACGGGTCTTGAGTACAAAGACCGTAACACTGATGAGCTTAAGCGCATCGACCTAGCGGGTATCTTTGTTCAAATCGGCCTAATGCCAAACAGCGAATGGTTGAAAGGCACTAAGGTTGAACTATCACCACGTGGTGAAATCGAGATTGACGCACACGGTGCAACATCAATGAAAGGTGTATTTGCAGCAGGTGACGTAACAACCGTACCTTACAAGCAGATCATCATCGCGATGGGTGAAGGTGCAAAAGCGAGCCTAGGTGCATTTGACCACCTAATTCGCAACCCAGCGCCAGTCGCTAAAAAAGTGACAGAAGTAGCGTAATCAAATAACGCTGCAAGCCTAAAAAAGAAAAAGCCACCACTGAACTCAGTGGTGGCTTTTTGTTGTTACAGCCCTTCAAACTCATCAATTGCAATGCGCGCTTCTGCCAGTGAACAGCCAGATTCACTGACCAATTGAGCGACGGTCATCGAAGGCGTTTTTTGAAGCAACTGTTGTAAACAAACGGTTGGTTTAGGTAATACTTTATCAATCGCAGTCACCATCCAAAGTAAGGGAGCATCGCTAAGTTGCTCCCTTAATTTATGTAGCTGCGCCTCTTCACCTACTAACATCCAATTCCGAGAGCGTCGAATGCGTTTTAACTGACAACCATTCGCGGCTGCTAGGGCAATCACCTGTGCCTTATCTGACACTCGGTGGACAAAGCTATTGAGTACAACTGAAAACATAGTGTGGGTTACGAGTCTATCTCTACCGTGATCTCGGTTTTTACAGAATTGGCAATGAAGCAGTTACTGTGTGCCAGATGATGCAACTTTTCGAGCTGTTTATCCGTCGGGCGCTTATCACCAACAAATTGAATTTGGGGTCTAAGCGTAACATGACTCACCCAAGCACGCCCCGCTTTATCCTCTTCAAGAACACCAATCGCGTCATCAATGTAAGACTCGATCACGTATTTACGCTTAGCTGCAATGCCCAGAAACGTCAGCATATGACAACTGGCAATCGCCGCAATAAAGGCTTCTTCGGGATCAACATTCTCTTCAACAGAGAGCGGTAATGGCACAACATGAGGCGATGACGACGCAGGTACAATAACACCACCATCAAATTCCCACGTATGCCCGCGACTGTATTGATTATCGCTAAATACCTCATCGTCGCCTTTCTGCCAGCGAATCAGGGCACCATAATCAGACATGTTTTCTCCTTAGCGATCCGCAGGGTGGTTCACACCATCGTTTGTCACCACATCACCGATATCAAAAGGGTTCACTCCTTCCAAACAACCAATATTGAACCCGTATTCATTTGGGCTAGAGCGACGTTGATGATGGGTATAGATACCGCAGTTCGAACAGAAGTAGTGCTTCGCGGTGTTAGTATTGAATTGATATAACTTGAGATGCTCTGCACCTTTGAGGATCTTGATACCATCCAGCGCAACAGAGCCAACAATCGCCCCTTTACGACGACAAATAGAGCAATCGCAGCGACGCGGCTTTTCGATGCCGTTAGGTAGGCTGAGCTCTAACTCCACCGCACCGCAATGGCAGGTCGCTTTATGAAATGGTTTGATCACCGTGTTGCCAACTTTTTTCATTGTTCTCTCCAGTACATCCATGTATTGCTCACATCATAACCAGTCTAGTCAGTTCTGTCCGCAGTCCCGTTTTCAGTTCGAGAGTTTTGTCATATCTCGTTAATTAATTGATTTATCGGTCAAACGGCCAAAATTATCGATTAGGAAATCCAAAAATAGTCGAATTCGCTTAGGTTGATACTTCTTGCTGATGTACACCACATTCAAGTCTGCGCTTGATACAGAGGTCGAGGTATTGAAGTTTTTCATATAGCCGTTGAGCAGCGTGACAAGGCGTTGGTTATTGATGTCATCTTGCACATCCAACACTGATTTGAGCGCAATACCCTCACCTTTTAATGCCCAGTAGCGAATCACTTCGCCATCGTCTGAGAATCGCTTTGGTACAACGGTAATCGACTTCTTCATGTCGTGATCTTGGAAATGCCATGTTTTCAGCTCTTCATTACTGCGTAGCATTGCTAAGCAATCATGGTCTGCTAAATCTTGAGGCGTTAATGGCGTTCCATGCTTGGCAAGATATTCAGGAGAAGCACACAGCACACGTCGGCTCGGGGATAAACGTCTTGATATCAAACTGCTGTCGACTAACTCTCCGTAGCGAATTACCACATCCATGCCCGACTCTGCAATATTTGACAGGTTATCGTTCAAATATAGGTAAGGGATCACGTCGGGATATTGCTGACAGAACTCAGAGAGAATAGGAAGAATATACTGCTTGCCGATGTCTTTGGGAGCGGCGATTTTTAAGGGGCCTTTAACCTCTTTAACACCGTTTTGAATCAGATTTTCTGCTTCGCTAACGTTATCCAATATCTCCAAGCACGCCTTGTGATACAGCTCGCCAGAGTCAGTCAAAGACACATGTCGAGTACTTCGATTCAACAGCTTCACGCCATATCGCTCTTCCAGTGCCTGCAGCCTTGCGGTCATGGTCGCAGGAGATAAGCCTAGCTCTCGCCCTGCTGCCGCTAAACCTTGATGCTTCACGATACTGACGAACATCGCCATGTCTGAAAACTTATCCACTCTTACGCCTACCATTCATTAAAACCGAACAATGAATTCATATTTTAGTCAATTATCAAATCCAGTCGAATAAATAAAATAGTCCCTATCAGCAGAAGATAGGAATCCTGAGCATGACAAAATTATTCCATAAGACACAATTAAAAGGTCTAACGCTACAAAATAGTGTCGTGATGGCACCCATGACCCGAGCTCGAAGCAGTCAGCCGGGCAATGTACCCAACGATATGATGGCAACCTATTACCAACAACGTGCTAGCGCAGGGCTTATCATCACTGAAGCGACGCAGATCTCTGATGACTCTCAAGGTTACTCATTCACTCCCGGCATTTACACCGATGCACAAATTGAAGGTTGGAAATCAGTAACCACAGCAGCAAAAGCACAAGGTGCAGCGATATTCTGTCAGCTATGGCATGTCGGTCGAGTATCTCACCCAATCTTTCAAAAGGGTGAACTGCCGATTGCACCGTCGGCTTTGGCTCCAACAGAGACGCAAGTTTGGATTGCTGATGAGAATGGCAACGGCAGCATGGTCGATTGCATTCAGCCAAGAGAGATGACCCAAGCAGACATCGATCGTGTGGTGCAAGATTTTGCGAACGCAGCAAAGAAAGCCATCGAAGCAGGGTTTAATGGCGTTGAGATCCACGGTGGTAATGGTTATCTTATCGATCAATTTCTAAGAACCAATTCAAACAAGCGCACCGATAACTACGGTGGCAGCCGCGAGAACAGACTTCGCTTTTTGATTGAAGTGGTTGATGCTGTTATTGCAGAGATAGGTGCCGATAAAGTCGGTGTGCGCTTGGCGCCTTTCATTACTTTCAAAGACATGAACTGCCCAGACATAGTGCCAACAATTTTGGAGGCTTCAAAAGCGCTGCAAGCTCGTGATATTGCTTATCTACACTTGTCAGAAGCCGACTGGGATGATGCACCGGTTATCCCTGAAAGCTTCCGTGTCGAACTAAGAGAGCTGTTCTCAAACACCATCATCGTCGCAGGCAGCTACACGCCAGAGCGAGCCGAAGAAGTGTTAAGTAAAGGCTACGCGGATCTCGTCGCATTTGGTCGCCCATTTGTGGCTAACCCAGACCTCGTATCACGCCTACAAAACGGCAGTGAGTTGGCACAACTCGACGGAACCACTCTTTTCGGTGGCAATGAAAAAGGATATATCGATTATCCTGCGTTAAAAGAGTCTCAACCTGTGTAGACGCTGAATGACAGGCAAAAGAAAGGCTCGCGTGACTAGTGCGAGCCTAATGCTGTTTAGGGGGTAAACTGCATAGATTAAAATGGAGATTATTTGTTTAAGTGTGTCGCAGTTCAAACCTAAATTTGGGCGACTCTCCGCTTGTAAGTCTCAGTTTTAAATGATTAACGAGAATTAATCAACTTTTATAAGTTAGGTTTAGGTAAATTTAAAAACCTTATTTTTTACAATGACTTATTAAGTTAACTAAGCTAAGCCTCTCATTTGCCAATACCCTTCACCATGGGTTGCCAGATCACGATGCAAAAACTCTAGGATATCGGCAACCTTACCTGCAAGTCCTTGTGGCGGATTAAACAGCAGCAGTCCGCTACCAATGAGTCGATCATCCCCTTTCGGGTCTCGCAATCTCAGTTCAGCCTTAATGGGGTTTGGTAACTCTTCCGCTTGCATGGCATCAAAGCAGTGACTGAGGATCAACGAGCTCTTATCTTCAGTGTACAGTGGGTACCAAATTAATGCCGACACCTTATCTGACTTCTGATACGCCTTAGCCAGCGCATCGATAACCGCAAGGTACTCATCGTCACTCTCATAAGGCGGATCAATCACTACCAACTGATGCCTGTCACTCTTGGCGACGATATCAGGAAGTGCTTTCAACCCATCTCCAGCACTGACATGCAACGCACTTGAGACGCCACGTTGCTGCTGAATCTCTTCGATATTTGAACGCAACAAATCGGCTTCAGATTGCTGAATATCGGAGAAGTAGAAGTTATCTTGGCTGCGCCCATGTTGATAAGCAATCGCTGCCGAACCGGGGTAATCAGTAATCAGTTGATTAGGGTTGTAGTACTCCAAGATCGAGATAAATGATGAGAAGGCATTTGGTAGATATCCCTTGTTGCGCCATAGATACCCGACGCCTTCGGCAAACTCGCCCGCATGATTACTCGGCGCTGTGGTTAGGTCGTATCGCGCAGTCCCTGAGTGCGTATCAATCACGATTAAACTTGAGTGCTGCAGCATGAGCATTTTAACGAACTCGCTCAATACTGGGTGCTTAAGCGCATCACCGTGATCACCTACATGACATTGATGTCGATATTCCATTGCTTCGCCTCATTTCCAACTAACATCTTATAAACATAAGTCATATTGGATAGAGGTGCTGCGCCAATTTGCGAATTTTTGAAATAGAGTCGCTTTATCTAAACTATTGACCGCACTAAAAATAAGGCCCCAAAACTGAAACCAGTCTTGAGGCCATGTATTACGTTGAACTCTCAATGCGATGCGCTAGCTTAGCTCGTATCATATTGGATTAAGGGCGGCTATCTTCCAACTCATCAACCGGCTGCACTTGGTAATGGCAGGGCTGTAAGCCAAGCAATTTAGGTAGGGTGATACCCACTGAGATTGAAGACCAAGTACCACTCGCGATACCCACAACCAGTGCAATCGCAAAGCCTTGTAGCGCCGCGCCACCAAGCAACCAAAGGGCTGACACCGTCAGTAGTGTCGTACCGGAAGTCACCATAGTACGAGAGAACGTTGCTTTGACTGACTCGTTAAGCAAGTTGTCGGTATCGCCGTTAGGGTTTCCACGCAGCATCTCACGGACACGGTCAGCAATGATGATTGAGTCATTCAGTGAGTAACCCAGAATCGCTAATACCGCCGCCAGCACCGTTAGGTTGAACTCAAACTGAGTCAAGGCGAATAAGCCGAAGATAATCGTCACGTCGTAAATGATCGCAGCCAAAGCACCTAGAGCTAAACGCCATTCAAATCGTACACTTAGGTAAAGCATGATCATTAAGAAACACACCAATACCGCTAAACCACCTTGGTCAACCATGTCTTGACCCACTTGAGGGCCAACCACACTGCTGTTAAGCACTTTCACTTGGTCACTCACCGATGCCAAAGCGTCAACTAAGTTGATCTGCGGTGCGTCTGTCAGTTGGCTGTAGCGAATGGTCCAGCGGTCTTGTTCTGCCATACCGACCACTTGAACGTCTTGTTGGAACGCGGCATCAAGCTGCGTTTTCAATGCGTCTTTGGTCACTTGATCAGAAAGTTGAACTTCAGCAACCACGCCACCAGTGAAGTCCAAGCCCCAGTTAAACCCTTTCACTGCTACCAACATTACTGAGCTCATGAACAGCACAATAGAGATTACCGACATCACTTTACGAAGAAGAGTCATATTACTGTCTGAAAAATAGCGGTTTGACATAGTCATTTTTGAAGTACTCATACTTAAATCCTTACATCGTGGCGTTGGTCACGACCCCAAACCAAATTGATGATCGCTCGTGAAGCAAAAATGCCCGTAAACATACTGGTTAGAAGACCTAAGCCCAGTGTCAAAGCAAAGCCTTGAATGGGTCCGTTACCAATAGTGTAAAGAGCGACAGCGACAATCATGGTGGTGAAGTTAGCATCGAAGATAGACGAGAACGCGCTATCGAAACCGCGATCAATGGAACTCGCAAAGCTGCGCCCTTCTTGCATTTTGTCTCGAATACGTTCGAAGATAAGTACGTTAGTATCCACCGCCATACCAACGGTTAACACCAAACCAGCGATACCCGGCAACGTTAATACCGCACCCGGTAGCAGCGCAATCAAACCAAATAGCGTTACCATGTTCAGGATTAGCGCGCCATTCGCGACCCAACCAAGGCGGCGATACCATAGCGCCATAAATGTGAGAGTAAGACCAAGACCAAGAGCCAGAGCAGCGAAGCCATTAGTCACGTTTTCCGCCCCTAAAGATGGACCTATAGTGCGCTCTTCAATAATAGTAACTGGCGCAGTTAATGAACCCGCGCGAAGCAGTAGAGCCAGCTCTCGCGCTTCTGCCATAGTGCCTGCACCTGTGATTCTAAAGCGGCTACCCAATTGAGATTGGATGTTTGCAACACTGATCACTTCACTGGTTTTCTCGCTATTACCGGCTCTATCGCGGCTGTACTCACTGTACACAGTCGCCATAGGTTTACCGATGTTGTGACGAGAGAACTCAGACATTTTCTTACCACCCGCAGAATCTAGGGTGATGTTGACTTCTGCGCTGCCCATTTCACCAATGCCGCTACGTGCATCAATGATGTGCTCGCCACTCAATACCGCTTTGCGAGCGACAACGACACGGTTACCATCGGTATCTGTTAGCGTCTGAGTATTGCGCGTCGGGTTATCGTGAACCGAGTAGAACGCCAGTGAAGCCGTCGCGCCAATCACGTCTTTCGCTGCGGCTGGATCTTGTACACCTGGCAATTCAATACGGATGCGACTCTCACCTTGGCGCTGAATTGAAGCTTCGGTGATCCCCAACTCTTCAATACGGCTGCGCATGATTTGCAGGTTTTGTTGCACCGTAAGGTTACGCAGCGTGCGTTGTTCATCTTCAGATTGCGTCAGGGTCAGCTTTTTGTCTGAACTGTCACGTAGCCATTGTGGGAACTCTTCACGAATCAGCTTTTGCGCCTTTTCGAAGTCCGCCTCGGTACGGAAGTTGAATTCCACTTGGTTGTTGACCACTTCGCCACGGGCATAACGCACTTGGCTAGTAATCTCATCGACCATAGCCTGAGCTTGCGCGTGATAAACAGGTGCCATATCCACTTCCAATAAGAACTGCACACCACCACGCAAATCAAGGCCTAGCTGGATCGGAGCAAAGCCCATATCAGTCAACCATTGTGGTGCTGCAGGCTCCATAGCTAGCGCGACGGTTGCGTTGTCTAGCAGACGCTCATTCAGCACTTCTTTGGCTTTCGCTTGCTGCTCGGCATCTTCTAAGATCACCACTAAACGGCTATCTTTCTGATAAACAGACTTAGCTTGAATGCCCTCAGTCGCGAGGTATTGAGTCACCTGTGTTGCATCAATTGTCTGCTCAGAGCGGTTGTTAATTTGAACCGAAGCGTCTTCACCATACCAAGACGGTAGCGCGCTCAGAATCATGATGATGATGGTGGTGATAAGCACCATATATTTCCACTTCGAGTAGTGGTTGATTTGTTTTCTTGGAATGCGTTTTTTCACAGTCAAGATCTCTTATTTTAACTAAGTTTTGCGAACGCGAACGATGGCTAACCGCAACCAGACCAAACTGATTGAACGGCAGCAGAGTGCATTCGCGAATTGTTTTGAGGATTGGATAGAACAACGGACACAAGGGATCGTCGATGCGACCAATCAGGGGCAAACGATTAGCTAAGAAGTTCTCGGAAATGTGAATATTGGATGTTGCCCTCTTTCCACCCCGACAAACGGGAAGGCGGAGAGCCGACCATACTGGTCCAGTGTTGTTTGAGATCCAACATCGGGGTTGTCTCTAACAACGAAGCCAGTAGAGAAGGGGGAGAGAAATCAATCAGCAGGTGATAGACAGGCTCGATATCACTCGAACCATCTTGTTCATTGCTGAGTATTCGACGAAACGTGCTCGCTTGTAGACTCGACTCAGAGTCATGATAGTGCGAGCTGTCCTCTATCGGAGGCGTGAACTTGGTCTGCTCACAGGCGTGTCGTACTTTAAAGACGTCTTTTTGAGAAGTTTGTGTCGGTTGCTGACACAAGTGACCACTTGAAGTCGTGATTTGAAAAGGTTTTGCTGGAAACGAATAGCCGTGACTGTTCACTAAGCCAAAACTCAGTACTAACAGCATCAACAGTAAACGCGTGCCCAACTTCAGCAATTCAAAACAATCCTAAATGGTAGAAACGACGACAATATATAACAGCAATGAAAGATACAATTGATTTAAAAGCCGCGTTAATCATATTTGACACAAAGTTGACAATCTTGAACCCATAAAAACCCCCAATAATTGGTGTTCAACTATTGGGGGGTTAGTTCATACGCTTGGCCTTTACTCTGCAATTTTCACGCTACGTAGTCAGTGCTCGGCTATTTTTTAGGACGCAGAATATTCTTGTAGTGGCGGCTATTCTCACCAAACAATCGTTCAGCGAGCGCATCCATATCTTGACGAGAGATAGAATCTACCGTGCTTTCGATATCAAACAACGCCTCAACACCGAAGTCATAAATAACATAGCGGGATACAAACCAGGCTTGGTCCACAGGAGCCGCTTCTAATGGTGCGAAGTCATTCACCAGTTGTTTGCCCGCCGCCTTTAGTTCATCATCAGAAATGCCTTTCAGCAAATCGGCCATGACTTTATCAATCGCAGTCTCAATTTTATCCGCACTGTCCGGAGCAATTAACGCACCAATAAACCAGTCGTAACTGCGCTCACCATCTTGTGAGATCGAGTAGTTATAAGGAGAATAATCCAAACTCAACTCTTCACGGACATACGCATCTAGACGTGTGGTTAAAATACGTTGCATCAAATCCGTCATAAACACCTCTTTAGCGGTTACCCCAACCTGCGCCTGAGAGTTTGAAGTCTCTGCAGCAGGAATATCGGAGATCACTCTCAGAATGTATTCAGAGCTAGTTTCGGTGTTGACTGATAAGTCGATACGCTCTCTATTCGGTAGTTTATAAGGCACTGAAAAATCAGGAATCGACGCCTCTTGCAAAGGGATAGAAGCGACATATTGGCTGACGAGTGGCTTCAAGATACTTGGATCAATATCACCGACAACCACTAACTGATTGCGGCGGTCTTTGCTAAACAAGGTGCTATGAAGTTGGCGAACTTGTTCAACCGAGACATTATCTACCGCGCTGCCATCAATCAAATAGTGGCTGCTATTGAGTTGGTAGGTATTGTGGTTCATCGCCTGTTCAAACTGCCCTATTGGGCTCTCTAAATAAGCTGTTCGACCCTGTATAAACTCTTGTTTTACCGCATCCAACTGTTTTGGTGAGATATTCGGTGAGGTGGCGATCGAATAAAGCGCGGCAAAAGCTTGCTCCAAACCATCTTGGTAGAGTTTAAATTCAATGCCATGACGGGTTGCATCGATAAAGGAGTACAGATCGATCGTTTCTCGATCAAGATGCGCTTCAAGCTCGGAACCCGTAAAGCTACCTAAACCACTTCGAGCAATGGTGGCAATTGCAAGCTCTGTCGCTGGGTATAGGCTCGGATCGAGCGCCATTTTTCCGCCAAGACTGGTGTAATACATCCCAACCTCGTCATTGGCATAAGTGTCACGCAGATACCACATATCCACACCATTACTGAGGGTCCACTTTTGGATGTTGGGATCAGCGTATTCCTGCTCGACAAGCACCACTTCTCCGGAGATGCTTGGAACAGCAAAGCCGTGATCATTCGTAGCTTGCGTCACTTTAGCTCCAGATGCAGCATAAGCGGCTTTAAGGCTTGCTGTCGTTTGCGTGATAGCATCCTTATCTTCACTACTATCGACCCCAATAACTAAGAAGTAGTTGCTCGACAGTAGACTGCGGATATTGGCATTGATGGTGTTTACATTAAGATTCTCGACAAAAGCTCCTAAGCTGGCCTTTTCATCTTTCGCCGATTGCAGTGGCCCTTCAACCACTAAACTACCCACCTTGTAGTTAGCGAAATCCAGCCCATTCATGGCATCCCATTCACGTTCTACATTTTTTAGCCAATCTTTGTAGTACTGTTTCTCACTAACGATGTCATCTTCTGAGACACCATGGTCTCGTAGTGAGGCCAGCGCAGAGATAAATTGTTGCTGAGAAGCCTCACGAGATCCGACAGGGAAAGCAACACTGGCCAATGAGTAACGTTGATACTCCATTGAGTAGCGTTCTGATAAGAGCCACTGAGTAGGCAGAGCTGCATCATTAAACACCGCCCCCAAGCGCTGCTGAATAAGACGCTGCGAGAGATCATCTAACCAGCGTTGATGCTGCTGCTCATGAGTGTAGACCACTTCTGAGCCTCGATTGAACATTAGACTGAGGCTTGGCGATTCCCCACTTTTCACATACTCGACAAAGTCATGTTCATTAAACGAGGTGATTTTCTGCTTCTCTGGCCGAGGTGTTCGCCCACGCTGCCAGTCAGAAAACTTCTCTTTAATCAGTGCAACTGCGTCTTCTTTGTTGATGTCACCAGCAACCACAACTTCAACGAGCTGAGGCTGATACCAGGTTTGATAGAAGCTTCTTAACTCTTGCTGATCTGCCGCCAACACTGAGGCTTTAGTACCCAGGGCATCCTTAGATTGGTATTGACCACCTTCAACGAAGTAGTCGTAGAATTTATCGGCTAGTTGCTTGTCTTCAAGTCGTGCGTAGCGAAACTCGCCCAGGATCACACCCTTCTCTTTTTCCACTTCAACGTCAGCAATATCCAGACCATCACCTATGTCGCGCATCCAAGTCAACGCTTGAGTTAATTGAGTGTTATCTGGCAGATCGAGCTGGTAGACAGTCTCTTGGTAAGAGGTGTAAGCGTTTAAATCGGCACCAAAGCTAACGCCTGCATCTTCGAATAGGCTGATGACATCGTTTTGCGAGAAGTTTTCACTACCATTAAACGCCATATGTTCAATAAAGTGGGCATAACCCTTCTGTTGTTCAGTTTCTTGGAACGAACCCGCGTGTACCACAAGTCGAACCGATACAGGCTGTTCGTGATCGCGGTAAACGTGATAAGTCAGTCCATTTTCCAGCTGACCAGAAGCCCATGCAGGATCGGATTGGATTGGGTGCTCTGTAGAGATAGAGCTACAACCGATCAAGGTCACGCTCAATCCGGCTAATAAACAATAATTTTTCATAACAACCTCTTACATGCCATTGCGTGACAATATACAGGTCGGATAAATAATTATCGTTTAATACTAAATTACATGAATACCTTTGTGATCAAGATCGTCGTTCTACAAAGCTCGACGTCCTATCTGTTATACCAGTCGCCTAGTTACATCCCTTTAAAAAGCGCTTGTGATGAACGGCTTACCGGTAATTTAATCCCTGATACATAAGCAGACATCTGCCCTGACAAACTCTTGCTGACCTTATCAATAGCGGCAACTCGCACCACTACCGATCGATGTATCTGCCAAAAAACATCCGGCTCTAACTGACCAAGCAACTCTTTGAGCGACGTGCGCAGAATGAACTCCTCAGCAGCGCCAGCTTTTCCAATCTTAAATACTGACACATATTTATCTTCAGCCTTGAAATAGAGCACGTCTTCCACTGAGATAAGATGGATATCATCACCCGAATGGGCTTTGAGCCAGGTGAGATATTGCGGTGTGGCGACCGTTTGAGAAAGCTGTTGGATATGCTCCATTAACGATCCCATATCAACGGAAGAGGAGTTAGATTTGCGCACCTCCAAGCGCTGTTTGAGTTTTTGACAGCATGAAAATAGTCTTTCCTCGTTGATCGGCTTGAGTAGGTAATCTGCGGCATTACGCTCAAACGCTTGCAACGCATATTCGTCATACGCAGTAATGAAGACTACCAGAGGTGGGTTCGCCAGTTTTTGCAGCTGCTTTGCGAGAGCCATACCGTCAAGCTCTGGCATTCGAATATCCAGAAACACCACATCCGGTTGGTGTGCTTCAATCATCTGTTTCGCCTCGGTCCCATTTTGTGCCCGACCAAGGATGTCGAGCTCTGGCCAAACATCAGCTAAGCTCTTATCTAGGTGATGGCGAAGCAAGGGCTCATCGTCTGCAATGATGGCAGTAAAGCCGGTGTTGTTTGCCATATTCGCCATTATTCTTCCTTAAAATTCACACTGTAAATCGCCATTTCTATTGGCCTAAGAGCGGCAGTCTTAACTGAGCCACCACACCACCAGCAGCTTGCTCTTTGATTGATAAGCTTGCCTGTTCATCAAATAACATCGCGATACGTTGGCGGATATTACTCAACCCTACACCATGACCGCCGCTATTGGACGATCTCGAAAACCCTAAGCCATTATCAACCACATCGATCATTAGACACTCTTGATCAGTACTGAATCGAATCGAAATCTCACCGCCTTCAGCCTTGGGCTCTATCCCATGAGTGAGGGCATTCTCAACCAAGGGCTGAATCAAAAATGGCGGGATCACTTGTGTTGAATCGACTTGGCTCTTGTCAATATTGAAGGTCAAGCGCTCACCCAAACGAATTTTCTGAATATTCAGATACGCATCCAGCAGGTCACTCTCTTGAGCAATGGTTGATTGTTCACTTCGACTATTACGCAGTGTGACTCGCAAAAGCTCTGTGAGCTTATCCAACATCAGCTTTGCCTTATCACTGTCAGTCTCAATCAAAGCGCTGACTGTTGCCAGAGTATTGAACAAGAAATGCGGTTCAATTTGGCTTTGTAGCTGCTTTAACTGGCTGAGTACAACCACTTTCTCTTGGTCGGCTTGGCGACGTTTAGCCACTTCTAATTCATTGTCTGCACGGAGCTTTTGTTCTCTGGTGTAGAAATAGTAGTAGCTGACCGAGCAGAAAATGACACCGAGGAAGATCACCGACTTAAGCTCTGATATGCCTTCCCCAAAAAAGCTATTCAACCAGTAGTGCGCGTTGAGTGTTCCGACCGTTAGAGCAAACACCATTGAGATGGCGATCTCCAATAAGCGTGACGTATCAGGAAACAACTTAATCAGAACAAAAGAAGAGAACACCGCGCTATAACCAAAGCCAAAACTTATCATGGCACTGGTGAACAGCGATCCTCCCCAGATACTTTGAGTTGTGACGCTAATCGCAATACAAAACAGGGTGGTTACTAACCAACTCTTAAACCAAGAGTACTGTTTACATCCAGATTCACTCATTAAAATCGTCCTTTTATATTTAACAAAATCATATGGCTATCGGGCAAATTAGCGTAAGCAGAATCCTTGTTTCCACCTAAAAAGCGTGCGGCAAGTTCCAGTTCAACCGACGCACTGCCATTGTCTATTGCTTGATAGTTAATCCATTGTGTTGCAATGATGCCGCCATCTTGAGGTGCGAACATCAGGTCTAGAGTTGGGGTAACATCATCTAGCCACGCCCATACAGAAGCATCATCAGCAAACCAGTGTCGCCAGCCACTTGGTTCTAATGACCAGTGCGCCATCAGATTGTGCTCAACAATATTGGCGTGCTGATATCCCTGTGCGTAAGCACTTGCCAAAGGCTGGGTGGAAGGCAACTGCGATAAACCTTGTGCTCTATGGATTGCGGCTTGCCACTCGGAATCACTCCATGCGCGACTGTCATACCAATATTCGAGTACGATGTTGTGCCCGGTATCGTTAGCCCATGTCAGCCCGACAAGAACTTGAAAGGCGTCACCCTGCTCCTCCAGTTGAACTGGCTGATATTGTTCATCAGGCAAACTGTACCCTAGGCTGTGGCGTTGGTAGACCATCGACCCATGAAACTCCCACGCTAGGTTAAGTACCGACACTAAGCTCGCCCCAAGCAACCCATGTCTGACATCGTCATAATAGGCGAGCCATTGATACTCATGGTCACCAATTAAGTTGTAGCGCTTAACCCCCACACCTTGTTGTTCACTGGCTCTTTCAAGTTGATTAACCTCTTGAGAGCCCCAAGAAGAGTCACTGTAGAGCAGAGTCCACTCACCGCTATCGTCAAACACAGAGAGTAATGCGACGCCCGCGCCCTCCTCCGCAACAATACCTACCGGATTTTGTCGGTAGGGCTTTATCACATCCAATGGGCGGTAGCCGTAACCGACGCCCCAGTCGAGACGCATTTTGCCTAGCGTGACGTCGATATACTGGTCTCCGAACAGCCAATTAGACAAGCTAACACTGTGCTGCCAAAACAGCTCTCGCACAATCAGCTGTGTATCACTGTGACTATCGGGGATCTCTTGTCGGCTCTGTTCGTGGTAAAGGTCGTCGCCTTTAATCGAGAACAGGCCAAGCCATTGAGCATAATTCACTTCAAGATCGAGTAACGCATTCACAGACTGGCGATGATATTCAGGCTCATTCAACCATGGCGTGTCCCGTGATTGCACCGCTTCAGCGCTGACCTGCCAGTCCCAAGCTAGGCTGAGTTGGTCATCACCTGCCAATACGCTCGCGCTCAATAGAGAAGTTGCAGCGGTACTTATTGCGACAGCTCGCGCACACCCGCGTTTGGCACTCCCATCTCTCGTTTTCAAACAAGCCAAAGTGTTCATCGCCACCAACCTACAGTCCAGACACGCTATTACGAGACAGATATGCAGGGTTGTAGTACTTATCCGCCAGTGACTGTTCGCTGATCTCTTGATACTCAATCAAGGTGCGCTTATTCGGCTGAATCTTATCAAGCAGACTCATCGCCACGACACTGGGTAGACCATTGCGCTCTCCTTCATCAAACCATGCCTGTTTGGCTAGCTTTCCTGATCTCAAGTACAGATCAGCCTTGATTGGGAACGCGCGATCAGTGGTTAACCACAAGTCGATCGACTGATAACTCGCACCTTTGGTTTTGGCGGTCAATTTCAATTTATGTGTCATGACTTGCTCACCACTATCTAACTCAATGCTCTCTTGCTGCACCCACTCACCTTGATAATCTTCACTCCAAGTCAGTGTTGAGATGTCACCCACCGAGGCTTCACCCAAAAGTTTCTGCATTGGTGTGATGCGAATAGGTCGACGCGACTTCGGCATGAGCAACCAGTAGTTGTCTTCAATCATCAGCATCTTTTGACCGGCTTCCACTGCCGATTTGAATATCACCAATGATTCTCGGTTTGGACGCGTGTAGACGTTGTACTGGCGGGTCTTATCCAACTTATCATTGTCAAAGAGATGCACCACAGACACCACCTTCGAGGCTTGCTCACTGTTGAGTCGGTAGCGATCGGCTTTCGCAATCATCTCTGTTACTTGGTCGGCATCAACCGCCCAACTCGATCCACTAAACACAAACGACAACATCAATAAACACGTCATTACTGTGTGATGCCAAACTGTTTGGCTTGCGCGTCTATTCGAAATGGCATTTAGGTCATTAAACATAAGTCAGCGCCTCCGTGATAGGTTTGTTTACACCTTTGCGAGCAGCGAAATAAGCTGCAATAAGACAGATCGCAGTCACACCAGCCATGGCGTAGGCCACTAATTCAAATGAGAAGTAGATATTTAACGGATAACCATCAGTTCGACCTGGAGGCGGTGGCATTTGCACATCCACAACCAGTAATAGAACCGTCACAGCTGCGCTGGCGAAGGCGCCGAGCAAACCACCAAGCAGTGCCAACAAACCCGCCTCTTTCAAGAATCCGGCAATGATTTCAGATGGATAACTACCCAATGCCGATAAGGTCCCCATCTCTCGGGTGCGCTCTGTGACCGACATAGTCATGGTGTTAAACAGAGAAACGAAAACCACCAACGCCATCACCGCCCCCATGATGCCGAAGATCCGATCGTAGAGATCTTTCACTTTGACGTAGAAGAACGCGCGATCTTGCCACGGAGTGATCTCGATCTGCGAGCTGTCTGTATCGCCGTTACGCTGTGCCAGCTTTTGTTGCAAGCGTTGATCAACCTGACTTGTCAATTGAGTCTCAAACAAGAATACCGACAGCGTGCTCACTCGATCTGTAGCCAGTAGCTCTTGTGCTTGGCTGATATAAACGTACAACTGGCGTTTATCTAGCTCAGGAACGCCAGTCGAGTAGATTCCTTGCACCTTAAAATCGAAGGCGTTGAGGGCTCCATCACTGGTGGTCGCGAGCAGCGTAACCCAATCGCCAATGCTCACCTTCAAGTTGCGCGCTAAGTCTTTCCCTAGCATCACTTGCGGCTCGGAATCGTCGTATCTTGGAGAATCAATACTGGTTAGAGTTTGCCCTTGTCGAACATCTAAAAACGGGCCCTTCATGTCGAATTCACGTTCGTTAACGCCCGTTCCCATAAAGATGGTTGACTTCGAGCCGTTAGAGACAAGGCCACTGAAGTAGACACGTGGCTGAACACCGCGCACATCGCTGTCGCCAATGATCATCTTTGTCAGTTCATCTGCGTTGTCTAAACCATTGCTCAACGGCGTATCTTCGTCCTGCTCAAAATAACCCGGTGTGCTGAGTGTTAAGTGCCCAGTATCGCGCGCGGTCGACTCTCGCAAAGATTCATAGGTATAAAGTCCATACCCACCTGCGGAAGTGAGTGCAAACACGGCAATCGCGACTATCAAAACCGACAACAAACTACGACGTCCATTACGCAGGAGATTGAGCCACGCGAGGCGCAGCGAATGTAGAAGCCCAAACTGCATTAACTTGCCCATGAGACGGCCTCCTGCTTCATTGTTGAGGTCACGATCTTGCCGTCCACCAGCTCAATCACTCGATCGCAACGGCTGGCCATTCTTGGATCATGGGTCGCGACAATAAATGTGGTGCCAAACTCGTGGCCAAGCTCACGCATAATGTCGATCACTTTATTGGCGGTGTGGCTATCCAAGCTTGCTGTCGGTTCATCGGCGATCACTAACTTAGGCTTGTGAACCAAAGCACGAGCGATCGCGACGCGCTGTTGCTGACCACCAGAGAGATTATCTGGCCGATGGTGAACGTACTGCTCTAAGCCAACACGCATCAGCATCTGCTTTGCTTGTTTATGCTGTTCTTCAAGGCTTAAACCATTGAGCATCAGAGGGTAAGCAACGTTTTCTAGCGCCGTCATGACAGGCACCAGATTGAACTTTTGAAATACAAAACCTAAAGCGTGGCGACGAAAACGCGCAGCGGGAATAGCTTGTTCAGGGTAGGGCTGCCCTTCTATCGAAATCATCCCTTGGTAATCTCGGTCCAACATTCCTAAGATATTGAGCAAGGTACTTTTACCTGAACCTGACGGGCCGCATAACGCCACCATCTCGCCTTGCTCAATCGCTCCTGATACTCCATTAAGGGCATGCACGACCTGTTCACCCGTTCTGTATCGCTTTTTAATCGCTTCGAACACTACCATCTTGTTATCTCCCTTGTTCGAACGGATATTATTGAGCCTGACTGACGAGTGCTTTCGCCGTCATGGTTTCAATATTGCTGCTATCTTTCTCTTCCATTACAGCCAACCAAGTCTGTGCTTGTGCGAAGTCTTGTGCTCGAATCGAAGCGGTAATCGCATAGCGGTAAATCCAAGCGGTAGCAGCAAAGTTTTGGTGTGAGAACTCCTCTTCAGACAGCAGGTCTAAATAGAGGTCATAGCCACGGTCAAAATGGTTAAACATATCTGGAAGTGAGGTATAGGTGGTCGCCGCCATCGCGCGGGTGAGATAGGCTTCTGGCAAGCCTTGAACTCTCGCCTGTTCAGTCACAGGCTGTTCGATGCTATTTAAGAGAGTCAAAGACTTATCGATGGTCGCGAGCCCTTTTTCGACATACTTCATCTTATTCCAAGGCAGAAAAGCATCGCGCCCTTGCAGGGTTTCTGTACTACCCAAGTAGACCAAGGTCAGCGGTGTTGCCCCCTCTTTGTCGAGGATCGATTTCAGCGCATCATGCGCTGCTTCAACCATCTCTTCATCACCTTGAGCAGCTTGATTATACATAGAGAGTGCTTCTGGCGTTGGGTTTGCCCATGCCGGTGCATTTACTGCTAGCCCAAAGGCAAGTGTTGATACAAAGAGAGACGTTTTAATCGATTGCAGTGAATTGACTGGGGTGTGACTTGCTTTCATCTTGGTATTCCCTTTCCTGTTTTGATGATGAAAGGTTAACCACAAACTGTCACGCCGTTTTATCAATGCGACGAATGGCAATTATGAGGAGTGAATGGTTGAGTTGGGAAATGAATGGAAAATTCGAAAAGAAGGAATACAACAGATAGGTCAATACATAATCTGATATTGCCCAATTTAGGCCTAAATCAGAGCTGACTCATTTCTGCCCCAAAGTGCGTTAGCACTAAAAATCCAGCCTATTTCACACGCTGATAACTGGCTTAAAAATTCTAATAGATTGGGTTGCCATCTTTTGTAACTTGTGATCATTTGAGCTAAAAAATTAATTTTAAGCACACTTCACCATTCTATGGTTAGATTGCTTGTATCGGGTAAGTGATTGTATTCATATCATCCTACCGTATTTTGCTATAAAATTTGAAAATTAGTGAGACTTGTGCACAGAAAGACTCATGAATTTCATTGTGCGCCTTATGGAGATGAGAAATGAGTAACGATGTCAAACAACAGAGCAATCCATTTTCTACTGGAGGTGGTGGCGTAAACTTTGAAACTAGAGTTCAAGCAGCTTTTGTACTGTCATTGCTAACAAAATCTTGTGTTCCTTGTTTATCACAGTCTATGAGGGCAAAAGAGTTAAAATTTCAGAATAAATATGATGGTGTAAATACGGATGACTTTGTTTTAGTTGCGACTGATAAAGCAAATAACAAAAGTCAACTTTTTGCTCAGATTAAGCACGAAATAACTATAACTGCGTCTGCTGATTCAATGTTCGCTGAAGTTATTAACAGTGCATGGAAAGATTTTAAAAGTACTAGGTTTAACTTTGAAAATGATTCAATTGCATTAATAACTGGACCAATGCCAAAGCTTGATGTTAATAATACTCTCCCTATATTGGAATGGGCTAAATACTCGTCAAACTCAGAAGACTTTATTAAAAAATCAAAAACTAAAGGTTTTACCAGTAAGGCAAAGCTCAACAAGCTAAACATATTCAGATCACAATTAACCAATGCTAATGACGGAGATGAAATTACTGATGACGAATTATGGCTATTCTTGAGATCTTTTCAGTTAATTTCCTTCGATTTAGATGCCAAATATTCAACCGTTGCAAATTTGTTATGCTCATTAATTGAATATTACACTGATGAATCACCATCTCTTGTTTTTTCTAAATTAGTTACTTGTGCACAAGAATTTAACCAAAATGCTGGAACATTAACTCAAAACAATGTGCCTGAAGAAGTTAAATCATTATTTAATATGGCAAGTAAAGTTAATTTTGAAAGTGATTTCATAAAGTTTAAGGAGCGTAGTGATCATATTTTTGAAGGAATATCAAATACTATTAATGGTTTTCATATAGATCGAGAGGAGCAACTGGCAAAAATATCTGAACTATACGGTGTAAATGACTTTATTTTTGTTACCGGCACTAGAGGTGTTGGAAAGTCAGGTGTTGTAAAAGATTTTATCTCAACGAAAGGTAAAGATGTACCAGTTTTCTATTTAAGAGCTGAAGATTTAGATAAAAGCCACCTTAATGATGTATTTACATCTATCGGAATGAATTCCACATTAGGGCAAATTGAAGGGTACTTCTCGTTACTTAACGAAAAAATACTTGTTATTGAATCTCTAGAAAAAATTTTAGAGCTAAATCACCAAGATGCTTTTTTAGACCTGCTTCAATACATAAAAAATCAATCGGGTTGGACTATTATTGCTACTGGGCGTGATTATGCATATCAACAACTTACTTTTAATTATCTTCAGCCTAGTGCTATCCAGTTTGACAGTGTAAATGTAGAGGGGCTTACCACTGTTCAAGTTACCCATGTCTGTGAAAATATTCCTGAACTAACAGGGATAATATCTAATGATTCATTAGTTGAATTACTTAAAGTACCATTTTTTATCGAGATTGCAGTAAGAGCCATTGGTAATGGCGCACAATTTAAATCTGGTGACACTGAAGTAAACTTTAGAAATACTGTTTGGGCAACAGTCATTTCAAAAGAAGCAGATAGAAAATCAGGAATGCCGTATAAACGAAGAACAACGTTTATTAATATTGCAAAACAACGTGCAAAGAAAATGCTGTTTGGTATTAGAGCTAATGAGTTTGATCCAGAAGTAGTTGCAAAATTGGAAGAAGATCATTTAATTCACCGTGACCAGAAGTCTGCCACTATCAGTCCTATGCATGATGTCTTAGAAGATTGGGCATTAGAAGAATACATTGATGGCGAGTATGTTGAAAATTCACATGACTTAGTTAACTTTTTATTAACTATTGGTAATGAGCCGGCAATAAGTAGGGCTTTTCGATTATGGCTTTATAGCAGATTAAAGTCTGATAATGCAACCGATGAATTTGTTGAAGAAATATTAACGACGGATTGTATAGAAAGTTATTGGAAGGACGAGGCTATTGCAGCGATCATGCAACATGAGTCGCCAGAAGTTTTTCTGCATTCACTGAAGTCTCAGCTTTTAAAAGATGATTGTGCACTCTTGATCCGGTTTTGTTTTATTCTCAGAATAACCTGTCAAAGACCAAGCTCACTATATAATGATTTATTGGCTAAAGATGAAAAATCAGGGATTTTAAAATCTTTGTTTTTACAACCGTATGGTAATGGTTGGGAAGCACTGTTTGATTTTATCTATGAGGTTAAACACGATTTAAGCGACTCTATGCTTACTCAAGTTGTTGAAGTCATCAATGAATGGTGTGGAATCATTAATATATATGATGATCTACCAAAAGCCTCTCACAAGGTTGGTTTGTTGAGTTTATGGTTGCTTGAACAAGTTAAAGATTCTTATCGTGATAAAGGGCGAAGAAAAAAAATACTTAATGCTTTGTTAAAAGTTTCAACAGCAGTTAAAGACAAATTTGATGAATTAATGGAACAGGATGTTTTCATATCCAAGGTAAAACCAAGAAGATTAGCCTATGTTGACGAGCTGACGAGTTTGGCCCTTGTAGGCATTAACGTGCCTATGTTGTGTAAACGTTACCCCGACTTTGTTGTTAAGCTTTCACTGCATGAGTGGTTATTGCAAAAACCAGAAGATGATGAATTCGGTTACGGTTCTTATGGCCGAGTTGATGTTGAAGAATCTTTTGGTTTAGATAGAGAACGAGATTTTTTTCCTGCAAGTGGTTCTAAAGGGCCTTTTAAGTATCTTCTTCAATCAAAACCTAGACTAGCGTTAGATTTCATTATCAAGCTATGCAATATAACGGCACGAAAATATTCAGAATCTGAATTTTCTAAACCTCATGATAATGAGGAAGAGACTATTTATGCCTATGAAACAGTCGTAAAGCAAGTAGATATAACACTCAATGATGGCACAGTAGTTAAGCAGTATTCATCACCTTATCTGTGGAAGGGCTATCGAGGACAGTCTACGTTGCCTTACCTGCTACAGTGCGGGCTTATGGCACTAGAGAATTGGTTAGTTGAATATATTGACAAATGTGGCGAGGACAATGAAATACAATGGATTTATGATTACTTGCTGAGAAAGAGTAACTCTGTCATGCCTACATCTGTATTATCTTCTGTAGCCACAGGCTTCCCTAATAAAGTAGGAAAAGCAGCATTTCCTTTACTGAAAACCGCTAATTTATACCATTTAGATTTGATTCGAAAGACTCAGGAAAGGGGCGGAAATGAATTTCATTTCTTTGGCTTTGACAGAGATCCAATGTCGGAAATCTACATAGAAGAGAGGAGACAAGCTGCACTTAGACCATGGAGATGCGAGTCATTAGAAAACCTATTAATAAGGTTTCAATTCGTAAATGAGCTTAGGGATGACGCCTTAAAAATTGTCGATGAATTGAAAGCTGAAGCGGTTGACCGCAATAAAAATATTCTTCGGTATATGTTACACCGAGTTGATACAAGGACTTGGGAGGCTGTTGAGGATAAGGATAATAATCGAATATTGCTTCAAAGCTCGTCTGAACTTCCGGCTGATTTAAAGCAAGATCAACAAGAATTTAATGAAAAAAATGCAATTGATAGCATTGTAATTAGTTTAAATTTATGGGGACGAAAGCTATTCGAAGATAAATTACTAGAAGAAAAATATTTCTCTTCATATCAAGATGCATTAATAGCAGCAAAAGAATTACTCAATTCCCTCCAAAAAGGTGAAATACACAACTTTGCCGATATGGCTGTAGGTACAATAACAACCGTTGCTGCCGTTTGTGTCCGTGATGTTCTTTTAAACTTGAGCGATGAAGATAAAGAGTGGTGCCTAGGAGTTATCCTAGAGTCAATATTTATGCACGCAGATAATATGAATGGAACAACAGCACATGATAAAACTGATCATTATGGCTCTGGAGCGTGTGCATTTGTCTTACCTAAGTTATTTGATTTAGAGCTAGATTCAGAACAAGAAAAGTATTTGAAGTTTGCTTTGGCTACAGCGTTAACACATGAGAACATTAATGTTAGTGCTTATGCAGCTAAGGGCGTAAGGGAATTTCTTTGGTCAAGGGATGCTCAATTAGCATCCCGTTGTATAGGTGGAATAGTTGAGTACGCAAGATTCAGAAAAGAAGATAGTGTGGTACGTAGGTTCTATCATTTACAAGGTGCTGAGTTGCAAGCCGCTCACGAAAACTGGAATACTCTTATAACAATATTTCGCAATGAATTAATTGATGGGAAGTTTAAGCTTTCGGTTAACGATATTTCTTTGGAAAGCCACTGTTCATGGTTTTTTCATTTACCAATGTTAATGGTTCCATATTGTCCTACGGATGATGATCAGATCCAGTTGGTTAACAAGTTAGTGAATTTTGTATTTGATACTGAAAATCAAAATCATCGTTTAAGTGGTGATGAAAAAATAAATCATGACATAATAAAACAGATCCAGGATTGTCTTTCTGAACATATTATTTTTTCAAGAAATAATAATTACATGCCCTTTAAGGAACTATTGGTATTGGGCTGTTCAAAAGCCCCTAGTTTTATTTATTCGTTAACACTCTCATATAATGTAGTAGTAGAAAAAGAAGATGATTATGACGCTGTCTGGTCACTTTGGAGTTTGTTAGCACCAGAGGCACATAAGATAGCCATGAATGATGTCAATGATCGTTATGTAGGGTTACAGAATGATTTAAATCAGCTATTACGTGGACTAATGCATGCGGATACTCCTTGGCAAGGTCATCCTAATGAAGAACGTGACATGAAAACTGGGGCACACTATTTATTGGGATTTGCCAACCAATCTGCGGGTAATAGCCACGTTTTTGAAGCTTTAGCATCTTTAATATATCATTTTCATGGCGTGTTCTTTGATAAAGGCATTCATTTGTTAGCTTCAAAATTCTCTGTGAATTCAGATCTTATAGGTAAGCAAATTAATACTGCTTATTATTTAGAAATGTCGATAGGACGATATCTTCAGATAGAAAATAGAGGTCCATTAAATAGAAAAATGTATAACTCATGCCTTGAGCTACTAAATGGAATTGTAGAAACTGGTTCTGCAAGGGCTTATTATCTACGAGAGCACATGATTAGATCGAGAAAAATACGTGTTTAGTTATACTAATTTTCGCTTGCTCAGACTTGATCTTACAGTCATCAAGTGCGTCTTGGTGGCTGTAGGCTGTATCTGAGCCAGAATATTTACAATGTAGGTCTTCGATATTTTTCTCGTCTAACTTAGTAGACATAGGGCAAAGTCCTAACTCATTTTTGTCCAATAGTGAGTTTCAGTTCCAACTCTTTCACTGCATCCCTAAGTTCACACAAACAAAAATAGCCGCTGATTCGCGGCTATTATTAGTTATCTAAACCAAGCTTTTGTGAGTTTTACTTCTTAGTCTCTTCAACCACTGCTTTCATCAATACCGAAGTATCCATGCGACCTTCGCCTTGAGCAGATAGAGCTTTGTAAGCATTATTGGTTTTTTCCGTCAATGGAAGTTGAATACCTTGGCGCTCAGCTTCATCTAAACAGAAACCTAAATCTTTGATCATCCAATCAATCGCAAAGCCAAAGTCGAATTTGTTTTCCGACATCGTCACCGCGCGGTTCTCCATCTGCCATGAACCAGCAGCGCCGTTTTTAAGGCAATCAACTAGAGTTTGAATATCCAAGCCTGACTTTTCAGCAAGCACCAAGCCTTCAGATAGGCCGTTCAATACACCTGCGATACAGATCTGATTAACCATTTTCGCGCGTTGGCCTTGACCTACTTTACCCATCAGAACCGACGATTTCCCGTAAGCGTCAAATACAGGCTGAAGGTCATTGAATAGCGATTGATCACCACCACACATGATAGTCAACACACCGTTTTCTGCGCCCGCTTGACCGCCTGAAACTGGTGCATCCATGAAACGAACACCGGCTTTGCTAGCCGCAACTTCAAGCTCTTCCGATAACAGTGCAGACGTCGTAGTGTGGTCAACAAGGATTGCGTTTGGCTTCATTGCGGCCAATGCGCCCGTTTCGCTGGTTGTCATACTGCGAACGTCATCATCGTTGCCTACACAAACCAACACTACGTCAGCTTCTGCTACACACTCCGCCACGCTCTCAGCGGCTTTACCTTGGTATTTATCAGCCCAATCGAGTGCTTTGCTGTGAGTACGGTTAAATACCGTTACTTCGAAACCGGCTTTAACTAGGTGACCTGCCATTGGGAAACCCATGACACCCAGTCCGATAAAACTTACTTTCATTTGTTGCTCCTTTTTATGAGGCGGGCGCTTCATGGTGAAAAGATCGAATGCTCTCGATCAGTGCATCAATCAGTAGCGTCAACGCCTTAGGCTGATATTTTCTCTCTTTGTACACTAAATACGCCTGTCGGTCACCTCGATGGTATTCAGGTAGGAGTTGAATAAGGTTCATATTAGGTGAGATATGACGAAACGGCAGTGAAGCGACGCCTAAGCCATTCTCAACGGCTTCTGCGACTCGATGGATATCATTGACCACAAACTTGGGTTGAATGCTGATATTGCGCTCAAGGGTATCTCCTTTATAAAGCGGAATGTCCGTCACATGGTCAACACTGACCCAATCTTGCTCCGCCAACTGTTCTGGTGTGGTAACGGCACCTGTGCGCTCTAGGTATTTCTCGCTAGTAAAAAAGCCGTGCTTAGCTTTAAACAGGGGACGCGCAACCATCCCTTCTAGGTTGGAGACATTAAAGGTCACGAGCAGATCACGATCCGTTTCCGGGACTAAATGTTGCTGACTCAGGACTAAATCCAATTGAACCTTTGGATACTGGATCAGAAAATTCTCAATGGTGTTGCTCAGAGAACTGCCATAGAAATTGTGTGGGACGGTCAGCTTGATCTTGCCTTGAATCACATCCTTGCCTTTGAGCAGATCCAAAAAGCCGGCTTGCAGCGACTCCATACCACTACTAAGGGATTGAAACGCCGCTTCTCCGTCTTCAGTCGCAACCAACTCTCGCCCTTTCTTCTCTAGTAGACGAACCCCAAGTCGCTCCTCTAAAGCAGATAAACGGCGGGACATAGTTGAGACTGGAAGCTGTAGTGAACGCGAGGCAGACAGCAAAGAGCCTTTCTCTACCACGGCACAAAATAAAAACAGATCATCAATATTTCCATATATGGAATTCATAGTTCTTTTTATGCCTATTTTTCTCATTTGTGGATAGGAGTAACCTTAACTCAACGAACAAGAAAAATCATCAGGATCAGAGATGAACAAAAAACTTCACTATGTCACTGCAACACTCTCTTCATTGGTCATGGCAATACTGATGTCAGGCATTATTTCAGGCGCCAAGATGGGCTTCAGCCACGATTGGCCTCCAGTATGGTTAAACAGCTTTTTGTTGGCGTGGCCATGTGCACTGGTACTTAGCCTTACGCTACTGCCAAAAGTGAAAAAGCTTGCAGAATGGATATGCAAACCAAGAAAGTCACAATCGTCTCAGGTAGAGCTATGTGATGAATAGGGAGGCGATGAATGGTTTTTGAAATGATTAAAGCCAAAAAGCACCGATTTTTTCATCGTTCCGGCGGAACAATGATCAAGGTAAAATCGCAGACATAAAAAAACCGAGCACATGGCTCGGTTTTTAGTAGAGAAATGACAGCTCAGTGAACGGTCACGACAACGCAGAATTACAGCTCAGCGTTGTGGTAAACCTGTTGTACGTCATCACAGTCATCTAGAAGGTCTAGGAACTTCTGGAATTTCACTGCATCGTCACCCACTACTGGCGTGTGAGTTTGAGGTACGAACGTGATCTCTTCAACGTCTAGTGTTAGATCTGGGAAAGCAGCTGTTAGTGCAGTCTTAGTCTTGAAGAACTCTGTTGTTGGAGCGAATACAGTGATTACGCCATCTTCTAGCTCAACGTCAGTTACGTCTACGTCTTCCATCATCAGCGTTTCTAGGATGATTTCGTCATCTTCGCCTTTGAATTGGAATACCGCTTGGTGAGCGAACATGTGAGAAACAGAACCTTCAACACCGATTTTCGCACCAGTCTTAACGAAACATTGGCGAACGTCTTGGAAAGTACGGTTACCGTTATCTGTTAGACAGTCAACGATTACGCTTGTGCCGCCAGGGCCGAAACCTTCGTAACGAGCTGGTACGTAGTCTTCACCACCACCGCCGTTTGCTTTATCGATCGCTTTGTCGATAACGTGTGCAGGTACTTGGTCTTTTTTCGCTTTAGCAATCAGGTGCTTAAGCGATAGGTTCATATCTGGATCTGAACCGCCATTCTTCGCACACATGTAAATTTCTTTACCGTACTTGGAATAAACTTTAATTTTTGCGCCTGCTGTTTTCGCCATAGAGGCTTTACGCACTTCAAAACTTCTTCCCATCGGGATCTTCTCTCTGATTCAATTAACGGGGCAAATTCTAGCAAAATACCGCATCATTTCAATTCTGCGGCATTGCTGGGGTAAGCGTGGTCTGCAATTATGCGACACCCATTACCTGTTTGTATTTCTCTACAGACTGCTCAAACCAAGCTTTCTCTTGTGGGTCGGTGAGCTTCATTGCTTCTTCAACAATGGCTTCAGGGCCACATTTTGCCTGCTTCAATTGCCATACGAGGAATGAAGCTTGCTTATCCAGCTCGATCTTGTTTTTCTCATCGGGTGGAAGAAGGGAAAGGTTGATAGACATTTTCAGCCTCAGTCTGTAGTAAACTTGGCCGAGAAATATAGCATATAGGGGTCGAGTAAAACCAATATTATAAGAATAATTCAGTAAGAAAGAGGCTCACACAGAGCCCCTAGCTTGCCTATTTAAGCGATGATGGCACTCTCATCACAAATAAATCACAAATCCCCTAAATGCTTGACGTAACTCGTCAACAATATCGTTGTTAGACATCCGGTCTGAACTCATCGCATTTGGCCGCGCAGATAAAATCGTTGTTATGGAGCCCCTTAATCGAGTGACTCCACCATGTCACGGTCACTTTGCCCCATTCCAATAATATTGAAGGGTGATGAAACTCTTCTTCAGCCAATTCTGCGACTTGATTGCTGAATGCCCACGCCAGCTTAAAATTCTTAAAGCGATAGGTTTTCTCCAACTGAGGAATGCCCGCTCTCACGACAATCTCCCAGTCATGCAGCTCTTTTAGTAGAGTCTGTTGCTCTGATTCATTCAACGCTTTGGCATCACTGGTACAGGCTTCGCATTTTAATTCATTCAGCATGTGTCGCTTCCTTTGGTTCAAAAAGTGGTGGTAACAGCCCAGACTGACGAGCTAAATCAGTTTGGGCAATGAGGTCTTGTTGGCTTAACTGAAACAAGTGCGCTAAACCATCAATAACAAAATATTTAGGCTGCATGATGTCTATTCGATAAGGCGTTCTGAGTACAGTCTGAAGATCGAACGTTTCTCGAATGACGTTTGGCTCTTCCAATGCATACAGTGTTTCTGCTGGCGATGACAGGATCCCACCACCATAGATTTTAGTTTGTCCTTGCTCTTTCACTAAACCGAACTCAACGGTAAACCAGTATAAGCGAGCAAGATAAGCACGCTGCTTTGGCGTCGCAGCTTGACCCAAGCGGCCATAGTGTTCGGTGAACGACGCAAAACTGGCATTGGTCAGCATCGCACAGTGACCGAATATTTCATGGAAAAAGTCTGGCTCTTGCAGATAGTCGAATTCGTCACGGGTTCTTAAAAAGGTCGCGACAGGGAAACGCTTACTGCCAAGCAGTGCAAAGAAGCGGTCGAAATCAATCAAAGCGGGCACAGGTTCTACCTGCCAACCTGTGGTGGAGGCTAATACTCGATTGATTTCAGGTAGTTGTGGTACTCGGTCTAAAGGCAAATCCAATAAGCGTAACCCCTGCAAATAGGCGTCACAGGCTCGATTTTGGATCACATTTAGCTGCCTGCTTACCAAGTCATGCCAAATCGCATCTTCTTGGCTGTTCCAATCTACCCACCCATCTTGGCTGACAGGTTTAGAATGATAATGAGTCACTGCTTCCCTCCAATTGCTTCCCTACTTTAAGCGTATCTGCCCTCCCCTTAACCGCCAGTTTGCACAGATGGATTGGCAACACGAAAGCTGTAACAAATATTTTACATTAGTTTTAGTTATATGATTTTATTGAACTTTTAAACGAATAACAGTGGGACTAACACCACCTTGGTAACTTAAGGGCTATACAAGTGAGGTGCTAGCGTGTTGATAGCCATTGTTTGACTTTGGAGATCGTCGGTACAAGACTGAATCTATTAATTTTTTATCGAAGAGGCGCTCATGGATAAGAGTGAACCAATCTGGCAACCAAGCTCAGAACGCATTGCTCAAGCGAACATCACAAGGTACATGGATCAGCTAAACCAACAGGGGTTAAGTTTTGATGGTTACTCCGCACTGCATCAATGGTCTGTTGAGCAACCAGAGCGTTTCTGGGAGCAAACCTGGGAGTTTTGTGGTGTGGTAGGTTCACAAGGAAAACATACCGCCATTTTAGGTGAACCACGTTGGCAGCAGTCACAGCCCAATCGAGATACCTTGTGGTTCCCCGAGGCCAAACTCAACTACGCCGAAAACCTGCTTAAGCATGCCCACCAGCAACAAGACACTCTTGCGATATGGTTCGAAAATGAGTTGGGTGAACAGACTCAATACACTTGGCAGGCACTGTATGACGATGTCTCTCGTGTTCAACAGTGGCTGATGGAGTGTGGTGTCACCAGAGGCGATACCGTCGCTGCGTATACTCCGTATTTACCAGAGGTGGTGGTCGCGATGCTCGCCGCGACCAGTTTAGGAGCAACTTGGACATCAACTTCACCCGATTTTGGTGTTGAGAGCGTTTTGGAGCGCTTTGGGCAAGTTCAACCTAAGGTGATGTTTACTTGCGATGGTTACTCTTTTAATGGCAAGCACTTCGATATGTCTGAGAAAAACCGTGCGCTTTCTCAGCAAATATCCGGGTTAGAGCAAGTCTGCCAGATAAGCTACACCAACAAAGCCAGTGCACCAGCGTCCCCCTCTCACCAAAACTGGCAAGCGATTATCTCTTCTTACCAAGCTAGAACCATTGAGTTTACTCAAGTGGATTTTAATGAGCCGCTGTTTGTTCTCTACTCCTCTGGGACCACAGGCAAACCAAAATGCATTGTGCACGGCGTCGGCGGCACACTGCTCAACCACCAGAAAGAGCATCAACTGCACTGCGACATCAAGCCACACGATCGCGTATTCTATTACACCACCTGTGGCTGGATGATGTGGAACTGGCATGTCTCTGCACTGGCGAGTGGGGCTTGCTTGGTGATATTCGATGGCAGCCCAATGTGCCCAAATCCAAGCGTATTATGGGATCTGGCTGCGCGAGCCGACGTAACCCTATTTGGTACCTCAGCGAAGTATTTAGAAGCGCTCGAAAAGGTTCCATTTCACCCTGAAGAGCACACCGCTTTGCCTGCGCTGAAGACGCTCTGCTCTACCGGTTCAGTGCTCTACCCTGAGCAGTTCGATTTTGTCTACCAATCGATAAAGTCAGACTTACATCTCGCTTCGATTTCTGGTGGCACAGATATTTGTGGCTGCTTTGTGTTGGGCAACCCTATCTCAGATGTGTATCGTGGTGAGTGCCAACAGGCAGGGCTTGGAGTCGACATTAAGGTGTTCAATGCTTCCGGTCATGAGGTCAATAACGAGCGTGGCGAGCTGGTGTGCTGCAACTCACTCCCCAACTTCCCACTTGGCTTCTGGAGTAATAGCGGAGAGCGCTATCACAACACTTATTGGGATAGGTTCGAGAATGTGTGGCATCACGGAGACGAAGTAGCACGCAGCGCTCACGCAGGCTACCAGTTTTATGGGAGAGGCGACACCACACTCAACCCCGGTGGTGTGAGAATTGGCACTGCCGAGATCTACCAGCAAGTGAATACTATGGATGGTATCATCGATTCTATCGCCGTCGGTAAAGATGTCGACCGCAATGAACAGATATGGCTGTTCGTTCAACTAGAGTCGCAAGCAAAGCTAACCGAGTCTTTAAAGACCGACATTAAGAGTCGTCTGAAATCGGCATGCTCACCAAGACATGTCCCAAGCCAGATATTTGCGATTAGTGACATACCTAAAACCCGCTCCGGCAAACTGGTAGAACTGGCGGTCAAACAGGTCGTTAACGGGCGTGAAGTTGAGAATATAGGCGCGATCGCCAATGCAGAAGTACTAGAAGAGATAAAGCAAATAATTATGAAAAAGGGATAGCCGCTCATACGGCTACCCCTTTTACAATCTCGTTGCTAATTATCCCTCAGATTAACTGCCCGCGTCTTCTTGGTTCTCGGGCAGAGCATCAACAAAGGCCTGCTGTTGGTTACACGCTGCAACGATCGCGTTAATCAGCGGATAAGGCGACATATCTACCCCAAACCTTTGTGCGTTATACACTTGTGGCACCAGACAGATATCAGCAATCGAAGGTGTATCAGTCACACTGAAGCGACACGAACCGTGCCTCTCTCTATGCTGTGCAAGTTTCTCTTCAAGCGCCGAGAACCCTTGCCCAATCCAGTGGTGCATCCATTTCACCTTCGCTGATTGCTCACAATCTAGCTCTCGCTCCAAGTACTGCAGAACGCGCAGATTGTTAAGCGGATGAACATCAATCGCGATGTCTTGAGCTAACGCCAATGCGTGATAGCGCAGCGGCGTTTGCGTCGGAATCACCAAATTAGCGGGGTACTCGTCATCCAGATATTGAATGATAGCTAAAGATTGATTGAGGCAAATTTCGCCGTCCACCAGCACAGGCACTAACTCGGCGGCATTCAAGCGGTGATATTTAGCACTGTGCTGCTCACCGCCTTCACGCAACAGATGAATCGATTGTGACTGGTAGCTAAGCTGTTTTAGGTTGAGACAGATCCTGACTCGATAAGCCGCCGATGATCGCCAATATCCGAAAAGCTTGATCCTTTCACTCATCGCTTACCCTCTACTTACGAGCCTTGATACTTAATCACTTGCTGATCAATAGCACCGAAGACCGACTGCCCTTCCCTATTCAACATCTCTAGTTTGATCGAGTCACCAAAGGTCATAAAGCGCGTCTTGGGTTGACCATCGCGGATGGTTTCAATCATGCGCACCTCTGCGATACATGAATAACCAACCCCGCCCTCTTGAATGGACGTGCCGTGATCAGTGCCTTGTTTATTCGACACCGTGCCAGAGCCTATGATGGTGCCTGCCGACAATGGACGCGTTTTTGAAGCGTGCATAATCAGCTGCGCAAAATCAAACGTCATATCAACCCCCGCATTGGGGCAACCAAACGGCTCATTGTTATAGGTCGAAATCAGAGGGAGATGCACCTTGCTCTGATGCCAATCTTGACCTAACTCGTCAGGGGTAACGGCTACAGGTGAGAACGCAGATGAAGGTTTTGATTGGAAAAAACCAAAACCCTTGGCTAGTTCGGCTGGGATTAATCCTCGCAAGGAGACATCGTTCACCAGCATTAACAAGCGAATCGACGCTTCTGCCTGCGCGCGATTTGCTCCCATTGGCACATCACCAGTGATCACGGCGACTTCCCCTTCAAAGTCTATCCCCCATTTATCACTGGCAAATTCAATATCATCGCGAGGGCCAATGAAAGAGTCGGAACCACCCTGATACATCAACGGATCGCTCCAAAAGCTCTCTGGCATCTCCGCACCACGCGCCTTTCTGACCAATTCAACATGGTTGACATAAGCGCTCCCATCCGCCCATTGGTAGGCTCGCGGCAGTGGTGATTCACAATCCATTGCCTCAAAAGGTTCGCTCTGTTCGACGCCCTGATCGTTGAGTGCTTCATAAAGCTCAGACAGTGGTAATTCTACCTGTTGCCAATGATCCATGGCTGTCTGCATCGTCGGCGCGAGATGCAAAGCGTGGAAAATCTCCGTTGCAGGGACACATCGAGAGAGATCTCGGCTCACGACCATCAATAGTCCGTCGCGAGTCCCATTTTTCTTTGTTGCTAGTTTCATCCTTGCTCCCTACTTCTCTTGCCAACTGTAGACATACTGTTTGTTCTCTACCGCATCAAGCTCATCAGCGAACGACAAAGCATGACGCGTATCAATCATGACGGCCACTTCATCGGTAAAGGTTTTCTTATGCTCTAATCCCGCTTTGAAGGCTTTAGGATGTGGGCCATGCGAAAAGCCTGCAGGATGGAACGTCACCATCCCAGCCTCGATGTTGTCGCGACTGAAAAAGTCCCCCGCATGATAGAAAAGCACTTCGTCATAATCGTCATTGTTATGGTAAAACGGCACTTTCAGTGCACCGGGGTCACTCTCTATCGGACGTGGTACAAAGGTACAGACCACAAATCCAGCTCCCACAAAAGTCGTGTGGGCAGATGGAGGTAAGTGATAACGGTGTGACATTAAAGGTCGGATATCGCGCCAATTGACCTTCACAACCGCCAGATCACCATGCCAACCAATCGCATCTAACGGATTAAATGGATAGGTGATCACACTAGTCTGGTCATGGCGCTTCACATGAACTTGTGTCTCGTTTTCTGAGTATTGAGCTTGAAACGCCTCATCGATAGAAGGCACCTCAAGCACGGCAGGATCGAACACCGCATGATTGCCAACCATGCCTTTCTCCGGCAAGGTATACGCAGCATCGGTGTTTTCAATCATCAGGATAAACATCGGCTCATTTGGCTCTAAACGCCAGCTGGTGGAGCGCGGGATCATGACGTAGTCACCATCCCTCACTTCTAAGTGTCCGTAGTCACAATAGAGATGCGCGCTACCTTGATGAATGAATAACAGCTCATCACCATCGGCATTACGGACTAGGTGCTCCATACTCTTTTCAACTTTCCAAACCCGAATCTTGCAGTCCACATTGTGCAACAAATGTGGCACCTGCCAAGGCGACGCCTGAATAGCGGATTCAACGCGAGTAAAGTCAAACGCGCGAGGACGTAGATCCCCCTCCCATTGCGACCAACCCGTGGGAGCGTGTTGATGATGGAAATGTGCAGCGGGGCCAAAGAAGCCGCTTCGACCAGCTTCGCGCTCATAAATCGCCTCCTTAGGAAAGTCGGCGTGCGCTTGCTTAGAGCAAGTGCCCTCACGATGAGGAAAAGGGATCCATTTACTCATCGGTCAATACTCCGCGTCGGATCTGATCCTCTTCAATCGATTCAAACAGCGCTTTAAAGTTACCTTCACCAAAGCCCTCGTTACCTTTGCGTTGAATGATCTCGAAGAACACCGGCCCAATTACGGTTTGCGTGAAGATCTGAAGCAAAATGCCATCTTTGGTGGGTGCGCCATCGATCAGGATACGCAAATCACGTAGGCGATTGGTATCTTCACCATGGCCTTTAACGCGCTGGTCGACTTTCTCATAATAGGTGTCAGGCGTTGGCATAAAATCCATGCCTCGGTCACGCAGGGTCGAAACCGTTTGATAGATGTCGTCAGTAGTCAGTGCAATGTGTTGAATCCCTTCGCCGTTGTATTCGCGAATGAACTCCTCAATCTGAGACTTATCATCAGAAGATTCATTGATTGGGATGCGGATTTTGCCACACGGTGCGGTCATAGCTCGGCTAACAAGGCCAGTGAGTTTGCCCTCGATGTCGAAGTAGCGAATCTCTCTGAAGTTACCAATGCGCTCATAAAAACCTGACCATAAATCCATGTTGCCCTGCTTCACGTTGTGGGTCAGATGGTCTATCTCGTACAAACCGACATCGGCATCTGCTAGCCTTTGGTCCGCATCATCATAGAAACGGAAATCGACGTCGTAGATACTCTGCTTTCCATAGCGGTCAACAAAATACAGCAGGCTCTCGCCGATGCCATATATCGCAGGGATACTGAGCTCCATCGGGCCAATATTAGTGATGTACTCCTCTCCACCTTTGACCAGTGCTTGTTTCAGCGCCACATTAGCATCATGAACACGAAAAGCCATGCCACAGACCGATGGACCATGCACTCTCGCAAACTCCTCCGCTTGGCTGTGAGGCTGCGCATTGACGATAAAACTGATGTCCCCTTGTCGATATAGCCACGCCTCTTTTGAGCGGTGCTTGGCAATCTCAGCAAAACCCAGTGACACAAACAGCGCCTTAAGTTGCTCTATCCCTTCATCATTTGCGGCTGTGTACTCAACGAATTCAAAACCATCCGTACCTAACGGGTTGTAGCTATCGACCATGTCTCTCTCCTTGTTAGAATTGAAGCACGTAGAACGCGCTTAACTTAAACTTGGAACAGAACTCGTGAGATTGAAAATCCTCAACAAAATCAGCAAAAACGCCCTCTAGCACGAAAAAATGTAAAGAGAATGTTACACACAAAAAAGAGAAGGCTGAAAGCTAGCTCGAACAAGTGCTTGAAGAGCAAAGGTCGGGTTTACACGGCAATCTAAGTGTGAATGAATTGTTACATGAGACGTATCTGCAAAATCCAGTATCGTGCTGACAATAAAATAAAGCGAAAATAAAACGGGCCATACAACTTGTCTTATATGGCCCGCTTACAATGAATAAACAGTTAGATGATTTGCTGCTCGACACCATCCTTGTCTGGCGATTTCTTCGATACTGTCAAAAACTTCTCGGCTGCAGTCTGTAGCTTATGCTGATTAACAGGCTTAGCGATAAACTCATCCATACCCGCTTCGAAACAGAGGTGTTTATCTCTTTGAACCACGTTGGCAGTTAAAGCCACAATCGGCACATGCCGTTCAGACCCTTCCTCTATGGCGCGAATCATTTTGGTTGCTTCAAACCCATCCAGTACAGGCATCTGACAGTCCATAAACACGATTTCGTAATCAGTTTTTTGATACATCTCCACGCCGATCTTGCCATTCTCTGCGATGTCTACTTCAAGACCCAGTTTTTTGATCATCATTTTGGCAACTTGCTGATTCACCCGTGAATCTTCAACCACCAGCGCTTTACCTTCAAACTGAGGTAGCGGCGCTTGCTCTACTTGAGGCGCAGCTGCGGGTTTCGATGACTCAGTTGCAACAGCTTTATCAGCTACAACAGTGTTAAAGGCGGCTTCACCGCGGTTAAAGTAGGTAAAACCTTGTTCAGAGTCTCGATTGGAGAGAACACGGTTCACTGTCCACTTAAGTTGGTTGTCTTGATATGGGCGTGCGATGTATGCGACATACCCCACCAGCTTCGCTCTCTGTTCGTCTTCAAGATGCGGGTCAGCGGATATCATCACGAGTAGTGGGCACTGGTCTTTAAATCGTTGAGTTAAAGTCTCGGCCAATTGGAAACCATCGACTGATGGCATCACTTTGTCGATCAATATCAAATCATACGGGATATTTTTCTCTAGCGAGTTAGCAACAAGCTCCACGGCCTTATCAGCACCATCACAGCTCTGTGACTGACAACCAAGTGCCTTCAATTGTGCTGAGGTAATACGCATATTAAGTTGACTATCGTCCACCAGAAGCACCGAGACCTTGTTCATGTCCACCTGTGTTTGCGTCACTTCGCTGCACACATCAAAGTCAGCCGAGAAGTAGAAAGAGCTCCCCTTGCCTTCGATACTGTATAGCTCAAGCTTAGAGTCCATCAGGGTGACTATTTTCTCACAAATAGCGAGACCGAGACCGGTGCCCCCGTAGTTACGAGTGGTGCTGCCATCGGCTTGTTGGAACTTCTCAAAGATGCTGCGCTGCTTGTCTTCCGCGATACCTATGCCGCTATCCTTCACTTCAAACTTGATTCGCGCTTTGTCTCTGTTTGGTGCGCCATTCAACGATGGCTCTAGAGACAGAGAAAGAGTGACATGCCCCTGCTCTGTAAACTTAATAGCATTACCCACTAAGTTGTTCAGAACCTGACGAAGTTGGGTACCATCACCTTTGATCACAGCTGGAATACGCGGGTCGGTAACCAATTGGAACTTCAAGCCTTTCTGTTCAGCTTTGATGCGGAAAGTCGATTCTACATCATCGATAATATTTGCAATCCGGAAGGGTTCAGCTTGCAGGTCGAGATGCCCCGCCTCAATTTTTGAGTAGTCTAGAATATCGTTGATTAAATCCAACAGTGTTAATGACGATGTGTTGAGCATACGCACATACTCTTTCTGCTCTTTGGGCATATCCATATCAACCAACAAGGATGACAAGCCTATGATCCCATTCATCGGTGTACGTATCTCGTGACTCATATTCGCCAAGAATTCACTTTTGTTTTGGTTGGCCACTTCAGCGGCTTCTTTAGCTTGCTTTAACTCTTCATACTGTTGGCGAATACGTTCTACTGATTGGTTATAACTGTACTCGAGAGTAGTGATCTCATCAGAGCAAGCATGGTCTACCGGTGCTAGCTTTTTCGGTCCAACTTTCTGGTCCTGTTCATCTATCTGGGCCGAAATTGTCATCAAGCGTCGAACAACTAGGCGATAAACGACCGTCAGGCAGACGAGTGAAAGTAGGAACACCTTGATTGCCTCAAACACAGCCAAAACTAAGACGCGATCAACAAAGTCATTCAAAATCAAATTGAGATCGGACTGCACCGTCAGTTTTGCGAGAAGATAATCTTTTCCCCCCATCTGATAAACCATATCCCAAGTTTTCGAATACGCTCTTCCGATAATCGGCTGGCCTAACTCGATCACGGCTTGGTTGCTATCTTCGATAAGCAGGTAACTGACGGTAGGTAGCCGAAAGACACTCTCCGCCTGGACTTGCAGTTGGTCACGATCTTCCACCCACAGGCTTGAGGTTAATCCAGGGAGGTGACCCGTTTTTACGTGGTCAATTTGGGTACTGATGTAAGAAACGCGATCTTGGTACTCAACATATAGGCTGAGCCCTGTCACAATAACAGTGAACAAAGTGCTGATAGCGATGATTATCCCGATCAATTGACGAGATAGTCCTATATAGCGCTTTCCTTGTTTCACCATAAATAAATTCCGTTTTTTAAGTTTAGTAAATTACTATTACTCAACTAGTATAATAGTAGTCGTCCTACAAATAACCAGGGAAGGTTATGAAAAAATATCTTCTTTCAACTGCAATAGCAGCTTTATTTTCAAGTGGTTACGCTATTTCATCAGAACCACTTCATTACTACATCATTGCGAGCCAAGCTCAACCTTTTCAGATAGAAAAGGAAGGGGGTGCTCACGAAGGCATAGTCACCGATATTGTTGAAGCCGTATTCCAAAACAGTAATTACGACATCAACTATCACACCTACCCGTTTAATCGCATGATCTCTAAGCTCGAAGCTCGCGAGAACAATAACTGGGTAACCTATGGCAGCCCAAGCTGGGGAAATATCCAAGCGGAGAACCTGTCAGACATTCCGATTTACAATGTAAAGCACTCACTCCTGAGTAGCGGGAAAAAGCCATTTGAGTTCAAGACCATCGACGATTTAGAAGGCAAGGCTATGGTACTCTTACTCGGCTTTGAATACCCAAACCTAGACCCTTATATTGCTCAAGGCAAACTGAATGAGATTCGAGTAAAAGACTATACCGCTGCCTTCCGTGTTCTTAATCGCACTCCGGGCGATACTGTATTTGTCGAGATGGAGTCACGCATCAAATACAACCTTAACAAGCAAAACCTCGATATCAATGACTATCAACTACAAAGGTTTGGCTCGGTGATCAGTGATTACCCAATTCACCTCGCCTTCGACCCTCTAATGAAGCCTGAACTGCAATCATTTATCAATCAGCGCTTGGTAGAAATGAGAGACAATGGGCAACTTGATGATATCGTTAGTAAATACCTTTAATTAGCTAAATACATCAACCAAAGCAAAGCCAGCCTCAAGTCTATCTTGGGGCTTTTTAATGATGCACTTTAAAACTCTCTCTAGGGCGTGAAAACAGGAGTGGTACTGAAAGGAAGTCACGCTGTCCGTGGGTGTCTAAAGGCTTTAAGCAGACAGGCTGATCGTTTAGCTGACTGCGAACACTCATCAAGATCTTACCGAGATGATTTTGGCCTGTACCGTCTCCCCCATCGCCCCAGAAGCTGTCTTTGTGCGAGTGCTCCTTGATGACAGAGTCTCCGGTGTTTATAAGAAATAGAGCAAAACAGGGATTCTGTTTGAATTTCTCCGTCACAATAAAGCGCATTACATCGACGCGAATCTCATACCAATCTTCACGCACGTGCTCATCAAAATCGCGACTCAATGCAAAAGCTTCAGCGGGAGAGTTGGCCATGTAAATCTGCTGTCTGAGCTTCTCGCAGTTAAACTTCATTGCTTGGTAATAATGCTCGCTGGTCGCCCATACATCATCGCCGACACGAATCGGACAGGCCGCGAAATTTGAAAGGTAACCGTTTGGATCTTCAGGCTCGTAAAACAGAACCTCTTTGCAGTTCGCCATCGTCTATTCCTTACCAACAGTGCATCTCAGCGCTTATCTTTTTCTTTAAAACTAGTGCCGCGTACGAGTGGTGTCAAATAGAGGGTATAAGTGAAGTGTAAGTCTGTGAATGGAGTTTGATTAGCCGAAAGGACAACGCTCTGTAAATAGAGTGGGAATACAGATAGAGCGACGCTTAGTCGCTCTAAAAGGAACAATCAAAGATTAATGAATCAAACCTAGTTCTCTCGCTTCTTCGAGGCTCAGACCGCTTTCTCTGATTTCTCTAAGAGCCTCTATACGACGGCGAGCTTCAGCCGATTTCATCTGTTTCTCTGGTTTTAGTGATGATACTTCTTCATCATCATCCCACTTGTTGGCAATGTTCGTCATTTCATCATGGTTAATTGAATTAATGGACATGTTTTCCTCCGAAAAGCACCATGTAATGGACAGCTAATCTGTAGCAAATGCCATTTACGTTGTTAAGATTTTCTGTACCGAAATGTGATGGTTACAACGCTTCAAAAAGCTAATTAATAAATACCTCATTTAAACTTTGCCAAGACAAATTTATGCCATTACATTTAAAAGATTACCCATGAAAAGTGTGGGTTGATCTAACTCTCATTTTTCGCCCTCTAGCCTCTAATTTTCCTCACCTGAAACTTCCTGAAACAGCGACAGATTAATTTCGAGTCACTTCAATGTTTCTGTGATCTAAACTGTTCCTAAACGCACAACATGATATTGATAATTATTATCAATATCATAACGAGCGATACCTATGTCCAAGGAAATAAAATCTGCGCCACTACTAGAGGTAAAAAACCTCTGCGTGGACTACATCACCGATGACGGTGACTTCAATGCGGTGAAATCCGTCAGTTTTCATATTAGCAAAGGGGAAATTTTTGGCCTCGCCGGTGAGTCTGGTTGCGGCAAAAGCACCATCGCCTTTGCCATTAACCGTCTGCACAAGCCGCCCGCGTTTATTTCCGGTGGAGAAATCTTGTTTGATGGGCAAGATCTTCTAAAACTCTCAGACTCGCAGCTTAATACTCTACGATGGAGCGAGATTGCCATGGTATTCCAAAGTGCCATGAACTCGCTCAATCCAGTCTTAACCATTCAAGAGCAGTTCGCCGATGTGCTTCGACACCACAAAGGGATGAGCGACGAGCAAGCTAAAGACCGAGCCGAAAAGCTCTTAGACTTGGTGAACATTCCACGCAGTCGTCTTCCTGAATATCCGCATCAGTTCAGTGGCGGAATGCGACAACGCCTGGTTATCGCAATCGCGCTAGCACTCAACCCTAAGCTGATCATCATGGATGAACCAACCACGGCGCTGGATGTTGTAGTACAGCGGGAAATCTTGCAGAAGATACACCAACTACGTGAAGAGTTTGGCTTCTCTATCCTCTTCATCACCCATGACTTGGCGCTAATGAGTCAGTTGTGTGATCGCATTGCCATTATGCGTTTTGGCCAGATTGTCGAGGTCAACGACGCGCATGAGATCCGCAATCACCCACAGCATGAATATACCCAAAAGCTGTGGAGTTCATTCCCAAATATTCACCAACAATCACACGCGATTGCGAACTAGGAGAGCATGATGCAACAGCCAATTATCCAAGTTAAAAACGTCGTTAAAGAGTTCACTGTCGGTGGTGGATTGGGTAAAGAAGAGATTTTTCGAGCGCTACACGGAGTTAGCTTTGATCTCTATGCCGGTAAAACCCTAGCGCTGGTGGGCGAATCGGGCTGTGGAAAAAGTACCTGTGCCAGATTGATGACCAAGGTCTACCCCGCGACTGAAGGTGAGATTTTGTTCAATGGTCAGGACATTTCTACGCTCAAAAGCCGCAAAGAGGTTCTCGACTACCGCAGCAAGGTACAGATGGTCTTCCAGGACCCATTCGGCTCACTCAATCCGACCCATACTATTGAACATCATCTGACTCGCCCACTTAAGATTCATAAACAGGTCGACTCTAAACAAGCCCTTGAGAGCCGCCTCAAGGAGTTATTAGAACTGGTTGAGCTTCCTATCGAAACCTTAGCTAAGTATCCGCATGAGCTCAGTGGAGGGCAGAGACAGCGTGTGAACTTAGCAAGAGCATTAGGTGTAGGCGCACAAGTCATCTTGGCTGACGAGCCAACCTCAATGCTCGATGTGTCGATTCGTTTGGGCGTACTCAACCTCATGCAGCGAATGAAGAAAGAGCTCGGTATCGGTTTTCTTTATATTACTCATGATCTTGCTACCGCTCACTACATCGCTGAAGAGACCGCCGTCATGTACAAAGGGCAGATCGTCGAGTGGGGCTCAACTCAATCGATCCTCACCAACCCGCAACACCCATACACCAAGCTGCTGATCTCAGCCGTACCGGATCCCGATCTTCCATTTGGCGAACTGGTAAAAAATGAACCAAACTATTCGGTAGATGCGGACCTCGTGCGCGAGCGAAGTAGCATTATTCAGCATAAAGTGAATCAAGTTGCTGAAAATCACTATGTAAAACATTGGGATAGTGTTGCATGAATGAACTAGACGCATGGTTAGAGAGCGTTGAAAATTGGTATCGTTCTCGAAAGCATGATCAAGTACGTAAACTTGAGAGTCTGATCTTAACGCCTCCAGACGCGATCTGGGGGCCGTTAATCGATGATAAGCAGAGCAAGGCCATTGCATGTTGGCTTGATGGTTGTTTGCGGGTCTATACCCACTACAAGCAATCCACTACCGACCAGTCAGAGAAGGCCTTTCAGTTTGTGATGTTTGCCTACAGCAAACTTCAGGCAGTGTCGATCAACGCAGCAGCTGAAACGGAGCTTCGTGATTGGTGCACTAAACGTATGCAGCATTTGTGCGTGCTCGCGCTTGAATTTGCCAACCAACAACAAGATCCACGATGGCAAAGCGAGTCGGAAAAATTGATCGAATCTCATATCAAGTTCATGACTCACCACCCTCATAACCGTGATCACGCCGGTTACTCCCCCTACCCTCACTGATCACGGAAAGATGATCAAGGTAATTAACAGGCGTTTCGATCTCACTCTTGATCATGCTTTCGATAATCAAACAAGATCAATTTCGTTGATCGGGAATTTACCTACTGATTTTTAAGCAAAAAAAAGCGAGCTCCAATGGAACTCGCGAAAAATCTATTCAGTATGATGTAACAAAATATGAGCCAATCTATTAATCATAAGAAAGGACAAAAGGTTGTCTATTCGGGATAAATAGTAACCAGTAGCTGCGTGGCCAATGTCAGTGAATTGTCAGCGTTAGGTGGATTTACCATCAACGCCCAATTAATTTCATTGAACGATTCATAACATCATTGTTTACTCAGCCTTGACCAAACACTCTCAATCCTAGCCAAGCACGAATCTAGTGACCGATAGCCATTTCATCAAGTGCCAAAAAGACGTTTTCGTCTAAATGCCCTTCATGGATCTGTTTACACACTTTGCGTCTTACAGCCAAACCTGAGATCAAACGTTCGATCGATAAATGTTTGTTGGTATCTCGATCGTTGTACAACTCAATCGTGCGACTTAACGTTTCGTACGGAACTACCTCTTCCGCGACTCTTAACCAATCAAGCTTCTCTACAAGCTCTGAGCACTCTTCTTTAATCGAGGCGTGTGAATGTCCTGTCATAGCTGAAAGTGCCGTTATACTGCGTTCTAGAGCCTCTGGAGAGGTATACTTGGAGAGAGTAATGGTAATTTCATCAGCATTGATCTCTACAGAGTGTTTGCGCAGCTTCACTCGACGACCCAATTTGCCTCGTGGAGACGGCGCTTTCCGCTGGATAGGCTCAAACTCACCATCAATTATCTCCGACAGCTCTTCCAGTTTCTGTTTGGAAACCATTTCGTTACGCAGTGGGTTTGGCAGTGTCGGCGCCATATTACGTTTACCCGCATTGGTGGTACGAGCACGCGAATAACGCAATACTTCCTCAACATTACATTTAATATCAACCTGGTAGTCGACGGTTTTGTCTTTTTCGATCATTGAAGTGATCGTTAGATGGTAACCCCATAAATTGACTAAGAAAGTATCGTTTTGATCGCTTACTTCACCCAACTTTCTTAATTCTCGGATCAAGTCCATTGAAAAACGACGCCAATCGATGTTTCTCGCCAGTTTTTGGTTAAGTTCACTAAGCAACATGCAATCTGAATGACGGCGTGCCATACGGCTTCTGAAGTAAGAGTAGAGCTGGAATACCAAGGTATGCTGTTTCAGGATCTCTGGTGGAAACAGGAAGAAATAGTCTCGAGTAAGCAGCTCTTCGTAAAATGAGGGCTCCCAAACAAGAATGTACAGATTCGGTTTAATACGGATTTCACCGTCAGCGCCTTCTGTTGGTGCTTCTTCTGATGCCGTGATGGTGCGCGCTAGAAAGCGGAATCGGTCACTTTTGAAGCCCTCAGGCATATTCTCACTCAACCAACGGCCTGTTAGCTCATGTAATTGAAAATCAGTGAATTCAATACGATCAATGCTATCGCGAATCGAATCTCGAGCAGGGCCGCTATCCTTCTTACCACGCAAAGAAAGAATATCAGTAATGTATAACGGGGTTTTGTTTGGTGTTAATTTCGCATCAAGATGGTAGTCATCTTGATGGTGATCATGGTACTGCACGGTCAATGTAAACAAGGCAAAAAGCGTCATGAGATCATCAACAGTCATGATGTTCTTTGATGATCTTGTTTCGATCACAGCGCGTGTTCCAGAGATCGAAACCATCGACTTTTGGTAGCTTTTACGAGTACGTGGTGGCGCTAACGCTTGATCGATAATACCGGCCCAATTCGTTGGAGAGACAATAAACTGATCCGCTTCATCCTTCATGGTTGGTGGCGTATTTAAGCCATGTTCATTCAGTAATCGTTTATTCACTTTTGTTTGAGCCAACGCTTTAGAACGTTTCTGTTTTTCGTTCTGTTTAACGCTTTCAGTCACTAAGCTTGTAGCGCCCAGTACAGAAATTAATTGGTTTGGATTAACAAAGCGATGAAGCATGGTCTTTCCGGCCAAGCCTTCTTCAAAACGCACAGGGATCTGCTTGAATAGACCAATGTTGACGGCTGCTCTTAGTCGTTGCTGAAGAGCAGCACGAGTAACTTGACCATCTGTCGCATCAATGATTTCCGTTGTGGATACATACCCATCTTTACTGCTAAAGCCACGTAGGGATATAAGATTAAGGAGTTCAACAATACTCTTGGTCACCCCTTTAAAATGTTGGTATTGATCTATCCATTCTACTGCGCTTTCTGATACCTCAAATAAATGACCATCTTTGTGGCTTCTCGCCTTAATCAGTAATTTTTCATCTGGTTTCATTTTTGATCCGTATCACACTGGCCGTAATTTCACTATAGTTCCTGAAGAATAAAGAAAAAATGATCATAAATAAAGAGAATTTATTATCTTTTAAATAACTGATCTTTTTGATTAATCTGATCTTAATTGATTAAGTGATCTAATGATCTAGCTACAAGTTAATCTGTAAGTTATTGAATTTTAGGAGTAAAAATAATTTTCGCTTGAAAGCATGATCATATAGAGCCTGAAAACATGATCAAAGAAACATTGAAAGCATGATCAGTGAATGCCAGAACAATGATCACTAAAGAGATGTAACGATGATCATACTAGTTCTGAAAGCATGATCATTAGCACTCTACAGTTTATCCACAAGTGAAGGGCAAACTTTAAACGCAGTATATCGAATGTGGTTGATAATTTGAGTATCTTCACTGGAACGATGATCATGAAAAGGTCTATTTCAAGGCGATTCAGACATAATTGTTGAATGTTTAAACGTATTCCACACTCGAAGTATAAAGAAATGGCCTCATTCTGGTTTGATATTCTTACAGGAAGCATGATCAGGATAGTCAAAGGGATTTTAATTTCAATTGTGTGTCGATTGATTTATCGAGTAGAAACATGACATTTGAGCTCAAAGCCCAGTCTATCTACATTCCTCCGTAATTTAGCGTTAAAAATTCATGCTTCCGGAGCTATATACACTTGATCATTTTTCCGTAAATGGATCTTGTGCAAATTCAACTCGTGGTGATCCAATGTTTGGTTAATCCCCCTTGATCATGCTTCATAATGTGGAATTTTACGAAAGCATGAAAAAGAATGCACCTTGATCATCGTTCCGATTCTTAAACGTTTCTAAAGTGTAGATACCGCCATCCTGGTCTTAGTTTGTTTTTGATTCGTAATTGTCTATGGTCGATCGAGTCAAATGTACTTGTATTTTTTACTACTTATAAACCGCTTTAGTAGAAATCACATTCACCGTAGTTTGTGCTTGAATTTCAATCGTTCCGAGGAAAAACGACCTATTTATCATTTACATTGTAAATCAGTGACAATGTAACAATTTAAATGTATACCTAATCCTTAGCATCTGATTCTGGATTTTTTCTATCTAATCTGATTTCCTAACATAGAAAACAGCATATTCCATCAATCTTATGTGATTTTACTCATAAATGAATGTTCATGTTTTTGTTGGATTTATTGTTATTTGCTGTACAATCTTAACTAAGTTAACCATAACGGAAATTGGCAATGAAAAGAGAACAAACGATTGATAAGCTCTATCAGCTAGCCGAACAGACTCAACAAGTTCAGGCTGACCGAATTGAGATCATCTTAGAGGAGCGAAGTGATGAGCATTTTCCTCCAATGTCTAAGGCGATGATGGAGACACGCTCTGGTCTGACTCGTCGTAAGTTGGATGAAGCGATCACAAAGCTTGAATCTGAAGGTCATCAGTTTACAAAAAATAACGCCAACCACTACTCAATTTCTCTTACCGAAGCACACATGCTAATGGATGCTGCGGGTGTTGCTAAGTTCCACGAACGTAAGAAACACGCAGATAATAAACCTTGGATCATCAACGTTCAGAACCAGAAGGGCGGCACCGGTAAATCAATGACTGCAGTGCATTTGGCGGCGTGTCTATCTCTTAATTTAGACAAACGTTACCGCATCTGTCTGATCGACCTTGACCCACAGGGTTCTTTACGTTTGTTTTTGAACCCACAAATTAGTGGGACAGAGCATGACAGCATCTATTCAGCGGTTGATATCATGTTGGATAACGTTCCTGAAGGGCAAGAAGTTGACTCAGAGTTCCTACATAAGAACGTTTTACTTCCTACGCAATATCCAAATTTGAAGACTGTGTCTGCATTCCCAGAAGACGCAATGTTCAATGCCGAAGCTTGGCAAAGTCTGTCTCAAGATCAGTCTTTAGATATTGTTCGTCTATTAAAAGAGAAGTTGATTGACAAAATCGCAGACGACTTCGATGTGATTATGATTGATACTGGTCCTCACGTTGACCCCCTAGTATGGAATGCTATGTACGCATCTAACGCGCTATTGATTCCATGTGCTGCGAAACGTCTTGACTGGGCATCAACGGTTAACTTTTTCCAACATCTGCCAACCGTTTACGAAATGTTCCCGGACGACTGGAAGGGGCTCGAGTTCATTCGGTTGATGCCAACAATGTTTGAAGACGACAATAAGAAGCAGGTCTCTGTATTAACAGAGATGAACTACTTATTGAATGACCAAGTTATGATGGCAACCATTCCTCGTAGCCGTGCATTCGAAACTTGTGCAGATACTTACAGCACGGTTTTTGACTTGACGACCAGTGATTTTGAAGGTGGTAAGAAGACACTTGCTGTCGCTCAAGATGCTGTTCAAAAGAGTGCGCTTGAACTAGAGCGAGTATTACATAGCAATTGGCCTTCACTTAATCAGGGATAATCAACATGGCAATTAAAACATCTGATCTAAATGCGAAGCTATTTGGTAAGGCGAATAAGCGCCGAGTAGCGACTCCTCAAGAAGCACAAACGGCAGCAAAAGAGCAGGCCCAAGTTATCGAGTTGGCAGTTGCCGGCGAACAGATGGTCTCGTTTGAGCTAGTACGTATTCCTGCTGAGCAAGTTGAAACCCAGACCGTTGTATTTGAAGAGAACGCTCGTGAGCAGTCTTTCCTAAATGAACACGCACTTTCTGACGTTTTAACTACTCTGAAAGAGCGTGGCCAACAATATCCAGCCGTTGGTCGTAAGAACAAAGATGGCAAGATTGAGGTTTTAGACGGCAGCCGTCGCCGTATGTCTTGTATTCTTGCGAACAAAGAGTTTCTTATCTATGTCGCCGATAACATCAACGGCGAACATGCTAAGTTCCTTTCTGATGTGGCTAATGCACACAAACCGTTGTCTCTTTATGAGAAAGGTAAAGAGATGCAAGCGAAGTTAGATAAAGGCGAAGCTGAAGATCAAAAAGCGTTAGCGAAAATGTTTCAGTGTAGTGAAGCATTGGTGAGCGGTGCTTTAAAGGCAGCATCACTTCCGTTGGAGCTGCTACAAGCATACCCAAATGTGAGCGATTTAGGCCGTCCAACAATCGTTAAACTGCACAAGCAATTTGGCGCTCTTAATGAAGAGCAGAAAAAAAACTTACTAGCCAAATGCGATGCGACAGATGGTTTTGTTTGGCAGCGTAGCGAGGCTCAAGGTGTTACTCGTCTAACCAAAGACGTGACAGAAACACTAGAAAACTGGATTTCTGAACTTGCTCCTGCACCAAACAAAAAGGCGACGCCAAAGGTTGAGCTTGTTAAAGGTCGTGCTTCTTACAGCCGTAAAGGTTCCAACCTCGCATTGAATCTTAAAAAGATTGATGATGCGACTATGGAAGAAATTCTCTCTTTTGTTCAATCTAAGCTGAACTAAGCTCCTCACTTACCGATTAAAAGCCGCTTGATGCGGCTTTTTCTTTACCTGTGATAAACTGTGTTTAGATGAATTTGGACGCAATTTATGACGACTCTCCCTTTCTTAACTCAACTTTCCACAGTAGCCCTAAATAATAACCACCGCTATGGTGTTCTACTTGAAGGCGATCCAGCATGGCAATCTCAACAGCTTGAATCTTATCTGTTTCATTTTGACTGTCCCATCGCTTTTGTTTTGGGTGAACTTAGTGTACCCGGCGCAAAAAATATCGCCTTTAATAAAGGTCAACAACTATTAGGGCAAGAGTGCCAAGTACTGATTTGTGATTTTAGATCTGGATTTGATGCTAATAGTTTTACCGCAGCGTTAGGTGCGTTAGTCGGGGGAGGGGTGTTATTTGTCATCCCACCAGCAAACCACGAAACTACTTTATCGCAAGTTTGGCTGACACGTCAGTTGGATAAGCTGATCTGTTTATCGCAAAGTGCGCTGTCACAAGATTCTGAAATGCCAGCGCTACCTGAAATGATTGTCACACCAAATGGTTTTGATAAGTATGAGCAACAAAAGCTCGCGATAGAAGCGATTGAAAAAGTGATGTTTGGTCATCGCAAGCGCCCACTTGTTTTAACCGCCGACCGTGGCCGTGGTAAAAGCTCCGCGTTAGGTATCGCATCGGCCAATATTATTAAGGCTAAAAAATCTGTAACGATTTTAGTCACTGCACCTAACGTCAAAGCGATACAGCCTTTGTTTGACCATGCGCAGAAACTGCTTCCTAACTCTTCAATGGAGAATCGACATACGCTCGTTCATGAACAAAGCAAAATTGTCTTTGTTGCTCCAGATGAATTACTCAGAACGCAGCCTGCTTGCGACCTGTTGCTTGTCGATGAAGCTGCAGCAATTCCGATACCCATGTTGAAGCGTATGGTTGAAAGCTATCATCGCATGGTTTTCTCAACCACGGTTCACGGATATGAGGGAAGTGGACGCGGCTTTGGCATCAAGTTTGAAAAATGGTTGTCTGAGCATCGCCCTAATTGGCGCTCGTTTAAACTTGAACAACCAATACGTTGGAATGAGAACGATCCTTTAGAAAGTTGGTTATTTGATACCTTCTTGTTGGATTCTGACATTGAGGCTCTACCAAAGGATGTTGAACTTGATGGGTTGTCTTGGCATCAGTTTGACAAACAAACGTTACTCAGCAATCCCAAAATTCTAGCTCACTGTTTTGGGTTGTTGGTCAGTGCTCATTATCAAACGTCGCCCAATGACTTGACTCAACTTCTAGACAACCCTCAAATGTCACTGTATGCGCTGTTTTCAGACCAAGATTGCTTGGGGTGCATTCTAACGGCTGAAGAGGGCGGATTGTCACATGAACTCATTCAAGATGTTCAGCTTGGCAAGCGTCGGCCTCGCGGTCATCTTACTCCAACACTGCTAGCCAACCATTTAGGTCTTGATAAAGCGGCGGCTCAAAAATGTCTTCGAGTGATGAGAATTGCGGTTCATCCTGATATCCAAGGGCGAGGATTAGGACGTAGAATGATTGGCCTCTTGGTCGAAGCAAACCGTCACTTCGATTACATAGCAACAAGCTTCGGCGCAACCAGTGAGCTTGTCGATTTCTGGACGAGTAACGATTTTGTCCCTTTGCATCTTGGGCACCAAAGAGATCAATCAAGTGGCTGTCATTCATTACTCATGTGCCGTGCTTTGCACGAACAAAGTCGTCATTGGGTTGAAGAAGGGAATCTTTATTTTAATTCCAGCCTTCGCTATCTGTTATCTACGACATACAGATCACTTGAGCTAGCGATTGTACGCTCGCTGATATCCTCTCAACCGCGCCCCAATGTTGTTGCGGATATTAATCCTCTGCTTGGTTATTACGTCGATGGTGGGAATAGCTTTGATAGCATTGGTTTCATGCTAGAGAATTTGATCTATAGCTTGGATAAAGTGCAGTTAGACCGAACGAGTGATTTACTGCTTTGGAAAGTTGTTCAGAAAAGAACTTGGACAGAGTGCAGTGAGTTAGCCAATCTTGCCGGTCGCAAGCAAACTGAGTCAGCCGTTCGTCGCGATCTTGGATTGCTGCTCTCCAGTTTACAGTGTAAATAGCGCCTCAACTTAAACCACCTCAATTACCGATTTACAGTGTAAAGTGAATGACAACTCAATTTACACTGTAAAGTCACTTCCTCTAAGTGTACTCATTGTTCTCTTATCTTCTGTTAGCCATTTGAAATTTTCGAAAATTGTACTAGCGACACTGAAATTGGATGTGTTGAACAATAGGGAGAATATCCTGTATGCCAGCACATAATTGGGTTTTGACGATCTCGTCCGGGACAATTTAGTGCTTTAAGTCAACAAGTTGCTACTTGATGTGTAGTAGCTCATTACTGAGAAAATGCCCAGTAAAGTGACTTATCCCTTGTTATTGAATAAGGAATATGTTCACAAAACAGTATCTTCTATAAACTGAAATCATACTGTTTTGCTAAGGAAGTGGCAGTCGTATGTGGGACAACATAGTTACATTGTCTGATGATGGAAAAGAGGTGATTGCTCGTTTGCAATCTGGTTTTGTCGTCGACAGCAATTTTGACCAAAAAGAGTTTCCGGCATCATTGGATAAATTGGATGCGAGTCAATTTTATTGTTTAGAAGATGAAGTCATTCGCTTTGTCAATTCAGCAAAAGAGGGTAAAGGCGAAGCATACGAAGGCGTGGCTGTTGCTGAAGTACGCAATGCAAGCATGGTTGTCGAGTTGTCTGACGATGAGATGCTTGCCAGTATTACCGTCACTGGTGCTTATGCCGGAAGAGGGCTAAGAGGTGCTGAGATTGTACATGCACTTGCCCAGGCTCATGTGACTAAAGGCATAAATAAGCTAGCGCTGAAAAAGGTGCTAGTGATGAGCAATAAACTTAAACCGGGAGAGAAGTTTACCCAGGCTGTTGCTCAAGGCAAACAACCCATTAAAGGGAAAGACGCCAAATTCGAAGCACTCGTCCCTGACATTACACATCAAGTCCTTAAGCCACGTAGTAAAGAGTCTGGAAAAATTGATATGCGGGACTTGGGCGCAACCATTACAGTTGGAGAAAATGATCCTGTGATGAGGCGAACGCCTGCAACCAAAGGGACTGCTGGTTTTACTGTTTTAGGAAAACTCCTTCCTCCGCTTCCTGGTAAAGATAGCCTGCTTAAACCCGGTAAAGGAACCACAATCTCCTCAGACGATCCAAATCTGCTGGTCGCTAGCTGTTCAGGGTTGCCACTCATCAAAGAGCGCACCATTGAAGTGGATGAGGCGCTATGTCTAAATAACGTTAGTGTTGCGACAGGGCACATTAAGTTTAAAGGTAATGTTTTTGTCTCAGGCAATATCGATCCTGGAATGGTAGTGAAGGCGACAGGGAGTGTCACGGTAGGGGGATTTATTGAATCCGCTGAAGTGCAAGCGCAAGGTGATATTAAAGTCGCCAAAGGTATCATTGGTCACACGGTTAAGGAGGGTGAGTGCAAAAGCTGTAAAGTGTTAACCAAAGGAGCCATTGAAGCGAGCTACGCCCAGTACTCAGAGCTGCAAGCTGGTACCGATATTAGGCTAACAGTACACAGCATGAGTAATGAAATACGCTGCGGTCGTGACTTGATTATCGTTGATGGAGTGAAGAAGCACGGCACATTGAGTGGCGGAGAAGCCAAAGTCGGTGGCAAGGTCGAGTGTGTCTTCCTTGGCGTTGAGGGCGATACTGCAACCAAGGTTCATTGTTTTGCTCGCTATGACAGCTATAAGCAGAAGATAGGGGAGTTGAGAGACGTTTATAAAGCGGCTCAAGAGAAAACAATGGATGTGATTCGTCAGGAGTTGGAATTCAAAAAGCGACCTAAAGCGGAGCGGACGGACGAAGAGGCGCAGCATATTGAATCGATGAAAGAGCGCAACAGTCAATCGCTCGAATCTACCAAACAGCAGATTGATAGTCTTGAAGCTGAATTTGATACGCTACTTGAAGAATGTACTGTCGAGGCGCACGAAAAAGTCTACACCCGTGTGACGATTCAATATGGAGACGAAACTGTCACGACTAAGCGTACTCATGGTGGCAGTGTGTTCTCGTTCAACCAATACGAGATTCAATGTTCGTTCAAGATGGAAAAAGAAGATATTGGCGAGCAGTTGTAGTTGCGTCATTCATTTCCTCTAATCAAAGAACAATAAGAATAAAAAAAGGAGCCAATGGCTCCTTTTAACAAGCTAGGGTGAGCAATTATTTACTACGATTGGTATTAGCTAACTGCTCTCACTTTCCCTTGTTTCAGGTCAGACAGTACTTTGGCTTTTGGTCCATCAGCAATGATGCACCCTTTCTCCATTACAATCACACGGTCTACAACATCTAGCATCGACGTCTTGTGAGTGATAAGGATAAGTGTCTCACTCGGTAGCAACTGATTGAGTTGGTGTTTGATGTGCATTTCAGAACGGTTATCCATCGCGCTGGTTGGTTCATCCATGAGCAGCACGGGAGGACGGCCTAGGAAAGCACGAGCGATAGCCACCGCTTGACGTTGTCCCCCTGATAGCAATCCGCCACCTTCACCGACCTGACGTTCTAAACCAGCAGGATCTTGTTGAGTAAAGTTAGTGACACCTGCTCGGTTGGCAGCGTCCATCACATCACGATCATCCACTAATGGTCGACCTAGCGTGATATTGTCACGAATAGAGCCATAGAAGAGGTTGCTGTCTTGGGGAACGCAGCCTATATTGCGACGTATGTCGACGTGGTGTAACTGGTCGATATCTGTATCATCGATGCGCACGTGGCCCTCTGTAGGCTTGTACAGCCCCATAATCAGACGCTCTAGTGTTGTCTTACCTGAACCAATGCGACCTATGATGGCAACTTTCTCTCCCGGCGAAATGGTTAAACTCAGATCGCGCACAGATGCGATTGGAGAATCAGGGTAGTGGAAGGTCACTTTATCTAGAGCAATATGGCCTTGAATAATTGGGCGATGGATATAGCGTTTACCTTCTTCCTGTTCGTCAGGCATAGCCATGACTTGTTCGATCAACTTCATCGATGACTTCGCTTGGTTGTAACGAGTGGAAAGAATCGAAAGCTGGACTAACGGGCCAATCGCACGGCCACTCAGCATCGTCGCTGCAATCAAACCACCCATAGTAAGATCGCCTTCGGCAATCAAGTACACACCAAAGATGATCATTCCCACGTTAGTACTTTGTTGAACGAACCCAGCTGTATTCTGAATACTATCGGTAATTCTTCGACTCTTAATATTCCAGTTCGCCATGTGAGCAACGGCTTCTTCCCAACGGAATTGAAACTGACTTTGCGCACTGAAGAGTTTAACCGTTTCTAGACCTGCTAAGCTTTCGATAAGGTTTGCATACTTTTGTGAAGCAAGACGTGAGCCTTCTTCGATAGTGCGGCGTAAAGGCCCTTGAATGATGATGGCATAGACAACCAGAATCACGACACCGACAATCGGTACATACACCAGATCTCCAGCCATTAGCCAAATCAGAGTCAGGAACAGAATTGCAAAAGGAAGATCTATCAAAGAGCCAATTGTCGCGGAAGTGAAAAACTCTCGAATCGATTCAAACTCTTGTAAGTTCTTTGCGAAAGCGCCAACTGAAGCCGGTTTCGCTTCCATACGAATCCCCAGAACCTTGCTAAACAGTTTTGAAGAGATAAGAATGTCAGATTTTTTACCGGCAATGTCGATGAAGTAGCTGCGCATTAATTTGAGCAGTAGGTCGAAAGTGAAGACGACAAAGATACCACTCGCCAATACCCAGAGCGTCTCAAAGGCGAGGTTCGGAACCACTTTGTCGTAAACCAAGCGTGTGAACATAGGTGCCGCAATCGCGAACAGGTTGATCAGAATCGAGGCGATCAACACATCACGGTAGATTTTCTTCGACTCCCAGATCGTGCCCCAAAACCAATGACCGTGACGTGTCTTTAGAATCTCAGGTGAGCGTTCGTCGTAACGGAACTGTTTTTTTACTAAGAAGTAGCGTCCTATAAACTGTTCTTTTAGCTCATCCAAAGGAATGAGAATCGGCACCATGCCACTTTCCGCGGTGATGATCTCGGCTTCTTGTTTCTGAAAGTCAATTCGGTTTAGAACACACGCTTCCCCCTGCTTGAGTAGCAGTACCGCAGGTAGAATCAACTCTGGGATACTCTCAAGGTTGGAGCGATTCTCCTTGGCGACTAACCCTGCACGCTCTGCTGATCGAGGAAATAAAAAAGGGGTAAGTTTACCATCCGCAAGAGGCAGCCCATTGATGAGCGCCTCTGGAGAGTTTGCTAGACCGTAGTATCGGCTGACGTATATCAGCGAATTTAGTAATGGATCTTGCATTAAATAACCACCTTACTACTTATCGACGATGAAGCCTTGGAAAACTTCAACGTAGTTATCTGACAATGTATCAAGCTGCGTTTGAGTCTCGATACGTGAGGCGATGGTGGTGATCCCTAAGTTATGCGCCGTTCTAGAGATCGACGTTAAGGTGAATTTCTGTTTCTCGTCATCCAAATTGTGAGTGTAGAGATAATCCAACTTAACGTAACCAGGCCTGAACTCATTGATGTACTCCAGAGACTGGAAGTTGCGACCGTAATTGTCGACACCAAATACTGCGTTGGTATTACGTATCGCGGTACACAGTAGGGCTGTGTAGTGCGGCTCGTTGACGAAGCAGTTCTCAGGGATTTCAAAATGAAGCATGTGACAGATAGTTGCGTTCTTGCTTAGTGTCTCACCGACCCAACGGATGAAGCTTGGCTCAGAGATACTGCTTGCGGAGATGTTGATCGCTACAGGGGTTGTGATCTCTTTAGCATGTATCTTCTCAATCATTTTCTCGATTACGTACTGATCGAGCTCGTGGCTTGCGCCGAGCTGTTCAAGCGCGAATAGGTATTGAGCCGCGCTGTATCGAACCCCATCTTTTTCAATTGCAGAGAACACCTCTTGGTGAAAGGTCTTGCCGAAACTGTTATTCGCCGCTTGCAGGCGGAAAGTGAAGAGATCATTAATGATTGCTTCTTCAACCAGTGTGCGCCACTGCTGTTTGCCCATCACAGCGCCATGATCATCGGCAGTGATGTAGCCGTAAGCCATTTCACGGTTCGCTTTTGCGACAGAGAGTGCGTTGTCCACCAGCGACATGATCTCTGTACTGGTTTTGTTTTGGCTACTATGAGTGACGCCGAGTGAGATGTTCGCGCGGGCGGTTCCTGTTGGATCGGAACCTAGCCCTTGGACACAGTTAACGATACTGTCTGCGATGAGTTTAAGTTCGCTTTCATCAATGTTCGGCAAGATAAAGCCAAACTCATCTTTTGAAATTCGAGCAATAGTAAGATCTGGTGACGAAATAGAAGATTGTAAGTGCTCGGCGAGTTCGTGGACCAATGCATCGCCCTCTTGATAACCCTTATCATCGTACTCGTCAGCAATGAATTGGGCTTGCAAAACAGCCAAGCCACCAACGCTAGATTCCGCCAACCATTGATTAAGTTGAGACATGTAGTACGCACGGTTACCCAGTTGTGATACTGGGTCAATGTAGGCACGTTCACGCAGGCGCTGAGCTTCTTGAGCTTGATTTTTAAAAGCTTGTTCAACTTGCGCCGACATATGGTTGATACCGTCTACGACTAAGATCAGATCTTTTGTTTGTGGCCGTTCAAGTGGTTCGCCAAACTGGTTTTGCGCTATCTGGTTCATTTTGGCGATGATCAAATCCAACGGTTTCAGCGATCGTTTTACGATCCATGAAATAGCCAATAAGCCAATGACAAAAATAAGAGCAAAGACAGTCGCCAAGCGAGTAAAAGATTGCCAAAGTTGAGCATAGGCAGGACCTGGGTGGCTGACAATTTCCACTTCCGCCAACTGCATCCAACCGCTGGTGATAACACGGCGGTCATGAATCGGTTCAAACAGATTGAGCGAAGTAAACCAGCTAGGTACATTGCTTGGTTTTACTGGATATGAACGCAGGATGTCGTCACCACTATCGAGGAAGATGAGTCTCACAACAGAATAGGAGCTGCCATCAAACAATGCATTGATGACCGACTCAACCGCGATTGGGTCTTTGTCCTCAAGATAAGGAGCTAGTGCTAAACCAACGGTATTGATGGTATTACTTACCTCTGAACGCTGTTGCGCTTCTAGGTGACCTCGAGTGGTATTAAATTCGATCATAAATACTGACGTCATCAGTAATATAAAGACCGCTACCATCCCGACTACAAGCTGTTTATATAAAGTCATTGTACCTACTCATCGTAATTGATAATGGGTTTGTTTAATTTTAGAGAGCGCTTGCGTGAACGAAGATCGTTCCACAAGCTCAATCTGGATGATTTACCTGCAAGTTGTCCGTTTCCTGCTGAAGACTTCATTAGCCATAGGTTTTTACCGTTAAAGCTGTATATCGGCAGCAAGTCTCGACGAGTTGACGCTCGTTTAATTTCTGGATTCAAGTTATCCAAAATGACGGGTTCTGCGCTGGGCGTGGAGTAGTAGGCAAGTACCATGTGAAACTGATTCAGCTCCAACGCTTTTACGTAGACCAGTCTTAACTTTTTGTCGGGAACACCGAGCTCCAATAGCGAGAAGTATTTAGCGATGGTGAAGTCCTCACAGTCGCCTGCATTACTTCCTAGAAATTCGAGTGGCGTAGCCCAGTAATCTTTTTGACCCCAAAGCACGATATCGTCGACAAAGTAGAGCTGGTTGAAGAATCGATTTACCGATTCCAGTTTTTGTGTCTCACTTTGTGTGGCGAACTGAGCAATATTAGACCGCCATGTCTTGACTCGCATAGCGGCCCTTTGCCCATAGGTTTCCGATACCGCACTCACCCAGCGCTGCTCAGTGGTGTTTAACGCAAATGATGCACAGGACACACTCAATGCGAACAACGCAATTGCGGAACGAATTTTCATTAGTGAACAGCCTTTTTACATTGGCAGTCATCTGCGTAGAGAGGGAAAAACATCAAACCCTTACTCTTTTAATGCATTGTTTTGAGCGCTAAGTATTGGCTTCAACATGTAATCTAGAACAGTGCGTTTACCTGTAATGATGTCAACCGATGCTGTCATGCCAGGAATAATCGGCAGCTCTTCGTTGTGTCCAAAGCTGTATTTCTCAGTACGCACACGTACGATGTAAAAACTGTTGCCCTCTTCATCCTGAGTCGTATCTGCACTGATGTGTTCTAGCACGCCTTCAAGACCGCCATATTTAGTGAAGTCATACGCACTGAACTTAACGATGGCTGGCAGTTCTGGGCGTAAAAAGGCGATGTCTTGCGGTGCAATCTTAGCTTCTACAAGCAGTGAATCTTCGGTTGGGACAATCTCTACTATATCCATACCTGGTTGAATAACACCGCCAACAGTATTAATACCTAAAGTCTTAACGGTGCCTGTCACCGGGGAGATAACCACTGTCCGATTGACTCGGTCTTCCAAACCAACGGCGGACTCGGTGAGGGCAGAGAGTTTATCTTGCGCTTGGTTAAGCTTCTCTTGCTGCTCTGAACGGAATTTAAGTGCTGCGTCGACGCGGCTGAGCATAGACTCTTTAATAGCTGAGCGCAGCACAGGGATTTTAAGCTCGCTAGAGGTTAGCTCTCGACGGGTATCATTTACTTGTCGTTGCAGTTTAAGAAGTTCGATACGCGGTACCACACCCTCATCAGCAAGCGGTTTGGTGATATCCAACTCTTTGCGTGCAAAGTTGTAGCTTTGGCGTAGGTTAGCGACACGAGCTCTAACCTCGACTAAGTCTTGCTGCTTTTGCTCGACTTGTTGCTCAAAAACGGAGAGTTGGTTACGCAAGTTATTGAGATCTTGGCGGTACTCGGCTCTTTGGCGTTGGATTAAGTCAGGTTGTCTTTCAATAAACTGTGGTGGGAACGCCAGCTTACCGTAGTTGAGTGTGACGCTCTTTTTCCAGTTGTCGACAGAGAAGTCTTCATCGATGACAACACTGGTGAGAGACGCCGAAAGCATTAGCACACTTGCTGTGAGGTTAGCCACTTGTTGCTCTCGTTCACGAAAGTCGGAACGAAAACGGGTATCATCGATAAGAAGCAGTTGCTGTCCTTTTTGTACCTGTTGGCCTTCTTTGACAAGGATCTCTTTAACCAAGCCACCTTCAAGGTTTTGTACGACTTGAATTTGAGAAGAGGGGATTACTTTGCCTTGGCCGACCGTGACTTTGTCGACTTCTGCCCAAGAAGCCCATCCAATCGCAGCAACAAAGAACAGAACGATAACCCACAGCATGATGCGCGCGCTGGTTGGTGTATTGAGTAACAGTGCGGCTGTTTTATCATCGACATACTCAAGTTCAGTATCGTTCAGCTTGTTGTAACTTTTTTGGCTCATAACAATCCTTGTCTGCGAAATTTAGTGCAAGCCTATTGAGTGTATTCTTAGTTTTAAGAAATGTTAAGATCTTGTTCCCATAAAGCGTTGTATTTATATATGTTTCATTACTTATCGGTTTTTGAAATCCGTTTTATCTAGTTGGTGTTTACGTAATTTGTCATACAGCGTTTTCCGAGAAACTTGTAACTCTTGTTGAACCTCTTTAAGCATACCCTGGTGGCGATGTAGGGCTTCTATTAAGATAATCTGTTCAAAGTTATCGGTTCGTTCGCTGAGTGAGAGCTGTTTGATCGTCGTATTAGCTTTCTCTTCGTTTGGGCTGCAGTTATCTTGATCTAGCTCCTCTGGCGGCTTTGCTTGAGTGAGTACTCTAAGCTCCGCTTCTTGGCGTAGTTGACGCAAATTCTCAGGCCAAGGCTTAGCAATCAACCGCTCAACATCCTGTTTGGTGATGATAGGGGGCGGTAATTGATATCGACTAGCCGCACCTCGCGCGAAATGTTTAAACAGTGAACCGATATCCTCCGGCCTTTCTGTCAGTGGTAGCAGCTCAAACTGACGAAACTCTCCCTTTATTGTAGCGGGTACTGCGGTGGATGCGATAATGATACAAGTTGCATTTGAATTGCACTCATTTTCATGAAGCAGCGTTGATTTTACTTGCTTAAACCACTCCCATTGCTGAGACAGTAATACTTCTGTTTCATGGATATAGAGAGTTCCTCCGCGATGTTTGACACACAGCTGTTTGAGAAATTCGCAAAATGTTTCTTGGTCTGACTTTGGTAGGTTGAACGCGGCGATAGGGTAGAGCTCGCCTCTTTGATGGCTGTGTAAATCGTGAGTGTATTGTGCGGTTATGCGTTTCCCCGTTCCTATCTCGCCTTTGATAATGATGATCGGATCTTTGTTGATGTCGAGTGTGATCAACTCACGTCTTAGCGTCACCATTGATGGAGATTGCCCAATGAGTTTTGGGCCTACATGCGTTTGCATTGCGAGCTCTTTGCGCAGGAGATTATTCTCTTCAACCAGAGCGAGCTTATCTGCGGCTTTATGAATTGCAGCCATTAGAGCATCAACAACGAATGGTTTTTCAAGAAAGTCACATGCTCCTACCTTCATCGCGGTCACCGCGGTTTGTACGTCGCCGTGCCCCGTTAATACAATCACTTGAAAACGAGGGTTGTGTTTTAAAAGTTGCTCAGTGAATTGAATACCGTCCATCACCGGCATATGTATGTCGGTGATGACGACACCCGCTTGGGTTAGTGGGATCTGTTTTAGTGCTTCTACAGCGTTAGGGAAACAGCAAATCTCAATACCTTCAATGAGCATTGCTTGTTCTACCGAATCACGAATCGCGGGTTCGTCGTCAATAAAATAGAGTGCAGGCATGGTTGTCAAAGCGACATTCCTTGTTATGAGTTATTGTCATCAGCACGACTAATCAGTGCTTGAGGTTTTATTGCATGCGTTGTGCAAGGGAATTGTTAGTGAGAATACCATGCCACAAGGCTTGCGCGGTGTCGCAGTGATGGTGCCGTGATACGCTTCAATAATCCGCTTTGAGATCGATAGACCGAGGCCGAGCCCTTCTGGTTTAGTGGTGAAGAAGGGATCAAAGAGTTGAGATAGCTTTGATTCTGGTAGTCCGACGCCATTGTCCCAAATATCAAGGACACAGGTTTCCGGTTCTAGCCGCCAATCTAGGCCGATCTGAGGGCTAGGTTGTTGATGCAGTGCTTGGGCGGCGTTATGGATTAAATTCACTAGCACTTGCTCCAACTCGGTCGGATGAATCGCAATCTGAATATCGTCACTGATCGAGGCCATTCTCAGTGTAATACCGTGCTTGATAAGGAGCGCGCTTAAGATTCCCGTGGCATTGTTGACTGCTTGGTGAAGGTTGGCGGTGTGATGTTCTTGCTTGGTAACCTTACGGGTGAAGACTTTTAAGCGTGCGATGATGTCGGTGATGGATAGATTAAGCGTCAGCATCTTTTCTAAGTTACTTTTCACCATATCATTACGCCCCATTTCAAGCAGCTTGAGACTATTTTCGCTGTAAGTTCTCAAGGCGGCCAGTGGTTGATTTATCTCGTGGTTAATGCTCGCTGAGAGTTCGCCTAAGACCGCAAGTTTAGCCGCTTGAGTCAGTTCTTGTTCTGTCTGCTTGAGCTTACTTTGCGACTCTTGGTATTGGTGTATGGTTTGCTGTAGCTGTTGGTTTGATTGTTGTAAGTAAAGGGTACGCTTATTCACCGTCTCTTCGAGCTTATGGTTGAGCGTTGTCAGTGCCACTTTTGCTTTGTAGGTTTGGCGCCACGACCAAGCGATCAGCAGCACTAAGCTATATATCACTAAGAATATCGCGTCGATCTGCATGACTTTTTTCATCTCTGTGTCGCGTTCCTTCAGTGCGATGACTTGATATTGCTGACTACTGGCTGCTGCCGGGTAGATGTTAAATGTGCCCATCCGACTGAGTTTTTCATTTGGCAAAGCAATATTGGCTTGTGGTAAATCGAGGAAGTCATCAATCAACGTGATTTTGTCTAATCCATACTGACGCTGCTCGGCAATTTGCTGTTGCTGAATCGGGGTAAGTGGTTGCAGGGAGTGATAGAGCCAATGCGGCTGGCTTGATAAGAACACCACTTGGTTGTTGTCGAGTACGACAATGTCGAATCCGTCACTGGTAAGAATCTCCTCGATGTTTTCTAGGCTCACTTTTACTGTTAACACGCCCACAATCTCTTGTTTTATGTACAAGGGAGAGGAGAGAAAGTAGCCGCGCACATTCGATCTCGCGCCAAGTCCAACGTATTGGGAGTTCAAACCGTTGATCGCCTGGCTGAAATAGGGGCGAAACGCAAAGTTCTCACCGACAAAGGTTTTTGGATCCTGGTAGTTGCTCGATGCGACTACGGTACCGCTATCGTCGTGAATGTAGATGGTATCGGCTAAGCTCTGGTTAGCCCACTCTTCCAATAACAGGTTGAGTTGTTGAGCTGACGTTTGTCTTGAAAAATACCCAAGGATTCGAGGGTCATGACTTAGGATCGCGGGAACTTGCTTGAATTTTGCGATCTCAGAATCGAGTTGAAGACTGGCCTTGTTGGCGGCTTCTTGCAGCTGTTCACCAACCAGACGTTGCTGAAATTGCTCTGCCAATAAATGGGTGGCGGCAAACCCCGCTGCACCCAATGACAGTGAAGCGATAACAAAAGGGGTGAAAAAACGGGATATTTTGAAGGCCAAAGTGAACTCAGATCTGGTTGAAAGTGTATATAGATTAACAACATGGCAATCTAAGTACCGAGATCTTGGTAACACCGAATCCAAGAGATAGTACAATCGGCTACCACAGGCTTGTATTTCGTTATGCGAAAGCGCAGAATCACAAAAAAATGAAAAGGAGCAACGAAATGGAACTGAAAGATATTCGCCGTGAATATGCTCAGGGTGGATTGAGACGCAAAGACTTAGCGGCTGATCCGATTGACCAATTTAATCTTTGGCTTGAGCAGGCTATTGAAGCCAAACTTACCGACCCAACTGCGATGACAGTGGCAACAGTCGATAAGGACGGCCAACCTTTTCAGCGCATTGTGTTGCTTAAGAATGTTGATCAACAAGGTTTCGTTTTCTACACAAACCTTGGTAGCCGTAAAGCGCAGCAGCTAGAGCACAATAGCAAGATCAGCTTGCACTTCCCGTGGCACCCACTAGAGCGCCAAGTACACATTACTGGTACTGCAGAGAAGCTAAGCGCAGTGGAGAACATGAAGTACTTCTCTTCTCGTCCAAAAGAGAGCCAACTGGCGGCAATCGCAAGTAAGCAGAGCAGCCGAATTTCTGCGCGTGGTATCTTGGAAGGCAAGTACTTAGAGCTTAAACAGAAATTTGCGAAAGGTGAGATTCCAGTACCGAGCTTCTGGGGAGGCTTCCGTGTTCGAGTGGACAGCATTGAGTTTTGGCAAGGTGGTGAACATCGTCTGCATGACCGTTTCTTGTTCTCTCGCCAAGATAACCGTTGGGATATCGATCGACTTGCGCCGTAGTCAGGCGTTCCGAGTTTACCAAAAACACCGCGCTGTACTCTTAAAGGGTTGGCGCGGTGTTTTTTTGTCGCTCTTGTCGAGTTAGGGTGAGCAGCTATTTATGACGATTGATATTAACGGGTCGTCGTTACTTCACTGTGTAGCACCACAGAAATCTGCCGATTGAGCAGGCTTTCCGGGATCACCGAGCCAAGACCTGAGTCCAGTGCAAATTCAATCAGTTGGCTCTTACTTTTGGCATCGAATTTTTGTTTAAGCCGCGCCACGTGCCCCTCGACGGTTTTGATCGAAATCGTCAGGGTCTGTGCAATGTACTGAGGCTTTTTGCCAAACAGCAGCAAAAATAGTACTTCAGATTCGCGTGCTGTGAGTTTTTTATTGAGTTTTGACTGACGAGGCTCTGAACCCGCAATCGAACCATCACATGTTTTGGCACTGGTTGCTTGGCAAACCCAGTGACCTACCTCCAAAATGGCAGTATCGGTGAGCTCTTGACCATAGAATATTGTTCCCTGCACTTTACCATCATCATCGAACCAAGGCGTTTTGGTGAAGATGTGAGCGTGCCAACGGCCATCTGGATAAGGGTGAATATCTAGAATTTTTAAAGTCTTACGTGTTTCCATCACGTACTTATCTTGCGCTCTGAAGTCTTGCGCACATTCCGTTGTTTGGCTTGGCATATCAAAATCGGTCAAACCTGCGCTGCTTTGATTGTCGGGCAAACCAATCAGTCGATTGTAGGCTTGGTTAGCATAAACAAAGACAGAGTCCGTATCTTTGCACCCCCAGCAGCCCGGCAACTGTTCAAACAGAGAGCGTTGTATGGAGTTAAGTGTTTTCGACAAAATATCATCTCAGTTTCGGAACTAAGTTAATAATATCAGTTTCTTATAACGCTGTATTGCAATTAATGAACGTTGCTTAAACGGAGAGCAAGGGAAGAATGATCAAGGTAAAGGATATCTGCGAGCATTTGGATATGACGAATTGATCCACCACTGCACATAGGACAAAAAAAAGGTTCATCGCGGCTTTCCGGGGAAAGCCGCTTTTATCTTCAAGAAGAAGTAGTCAGTATCTCGATAACCATACCCCATTCGCTTGATTAGCTTTATCTTGTTGTTTATCCCTTCAAGCGTGCAGGTATTTAACGGATAACTTGCCGATGCGATAACCCCGTGAAGATATGGTCTGAGTTTTCGTGCGAACTCTTTTAATGGCTTAATCCCACTCTCTTGCACTTGTTCCCACCACGCGTCCCAGAGCTCCTTAGCGCGCCCTTCTGATTCACAATACCAAAGCTCTTTGAGTTGAGCTCCGAGTATATAAGTGGTCATTAAGTCCTTATTGATATTCAATATTTCAGTAAGATAGCTTTCTTGGCGTGTATTTAAGTTGCCTCTATTTTTCAGCAGTACCCAGCGTGAACGCTTCACCCATTGCCTCGCTTTTTTGTCTTGCTTAAGTTTGTTGGCTTGGTCGACTCTAACTCTATCCATCACCTCGCGACCGAACTTAGCGACAACATGGAATAAGTCGTAAACGATTTTTGCGTTCGGACAGTGTGCTTGAACTTCAAGATCGAAAGCCGTATTCATGTCCATCGCGACGGCTTCGATATTTATCCCATGCTCGCCTAATTGCTCGAAGAACGGTCGTATGTCTTTGCGGCTACGACCTAATCCTATCCAAATGACTTGGTGAGTCTTAGCATCAGCGATGACCGTGGCATATCGATGTCCTTTAAAGATGGCGAACTCGTCCATGACGAGTTGCCTTAGGTCTTCCCATTTTATTGACGGTACAACTTGTCTAAGCCGGCGTTTATCTATCTCTTTAATTGTGTGCCAATGAACGCTCGTTAACTGGGAGATATGCTTAATAGGGAGAAGAGGTAATAGTTGTTCTATATAGCTTTTTAGGCGCTTCGTTATGCGAGCATAAGGCTCTAACCAAGATAGAGACTCTGTTTTTATGCCGCAGTCGCGACACTTAATCCTTCGAGTTTGAACGGAAAGTTCAACTGGAACACCGAGTAACATGGCATCCTTTACATGACGCCATTGATACTCATGGATAGCTTCGTCTTCAAGACCACAGAGGCATTTAGCTTCAGAGTTAGGTTTAAGAGTAAGGGTAATAAGTGTTGCTGTCTGGTGAGACTTTACTATTTGAAAGCCTTCCCAGAATGAAGATAGGAAAGTATGATTCGGCATGGAAACGGTAGTTTGTGTATGATTTTTGTTTGGCGACTAAACCATATCACTTACTACCGTTTTTGTTTTAAGTTCCCGCTAATCCGCGATGAACCAAAAAAAAGCCAGCCTGAAGACGGGCTGGCTAAAGACAAGATTTTCTTGTCGACGTGTAGAAGATTTCAGATTAACTCACGAGGGCCATGAAAATTAATCTGAGGTATCAGTGAGATACCCAGAGTGACTTACTACTCTGCCGACAAATCTACTCTTTGCTCCACGTTTACAAAAGGGGGGATTTCCCTCAATCACTCAAGAAAGTCAATCGGTACGAGGATTGAAATAACCAATGGATTGTTCTGGCATCATCATTTTGGTGCTTAGTAAAGTTGGTTTTACATTCTCCGTAGTTTATGTGCTCTTGATCATCTTTCCGGAGGCATGATCACGATGATCGCAACACTAATCTAACGACGATCCCTTGTGCTAAATGACTCTCATGATCATTTACAAATTCATCTTGAGCTAAAATCAGAGTATTATTCCCGATCCGTAATTATCAAAACTGCTTTGACATGCCAAAACTACCTATCATGCCCAATCTCGATCTTTCACCGCTAGGCTTAGTCGCTCCTCGCCCTGCTGAGATCGTGACTCTGCCATCTCATATGGATTGTCACGAGCACCAGTATTCGCAAGTGGTGATTGGGCTTAAAGGTCAAGCTGAGTTCGAAGTCAGTGGTAAGGGCAACTTAGTTGGGCCAGGACAAGGCTGTGTGGTAACGGCTTGTTCTGATCCTTACGAATCCCCTCATAATTTCTATATAAAACAATGAGTAGACGCACATCGCTCATTCTGATCTAATGAATTTCGCCAAAAACACACCTGAACAAATGGATTTAATAGGGAGCCCTAACGATGCGCGACATTCAAATTCTACAGCAAACGATTGAGAATCAATGCCCCGAAATTCACAAAAAACGACTTAGTTCTCTGATACTTGCAACCAAAACGGTTCTTGATGGCTCTGAACTAACACTCACCAAAATTGGAAGAGCTCTCGACACTGATACCACAGTGAAACATGCTATCAAACGTATCGACCGATTACTTGGTAATAGCAATCTACACCGTGAAAAAGAGTCCATATATAAATGGCATGCCTCCTTCATTACCCGTGCCAATCCTTTTCCCGTGGTTCTGGTTGATTGGTCGGATGTTCGAGAGCAACTGCGCTATATGACATTACGCGCTTCAGTGTCTGTTAAAGGTCGTGCCGTCACGCTTTATGAGCAGGCATTTGAGTACAAAAACTATAACTCACCCAATAGCCACCAACACTTTCTCGATAAGCTGCAGTCTTTACTCCCAGAAGGTTGCACACCTATCATTGTTTCCGACGCAGGCTTTAGAAATACTTGGTTTCGACAAGTCACCAACAAAGGTTGGTTCTGGGTTGGACGTGTACGTGGTGAAGTCTCGATTAAGTGTGGCGAAGACTCATGGCAATGGAATAAAACGTTTTACCCTCAAGCAACAGATAAGCCGCAGTTTTTAGGGGAAAGCCAACTGGCTAAACGCTCACCGCTTAAGTGCTTTGCTTACTTATATAAGAGTCATCCCAAAGGCAGAAAGGCCCATCGGCACAGCCGAACGTGCCAAAAACACTCGGCAGGAAAAGTGTTCCATAAAGGAACAAAAGAGCCCTGGCTTCTGGTCACTAATATCCCCAACCATGTGCTTAACGGCATTAAAGTAACCCGTTTATACGCCAAAAGAATGCAAATTGAAGAGTCATTCCGAGATCTAAAAAGCCCAGCCTACGGATTGGCGCTCCGCCATAATCGAACACGTTGCACCAAGCGCATTGATATCTTATTGCTTATGGCATTGATGGCCGAAATCATCATGTGGTGGAATGGCTTAATCGCCATGCAAGCGAAATGGCATTATGACTTTCAAGCCAACACCATCAAGCATCGTCGGGTACTCTCCATTCCAAGGCTTGGTAAGGAAGTTCGTTGTCATAGAAGATACCGAATACAAGAGTCCCAATATCAATGGGCAATGGTGGAATATCAGCGCCTAACGCATACTTGTGGGTTGGGAGAATTATGAGGGGATCCGCCAGGTTCTGATCATGCTTTCGGTGGCGTGGTGGGTCAGTCTGATATTTTGGTATTGAATATGCCTATGCCAAGTAATGACGACCCTTTGATGTTAGAGAAGATCAATCAGCTTGCGTCATCTAACGTTTACTTTCAGTTGGATGGACAGATTCAGAAGCTGATCCAGATGCTGGTGCAGGAGATGCAAGCAAGTCCTGACGATCTCTTGTTAAGCCGAGCCTGTAACGACACGGTGATCGCATTACTGCAACGTCATATCTCTGAATTTGAAACATCGATAAAAGAATCACGCTTTGATCTTGAAGCGTTGGATCGCTACATCGAACAGCATTTGGCGAACAAGATCTCTGTTGCGCAACTGGCAGGCAGTGTATTTTTAGGCGAAAGTCAGTTCCATGTGCTGTTTAAAGAGCAGATGGGCATCACGCCACATCAGTATGTACTAGGCAAGCGAATCGACCGTGCGCGCCGCTTAATTGAACAAGGAAACCTTAGCCTTGGTCAAGTTGCTGAGCTAGCAGGTTTCTCCGGCCAGTCCGCCTTTACTCACACTTTTTCCCGTCTTCAGGGGATGTCACCATCTCAATACAAAAAGCAAATAAGTGTTAAATAGTGAAACAGAACGGCACATTCGTTTAAAGTTTCATATGTGATGATGTTTTTGTTTTGTTAATAAAGCGAGTTTTTAGCAAAAAACTCGGAGTTTTTGACAAGTATTCCTTATATACTCTCAATACACTGCAGCCATTGTAGAAATCTCGGACGTCTTTTTGTTCGGGTGTGAGATTAAGGAAAACGCATGTTTACAGCTACTGATGTGTTAAAACCAGAGTTCAACGAGCAACCGCTTAGTGAGCTATGGTCGCTTATCTCACCATTATATATGGTGGATGAAACCCAATGGCTAGAGCAGCTTCTGCCGCTAGCTACGCCTTCTGAGTCTGAAAAGCAACAAATTACGGACAAGACAACCTCGCTTATCGAAACGATTCGAGCAGACAAAACGTCGATTCAAATGATCGATGCACTGCTGCTTGAATACAGCCTAGATACGCAAGAAGGTATTTTGTTGATGTGTCTTGCTGAAGCTCTGATGCGTATCCCTGATGCTGCAACTGCGGATGCATTGATTCGTGATAAGCTCAGCGTTGCTGACTGGAAATCTCACCTGAAGAACTCTGACTCTGTGTTTGTAAATGCATCCACTTGGGGTCTAATGCTAACGGGTAAGGTTGTGGGTCTTTCATCAAATGAGCAGAGCCCAACTCAGGCGGTAAACCGTCTAGTCAACAAACTTTCTGAGCCGGTGATTCGTAAAGCGATGCATCAAGCGATGAAAGTAATGGGTCATCAGTTTGTACTGGGTCGTAGCATTGCTGAGGCACAGAAGAACGGCAAACCTATGCGTGACAAAGGCTTTACCTATTCATATGACATGCTAGGTGAAGCGGCACTGACGACTGCAGACGCAAACAAGTACTTCAAAGATTACCTAATGGCGATTGAAGCTGTAGGTCGAGACACTTATGTTTCTCCAAAATCGAACGTTTCATCAAAATCTAGCCCTGCGCCATCAGTATCTATCAAGCTTTCTGCGCTGCACCCACGTTACGAAGTTGCGAATGAAGAGCGTGTACTGACTGAGCTTTGCGACACGCTAGAGCAGTTACTGCGCCGCGCAATCGAGCTTGATGTTGCAATTACCATTGATGCAGAAGAGGCGGATCGTCTAGAGCTTTCCCTAAAACTGTTTGAGAAGCTTTACCGCAGTGAACTTGTGAAAGGCTGGGGTAAATTTGGTCTGGTTATTCAAGCGTACTCTAAGCGTGCCCTGCCGGTATTGGTATGGCTGAACCGCTTAGCAAAAGAGCAGGGTGATTTGATCCCACTGCGTTTGGTAAAAGGCGCGTACTGGGATAGCGAAATCAAATGGTCGCAACAAGCGGGCTATGATAACTACCCAGTTTACACACGCAAAGAAGCGACTGATGTTGCTTACCTAGCCTGTGCACGCTACCTATTAAGCCCAAGTGTTCGTGGCAATATCTTCCCGCAGTTTGCAAGCCACAACGCGCACACTGTGTCTGCAATTGCTGTAATGGCAGACCACAAAGATTTTGAATTCCAACGCCTGCACGGTATGGGTGATTCTCTATACAACCACGCGATGGAGGCTTACCAGCAGTCAGTGCGTATCTACGCGCCAGTGGGTAGCCACAAGGATCTACTTCCTTACCTAGTTCGTCGTCTGCTAGAAAATGGTGCGAACAGCTCGTTTGTACACCGCTTGGTGGATGCTCGCTGCCCTGTGGCAGAATTAACGCAACACCCAGTGGATATGCTTCTAGCGTTCGATACGCTGAACAATACTAAGATTCCACTGCCACCATCTGTGTTCCCAGAGCGCAAAAACTCTTACGGTGTCAACATTGATATCGAAAGTGAAGCGCACAGTTTTGAAGAGCAAGTAAAAGGCTTCTTGAATAAACAGTGGACGGCTGGCCCGATCATCAACGGTGAAGCTCTTGCCGAAAGCATGATCAAGGCTGATCAGAATGTTGAGCAAGTAACAGCACCTTACGATCGTCGTATCAATGTTGGTCAGGTGGCTTTCGCAAACCTTGATCATGTTTCCGAAGCGATCAGCGGCGCAGATGCGGCGTTCGCCGGTTGGAATGCGACTTCTGTTGAAGTTAAAGCTGCGGCTCTTGAGAAGTTGGCTGACTTGATGGAAGAGAACCTTGCTGAGCTGGTGGCAATCTGTCATCAAGAAGCGGGTAAGACAATTCACGATAGCATTGATGAAGTGCGTGAAGCGGTCGACTTCTGTCGTTACTACGCAAAGCAGGCAGACAACCTACAAGAATTTGAACTGAAAGGCTTTGATGGCCAAGTTCGTTTGGCATCTCGCCAAGGTCGTGGTGTGTTTGTATGTATCAGCCCTTGGAACTTCCCACTGGCGATCTTCCTTGGTCAAATTACAGCTGCATTAGTTGCAGGCAACACTGTCGTTGCAAAACCAGCAGAGCAAACCAGCTTAATCGCTGCTCGCGCAGTTGAGTTGATGCAACAAGCTGGCTTCCCGGCAGGCACAATTCAGCTTCTACCGGGTCGCGGTGCAGAAATCGGTAGCGCACTAACTAGCCACGATGCGATTGCAGGTGTGGCGTTTACAGGCTCTACACCAACCGCTCAGCGTATCAACGTGTCATTGGCAAGTCGTACAGCTAAACCTGTTCCATTTATCGCGGAAACAGGCGGCCAGAATGCGATGATCGTTGACAGTACGGCGCTTCCAGAGCAGGTAGTACGTGATGTTATTCGTTCAGCGTTTGCTTCTGCAGGTCAGCGTTGTTCAGCACTACGTGTGCTTTACATCCAAGAAGACATTGCTGATCGCGTTGTTGCTCTTATCCAAGGTGCGATGAACGAGTTGAGTGTCGGTATCCCACACCTGCACAAGACTGACGTTGGCCCTGTTATCGACAGCAATGCGAAACAGAAGCTAATGGCTCACCTTGAGAACATGACCAAAACGCAGAAGCGTGTTGCTCAGTTAACCCTAAGTGATGCGTGCGATCATGGTGACTTCGTGCCACCAAGTGCTTTTGAGATCAACGATATTAGCTGCCTAACTGAAGAGCAGTTTGGCCCTGTGCTGCACATTGTTCGTTACAAGGCGAGCGAATTGGCGCAGGTGGTTGAACAGATAAACCAAACAGGCTTCGGGCTGACTATGGGCATTCATAGCCGTAACGAAACCACTTACCGTTGGATTGAAAAACACGTTCGCGTGGGTAACTGCTACATCAACCGCGACCAAGTGGGTGCGGTGGTAGGTGTTCAACCATTCGGTGGTCAAGGTTTATCAGGAACAGGACCGAAAGCGGGTGGACCACACTACCTATACCGCTTTACCGATGTTCACTTTTCTCAAGCGCAGGCATAAGGAGCGATATCATGGTTCATCAAGTGACAGGTTTTTCCGATGCATTTCAAGCGTGGGAACAGTGGAACCTAACCGATTTTGATCACAAGAGTGCTCAAATTCTGGCATTAAAATCTGAGATCGAGAGTCAATCAGCGCCACTTGCGGTGGTTGCGGGTTATCACATCGAGCACGCTTCTTCTCTGTTAGCAGAAGAGCATTTGCTCGTTGGGCCTACGGGCGAAACTAATGAGTTATACGCTGCGGGTCGTGGTGTGGCTTTGGTTATCGTCGATGATGCTCAAGATTCACTACCAAAACTGCAAACTGCAACGGCAATGCTGACGGCTGCGCTGATTGCGGGTAACAGCGTGATTGTGTGTAGTGACGACACTCAGTTCAATACTCTGATTGCGGATGCGGCAAAACAAGCAAATCTGCCATCAAACCTTGTTCAAACGACATCATTCGATGCGTCTCAACAGCTGCTTTCTTGTGATGTTCGAAGTGTGGCGTATGTGGGCAATCCACAAACTGAACAAGCGATTAATTTACAACTTGCTAAGCGAGACGGCGCAATCGTCGGTTTAGTGTCTGAAACGGATCTAACAGCAATGCATGTTGCTCACGATCCACACCTATCGTTGCGCTTTATTACAGAGCGTACACGAACCATAAATATAACAGCCGTGGGTGGTAATGCGACCTTGCTCGAGCTTGGGAGTGAAGCCCACTAACCTTCAATATTACTGATAAGTGGAGGCAGCTTCGGTTGCGCCGTGATATCAGGAACCCTATCTGACAAAACTTGGCCAACATCGTGTTGGCTAAGTTTTATTGGCTAGGCATGGAAGGATTTTTCTAAATGAGGACTATCAAATGATAGAAAACAGTTTTGCAATAACGTCAACGTTCATTGCGTATCTAATTATGATGCTAGCAATCGGGGTTATTGCTTACAAACGTACATCTAACTCAACTGACTACTTTCTTGGTGGTCGTGCACTAGGCCCTTGGCCTGCAGCACTTTCTGCTGGTGCGTCGGATATGAGTGGTTGGCTACTATTAGGTTTGCCTGGCTACGCGTATGCAGCAGGTTTCGAAGCTTTCTGGTTGGCTGGTGGCCTACTAGTGGGTACTTGGGCTAACTGGTTAATCAGTGCTAAGCGTCTACGTACTTACAGCATTACAACAGATGCATTGACTCTGCCTGAGTTCCTATCTCGTCGTTTCAATGATACGTCTAAGCTGATCCAAACAATTTCTGCTTTCTTCATTCTTCTTTTCTTCCTTTTCTACACGAGCTCAGGCTTGGTAGCGGGCGGTAAGCTGTTTGAAACCGTATTTGGTTTAGACTACACAACTGCGGTGATCATCGGCACTGTATGTGTAGTATCTTACACGCTATTTGGGGGCTTCCTTGCGGTATCTTGGACTGACCTTGTTCAGGGCCTATTGATGTCTGCAGCGCTACTTATCGTGCCTATCGCAGCGATGAACGGTGGTCTTGGTCAACTGTCTAGCGACCTGCACAACATCAACCCAGAGCTGCTAACGCTATGGAATGATGCGAAAGGCGAGCCTCTTTCAGCGATTGCAATCATCTCTCTTGCTGCATGGGGCCTAGGTTACTTCGGTCAGCCACACATCCTAGCGCGTTTCAAAGCAACACGTACTAACAAAGACTTAGGTACAGCGCGTCGTATCGCAGTGGTATGGACTGCACTGTCTATGGCTGGTGCGATGTTAGTGGGTCTAGTTGGTCTAGTGTACGTCACCAACTCTGGCGCACCTAAATTGGATGATGGCGAGAAGATCTTCATGCTTCTTGTGAACGCAATGTTCCACCCTGTTATCGCAGGTATTCTACTAGCAGCTATCCTAGCGGCAATCATGAGTACTGCGGATTCACAGCTTCTTGTATCTTCGTCTGCAATGGCAGAAGATTTGTACAAGCAAATACTGAAGAAAGACGCGACATCTGAAGATATCGTACGTGTCGGTCGTTTTGCGGTTGTGATTATCTCACTTATCGCACTGTTCCTAGCGATGACACCAGACAGCTCTGTTCTTGGTCTTGTATCTTACGCATGGGCAGGCTTCGGTGCTGCATTTGGTCCAGCTATCGTACTTAGCCTGTACTGGTCTCGTATGAACCGTAACGGCGCTCTAGCGGGTATCGTTGTGGGTGGTGTGACTATCGTAATGTGGAAACAGCTAACAGGTGGTTGGTTCGACGTGTACGAAATCGTACCGGGCATCATCTTCTCAGCTATCTCTATCGTAGTTGTGAGCCTAATTACTGGTGAGCCAGAAGAGTCAGTTAAGAAGCAACACGAGAAGTTTGAAAAGCAATTAGTTGAACTAGACTAATTCTTCACACGCCAATCTATTGAAACAAAGAGTCACTTCGGTGGCTCTTTTTTTATGTCTGAACATTTTTGTCACACCGCAATCTTGTTGACTAAGCGGCAAGTTTGTAAGCATGTGCCTAGCTTCTCTCCTTTTGGCGTAGTGTATTTCTCCATAGCTTTGGGGCCAAATGCTTGGTCGATGCCTCAAACTAACAGAATGAAGAATTAGAATTGTCTTTGCGATGACTTTCTGAGCAAGTTTACATTGTAAATTATCGCTGCTTTGTGATGGAGTTTTTCATCGGATTGAATCAAGACTAAGCCCGCCTTGCTTCAAAAAACCGTTTACCGTTATGGTATTTTTTTGAACTTGGCGCTCATTTTTGTAAATCATACGGTGAATGTTTGAACTGAATTGGACATGATGTGTCAATTGTCAGTAATGAGGACAAGCCGGATAGGATAAAGGTATGCCAGATCTATATTGCAAAACATGTAAGAAAACCACTCACCATAAGTCGATCATGAAGCGTTGTGAGATCGCACCGGAAACCTTATCGGGTCGCATGTTATTGCTTACCTCAAAACTGTTCAGTGGCACTCAGTACTATGATATGGAAGTTCAACACTTTTGCAGAACGTGCAATAGCCGAGCAGAAGAGCTTCCTAAGAAAGAGAGCGAAAGTGTCGCTCCGCAAGTCGGGTTAGCTTAGTCTTTTACTGCAACTCTTTGACTGGATTACATCTCGCTAAAGACGGATAGAGTGTTGAGCTTAGTGATAAAAACCTCCACGAGGGAGGTTGATGTGTTTAAGTGGCTTGCTTGAGGCTCTGTGGTGCAACGAGAAAGCCGTCTAACTTTACTTCCCAGCCATAGCTAGAATATTCGTATGCGAGTGCTTGCGCGACCTCTTTAGATACGGTCGCGCGGACCCATAAGCCAATGCCGTAAGGTTTGTATTCGATTTCTTGTGTTTCCATATAGAGCCATCCTTTCTCTTAGTGCAATCTATTATTCACATTGCCTCCCAAAGATACTTTTCTCTATAGCTCAACTTATTTGTTAAATAGGTCAATTTTATAACACTATATTAACGGTCTGAATTTGAATTTATAATTCACTAGTATATTCGATTATCTTTACATCTTTGTTGTGAATACAGTGTTGCGGAGCTGTTTTTAAATTCTGTGAGCCGTGCTCTGCAGGTTTTGGTCAAGCATGGAATATACTCACCCTATATTGAGACTGTTTATAGAGATGTTATGCCTCAACACCAATTGGATCGTATTGACAAAGAGATACTACGAATCTTGCACATGAAGGGCCGACTGCCAGTTGTTGAACTGGCTAAGCAGGTAAACCTCACCACTTCTCCATGTTCGGATCGTTTAAAGCGTCTCGAGAAAGAGGGCTACATTACTGGTTATCATGCCGAGTTATGTTCAGAGAAACTTGGACTTGATGTGCAGGTGTTCATTCATATCCGTTTGGACCAAACCAGCTTTTCGATTTTCGATAAGTTTGCACAGGCCGTAGAGATGATGCCAGAAATTGAAGAGTGCTATTCGCTCTCTGGGGATTTCGACACCATGATCAAAGTACGAGTTAAAGATATGAAGGCGTATCAGTCGTTTATGTCGACGAAGCTTGGTACGCTACCGGGCGTCATACAGACGAGAAGTGAAGTGGTTATCGAAGAGCATAAAAAGGGCTTTGGCGTGAACCCTGAGTTACTCTCTACCTTGAGCTAGTTCTTTGTTCGTCCTGATTTTGAAATATAAAAAATGGAAGCTATATGGCTTCCACTTTACGTTTTAAAGCAGACGTTTTATTGTTTAGAGAGTAATCGCTGCCGAGATAACGCCGATGACGCCACCAAAAACACCACCCCATACGACAAGCCAGCCAAGGTGCTCTTTGATCATTTTCTGCACCATCTCTTTTACTAGTTTAGGTGTCAGTTCGCTCAAGCGCTGATCGATGATCGCCTCGATGTTCTCTTTGATTTCGTCCATCATTGCCGGAGACTCAAACTGCTCTTTGAGGGCATTTTTCACAGTGTCACTTTGGCCAATCTCAATGATGGAAGCCTGCATCTTCTCGACAAACGGTTCTTTCAGCGGTTGAAGTGCTTCTGTGCCGCCAAGCATGGCGAGCATTCCACCAAATTGAGAGTTGGCGATCACTTCGACTAAGGAATCGAACGCAGGGTTAAGATCAATCTTCTTGATCACTGGTTCTAAGTTCAGTGATTGGCCGCTAGCCATTTCACTGCTTAAGAAGCGGTCGATGTTACTTTCGGTAAAGAACTGTTCCATCATCAGCTGCTTGATTGCCGCTTTAAACTGTTCAAAACGAGCTGGAATCACACCAGAGCCATACAGTCCCGGTACTTTTTCAAACAGCATGTGAATAGCAAGCCAGTTGGTAATCGCGCCAGAAAATGCGAATAGGCCAGCGTAAAGTAAGTATTGGCTAGCGGTGAAGTAACCCGCAGCCAGCAGAGCTAAAGCCACCGCGTTAGTGATAACACTCTTGTTCATAGTTTTTCTCTAGATTAAGTCTTGCGCGCATTTTAAAAAAAATTAGGCAAGAAACAAATAGAAAGCGGCGAGCTTGTTCATCGATTTAGGTTAATCATGGAATTTAGCTTGCTACGAATTTTATCTTACCGTGGATTACAGCTTGATCGTTGACTTTGTTTGATAGTCAAACTACATTGACAAACAAGTATTTTGATAATCAAATTAAAATGGAATAATAATGAATCCTCAAGTTAAGCATTCACACCACTTTTCTGCGCGTAACCAAGCGGGTGAAAGAAGGACTTTTTATGTCTTGTTATTAACCGTAGTCACTATGGTGGTGGAGATTGGGGCAGGGACAGTATATGGCTCCATGGCTCTGTTGGCCGATGGTTGGCATATGGGGACTCACGCTGCCGCATTTTGTATCACGCTGTTTGCGTATCGCTATGCGAAGAAGCATGAAAACAGTGACCGATTTTCATTTGGTACGGGGAAAGTGAGCGTATTAGGTGGTTATACTAGTGCCATTGCGTTGGGTATTGTTGCCTTGTTGATGTTTACCGAATCGGTGCACCGCCTGCTGAACCCTCAGTCTATTCAGTTCAATGAAGCGATAGTCGTGGCTTGCATTGGTTTGGCTGTGAATGTGGCGAGCATGTTCCTATTGGGCGATCATCATCACGACCATCACAACCATCACGACCATGACCACAGCCACCATCATCATGATCACAACCTCAGAGCTGCTTATATGCATGTGTTGGCCGATGCGCTCACCTCTTTGTTGGCGATCGTCGCGTTGTTATTTGGCAAATTCTACGGCTGGAATTGGTTAGATGCAGTTATGGGTATGGTCGGTGCTGCCGTCATCTTAAAGTGGACAATGAACCTACTTAAACAGACGAGTCCGATCCTGCTTGATGAGAGCATTGACTTAAACTATCGCCGGCAGATTATTGAGGAGCTTGCCCCAGATGCTGAGGTGATCGATCTGCACATATGGAGAATCAGTGGTCATCACTATTCGGCAGCGATTGCGCTGCAATCTGATGGTGATTTGAGTGTGAATGACTTTAGGCAACGACTGGCGAAGTTTGATAAGATTAATCATCTTACTCTTGAATTAAATTAGTCATTTGTCATGCAAAACCTTGAACACCTAAGCCAGCTTATTACCGAATTTTACGACAAGATGTCTTCTTGGGAGCAATCGGTTGTGAAAGAGACGGGCTATTCATTAGCTCAGGTACACACTATCGAAGTACTGGGTGTTCATGGTGCTCTGCGTATGAAAGAGCTCTCTGAAAAACTTGGAATCACGACAGGAACGCTGACGGTTCAGATTGAAAAGTTGGTCAAAGCGGAGTTAGTGAAGCGCTGTGAGCACCCCACAGACAGGCGCGCTATCGTGGTTGACTTAACGCCAGCAGGGCAAGCGATTCATAATCAGCATAACCAGCTGCACCTCGACCTTGTGAATGACTTAACCAGTGGCATCTCTTCCAAAGAGACTCAGATTCTGACGGCATGCTTAGAGAAAATGAATCGCAAGTTTTAGTCAATAAAAATCCAGTTAGTAAAAGCTAGCCAATAAAAAAGGCTAGCCTCCCCCCGAAGTCTAGCCTTATTCCAGAACGCGCAAGCGAAGCGTCTTTGTCTGTTAGTCATATTATATAATTACGACATAACATTCTGCCACGTTCAATTTACGACTATCTAACAAATTAGTGTGAATCGTCCCGCATATTTAAAACTGCATACAAATTAGGTATTGGGCGTCAGTTCCAAATCATCTCCGATGAAGCCACCCGTTTGGTGATTCCACAGTTGAGCATAGATGCCATCTTGTGCGATGAGCTCTTGATGTGTACCTTCTTCAACGATGTTGCCTTGGTCGAGTACGATCAAGCGATCCATTGCTGCGATAGTCGACAAGCGGTGCGCTATTGCAATTACTGTCTTACCTTCCATCAGTTCAATCAAGCTCTCTTGGATTGCAGCTTCAACCTCAGAGTCGAGTGCAGATGTCGCTTCATCCAGTACCAATAGCGGTGCATTCTTTAGTAGGACACGAGAGATAGCGATACGTTGACGCTGACCCCCTGACAGTTTTACACCTCGCTCACCCACTTGCGCGTCGTAACCTAAGTTGCCGAACGGGTCGGTGAGGGTTTCGATAAACTCATGTGCGTGAGCCTGCTTAGTGGCTGCATATAACTCTTCGTCGGTTGCTTCAGGGCGACCGTAAAGGATGTTGTCTTTGATAGAGCGGTGTAGCAGTGAGGTGTCTTGCGTCACCATACCTATGTTGCTGCGCAGCGAGTCTTGTGTGACGTCAGTGATCCCTTGCCCATCAATCAAAATTTGACCTTTTTCAACGTCATGGAAGCGAAGCAGCAAGTTGACCAGCGTTGATTTACCCGCACCGGAGCGTCCTACTAGCCCCACCTTTTCACCTGGCTTGATATTGAGATTAAGATTATTAATGACCCCTTTATTTTCACCATAGTTGAAACTCACGTTATCAAAGTGGATGCCACCTTGGGGTACTTGCAGTGGTTCTGCATTCGGTTTGTCTTCAATAGCAATTGGCTTTGCTAGCGTTTTTATGCCATCGATGACGGTGCCCAAGTTTTCAAATAGACCACCGATTTCCCACATGATCCACTTAGACATACCATTGATACGCAGTGCTAAACTGACCGCAATAGCGATTGCACCAACGGTGATCGCGTCATCTAACCATAGATAAATAGAGATACCAGCAATACTGAAAACCAGAAGGTAGTTAGCAAACTCAACCCATACGTTAAAGCCTGTCACTAAACGCATTTGACGGTAAACCGTGTCGAGGAAGCCTTCCATTCCCTCTTCTGCATATTCCGTTTCACGCTTGCTGTGTGAAAACAGTTTAACTGTGGAGATATTGGTGTAGCTGTCGACAATGCGACCTGTCATCAGTGAACGCGCATCGGCTTGTTCAGACGAGACATCTTTTAGCTTAGGTACAAAATGCAGCTGAATACCGACGTAGACGAATAGCCAGATAAGCATAGGAGCCATTAAACGCCAATCGGATTCGGCCAACATGAACAGCATTGCCGTAAAGTAGACCGTCACATAGACGAATACATCGACCATCTTGGTCACGGTTTCGCGAACGGCCAAAGATGTTTGCATCACCTTAGTTGCGACACGTCCAGCAAAGTCATCTTGATAGAAAGAGAGGCTCTGCTTAAGAAGGTAGCGGTGAGCAAGCCAACGAATCGACATCGGGTAGTTGCCCAGCAAAGTTTGATGAAGCAAGAGAGAATATACCGCGATCATGACTGGCATGATGACCAACAACAGAACCCCTAAACCAATCAAGGTTGATTGGTTATCAGCAAGGAAGGTCTCTTTGTCACTGGTCGATAACCAATCCACGAGCTGACCCATATAACCAAATAACGCAACCTCGATGATTGCAATAGTCATGCTCATTAAGCCAAGAAGCAGTAACGGCTTTTCAAAGCCACGTGTGTAATGTCGACAAAAAGCCAATATGCCACTTGGGGGCTGTATGGGTTCGTCTTTTGGAAAGGCTTGGGTAAAGCCTTCAAATTTCTTATACATAGGTTTCCCTTAGTCAACCTCAGCATCTGTGTGCAAAGTTGTAATTATTGTGGTGATTTTAGGTCACGAGTAAAACAAGTCTATGGCAACGCACAAAGCGAAATCACAGTTATTTTTTATTGAGTTAGGGTTGATGTGATAAGAGACGTTGACTGACTGCCGCGGGATCAACGTGTTATGCAACAGGGTTATCCTAACGCTAATTGGGTTAAATTGTAACCAAAACTGACACTTAGCGTAATATTGATGTATGAATATAGTACGGTAAATGGACAGATGTTTGTGTTGAGAGTTGCGCAGTAAAAACTAGGGAAGATCGGCTATTTCGCAGGAATTATTGAGGTTAGCTAATGAAATTATCAATAATTCAGTGATTTTTCTCGTAACAACCTGTTTACAATTGGCGGGTAAATTCCAGATAGGGACAGTTGAGATGTTAAACCTACATGAAAAATCACTGCAGACAACCAATGTACAAAATGCAAACTGTGTAGTGATGGTGCCACCTAAAGAGTTTCGTTTTAACGAAGAGACCGCGCGTGACAATGAATTTCAGCAGCGCGTTAACTTGACTCAAGAAGAAGTAAAATCGCAAACCATGACTGAGTTTAAGGAAATGGTGAAGGTACTTCGCAAAGAAGGCGTACAAGTAGTCGAGTTTGATTATCCTGAACTTGGTGTTGAAACACCGGATGCGGTTTTCCCAAATAACTGGTTTAGTACTGTTAGCGATGGCAGCTTATATACTTTCCCAATGGCGTGCGAAAATCGTCAACATGAAGTGAAGCCTAACGCTCTCATCGAAGCGCTCGAAGCGGCTGGTCGTATCGTCAATCATGTGGATACGCTTGAATCTTATTTACAGCAGGGTGCTTACCTTGAAAGTACAGGCGTAATGGTGATCGATCACATCAACAAAACCATCTATGCGGCCCTTTCTCAACGCTGTGATAGAGAAGTATTGGAAGATTACGCAAAGCGTATCGGTTATTCGCGAGTGGTTTCTTTCCAGACAGCTTTGCCTTCAGGTCAACCGATTTACCATACCAATGTGATGATGGCGATTGGTGATAATTTCTGCGTAATCTGTGATGAAGTGATTCCGGAGTTCGAGCGTCGCTTCGTTGTGAAGTCCCTTGCTAAAGACAAGCAAGTGATCTCGATTTCGATTGATCAAATGAACCGTTTCTGCGGCAACATCCTTCAACTTGAAACGGTAAATGGCGATAAAGTGATTGCGATGTCGCAGTCGGCTTTTGATGCGTTCTCTCCTGCACAACGCGCTCAGCTCGCGACGCACGGAAAACTGCTGCCATTCAATGTGAAAACCATCGAAGATATCGGCGGTGGCTCAGTACGCTGTATGCTTGGTGAGGTGTTCTTACCTACCAGAGTGAATCGCTTGTAATTTTCAGAGAACAAAAAACCACTTCAGTTGAAGTGGTTTTTTGTATCTTGATTGTCCCTAACGAAAACTCTTATGTTCAATGAAGTGGCTGGAACGCTGCACCACTTCTTTCGAGTACACCAGTGCGGTGTGATTAAGGTTGAGCGCGCAGGTGTCGGTTGCTCCTTTTAGGTTGGCGTCCTCCAGTGTTACCGTGCCATCACCTTGATTCTTTCCGAGTACAATTCGGCCTACCCCCGCATCATAAGTGCCAGTGATAACGCCAATCGGGACATCGTTATCATAGTCTCCTAGCCCGTCATTTAGGATGTGTTTGGTGGAGCCAAAAATGAATCCGAGTCCATGATTTGACAACATTTTGGCGATGGTTGCGCCGTTGTGTGGCGTTCCTGCGGTAATGATGCAGGTATCGGCAAACTTTGGCTGATAATGCTTGAAGTAGTGACGAATCAGTAAACCACCCAGTGAGTGCCCAAAGAAGTAGACCTCATCATTTTCATCAAAACGGGCAGTGACAAATCGATTCAAGCGTTTGGACGCGGAAGGAAAGCGCAAAGAGTTATAGGCAAACTTATGAGTTTGAAAGCCGCGCTTTGTAAAGTTTCTATCTAGATACTGCATGATCAGTGCAGGCATATAGAGGCCGTGAATTAATATTATGTGTTTGTTTTTATTGTTCATTTCACCTCCGATTAATGCTCTCTTCAGTGTATTTATTTGCCCAAGCAAACTCAATACAAATCGATCGCGACGGAGTGAAAACGGTACATGATAAAGCGGAATCATCAGTGGCTTTAATTAAACAAGCCTCAAGTGACAACGCATGGTCCAAAAAATCCGAGTGCTGCGCAACACTCGGATTTTTTGACTTAACTCGCTTTGTTTTTTGACTTAACTCACTTTGTTTTTTAGCCAATCACTAGGAAGAAGAGAGCGGTTGCGACGATACCGATCAGTGCGTATGGGAACTGAGTCGTTGCGTGTTGCATTGATGTACAACCTGAGCCTTGTGCTGACAGAACCGTTGAATCACTGAAGAAACAAGAGTGGCTGCCCGCCGCTGATGCTGATAGAAGTGCCGCTACAGTAAGGTGCAGTGGTACGCCAAGCTGTTCACCTAGAGGTAATACGATTGGCATTGCGACTGCGAATGTGCCCCATGAAGATGCGGTCGCGAATACGAGCGCTCCGGTGATCATGAAGATGATTGCAGGAAAGTAAGACACGGATAGGTAAGGGCTTACTGTTTCGATGACATACTGGGTCACGCCTAGAGAATCGTTAACCGATTTTAGCATGAAGCCGCCAATTACCGTTGCCAGTGGCAATAACATTACTTTGATACCGTCGTAGACTGCTTCGAACATATCGTTCATTGAGATAAGACGCTGCACACCGTAGAAACAGATAGTAAATATGATTGCGACAAACACACCAGCGAGTAGATCGATACCGAAGTACCAGCTCGCTGCAACCAACACCACCATTGGTAGTAAGAAGTTGATTAGGCCCATAGTTGGACTAGTGTGCGCCGAGGTATCCTCGCCAAAGTCGATGTCTGCTGCACCATCTGGGCGAACTTGTCCTTTTTTCGCGCGCTCTTCAGCCACCTTCATTGCACCCAAGTCAGGCAGCTTTTCCATTGCAACGAGAAGCACAATTGCTAGTGTTACCCAGCCATATGCCATGTAAGGAATGGCTTCGATGTAAGTTTTGATACCTTGGCCTGCTTCAGCAACGTCATTTGCTTCCAGCAATGAACTAAAGAAGATTGCCCACGTTGAAATTGGTACCAGAATACAGATAGGGGCCGCGGTCGAATCTACGAGGTAAGAGAGTTTCTCACGAGAAATGTTGTAGCTATCCGTGATCTTCTTCATTGAAGAGGATATAGCAATCGCATTTAGGTAGTCATCAATGAAGATCAGAATGCCGAGGAAGAAGGTCATCAGCATGGATTGCTTACGACTCTTAACCTTAGTTACCAGCATGTCAGAGAAGCTTAGGATACTGCCGCCCTTTTCTAGAATTGCAATTAAGCCGCCCATCAGGCCACAAACAAGCACGATCCATGCAATGGTTTCGTTCATCATCACATCCATGGAGATGCCAACGAGCAACTCCACCGCTTCGGTTGGGTTCAGAAGCAGAACACCTGCGATTGTGCCGCTAAATAGTGCTTCTACGGTGCGATGCGTCGTGAGTGCGAACACCAACACCAGAGCCGTTGGGAGCAAACTCATCCACCCGTAAGCTTCTCCTTCTTGGTGGTTCAATCCAATTGAAGTGAAGAAGACAAACGTCGCCACTACCAGTAGGGATACCATAATGTGTTGAGTGTTGATCTTCAGCGGCGCGTCCAACGCCTTGGTTTGCGTAGTCATACGTATATTTCCTTTATTTATGCTGAGTGCAACATCCATTCGATTTCTAATGGGGTGATTTCGCGTTCAAAGTCGGCGAGTTCACTCCGTTTGCAAGCTATATATAAATCGATAAAGTCTTTAGAGATGTACGGAGCCAGCTCACTGCGTTCTAGCTGGTCGAGTGCTTCTGACATACGCAGTGGTAGGTCAATTGCATCATCACTGAGGGCTTTAGGACATTGGTCTTTGGTATAGTTTTCACTCGCTAATACCGCGGAAAGTACTACTGCAGCGAGAATATAAGGGTTAACGTCAGCTCCTGCTATACGATGCTCAATTCGGCGATTTTTACTATCGCTGATGGGCACGCGCATCGCAACACCGCGGTGGTTTTCTCCCCAATCGGCTTTCGTAGGTACGTAAGCGCCAGGAACAAAACGGCGGTAGGAGTTTACGTTAGGACAAATCAACGCCATGGAGTCGGATGTTTGAGCTAACATCGCAGCCATAGTTTGATAAAAGAGGTCACTGGCTTCGCCATCGGTTTGGCTAAAGTGGTTGTTGCCGAGTGCATCCACCAAGCTAAGGTGAATATGCATGCCATTGCCAGCTTGGTCGCTAAACGGCTTAGCCATAAAGGTGGCATCAAAACCGTGCTGGTGGGCAATCTGGCGGATCAGACGTTTGGCGATGATCACTTCATCACATGCGTTGAGCACATCTTTTGAGTGGTTAAAGTTAATCTCAAACTGTCCCGGTGCGGATTCAGAGAGTGCGCCAGAGGTATTTAACCCCTGTTCTTGGGCGACCTTGTTAAGGTCGGAGAGGAAGTCGGCGTAGTCATCGAGACCGTCTAGGTCGTACACCTCAGTATCTTTCTCACGTGACTTTTTGGTTGGGTTAATAGCCGTTTGTAGAGCACCCATCTCGCCACGCTTTTTGTCGATGAGGTAGAACTCCAGCTCTAAGGCAACGCACGGGTACTGGTTTTTAGCATGCAATTTATCGAGCATGTCTTCAACGATATTACGAATGAATAGTGGATTGGGTTGTTCCGCTGTCTCATCCATCATACTTAACAACACTTGACCGACTGCCTCATTTGCCGTTGGCATCAGTGTGCCAGCGACAGGGAAACAGATGTTGTCTGGCTCGCCTAAATCTTCGCCTAAACCAGCGCTCTCTACCACATTGCCTTTAGTATCAAGAGTAATAGTAGAGAGTGGTAGCGCAACCCCCTTCGATAACTTATCTAGTGCTTCAACTGGGATTCTTTTCCCTCTTGGTGTGGCATTGATATCGGTGAAAATGAGGTCAACAAACTCGATGTTGGGCCATGTTTGTCGAAAATTTTTAACTTCCTGTAGATACGATTCCATTGAGTTCTCCAACTAGCCTCTGTACAGCAAATTTAACGAAACAAAAAACAAACAACTGTGTTGCGCATATTAGACAAAAGTCTATGTGATTTGTTTTATTTGCTTAAAATACAATGATTTATTTTGATTTATCTTTCAGTTGCAAGGTTTTAGAAAGATGTTTTTGTTAACTATTTTGTAACAGGTGGGTGCTTTTTGCTCAATATAATGAGCAAAATTAGATGTTTTTTTAACCAAAAAAGGGGCATTGGTCACGTTTTGGTCAGAATATCCAACATTGGCGTTGATAATTTTGTACATGGTTTGTAGTGTGAGTGTTAAATAAATCGAGCACGGAAATGACATGTCTACACAAAGAAAACCCATTATTGGAATTGTTAGCTGCGCGAAAGAGTTGGGTGGTTATCAAATACAAGCCGTTAATGATTTCTATCTGGCGGCAGTAAAAGATTTCGGCGGGTTGCCGCTGATGTTAGCACCAGATATGTCGAATGAAGATATCGAACAAATCTTCGAAATGTGTGATGGCTTTTTATTTCCGGGCAGTCATTCGAACGTAGCACCGCACCATTACAACGCGACGCATCAAGAGGCGAAGAGAGATGAAGCGCGTGACGAGCTCTCTTTTTCATTGCTACGTAAAGCGATCGATAAAGACATTCCATGTTTAGGGATCTGCCGTGGCTTTCAAGAGATGAATGTGGCGCTGGGTGGATCGTTAAATCCAGCAGTTCACGATTCGGGCTTTAATGATCATCGAGAGATCGACGTCGACGACTTTGAAGAGAAGTACGCACCATCACATGCAGTACTGGTGCAAAAGCAGAGCCTTTTTGAGAAATGGCTGACAGAGAATCACTGGGAAACCACAGTCTTTTTTGAAGTAAACACGCTTCATAATCAAGGTGTTGACCAACTTGCTCCACAACTGCAGGTAGAGGCGAAAGCACCAGATGGTTTGGTGGAAGCGTTCAGCCTTCCAGGACAAAAATTCTTCGTTGGCGTGCAGTGGCACCCAGAATGGAAAGCGAAAACCAATCATTTCTCTCAAATTTTGTTCAAAGAATTTATGATGGCTGCCTCTCTATAAGTTAGGAGCCAGATACATGGACAATCAAGAGATTGGTAAAAATATTGTTCAGTTAAGAAAAGAACATGGATTGTCACAACGAGAATTAGCCGAGCGAGCTGGCATTACACATAGTGCTATCTCCTCTATTGAGAACGCTAAGGTCAGCCCTTCAGTGAGCTCGTTGCAAAAAATAGTGAACGTTTTTTCTTTGTCGCTATCGGAGTTTTTCACCTTTGAAAAGCCAGCCAGTGATGAAGTAAAGGTTGTCGTTACCCCTGATGATTTGGTGGAGATGGGCAGTGAGTCTGTTTCAATGAAGCTAGTTACCAATGGCAGTAAAGATCAGGTCATCGGGTTTTTAATCGAAGAGTATGCCCCACATGGAACGACTGGTGCGGCAGAAATTAAACATGAAGGCGAAGAGATCGGGACCATTCTTGAGGGTGAAATCACACTTGAGTATAAAGACCAATCTTACGTCCTTAAACAAGGCGAGTCGTACGTCATTGATACAACTCAGCCGCATAAGTTTACAAATCACACAGACAAGGCTTGTCGAATGGTAAGCGCGCATACGCCAACCACATTCTAAGTGGGCCTTGCCTTGTTGTGATAACAAGGAGAGCGTATGAAAACCCAGGAACAATGGATTGAATTACAAAACAGTCTAAACATCGAAAATCGAGCATTCATTAACGGCGAGTATACTCTTGCCATCGGCGGTCAAATGCTTGATGTCATCAACCCAGCAACGGACGAAACGCTTACAGAGATCGCGCGTTGCCAAGAAGAAGATGTTGATCTTGCGGTAACATGCGCTCGTCAAGCCTTTCAAGCGGGTGAATGGAGCAACAGTGCTCCATCTCATCGTAAAGCTGTCCTAAGTTTATTCGCTGATCTTATTGATGAGCACCGTGAAGAGCTAGCGTTACTAGAAACACTCGATACCGGTAAACCTATCAATCACAGTGTCTCTACCGATATTCCGGGCGCTGCAGGCTCTTTGCGATGGTACGCCGAAGCGATTGATAAAGTCTACGGTGAAGTCGCACCAACCGAAAAAGATGTACACGCCTACATCTCTCACCAACCTATTGGTGTTGTCGCCGCGGTGGTTCCATGGAACTTCCCTCTATGGTTAGCCTGTTGGAAGCTCGGCCCTGCGCTCGCGGCTGGTAACAGCGTCATTCTCAAGCCGTCAGAAAAATCCTCACTCACTGCAATCTTCCTTGGCAAGCTTGCCAATCAAGCAGGTCTTCCTCGTGGCGTATTCCAAGTCATTACTGGCTATGGTCATGAAGCTGGGGATGCACTAGCTAAACACCATGATGTTGACTGCATCGCCTTTACCGGTTCAACCCGAATCGCTGGTCAGTTAATGGTTCGCTCTGGTGAGACTAACCTCAAACGTGTCTTTGCAGAAGCGGGCGGTAAGAATGCCAATATTGTGTTCGAAGACTGTGACGATCTTGACCGCGCAGCGGCTGAAACGGCAGGTGGCTGCTTCTATAACCAAGGTGAAGTGTGTGTCGCAGCAACTCGATTGTTGGTTCATGAAAGCATCAAAGATCAGTTTGTTGAGAAGGTGATTGAAGCGTCTAAAGCCTTCACGCCCAAAGACCCAATGGACACCACTTGTTCGATGGGCGCGCTGATCGATCAAGGGCATAAAGCCAAGGTGCTGGAGTACATCCACCTTGGTCAAACTGAAGGTGCTACGCTGCGCTGCGGTGGTGATGTAGATGGTAAAGGCGCGTTCGTTGAGCCAACCATTCTCGACAATGTAGACAATAAGATGCGTGTCGCGCAGGAAGAGATTTTTGGCCCTGTGTTGTGCGTGATTCCTTTCAAAGATGAGCAAGAGGCGATCGCCATTGCTAACGATTCTAAATATGGCCTAGGTGCCGCTCTTTGGAGCAGCAATATTAATCGTGTTCACCGTGTGGCTAAGCAGCTTCAAGCGGGTTCAGTCTGGGTCAATAACTACAACGAAGGTGACATGACTGTCCCATTTGGTGGATTCAAAATGAGTGGCAACGGCCGTGATAAGTCACTGCATGCCATTGAAAAATTCACAGAAACCAAAACGACTTGGATTCGCCTACACCCTTAAGCCTGCTGACGAATAACAAAGGAATAAAGCAATGAATAAGCATACGGACTCGTTTTACGCGCACTCAGTACCAAACATGCCAGATTTCCCACAACTTCAAGACAACATCGAGTGTGATGTGTGTGTGGTTGGTGCCGGTTTCTCTGGTTTATCTTCAGCACTGCATTTGGCAGAGAAAGGCTTCAAAGTGGTGGTTCTAGAAAGTGCGAAAGTTGGTTTTGGCGCAACCGGTCGCAACGGCGGTCAGATCGTTAACAGCTACAGCCGAGATGTTGATGTGATTGAAAGCCGTTACGACCAACCTCAAGCTAAAGCACTGTGTGACATGATATTTGAAGGTGGCGACATCATTCGTGGCCTTATCGATAAGTACGATATTGAATGTGACCATAAGCGCGGTGGCCTATTTACAGCACTAAACAAAAAGCAGCTCGCTGGTCTAGAGCACCATAAGAAAAACTGGGAGCGCTACGGCAATGATCAACTGACTCTGCTTGATGCCAATGAGGTAGAAGCAGCAGTCGGTACTCAGGTTTACACTGGCGGTCTGCTCGATATGCGTGGTGGTCACATCCATCCGCTAAAACTGGCTCTCGGTGAAGCAGCAGCGTTTGTATCTCTGGGTGGTCAAATTTTCGAACAGTCTGCAGTAACCTCGCTAGAGAAAGGTGTAAACCCTGTGGCTAGAACGGCTCAGGGCAGCGTGAAGTGTAAATACCTAGTGTTGGCAGGTAATGCTTACCTTGGTGGTCTTGCACCGAATATCAGCAACAAAGCGATTCCGTGTGGTACCCAAGTGGTGGCGACAGAGCCGCTGACTGATGAGCAACTTAAGCAAGTACTACCAAGTGACTACTGTGTTGAAGACTGCAATTACCTACTGGATTACTTCCGTCTAAGTGCTGATAAACGCCTGCTGTTTGGTGGTGGCGTAGTGTACGGTGCTCGTGATCCAGAGAATATCGAAGCCTTGATTCGTCCTAAGCTAGAGAAGGTTTTCCCTCAATTGAAAGGGATTAAGATTGATTACACTTGGACGGGCAACTTCCTTCTAACTTACTCGCGTATGCCTCAGTTCGGCGCATTCGACGACAACATCTACTACCTACAAGGTTACAGCGGCCATGGTGTCACTTGTACTCACCTTGCAGGCAAACTATTGGCGGAAGCCTTAACCGGACATGCAGAGCGATTTGATGCTTTCGCAGCATTGAAGCACTACGCCTTCCCGGGTGGCCGCCACTTCCAAATCCCATTCACAGCAGTGGGTGCAGCGTATTACAACCTAAGAGACAAACTGGCTATCTAATCCAGACACAGATAAGGAACATCGAATGAGTAGAGTAGTGAAATTTGCAGCCTTACAACTGACTAAGAGCTGGGATCTGGAAGATAATCTGAACAAAGCCAAGCAAGCGATTCGTGAAGCAGCAAGTAACGGTGCTAACGTCATTCTGCCACAAGAGCTGTTTGCGGCTCCTTACTTCTGCAAAAAGCAGGAAGCGAAATACTTCGAGTTGGCAGAAGAGACAGAAAACTGCTCACTGATTAAAGAGATGAGCGCACTCGCTAAAGAGCTGGGTGTGGTGATCCCAGTGAGCTATTTTGAAAAAGCGGGCAACACCTTCTTTAACTCGTTAGTGATGATCGATGCGGATGGTACGGTACTCGACAATTACCGCAAGTCACACATTCCAGATGGACCGGGCTACAGCGAGAAGTACTACTTCAGCCCTGGTGACACAGGCTTCAAGGTTTGGAAGACCAAGTATGGCACCTTCGGCGCTGGCATCTGTTGGGATCAATGGTTCCCAGAACTGGCTCGCAGCTTAGCATTGCATGGCGCTGAAGCGATCTTCTACCCAACTGCGATCGGTAGCGAGCCACAAGACCCAACCCTTGATTCACGTGATCATTGGCAACGCACGATGCAAGGCCATTCTGCTGCGAACTTGGTCCCCGTCATCGCGTCAAACCGAGTGGGTACTGAAGTGGATGATGGTATTGAGACGACCTTCTACGGCTCATCTTTCATCACCGACCATACTGGTGGCAAGCTTGCTGAAGCGCCACGTGAAGGTGAAGCGATCATCTATGCAGAAGTCGATTTAGCGGCAACGGCGCAGGCGCGTCACTCGTGGGGATTATTCCGTGACCGTCGACCAGATTTGTACGGCAGCGTCGGCAAACTGGCGGTATAAGGGGGCACTATGCAGCTATCGACCACGCCTCGACAAGATGGCTTCTACTTTCCGGCAGAGTTTCAGCCGGTAAGTGAAGTGTGGCTTGCTTGGCCTGAGCGAAAAGACAATTGGCGTGAACAAGCACAGCCTGCACAGCGCACCTTTGCCCGCATTGCCAACGCGATTTCGGAAGTAACCAAGGTGTGCGTAGCGGTTAGCTGTAAGCAGTTTGATAGAGCTCGTGCTTTGCTTCATTCCGACGTTCGACTTGTCGAGATCCCATACAACGATGCTTGGATGCGTGACATAGGTCCAACGGTAGTGGTGAACGAGCAAGGCGACCGCCGCGGTGTCAGCTGGCAGTTCAATGCGTGGGGCGGGGATTACAATGGTCTGTATGACAACTGGCAGCAAGACGATTTAGTCGCGAGCTCGGTGTGTGACATCATTGGCCTTGATCATTATCGAGCCCCGTTTGTTCTAGAGGGCGGCGCCATTCATACCGACGGCGAAGGGACCCTGTATACCACTCAAGAGTGTTTGCTTAGTCCGGGGCGCAACCCTGAGATGAGTCAGCAACAGATAGAAACGAACCTAAAAGAGTATCTTGGTATCGATAAAGTTATCTGGCTACCAAAGGGGCTGTTTAACGACGAGACCGACGGTCACGTCGATAATCTGATGCACGTTATTGCACCGGGTAAGGTTGTGTTGAGCTGGACTGATGATCCAAGTGACCCGCAGTTCGACCTGTCACGTCAAGCGGAACAAGCACTTAAATCGCAAACTGATGCTCAAGGCCGAAACATCGAAGTGATCCGCTTGCCGTTGCCGGGGCCTTTGCATTACAGCGAGGCTGAAGCCAACGGTGTTGATAAAAGTGAAGGCATGGTGCGCGATGCGGGAGAACGCTTAAGCGCCTCTTATGCAAACTTTCTTATCGTAAATGAGTATGTCTTTTTACCTCTGCTCGATGATACAACCGACTCGCAAGCGATAGAGATACTGCAACAGGCAATGCCTGAGCATCAGGTGATTGGGATCCCATCACGTGAGGTGTTATTGGGTGGTGGCAACATCCACTGTATTACCCAGCAGATCCCTGCTTAGCCATCATCAATTAAAATTACTAATAGCCGCGGATGACTGAATCAGTCAACAGAGAGCGGCACTGTTTAGCTGTCAAAAGGAATCACCATGCAACAAATTAACAACCAAACATTGCTATCGTTTATGGTGTCGGACCAAGAGCAGGGCATTGCTGTCACCAACCCTGCTACTGGTGAAGTGTTGGGTTATGCCCCAGTCTCTTCAGAGCAAGCCATTTTAGATGGTGTTGAACGCGCAAGTGTCGCGCAAAAAGAGTGGGCGGCAATGCCTGCAAAAGCACGCGCTGCTCTATTGAACAAGTGGTATCAACTGCTGCTTGAAAACAAAGAAGATCTTGGCCGTCTAATGACGCTAGAGCAAGGTAAGCCGCTCGCAGAAGCGCAGGGCGAGGTACTCTATGGTGCAAGCTTTATCGAGTGGTTTGCTGAAGAAGCTAAGCGTACTTATGGCGAAACGATCCCTGCCCCGAGTGGTGATAAGCGTCTTGTAACGATCAAGCAGCCAATTGGTGTTGCATGTGCAATCACGCCATGGAACTTCCCAATTGCAATGATCACTCGCAAAGCCGGGCCTGCACTTGCTGCAGGTTGTAGTTTCATCGTGAAGCCATCGGACTCGACACCGTTGTCTGCATTCGCTGTCGCTGAATTAGCGTACCAAGCGGGCATTCCGCGCGATGTATTGCAGGTGACTCTGGGGGAAAGCTCTCGTCAGATCGGTGCGATTTTTACTTCTCACCCACTGATTCGTAAGTTCTCGTTCACGGGCTCAACTCAAGTGGGTAGCGTTCTGATGCAGCAAAGTGCCCACGACATCAAACGCACCTCAATGGAACTGGGCGGCAACGCGCCATTTATAGTGTTTGATGACGCAGATATCGACGCAGCCGTAGCGGGTGCGATGGCATCTAAGTTCCGTAATGCAGGTCAAACGTGTGTGTGCGCCAACCGATTCTATGTTCACAGCAAAGTCTACGATGAGTTCGTGACCAAGTTTGATGCAGCGGTTCAGCAGCTCAAGGTCGGTAATGGCTTAGATGAAGGCGTGAACATTGGCCCTGTGATCAGCGAGTCAGCGAAAGCAGGCATTCAAGCTCTGATTGATGGTGCAATCGAGCAAGGTGCGCAGCCAGTTTCGGAAGTGCCGAATCTTGATGGCCTGTTCATGCAGCCGGTGGTACTCAAGAACGTAACTCATGACATGCATATTGTCTCGCAGGAGATCTTTGGCCCTGTCGCCCCTGTGATTGCATTCGATAATGATGAGCAATTGATCGAGATGGCTAACGACACCATCTACGGTCTCGCATCGTATTTCTACAGCCAAAACATCCATCGCGTTTGGAAGATTGCTGAAGCGCTCGAGTACGGCATGGTCGGCATTAATGAAGGCATGATTTCTACCGAAGTGGCTCCGTTCGGTGGTGTAAAACAGTCCGGTATCGGACGTGAAGGGGCAAAACAAGGTATCGATGAATACATGGACATCAAATATCTCTGCTTTGGCGGCAACTAATTTAAGGACAAAACAATGACTAACCAACAACTACACCAAAGAAGAAGCCAAGTAATCGCTCAGGGTATGGGCGCACTTTATCCACTTTACGTTGAGAAAGCAGAGAACGCCCATGTGTGGGACGTAGATGGCAACAAATATATCGATTTTGCTGCAGGCATTGCGGTAACCAATACCGGTCATTCAAACAAACGCATCAGTGAAGCAGTGAAAGCGCAGCTGGATAACTTCTCTCATACTTGTGCGATGGTGACACCTTACGCTTCGTTCGTTGAACTGGCGGAAAAACTGACTGAACTGGCACCGGGCGATAGCGAAAAGAAAGCGATTTTCCTAACCACGGGCGCAGAGGCAGTAGAGAACGCAGTGAAAGTTGCACGTGCCCATACTGGTCGTAGTGGCGTTATCGCATTTAAAGGTGGGTTCCACGGTCGTACTAACATGACAATGGGTCTGACAGGTAAAGTCGCGCCATATAAAGCGGGCTTTGGTCCTTTCCCGAATGAGATCTTCCATGCACCATACCCAAATGCCTTCCATGGCGTGAGCACCGAGCAGAGCCTGCAAGCGCTTGAAGACCTGTTTGCATGTGATATCGAGCCATCACGTGTTGCAGCTATCATCTTCGAACCTGTTCAAGGCGAAGGGGGCTTCTACAAAGCGCCAACTGAATTCGCACAAGGGCTACGTGAAGTGTGTGATAAGCACGGCATCATGCTCATTGCCGATGAAATCCAAACTGGCTTTGCGCGTACCGGTAAAATGTTTGCTACGGAATACCTAGGCATTGAACCAGACATGATGACTATGGCAAAAGGCATCGCAGGCGGTTTCCCTATCTCTGCTGTGGTAGGCAAAGCGGATGTGATGGATTCGGCACTGCCGGGTGGCCTTGGTGGTACATACGCAGGTTCACCTCTGGGTTGTGTAGCGGGTCTTGAGGTTCTTAAAATTATCGAAGAAGAGCAGCTGTGTGCGAAAGCGATGGGCATTGGTGAGGTGGTTAATGCTCGCATGACTCAGCTTCAAGAGTCAGTGCCTGCAATTGGTGAAATCCGTACTACGGGTGCGATGATGGCGATTGAGTTTGCTTGTCCTGAAACGGGCAAACCTCTGCAAGACCTTACCAAAGCCGTTATCAGCAAGGCACAAGAGAATGGCTTAATTCTATTGTCTTGTGGCGTGAAGGCGAACGTAATCCGCTTATTGCCACCATTGACGATCGAGTCTGAGGTTCTTAGCGAGGGTTTGGATAAGCTCGAGAAGATCATTCTTGAAGTTGCGTAACTCAAGTTATTCATTTTAATTCAGAGAGAGCACCATTGAGTGCTCTTTTTTTGTGCGGATTTACAATGTAAATGTGGCTTTTCACGAGTTTACTCATGTCTGAGAGCTTTTGAGTCTCTTTACTCTCTGAGCGTCTCTCAGTTTGTTTAAACTTTTTTCTGCAAAGGTGCGTAGGAAAATCAAAAAATCACCCTGTTAAAATGGCCTCTAGGTGCCTTAAATTGGCTATTTTGGGGTGTTTTAAATACTTGTTTTTAAAGGTTTTTAAAATCGTGACTTGGTCTCGTCCTAATGTTACGTTTCGGGGACGCAAATAAGGAGCGGCCATGAAAACCAAAAAACATACCTATCATCAGCACGATTTCTCCCATCAAGACCTTAGTTATTTGGCTTTTGAGTCCTGCACTTTTTTGGAGTGTAACTTTCATAGCGCCCAACTAAAAGAAACCACGTTTAAGCACTGCAAGTTTATTGAGACTTCCGACATGGAAGGCTGTCAGTTCAACTTTGCTGATCTGAGAGATGCGAGCTTTCAAGACTGTAAGTTAGCGATGGCAAACTTTAGTAATGCCAATTGCTTTGGTATTGAATTCAGGAGCTGCGATCTAAAAGGTGCGAATTTCTATCGAGCAAATTTTTCCAACTATATAACGCAAAAAGTCTTCTTCTGCTCGGCTTATATCACAGGCTGTAATTTGTCTTATACGAACCTAGAGAGCGCCAATTTAGAAAAATGTGAGCTGTTTGAAAACCGCTGGATAGGCGCACATTTGGTGGGAGCGTCGATGAAGGAGTCGGACTTGAGCCGCGGTGTTTTTTCAGAAGATGCTTGGACTCAATTTAGTTTCCAAGGCGCAAACCTATGTCATGCTGAGCTAGAGGGGCTTAACCCGAAAAGGGTGGATATGACAGGTGTTCAAATCTCAGAATGGCAACAAGATCAATTGCTTGAAGCTATGGGTATTGTGGTGATGCCGGACTAAACGTGCTGTGGCTAGTCTCAAATGAGCGACTTAAGCGCTCATTTGAGTTAGAAGCCTGCTAGTTAGAAACATTGTTGTGATAATCAGGCTCAGACAGATTCTCAGCAAAGCCTATCTCACCGATGATATACAGAGCACTGCCAATCGCATCGAGAGTATCATTGGAGTTTCTCTCAGGCACGTTAACTACAGTGATGTTGTCGTAATCGTTAGAAGTCGAGCTGGTCTCGAAAGATGCGTAGTTGTTACACACTATGCTTTGGCAATCATGATGCAGCTCTGGCGCTGCTGGTAAGTGTTGAGTTGATAGGTTGTGGATTGGCAGGTTTTTAATCGAACTGATATCCAAGACTTCCGAGCTTTCTGCACTTGAACCCTCTGTGCTTGAAGTTCCTGCACTTAGGGCGTAACCAGAAAATATTAGTAATAACGGTGTAATTACTTTCATTATAAAACCTTGAATTACTCATAACCTGGGTCAATAGTATCGGATTTAAACCATAATTGCACAGTGTTTTTTATAGTCTGTATTCGATACCGCATAACGCTAATCGCTTCGATAATAGTCATTAACTCTTCAACTAAGTCGGACTTTTTAAAGGCTGCCAATCATGCTTTTAGCCAACACTATCAATATGAATCATCACTGAATCTGGTCGCCAGTACTCGAATTCGCAATCCATCAGCTCACCATCTTGCTTGTAGTTCACACGGCAAATCTTCAGCACTGGTTGACCTTCTGATAGGTTGAGTGCCTTGGCGACATGGGCGGGCGCGGAGGTGGGTATCACATCAAATCGAGAACGCTGGGTTTCGTAACCGTAGTTCTTCTTGTAGATATCGGTGAGTGACATCTTGAGATCGTGCGAGAGGATCTCAGGAAACAAACTTGCCTTCAGTACGTTCTCCACAAACAGCACCACTCTTCCGTCGATGTAGCGCAGCCGTTCAATAACATGAACTGGTGTGATGCTTTCCACTTTCAGTGCCTTGGCGTATTCACCTGCGGCCATTTCTGAACGGGTATTGATAAGACGAGTCTCCGCAATTCGATTTTGATCGCGAATCATTTGATGAAAGTGAGAGCGAGATAGAGGGTTGTATCGGATACGCTCAGGAGACACAAACCAACCACGTCGATCCTCACGATAGATTAGCCCTTCAGTCTCAAGAGAGATAAGCGCATCTTTGAGCGTGATGCGAGTGGTAGCAAAGAGCTCACTGAGTTCTCTTTCTGAAGGAATCTTTTGCCCCTCTTTATAGATCCCAGACTGGATCTGTTCGCGGATACTGTTTTTGATTTTTCCTAATTGTGTCTCTGAATGGCTGTTGCCCGGCATTCTCATTGTTGATCTAGTCCATGATTCGCTGTTGTTACCAGTATATGTCGGCTGTTTAACAGTAATGTGACAGCACGTTGTGGTTAAAAGCTGGGCTGTTGAAATAGTTCTGCCATATAAATGCATTTGAACTGTCAAATAAGTTGCCATAAACCGTAACAATCCGCCTCTAGCATACAAAGTGAACTTACTGACCTAGTCCAGAAGGATAGAGACAATGAAAACTTTGCTTTGCCGTTCAACGCTATCACCATCAAAACTGATTGGCGCAACCTTGATGACAGCGACCATTTCAATGCCAGCGATGGCGAATGACGCAGATTTAGACGCACTAGTAAAAGCCGCTCAAAAAGAGGGCGCGGTTTACAGTGTGGGTATGCCAGACAGTTGGGCGAACTGGAAAGACACTTGGGCGGACCTAAAGGAAAACTACGGCTTAAAGCACCAAGATACAGATATGAGCTCGGCGCAAGAGATCTCAAAATTTGAGGCTGAGAAGCGCAATGCAACCGCTGATATTGGTGATGTGGGCTTTGCTTTTGCTCGCGTTGCAGTGAAGAAAGACGTGACTCAACCCTACAAACCATCAACTTGGGATGACATTCCTGAGTGGGCGAAAGACAAAGATGGTCACTGGGCACTGGCTTACACAGGCACTATCTCGTTCATCTCAAACAACAATCTAGTCAAAGACGCGCCTAAGACATGGAGTGACCTACTTGAGGGCGACTACAAGGTGACGGTCGGTGATGTAGGCGTTGCAGCACAAGCAAATAACGCAGTACTCGCAGCCGCGTTTGCCAACGGTGGCGATGAAAGCAACCTAAAACCTGCGATTAAGTTCTTTGGTGAGCTCGCAAAACAGGGTCGTCTGTCTTACACCGATCCAAATATGGCGAACCTAGAAAAAGGTGAAGTTGAAGTGGCGATCATGTGGGACTTCAACGCACTGAACTACCGCGACAAGATTGATCGTGAGCGTTTCACCATTAGCATTCCACAAGATGGCTCTGTTATCTCGGGTTACACCACCATCATCAACAAGTATGCGAAGAACCCTAACGCGGCGAAGCTTGCTCGTGAATACATCTTCAGCGACCAAGGCCAAATCAATCTAGCTGAGGGTTACGCGCGTCCAATTCGCACCAACATCACTCTGCCTCAATCAGTACAAGACAAGCTTATTGCGAATGAAGAGTATGGCAATGTTCACCCTGTGACTGACTTCTCTGCATGGGAAAAATCAGCACGTCGCCTGCCACGCCAATGGCAAGAAAGCGTTCTGATTCACCAGCAATAATCCCCATTTGAGTAAGAGAATAAATCATGAGCAATAAGGTCATCCTTGTTGTTCTAGATGGACTGAATTATCAGGTAGCCCGCAATTGCATGGGCTACCTGAATGGTCTTCTAGAACTGAGTCACTCGCCCAGTAATCAGAGTGATTCACCAAGCCCATTTCAGGGCAAAATGCGTGCGACGCTTTATCCGATGCAGTGTGAACTGCCATCTATGTCGCGCCCTCTCTATGAGTGCATCCTTACCGGTGTTCGTCCTGTGGAGAGCGGCATCGTTAACAACCAGATTGTGCGCCTTTCCAATCATGAGTCGATCTTTAGCTTGGCAAAAGCGCAGGGCAAAACCACCGCTGCTGCAGCGTATCACTGGGTGAGCGAGCTTTATAATCGTGCGCCATTCAATCCGGTTCGAGATCGTTTTACTCATGACGAGAGTTTGAACATTCAACACGGCTGCTTCTACCACTGGGACCACTACCCAGATGAGGCGCTGTTTCTAGATGCCGAGCACTTGCGTTTAACGTATCAGCCAGATTTCTTATTGGTCCACCCAATGAATATTGACGATATGGGCCACAAGCATGGACTGGACTCTCGCCAGTATCGCAATAGTGCGCGTGGCGCCGATATCTTCCTATCGAACTACATAAAAGGTTGGATTGAAGATGGCTATCAAGTGATTGTGACTAGCGATCACGGTATGAACGACGACCTTTCTCATGGTGGCATTCTGGCGGAAGAGCGCGAAGTCCCATTCTTTGTGATTGGTGACAAGTTCACACATCAAGATTGCCAAGTAAAGCAGACCGACATCTGTGGCACTGTGTGCCAACTCCTTAATTTAGAACACAATAAATCTTACACTCAGGAATTGTTAGCACTATGAGCAGTCCTGCCATTACCCAAAAATCGAATTCACTAAACGCAAACGCGTCGAAACCTAAGGCCTCTTCTTGGTTCAAACGCTTTAAGCCCGCTTTATGGTTGGCGCCGTTTGCGCTGTTTTTCTATCTGTTTCAGCTAGCCCCTATGGTTTGGGTACTGATTAACAGCTTCTTTTACGACGGTGAGTTGTCGCTCGAAAACTACACCGAGGTGTTTGATTCTGCTTTCATGATGCAGGCTTTTGGTAATAGTTTGTGGCTGTCCGTGTGGTCGAGCGTGTTTGGCTTAGCGATTGCGACTCTGTTGGTTTCTTCTCTGCGTCGCGTTGACTGTAAAATTCGCGACGGCGTGATCGCCTTTACCAACATGAGCAGCAACTTTGCCGGTGTCCCGCTCTCTTTCGCTTTCATCATCATTCTTGGTACCAACGGTGCGATAACTTTGTTGCTGAAGCAATATGGTCTATTGGGAGATTTTGACCTGTACGGAAAGTGGGGCTTATTGGCGATCTATATCTACTTCCAAATTCCATTGGCGGTGTTGCTGTTGTATCCGGCGTTTGATGCGTTGAGCGACGATTGGCAGGCAGCATCTGCATTGCTTGGCGCGCAAACGTGGCAGTACTGGCTTAAGGTTGGTTTGCCTGTCTTATCTCCAGCGCTATTCGGCACTTTTATTATTCTGATCGCTAACGCGATAGGTGCTTACGCCAGTGTCTATGCACTCACTTCTGGTAACTACAACGTCATTACTATTCGAATCGCGAGTCTGGTTTCGGGTGATCTGTTCCTTGAACCAAATCTAGCCGCTGCAATTTCTGTGATTCTGATGGCGATGCTGGCATTTATCACCGTGATTAACCAATGGCTTATCAGTAAGAGTTATGCAGGGAAGAAAAGCTAATGCAAAACGTTAATACTCGCTTTCATAAAACGGTGGTTTTCTCGATCGTTGGCATCATGATGATTCCAATTCTTGCCACGTTCGTTTACTCGCTGTCATCACGTTGGGGAGCAACTATTCTGCCTGATGGTTTTACTCTGGATTGGTACGTTAGCCTACTGACGGACCCGCGCTTCCTACAAGCGTTTGGTCGTTCACTGTTTATCTGTATCGCGGCATTAGCACTGAGTGTGGTGCTGATTCTTCCGGCAATATTTGTGGTGTTCTACTATTTCCCGAAACTGGACAAAGTAATGAATATCATGATCTTATTGCCGTTCGCTGTGCCACCAGTAGTCTCTTCTGTCGGCCTGCTACAGCTGTATGCCGATAGCGAAATTGCACTTATCGGCACACCTTGGATCTTGATTGGCACCTACTTCACCATTGCGCTGCCATTCATGTATCGCGCTATCGCTAACAGCTTTCAGGCGATCAATCTGCATGATTTGATGGATGCCGCGCACCTGCTCGGCGCGAGCACCACAAAGGCTTTCTTATTGATTATTTTACCGAACCTGAAGAAGGGCTTGATGGCTTCTCTGTTCCTATCGTTCTCGTTCCTACTGGGAGAGTTCGTGTTTGCCAACATCTTGGTTGGAACACGTTACGAGACGCTACAAATCTATCTATACAACATGCGTCAGACCAGTGGTCACTTTACTTCAGCCTTGGTGATGACCTATTTCCTATTCATTTTCTTACTGACTTGGATGGCAAGTCGTTTTAGCCGTGGAGTCAAATAATGAGTTATGTAAACGCACACAATCTAACGAAACGCTTCGGTGACAACACCGTTTTTGAAGACATTCAATTTACTATCGAGAAAGGTGAGTTTATTACCCTGCTTGGGCCAAGTGGTTGTGGTAAATCTACCCTGCTACGTAGCTTGGCTGGGCTAAACCCAGTCGATGATGGCCAAATCTGGGTCAATGGTGAAGACATTACTCACCAAGCGCCGCAACAGCGCGGCATCGGTATGGTTTTTCAATCCTATGCATTGTTCCCAAATATGACGGTAGAGGGCAACATCGCCTTTGGCTTGAAAATGAAAAAGCTGGCTGGCGACGAAATCAAACGTGAAGTAGCAAAAGTGATTGAGCTGGTGGACTTGAAAGGTAAAGAGACCTTCTATCCACATCAGTTATCAGGTGGTCAGCGTCAACGCGTTGCTCTAGCGCGTGCTCTGGTGGTTAAGCCACGTATTCTGTTGCTTGATGAACCGCTTTCTGCATTGGATGCCAAGATCCGTAAGCACCTTCGTCAGCAGATCCGTGATATCCAAAAAGAGATGGATCTGACGACTATCTTTGTTACTCACGACCAAGAAGAGGCGATGATCATGTCAGATCGCATCTTCTTGATGAACAAAGGCGAGATCGTTCAGGCAGGCACACCTGAAGAGATCTACACTCAACCTGCGAATGAGTTTGTCGCAGGCTTTATGGGACACTACAACTTAGTCCAAGCGAACAAAGCTAAACAACTTTTCGATATCGACACCGACTGGAAGGTCGCGATACGCCCTGAATCTATTTATGTCAAAGAGCTGGGAAGACAATACGGTGCACATATTTCAGCACCCAAAACGGGTACGATCCGTAATCATCAGCTGCTGGGCAACGTGATTCGCTATCAAGTTGATGTGGATGAGTGTGAGCTCACTGTCGACCTATTAAATCGCTCTTCTGAGCGTTTATTGGCTAACGGTAGCCAACTAGAGTTGCTATTTAATTTAAACGAAATTCAGCCTGTGAGAGCCTAAGATGTCTAAGCCTTTGTATGTATTTGATATGGATGAAACCCTAGTCAACGGCGATGCTGCGATGATGTGGAATGAGTTCTTAGTCGAAAAAGGTATTGCGAGTGATGCAAGTTTTGTTGAAGAAGATCAGCGCCTTATGGGACTCTACACCCAAGGTAAGCTGGATATGGAAGATTACCTAACATTCGCCATGCAGCCGCTTGCTGATATGACAACACAACAAGTGAATGCCTTGGTTGAGGAGTGCGTTGACACCAAAGTTCTACCTAATCTGTTTAAGCAGACTCTGCCATTGATAGAGCAACTAAAGCGCGATGAAATCGACATGCTGATCATCTCTGCCAGTGTGACTTTTTTGGTTGAAGTCGTAGGACAAAAACTCGGCATTTCTGAGGCACTTGGTATCGATCTGGTCGAGAAGCAAGGGCGCTACACATCCAAAATAGAAGGCGTGCCGAGCTATCGAGAGGGTAAAGTGACACGCTTAGAGCAGTGGATCGCTGCACAACCGACAACGTACTCAGAGATTCATTTCTACACTGACTCGATCAATGATCTGCCGCTTTGTGAGTATGCGGATTATGTGTATTTGGTGAACCCATGCCCACGACTGAAGGCATTGGCCGACAGACCGAATTGGCAGACCTTGAATTGGGACTGATGCCGATTGTGGCCGCTTGAACAAAAAACTCTGACATCGCGTCGGAGTTTTTTGTTTTTACATCGAGACAAAGCTTATGACTGAAAGGGTTTTAGTCACCAAGAGGTTGTCGGTCGCCCCCTCCTCGGTAGGAGTCTAAAGCAACTTTCAAGCGGCGCAATTTATCGCGCGAGCGGTTCTTGTGATTGACTGCCATGCCCATTGAAAGTACATCCACTAACGCCAGCATCGCGTAGCGAGACGCCGATGGTTTGTAGATGAAATCAGTTTCCATGTGCTTAATAGGTAATAAGATATCCGCAATGTTTGCTAGTGGTGTATCTTGTGGCGTAATCGCGATGATCTTAAGTCCATATTGTTTCGCTAGTTCGGCAGTTTCGGTGATAACGGGCGTAAAGCCTGTCGCGGAAATCATCACCATCACATCATTGGCATCGGCTGTAGCGGCAACCATGCGTGACATTAAGCCATCGTTGTACGACACCACTGGATAGCCTAAACGAAACAGTCGGTGTTGCAGCTCTTGAGAGGCAATAGTTGAGCCGCCACCCATGCCAATAGCAATAATCTGTCTGGCGTTGTGTAGCCAGTTTACCGCGGTTTCAATGTCTTGTTCTTTGAACAGAGTGCGGTTGATGTCTAGGCTCTGCTTGATCGACTCGTAGATACCTTGATAACCCGTTTGGTTCACAGGTTCGAGAATAAAGCGCTGGCCAACTGTTAGGGTTTGAGCAAGCTTGATCTTCATGTCACGTACGTTGTTACAGCCAATCGCCTTAGCAAAACGGGTAATGGTAGCTTCGCTCACTTGCGCGTTTTCAGCGAGTTCTGTAATGCTGGCTTTGGCGGCAAACTCAATGTCATCCATGATCAGCTTGGCGACTTTTTTCTCGGCATCACGAAGAGCGGGAAAACGCTCGGTTATCTGTGAAATGATATCTACTTCTAAACTCAAGAATCCTGATCCTTTATTGATGGGGCTATGCCTTAGCCCCGTTAGTATATCTGAATGTTTGGCTGATTCTAGCCTATTGAAAAATCGAGCTAGAAGCAGGTCTCTACCCAGTTTGTTACCTGATAGTCGTCATCGCTGATAGCAATGTAACGCCACTTATCGAAAGTCAAACATGGGTGTGAGGTTGAGAACGCAATCATGTCACCCACTTCAATCTCTGAAGAGCCGTCCGTTTCCACAAAGGTATGTTGATCCATCACGGCAGTCGCCGTCAGACCTTTTACTGAGATAGCGTCACCATCGCGATATCCGCGTTCAGCAATTGGTAAACCCGCATCAAAAGCCACATCACGTTTACCTAGCCCAACCACCAGTTTGGTTGGCTCAGGACGAGAGATAACATATGCCCAAACCTCAAGCGCCGACTCTAAATCCCCACCTAATTCACAGGCGTAACCTTGGTTTACCTGCGCTCGTTGCAACACCTTGCTTTGAGCATCTAGGTAGATCCCAGTATCGTGAATGGCATAGCAGCCTGGGCGGATGATCGCTAAGTAATCGGTCAGATTTGCCAAACATTCTGCCACCACATCATACCAAGCAGAACCTGCACCAGTGATGATTGGCTGCCCTGTGATCAGCCCATCTGATGTAAGGCTTTCGACAGAGCTTAGCGCTTGCTTTATGAAGGTACGAATATCTTGCTCGGCATTGTCGCCATGAATCACACCTTCGTACACTTCGATGCCTGCAAGAGAAAGTGCAGGCGCTTCTCGAATGGTTTGTGCCAGCTCCAGAACTTCTTGTGGTGAGCGACAGCCGCAGCGCCCGCCTGGTACTCCAAACTCGATCAGAACTTTTAGCGATTGCTCGGTGTTAGCAAAGTGTTGACTCAATTGCTGCACGTTCACTGGTGAATCGACACAGCAGTAAAAGTCGACGTCGAATTCACGAATAAGTTGTTCGATGATCGCAATATTGGTTTTACCTACCAATTGGTTGGCCATGATGATTCTTTTTGCCCCCGCCATTGCTGCAACCTCTGCTTGTGCAGGTGTCGCAACAGTAATTCCCCAAGCGCCATTTTCTAGTTGCTGGCGAAAGAAATCAGGTGTCATCGATGTTTTACCATGTGGTGATAATTTCACCTGATGATGATCGGCGAATGATTGCATCCAATTCAGATTATTGGTTAAGGCTGATTGTTTGATAATTGCTACCGGAAGCGAAATATCCTCATCGACCAGTCGATAAACGCCGTTCTCAGTTCGTGATACTGCTCTCCCTTTTTGGCCTCTTTCAGTCAAGACGAAACAATCTTTTTGATACTTTATAACATCTTTTTGTGCAGGGTTATGTTTCATTGCTGATTCCTAACATGTTTTAAGTGGTTGTTATTTAATGTTTAATTCTATCTACTATTTGTTTTGTGGTAGAAACTATCACACAAATTAAAATATTATGTGTGTTTTGTCACTGAAAATCATCGGTTGGATTTTTAATATAGCTCCATCAAGAGAGTGGATTGAGAGAGTGAGAAATGTTGTTCGATACGATAATTAAAAATGTAGAGGTGTTCGATGGCACCGGCGAACAATCGTTTTGTGCCGATGTAGCAATCCGAGATGGAAAAATCGCCGAAATTGGCAGCATTGATCATGAAGATTGTGCCCAGTTGGTTGAAGGAGCAGGCTTAGCATTGGCTCCTGGATTTATCGATGTGCACACACACGACGACACCAACGTCATTCGTTACCCTGACTGCTTGCCAAAGATCAGCCAAGGTGTGACAACCGTGATTGTTGGTAACTGCGGTATCAGTGCGTCACCGACGGTTTTAGCTGGTGACCCTCCAGATCCTATGAACCTTTTAGGCGCTCAGGCTGATTTCAAATACCCAACCTTTGCCGCGTATGCACAAGCGGTGGAGCAAGCACAACCTGCAGTAAACGTCGCAGCCTTAGTGGGTCACACCACACTGCGTAACCAAGTGATGGATGACCTGCAACGCACTGCAACAGAAGATGAAATTGCAAAGATGCAGAACAACCTTGATTTAGCGATGGAACAAGGTGCATTAGGTTTGAGTTCGGGCTTAGCTTACGCAAGTGCGAAACAAGCGAACGCGAATGAAGTGATGCAGTTAGCCAAAGTGCTGTCTAACCATGGCGGTATCTATACCACACATATGCGTACTGAATTTGAAGAGATCTTAAGCGCGATGGAAGAGGCGTTTGAGACTGGTCAATATGCAAAAGTGCCGGTTGTTATTTCCCACCTTAAATGTGCAGGTGCGGGCAACTGGGGTAGAACCGTTGAAGTGCTTGATTTGATGGACAAGGTTTCAGAGCATCAAGATGTGTCTTGCGACTGCTACCCATATTCTGCGAGCTCTTCGACATTAGATTTGAAACAGGTGACGGACGATTTCGACATCTTCATCACTTGGTCTCAAGCAAAACCAGAACATGCAGGCAAAACCCTAAAGCAAATTGCTGATGAGATGAACCTACCATTGATGGACGCCGCGAAAGCGCTTCAACCAGCTGGTGCGGTTTATCACTGCATGGATGAGAACGACGTAAAACGTGTATTGAAATACAAGCTGACCATGGTTGGTTCCGATGGTCTGCCTAATGACCCGCATCCACACCCGAGATTGTGGGGCACCTTCCCGAAAGTGCTTGGTCACTACTGCCGAGATGAAAAACTGTTCGCGTTACCAGAAGCGATTCACAAAATGACCGGAATGTCGGCTAAACGCTATAACCTCGCGGGAAGAGGCGAAGTTCGCCAAGGGGCATTTGCCGATTTAGTTTTATTTGATCCAAAGAATATTAAAGATACAGCAACATTTGAAAATCCTATTTCAGTTGCTGAAGGAATAGAAAGTGTATTTGTAAATGGTGAGCTAACTTACCAGAAAGGAAAAGTAAGAAATAATCGTTCTGGCGTTTTTATTTATCGTAATTAATTGAATAAGCGAAAATAAAAAGACGAATTAATTTAAATATATTGGAAAGCAACCAATATTATCTATAAAGAAGTGGAGTTAAAAAATGACTATTAAACGTTACGGTGTTGAAGGCGGAACAGGTACTGGCGGACAACATTTACCATTTGCACGCGCAACGGAAGCGGGGGGGGTCCTATACGTTTCTGGCCAGACACCGATGACAGATGGTGAGGTAGTTGAGGGGGGCATTATTGACCAGTCTCGTCTAGCGATCCAAAACTGTGTCGATATCATGACTGAAGCAGGCTACGGCCTAGAAGACGTAGTACACGTAAAGGTTGTACTAACAGACTCTCGTTACTTCCAATCATTTAACCAGGTATTCAAAGAGTTCTTTGGGGCTAACCCACCGGCACGTATCTGCATGGTTTGCGACTTAGTTGTAGATGTGAAAGTTGAAGTCGATGTGACTTGCTACCGCGCTGATCGCGTTTAGTTATAACCTAATCACAATAACCGACTTAGAGAGTATTAGGGCGTAGTTATCCCTGTTATTATTCCTTAATACTCTCACCCTACATTTATAAAAATTACTTTAATTAAAATACAAAAAATAAAGTAATTATATGAAATATAAAATGAATGAATCATAAATAAAAGTTCAGGAATGAACTTAATATTTCACTGAGAGGTGTCAAATGAACAGCACTCTTTTTCTTACAGGCTTCGGCGTGTACGTATGTTTTTTAATTTGGTTAGGCTGGTTTGTCTCGCGTAATCAAAAATCTGGCGAAGATTTCTTATTAGGTGGCCGTGGCCTGCCACTATTTTTAGTACTTGGTACAACGGTAGCGACGATGGTCGGTACGGGTTCAAGTATGGGTGCGGTTGGCTTCGGCTACGCAAATGGCTGGGCTGGAGCTCTGTACGGAATTGGCGGTGCTGTTGGCATACTATTGCTTGCGTTATGGTTTGCTCCGGTTCGTAAGCTGAACTTCATGACAATGAGTGAAGAGCTCGCGTATTACGTGGGTGCTAACCGAATCGTGAAAAACGTAGTTGGCCTACTTATCTTCATCGCATCCATCGGTTGGCTAGGTGCACACATTCTTGGTGGTGGTATGTACCTAGCGTGGATTGCTGACATTGACCTTAACCTTGCGAAGATCATTATTGCAGCGGCATTCACTATCTACGTTGTTATCGGTGGCTACACAGCAGTTGTATGGACCGATACTATCCAAGCAATCATCCTTTTTGCTGGCTTCATCTTGATGGCGGTGATGTCGGTGAACCACATTGGTGGCATGGATAACCTTTACGCTGCGATGGACCCTGCTGCTACGAGCTTTTTAGCAATCGATAAACTAGGTATTCTGCCTGCGGTTTCTCTGGCTGTGGTCATCGGTGTTGGTGTATTGGCAACGCCTTCATTCCGTCAACGCATTTACTCTGGTAAAGACGTTTCAACCATCCGCCGTTCATTCGTAGCTTCTGGTGTGTTGTACTTTTTCTTCTCTATCATTCCAGCAATCATTGGTATGGCAGCACACGCTATCGCCCCTACGCTGGATAACCCTAACTTCTCGTTCCCTTACATTGCAGCAACGGTACTTCCAGTTGGCGTTGGCATGATTGTTCTTATCGCCGGCCTATCTGCAACTATGTCGAGCGCAAGCTCAGATGCGATTGCTGGTGTGTCTATCCTGCTGCGTGACGTATACGTGATGTTCACAGGTCGTGTACCGAACAAAGAATCAATGATGAACTACTCTCGTTTAGCTTTGGTTGTGGTGATTGGTTTTGCACTGTTGTTTGCACTGACGTCAAACGACATCATTGGCTACATCACTAAGATGATTTCAACGGTTATGTCAGGCATGTTCGTGTGCGGTATGTTGGGTAAATTCTGGAAACGCTACAACTGGCAAGGTGCAATTGCAACGCTAGTGGGTGCTTCTGTGGCTTCATTCATCGTCATGCTCAACGCAGACCTCACTGCTTTCTGGGGTAATCCTGTGATTCCTTCTTGTCTATTCGCGCTCACAGCAGGTGTGGTCGTGAGCCTAGTGACTCCGGCTAACCAAGTAACACCAGAAATGGCAAAAGCGATTCTTGATGACGAGCGTGCTCTGATGGAGATGGAAATGTCTGAGACTGGCGTACTTGAAGAAGAAGCGGCACCTCAACGCCCTGCAAATCAAACAAGCTAAACCTAGTCTCCACAACTGGTTTGCTTAATTCAGGCCCTGTTTAGTGGCAGGGCCTTTTCACCTCGTTTATCTCTCTATTTTAGGATCGGCTATGCCTGTATCTTCTCACTTCAATATTGTTTTTTTTGGCGAATGTATGGTCGAAATCAGCGGCTCTCCATTAACCAAAAAGTTTGGCGGTGACACGCTAAATACCGCGCTTTACCTTTCTCGCTTAACTCAAAACAAAGACCTATCAGTGCATTACGCGACAGGTCTTGGTGGCGATGAACTGTCTCAAAATATGATTGATAGCTGGCAGTTAGAAGGTATTCAAACCCATTTCGTAGAGCGTATTGCGAACAAGCTTCCAGGTCTCTACATGGTCGAAACCGATGAGACTGGTGAACGACACTTTCATTACTGGCGCAACGACGCGGCAGTCAAATCTTATTTCCAAGCGAATGATTTGAATAAGCTTGAAATCGCGCTGACAGAGAAACAAGTCGACGCGGTTTACATCAGTGGTATTAGTATCGCGATTTTAGATAACACCTCACGTGAACGTCTGTTGAAAGCCATTGGCGTGTTCTCAAATCAAGGCGGTAAGGTCATTTTTGACAACAACTATCGCCCACAGCTTTGGACGACTGACCAAGCACAATACTGGTATGCCAACTTACTTCCAATGGTAGACATCGCGCTGATCACCGAAGACGACGACTTGCTTGTATGGGGTAACTCAGAGAGCGTTCAACAACGCTGCTTGCGCTTGGGTTGCCAAGAGATCGTTATCAAACGTGGCTGTGAGCCATGCAAAATCGTTCAGGTAGAAAGCGGCAAGGTAGTAGAAAGCTACGTATCAGCGACAGCTGTTGCGAACGTTGTTGATACGTGCGCTGCCGGTGACTCCTTTGCGGCGGGTTACTTAGCGGCACGTTTAACGGGTGAGAGTGCTACCGAAGCTGCTGAACTCGGCCACCAACTGGCTTCTACCGTTATTCAATATTCAGGCGCCATCATCCCGGTAAGCGCTATGAACCACTTAATTAAAAAATAGAAAGATAAAGCGAAATTATTATGTCTCAAGAAATGATCAACACACTTAAGCAATTCAAAGTTATCCCTGTTATTCAAATCAACAAGGTGGAACACGCGATTCCACTAGCAAAAGTGTTAGTAGAAAACGGCCTGCCAGTAGCAGAAGTGACGTTCCGTACCGAAGCGGCAGCGGATTCGATTCGTGCAATGCGTGATGCCTATCCAGAGATGTGTATCGGTGCTGGCACAGTATTAACCCCTGAGCAGATCGATCTTGCGAAAGAGGCGGGCAGTGAGTTCATCGTAGCGCCAGGTTTGAATCCAAATACGGTTAAACGTTGCCAAGAGATCGGTATGCCAATCGTACCTGGCGTAAACAACCCAAGCCAAGTAGAGCAAGCGCTTGAACTTGGTCTTAACTTCTTGAAGTTCTTCCCAGCAGAGGCGTCTGGCGGCATCAACATGGTGAAATCTTTGCTAGCGCCTTACGTTGATGTGTCACTCATGCCTACAGGTGGTATCGGCAAGCACAACGTGAACGATTACTTAGCTGTTGATCGCGTGGTGTGCTGTGGTGGCACGTGGATGGTGTCTCCAAAGATGATCGAAAACGAGCAGTGGGACGAGATTGCCGTGCTGGTTCGTGAAGCGGTTGAGCTGGTTAAGTAGCCATTGTTTAAATAGCTACAAGCTAAAAGCAAATAGCTCATTTGTTTTGAATTGACGACAACTAGCAGCAGTGGCTGATGGTTCTGTTTTGTGAATCGCCTCCGAGAAACCAAACAGAACCGCTCTTATATAGGAAAATTAATAATGAAAAAAACTATATTATCTCTATTGATTTCAGGTTCAGTAGTGTCCCCAATGGCGTTAGCAATGGCTCCGAATACCGATCTTAACTTAATGCCGTACCCTCAAACGGTTGAACTACAAGCAGGGCAAGTACAGGTCGACGGTAACTTCAAGGTTTACATCAAAGGCTTTAATTCTGATCGTGTTGAGTACACGGCGAAACGCTTTGTCGATCGTTTGGTACGCCAAACCGGTATCCCGATTCTGAATTGGCAGGTTGATAGCGCAGACGAAGCAAACCTGATCATTGATATTGACGCAGATCCAAAGTCTGAAATTCAGAACATCGACTCAGACGAGTCTTATAAGATTACCACTCAGGGCGAACAAATCACGCTGAGCGCCCCAAGTCCTTATGGCGCTATTCACGGTATAGAAACCCTTTTACAGCTCGTTGAAACAACAGCGACTGGCTACCACATCCCTGCCGTTACAATTGTTGATGAACCTCGCTTCCGTTGGCGTGGTGTTTCCTACGATACCTCTCGTCACTTTATTGAATTTGATGTGTTGATTCGTCAGCTAGATGCGATGGCTTCTGCAAAAATGAACGTGTTCCATTGGCACTTCTGGGACGACCAAGGTATCCGAATTCAAACGGAAGCTTGGCCGCGCCTATGGTCAGAAACTACCGATGGTGATTACTACACCAAAGACCAAGTTCGTTATCTAGTCGAGTACGCTCGTAACCTTGGTATTCGTGTGATTCCAGAAGTCTCACTGCCAGGGCACTCTTCTGCTGTGGCGCATGCCTACCCACACTTAATGTCGGGTGGCGAAGGTCAAAGTTATGACCAAGAGCGCGGCTGGGGTGTGTTTGAGCCATTGATGGACCCTCTAAACCCAGAACTTTATGAAATGCTGGGTGATGTGTTTGATGAAGTGACCGAGTTGTTCCCAGATGAGTACTTCCACATTGGTGGTGATGAGCCGAATTACTCTCAATGGATCAATAGCGAAAAGCATCAGAAGTTTATCCAAGAGAATGGTATTGATGGTGAGCGAGGTTTGCAGTCTTACCTCAACGTAAGAGTTGAGAAGATGCTGGAAGAGCGTGGCAAGAAGATGACGGGTTGGGATGAGATCTGGCATAAAGATCTGCCAACTTCTATCGTGATTCAAAGCTGGCAAGGTCACGACAGTATCGGTCGTGCTGCCAAAGAAGGTTATGCGGGCATTCTGTCTACTGGCTATTACCTAGACCAGCCTCAGCCTACGAGCTACCACTATCGCAATGACCCAATGCCAACCGGCATCACGGTTGATGATAAGCTTCACAGCGGTGAGAAATTCGTGACTTACCAGTGGCAAAAGCCTCGCTCTAAAGGCAGTCCACGTAAGGGAACGCTTACTATCATTGAAGCAAAAGACGGTACTTTCCGTGCGTTTAGCGATTACAACGGTAAGTCTCGTGAAGAGATCTACATCCTTGATTATGTGCCGGGCAAAACTTTTGTCGGACACTTCGATAACTTCATGTCTTACACTGAGTTCAACCTGAATCTCAATCCAAATGGCTTCTCTGAGGGCAGTTATCAATTGATTGGTAACGTGCGCTGGCCAACCACAGGTGAAGTGATTGCGAGTAGCGATATTGAAGGTAGTGTCATCCCTGAGCCTAATGGTGGTTACCCTGCTGAGCTTACTGACAAAGAAAAAGAGTTGATTCTGGGTGGCGAGATTACGATATGGCTTGAGAACAAAGACAGCCTCACGGTAGAAAACTACCTATGGCCTCGTAGTTACGCGATTGCAGAACGCTTCTGGTCGGATGCTGAACTGACCGATGAGCGTAGCATGTACAAACGCATGAAAGCGATGGACACATGGTCGGAAATCTCAGTGGGTCTGCGTCACCACGCGGATGCAGATATGTTGCTGAAGCGTATTGCCAGAGGCCAAGATATCGAAGATCTTCGTATTCTTTCAAAGTACACCGAGCCAGCACAATACTATGCTCGTAACTGGGAGAAGTGGAACTCAACAGAGCCTAAAGGCACTTTGTACAGTCAATACGAGCGCCTAAATCGCTTTGTTGATGCGCTGCCAGTAGAAAGCTACGCGGTGTATGAGATGCAAGACTTGGTCAACGAAGTTGCGACAGGCAATCAACAGGCATTGGAGCAACTTACAGAGCATTATCAGCAAGCAAAATCGGCTGCACTTGCCGCTAAAACTATTTTTGCTGCTAATGTCTCTTCGGTAGAGACTGTGGTGGTGGCAGAGAAAACGGTCGAAATTGCCGATCTGGCACTCACCTTGATTGCGAAAGCGAAAGCGGGTGAGCAAGTTCGAGAAGCAGACGCAAATGCCTACCAAGCTATTCTATCTGATGCTGCGAAGATCTACGATGAAGCGATCATTGCGATTGTTCGTCCAACGGAGAGCTTGTTAAACCACTTAAATCAGTAACTCTTCTCCAAGATATATACGAATTTAGCCGCCCAATGAGTCGTTGGGCGGCTTTTTTTGTCTGTGATACTCATACGATTGGAAGTCGCGTCCTTGCTCGTAAAATGACCAAGTTACCCCCGAAACTATCGAGTAATAAACATCATACCTCAAATCTTTATAGTTTTTATTTAGAGGTCAAATTATTGCCTAAGGTGTTGTTTTTATTTGTAATTGTGACTTTTTCGAGAGCTGTTTGTATCCATTTTGTTAAAATAATCATTTGAACCCTAACTAGTTTTCTGTCATTTTATAATTAATTGAACGTTCAATAAAAAATAAAAGGACTCGAAAATGCCCAAAGTAGGGATGCCAGATATCCGAAAACCACAGCTCGTACAAGCCACAATGACGGTGATTGATCGCGTTGGTTTGCATTCGGCCAGCATTGCGTTGATCAGCAAAGAAGCTGGAGTCTCTACTGGAATCATCAACCACTACTTTGGTGGTAAGCACGGGCTACTCGAAGAGACGATGCGTGAGATCTTGCGCCAACTATCGGTGACCATCACCAAGGCTCTAAGAGAATTACCGACTCATTCTCATCAACAAAGAATCAACGCCATTATCAATGGAAATTTTGAAGGCTACCAAGCAGAGAACAAGGTCGCGAAGACTTGGCTGGCATTTTGGTCCTACTCAATGCACGACGATCAGCTCAAACGGCTGCAACGCGTCAATGAAAAACGTCTAATTTCTCATTTGCTTATCGAACTAAAGGCATTGTTAGATCCGGAGCAAGCTGAGTTGGTGGCACATGGTATTGCATCTCTGATTGATGGCATTTGGCTACGTGGGACGCTTAACCCCGAAGGCATTGATGCAAACAAAGCACGCGCAATCATTAACGATTACCTCGACAAACAGTTGACCTTCTACTCGCTGAATGTCGATTAGCACAGTTACATGCTTGTCATTTTAATTGGCCAATAGAGCCGAAATAGAAACTAAGTCAGATACTGAAATGGAAATGAACTCTTTATACATAGATGGAAAAACGGTTGCTGCTACGTCTGGGGAAACCTTCGTTAGCACTAACCCTGCCAATGGTGAACCTATTGCGATCATTGGCCAAGCATCTCAATCCGATCTCGATCGAGCGGTTGAATCGGCGCAGCGTGGTTTTGCGGTGTGGTCGGCAATGAGTGCTGTCGAGCGCAGTCGTATTTTGAACAAGGCAGTAGAAATACTTAGAACACGAAACGATGACCTTGCAAGGCTTGAGGTTGCTGATACGGGTAAGCCATTGCAAGAAGCGATTGAAGTAGATGTGGCTTCTGGTGCAGACGTCATTGAGTACTACGCAGGTCTCGCGCCGACTCTGCAAGGTGAACAGCAACCTTTGAGTGAAAGCCAGTTTTTCTATACACGTCGAGAGCCTCTGGGGGTTTGTGCTGGCATTGGCGCTTGGAACTACCCTATTCAGATAGCGATGTGGAAATCCGCACCGGCATTAGCTGCGGGTAATGCAATGGTGTTCAAGCCTTCAGAAGAAACGCCGCTTACTGCACTAAAATTGGCTGAAATTTTCACGGAAGCAGGTTTGCCTGATGGTGTGTTTAATGTTGTTCAGGGTGATTACCGTGTGGGACAAATGCTGACGGCACACCCTGATATTGCCAAAGTCTCTTTTACTGGTGAAACAGGCACGGGCAAAGCGGTCATGGCTGATAGTGCAAAGACCCTTAAGTCGGTCACTATGGAACTTGGCGGTAAGTCGCCAATGATTATCTTTGATGACGCCAAGCTTGATGATGCGGTATCTGCAGCGATGGTGGCTAACTTCTACACCCAAGGTGAAGTGTGTACCAATGGTACGCGTGTTTATGTCCATGAAAACATCTATCAAGAGTTTGTCGACCAGCTAAAGGTGCGCACAGAAAAGCTCGTGATCGGTGATCCAATGGACATTGAAACACAAATCGGTGCACTTATTTCCAAGCAACACCTATCTAAGGTTCTTGAAGCGATTGATATGGCTAAACAGTCAGGTGCAACGCTGCTGACAGGCGGTTATCAAGTCACTGAGAATGGCTTAGGCGATGGCAATTTTGTGGTGCCAACCGTGTTTGTGGATTGTGATGATGATATGCCTCACGTCCAGCAGGAGATCTTTGGGCCTGTGATGTCGGTACTTAAATTTACTGATGAAGATGATGTTATTCGCCGCGCAAACGACACCCATTATGGCTTAGCTGCGGGTGTCTTTACCCAAAACCTATCGCGAGCTCACCGCGTTATCCATCAAATGCAAGCCGGTATTTGCTGGGTAAACACTTGGGGCGATTCACCTGCCGAGATGCCTGTCGGTGGTTATAAGTTATCTGGGATTGGTCGCGAAAATGGGCCAGAAACCCTACTTCATTACACCCAAACCAAGAGCATTCTTATTGAGCTAGGCGACTACGCCAGCCCTTATGCATAACGCTTAACCTCTCACGGAGAACAGAACATGGAACAACGCTACGATTATATTATCGTCGGCGCGGGTTCGGCCGGCTGTGTGTTGGCCGATCGGCTCACTGAAAGCGGCCAACATAACGTTTTATTGCTAGAAGCGGGTGGTACGGATAAGAGTATTTTTATCCAGATGCCGACAGCCCTTTCTTACCCGATGAATACAGAAAAGTACGCTTGGCAATTTGAAACTCAGCAAGAGTCTGGTCTTGATGGCCGTCAGTTGCACTGTCCTCGTGGCAAAGTGCTCGGTGGTAGCTCATCAATCAACGGTATGGTTTACGTTCGCGGTCACGCTTGCGATTTTGACGAGTGGGAAGAGCAGGGCGCTGTGGGTTGGAATTACCAAGCGTGTCTCCCTTACTTTCGTCGTGCCGAGTCTTGGAATCAGGGCTGTGATGCTTATCGTGGCGGTGATGGACCTGTTGGAACTTGTAACGGTAACGACATGTCGCTCAACCCGCTGTATCAAGCGTTCATTGATGCGGGTAAGGATGCAGGTTACCCAGAAACCAAAGATTACAACGGTTACCAGCAAGAAGGTTTTGGCGCAATGCATATGACGGTGGACAAAGGGGTTCGCGCCTCGACATCGAATGCCTACCTGCGTAGAGCGTTAAAACGTTCCAATCTCACTCTTATCAAAGGCGTGGTGGTTCGTAAGGTATTGCTAGAGCAAGAGTCTGACGAATGGAAAGCGATAGGTGTTGAGTTTGAAAAATCAGGCAAGATTCAAACGGCATCGGCTTCAAAAGAAGTGATCTCTTCGGCTGGGTCTATCGGCTCAGTTCAGTTACTTCAGTTATCCGGTATTGGTCCTAAAGCCGTGCTTGAAAAGGCGGGCGTAGAGCTTAAGCATGAACTCAGTGGTGTGGGTGAAAACCTGCAAGATCACCTCGAAGTCTACTTTCAATATCACTGTAATGAGCCCATTACGCTTAACAGTAAACTCGGTTTAGTCAGCAAAGGCATGATTGGTGCTGAGTGGATTTTGACTCGCAAAGGACTTGGTGCGACCAACCACTTCGAATCCTGCGCCTTTATCCGCTCTCGAAAAGGTCTTAAGTGGCCGAATATTCAATACCACTTTTTGCCAGCCGCGATGCGCTATGACGGACAAGCTGCGTTTGATGGTCATGGCTTCCAAGTCCACGTTGGCCCGAATAAGCCTGAGAGTCGAGGGACAGTGGCGATTACATCGGCCGATCCGCATGACAAACCTGAAATCATTTTTAACTACATCTCGACAGAGCAAGACCGTCAAGATTGGCGTGATTGTATCCGCTTAACGCGTGAAATCCTGTCTCAACCCGCGATGGACAAATTTCGTGGAGAAGAGATTCAGCCAGGAGCAGATATCACCTCCGACGAAGCGATCGATGAGTGGGTAAAACAGAATGTAGAAAGTGCGTATCACCCTTCTTGTGGCTGCAAGATGGGTTCAGATGATGACCCAATGGCGGTTCTGGATGAAGAGTGTCGAGTACGCGGTGTTGCTAACCTACGTGTGGTCGATTCGTCGGTATTCCCAACCATTCCCAACGGTAACCTAAATGCACCCACCATCATGGTCGCCGAGCGTGCCTCTGATTTGATATTGGGTAAAACGCCACTAGCGGCAGCCGATGTTCCCGTTTGGATAGCACCGCGATGGCAAGATACGCAGCGCGAAAACGAGCCGTTAAGAGCCTTAGCCAACGAAACCTAATTACAAATCTAGACTCAGTCGTCAATAAAGACTGAGCCATAAAAGTATGAGTCAGAAACCACATCGATGTGGTGAAAAGGAAGAATATAAGGAATCACTATGACAATTATCCAAACCTTGACCAAAAAGACAGTGGCCGCTAGTGCGGTGAGCTTATTTGCGTTTAACGCCTATGCAGCTGTAGAGCCTCAACAATGCGAACACGTGCGCTTTGCGGATGTTGGCTGGACCGACATTACCGCAACGACAGCGGTGACGACCGAGCTACTAAAAGGTCTGGGATATACAACCAAAACAGACCTGCTCTCTGTGCCGGTGACTTACTCATCAATGGCGAATGGTGACATCGATATTTTTCTTGGGAATTGGATGCCAACGATGGAGGGTGATATTGCCAAGTACCGTGAAGCGGGCACTGTTGAAACAGTTCGAGCTAACCTAGAAGGTGCAAAATATACGCTAGCTGTCCCTAAATATGTCTACGATGCCGGTGTGAAGAACTTTGCTGACCTTGCTAAGCACGCCGATAAGTTTAAAGACCGCATCTATGGTATTGAACCTGGCAACGACGGTAACCGCCTAATCCAATCGATGATCGATTCAGATGCCTTCGGTTTGAAAGACTTCAGTTTAGTTGAATCAAGTGAAGCTGGCATGGTGTCACAAGTGTCTCGTGCTGCTCGTCGCAACCAATGGATCGTTTACTTAGGTTGGGCACCGCACCCAATGAACAGTAATGTTGAGATGGAGTATTTAGACGGGGGTGATGACTATTTTGGCCCGAATTACGGGGGCGCCAATGTTTACACTAACGTGCGTGCAAACTACCTGTCTGAGTGTTCAAACGTCGGTCAACTTCTTCAAAACCTAGAGTTCACTCTCGATATGGAGAATGAATTAATGGAAGCCATTCTTAATCAGAACGTTCAGCCAAGTAAAGCTGCTCAGCAGTGGTTAAACAGTAACCCAGAGCAGGTGGAAGCATGGCTCAAGAATGTAAAAACTCTTAAAGGCGACTCAGCGCAAGATGCGGTATCAGCGTATCTAAAGCAAGTAAAAGCGTAACTAGAAGGAAATGGTGAGTTGTTTTCGCAGCTCACCACAGAAAAGGCAATATTGTGAATTTTATTACCGACAACAAAATCCCTGTGGGTCAATGGATGGAAGCGAGTGTCGATTGGCTAACGCTCAATGCGGCAGGACTGTTTGATGCTATCTCTATTTTTTTGGAGACGGTTATTCTGTTTCTTGTTGATGTATTTAAGTGGATGCCACCTGCTGTGCCGATTTTAATCACAGCGGCAATCGCATGGTATTTACATCGTAAGATTTCACTGGTGGTGTTTGTCGTGGCGGCGCTACTGACCATCCTAAATCTTGGGTACTGGCAAGAAATGCTGGAAACCTTTGTCCTTGTTTTTGCTGCGACAACGATTTCCGTATTAATTGGCGTTCCATTGGGCATCATGGCGGCACATCGTCCTTGGCTCTATACCGTGTTAAGACCGATCCTCGATTTGATGCAAACTGTTCCAACGTTTGTTTATCTGATTCCAACCTTAGTGCTGTTTGGATTAGGGATTGTACCTGGGCTGATATCCACCATCATCTTCGCCATTGCTGCACCGATTCGTTTGACCTATCTCGGAGTCACTAAGGTGCCAGAAGAGTTGATCGAAGCAGGCAAAGCATTCGGTGCCAGCCGCATGAAATTGTTGATGAAAGTTGAACTGCCAGCCGCTCTACCAAGCATCATGGCAGGCGTAACTCAGTGCATCATGTTGTCACTGTCGATGGTAGTAATCGCAGCGTTAGTCGGTGCAGATGGCCTAGGAAAACCGGTAGTTCGAGCGTTGAATACCGTAAACATTTCTCAAGGTTTTGAAGCGGGCTTAGCGATTGTTCTTGTGGCGATCATTCTTGACCGATTGTGTAAAACACCTAATCAGAAGGAGGCTTAATCATGAATCACGATAAGCAAAAAATGGATGCGATTACCATTAAGAACCTCGATGTTGTATTTGGCGATAAGACCCAATTGGCACTTGAGAAACTCGATCAAGGTATGTCTCGTCAGGAGATTATCGATGAGACAGGCCAAGTAGTCGGTGTCGACAACGTGTCTTTGAATATTCAAGAGGGTGAGATCTGTGTGTTGATGGGGTTGTCGGGTTCTGGCAAGTCATCACTGCTGCGCGCGGTGAATGGTTTGAATCCAATCAGCCGTGGCTCACTTGAAGTGAAAGATGGTGACAAACAGGTCGATCTTGCGCAGTGTGATGAAGCGACTTTGCGTCACCTTCGTACTCATCGTGTATCTATGGTGTTTCAAAAGTTTGCTCTTATGCCTTGGATGACCGTGTTGGACAACGTGGCCTTTGGCTTAGAGATGCAAGGTATGGCAAAAGACGCACGTCGAGCGAAAGCGCGTGAGCAACTTGAAATGGTAGGTCTTGCTGAATGGGAAACCAAATTCCCACATGAGCTATCGGGTGGTATGCAGCAACGTGTTGGTTTAGCAAGAGCGTTCGCGATGGACACGGATATTCTGCTGATGGATGAGCCTTTCTCTGCACTTGACCCTCTGATTCGAGCTCAGCTGCAAGACGAGTTAATTATTCTGCAAAATAAGCTTAATAAAACCATTTTGTTCGTTAGTCACGATCTCGATGAAGCGCTTAAAATCGGTAACAACATCGCGATCATGGAGTCGGGTAAATTGATTCAACATGGCAAGCCAGAAGAGATCGTACTTAAGCCAAAGACCGAATATGTGAAGGACTTTGTTGCCCATACCAACCCATTGAATGTGCTTAAAGGGCGCTCCTTAATGCAGCCTATGGCAGACCTTGAACAGCAAGATCAGAGCTGGAAAATTTGCGCGAGTAAAGACGTATGGATAGAGCAAGTCGAAGGAGCGTTCAGCGTAAAAGGAGAAAGCGACTTCAACCTTCATACATGGCAGGCGTCAGATTCAGAACATTTGGATCTTGAGCCGTCTACTCTGGTGTTGGCGAGTCCTGACATTGGTATGCGTGACGCAATCAAACTCAAACAGCAGAGTGATTACCCAATCTTGCTGGTGGAAGACCAACAGCTGGTAGGTATTTTGGATGATAGCGAGTTCTATAGTGCGTTGACCGGAGATTTTCAGCTCAACAGCGCAGCCTAAGCCGCTCTAATCGGTAAATGAGACGGCCTTCGCTTGTAGTCTCATTTACATTTAAGCTCTATATCAATCATGCTTTTATCCTGGGTGATTTCACAAAAGTGCCATATTGCGCAGGGTTAGAGTTTCAGAAAAGATTGAGAATAGTATTAACATAAGTACAATGCGGAAAAATCAATGAATTAATCTATCAATTTACAGTGTAATTCTCATCTCGCCGGCAGTATAACCGCGCGACTCGATTTGCTCTGTAAACTCACTCACAGCAAAAAAGAACAAAGGTCTGCATCTTGGACAAACATGACGAAATCCTGGTCGCTATTCGCCAAATTATTCGCGCTATCGATTTACACTCGAAAAAGCTGAGTAAAGAGTATGGATTGACTGGCCCTCAATTGATTTTAATGAGAGCAATCCAAGAGATGGGCAATGTGACGATCAAAGAGTTATCGAACCACACTAATGTGAGTCAAGCGACGACGACCACCATCATTGACCGTTTGGAGCAAAACGGCTATGTACAGCGTGTGCGCAGTGTGTCAGACAGACGTAAGGTTCACGCGAATCTAACCGAAAAAGGTCAAGACCTGCTAAACAGTGCGCCACCGCCTCTTCAAGATAACTTTGTTAACAAGTTCCAAAACTTAGAGCCGTGGGAACAGAGTCTACTTCTCTCTTCGATGCAACGCATCTCTTCGATGATGAATGCAGAAGACATTGATGCAGCGCCTGTGCTTCAGCTAGAAGGCATCGCGAATACGATTAAAACGGACGAGTCTGCGAAATAGTCTGCTTAAAGACAAAGCGAACGCCACTGTGTCGATTAAAATACAAGACCACGCATTTTTGCGTGGTCTTTTCGTTTGTGTTGTTGCCATTTTACCTGAATGAGTCAACGGGCATTTGTCTCTTGTTGGTTGTGGAACTTGGCAATCAGAGCCAACACATCTTCTTCGGTGACCGGCGTTCCGTAGTAGTAACCTTGCAGGTAGTTACAGCCCAAGCGAGTTAGGAAGGTTTCTTGCTCTTTGGTCTCAACTCCTTCAGCCACAACCTTAAGAGAGTAATTTTTGGCTAAGCGATAAAGCACATTTACCATTTCTTGTTTGGAGGGGTTGTTATTGAAGATTTGATCAACGAAGGATTTGTCGATTTTCAAGGTGTCAAATGGGTAACGAATGAGCTGACTGAAAGAGGTAAACCCAGTACCAAAATCATCGATGGCTAGGTCTACGCCAATCTTTTTCAAATCAAACAACACGTCTAGTTCAGTGGTTTCATCCGGTACAAACGCAGTTTCCGTGACTTCAAATTCGATGTTCTCAGCCGGTACCCCAGTGCTAATTAGCATACGATTGACGTCGGCAGGAAAACCCGGTGACATTAACTCCAAACTGGAGATGTTGATAGAAAATTTGAGTGAACGGTTTCCTCTATCAATAATTTTTTTGGCGGCCACGAGACCATTACTGATCACCCACATGTCGATGTCACGAATCATACCTGTCCGTTCGGCGCATGGGATAAACTCATCTGGGCCGATATTTTTCTCGGCCAGTTCTGGGCAGCGCAATAACAGTTCAAAACCCCGTAGCGTTTTTGAAGCAGCATTGATGATCGGCATGAATGAAAAGTTAAACCCATTTTCATTAAGTGCTCTTATCAAAGTCTGCTCAATCAGGAGCTCTTTAGCGACTACCTCTTCGAGAGCTGAGTTGTAAAAGTAGTGGCGAGCATCAGATTCTTTAGCCACATACATTGCTCTATCCGCTTGAATCATCAGCGAGTCTGTAGTGAGATTCTCATTATGCTCGTTGATCTCAACCACACCCAAGCTTATCCCTACACGATAACGTTGATCACCGAGAAAAAAGTTGGATTCAAACTGCGCTTCAATGCTTTCCAGTACGCTCAAAATGTCGGAGAGGCGAGTTATACCATAGATGTAAATGGCGAATTCATCCCCACTGAGCCGTGCAAAAAGGTAAGATTCAAACAGACGAGCACGTGAGCGTTGCAGTATTTGTTGAGTGGATGACGCAAAGCGTATTAAGAGCTCGTCACCTGCATCGTGACCGTAATTATCATTAATCGCTTTAAATTTATCGAGGTCGATATAGATAAGATAACTTGTACCGTGGTGCTCTTCAGAGAGCAGTCTCTTCAAGTTTTGCATAAAGAAGGTGCGGTTATCAAGACCAGTAAGCGTATCGGTTTCCACTAACGTTTTGACACGTTCGAATACTGATTGATAGCGAGGGTCCATCTGCTTATCTTTGCTCGGTTGAGTTGGGTCGCTTGATTTAAATGTATCGATCTCTCGAGTATAAGCCTGAAGAGGCTGGAGTACTTGTCGATAAAATAGGAAGTAACCACCACAAATGAGCAGTAGCGTTATCGCTAAGGTAGCGCCGCCTATTGTAATCTTGGCTTGATTGAGTTGGTTTTGGTAATTTTCAGGGAAAACACGTAAGGATGCGGAAATGAAAGGGTCCGTGTGTTTAAAAGCGACACCATCAGAGTAGTTCACTTCCATCTTCATCGAGCGGCTGTCAAAGGCGTGATAGTTGGTCAACGCAACCACTAACGGCTCTGCCTCGTGTGGCGAAAACATGCTTCTCTCTTTACCAGTTAGAAAGCGGTAGTCAAAAGCGAACCCTAATGGCAGTTGCTCTTTTAAGGTAGCTTTGAAGTCATCGAATACAGAAATGGGCAATATGAGGATTGCAATGCGGTCATGGTAGCCGTCTAAAGTGCGTGCGGTAATGGCATAGAGTTTGCCATCTATGATAGAGAGCTTTTCTGAGTTGTTTGGGTCAGAGAGGTAAGTACGGCTTGTGTCTAGGAATAGTTGATTGGATTGATGCTTTAACGTTTGTACTGAGCTCGCAATGAGGTTGGAGTGCGAATCGATGATGGCAAACGAGTATGAATTGTCGATGTTATAGTCAAATCGCGTGCTGCCTAATTGTGTATCGATCGACGAAAACGCGTCGTAGACTGTTCGATTTAAGTCTACTCTCTTTATAAAACTCTCTCTTTCTACGATGTTGTTCAAGAAGGCTTTTTGATCCCGAAGCTCTTCTCCGATCTGTTTCACCACAAACTCAAGCTGTACACACCACTTACTTACGATCTGGTTCTTAATTTGCTTTTCATAGACCAAGTAGTAAGCGATGCCGCTAGAAAAAACAAGGATGAAAATAGCGGGTATAAAAATGCGAGCGGCCCTGTTCGTTAAATCCATATAACACTCCAATCTCCCAGTCGTCATTCACTCCTGTCGACTGCTATGCTACCTTGCACATAATTGAAGTTAGGTCAGATCGATGACCTTTGCAAAGGGTTTTGAGGGAGTATTTTGTAAAACCATCAATGTAAATATGTTGTTTTAGGGGAGATGCAGCATTCACATAAATAATCGCATTTCCAATCATCCAGAGTCGGTTTCTGTTCGTATACAGAGAAGTTAACTTTGACGGAGTTTTTATGTCGGTAAAAGAAAGGAATATCCCAACCCACAGAATTTCACGCTTCGGTAAGTTTGCGTCGCTGGCGACTCGTGTTGCGGGCAACGTACTGGCAGAAGGGACCAAGCAAATAGCTCAAGGTAACCGACCGAAAGCACGAGATCTATTATTGACACCACAGAACATTGCTCGCCTTACTGAACAGCTCGCACATCTTCGAGGGGCGGCTATGAAGCTAGGGCAAATGTTGTCGATGGACGCAGGAGATGTTCTTGAGCCTGAGCTCGCCGATATATTGAGCAGGCTTCGATCGGATGCGGACCCTCTCCCTGCCAAGCAACTGAATCAAGTGCTGGAAAATTCACTCGGACCCAATTGGAAATCGGAGTACATCGCTTTTAATTTTAAGCCGATCGCGAGCGCCTCGATTGGACAAGTGCATCAAGCGTATAGTGATGCGGGTGATAAATTGGCGGTTAAGGTTCAATACCCGGGTATTCGAAAGAGTATCGATAGCGATGTTGATAATGTCGGTACCCTACTTAAAGTGGTGGGGTTGATTCCTGAGTCAGTCGATTACAAGGGCTTGTTGGAAGAGGCGAAAAAGCAGCTGCATGATGAAGCTGATTACCAGCGAGAGGCGCAGTTTGCCATTCGTTATCATCAAGCACTGCAGGCTGATAGTCGTTTTCTCGTACCTAAAATCCACTCTGTAAGCTCGTCTGATACGGTACTTACCATGGAGTTTATTGAGGGGCAATCGGTCGAGTTGGTTGAGCACACATCACAAGAAACACGCGATTTTGTCGTGTCCAGTCTGCTTGAACTGCTGTTTAAGGAGCTATTTGAATTGAAGATGGTGCAAACCGATCCCAATTTCGCTAACTACCTCTACAATGAAAAAACCAATCAGATCGGCCTACTCGATTTTGGAGCGACGCGAGAGTATAGCGACAAGTTCAGTAACGGTTATCGTCAAGTGTTTCGCTCCGTGATCGAGGGGGATGAATTAGGTCTCAACCGAGCTCTAGAAGAGATCGGATTCTTCAGTAATACCATTGTGGATAGCCAGCGTCAGGCAGTACTCAACCTTGTCAAGATGGCGTGCGAGCCTATGCTGGTTGAAGGGCAGTATGACTTTAAAAAGAGTGACCTTGCCAAGAGGCTCCGGGAAGCTGGAACGATCTTGAGTATGGAGCAAGAGTATTGGCACACGCCTCCTGCCGATGCTCTATTCCTGCATAGAAAGATCGGAGGTATGTATCTGTTGGCCGCGAGAATTGGTGCTAAGGTCAACATCCGCCAATTGGTGCAACCTTATCTAAAAGTGTTGTGAATCGCTTGCAGTAGTGATCAAAAGACGCTCAGGGGCAGTACAACCAGTATGGTTTCTAACTGAGAGAATAACATGACGAGATATCTACAACTTTTGGTTGGCTTTTGCTTAACCTCAATAACGACACTCTCTTTTGCGGCAGCGTGCCCAGATATACTAAAAGGCTCACAACGTTTGCTAAATTCCACAGAGGAGGTGAGCTTGTGCGAGGAGTTCCAAGGAAAAACATTGCTAGTCGTCAACACCGCAAGCCAGTGTGGATTCACTTCTCAGTTTGGACAACTTGAGTCGCTCCATCAAGAGTACAAAGATAAGAACTTCACAGTGGTTGGATTCCCGAGTAATGACTTCCGACAAGACAAAGGTAGCGAGGCAGACAGCGCCAAAGTGTGTTATCTCGATTATGGCGTGACATTCCCGATGATGGCGCGCTCTTCAATCTCAGGGCCTGACGCCAACCCAGTGTTTAGTGAAATCAAGAAGCAAGCAGGCGTTTCTCCTCGATGGAATTTCTACAAATACTTAATTGATAAAGATGGCAATGTTGTCGGTACGTTTGGCAGCTCGACTTCACCTTCAAGCGCTACCCTGATAAATGTCATTGAGCAACAACTGTAGGGAGGCGATATGTCACAAACAAGAAGCACCATGCTAAGGCTAGGTTATCTTGGCCTGACACCTTTTGCGTACGGTCTGTTGTTGATGCATGGTGTCGCTTTCTAAGCCAATAAAAAAGAGAAAAGCTCTCGCCTTTCTCTTCCTGATTTATCTTGCGTTATTTCAAACCTATTTAGATTTGGTCTGCAAAGCTCATTAGGTGTTGTTTTACTTCGTCTGAAGCAAACGCGTTTTCTACAGAGTATTTGTAGATTTGAGCGTAATCTTCTTTGGTCAGGTCGAACGTTTCACATACACGCTTAACTTCGTTCGTCATGGTTGTGTTCGACACTGTGCGGTTGTCAGTGTTGATCGTTACCACGATACCGTCTTTCTGGAATTCAGAGATAGGGTGGCCGCTGAACTTGTGAATACACTTGGTCTGAACGTTACTTGTTGGGCACGTTTCTAGCGCAACTTGTTTCTCTTTCACGATGTTGTACGCATCTTCGTTACCTTGAATGTGAACACCGTGACCAATACGTTCAGCGTCTAGTAGCGTTACTGCGTCGTAAACGTTTTGACCGTGCCATTGCTCACCAGCGTGTACTGTCACGCGGTAGCCTTTTTCGATGGCGTATTTTGTGTACTCTGGGAACTCTGCACAGAAACCTGGCTTCTCACCGCCTGCGATATCAAATGCTACAACGCCTTTACCTAGGTAAGCTTGGCCTGCATCGATCACGTCTTTGATAGAGTCTTTCGGGAACATACGAAGAACAGAAAGGATGTAGTTACCTTTGATGTCGTACTTCTCTTCTGCACGCTTCATGCCTTTCACAGCGCTTGCGATGATCGTATCAAGCGACAGACCTTTGTTTACGTGAAGAATAGGTGCAAAACGCACTTCAAGGTATTTCACGTTCTCAAGAGCTGCGTCTTCGTAAAGCTCGTAAGAGATACGCTCAATCGCTTCTTCAGTTTGCATTACTTTAAGCGGCAGAGAGAAACACGCTAGGTACTCATCTAGGTTCTTACAGTCTTCTGGCACAGTAAGAGACTCAACTACGGCATCACGGTCTGCAGGTAGCTCAATATCGTATTGCTTTGCAAGATCAATGATGGTGTCTGGACGAACGCTTCCGTCTAGGTGGCAGTGAAGATCAATCTTAGGGAGTGCTAGAAAGTTCATGAGTATTCCTTAGTTCTATTATTCTTGAGTAGTTAACTCATAGGTTATATGGGTCTAAATTACCAACTTCATGATATGATTGAAAGTGACATAAAATCATTTTTGATGTGAATCTGAGGAATATCATGGTTGATGTGAAGCGATTACTGAAATGCGATATGAATCTTTTGCTTTGCTTGCACGTTTTACTCGAAGAGCGCAGTGTAAGCAAGACCGCACAGCGCATGTTTTTGAGCCAATCCGCAGTGAGTAAACAACTGACAAAACTTCGTACTTTGTTTGATGATCCTTTGTTCGAACGTGAGTCTAAAGGTCTGTTTCCTACACCAAAAGCACTGGAAATAGCACCGAAAGTGCATCAAATATTACTTCAAGTTGAACAGCTTACAGTGCCTGAGGATTTTGACCCTCTTGGTAGTGATCGTACCTTTAACATTGATCTCGTCGAGACGGCCTACACTGCGATCTATCCCCAATTTATGCCCAACGCGCTAGCGCAAGCCCCCAACATCACCATAAACAGTACGACGTGGACAAGTGAAACCTACAAACGCCTGTTAAAGCGAGAGGTGGATTTCGGTATCGGTATTTTCGAGCTAGACGAGCGCGCCAGCACGCACGTTCATAGTATTCCGTCTGATCTGAATTACGTCGAGCTACTTCAAGATTACTCAGTCTGTTTGATGCGTAAAGATCATCCAGCATTGAAGGAAGAGTGGAATCTAAACATCTTCCTCAAATATCGACACATTCAGTTGGTGACGGGTGGGGTAGGCGATTGGTTATTGTTAGAAATACTGCAAGCGAAGCAGCTTAAGATCAACAAGGCAGCCAACGTCTCTGATATATCGAGTGCGGTGAAACTCTGTAAGCAAAGCGATTTATTGATGTGTTATCCCTACAACTCGGTAAGAGACTACATTGAGAGTGGCGAACTGGTGATGAAACAGATACCGATCGAGTTGGTGCCGGGTGGTCTATTTCTCCTTTGGCACCGTTACTACGACTCTGAGCCAAGCCACAAATGGCTAAGAGAGCTGATCATCGAACAGACCCGATAGATGTTTTCGATCAAACGTCGAAGGCACTTGCCTGTTTGTTGTTCGAAATAACGTCTTAGTCTTCTACAGACCCGCAGCATTACGTTGGTCTCAGCAACCGACTTGCCCAAAAAAGGACAGAAAGCCGGAACTGGTAACAAGCTGATTTAATGAGAGTTCAGATAAAGAAGACTTGGTTGTTATACGGTGAACTATAAAAGGTGATTGACAGGGATAGAATGATCGTTCTACCCTATAGGTAAAACAAGTATTCTACCACCGTGAGTGCGTTGATCTATTTTCTCTGAAACCTATTGAGATTGCTCTATGTTGAAAGAACAAATTGCCGCAGCGCTTGAAGTTGCATTTAGCCAACACGGTTTTGCTGAACCAAGTGTTGCTCAATTGAAAACGGCTTGTGGCGTGAGCTTAAGAACCTTGTACAAACATTACCCTTCAAAAGAGGCGATGATTGTTGGAGCTCTTGAATATCGCCATCAGCGTTATCTGAGTCTGTTACGCGAAGAGGCACCGCAAAGCGCTAAAGAGTGTATCGAGCATGTATTTACGCGACTGCAAAATTGGATGGAAGAGTATGCACCACACGGTTGCTTGTCTATGAACGCGATTGCAGCGTTTCCTGACAATGAGTTGATTAACCAAGCTGTACTCGACCACAAACATGAAGTGCGAGCGCTACTAGGTCAGTTGAGTCACAACGACGCGTTATCTACTCCACTATTTCTATTGCATGAAGGCGTTTCAAATGCATGGCCTGTACTCGGTCAGGCAGCTGTCGCTTCTGCAAAAAGCACAGCTAAAACGCTGTTAATTGAGGATTCATTATGAGTTTTGATGTACCAGCAACGATGAAAGCCGTTGAAATGTTAGGCCATGGCGGAGAAGAGATGCTGCAATACCGAAAGGGTGTTGCGGTTCCAACGCCCGCGCCTAACGAAGTATTGATTAAAGTGATGGCGGCGGGCGTTAATAATACAGACATTAATACGCGCATTGGGTGGTACTCGAAGAGCGATAATTCTGATGATGCCAGTTGGTCTGGCGAGTCTTTGAAATTCCCGCGAATTCAAGGTGCGGATGTATGTGGTGTTATCGTTGCAGTGGGTGAACAAGTTGACACTTCTCGTATTGGTGAGCGTGTGATGATCGAACCATGTCTAACGGAAGTGTACGGTCGAGAACTCCCTCAGCCTTGGTACTTTGGTTCTGAGTGCGACGGCGGTTTTGCTGAATACACGAAGGTTGCGTCTAAGCATGCTTACGCGGTTCAAAGTGAGCTATCTGACATTGAACTTGCTTCATTTCCTTGTTCCTATTCAACCGCAGAGAACATGCTCACTCGCGCTCAAGTTGCTGAGGGTGATCGCGTGTTGATCTCGGGCGCTTCTGGTGGTGTAGGCTCTGCTGCGATTCAGCTTGCTAAGGCGCGTGGCGCGTATGTGATTGCGATGACCAGTCCGAGCAAGAATCAGCAACTGCTAGATCTCGGTGCCGATGAAGTGATTCCTCGAGATGCGAACCTTATTGAGACGCTTGGCGTAAATAGTGTCAATGTGGTGATTGATTTGGTGGCGGGAGAACTGTGGCCGCAGTTTTTGGAAGTGTTAAAACCAGGCAGTCGCTACGCCGTCTCAGGTGCTATCGGCGGTGCGATGGTAGAGTTAGATGTGCGCACACTTTATCTCAAAGACTTACGCTTCTTTGGTTGTACAGTGCTTGAGCCTGAAGTGTTCCAAAATCTGATTAATCGAATCGAAAAACAACAGATTCGCCCGATCGTGGCTCAGTCTTTCCCATTGGCTGATATTCATCAAGCACAGCAACAGTTCTTGAAGAAAAACCATGTCGGTAAGATTGTATTGGAAGTCGCGCAACGCTAAAGACAATCGACTAGCTTATTGGCCAGTCAGTGTTAACTTCCAGTCCCTAAGCGCTTTAATGTGTTTAGGGCCAATACCACAACAACCGCCGATAATGGTTGCGCCTAGCTGATACCAACGTTGCGCATAAACTAAATAGTCTGCAGGAGACAGCTCTCTTACACATTGAAGTGTATCGTTCGCCTCATGTTCGCTGCTGATCGGTGCAAAGTTATTTGCATATACACCAATCTCGATTGAGCTGTCTAACTTACTCAGTACCTGCTTAGTCTCTTTAATTGCTTGTTCCATCACCTCTGGAACTGAGCAGTTAAATAGCACAGCTGCTGCGCCGGACTGAGCCACAAGCCTGATAGCGTCGGTCACAGCTTGCCCTGATCGTAGCATTGCTGAAGAACCCGTCTCATCACTAAGGCTGAACGCGTAGTAGCAAGGTTTGTCTGACTCTTTCAATATATTATGAATAGCGCTGAACTCTTCTAAGCTGCATAACGTTTCGACTATCCATAGATCGACATACGGTGCTTGTGCATTGTACAAGGTTTGCACGATAGGTTTTGCTTGCTCAGCTTTGAATAGATCAGGTCGGTAGCTACCAAATGGTGGTGGGATAGCACCGGCAACTGTCACAGAGTGATTTGCAGATTTCGCGACTGAGTATGCCAGTTTTCCAGATAGCTCTGCGAGGTTAAAACCTTGCTCAGAAAAACGTTGCTCACCAAGGTGGAAGGGAACACATGCATAGCTGTTGGTGATGATCAGCTCAGCACCTGCATCGATAAAGTGTTGATGGGCTTGGGTGACAAATTGTGGAGCTTCGATAAGTGCTTGAGCGCTCCACAGTGGCTGTGAAAACGGAGCGCCAATCTCTTTGAGCTCTCTGCCCATACCACCGTCCAATATTGTGAGTCTGTTCAAAGTAATACCCATATCCGTGACAGAAAGACTAGCGACAACCATATCAGACGCGAAGGATTAAGACTACGTTGCTGTGATGTTCCACTTTAACTTTGAGTATCGCTCATGAGTGAATCGGATGACCTGAAATTACAAAGGTTGTTTGACTCTTCGTCTCTTCGCGGCTTGAAGCATAGTGTAGGGCGACAGACCCATCACTAACATGGTGCCTATGATGACAAATACTGAACCAAAGATAGTATTGATGCCGATGTGTTCATCGAGAAATAGGTGTCCCCACAAAATACCAAATACTGGCACCAAGAAGGTAACTGAAAGTGCAGGTGACGGACCCAGTTCATTCACTAGGTTGAAATAGAGTAGGTAGGCTAAGCCAGTACAGACTGCACCTAATAATATCACTGATGTGGCAATGGTTAAGTCGGGGGCTTCTCTTACAGGAATAAAGAAAACAAACGGCAAAACTAATAGCACCGAGGCCCACATGCTTCCGTGAGCATTGCTGAATGCCTCCACTTTTGGGGCTATTTTGGTGTAGTTAGAGGCGATGCCATAACTGAGTGCGGCACCCACAGCAGCTCCAATTGGTAAAATCGCTTCACGGCCAATGTTGATCGCATCCCACCCAACCAGAATCCCAACGCCTGCGACGCCAAGTCCAAGCCCTAAAATTAAGCGACTATCGAGTGGGGTCTTGGTCCAAATCGCTCCGATAATTGCTGCCCAAATGGGTGCTGTCGAGTTAAGAATCGACAATGTGGAGGCATTCAATGTTTGAGCTGCATAGGCAAATAGTAGAAAAGGTAGTGCCGTATTGAATAATCCAAGAATAAAGAAGTGTCGGGTATGCGCGGTAAACTTGAGGGTTTTCTTTAGATAAATCGAAACCAGCAACAGTGTTAATGCCGCAAAAAGTACGCGAGCTTCAATCAGCATCGCTGGGCCAAGGGGCGTCGCGGCTATCCGCATAAAAAGAAAGGAACCACCCCAAATAGAGGCGAGTATCAGTAGTTTAGCGAAGCTTAACATGGCTCATAACCTGACCGTTCAAAAAAGCGACTATGGAACAATTAGTTGCAATACACAAGATAATGTTACAAATATGTTGTCCAGTTCAACTTCAAGCTTGTCGACACTCATTTAGAGCAAGGCATATGAATCATTTTGTTGAAAAACTCGTACTCAGTTTCCGAGTTAAAATTCAGTTCGGTATGTCTTGCTATCTTAATTTTTTATTTTCCTCTCAATAAAACCTATTTTCTTTTATCTCAATAATATACAGAGCACTTGGTTCTTAAATTCAATCATCCTGAATAAAAAAGGTCAAAAATTGGTTGTTGAAACCGATTTCAAGATGTATCTTTTGGTGGTCTTGAAATCGGTTTCAGGGTTGTTTCGTGAAATTCTGGTTTCTGTTCGGTAAATGTTTTTTCTTAGTGAGTGATGGTATGAACAACGAGTTTCCAAACGATTTTTTATGGGGTGGTGCAGTTGCAGCACATCAATTAGAAGGCGGCTGGGATGCAAATGGCAAAGGTGTAAGTGTTGTCGATGTATTGACCGCTGGCGCACATGGTGTGCAGCGTAGAATCACCGATGGTGTGATTGATGGTGAAAACTACCCAAATCAAGTCGCTGTGGATTTCTACCATCGCTACAAAGAAGACATTAAGTTATTTGCTGAGATGGGCTTTAAGTGTTTCCGCACCAGTATCGCGTGGACGCGTATTTTCCCGAATGGTGATGAAGCTGAGCCGTGTGAAGCGGGCTTAAAGTTTTACGATGACCTGTTTGATGAGCTTCTGAAATACGATATCCAGCCTGTTGTGACGCTGAGCCACTTTGAAATGCCTTACCATCTAGCGAAAGAATACGGCGGCTGGATGAACCGTAAAGTGATCGATTTCTTCGTTAAGTACTCAACTACGGTGATGGAGCGTTACCAGCACAAAGTGAAATACTGGATGACGTTTAACGAGATCAATAACCAGATGAACACCTCAGCGGACATCTTCGGTTGGTTATGCTCTGGCGTGAAGTTCCCACAGTGCGAAAAGCCGCAAGAAGCGATGTACCAAGCAGTTCACCATCAGTTTGTTGCGAGCGCATTGGTGGTGAAAAAAGGTCACGAGATCAACCCAGGTCTGCAGATTGGTGCGATGTGTGCGATGGTGCCTTTCTACCCTCGCTCTTCAAAGCCAGAAGACATCATGGTGGCGCAGCAAGCGATGCGTGATCGCTACTTCTTCTCTGATGTCATGGTTCGTGGTCACTATCCAAGTTACGCCAAGCGTGATTGGGCACTGAAGGGCTTCAATATAGAGATGCAGCCTGAAGATGAGAAAATCCTAAAAGAAGGTAAAGCGGATTACCTCGGCTTTAGCTACTACATGTCAAATACCTTGGACTCGTCTTCTCACCAATCAACAGAAGAAGCGATGGACGGTGGTCATGAAAACTCAGTAGAGAACCCGTTCATCAAATCGAGCGATTGGGGCTGGCCGATTGACCCAACAGGCCTGCGTTACTGCTTAGCGTCTCTTTATGAGCGTTATGAAGTGCCACTGTTCATCGTTGAGAATGGTTTTGGTGCGGTTGATACCATCGAAGAAGATGGCAGCATCAATGATGACTACCGTATTGCCTACCTTGGCGATCACATCAAAGAGATGAAAAAAGCCGTTGCGATCGATGGCGTTGATCTAATGGGCTACACCCCTTGGGGCTGTATCGACTTAGTATCGTTCACCACAGGTGAGATGAAAAAGCGTTACGGTTTCATTTACGTAGACAAACACAACGACCAGTCAGGAACACTAGAGCGTAAGCGCAAGAAGTCTTTTGAGTGGTACAAAGGCGTGATTGCATCTAACGGTGCCTCTATTTAGAATGCCTGCAATTAAACGGCAGCGAGCGTTGCCGTTTCACTAAGCAATACAATTAGCTGGCTTAGGTCGGCTGATTTTTTATAGAAGGGTAAGTGAATGGTAACCATGCTTGATGTTGCGAACCGCGCTGGCGTCTCGAAATCGACGGTCTCTCGCGTGCTGAACGGCAAGAACATCGTAAGGCCTGACGTTGCCAAGAAGGTCTTTGATGCGATTCAGGAGACGGGCTATCGACCAAACTTGTTGGCTCAACAGTTGGCGACCAAGAAGACTAACTTTATCGGTTTTGTCATTACTAACGAGCTTTTCAATGGCCCTTACTTCTCATCTTTGATGTATCACGCCGCTTCTTACAGTGAAAAATCCAATCATCAGTTGGTGATTACCGATGGTAAACACAGCGCTGAAGACGAGCGCAAAGCCATTAACTTTCTGCTCGATATGAAGTGCGCCGGTATCATTATTTACCCGCAATGCTTGAGTGAATCTGAAATCGCGCAGATCATTGAGAGCACAGACACTCCCATTCTTGTGCTCAACCGTGAAATGCCATCTTCACCTGAACATGCGATCACCACAGACCACTACCAAAGTGCTTGTGTGATGATGGAGCATGTTATTGAACAAGGCCATCAGCAGATCGCTGTGATCCGAGGAAAATCAGGGTCATCGACTGACGAACAACGCTTCGCCGCGTATCGCGATACCTTGTCCAAACACAAAATTGCTTACGACGAATTGAGAGTCGTACAAGGCGATTGGACAATGGAGAGTGGTTATACCTCAGCGCAGGATCTGTTGGCTAACAATATCTCTTTTACCGCGGTGCTGTCGGAAAATGATGATATGGCGATCGGCGCGATGAAAGCTTTTCTAGAGAAGGGCTACAAGCTACCTCAAGATATCTCTATCGTGGGCTTTGATAACAGCAAAGTGGGCGAGTTTTTAACGCCTAGCCTAACCTCTGTGAGTGTCCCATTAGAGCAGATGACGCAAAAAGCCATCTTGAAAATCGTCGGTGACTCAACGCAAGCAGATGTCATCAACACCACAGGTAGTCTTGTCATTCGAGATTCAGTACTCAGTCGCTAAGATACTCGACTTAAAGGAATGCCTAGAAGGTTCTGGAGTGAATCACTTCTAGGCAGGGGATGTTCGGTAGAGTGTTGAGACTAGTGAGCTAGCTTGGCGATGATTTTGCCAACCGTGCGTTGGTTTCTCATATCCAGTAGCGCGTGACCAATCTCTTCGAGAGTAATCACCTTGAGGTTAGGAACTACTACGTCACCAGATTCAACCAAAGCATTTACCGCGTTGCCTGCATCCACCAAGGTTTTCATACCCTTGGCACCATTCACATGACCTGATCCTAGGCTAAGTTGGTGGAAACTGAGACCTTTAAGGAAAGCATTGTCGTAGCGCTCAGGTGCCACGGTTTGCACTAACTCCACCATTTCGCCTTCATAAGCCAATACATCAGCGGCAAATTTGTCGTTGTCGCCGCCGACACAATCCAGCGCAATATCCACACCTTGGTCTTGAGTAATCTTCATCACTTCTGCAACGACATCTGAGCTGCGGTAATCAATGGTGTGAGTCGCACCAAGCTCACGAACCGCCTCATGATTGGCTTGTGAGCAAGTCGTAATTATGGTTTTCACACCAAGTGCTTTGGCAATTTGAATCGCAAAGCTGCCCACGCCACCTGAACCACCAGTGATGAGTAAACTCTCTTTGTTGCTGGCATGCAGTTTATCCACCAAAGCGCGGTAGGCCGTCCATGCTGCACATGGCAGAGAGGCCGCTATCTCTGGAGAGGTATTTGGATGTGGAACCAAAGTGCGAGCGTCTTGAATGGCGAGTTCTGCAAAACCACCATGAGCGCGTCGCATATTGCCGTGATACAGCACTTTGTCACCCACCCGCCAATTTTCTACCTTGCTGCCGATCGCGATGATTTCACCTGAAACGTCTAAGCCACCAACAAATTGATCGTCCATGTTTGGCACCATTCCATGCCAAAAGTTGATTTTTGCATCTACGGGGTTGAGTGCGACAGCCACAACATTAACCAAGACATCAAATTCACTTTCTAAATTGGGTGTTGGGAGTTCTGACACTGAGAATGTATCACTCGATTTTTGGTAGGTAATTGCTTTCATTATCGCCTCTATTCCATGATCTATTATCACTAGAATAGCGTGCATTTCATAAATTGATAATTATCGATTGTTTAGCCTACCATTACATTTTGTTATTAGGTTATAGGGAAGATTCAGCCTAATTATTGGTCGTCGGTTAGTTATTTTTATTGGCAAAATTGAATCGCAAAAGTGTGCGCGGCGTTGATTATTGTGTCAGTACAAGCCTCTATAATCGGCGAAAAGTTTTTGGTAAGTAGATAAAGAACATGAAAACAGAAAAACAGAAGATGTTGGCTGGAGAGCCTTATTTAGCATGGGATGAAGAGTTGTACGCAGAACGAATCGAGTGTCGTAAGGTTCTACAAAAGCTCAACAATAGTATCCCAGACAGTGACGAGTGGCGTTCTGCCATTGACACCTTGATCCCTGACTCTGAAGGCGCTTATTTAGAGCCACCATTTCGATGCGATTACGGCTCAAACATTAAGCTGGGTAAGAATTTCTACGCCAACTTTAACTGCGTGGTTTTAGATGTAGCAGAAGTGACGATTGGCGACAATGTGCTGTTTGCCCCTAATGTACAAGTGCTTACGGCAGGTCACCCATTGGATGTGAAGAGCCGTGTTGATGAAGGCGTTGAATTCGGTACGCCAATCTCGATTGGTGACAATGCTTGGATTGGTGCTGGAGTGATCATTTGCCCTGGCGTGAACATTGGCAAAAACAGTGTGATCGGTGCGGGTAGTGTGGTGACCAAAGATATTCCAGACAATGTTGTCGCAGTCGGAAACCCATGCAGAATTTTGAGAACAATTGATAACGATTAATAGCACCATCAAATAGACAAAGCCCGAACCTAGATTCGGGCTTTGTTTTTTCTATTTTAGCTAGATGCTAGATGCTAGATGCTAGATGCTAGATGCAGCGACTTGTTGAGTCTGTTTCTTGTCTAATAGACCACTGAATCGAGTCAGTGCTAGTGCAACTAAGACAATCACAGCGCCAATCCAAGGTGTGTTCATTAAGCCAGACTCTGCGACAATGATACCGCCTCCCCAAGAGCCCAGAGCGATACCTACATTGAAGGCAGCTATGTTCAAGCCTGATGCTACGTCTACTGCATCTGGCGTGTATTTCTCTGCCAGCTTAACCACGTAGACTTGTAAGCCTGGAACATTACCGAAGGCAAAAGCACCCCAAATCAAAATAGTAGCGACTGATGCGTACGGGTTAACCGCCGTGAAGTTGAATACAACCAGTACCGCAGCCAGACCAGAAAAGATAACCGTTAGCGCTTTGATTGGCCCCATTTTATCGGCCATCTTACCACCCCAGATGTTACCTACCGCGACTGAAACACCGTAGACTAACATGATTAGGCTGATTGCACTTGAGTCGAAACCAGACACATTTTCTAGGATCGGAGCGAGGAACGTAAACGCGGTAAATGTGCCGCCGTATCCCAGTGCTGTAATTGCATAAACCAGTAGCAATCTTGGTTGAGTCAGAACTTTCAATTGAGCAGAAAGCTTCGTTGCTGGTGGCTGTTTTAGGTTGTTAGGCACCAATAACGCACTGCCGATCAGAGCAATTAAGCCTAGTAAAGCCACGATCAAGAAGGTCGCTTGCCAGCCAAATGTTTGACCAATATAAGTGCCTAGTGGTACGCCAGTCACGAGTGCTACGGTTAGACCGGTAAACATAATCGCGATCGCACTTGCCGCTTTCTCTTTGGCCACCAATCCCGTAGCGATGGTTGAGCCAATAGAGAAGAACACACCATGAGCCAAGCCCGTTAATATACGTGCGGCGATGAGAGTGTTGTAGCCAGGTGCTTGCCAAGCCAACAAGTTACCCACCACAAACAGCGACATGATGGTGAGCAGTACCAGTTTTCGATTCCACTTACCGGTAAGTGCAGTCAGTACTGGCGCACCAACGGCAACACCCAGTGCGTAGAGGCTAACTAACAGGCCTGCAGAAGGTAGGGATACGTTGAGATCGGTTGCCATAGTTGGTATTAAGCCAACGATAACAAACTCTGTGGTTCCTATGGCAAAGGCGCTGAGCGTCAATGCAAGTAAAGCTAAAGGCATAATTATTTCTCTTAAAATGGGTAACACATAAAAGTGGGAGTCGGTTGTGACTCGTTTCGTTGGCAGGGATTATGTGAGAAATCGCTTTTGCTAAAAATAGTGTGATTAACAAATTACTTTTGTTATAAATGCAATAGTTGCACTATCTATTACTTAGGGGGAGCGGGTGATAACACGTTCGGATGATTTAGAGATTATGCTCACCGTGGTCGATAGCGGCGGGTTTTCAGCAGCTGCGCAGGCGCTTGATATTCAAGTAGCGAGAGTCTCCCGAAGTATTAGTAAGATAGAGAGTCAGCTGGGTGTTTCCCTGTTCAATCGTACGACGCGACGCGTAGAGCTAACCGAAGAGGGCAGGCAGTTTGTCGACTCGATTCGAGCCGGTTTAAGGATCATTCATGAGGCAGAAGAGGAGATTGTTTCGCGTGGTGAGCTTCCCAAAGGCCGGCTACGAGTAGACGCAGCCAGTCCGTTTGTGTTTCATCAACTCGTCCCTCTAGTCAGTGAATTCAATAGCGCTTATCCAGACATCGAACTAGAACTGACGTCAAATGAGGGGTTTGTTGACTTGATCGAGAAGCGAACAGACGTGGCAATACGAATTGGTCAGTTAACCGATTCGACGCTTCACGCTCGTCCATTGGGTAAGAGTTTGCTCTATATGGTGGCTTCCCCTGAGTATCTTGCTAAGCGCGGAATCCCTCAAAAGTTTGAAGAGCTCTCTAGCCATCACACAGTCGGCTTTACTGGAGCTAAGGTGCTTAATCACTGGCCGCTCCCAAACCAAAACTATGTTGAACCAACCATCACAGCCAGTAACGGAGAAACGGTGCGCCAGCTCGCTCTGGCAGGCAATGGTATCGCTTGTTTGTCTGGCTTTATGGTTCATCAAGACATTGCAGCAGGGCGACTCATCCCTTTATTAGAGCAGGAGAAGCTGACCAACACAGGGCGTGAAACAATCAATGCGGTGTACTACAAGTCTTCCTCTGTCTCTAAACGCATCTCTGCGTTTATTGATTTTATACAGCCAAGGTTGAGTTTGTAAAGTTGTACTTTTCAAAGGGCCGTTTAAAAATAGAGTTTAAGCGGGGTGTTAACCTTTTGATTTTTAATAAGATCGCGCTGATATTTATCGATGTATCACATGGAAACGCTCAAGAACCAACATCATATCCTCGCGCGGCTCAATATTGAGCTCAGCACACTCTTTGGAAAAGAAGTTCCAATGTGCTTCCCTCCACCATGCTAAAGACAGATCACCTTCACCTTCTGCTTGGGCAAATTCAGCGGTTACTTCGTTGTATGGGCACTGAGTGACGGTATCTATTTCTATAATGCATACAGGATTGCCGTGCCAATCGACCACTACTTGCAGATGCCCAACCGTAGGCATCGGTTCTTCGCCAGACTCGTACCAGTAAGCCATGCTGCAAGTCGCCGTTTTCTTCCCTTGTTTGATAAGTTCAGCGCACAAATTGGCATTGTATTCGTCGCCGCAGAAGTAGTCAGAACTAGAAGAGTGGTACTTTGCGCGTGATTGTTCGGTGAGTGAATTGAGGAAACTGTCTAAGTAACGTTGCGATCTATCGTCCATGAGAGCCTAACTGTTTTGAAAGAGTGAATTGTACAATATCTGCCAAAAGAGTATCACAACTCGCCTTCGTCCAGCAGTGTCATGATTATTGCGCAGTTCGTGGGTAAAAGCGCAAAGTTTGATATATTTCATTAATAAGGACTTATAAACTTACCGCCCCGAAACCGCTAGGGTTTGTAGATCAACCACCATTAAGGAATGGAATTAATGCTTGCGCTTAAACGCATCAGTGTCTCTTTGTTACTCATTGCTACATTAGGTGGCTGCTCTTCGTTACCAGAACAAGTCAATCATGCTCAAGAATCTGTTGTCGTCCCACAACAAGGCGCACTTTGGAGTATGAGCAATCAACACCCAGCTCAATCTGATGACGTCGGCGACAGTGCGGTACTTATCCAAGAGGCAGGCTGGGATGCTCTGTCTCAACGTTTGGCACTGGTTGAAGCTGCAGAATACACCTTAGATATTCAGTATTACATTTGGAACTCTGATGTCACGGGCGGCTATCTGGCTAGCCGACTGCTTGCCGCAGCCGATCGCGGGGTAAAAGTTCGTGTGATGCTAGATGACATCAACTTGAATGAAAGAGAAGCGCTATTGAATGCGTTAGATGCGCACCCGAATGTCGAAATTCGAGTCTTTAACCCTACTCCTAGTCGTAGTGGCTTTTCTAAATGGTTCAGCTTCTTATCAGATTTCTCTCGTCTAAATCGACGCATGCATAACAAATCCTTCACAGTAGATGGCGTTTTCTCAATAGTCGGCGGACGCAATATCGGTGACGAATACTTTGATTATTCCGATGAAATCAACTTCAGAGATCGAGATGTACTGGTCAAAGGTGATGTGGTCGGTGAGATCCAATCGAGCTTTGTTGAGTATTGGAATAGTGAATGGTCTTACCCAGTGTCTCTGCTCAGCGAGGATAAAGCGCCAGACCTATCATTATTAGAGGGACTTAGCACGCCAAGCTACGTCAACTATCCATCGTTACCGGAAGGAAAAGAGCAAGCAAATACGTTCCTTGAGCAACTAATGGAGGATATGGTCTGGGTAGACGCGCACTTTGTGTATGATCGCCCCATTCCTGTCGATTCAGGTGAAACCAACCAACCGAAAGAGACCGCTATGATCCTAGGAGAGCTCGCGCAGAAATCTCAACAAGAGATCTTATTGGAGTCTGCCTACTTGGTGTTTGATGATGGACAGCTTGAAGAGTGGCAGGTGCTTAACAAGCAGGGTGTTGAAATTAGAGCGTTGACCAACTCTATGGCGTCTAACGATCTAGTGACCAACCATTCGGCTTATGCGGGTCGTCGACAAGAGATGTTAGAGCACGGCATTGAATTGTTTGAGTTAAGGCCGGACTCAGCATTATGTGAAGCCTCAACGAAAGATGCGCAAAAATGTGCGCCGTATGTCGCTTACGGTCTGCATGCGAAATCCGTGGTATTTGACAAACGAATTGCCAGTATCGGATCGTTTAACTTCAACCTTCGTTCAACTTATCTGAATACAGAGTCTGTTTTGTTGATCGACAGTCCCGAAGTGGCCGGTGAACTGGCTTCGACAATCAGTGAAGCAATGAACATCGATAATAGCTGGCGACTCGATCTCGAAGATGGCAATGTGCGGTGGTATTCCAGTGACGAAAGCTGGAACTCCGAACCAGAAACGGGTCAATGGGAGCGTGCGCAATCTGGATTTTTGCAGTTGTTACCGATTGAAAAGTATCTGTAGAACGGTGGTAGCGGATACACTAATGAAACAAAGGCTCCTAATGAGGAGCCTTTGTGGTTTATATGTGTTTTAGAACTTAACTTGGTAGTTCAAAGTGTAAGTACGGCCTCGGCCTTTGTACTCAAACATTGCAGAGTTTCCGTACCAATGTTTGGCTCGTTGGCTCCAAATTGTCACATAATCTTCGTTAAGCAAGTTTTCGATACCGAAACCTAGGCTGCCGATGGGTAGTTGATAGCTACCCACTAGGTCAAATAAAGTGTAACCATCGAGTTCACGTTTATCTGCGTCTTTATAATCAAACATAGTTTGACTTTGTAGCTTCACGCTATAATCGAAGTCATACCAACCAGCCCAAGCAATGGCTTTTGACGTACTGGCTTCCATAGCTTTGAAGTCTTCCCAGCCATTGCTACCCTTCTCTTCGGTAACAACGTAGTGGCCAGACGCGCCTAACTGAAGGTTATCCGTCATCCAGTATGCTGCTTGTGCTTCAATACCGTAAACGCGTTTGGGATCTGATAAACCAGAAATCGTAAATTCATTCGTGTATTCAACAGTCGCATCGGTATATGAGTAATAGGCCGCCGACTGAAATGAGATATCGTTTATCGATGTACGGTAGCCGATTTCATAACTGTCGGTGGTAATGCCTTCAAGTTTTGAATCCGAGACATTACTGTTAGCATCTTTACCGTAGTATTTTGCCGCGTTCGGGATATCAAAACCTTGAGAGAAGTTGGCCCATACTTGTGAGTCTGGCGTTAGCTTGTAAATTGTACCTAAGTTAAATAGGGTTTCTGAGTAGTCGGTGCTCCCGCCAGGAACAAAGTCTGAATTTGCATTTTTTTGGAAGTCAGAAACTTTGGTATTGATGTATTGGTAACGCACGCCAGCTTGAACAGACCAGTCTTCTGAGATCAAATACTCGGCTTGTAGGAAAGTTGCCAATGCGTCTGTATCAACACCAGGGTATCGGCCAGCCATTTCATCAATGACATGTACAAGACCACCACTCCCTTCAGTTATTGATTGATCATAAATCGCATTGTCACTATCAAACTTATCTAGATAACCATCAATCCCATAAGTGACTGTTGCCTTACCAAAAGACTTATTGAGTGCTAGTTTTAGAGCAAAAATGTCAGTAGATTGGCTTGATGAGCTTGTTTTTAATGTACTGCGTCCTGCTGATGTATAAGGTGAGAAGGTGTGCTCCTCAGTACGGTACGAGATTTCTGCGATCAGCTGATGAGCCAAGAAGTCATCATTGTTGTATGCAGCGCTGAGCATTACGCGCTCAGTACCTTGTTGTCTGTCTGCTGAGTAGCCTTCGCGCACGTCAACGAATTGGTAGTTACCATTACTGTCTTTTTCAAAGTACAAACCGTACGGAGAATCTTGCTGACTATCATAATATTGAGCAAGCAAGTTGAGACGTTGTCCCTCAGCTAGGTTTATTTGTAAGTTACCCAGTAGATCGACTGTTTCGTTGAATTGCGTAGAGCCTTGAGTGATGTCTGGTGTGACGATGTCGCCATTAGCATCGAAGTAGCCTTGATTTTTGGTGTAGGCGACGGAAGCGCGGCCTTGAACTTTTTCGTTACCGCCAGCAACTGATTGTGCTAGCTTGTAGTCGAAGTCTTCACCCTTGGTAAAACCGGAAGTTCCTCCGACGAAGCTTTCAAACTCAACTTCTCCCACGGTTCCTTTTTTAGTGATGATGTTGATCACACCGCCTGCGGCACCAGCACCGTATATCGAGGTTGCGCCTGATAGCACTTCGATACGTTCAATATTAAATGGATCAATAGAGTCGAGTTGACGGCTGATAGAACGGACCGATTGTAGAGAAACTCCGTCGATCATGACCATGATGCTGCGGCCACGCAAGTTTTGACCTGAGTGAGTCCGACCACCACTCGCGACATCCAGTGAAGGGATTGCTGCTGCTAGAATCTCATCTAATTTTTTGCCACCTCGGTACTCTTGTTCGATCTGCTCTGCGTCAACATACCAAACTGTACCTGGAATATCGCTGATCGCTTTTGGTAAATGGCTCGATACAACAACCATTTTTTCGTCGGTCGAGTGCTCTTGAGCTTGGGCTGTGAATACGGAACTTACCGCCGCTACTGCTAGAGCGACTGTGGAAAGTTTGAAACTTCCTTTTTCGGTTTTCATTTTATTCTCTGCAATTATCAATGAAAGGCTGTACACATTCTTTAACGTGATGACTTTATTTTTATTGTCCTTATTGAGAATCAAGCGTTGGAGTCTAGAACAAGCGTATAGTTGCCTCTAAGTTTGATTCTAAATAAGAATCATTATTATTGTGTTTTTGTTGCGAAAAGACAATATGTAAATGCGATTTATTTTCAAATGCAACAATAGGCAATGAGGTGATAGTTAGTCTTTATTTGGTTGAGATATTCAAGTTGCTGATTTGTAAGGTTTGTTTTGGTGGTTTGCGGCAGGGTGAGGGCGGTGCGGTGAGTGGCCGCCCTGTTGATCAATGGTTTTTTAGAGCAATACTATTGATGATTTGTTCTCGTTGCTCTTGAGATACGTTCATCACATCTTGGTAGGTACGCTTCATGACGCGAACATCATTTTCAAGTAGCTCAGCGAGTTTCTCTGAAGCGGCTTGGTTATTCCCATCTAAAACGAGTTCGATGATATCTAGACGTCGTTGACATGACCGGCTGACGGAAGATTGGATATGCATAGAGACCAAATCGGTCGCTTTACGCAGTCGGTTTTGTTGCTGCATCATACCCAATAGGAAGCGGTTTCCGGAGCTTGCTGCGAGGATTTCATGGAAGTCCGCACTTAGTGTGAAAAGTTGGCTAGCAGTGATTGAATCTGGATTCTTGATAGCATGAACATGGCGTTCGCGACACTTTTCAAGCGCATCACGTTTGAGGTTCCACGTCGCTTCAAGTAGACCAGCTGGTTCAAAAATTAAACGACATCGGTAACTTTCGGTGTGTCTTTCAAGGGAGTTGAGTACACCATCCAGTTGCCACTTGTAGCCTGGGCTGCGTCGGAATATTGCATCGTTTTCCAATAATCTGAGTACTGACTGCACCTCACCACGATTGGCATCATAGCGTTGCTGGAGTTCATTTTCTGAAAATGAATCGCTGATCTCGCCGAAAAAGATGTCCATGAGTAATCTTAGATAAAGCTGCTCTTGACGGGCTTGTTCTTGATTGTTTTGCTCGCCAGTTTCGATATCACATGCATCGATCTGCAACACAAACCCCTTGTATGGAACAGATTTAGCAACACCTTGATCGGACAAATGCTTGAGTACGGCTCGCATCGGCGTTCTTGAAACCTCAAATTGCTGCGCAAGAGAGGATTCATTTAAACTGCTCCCTGCCACGGCGTTCTCCTCTTTGAGCCGCGTGACAACTTTGAAGAGTAAATCTCGTTGAAGGCGTGTGATTGCTGATGTGTCCATATCGTCCAAATTGTTCAGAGTATTGTTAAACCTGAGGTCGGTTGTTGCGCCTAAGGCAGGTGGTTGCGCTCATGGTAAACATAAACACGAGCGAATACCATAAATTGTGTTTCTGTTGCAAAAATACAAAGTCTTGTTTCGAGAAGAAAAAAGCCCAGTGATTAATTGGTCACTGGGCTTTCTTAGCGAGTCTTGGTTAGTGAAATCGCGTTAGCGTCTCATCAGGTAGAGGAAGTAACCTCCACCAATCAAAGAGGCGAGTAGACCCGCCGGGAACTGCCACGGGAACCAGAGTGTTCGACCAATCCAATCGGCACAAACCATGATAACGGCGCCGAGTACGGCAGCGGTGAGCATTTGAGGCATGGCGCGATATTGGTGAAGTGAGCGGGCCATATGGGGAGCCAATAGACCGATGAAACTCAGTGGGCCGATTACAATCGTGCATAACGTGGTAAGTGCCGCGACAAGCAGCAACAACGCTAAGCGCACTAGGGTTGTGTTCATACCCAAGCTCGTTGTGGTGACTTCGCCTAGGTTGATGAGTTCTATCCAGCGATGCAGCGACAGTGACAATGAACCGATCACCAAAACGCCGACGGCAAGCAAAATGACATCACTCCATGCGACAAGGTAGGTGGAGCCGGATAACCAAGTCAGAAGTGCGGTTGCGTTTTCGTTGCCAGAGCTCATCGCAATTCGTAGCAGAGCGTCTAAGCCTGCACTGAGTGCAATACCTGTCAGTAGAGTTTGGGTTGGGGCAAAGTTGTGTTTGCGCCCCATTAACCAAACCACACCAGTGACCGATGCTGCGCCTATGGTTCCCAATAACATCTGCTGTTCACGCTCAATCGCACCACCCATCAAAGTACCAAGTACCAGTGCCAAAGCAGCGCCAGAACTGATGCCGAGAACTTCCGGGCTAGCCATTGGGTTGCTTGATATACGCTGAATGATAGTACCAGCAAAGGCCAATCCAATACCGGCAAACAGTGCAACAAGTACCCGTGGTAAACGAAGTTCAAGCAGAGATGGACTTAACTCTAGGCTCCAACCAAGTTGGTTTCGCCCGAGTGTGATTGAAACCGCACATACAATGACGAGTACCAACAGCATGACAACAAGCACCTTGCCAGTGGCAACATGTTTGAAATGTTCAATGTGTTCACCGCGACTTTTCAGTTCGGAGTTCAGCTTAGTTCGTTGAAGGAGCCACAGTAGGAAAGGTGCGCCAATCAGAGCAGTCATGGCTCCAGTTGGCAGAAGTTCACCACCTACGCCAGAAAAGGGTTGGATGATTAGATCGACGGTGAGCAAGATAGCCGAACCAATGAGCCCACTGGTTATGACCTGTTTGGCAAGTGCTCGCACGCCGAGCATACGCGCAATGGCTGGTGCAACAATCCCAACAAAACCGATAATTCCTACTTCGCTTACAACCGCTGCGGTGATGAAAATCGCCAGTGACAAGCAAAGAAGTTTCACTTGTTTGATGTTAACGCCCAGCGATGTCGCGACATTATCGCCAAACTGAAGTGAGGCTAGGGGGCGCTGTAGCATCAGCAGCAGTAACGTAGGGAGGCAGATCAAAGGCAACAGAATCTGAGTACTGGTCCAATCGTTTTGGTTGAGCACGCCTGCTCCCCAGACAAACAAGCTTGTGAGTTTCTGTTCATGCAGCATGAGTAACATGGTATTCAACGAGCCCAAAAACAGGCTTACGACCATACCAGAAAGCACCATGTGCAATGGTGAGTAACCACGAGTTGAGCTCAGCAAGAACACTAATCCGGTAGCTAAACATCCGCCGATGAAGGCGGGAATGAAGCTTGGAAAATTCAGACCTGCAGGCAAAAACAGAATACCCAGCACCATGCCCAATTCTGCACCTGCTGCCACACCTAGAGTTGTCGGTGAAGCAATTGGGTTTCTCAGTACAAACTGCATTACACACCCCGCGACTGCAAGAGCAAATCCGCAGAGCAGGGCGACGGTGATTCTAGGCAGGTAAGTTAAATGAGTAATGATGTGTTGGTAGTTGGTGGGGTCATAGTCAAACAAGGTGTCCCAAATGAGGCCAACCCCTTGAGAGTATGGAGCGGTTATCTGAAGCAGTGAACCGATCACCAAAACAGCAGTGACGACTAGCCCTGCTGTTTTGATTCCAAGTACACCAAATTTTGGTGGTGAAGCGTGAACTGAGATCATGGTTGTTGATTTAAAGGTTTGTTGGTCAATTGCGCGGTAATGTGATCGCTAAATCTTTGGGCTGCAATCAGTCCACCAAATGTCCAGATTGCGGGTAATTCGTAGACCGAGTCAGTACGAGTGAAAGCCATTGCTTGCCAAAGTGGAGAGCGAGTCAGTTGATTACGTTCGTCATCGGTCAGAGGGCCAAATACCATCACATTGGCTGTTTGATGTTCTGCGATTTTTTCGATTCCAGCTGTGCTAAAGCCCCAAAGGTTTGTTTGTTCATTCCAGTCGTTTTTCAGGCCCATTGCATGGATAGTGTCTTGAGCCAATGAACCTTCACTATGAATTCGCAGCGTTTTGTCATTGATAAAACGCGTGAAAAGAAGTGGTTGAGTCGAATTACCTGCTGCGTTTACTTGCTCACCGTTTGTTGAAAGGCGCTGCTCGGTTTTGCTAATCACTTGCTGTGCTTGCTCTTCACGTTCAAACAGTTGTCCTAATGAGCGTGTGACCGATTTTGCTGATTCCAGGGGTTGTTTCTTCTCGCTATAGATACTAAAAACTAATACCGGAGCGATTTTGTTAAGCGGTTCATAGGCTGCGGCCATGTGTTTGCTGATCAAAATGACATCAGGTTGAAGTTTGGTGAGTAGTTCTAGGTTCGGTTCTCTGCGAGATCCCACATCAACTGCCTGTTCGTTGAGTTGTGGTTCAACCACCCATTGTTTGTAACCCTCTGCATCGGCAATGCCTTCGAGATCGACACCTAAACTCAGAACGGTTTCAGATAGCGCCCAATCCAAAGCGACAACTTTGGTCGGTGTGGTTTCGAAGCTAGTGGTGCCCATCTCATGAGTCACGTCTAAGGCATGAGCATTGAGACTGAAAGTGCATACAAGCAGGGTAAAGAATTTTTTCACAACACGTTCCTTCTTTTAGGGGATGTAGCTGATCGGTTGGCCTGTTATTGGATGGCTGAATAGCGCGAGCTCCATACCGTAGATCTTGGTGAGCGTCTCTGGGGTCATCATCTCTTGCGGAGAACCTGAGGCAATGACCTGACCAGAGTGCAATGCAATCAGATGGTCACTGAACTTAGCAGCCATGTTTACATCATGAAGTACCATGATGACCGTTAGATTTAGTGACTGATTAAGCTCGCGAATCAATGCTAAGAGCTCGTGCTGGTGGGCAACATCAAGCGCTGATGTGGGTTCATCAAGCAAGATGCATTGGCTTTGTTGAGCTAATAACATCGCGACCCATGCGCGCTGTCTTTCACCGCCCGACAGTGTGGCGACGAATCGATCGGAAAACGAGCTTAGTCCGACTTTCTCAATCGCGTCATCGACGATTGCGTAGTCATCTTTGCTGTAACGCCCAAATGCTCCTTTCCAAGGGTAACGACCAAAGCAAACCAACTCGCGAACTGTTACACCATCGGTGATCGGTGGGTGCTGAGGTAGGTAAGCGACTTGATGGGCAAATTCAAGATGACTGAACGATGCAAGCGGCTTTTGATTAAAGGTAACTTGCCCTTGAGTAGGACTATTTTGACGGCTTAATAACTTAATTAAAGTCGACTTTCCGCACCCATTATGGCCGAGTAATGTCGTGACTTTTTTAGGCTCAAAATTCAGGCTCGTAGGAGAAAGAATTGTCTTACCGTCGATTTCAAATGATGCATTGGTAAGCTGATACATAATGAAATATGAAGTTGAGTTATAGGTAAAGAGCCGTTAATGTTATCATAATGAAATTAAAATGATAATTATTCACATAATCAATAATAATAAATTCTGATCTGGCGTTTTTCATTTCGAGCTTATTCACTCTTATTACGCCCTTAAATTATGCTAGCAATTAATAATAAAACTTTTCACTTAATGTCAATTGGCCTCATTTCTGCGTTGATGGGAATAGGGCAAAATGGACTACTTGTATCCTTACCATTTTTGGTTGAACAGTCTGCTTTTGATCTGCCCACTTGGTCTGCGTTGATTGCGGTGGGCAGCTTGCTCTTTCTTCCATCAGCCCCATTTTGGGGACGATATAGTGATAAACACGGGCCGAATCGAGTGGTTATCCAAGCACTATCAGGGATGACCATCAGTTTTCTGTTACTTGCACTCTTCTCTATGGTGAGTCTATCGGAGGGGATTAATGTATCGGTATGTTTTTTCGGACTGATTATCGCAAGGGTTATTTATGGATGCACCGTATCTGGAATGGTACCTGCGAGTCAGCATTGGGCAATAATATTGTGCGGAGAACAACACAGACTAAAGGCGATAACAGCAGTCAGCATTGGATTAAGTAGTGGGCGATTATTGGGGCCTATTGTTTCTATTTTTGCACTCAAGTTGAATCCTTTCGCACCGTTATTTTTGATGGTTTTTTTGCCATTGGTTGCGCTTATTTTTGCGTTTTTCATGCCTATTCCAAAGGTAGAACCTTCTATTTTCAATAATAAGAAACGTGAATCTTGGTTACCTAATAAAAGCTTATCGCCATACCTCATTACTGGGCTGCTACTTTGTGCATCGGTCGCGTTATTGCAATACAGTTTATCGCCCTTGATCTATTCGTTTACGGAGTGGCCCTCTGAGAAACTAAGTGACGCGATCGGTATTTTATTGAGCATAAGTGCTGCAGTGACACTGCTTTCCCAGGTATGGATTGTGAAGAAAGAGAGGGTGACGCCTAGAATGATGTACTGGGTTGGCTCTATCGCCTTCTTGATTGGGATGTCGCTGTTCACTATTCCTCAGTTATTAACCTTTGGGTTGGCGATGGCTGTCACCTCTGTGGGCGCTGCATTATTGGTGCCTGCTTATACTGCGTCAGCAACGGATAAGTGGAGTAACTCGCCGGGGACGGTGGCTGGTTACATTTCTATGTCTCACACCATAGGTTATGGCGTTGCGGCGATGTTGGCATTCAGCGTTGTGATTAACCCACTGTACCCGATTTATCTTTGTATTGCTTTTTCTGCCACGATTATCGTTTTGGCCTATTGGACAAGACAATCGAAGACTAAAGTTGTTGGTTGATTTTTGTTCGAACGTCGCACAAAGAAACAAACCATCATTGTGCTCACGAGAGTTCACGTAAAAATGGGATAGTATGACCGTCCCATTTTAGTCATGAGTATTTACAGTGGAGTTAGCCTCGAACTTGAATAATGGCGTGCCTCTACATAGAGAGTAGATTGAGTTTGTAGGAAGCACTTGTGCTGCCCCTTAACCTGTTTTTGTCAAACCTAGATGAAAGTTTTTCCGTGCTCGTTGGGTCGGATATAGGTGGAGCCCAAGAATTATGTGCTGGACATGCTCTATCGAATGAATATGGAGGTCAGGTTATGAAATGGTTTTTTCTATCTTTAACTATCCTGTTTGCTGCAGGCTGTCAGTCAACCACTTCTTCATCAACTGTTGATGAGAGTGGCTGGGAGCATACAGGAAGTTGCGATCACTAATTTTCTGCGTGCTTTTCTGTCGCAACGACATAAATACCCTCAGCTCCTGCTGAGGGTATTTGTTAGGATTCTTGCAAGTAATTCTCAGCTCGTACAATAACGCTATCGACAGTAATCCGATGGCAGCACGAATTTTCATTCATCTCATTATCGGTATTGAAATGGATCATAGCGTGGCGTTCAATCTGACCTCGTTTAAGCACTTTTTATGTTCAAAAATTATCCAATGCTGTGTGCTGAGTCTCATCGTTTCTAGTTGTCAGTTGCTAAGGTGTTTAGGTCACATTCTCTAATTTCAGCCACCATACTCTAGAAAAGAGGTCTCTATGCTAGGTGAAAACCACTCTCTTATTCATGAATTTCCAGAAATGAAAGATAAAATCGCTCAACTTGTAGAGGATAATGAAAGCTTTGCAATCGATATGAAAACCTACAATGACTTGGATAAAGAGATTCGTAAATTGGAGCTAAATGGCTCGCCGATTGAAGATGGTCAAATGCATCAAATGAAACACGATCGTTCAGTGCTTAAAGACTCTCTCTATGCACGATTAACTGCCTAACTAAGGCAAATACAATGATTAGGGCGTCTTGACCTTTCACAGCAAAAATCAACACGCCCTAAGCTCCTAGGGGAGCTTTTGTTCAACGTCTTTTAATTTCTGTGGATTGCGACCGTGCAACAGAACGTGATGACCTTGTTCAACCAGTATTTTTGCTGTTTCAAAGCCAATGCCATCAGTTGCGCCAGTAATTAGAATAACTTTTTGCATGGTATCTATTCCTTATTGAAACGCTGAGTGAGTATTTGTTTGGTTGCGATGAGATGATGAGATAAAGCATAGCAAGGTTTTGAAATGGTGATAATTAGCGGGTGGGTGAAAACACTCTATATATATTTTGTTGAAAATAAAAAGCTTAGCCGGGGGAAGACTAAGCTTTTGGTTGTTCGAATTAGCTAGGTGCTATTAGCTCACTTGAGAAAAACTCACCACTTTTTGCTCAAGTGTCGTCTTTAAGTAGTCCGTCACCATTTGTTGCTCTTCTTCGCTCATGTATAGGCCAAGTTTGGTTCGACGCCAAAGTATGTCTTCTGAAGTTTGAGACATCTCTTGTGTAATCAAGTAGTCGATTTCACGTTGATAAACACCATGTGCCTCCGACGAGAACTTCTTGCCAAGATCTTCTTCACAAGTAGCACCATCTAGTAGATCCCAGGTTTGCGTACCAAACTGCGTGATGTAGCGAAGCAGTAGACCTTTTGAAGCCCAAGGATACTTAGAATTCATCATCTCAGCTAGCTGCTCACGACTGCAGCTAAAGTTACCGCCTGGTAGCGTATCGGTTGCAGTCCATGCTGGCCCCATATTCGGTAGGAATGGCTCTAGCTTTTTCAATGCTGCTTCACCGAGCTTACGGTAAGTCGTGAGCTTGCCACCAAATACTGAAAGCAGTGGCGCTTGATCAAGTTCAGCATCAAGCTCTAGCGTGTAGTCACGCGTGATCGCTTGTGGTGAGTCAGACTCGTCATCACAAAGTGGTCTCACACCGCTGTATGTCCAAACCACATCTTCGGTAGTTAGCTGCTGAACAAAGTGCTGGTTAACAATATCGATTAGGTAATCGACTTCATCATCTGAGATTGCAACTTCGCGAGGATCACCTTTGTATTCAACATCTGTTGTCCCGATGATCGAGAACTTGTCTAGATAAGGGATCATGAAGACGATTCGATTATCTTTGTTTTGAAGAATGTACGCTTGAGGCTCGTCGTGAATACGTGGCACAACAATGTGTGATCCCTTGATTAGGCGAATATTACGCGGTGATTCCTGTTCAAGACCATCATCAAAGAACTGTTTTACCCAAGGGCCAGCGGCATTCACTAGGGCTTTGGCTTTGCGTTCAAATGTTTGATTTGTCATCACGTCGCGAATCGTTACTACCCATACGCCGCCTTCTCTGCGTGCTGCTTCTACGCGACAGTAGTTACGAGTTTCTGCGCCATTTTCTTTCGCGGCAAGCACATTCAATAGAACCATTCGAGCATCATCTACCCAGCAGTCTGAGTATTCGAACCCGACTTTCATTTCGGGTTTTAGTAGACCTGATTGCGCTAAGTTAACTGTCTTACTTGCTGGAAGTGTGGTTCGTTTACCCAAGTTATCGTAAAGGAATAGGCCACAGCGAATCATCCACGCTGGGCGCAAGAATGGGCGATGCGGTAAACGAAAACGCATTGGTCGCGCGATGTGTGGCGCTTTTCTTAACAGAACTTCACGTTCTGCTAGCGCTTCTGATACTAAACGAAACTCGTAGTGTTCTAGGTAGCGTAGACCACCGTGAATGAGTTTTGAACTTGCTGATGACGTGGCTGATGCGTAGTCGCTCGCTTCGTACAAGCCTACCGTTAGACCACGTCCTGCTGCATCTGCTGCGATACCTGCGCCATTAATTCCACCACCGATAACGATCAAATCTAAAGTGGAGGATGAACCATTATTTGTATTATGTTGTTGAGCACTCATGATTTTGACCTCTTGGTGAGCGAACGAGCATTTTTGAAACTCATTTAATCCTACTTTAACTTTCGTTTTTGGTCACTATTTATTTTCGTTTATGAGCGTTTAATGTGATTTGAACATAAAAAAACCTCTATTCGATATTGAATAGAGGTTTTTATTAACAATTGATTAAAGTATAGATTGGTTTTTTGCGTAAGCGAACATATCTGAGTGCAAATGATAGGTTCGCGAAATCAAAACCTATGATGACGGTGTTGAGCGTGTTTCAATTACTTCCAGTGGGATTTCAGCTTCTTTGAGAATAGTGTGGATCTCTTCTGGCGGCTGTTGGTTGGTGAAAACCATGTGTGCTTGGTTAATATTGCCTAATTTCACCATCGCGTTACGACCAAACTTTGAGTGGTCGACAGCAATGAAAATGCTACGACTATTCTCGATGATGGCCTGTTTTACTCGCACTTCATGGTAGTCAAAATCGAGCAGTGAGCCGTCGAAGTCGATGCCACTGATACCTAAGATACCGAAGTCTAAGCGGAACTGCTTCACGAAATCGAGCGTTGCTTCACCCATGATTCCACCATCTTTATTGCGCACTTCTCCGCCAGCGAGGATTACCTTGATTTCAGGGTTTGCCAGCAAGATGGTCGCGACATTGATGTTGTTTGTAACAACACGCAGCTGTTTGTGGTTTTTATTGAGGGCGCGGGCGACGGCTTCCGGTGTCGTTCCGATATCAATAAATAGAGTGGCGCCATCTGGAATGTGTTTGACCACCTCGTCAGCAATGACGTCTTTTTCATTGAAGTTGAGTGTCTTACGCGTGTTGTAAGAGGTATTTTCAGAGCTTAAAGGGATAGTGGCACCACCGTGGTAGCGGCGGATTTTGTTGCTGTCTGCGAGCTCATTAAGGTCGCGTCGAATGGTTTGTGGGCTTACATCAAACTTCTCAACCAGTTCGTCTGTGCTGACGTATCCCTGTGTTTTCACCAGATCGACAATCTGCTGGTGCCTTGGTATCTGCTTCACTTACTGCTCCCATGTGCCTAGATCTCGCTCTAGAACACCAATTTCGAAAATATATACTCGCTCTATTCTGCGCGAATTGGCGCAATGTGAGAAGTTTCTATGCTCAGTTATCGGGGCTAAAACGCAAAAAGAGCACGACAGGCGTGCTCTTTTGAGTTTCGTTTGGTGATTTTGGTTAAATCACACGCGATTTACAACGAATTAATCTTCGTTTTCTTCATCATCGTGAAGTTCAGACCATACTTGTGCACACTTGATTGCACGTTTCCAGCCTTTGTAACGACGGTTACGCTTCTCTTCGTCATGGTGCGGTTCGAATGTGCGATCAAGAACGGCTTTGTCTTGAAGCTCATCAATGTTGTTCCAGAAGCCAACGGCAAGGCCGGCAAGGTAAGCTGCACCTAGCGCTGTCACTTCGGTGACTTCAGGACGGTGAACTTCTGTATCCAGAACGTCAGATTGGAACTGCATTAAGAAGTTGTTCGCTACCGCACCGCCATCAACACGTAGGTTTGCTAGCTTGATGCCAGAATCTGCTTGCATTGCGTCTAGTACGTCGCGAGTCTGGTAAGCGATGCCTTCTAGCGTCGCACGAATGATGTGGTTAGAGTTAACACCGCGAGTTAGACCTACAATAGTACCGCGAGCGTAAGCATCCCAGTATGGTGCGCCTAGACCAGTAAATGCAGGAACAACGTAAACACCGTTCGATGTATCTACTTTTGTTGCGAAGTACTCAGAGTCTTTCGCATCAGCCAGTAGCTTCATTTCGTCACGTAGCCATTGAATTGATGCGCCACCCATGAATACCGCACCTTCTAGTGCGTAAGCAGGTTCGCCTTTCGGACCACATGCAAGTGTCGTTAGTAGGCCGTTTTTCGATGTTACTTTCTCTTGGCCTGTGTTCATCAGAAGGAAACAACCCGTGCCGTAAGTGTTCTTCGCTTGACCCGCTTCAACACACATTTGGCCGTATAGTGCCGCTTGTTGGTCACCCGCGATACCTGCGATTGGGATACGAGTACCACCTTTACCACCTAAGTTAGTTTGACCATAAACCTCAGAAGAGCGTTTCACTTCAGGCATCATTGATGCTGGGATACCCATCTCATCTAGTAGTTTTCCGTCCCAACATAGGTCGTTGATGTTAAACAGCATAGTACGTGATGCGTTAGTGTAATCAGTGACGTGAACACGGCCTTGAGTCATCTTCCACACTAGCCATGTATCAACAGTACCGAACAGTAGCTTGCCCGCTTCAGCGTCTTCGCGAGCGCCTTCAACGTTGTCTAGAATCCATTTAACTTTGGTACCTGAGAAGTACGGGTCAAGGACTAAACCTGTATTGTCACGTACGTAATCTTCTAGGCCACGTGCTTTTAGCTCTTCACAGATATCAGCAGTACGACGACATTGCCATACAATCGCGTTGTAAACTGGTTTACCGGTCTCTTTGTTCCAAACAATCGTTGTTTCACGTTGGTTGGTAATACCGATACCAGCGAGTTCGTCACTGCGGATGCCTGCTTTCGCTAGTGCTTCAACCAGAGTGGAACTTTGTGTTGCCCAAATCTCCATTGGATCGTGCTCTACCCAGCCTGCTTTTGGATAGATTTGAGTAAACTCTCGTTGAGAAGAGCTAACAATGTTCGCATCATGGTCGAGAATAACAGCGCGAGAGCTGGTTGTGCCTTGGTCTAGCGCCACAATGTATTTTTGCTCGGTCATGGTAAGAATCCTTTTTATTTCGTTATCTATATTTTAGTAAATGTTGGAAGGCTTAGGGATTAAGCGCGAGCTTGTTCAGCTTCTTCTTCTGTTTCACATTGATTTGGGATAGTACAACCTTGGCCCGTTGCAGGTAGGTATGCAGAAATGGCTTTCGGATATAACCAACCACCAAAACACGCGCCAGCAATAGGAGCCAGAATTGGAACAATAAAGTAAGGGATGTCACGAGCACCGCTCAGTGCGTAGTCCCAACCTGCAAAGTAAGCGAATAGCTTAGGACCGAAGTCACGTGCTGGGTTCATCGCGAAACCTGTTAGTGGACCTAAAGAGCCACCAATCACAGCAATCAGAATACCGATAAGCAGTGGGTTCATTGCACCGCGAGACGCGCCATTGTTTTCATCGCCAAGCGCAAGAATGGCAAACATTAGAACAGCGGTAATCACAAATTCCACAGCAAAAGCGCCAAAGAAAGAGAGGGAAGCGTGTGGGTAAGTTGAGAAAATACCAGCTGTTGCAAGAGCGTCTTGGCTGCTACGTACGAAGTTATTCGCGATTTCGTAGTCAGTAAACAAGTTGCTGTATAGCGTGTATACCAGCGCTGCTGAGCAAAATGCACCAAGTAGTTGAGAGATGATGTAAGGCACAACCTTCGCCTTATCAAATCCGTGGAACATAGCCAGTGCGATAGTCACCGCAGGGTTAATGTGTGCACCAGATACGCCAGCAGTACAGTAAATTGCGATGGTCACGCCGAAGCCCCATACAATACTGATCTCCCATTGGCCAAATGCTGCACCGGTTAGTACGAGTGCAGCTACACAGCCTACACCGAAGAAAATAAGTAGTCCTGTCCCTATAAACTCTGCTAAGCATTCGCCAAATAGAGAGGGGTGTTTTTTTATTGTCATTGTTCGAGTCCTTGTTAGTTTGCTTGTCTAGCACGTGTATTGTGCATATATTTGCGAACTCGAAAACAAACGAACATTAAAAATGAGCGTTTGAGCATGTATTTGTTAATAGAACGAGGTTTTATTGTTAATTAGCGCAACTTTGATCACAAATGAAGCTCATATGAAAGAAGGATGGTTATTTCGATGATTGTTTCGATAACAGTTTCGAATGTTCACTTTGCGGTAAAGCTACTCGTATGCGCGGTAATGCACAACTGGTACGACAAGCTGAGAGTTTGATTTTGTGACGTTACTGCCTTGATGATCGAAATATAATCAAACACCTGTTTAAATTGCATCCCAGGTTACCCTGGTAATGAACAGAATGTACTAAATTTCGTGCAGCCCAGTCCTAAATATAGTTAGAGCGTTGTTTGAAGAGCCTGCTAGATTAAATGTCTGTGCAGCTGTTGAATGATGTTCGGAAATTAAAAAGGCTCATACCTTTCGGAATGAGCCTTTGGTTTTTGTATCAACAGTGATTTAGTGCGCTCACACTAGTTAAGCGTTTTTACTATTTGACCTGAGTAATACTTGTCTTTCATTTTCAGAGCGACGTTTACTAGGTAAATCAGGACTGGTACTTCGATTAGTGGGCCAATAACGCCTGCGAATGCTTGGTCAGAGTTGATGCCGAACACCGCGATAGAGACTGCGATCGCCAATTCAAAGTTATTACCCGTTGCTGTGAAAGCGATCGATGCGTTCTTGTCGTAATCGATGCCCATCTTTTTACCGATAAAGAAGCTGATAAAGAACATCACTGTGAAGTAAATTGTCAGCGGAATCGCGATTAACAGGACATCCATTGGCAGTTCAACAATCATCTCACCTTTCAGGCTGAACATCAGAACAATGGTTGCTAGTAGTGCAATCAAAGTCATTGGAGAAATGCGTGGAATGAACACCTCTGTGTACCACTGTTCACCTTTCATCGAAACCAAGATCTTACGGCTTAGGAAACCTGCTAAGAACGGGATACCCAAGTAGATCAGTACACTATGGGCGATATCAATCATAGAGATATCAACCATCATACCTTCGTAACCAAACACAGGTGGCAACACGCTGATGAATAGCCAAGCCATAAAGCTGTAGCTCACAACTTGGAAAGCGCTGTTGAGAGCAACCAAAGCCGCACCGTACTCTTTGTTACCGCCACCGATGTCATTCCAAACCAACACCATTGCTACACAGCGAGCAAGGCCGATTAGGATAACGCCAACCATGTAACCTGGGTGGTCACCCAAGAATGTAATTGCGAGAACAAACATCAAGATTGGACCAACAATCCAGTTCATGATGAGTGACAGTTTGATCGCTTGTTTATCTTTAACCACGGTACCCAATAGGCTGTAGTTTACCTTAGCCAGTGGCGGATACATCATTAGGATCAGACCAATGGCCAATGGAATATTGGTGCTGCCTACTGACATCGATTCATTCCACTGTTCAATTTGTGGAAACATGATACCCAAAAGGACACCCAGTCCCATGGCGATGAAGATCCAGAGTGTTAAGTAGCGATCTAGAAAACTCAACTTCGGTTTCATACAATTCTCTCTATTTTATCGCTAATCGTCGAAAGACGATTAATTAAGGCAAAAAAACACACTAATGGAAACAGACTATATTTCGGCCTATCGCTTAGTGTGATCGTTGTTTTCTAGCCAATAATGGCTGTTACTTCAATATGTTATTAAAGATAGATTCAAAGCGCTGAATATTGTCGCGGTCAATGCGGTAACACATCTTAGGTGGGATGGATTCCGCTGTAATAAAACCGCTGGCTTTCAGAATTCTTAGGTGCTCAGAAACCGTCGATTGAGCCAGACCCAATTCGCTAACCAAGTCACTATTCAAACAACCACCGGCCTTCTCTAAAGCAGAGAGAATACTCAAAATACGTATTCTTGCAGGATGAGCAAGTGCTTTGGCTAGGGCTGCCATCTCTTGTTCCGCTTCACTGTTACCAGGTGGTAGCGTGCCGCAGTTACCCTTCGCTTCGCATTGTGCTGTCATGGTGATGTTTCGCTTACTACTAATCGTTAAAAGACGATTAATAGTAGGCCGATTTACTGGGTCGGTCAAATTTATCTTTCTGACTCGTACGCTAACCGTGATCTCATCGTGCTTTAAGCAACTAATCATGTGCTTATTGGTTTTTCTCACCAAGCCAATAAAGTGGCCATGATTGTTCTTCATTACTGTTGTTTAACAGAGCGCCAATAAAAACAAGCGCTAAACTGCCACTTAGCACCGGTGTGATCAGAAATGTCCAATCAATATTGGTGGTGCCAGCAAGTGCTATCACAATGGGATTCGCTCCCGCGGGTGGATGTACCGATCGGAAGTGCTGCATCAACATGATGGCAGTGCCTACTGCGATTGCCATGACGACGTATGAATCGCCAAACATAAACAGAGCCGATAACCCTACAGCGGCTGAAATCAAGTGGCCGAATACGATGTTTCTCGGCTGTGCAAGTGGCGAAGTGGGCACGGCAAAAAGCAGTACACACGTGGCCCCGAATGGTGCCATTAGCCAAGGTATCCCTGAATATTCCCCAAGCAGACACAACACTAAAATTCCCGCAGCTCCTCCGATAAACCCTCTTAATTTTTGCATTGCGCCAGCTTTGGGTGGCAGTGCGCCTCCACCTGATAGTCGATTTCTCATACTCATTTCCTTATTTTAAGTTAGTTAGATGTTTAAAGTGTACAGATCTGTACTGTTTGATTTGAATGATACAGATCTGTACACTTCTTGCAACGGCAGATTTCAAACTGTGTTTTTGAATGTATCTAACGAGTTGAAAGTTATGAGTAAAAAAGAACTAATTCTAGACGTGGCAGAGTCTCTCTTTAATCGGCTCGGTTACACTGCAGTGGGCGTCGATATGATCCGTGACGAAGCGGGTGTTTCAAAGACTTCGATGTATCGTCATTTTGGCTCCAAAACCAAGCTCATTGAGTCTGTATTAGAAAGACGTCATCAGAGGTTTGAAGAGAGTTTAGAGGACTGCATAGCGGTAGCTCATAGTTCGGACAATAAGCTATCTGCGCTGTTGGAGTGGCATTTTAACTGGTTCGCGCAAAACGATTTTAAGGGATGTATGTTCATGCATGCTCTGGCTGAGTTTAAGGAGTCAGAAAGCGAGGTTGTGCGCTTATCTCAACAGCACAAAACTTGGATAAAAAACCTACTTGATCAAGTGATTGGGACATCATCAAACGACGATGTTCGCTCAGAAATGATGATGGTGTTTTTAGAAGGTCTTATTGTTAGAAGCGAATTTGAAAGATTGGAAGCAGACAAAAAGCATTACCACAAAACTTGGTTGACGCTAGCAGGTTGCTGATTCTGTCATGAAAGAAAGACATGTTTAGGACAAGAAATTATTCTCTTGGCTAGCATAACCCAACCCACCATCCAAGACGAAAACGATTTGAGCGGCTACACAATTAATTGTCGTAGCCTTGTGCCTAAATCTCAGTGCAAAAAATTGCTAGGTGGGAGATTCCGTGTAAGCTTAGGAAGTTACAGTACTCAAGTAAATGAGACTTAAACTATGATCAAGCGTTGAATTAGCTTACAGATTAGCTAAGTTCTTTACCTGAATTTTTCAATTTCTCCCCCTTAACTTATCGATGTAAAGAGCATCGTCTGCTCTAGCTATAGCTTGAGATATAGATTCATAAGCTTCTAAATGAACTGCACCACAAGAAATTGACAATCCAATACCACCTATAGAGTGTTTGTTTACTTCCAATTTTACTTTGTCCATAAGTTCGATAGTTTTTGGTGAGCTGCACCCAGGTAAAATTGCGAGAAATTCATCACCGCCTAACCTAAACAAATAATCACTTTCTCTAAAAACAATCTTCAATGAGTTAGCCATGGTTTTTATTGCTTCATCACCAAAAGAGTGACCGAGCTGATCATTTATTTTTTTAATATGATTCCCATCAAATGCTATAATTGCTGTCCCTTCATTTGTATGAGTATCAATAAAGTCATTGTCATTTAATAGCTTTCTATTATTTAAACCTGTTAGCTCATCAGTTATAGCATTTACTTTTGCTTCGATAAGATCTTTCTTGTGTCGTAAAAAATCTAACCACTTGTAAGATAACAATAGTAAGAATAAAAAAACAAAAATGAACACAAAGTAATAATCTATATATTTGTTTGATTTTGAGATCATCAATTTTATTTCTGTTAAGTTATCTAAGTTGTAATAATACTCTTCATACACATCTAAGATTGAATTTTCAATTATAAGATTAACTTTTTTATTTTTATTCAAGTAACTAATGAAATCAAAATTAATAAATAATGGATTGTCTATCACCATATCCAATACAAAATCACCAATAATTTTTTTGGTTTTTTGATCTATTACCGGTGATGATAAAGATATTGTACAGTCTTGATCATCCTGGCATCCAAAAAACAGAGAGAAAACTACTCTATCTTGAATTTGCTCTGAGGTAGAATACAAAGTGCAAGATTCATGTATAGCGCAGTTGTCTACGTTTGAAATTAAACCACTATAGTCATTATTTTTGGTATCGTAGTGTAGAACTAATTTATTTTGATTTGATCTGTAATAAAACTTGGATTTATTACTAGCGAAAAGATCAGGCAAAAAATTAGCACTAAGTTTCATAATTCTAGATATTATTAACTCATCATCTGTAATGCTATAATTTTCATCACTTGAGTATTCGTATACATTAACATCAGTTATCTCATTTTTTGAAAAAACAGGCAAATGTATCTCAGTTTCTGCTAGTAAACTTAGTAATATCAACTTTTGTTTATTAGCTTCTAGTTGGTTTATTATTTCTTCAAATTGAAGAATTTTATTCTCTTTAACTCCTTCATAGTAACTATCTATTGTATAATAAAATACGAATGAAGTAAGACAAAATGACATTAATACTAATCTATATATACTTATCATTTACGAAACTCTATTTCTAATACAATCATTTATGACAGTGTTAAATGTATCTCTTATATTATCGTCAGTAGTTTTTATGGAAGAACTAACCTTTACTTTAACTTTATGATTTTCTATGGAGAATTCATATAGTTCCAATATCTCATTGAGATTATTTACTATAATTTTTGCACATTCCTCTTCTTTTGTTTGAGGGACGCAAATCATGAATAGCCCAGAGCCCAAGTAAATGCTTAAATCTGACTTTCTCATATTTTCTTTAAGAAAGTTAGAAAAGCAAGATAGTAATGTGTTAGTCGCTTCTACACCTAATTTATGATTGTAACTCTTTAGGTTTTTGATGTTTAAAATAACAATTTCAAAGATTGAACCATACCGTTCTATTTCATTTTGCTTTACTTCAAAGAAATCATCAATAGTTCTTATGTTTGGTAAACCAGTGATAAGATCAGTTTTTGATATATGTTCGACTTTGTCAAAATCAACTTTAAGATCTTTAATTGCTTCGTTGATACTCAGACACACACCATCAAACTCCGAAGGAAGATTGTGCGGAGTTGCATTATCATCTTTTTTGTTGATAACACTTTTTATCCAATAAGAAAATTCTTCAAAACTGATTTTTAAAGCATGTCTGAATTTAAAAATACTAATGCAAATAAATGTTAGTAAAGATAGCTCAATAAAACCGTTAAAGTACATCAAGTAATGTATTATTTTTTTAGTGTCACTAATCTCGGTAGCATGTCTTGCATTTATATAATTTTCAGCTGTCTCTCTTTGCTTGATGATTTTTAGCTTTGAGTAATTATATTTTTCATTTTGCAAGCCAATATTATCGTTAGGATTTTCAATTTTTGTGTTAAATGCTAATAACTCAATATTAGACAATTCCTTAGAATCATCTTTTGCTGAAAATAAAAAACTTATCTCAGGGTTGTCCTGTGAAAGATAATTAAAATATTCTTGAATATTTTGATTCTCTGATTGATAGTTATGGTTGTAATTTGGAATGCTTAACTTCTTTGATAAGAAGCTATGGTAGCCACTTGGTAGGTTTAACTCCCCATCTCTTATCTTGACTATCTCATCATATACGTATCTATATTTATCATCATTAGTCAATATGAACATATTAGATAAGTAGCTCAAGTCATCAGATATTTTCTGAACTATATTGTTTATATGAACGAATTCAAGTTGTTTGTTCTTTATTTCAGTTATGTTTGAGTATAGTAATCCAATAGATAATTGAATCATAAGACTTATTAATAATAAGGTTATCGTGACAATTATACTTGCCGAGATCGATTTAAAAATACTTTTTTTCATGTCATTTTATCAATGTATTGGGACTCATGAATGTACATTTATTCATGATTAATAGGAGATTATGCCATTTAAAATCTTTAGTTGTTGTAATACATTCGCACATTCATTTGTAGGGAAAATCCTATAATTTAATAAATGTTCCACGACGTTGTTGACTAAATTAAAGGAGTCCTCTTTCATTCCTACTATTTGAGCGGCCATACCCATTAATTGTTGTAGCCTCGGGTCTGGTAGATTTGTAACAACTTCATTTATTCACTCATAATTTGGGTGAGCACGTAGAGTTTAGTTGTTATAATTCAAACACTTATTTTAGGATGAAAAATGCCCTATGTAAGAAGAGGGTCCAAGCATGGAATTGCTCCCCTTGTTGGGATATGCTTTCGCTCTTGGCTCGCCTCGGCGGGTAGGTGACAATAATTTTAAGGTAAGTTTTGAAGATGCCACACCACAACATTAAATTTATCGCTGCTGATATGGACGGCACTTTACTTAACGAGCACGGTAAGCTCGATCCCGCATTTTTTGACCTGTATGAGAAGCTAGAAACGCAAGATATTATGTTTGCCGCGGCTTCTGGTCGTCAGTACTACAGCTTGATGGAGACCTTTGCTCCGATTAAAGATCGTATGATGTTTGTTGCTGAAAACGGCACACTCGTGATGCATAAAGGTGAAGAACTCTATAGCTGCACGATAGATAAAGCATCGATTCAAGCGATCATCAAAGAGGCGCGCAAAATTGACGGCGCTCATTTGGTTCTTTGCGGTAAGAAATCTGCGTATATCGAAACGCAAGACGAGCAAGCGACAACTGAATTCGCAAAATACTACCACCGTTGCGAGCTAGTGGATGATCTACTGGCGGTTGACGATGAATTCATCAAAGTTGCGATTTGTCATTTCGGTGGCTCGCAAGAATTTGTGAACCCTTCGATTAACGAGAAGTTTGGTCAAGATTTTCAAGTCGTGGTGAGTGCTAAAATCTGGCTGGATGTGATGAATGCGGAAGCGTCAAAAGGTGCGGCGATCAAACATCTTCAGAATACCTTGGACTTCACATACGAACAGACGATGAGCTTTGGTGATTACCTTAACGATTACGAGATGCTTAAACAGAGCTACCATTCGTATGCGATGGACAACGCACACCCACAATTGAAAGAGATTGCGCGTTTCATTGCGCCAAGCAATAAAGAAGCGGGTGTTTTCCAAGTGATTGAAAAGCTTCTTAGTTAATCAATCAAACTCCTCACTCATACGTCGAAAACCAGCTCCCTATATGAGCTGGTTTTTTTATTGCGTCTTCCTTGCAGACCTCAAACACACTGATTAGACAAGGTGCACTCTGGGCTAATCTGCTTAACGAGCTGTGTCATCCAAAATGCTGCGGCTAGTACGATGATGCCAACAATGACAAACCCGTACACAATCGCATCAGTTGAGGCTAAGAAGGCGATCAGCACGTAACTTAAGCTTTGCGTCATAGTGGCGAATAAGGTTAGGCCGCCATCAACGCGTCCTCGATGAGCCATATCCACGGAATGGTGCATCCAGTTAGTTCTTGCGATTCGATTGAGAGCGTTGAACGCCCCTAGTGCTAAGGTTAGCGCGATGATGTAAACCGGATCGCTGAGCTGGCCGATGGCGACTAAGGTTAAGCCTATGATCAGCATCGACAGTTGCATGATGGTTTGATGAGAAACCATGTTGAGTATTTTAGGTATCAACAAACCAATAACCAAAGCTCCTACTCCTAAAGCTATGTTGTAAAGGGCTAACCAATCGCCAGTGATGTCAATTTCAGAGAACCAGATTGGAACCAGACGACTTAGAAAAGTAAGTACCGGATAAGAGAGACACGACGCCATTAAAAAGGCAAAGAAAGAGGGCGATTGAATAACGAGTGTCCTTATCTCAATCAGTTGTTGTTTGAATGGTGTACGAACTGATGATTTTATGCGACGTTGGTAAGGGGTTAGCAGGTAACTAAAAGTGCCTAACAAAGAGGCGACACCTGCAAATAATCCAAACTCAATAATGCTCCACTGCTCCAGCAGAATCACGCCTAAAGCGCCAGCGCCTAGCGTCGTCGATTGCATCACAACTTCTTGATAGCTTGAGATCTTCGCATACTCTGTTTGGTCATAGTTTTCCTGAGTAAACGCATTATTGGTGTGCCAAGCTAAGTTGCTTGATACCCAAAAGATCAATTGCGCTACCCCTAGTACCCATAAGCTTCCCGAACCGATAAGGTAGATGAAAGCGACCAAAAATGCGGTCATAAATTGAATGACCTGCATCCATACCAAAATGTGTTTGCGTGAATGCCTGTCAATCAAGGCTGAGAAATAAGGTGTTGAACAGAAGGTTGTGAGGGTACAAGCCAATGCTGTGAGTGCGACAAACTCTCCTTGACCAGGCTGGCTAAGCATCAACCAGGGTAGCGCCAACATAAATAGACCGGAACTAATGCCATCAAAGAATCGTCCTGCAAGGTAGGGTGGGGTTTTACTTTTCATACTCTGTCCATGTAATTGTGTTCGTTTTGAGCTACTCTAAATCCTAAAGTTAGCTTGAGGTCAACGGCTTTTAGGAGAAAATTTATGCATATGACAGTAGGGCAAGTGGCGAAGCGAGCTGGTGTAAGTGTGCCAACGTTACACTTCTATGAGCAGAAAGGGCTTATTACCAGTACTCGAGATCAAGGGAATCGTCGCCAGTTTGATCGACAAATTCTAAGAAGAATTGCAGTAATCAAAGCAGCGCAAAATATCGGCTTGTCTCTACAAGAGATCATTGATGCGCTAGCAACGCTGCCCACTCATCGAGCACCTAAGAAAGAGGAGTGGGAGCAACTTGCTCTGGATTGGAACAAGCAGTTAGAAGCAAAGATTCAAAGCTTAAAAACACTGCAAAATGAGTTAAGTGGCTGTATCTATTGTGGTTGTTTATCGATGGAGAAATGCAAACTTTACAACCCTGATGATACTAAAGGTGTACATCAAACTGGAGGAAGTTTGATTCAAGGAAGGCCAGAAAGCGAAGAGTAGTTAAGGTGCTTTTCAAGGTAACTCGATGTATATAAGCTATAACTCATTTAAACTTGAACGACTGTTCATAATTATCTATATTGTCTCGACCAGCATAACTGTACGTAGAGTACTAAGTGAAAAACGATGAGTAATAAAATCCAGTTAGATGTAGTTTCCGATGTCATGTGCCCTTGGTGCGTAGTTGGTTACAAGAATTTGGAAAAGGCGATTCAAGAGCTTGGACTAGAACAGAAGGTTGGGCTTACTTGGCAGCCTTTTGAGCTAAACCCAGACATGCCACAAGAGGGTGAAAACCTTCGTGAGCACCTGATGCGTAAATACCAAATCAGTGCGGAGCAGAGTCAGCAAAATCGTCTAAATATCGCTGAACGTGGTAAAGAGGTTGGCTTTACATTCGACTTTTACGATGAAATGAGAATGGTCAACTCCCGTCATCTTCACGTATTGCTTGAATATGCGAATGAGCATGGAAAGCAAACCGACCTAAAACTGCGCTTCTTCACTGCACACTTTAGCGAACAGAAAGACCTTTCTGACCTCAATGTGGTGAAAGCCGAGTTAGAACAAGTTGGTTTAGACGCAGAAAAAGCGCTTGAGCGTTTGAATCAGGCATCTTACATCGAGCAAGTAGAGGCGCAAGAGTTCCAATGGCAAAGATTGGGTATCTCTTCTGTTCCTACGGTTGTGATCAATCGAACCAGCGCTGTGACTGGTGCACAAACGGTAGAAACGTATAAACAGATCTTACTCGAAGAGCTAGAACAAGAGTCATAACCATCTGCATAGCCTATTGAGAGTGTTTGCTGTTTTGTGACTACGTCGTTTTACAGCAAACATATGAATCGATAGGCTATTTTTATTCCCTTCATTACTCTCAGGATCTTTATGGATTCGCTGTCTCTTGCTCAAGCCCGAAAAATTATTCTGCATTCTCAACTGTTGCCACCTAAGCTGGTCAAACAGCCCTCGAAATCAGCCACTTTGTCAGCTATTGAACAGCTCGGTTATATCCAAATTGATACTATTTCAGTGATCCAGCGTGCTCATCACCATACGCTTTGGAATCGAAATGCTCGCTATCAACCTAAAGATCTTGATGTACTGCTCGAACAAAAGCAGATCTTTGAATATTGGTCGCACGCTGCCGCTTATTTACCAATGCGTGATTATCGCTACAGCCTGTATCGTAAAAACGGCTTTAAAACCGGACAGTTGAAACACTGGTATAAGAAAGATCAAAGCTTGATGGACAATGTACTCAAACGCATTGAGCAAGAAGGTCCGTTAATGGCTAAAGATTTTGAGGGTGAACGTGCCAACAAAGGTGGGTGGGGCGGCAAACCTGCTAAACAAGCGTTGGAAACCCTATTCATGCAGGGCGACTTGATGGTGCCCAAGCGAGTTAATTTTCACAAGGTGTATGATTTAACCGAGCGCGTCATTCCTAGCCACATTGATACCAGCGTGCCCAGCGATTTCGAATACGCTCGTTATCTGATCGTCCAATTCTTACAGGCGAATGGAGTGGGGCTTATTTCGGAAATGGGTTACTTACTGAAGAACGTTAAGCCGTTGATTAACCAAGTCTTACAGCAGATGTTGGAGGAGGGAGAAGTGATAGAGGTTGCCATTGATCAGCAAACTTACTATTTACTTCCACACTCAATCGACCTGCTCAAACGACCATTGAGCCGAGGTAAGCTCAAAATCTTATCGCCGTTTGACAATCTTCTGATTCAAAGAAAGCGAATGAATGCCCTGTTCAACTTTGATTATCTGATCGAATGTTATGTCCCAGAGGCCAAGCGTCAATATGGCTATTTTAGCTTGCCTTTGCTGTGGCAGGGCGAGTTGGTAGCGCGCATGGATTGCAAAGCTGACCGTAAACAAGGGTGCTTACACATCAATAATCTAGTGCTCGAAAGTAAGGTTAAACAGCTTGAGGTGTTTATTGAAGCCTTAGTACAAGAACTGCATCACTTCATGGTGTTTAATCAATGTTCACACTGTGTTGTTCATCAGTCTACGCCACTGGAGGTCCGTGATGTTTTAACGCTGCGTATGAAGGAACTATTAGGTTAGGTCTAACTCGTTCAGCAAAAAATCGACAAAAGTTCTGTTTTTCAAAGAGAGTTGCTTAGTTTTGTACAGCAGGTGAACCGGTTTCGGTTTGGGCGCGCATCCTGGCAAAATCTCTTTCAATGTTCCTTTTTCTAACTCCTCTTCAACCAAAATTCGAGGTTGAAGTAATACGCCTACCCCTTGCAAAGCCGCATAGCGAAGTACGTCACCATTATTTGAATGCAATCGAACGTGGTCTGAGGTTCCAGAGTGAATTGCAGTCTGCTTAGTTTGGCTATCACCGCGGCTAGAGTAACTGAAACCTAAAGATGGGTGGTTAGCTAAGTCATCGACCGAGTTAAACTTAGGATGGTTTTCTAAGTAGCAAGGTGACACGGCATAAATCATCTCATAATCGCCCAGATGACGAGCAACCAAACTAGAGTCGGTGAGCTTCCCAATACGCACAATCAAATCGATATCCGTAGAGTAAGGGTCAACCAGGTCATTGTTGAGCATCAGTTCAACGTTAATACTAGGATGCTGGCTCAAGAACTTGGCAATGATGGGAGCCAAAACCTTATTTCCATAGGTGATAGGGCTGTTAATTTTCACCGTTCCTTGGGGCTTGTTTTCGAGTGTCTGAATCAGATTTTCTGCGTTACTGATATCTTCCAATATTCGCTTACACTCGCGGTAATAGAGCTGGCCGGAGTCGGTTAAAGACTGTTTGCGTGTAGTGCGATGAAGTAGTTGGGTATTCAGGCCGGCTTCTAACGAGTGAATGTGTTTGCTGATCATGGTTGCTGAGAGGGAAAAGTGGTCTGCGGCGCGTCGGAAGCTGCCGTGCTCCACCACATAAGCGAACACTTTCATGCTAGTCAGTTTGTCCATGATAAAGCCTTATTAAACACTATTAGTTTACAAATAATAAACGAAACGTGAGTTTATCAATTATTAAGGGGTAATTATATTGGTGAGGATCTAAAACTGTGGAAAGATGAAAATGACGAATTCTATCTTCGTAACGGCTGAACTAAGAATAAAGCCAAACATTGAGCGTGCTGTAGCCATCGAAGCGATTGAGCAGTTCTGCCTAGACATGCAGAGTGAACCGGGTTGCTTACAAGCGATTGCAACCTATGATGAGAAGCAGAGTGATAGAGTTATCTTGCTTGAGCAGTACGCTGATCGTGAGGCGATCAATCAACACTTTGGTATGCCTCATACGCAGGCCTTTATTCAGACGGATATGACTGAACTGGTACAAGCATTTGAAACTCAGAAGCAGGAGAAGTAAGCGATGAAATGGGGAATTCTAGGGACGAGCTTTATTTCGGGTGTCATGGCAGATGCAATCAAAGGCGATGCTCAAAGTGAGTTGTACGCAGTTGCAGGGCGTACAGAGAAAACACTGAACGAGTTTGCTGCGCAATATCAGCCAACCGTCACTTTTAATAGCTATGACGCGCTAATCGAATATGAATCGGTTGATATAATCTATATCGCACTGCCAAATCATGTTCACCATGAGTACGTGATTAAAGCCGCTCAAAAAGGCAAAGCGATTCTGTGTGAGAAATCGCTGTCGGTTGATATGGAGAGAACAGACGCAGCGTTAGCGGCGGTTAAAGAAGCGGGTATCTTCTTTGCTGAAGGCTTGATGTATCTAAACCACCCACTTATCGCTTCGCTTCATAAAGAGTTAGCAAGTGGCGAAATTGGTGAAGTACGCTCGATTCAAGCGTCATACATCGCGGCGATTGATCAGTTTGTGAGTCCAGAAAGTAAAGGCGCATTGTACAACCTAGGTTGTTACCCGATGTCTCTGATTCACTCTGTCGCGCAACAGCAGTTTGGCGAGAGTGTGTTTGAAAACCTACAGATCTCTGCAATTGGTCGACGCGGTCACGATGGCAACATCTGTGAATCGTCAGCGATGATGCGTTTCAACGATAGTTTTACTGCGCAAATCCACACTGCAGAAGACCATGGACTAAAGCATGGTTTTACGATTCTAGGTAGCAAAGGCTGCATTACGCTCGATACCAACCCATGGTTACCGACTGAAGAAAATAAATTCACGGTTGAGATCTATGAAACGTCTAAGCGTGAAGTGAAAGTTGAAGCGCAAGGCGATGGCTTCCATTATCAAGTGCGCAATATCCGTCAAGCGGTTGAGCAAGGTAACAAGGAACTTGCAGCGCCAATGGCAACTCACCAAAACTCACGCGTAATCATGAAGTTGCTGACGGATTGGGAACAAGCCGCGAGCGCTTAACCCTCAGACTTGTATGTACGACTCATGCTTGATTACCTTGCTGTATAGCTCAGCTAATCAACGTGGGTCGTTCTTCCTCATATATTCCCCCAAATATTTTCCCTTTTGATTCCCTATAATTACTTTGCAATTCAAACCGCCGCAGTGTCCAATATGGCTTAACAAATTTTAGTTTTAAAAACCTTATATTTCAAGGTGTTAAATAGGAAGTGCTCTTCATGCGCAAATCGGATAAGAAAATTGACAACCAAATCAGAGACGTACTCACCGACGTTTGTGAAGATACGTTGAAAGGCTACGATGGTTTTCTGTGGGTGACTCATACGGTCAACTTCTCTTCTTTTCCCCAGAGCCTGAAAATTGTTGGTGTATTCGATACCAATCAAGACAGAACCCATTTCTTAGAGAGTGGAGGCCAACAGGAAGTCGCTACGGTCATTCAAAATGCATTCAATCAGGTTGGGATTAAACTAAAGAATGCGGATAAGCACATAAGTTACGACACTCAAGAAAACTGCGAACGTGACCACCAAGGTAAGTGGAATTTGAGACTCAGCTGATTAATATCGGATTATGGATATCCATGACCTATGTTGCTAGCTTAGTGACCTTCTTTGCGACTCGTATCGTGAAGGTGCTTCGAAGGGGCTAGAAGAGTACCCCAGCCCTTAATGCGAGTGATTCAATCAGTAAATAACTTCAATACCTTTATCGTTTAACTCTTCGATTACGCTCGCAGATAGATTGCTATCGGTAATAATTCCGTTGAGTTCTTCTAGATCGAGTGCGTGGAAGCTTGCGACTCGACCATACTTGGTTGAATCTGATATTAAGTAGTTAGTTTGTGCCGCGCGCACTATGGCTTGTTTGACCGAAACTTTATTCTCATTGGGGGTGGATAGCCCTTTTAGGTTCCAAGATGAGGAAGAGATGAAGGCCACATCGATGTTTACTCCGTTGAGAAACTCTGCAACTTTCCCTCCTACGCTCGATTGGTTTTCACGATCGATTTTGCCACCTGTATGGTAGATGTCACAACGGGTGTGATTCATTAAGTAAGCCGCGATTGAAAAATCATTTGTAATGATCAACAGATCGTTTCGACCTGCTAATTGATGAGCAATTTCTAGCGACGTTGTTCCTGCATCTAAGTAAATGGTGGCTTCCGATGAGATCAAGCTAGCCGCTACCTTACCTATCTGTATTTTCTCTAGCGCTTGTTGTTCAGCTTTTGCATCGTGTGAAAGTTCACTGTGAAGAGCTTGTGCAAGTTGAACACCACCAGACACAGAAATAACTTTTCCTGAAGACTCCAACTTTACGATATCTCGTCGAATTGTCATGTGTGAAACACCAAGGTGTTCTGTTAATTCAGAAATGCTGATCACTTCTTGATGTGATAAGAGCGATAAAATAGTGCGTTGGCGTTCTGCTGGAATCATGGATTTTCTTCTATGTCTTTGTTTTTCAAATATTCTATCAATCTTTGCTGGGTTTGTGAATATATGTGAATTTGTGTTCTGAATGTGGACATAGCTATGTGGTTTGACGTTTGGAGTCTAGATTTTGTGCATCAAAAGGGATGAATCAGCAAATAGGTGTTAATTTTTGTTAAAAGTGTGACTTATCACTAAGTAGGAAGTACCACCTTCACATATAATCACAAACATAAACAAGAATTAACAAAATCTACTCATTTTTTCCAAGAAGGCATTGTTGTTATGAATGAAGTTCGATCTGTCGGTGTTATCGGTTTAGGTTCCATGGGTATGGGCGCGGCAAAATCATGTGTGCGTGCAGGCCTTGATGTATATGGTTTCGACCTTAACCCGCAAGCTCTTGAAGAGCTGGGTTCATTTGGTGCGAAAGCAGTTTCTACCAATGCAGTTGAGTTCGCAGGCCAGCTAGATTCGGTTCTTGTTCTTGTTGTGAATGCAACTCAAGTTAACACAGTGTTGTTCAAAACGGGTCTCGCTGCGGCGCTCAAGGCAAATACGCCAGTCATGGTTTCTGCAACTATCTCAGCTGAAGATGCAAAACAAATCGAAGCGAAGCTAGCAGAGCACAATCTCGTCATGCTAGATGCACCGGTTTCTGGTGGTGCAGTGAAAGCGGAAGCAGGTGAGATGACCATCATGGCGTCTGGCGCGCAAAGTACGTTTGATGTACTTGAACCAGTACTGAACGCAACTGCCGCTAAGGTTTACAACATCGGTGAAGCGATTGGCCTTGGTGCAACGGTGAAAATTATCCACCAATTGCTAGCGGGCGTTCATATCGCAGCAGGTGCGGAAGCGATGGCACTGGCGGCACGTGCAAACATCCCTCTTGATATGATGTACGACGTGGTAACCAACGCAGCGGGTAACTCTTGGATGTTTGAGAACCGCATGAAGCATGTCGTAGATGGTGACTACTCACCAAAGTCTATGGTCGATATCTTTGTGAAAGATCTAAATCTCGTATCGGATACAGCTAAAGATCTGAAATTCCCACTTCCTCTATCAAGTGCAGCGCTCAACATGTTTGTAAGTGCAAGCAATGCAGGTTTTGGTCAGGAAGATGATAGCGCTGTTATCAAGATCTTTGATGGCATCGAGCTTCCAGGTGTGGAAAGCAAACTGAAATAAGAGCAGGAACATCGGAGAATAAATTATGTTATTAGGCGTTATCGCAGACGACTTTACTGGCGCGACCGACATTGCCGGTTTTCTAGTAGAAAACGGCATGCGCACAGTTCAGCTTAACGGTATTCCAAAAGAAGAGATTGAAGTTAACGCAGACGCGGTCGTGATCAGTCTCAAGTCTCGCTCTTGCCCTGTTGAGGAAGCAATCGAGGATTCAGTCGCAGCACTGAAGTGGCTTCAAGCAAACGGCTGTCAGCAGTTTTACTTCAAGTATTGCTCAACGTTCGATAGCACAGCAGAAGGCAACATTGGTCCTGTAACGGATGCACTACTTGCTGAATTAGGTGAAGACTTCACCATGGTATGCCCTGCACTGCCGGTGAATGGTCGCACGGTTTACAACGGCCACCTGTTTGTATTCCAAGACCTACTGAGCGATTCAGGCATGCGTAACCACCCAGTGACGCCGATGACGGATTCAAGCCTTGTTCGCATGATGGATGCTCAATCTCAAGGCACCTCAGGTTTGGTGAATTTCCAAGTGATTGAGCAAGGCTCACAAGCGGTCACTGAGCGCTTCAAAGAGCTAAAAGTACAAGGTAATCGCTACGCAGTGGTTGACGCATTTAATGCAGAGCACCTTGTCACACTAGGCCAAGCAGCGAAATCGCTAAAATTGGTCACTGGTGGTTCAGGTCTGGCGGCAGGCATTGCGAAGAACTGGGTTGAACATCTAGAAGACCAAAGCGATGCGAAGCAAGCAGGTAATCCTGCAAAAGCGCCGACGGTCGTGTTCTCTGGTTCTTGTTCAGTGATGACGAACCAACAGGTTGCGGTTTACAAAGAAAAAGCGCCGCATTTCACGATTGATGTGAAAGCGTGTCTGACGGATGAAACTTATTCAAACCAAGTGCTTGATTGGGTGATGACAAACATTGAAAGCGAGTTTGCGCCACTGGTTTACGCAACTGCTGATGCAACAGCACTAAAAGCTATCCAACGAGAATTCGGCGCGCAGGCATCGAGCCATGCGGTCGAGCAATTCTTTAGCCACCTAGCCATCAAACTTCAGCAGCACGGGGTGAAAAACTTCATTGTGGCTGGTGGTGAAACCTCCGGTGTGGTTACTCAAAGTCTATCCGTGAAAGGCTTCCATATTGGTCCTCAAATCGCACCGGGTGTGCCATGGGTTAAGTCGGTGGAAGGTGAGCTTTCACTTGCTCTTAAATCGGGCAACTTTGGCGATGAAGACTTTTTTGCTAAAGCTCAATCGTACTTTGTATAAGTGAGGCTGTGATGAGTATTAATGTTATGACAGAGCAACAACTGCGTGAGCAAATGGTTACCCTGGCTCGTTCGATGTTTGAACGTGGTTATGCAACAGGCGGTGCAGGTAACCTTTCTCTGAAACTGCCAAATGGTCACTTTCTGGCAACGCCAACCGGCTCATCGTTTGGTCGTTTGGTTGCTGAAGAGCTTTCGGTCGTGGATATTGATGGCAATCATATCTCAGGTAAAAAACCATCAAAAGAGGTGGCTTTCCACCTAGCTATTTATCGCAATAACTCAGAATGCAATGCGATTGTGCATCTGCATTCGACTTACCTGACAGCGCTCTCTTGCCTAGATGGTTTAGATCGGGAGAGTGCTATCAAAGCCTTCACACCTTACTTTGTAATGCGCATTGGCGAACTACCAGTGATTCCTTATCTGCGTCCGGGTGATCCGCAAATCGCAGAAGAGCTTGCACAGCGAGCAGGGGATTATCGCGCTTTCTTGCTGGCGAACCATGGTCCAGTAATCACAGGGACTGATTTTGAAGATGCAGTCGATAACGCTGAAGAGTTGGAAGAGACAGCAAAACTGGCGTTCATTCTGAAAGACAGCAACATCCGTTACCTAACGGATGCTGAGGTTCAAGACCTAAAAGGGAGAGGTAAATAATGGCTAAGTTCGCGGCAAACCTGACCATGCTATTCACAGAAGTTCCGTTTTTAGAGCGTTTCGAGAAAGCGCACCAAGCTGGCTTCAAAGCGGTGGAATACCTTTTCCCATACCCATTCGAAGCTCATGAGCTCGCAAACCAGATGGAGCAGTTTGGCTTTGAACAAGCACTGTTCAATATGCCTCCAGGCGATTGGGATGCGGGGGAGCGTGGCTTTGCGGCTATCCCAGGCCGTGAAGAAGAGTTCAAAGCGAGCGTCGAAACTGCGCTGATGTATGCCAACGCGCTGAACTGCAAAAAGGTTCACGCCATGTCTGGCATTGTTGATGCGCGTTTCAGTCGTGAACAGCACATTGATACCTTCATCTCGAACATTCGCTATGCAGCTGACAAATTTGCAGAGCAGGGCATCGAGCTGATGATTGAACCGCTGAACAATCGCGATGTGCCGAACTACTTTGTCGCGCATCAACGTGAAACCGTAGAGCTTATCAAGCAAGTGGATCGTCCAAACGTGAAATTGCAGCTCGACTTATACCACGCGCAAATTATGGATGGTGACTTAAGTACATTGATTCACGATGTCGCGCCATATACCGGTCATATTCAAATCGCATCAGTACCTGAACGACACGAACCGTCAGAAGGTGAGATTAACTACCCGCACCTTTTCACTGTTTTGGATAACTCCGGTTACCAAGGTTGGATTGGTTGTGAGTACAACCCAAGAAACACAACAGAACAAGGTCTCGGTTGGGTCAAGCCGTATCTCTAATCAGTCACTTCAACCAAGAACCGATTAACAGAATAAATAATTCGACGATTTAACAAAGAATAAATCGCTTGCATAGAAAGCACTGTGGGTAGACCGAACTGCCCGCAGTACTTCCCTACAAAATAAGAAACAAAAGGAAATTAAAAATGGACGGAGCATTGATAGGCATTGTGATTGGTATTATTGCCATGATGGGAATGATCATTAAAACGCGTATTCCAGTAGCACTCGCAATGGTTATTTCAAGCATTATCATGGGGCTATTCGCAGGAATGGCACCAACTGAATTAATTGATGCAATCAAAGCAGGCTTTGGCGGCGTGCTTGGCGGTATCGGCCTCATCATCGCGTTTGGCGTGATCATGGGCGCGTGTTTTGAACGCTCTGGTGCGGCGGTTCGTATGGCGAAAACCTTCGTTAAGCTGTGTGGTAAAGGTCGAGAAGATCTCGCACTTGGCTTCACTGGTGTGCTAGTGGCGATTCCAGTTTTCTGTGATTCTGCGTACGTTATTTTACACTCTCTTGTTCGCGCAATTTCACGAGACACAGGTAAATCTGCCGTTGGTCTAGGTGTTACATTAGCACTTGGTCTACTTATTACTCACGCTCTTGTGCCACCTACACCAGGTCCGGTTGCTGTCGCAGGAATTCTAGGTGTCGACCTTGGTCAATATATGTTGTGGGGCTTAATGGTTTCAATCCCTATGATGCTATTGTCGATGATCTACATCCGCCGCGTAGGTAACGAATACTACCGTGTGCCAAATGGTGAAACATGGATCACTAACCAAGCCGATTGGGCGAACTTAGAAAAAGTTGAGGCGACAGATGACAAACAGCTTCCAAGCAACTTCTTATCTTTCGGCCCTATACTGATTCCTATCGTACTTATCCTCATTAATACACTAGTGGGTAAAGGTGACACCGCGTTGCATACTGTTCTATCACTGTTAGGTAATCCTGTCGTTGCAGTGGGTATTGGCGTGCTTATGGCGCTTTATGGCCTAACAATGAAAATTGAACGCAAAGACATGGTGGGTTCAATGGACGACGCACTCTCTACTACGGGTCTAATCCTTGTTGTGACGGGTTGTGGTGGTGCTATGGGTGCAGTTCTTAAAGCATCAGGTGCTGGCCCACAGGTCGCTGACGTTATCGCAAGCAGTGGCATACCACCATTATTGGTACCACTAGCGATTGCCTCAATGCTTCGTTTGATCCAAGGTTCAGCAACGGCATCAATGATGGTAGCAGCCACGATGACACTGCCATTGGTTGAAACACTTGGTCTTGACCCTGTTTTCGTAGCACTGGCATGCGCGGTTGGCCCGGTTGGCTTCTCACACCTAAATGACTCTTACTTCCATATCATTAACCGAACTTTGGGTATCACTGAGTTAACTGATCAAATCAAGATCTGGTCAGTTTCATCAACGATTGCTTGGGCAATTGGTGCATCTATCATCATGATTTTGAACTTAGTGTTTGGTAAGGGCGGCACGATGATCGACCCATTAGTACCAATTGCTGTACTTGGCGCGATTATGGTGTGGTTAAAATCTAAAGAGAAGTCACAAGTAAAAGCTGCAGCAGCAAGCTAACACCGCATCTCTGGTTATACTGCCCCTATCGTTTGATTGGATTATCGATCACTCATAGGGGCTTATTGGATCTACGAATTATGAAAATAGTTATCGCACCCGACTCATTCAAAGAGTCATTAGACGCTGCTTCTGTGGCGAAATGTATTGAAAACGGATTTCGAGAAGTATTTCCGGATGCAGAGTATGTCGCACTTCCTCTCGCCGATGGCGGAGAAGGCACTGTCGATGTGTTACTTCAGGGATTGTCGGGGAACAAGTACACCTCTGAAGTCATGGGGCCACTTGGTGATAGCGTTGCCGCACAATGGGCAATGTTAGAGCCTTCGCACACCAATCCAAAGCGTACTGCTCTTATTGAGATTGCCGCAGCGTCCGGTTTGGATTTGGTCGCTCCAGAAAAGCGTAACCCGATGCTAGCGACGTCGTTTGGTACTGGGCAATTAATGCTTGAGGCGATAGAGCAAGGTGCAGAGGCGATCATACTTGGTTTAGGCGGCAGTGCGACCAATGATGGCGGTGCAGGTATTGTTCAGGCACTAGGAGGGAAACTGCTTGATGACCAAGGTAAGGAGATCGCGTTAGGTGGATTTGCTCTGTCTCAACTAACGACGATCGACCTTTCAGGATTAGATGAGCGCTTGTGTAATATTGACCTGACAGTTGCCTGTGATGTTGCAAATCCACTTTGCGGTGAAAATGGTGCGAGTCATATCTTTGGGCCACAGAAAGGGGCATCGTCTGAACAAGTACAAGCGTTAGATTCGGCTCTTTATCACTTTGCGACCGTTTCAATGCAACAACACTCTAGCATTGCCAAAAGCGACACTTTAGAAATATCAGGCTATGGGGCTGCGGGTGGCACGCCAATGGGATTGAGCTTGCTGTTTTCAATGCAGTTAAAGCCAGGTATTGAGATGGTGCTCGATACGCTTAATGCTGACGAGGTCCTTAAAGGCGCTTCACTGGTTGTGACTGGAGAAGGGCAGATGGACAATCAAACCCTGCAGGGCAAAACCCCTTTCGGTATTGCGCAGCGAGCACAAAAACAGGGTATTCCAACGATAGGAATCGCTGGATCGCTGGGCACTGAAGTTGATGAACTCTACTCGGCGATAGGAGCACTTTTCGGTACTGTGCGCTCTCCTCAGCTTCTAGAGCAAGTGTTGGGAGAGGCAGAAGTTAATTTAACTCGAACCGCACGAAACATAGCAGCGACGCTAAAAGTCGGGTCTAAGATCTTTAGCTAAACTCACCAAGCGAGCTTCTCTAAGTCTTTGTTGCCGCTGATGATCTCGCCAGCGGCGTTTTAGGCGATAGATTTTGCCTATCAAATCTATAAATTTATCCCATTATCATTTGAGGCTAGCGAGCTTTACTATTACTTCTATCGGTTTTAGATCAGCAAATAGAGTAGAAAAATGGGTAAGAAAGCACTGATTGTAGAAGGCGGGGCAATGCGTGGGATTTTCGCAGCGGGTGTATTAGATGCATTCATGGCGGAAGAGTTTAAGCCGTATGATTTTGCAGTTGGTGTGTCAGCCGGTGTTTCTAATTTAATCGGCTACCTCTCTAATGCGCCTCGTCGTAGCCTAGATGTGATCACCACCATGGCGACAGACAAAGCCTTTTTTAACCCAGCGCGTTTTGCCAAAGGGGGAAATTTGGTTGACGTGAAATGGTTGTGGGAAGAGTCTAACGTGCGTTACCCATTAGATTACAGCCGTTTGTTTGGTGAGACCCCATTTTACGCTGCTGTGACTAATGTTGAAACAGGCAACGCAAATTACTATCAGCTGAAGCCAGAAAATCTATCCAATGTCGTAGAGGCGACCACCGCTCTGCCTATTGCGTATCGAGAAACACCGTGCTTTTCAGGTGGTTGTTATACCGATGGTGGTGTGGCAGATTCTATTCCCGTTCGAGAAGCTTATCGTCGCGGTGCGCGTGATATTACGGTGATCTTATCGCATCCATTGAGCTATCAGATGAAGCCACAGAAATATCAGTGGGTGATCAAAAAGCTACTTTCAAAGTACCCCAATATTGCAGAATCGATGGCGGTACGTGCTGAAAACTATAACCAGTCGCTAGAGTTTATTCGTAACCCACCGAAGGATGCCAAGATCAAAGTGATCGCGCCACCAGAGAATTTTGCAGTAAAAAGGCTAACTATGGATCAATCTTTGTTGAGTGAGGGTTACCAAATGGGTATCGATGCGGGTAATGAACATTTAGCGATTAGAAATGGAATGCATGGTTTGGATACAGAAAACTGCCATTTTTGTATTTAGACCATTTTAATGCACCACGAGCCTTTGGGTGGGCTCGTGGTAAATAGGGCATAGCTCTATCGATTAGAGTTCGACAAGCTCATTGCCACTCTTCTCATGGTTGAAGTAATCCGTAATGCTGCCAAGTGTGGTGTTGGCAATGTTCGATAGGGCATCTTTGGTCAGAAACGCTTGGTGTCCAGTGAATAGCACGTTATGACACGCGGACAAACGGCGGAACACGTCGTCGACAATCACATCATTAGACTTATCTTGGAAGAACAGCTCTTTCTCGTTGTCATACACATCAAGGCCTAGTGCGCCAATCTTGCTCTGTTTTAGAGCTTCAATCGCGGCTGTAGAATCCAGCAGTTCGCCACGACTGGTATTCACGATCATTACGCCATCTTTCATTTTACTGAAGGCTTTCGCATCAAGTAGGTGATAGTTCTCTTTGCTCATTGGACAGTGCAGAGAAATCACGTCTGAGTGTTGGTATAGCTCATCGAGCTCAACATATCTTGCACCCAGCTCTTCAGCAAGTGGGTTAGGGTATGGGTCGTAACATAGAATGTTCATTCCCAAGCCTTTTAGGATACGCATGGTCGCGAGGCCAATCTTACCTGAGCCGATGACACCGACGGTTTTACCGTAAAAGTTGAAACCAACCAAACCCTCGAGAGAGAAGTTCGCGTCACGAGTACGCTGATACGCCTTATGCAGTTTTCGGTTTAGACACATCATCATGCCGACGGTGTGCTCAGCCACGGATTCTGGTGAGTAAGCAGGAACGCGAACAACCTGAAGTCCAAGATCTTTTGCTGCCTCTAGGTCAACTTTGTCGAACCCGGCACAACGCATGGCGATCAGCTTAGTGCCACCTTCGGCCAGTACTTGCAACACTTGGCGAGACAAGTCATCGTTTACAAAAGCGCATACGACTTCACAATGGTGAGCCATTTTTGCTGTCTTGGTTGTTAAACGAAAATCGTGAAAATGAAACTCAGCCTTGAGTTCACCCTTTGCCAGTGTGAATGACTTCTCGTCGTATGATTTTGAGCTAAAAAAAGCAATGTTGAGCATGGCTTCCTCTCTTACCTTAAACATCAATAATAACTATCAAAATAACCATTTCACGCAGTGTGCGCCACTTTAGATGTGTTGTCTATCATGATTAACCATTGTTTTTATTATGGTTATTGGTCGATTATGTATGCTGCTTGCTAGTGGAGACCTTAAGAGAGCATTGTTATTTTCGAGTATTGAATCTCTTCTTGGTCTCCTTATTTAGATCGTTCAATCGCTCAGTGGCTTGGTATGCGTAAATGGGTCATAGAGTATGTTCATAGCTATTGCGTTTTAAGACGCGATTTCTGGTTACCAGTAATTTTCGCTACTGAATTGACCGGGTTTACGACGTAGGTGCTTTTCTAATCCGAGCTGATTTAAGGCTGCACTGGTGTCGCGAACCATTTCTGGATTGCCGCAAAGGTAGAAGAAACTACGCTCTTTATCGATAGTGACAGACGTGGCTTGCTCAAGGTCGCCTCCAAGTAACAGACTTGGGATTCGTCCGCGCAAAGTTCCGGCAACGGATTCTCGTGAAATAATTGGCACATAATGAAGTGCTCCTTGAAAGTGTTGGATGAATGTTTGGATGCGCTCTTGATAAGTAAGATCAGCTTTCGTTCTTACTGCGTGAACGAGGATAAGGTGCTCAAACGGTAGAGGTGTCTCTTGTTGTTGAAGCTGTTCTAAAAGCGATAGAAAGGGGCCAATTGCTGTACCTGTTGACAACATCCATAGATCTTGAGCGGTCGAAGGGATCTCTTCGAGTGTCATAAATCCACTAGGACTTCGTCCAACAAACACCTCATCACCTTGTTGGAGCTGGTGGAGTCTCGGAGACAGTTGTCCGTCAGAGTCTTTCACTATCAGAAACTCTAAATGTTGATGGCCCTTAGTATGTGAAGGCGCATTCACCATTGAGTAGGCGCGTCTAACTAGCTCTCCTTGATCGTTTTCGAGCCCCAGCTTGGTAAACTGGCCTGCTAAATAGGGCGATATAGGCGCTTTCACTTCAATTGAGAAAAGTTGATGGTTCCAATCAGTTCGGTTAACGACTTTCCCTGCGACTAAGCCATGTGGAAGTTCTGTCATCGTTTTGTTCTCCTATAAGATCCTCTAAGCATAATCAAAGATTCTCATATGAGAGTAGCAGATTACATGCCAAGAATGAGAATTGTTATCAAATAAGATCTGAAAACCAATTATCTCACTTTTGATGTCATATTGACTGGTTTTTTATGTGTCATTATGACCGTATGGGTGTTTTTTTAATTAAATTGATTTGCTTGGAGCCTGAAGAATGGATCTGAGTGAAGGCTTTATAGCATGCGCTTTTTGAGTCTCTTTGCGAGCTGTTTTTTTGATTCTTTTTATGAATAAGTTTTTGGGTGGATATTTAATTAATATTGTCGCTTGGAGATGTTTTTGATTTAAAAGCCGCCAGAAGTGGGCTGGCGGCTACCTATTCCTAGGGTTTTTGAAATATTCAGTTCAAAAAACAAGAGTTCAGTGAACATTTGTGAATAATACATCGGTACTTTATTAAAATAAAGCATAGAAAAGTAAAGAATGTAAATGAGATGAATTATCATTTTCATCGTGTATTATGCACCGTTCTTGTTGTTGTTTATAAAATATAAGTACCATTATGAAACTGAAGTCACTCTCTGCAGCGATTACCGTTGCACTTACTACTTTTGCTGCCCAAGCTGCCGATGAAACCGTTGTTGTTGTTGGCTCTGCCCTAGATCAACACGTTCAAACGGAGATCAACTCTGATACTCTGGAACAGAAACAAGCGTCAGATATTAAAGATGTTCTGAATACCATGCCGAGTGTAACGGTAGATGGTAACGCTCGATACTCTCGTAAAGTCTTCATCCGTGGTATGGAGGATAAGTTCTCAGTTGTTACCATCGATGGCGCTCGCCAAGAAGGTCAACTGTTCCATCACTCAGGTGACCAGACGTTTGATCCTGCAATGCTGAAATCAGCAGAAATCACCCTAGGTGGTAACTCTGTACTTTCTGGTGCGGGTGCGATTAACGGCTCATTCAGCTACGAAACAAAAGATCCGAGTGACTTACTACGTGGTGATGAAACGATTGGGGCACGTGTCAAGACTGGCTACCAAACGGCTTATGAGCGTTTCACAACTAACGTGGCGGTTTACGCAAAGCTAAACGACAAACTGCAGTTCATGGGTATCGCAAACTACTCTGAAGATGGTGACTTACATATCCCTGGTGAAGATGATGTAACTTCTAAGCAAGGTGAATTAAAGTCTGGTTTAGCAAAAGTGGTCTTTATTCCAAACGACGCCAACGAATTTAAGCTGACATTCAACAAATACGAAGATGGTGGTAAGCGCCAGCTATCAGGTGAAAAAGCGGGTGCGCTATACGCAGATGATGAGCACAACTATCACGCAATTAGTCGTGACACTGTAACCTTAAACCATCATTACGATAATGGCAGCGATCTTGTAAACCTAACAACTGACCTATACTACAACCGTCAGTACATGGACCGTGATGCTGTAGTTTCTAATACCAGTAGCGGTGACCTATCCATTCCGGACCGAGAGTACAATGTGACAACCATTGGTGGTGATATTCGCAATATCTCATGGATCGGCGAGCATGAGTTGACTTACGGTGTTGAAGGTTACAAAGCCAAACAGTGGATTGATTCTGGCTTAGGTGTGTATACGTCTGGTACTAATATTGGACAGACTAAGAACTACGATATGGATGGTGGTACGGTTACTGCTTACGGTATCTATGCGCAAGACGCTTTTGAAATCAGTGATTTCCGTTTTGTAACAGGTCTGCGTTATGACATCCATGAGCTAGGTGGTGTGTTCTCTGGTAAGTACGATCAACTTTCACCTAAGTTCCAAGGTGAGCACCAAACAACAGATAACCTAAGATTACGTGTTGGTTACGGTCGTCTATTTAAAGGTGCTGCACTTCCTGAAACGCTAACGATGAAAGCTGCGAGCGATGTAAAGCAAGCGGATACAAAGGCGATGACAGGTAACAACTACGAAGCGGGCTTTGATTACGATCTGTCTGATTTGCTTGCAGCTGATCATGCCATCTTAGGTTTCACCGTTTACCAGTATGATCTTGATAATCAGATGCACCCAACTAAGAACAACACAACACTGGCAAACCAGTACGATGTTGAAGTATGGGGTGTTGAGACAGTATTAACATACAGCATTGATGACTTTGCGCTATACGCGAACCACTCGTTCTCTGATGGTGACCAAACCAGTCTAAAAGATGGCACAACAAGCCATATGAACAAGACTGGTATTCATAACATCAAAGCGGGTTTCAACTACAGCCTATCGAACGAGCTAGTGTTTGGTTGGGATGCGCGTTTTGTTCCGGGTAATGATTACACAGATGAAGATGGCGTGAAGATTGAACGTGCTGGCTTCGGTACTCACAACATTTGGGCGGCTTACGTTCCAGATTTTGCTAAGGATCTGTCGGTTAACCTTGCTGTCGATAACCTATTTGATAAGAAGTACGCTGAGCACACAGGCTTTGGTATCTCTTGGGGTTCTGAGAAATACACCAGCTACGAAGCAGGTCGTAACTTCAAAGCTTCTGTTGCTTACAGCTTCTAAAAAAACAGACACTGCCTAGAGCAAGCCCCGCATTACGCGGGGTTTGTTCTTTTTGGAGACAGAAATTTTGACATCTTGAGTCAATGCCTCGTATTTAAAACTCTAACGTTTCACCATCTTCAGGAATCAACACCTTGTCAGCTAATTGATGATGCTCAAGCGTCTGCTTTAATGTTGAACGTTCGATAGGGCAGTGATTCAACGCTTCCATATGATTGGCGATCACTTTACCTGGAGAAAGGAGGATAAACTCCATCACTTCATCGGTTGGCATCAATAAAGGCTGTCCCACATCCATTTGAGCTTGACCAGTTGCCACTACAGTAATGTCGGGCTTTAGCTCGGTTAGCGCACGCTTCACGTCGTCAGTCAGTACCGTATCACCACTGATGTAAATTGAGGGTTCATTTGGAAGCTCTAAATAGAATCCACAGCCATTTGCCATCACTTTATGGATCCAGCCATGACCATGTTGCGCAGGCACCGCGGTGATTTTCCCCTCTAAATAATCGGTCTCGACCCAGTTGTCTAAACCGTGACTCACGGTAATCCCATACTTCTCTAAGTAAGCTTTGTCTTTGCTTGGTGTGGCGACTGCAATACCGTTATTAACCAAGAAAGCCTCACCTGCCGTGTCTAGGTGGTCACCATGTTGTAGGGGTTTGAAACCAAAGGTTTGACTGTGTGTGATTAAAGCGTGAGTCACCGTATCAAGTAATGGCCCTGCATTGGCGGGTAAGTCTACGGTTGGGTTCTTGGCTGCTTTGAAGCGCAGTACAGAGAACGGAGGCAGTGAGCCTTTTTCACCTAGCATCGGATCAATCAGAATACGGTATTGGCCTGATTCAATTATAAAAGTGGCACTGCGAAGGTGATGAATTTTCATGATGTTTGCTCCGATGAATTAATGTCCAACAATTATGGTGCAGAGTGAAAAAGTGTAATACTGTGTTTAAGGTAATCTATCGCTCAAATTGGGCCATTGTTCTATTGAGGTCATTTTTATGCTTTCGTCTTCTACTGAGCCTGTAAAAGTCGCTGTGATCGCGTTTGAAGGGATCAGCGCATTTCATTTGTCGGTGCCCTGTTTGGTTTTTCAAGATGTATTCATTGAGCAGCAACCCAAGTTTTCAGTGAGCTTGTGCAGTGTCTCTGGGGCTGAGTTTCCTTCGGGATCAGGCTTTGGTATCAGTATAGAAGAGGGGATTGAGCGTGCTCACGATTGCGACATTATTGTAGTGCCGAGTTGGCCTAACTCTTTACCTCAGGTGCCGAAAGCTCTAATTGATGAGCTGATATTGTGTCATTCGCAAGGTAAAACCATTGTCGGGCTCTGCTTGGGTGCATTTGTGTTGGCAGAAGCGGGGTTACTCGACGGCAAGAAGGCGACGACTCACTGGGCTTTTAGTCCGCAGTTCAAGGAGCGCTTTCCTTTGGTCGAATTCGATGAACAGCCTCTGTTCATTGATAACGAGAGCACGATTACTTCAGCGGGTACCGCAGCTGCGTTGGATTGCTGCTTACATATTGTGAGGAAAGTATGTGGGACTGAGGTCGCGACTCAACTTGCGCGTATTATGGTCACGGCCCCGTATCGCTCTGGTGGTCAACAGCAATACATTCCGACGCCGATACAAACTAAGCCAACTCAGGCAATTAGCTTTGAAGGTGTGATTCAGGAGATAGAGCAGAACCTAACTAAGTCATACAACCTAGATGAAGTCGCTTCATTGTGTGCAATGAGTCGACGTACGTTTACCCGTCAGTTTAAAGCGGCGTATGGGTGTTCGTTTGGTGAATGGTTACTGCAACAGCGTTTGAAACTTAGTCAGCGATTGTTAGAGTCCACCGACTACGCAATTCACCAAGTGGCAGAGCAAGCAGGCTTTGGGTCTGAGAGTGTCTTTCGCAAGCACTTTAAAGCGACTTTTAACTTGGCTCCCACCCAATGGCGTGACAAATTCACTAAAGTCTAACTGCTATGACCACTCGGTAAATATGTCATAAATATTTCAATCGGTAGATAGAGAGGCTGTGAAAAAGGTATAATATGCGCTCCTGTTTTATACCGAATTTCGTTAAGTTACTGTTTACCAATATGTTAGATAACTTCCGTTTAGTCATCAGTGTTACCTTGGTGACTATCAACACTGCCGTGATAACGGTGCTGATCTCTTTGCTTGCCTTGATTAAACTGCTCATTCCTGTTGCCTCGGTAACAAAATTGTCTAACCGTGCGTCTGATGCTGTATTTTGGCTTTGGGCGACGGTGAATCTCGGTATTTTGTCTTCGATGAACCGTATCGATTGGCAAATTGAAGGGGGTGAGGAATTATCAAAAGAGCAGTGGTATTTGATGATGTCGAATCATCGCAGTTGGGCAGATATTGTGGTTTTAGCCTCGGTGATGAAAGACAGAATGCCAATGCCGAAGTTCTTCCTTAAGCACGACCTTCTTTATGTACCGTTTGTGGGCTTGGCGTGTTGGGGCTTGGATATGCCGTTTATGAGAAGGCATTCGCGCGAGTTTCTGCTTAAAAACCCAGAACGCCGCAACGATGATTTCAATGCGATTCAGAAATCTTGTCAGAAGTTTCAAAACAACCCGACGACTGTAGTGAACTTCGTGGAAGGTACGCGAGTGAATGCTGATAAGCTGGCGACAGTGAAAACTCCTTACCAACATCTACTAAAGCCAAAAACGGGTGGTGTGGCGTTTGCTCTTTCTAATATGGGCCATATGCTCAATGGTGTCGTTGATGTGACACTGGCGTATCCAGAGAATCAAGAATCACCATTTGAGGATATGCTCAAAGGCAAGATGACCAAAATTGTGGTGCGAATTAAGGTACACCCAATGGATGAAAATTTAGACGGCAACTACTTTGAAGATAAAGTCTTCAAGCGTCGTTTCCACGGTTGGTTAAATGGAACCTGGGAAGAGAAAGACCAGTACCTTGATGGCGTGTATAGCAGTAAGCAATAGCCTACGTCATTGATGCCAGAGACAAGAAAGCCGATTGATTTCAATCGGCTTTTTCTTTGTCTTCGATTTGCAGTTCTAGATATTTAAACGGCTTGGTATTGCTCAATGATATGAGCCACAGAATTGGGCTTTCCTTGCTTTTCTAAACCAAAAGAGATGCGCTGATAGTGCTGTAAGGTACGCTGCTTGTACCTCTCAATGACGAGCTGCTCTTTTTTATTGTTAGGTAACCAAATCTTGTTACCAATCGGAGACACTTTGTGTTGGTGTAAGTGAGTGTTTGCTAACCCGATAGTGCCTGGTTGATAAGTTACATGCAGTATTTCATAGAAGCGTCGATTCTCTTCGACGAGCTTTTCATCGATCATCGAGAAGTCACCTTTCCCGAGATACTCACGTAGCTCAAACAGTTGATGGACTGGGCACAGTAGAAAATCAAAGGAGATATTTGGGTTATTTGAAATAACGGCTTTGATTAACGTCTGCGTTAGCTCTCCGCCGACACCCGCAATCACAACCAGATGTTTGCCGCTGTGATCAGATAGCGGTAACTGACTCATGTCCATACAGTGAACATGCCACTGTGGAGGAGTCTTGTTGTCTAGGGTATTCAGCTTATCTGAGAAAAAATGCTGACTCAGTGTTGCTTCCAGCTCGGTCATTAGGCTGGGAACAATATCAACAAAGTGAATATTCGGCGCTTTTTTATCAATCAATAGGTGTATACCTAAGTGGCCATGATCGCAGCAGCAATCCCAGATGTGATCATAGGGTTGAGTGATGAGGTCACTGATAGATTGAAGTCGATGACTGAGCTTTATCATAAGAAGGTTCTTTCTATTGATTGAGTGAATGACTGCGTTGGATATGACCGGAGAGGCATTGTAGTCGGTTTCAGAAAAAACAAAAGCATCGAAGAGTGGGTTCGATGCTTTTGTCGGTTTTATCTCTTTATGCGGCAGCGATGGAAGCTGAGTCTGTCGGTGATAACGGTTTAAAATAGCCTTCGACGCGGTTTCGACCAAGTTGTTGGGCTATCACTTTGGCTTGCTCTGCCAGCGCCAATGCTGGTTCCGATTCACCTTCGAGTGAAGAAAATCCGATGCTAACACTGGCTGAAATATCAATATCCGGCGTCTTAATCATGCTTGATGCAATAGATATTCTGCACTGGTTTAGCTGGGCTCTTGCATCACTTTCATCGTTGGCCTTAAAAAGAATCGCGAACTCTTTAGCGTCAATCCGAGCCAAACTCAAACTCTTAGGTTTTGGAAAATGGGCGCGAATTGCTTCGGCAGTATTCTGAATTAAACGATCGCCAATCATCTCCCCGTAGGCATTCTTCAGGTGCTCGAAATGGTCAATATCTAGCAGAGCAACAAACGTATCTGGTTCACTTAGGTGAGCAGATAAAGCCGCATTAAAGTTGTTCTTGTTGTCGAGCTGAGTCATCAGATCTTTGCAACCTAATTGATGATGCAACAGAAGGTTTGCTAATGACGTTTCAGCTGCGCTTCTGATCATACGTAGAATAGAGTGACTAATAGGGAATGTACTATTGATGTAGAGTACGGCGATCAGCTGTGTTCGCGAGTGCATTGGAATACAGTAGTGACGTTGACTGATTTTAAGGCTTCGAGCGAGTGAGTCAGCATAATTTCCATTGCGGTAGATTAGAGTGTCGGGATGAAGTTGTTGCGCAAGTGATTGATTATTATGCACAACGCACGTGTTTCCGTGGTAGTCAATAGTACTAAACACATAGTTGGTTGAATCATAAAGACAAAACTGAATACCGTTGTTGTAGCAGAAGTTGTTGATTATTGATTTAAGCTGAAGCTTAAAAGCAACGGTGTCTTCTACTTGATTGAGTAGAGAAAGCGCAAGGTGGAGCCTGTGAAGTAGATAATTGGCCACGACCCAAAGTAACAGCAGTGAACTCAGCACAATCGCGGTTAAGGTAAACTGATGCGAGCTCGTCAGTATGTCTTGGCGATCGGTACCGGCAATGAATACCCAATTTAAGCTGTTATCTGCGTCGTAGACTGACACTTTGAAGTGATCTTGGTAGTAATACTCATGTTGTCCAGAAGTTTGACCTTGTGATAGCTGGTGGCTGATCCCTGCATGGAAACTGATCGACTTTGTGCCTATTCGCGCTGGGTCAGGATGGAATATCAGTCTTTCCGTGGAGCGGTCGATTACAAACATATAGCCATTGTTGAGTGTTTTTAGATCACGTAAGCCTTGAGTTGTATGAAGAAGATCAAACTCAATCCAGATCTCTTTTGAGTGTTCTGAAATGGCGTGTTTAATCGCGACTACCCAACGGCCACCGGTTTTTTGATAGACGGATGAAACATAAAAATCTTCAGTGACACTATCGATTCTGTGCCATGTCAGGTTGTTAAGTGTCGACGAGGGGAGAGATAAGCCGCGGCTTGAAATATATTGTTTGGTATCTGGGTGATATAAAACGATGTCGGAGAAGTTAGGTGTACGTTTGAGGATGTTTTCACTTAACTCGATGAAGGCATTTTTTGAAGCGGTTTGAACCTGCTGTAAGCTCTCTTCAAGCAGGTGAAGTTTACCAAATGTGGCCTCAATATTAGACCGGATAATAGAGTTACCAATTCGGATATTGGAAGCTGACTGCTCCCTTGCCGAGTTTTCCATACGCTCTAACTGAGCTGCAGCTAAATAGATCATACCTCCTGTGAGTAAAACGATATAAGGTTTGAAAAGACGAATTAATGTTTTAGGTAAAGCCATGATATCCAAAGACGTTATAGATTCATTTTTATAGTGGCAGCATACTAAACAGTTTTCTTACTCACATCAATGCAAATGATTCCATATAAAAGCATCGGATTTGTGATATCTACCCAATAAAAAAACCAGTTATAAATATAACTGGCTCTTATATAACTTATTCTTTTACTGAGTTTTTTCTATGTGTCCGCATCTTTAGCTTGATTAGGCGCTGTAAAGTGCAGAATGGCCATCGAAGTCGGTGACAGCAGCATTTCGCCGTCCGCAGAGCCTGGTCTTACATTGTGAGAATTGGTATCACAAAGCGTTACCCAGTTTTGTTCTCTGTCATTTGGCAATTTAAAGCGAGCAGGTGCATTGGTTTGGTTGATCAAGTAGATCATTTCGTCGCCGTCTTCACCAATCCCTAGATGCAGAGCGACAGAGCTGAGCCGATTCCAATCATCGTGCTCCATTAGCGTGCCATCTACTCGGCTCCAGAAAATTCGATTCGAGTTACGCTGTTCGCCACTAAATGCTCTGATGAATGGCACCATATACTCTTGGCGAGCGGATACCATATCAGAGAGCCACTGTTTAAAGTCAGATTTACGCTCGCTCGGGTCCCAGTTTAGCCAACTTGTCTCACTGTCTTGGCAGTAGGCGTTGTTGTTGCCATTTTGGGTATGAGACAGCACATCCGCTGTTAAAATGTGCGGGATACCAAAGGCAAACAGTAAACTCGCCATGAAGTTGCGCTTCTGCTTCTCGCGAGTAGCGATCACTAAAGCATTTTCGGTTTCACCTTCTACACCATAGTTCTTCGAGCGATTGTCACCGTGGCCGTCTCGGTTGTTTTCGCCATTCTCTTCATTATGCTTATGTTTATAAGAGACAAGATCTTGCATGGTGAAGCCGTCATGGTAAGTAATGTAGTTGACGGTTAGCTTGTAAGGCCAGTGCGCGGCACTATAAATATCGCGGGAACCCATCAGGCGTGTTGCGAACTCTTTTAGATAGCCTTGATCACCACGCCAGAAGCTGCGGGTAATGTCTCGCAGTTTGTCGTTACACTCATTCCAACCCAATGGGAAATTTCCAACCTGATACCCGTTCGGACCAATATCCCACGGTTCCGCAATCAGTTTGGTCTCTTTCAATACTGGGTCTTGAGCGACCGCTTTGAAGAAGGCTGCTTCTGGGTTGTATTGATCGCCTTGGCGACCCAAAGTTGCAGCAAGGTCGAAACGGAAGCCGTCGACCTTAAATTCAGTCACCCAGTAGCGAAGCGTATCCATCACTAAGTTAAGTGATGCCTGGTGGGTAAGGTCAACGGTATTTCCGCAACCAGTGAAGTTTGCGTAGTGGCAACCGTGCTTAATGTAGTGACGATGATCGAGCGCTTTTAGGTTGAAAGTACAACCGCCTTCACCGCCTTCCGCAGTGTGGTTGTAAACAACATCCAGAATAACTTCAATGCCATTGCGATGAAGCTCACGAATGGCCGTTTTAAGCTCAGTGACAGCGTCTTGTTCTGCGTAGCGAGGATCTGGAGCCATGAACAGGTAGGGGTTATAGCCCCAATAGTTGACCTTGCCCATGTCTAAAAGATGCGGTTCGTGCATACAAGCCGCAACCGGTAAAAGTTGCAATGAGTTGATGTTCTGTTCTTTGTAGAATTTAAGCATTTCAGGGCTGACCAACCCCATGTAACGCCCTTTACTGCTGCTTTCTATTTCTGGATGCAGATTAGTGAGGCCTTTGACGTGGGTTTCGAATAGAACCGTCTCTTCTCGGGAAATCTTTGGCCCTTGAATGCCTTGCCAATCGAAGCTGTCATCAGTCACCACACACTTTGCCATACCAAAACTCTTTTCCGGCGTATAAGGCGTTTGATAATGCAGCGGCTCGCTGAGTGCTTTGCCATAAGGATCAGAGAGGAGCAATGAACCTTCTTCAGTATCAACGATAAAACCATACTTTTGACCTGCAGAGATCCCCTCGATATAGGTGTACTTAATGCCGGCGTACTCGCTTTCTAATTTATAAGTGACAAATTCATCATTCTCATCAAAGAGGGCGAGTGAGAGATTGGGGCAGTCAGGGGAATAAATAGAGAAGTTACAGCCAGTGTCATCTAGCGTTGCACCGAGTGGATATGGGCGTCCGAGCGTTCTAGTCATGCTTGATTTCTTATTCGTTAAACAGCTTTGGTGAACTATTAGTAAAAAGCTTTGTTTCTTTAAGGTCAAGCAACTTCAAGAAGAATTTATTGTTAAAAAAATAATCTAGCGATTAAGTTCAAACAATATATTTGAGCTGGATCTCATTTGATATGAATAATTAGATCTGTGTACTGTCTACTCCTCCTAGATTAAGTGATCTAACTCTTTTAAACACCATTCTGTAAATTTTCTACTCCCTTCTCATCCCCCTTAATTTAGTTAGGGGTGGAGGAAGTCAAACTCGTGCGCCCCCCTTAGTATTGACCCCGTTGAAACGAATCAGGGGAAACCCTAAACCTCTCTATCTTACGTCCGCCATTACTGCCTTTGGCTGTCGCAAGAGAGCAAAAATATAAAACCTAAAATAAATCGTCCTTAATGGAGTTAAGAATGAAAAAAGTAAGTTTGATTGCTGCAGCAGTGGCGACTACGCTGGCTGCGGGCTCTGCGTTCGCTGTTGACTTTAATGGTTACATGCGTGCTGGTACTGGTATTAGTGGCAATGGTAATGGTGACCTTTCTGTTAACAAAGCTGGTGTTGGTCGTCTAGGTAACGAAAACGATAACTACTATGAATTTGGTCTAGCGGAAGAACTGAAAACGGGTGAGCAAACGTGGCGTGTAGAGTCGATGATTGCGCAGGGCAACAATGGCTCAAACGGTTGGGAAGATGGTGACTTCAATGTGGCGCAGTTCGCTGTTAAGGCGAAAGGTGTTATCGCTTCTGATAAAGAAGCAACACTTTGGGCTGGTAAAACTTACTACCAACGTAAAGATATTCACATCACGGACTTTTACTACCTAAACACTTCAGGTACTGGTGGTGGTATTGAAAACTTATCGCTTGGTGACCAAAAACTATCTTTAGCGCTGATTCAAGACGGTGATCACGACGATTCTACAGGCTACATCTTTGATGCACGTTTAGCGAATATTAGTCTTGGGGAAAATACTTCTCTTGAGTTTGCACTAGCATATAACTTTGCGACTGACTCGGATGATAAAAGTGAATCTGCTGATGATGGTGTGTTGGCTTCTGCAATCCTTCATCAAGGTATGAGTAATGGTTTCCACCAAACTATTTTCCAATACGGTACTAATGGCTACGGTGTACAAGCTGCGAACTTCTGGGGAGCAGGCACATACTACGCCCGTGGTACTGAGGCTTATAACAACACATCTGGTTTCCGTGCTATTAACTGGGGTGTAATGAACCTAGGCGAATCATGGGAAATGGGTCACCAAGTAGCCTACTTATCTGGTAGTGATGTAGGTGGTAGTGATGCAAACGGAGATTACACCAGTAAGAATTTTGACATTGACCAATACTCTGTAGTTGTCCGTCCTATGTACAAGTGGAATGACACAATGCGTACGATCTTTGAGGTTGGCTATAATGCTGGTGAGCGTATCATTAGTGACAAGAATAATCCGTTGATGGGGTTAGATACTGAAGACTTTGGTAACGCTAAATTCACAGTAGCTCAAGCTTGGGCTATGGGTGATAGCTTCTGGGCTCGTCCTGAAATCCGTGTATACGGTTCTTACATCCTAGATACTGAAGACAAAGATGCATTTAATGGTGACGATACAGAGTACGTATTCGGTATCCAAGCTGAAGCGTGGTGGTAAACACATAGCTTAACCAAATCCTAAACTGCCCTAATTCATAGCCGGCTCGCGTCGGCTATTTTTTTAAGGAATGTACGATTAAGTAGATCGTTCCCTAGGTGAATAGTTTTCTTTGTGGTAATTAAAGTTAGTAAATTTCTTAAAAAAATAACAAAAAGGAAGGGTTATGTATTTTAGAGCTCTTATGTTAAGCGGTTGCGTTGCATTGGCTGGTTGCCAATCTGCGCAAGTAGTCGAGCAAGTGCAAGTGGCACAAGCTGATCAAGTTCACTCTATTGCTGGTCTTCAATTTGCTCCTATGAAGCTTCCTAGTTCAGCAGTTTTTGATGTAACACCCGAAAGCCAAATATTAAATTACAATGGTATCAATAGCCCAGTAGTAGCTATTGAACTTCCAGCGGATCGCGGTGAATACTCTATTAAGATTACCAGTATGATCGGAGACACAGCGTTTGTTCCTAATGCTGTAATCTATGACAAGAACGGTCGTGAGCTGGAGCGCTATAGTAAAGATAGTTTTGAGTATACAAAGCCAAGGTTACATTTAGGTAACCGCCTAGTCGCGGAAAACGATTTCTACCCACCCACGACATCGGAATCTGTTTACTTGGTTATTTATACTGAGCAAGAGGATCTTGGTGGCTTTACTAACGTGATTCACCCTGCTCGCTTAGATGCAGAAGGTCGAGGAAACTACTTACCTGAAATGGAAGATATCCCCGTTCCAAATGCGAATGTAGGTAAGATTGAAGTGACACTTGATAGAGTGAGTTTTTTCTCATTTGGTTCGAGTTCTAGCTCAAATGCAAAACCAGTTGTAGGAACTAAGGTAGACTCTGTTCAACCAGAAACACAAACTTACTACCACAATGCGATTCAAGCGGCAGTTAAAGAAGATAACCTTCCTAAAGCGTTGAGTTTATTGGATGAGGCCAAAGCACTGGGCATTGAAGGCGCACAAGAAGTCTTTGTTAAGGCTGTTAATACTAAAAAATAGTCAATTAAATAGACCCCTAACACCTAGAGTGAGAATCAGTTATCTTGCTCTAGGTGTTTTCATTTGTGTCTCAAAACCTATTCTCTGATCTCAAATTTCTCAATTACACTCAATAGCGCATTTCGCTCAAATAATACAATAGTGCTTGCTGTCGCCGGTATCATGATAGCCTTTGACTAAGTTTGTTGAAATTGTATTCGTGATAGAAAACCTGTTATTAAATTAATAGTATTTCACAGTTATCCAAAAGGTTGTTATTTATATTTAGAAGAAATTTAAATCATGCTGGTATAACACGTATCTAAGGAGCGAAATAAATAGACTGGTTGTTGTCTTAGATCGCTACTGGTGACAGTTGATTCAAGATTAACAGCAATCCAAATTCTCGTATTAGTACAATCAAATAGCTAAAATGAGCCGAAATGTTATTTGATATTAGGGTGAGCTACTGTTTACTCGATAATAAATGTGATCGAGTTATTAACAGGTGTTTGGACAACAAAAAACGCTGACCTGAGTCTAATGCCACTCGCTTAAGAGCGAGTGGCATGTTTATTAGGATATCTAGCTGGCTTTTTTAAAACTGCACGGGGATATGGCTTCAGGTTACGTTTCTTTGGAAGAATAAGCCGTTTCCCATTGTCTCTGAGTGCCTTTAAATTTTTTGGTATTGCTCCAGGACTCCGGGTGTCACTCGCCCAAATCATCTCGTCCATAATCAAAAACAATGCATTAATGAAACTGATCCGCAGAGGCTCTATTTTGTGTTGTTTCGCTATCTCAGCCATTTCTAGCCTCACGATGTTATAGCTGGTTAAGATCCCCCATAGCTCTTTGTATACCCCGACTTTTTTCTTACTTCGTAATGTTGGTTTGTTTTGTAACTGATACTGCTTGAGTTCACCGTAACTACGTTCGATTTCCCAACGTTCCCAATACACTTTCACTAAATCATCAAACGGATAGCGTTTAGGGCATAAACAAGAAGTAATAAAACCTTTGATTTCACCTTTAGGCGTTGGGATAAGAATAAGACGGGCTTGCCATTTTGTACCAAGGTAGGGGGCAAGCTTTTGAGCTTGAGGTGAAACAGGCATATCAATGAGATGATCATGCTCAGTATAGCTCTCAACTATGTCATAACGCATTTTAGCTTTGATTGGTGTTAACCAGTGACTGTTACTGCTAGCGCCACGCCAACTAGTAAATAATTCTGCAGAAGTGAATCCTCTATCAAAGAGTGTTAATGAGTCATCTGGTGCTGAGCCTACAAGTTTTTGAGCATAGGAGATCTCACTATTTGTTACTGGTCCAAAAGCAGCGTCAGATAAAAGATGACTACGTGTTGACATCAATGTTACGGCCAGCACGCTTGGAAGCGATGCTCCTTTTTGAGCAAAGCCAAAATGTTGATTTTCCTCTGTATTATGAGTTTTGAAATGTGTGCCATCGACACTAAGAAGTTTCAAGCCACAAACCTCGTCAAACTTTGTTTTCTGCTCCCACTGCTGGGCTGTCGTTTTAAACAAATAACGCATTGGTTTATTACCAAGGCGCTCTTTTCCTTTGATAATACTACTGGTTGCCATAGGCGTAAGTTCACCACTTACGTCAGGGAATGCCAACTCTAGCTTATCGCAAACATCTTGAATGGAACGATTACGTTGAAGCCCAATACCTAGCACTAGCCAAACAGCTTGTTCAGCTGGTACACGACGTTTTCTGAGCGATACTCGCCCGGTTTGCTGAACAGCTTCTTCGACCCATTCCAAAGGAATATGCTTATTAAACACATCAATGGGGCGCTCGTGACAAAACTCTGCGGTAACTTGTAATTCTTTTGAAAACTCAGACATAAAAAATCGGCCGTAACTTACGTTACGACCGATTATGGAGCCTCTGTAGGATCGTTCAAGTAACTAAACGATCGGCATTAGACCTGAGTCAGCGTTTTTGTAGGCTTTGAACGAGCGATTACTTACTTATTCGCTGCGATGTTCACCTGTTTAGAGATGATGTCGAACGTCACTGTGTAGGTGCCTTCACTTGCAGGCGTAAAGGCTAGATTGCCACTATTGTCAGTAACGGCAAGTGAAGTTTCAGCAACCACGACATCACTGTAGCCATGCTCACACTGTCCCCAATCCCCACAAGTAAACTTGAATTGGAACTCCTGGTTTGCAGCCAGCTCCGCAGTGGTGAAGCTTACCATCGTTTCGTCTTGTGCATTCGTGGTCATCTTCTGTGCATCGTCGTGACCCCATTTACCAGAGATACTGCCTGGGATATACCAAGTTTTGTCTTGGTAGCTTTCAGCAAGTTTAGCTTCGACAATGACTGGGTTTTCCACATCAGAGGCATCCAATGAGAACTCATACATACCTATATCAGAGAAGTTTGAGTTACAGTTCTCACCGCCGCAGCTAATTTGAGAGTCCCAGTCACCATGCGTGAACTTATAACCTGTGTCAGCAGCCAAGCCTAACTCGATAGTGTACAAACCGCTGTTGGTGTAAGGCACTTCAATCGCTGCTGGATCCCAGCTAGCTTGCTCGAAGCCGCCTGCAATGTAGACCTTAGTTTTACCAAACGGCGGTAAGTCTGCTTTCTTCTGTGCAACTGGTAGGCCTAGGCCACGCTCAGAACCTCGCGGTTGAACGAATACCGCGGTAGACCAAGCCGGTACTGAGAACTTGCCTTCTGTGAATGATGCATTTCCAGCAATACCGTTGTCTTCGTGTGCAGCACTCAATTCAAAGCCAGACAGAACAATTGGCTTGCTTTCGTGGTCAACGAAATCACCAACTGTTTGTGTCTCTGGTGTTGCATTGATGATGACTACAACAGCATCAACTGAGCTGTCGATATCCGCAGTTTGGGTACTGCCGTTATCGATGGTCATTGCGATCACACCGGTTGTTTGGCCTTTACCCGTATTACGGAAGTCAACACGGTTGATGATCTCTTGTGCGCTTGGTAGCGTCATCAGATCGGAGGCAGAACGGAGCATCAACAACTCTTTGTAGTTATTGTACATGCGCTCCATGTGTTCAGCTTGAGGCTGAGAGTTTAGATCCGCAGTTGCACGAGCGATTTGGGCGTAGTTATCCGCATCCTTATCTTTCGCTGGCAGACCTTTGTTCCAGTTACTGTCGGTAAGAGTGAAATCAACGAGGTTGTACCAATCGCCGTAGTCGTACGAGTCACGTTGCATCGATTTTGAACGCAGCAGCTCACCACCCATGTGGTTGAACGGCATCGCTTGACCTAGTAGTACAGTAGACATGCCAATGGTCTGCATTTGAACACGCACATCTACGCTAGCATCTTCCGATACCTTGTACATGTTGATGTCCCAGAAAGTTTGGTTATCGTGTTTTGATACGTAGTTCTGTACTTCCCATGGTTGCTCTGCGTAACCCGCTTCTTGGCCGTTGTAGTCAATGGATGAACCTACTTGGGTGTTGCCTTCGAAGTCGACCATCTTGAAGTCTTTCAGGTTACCCGCCATACCCAAACGAGTCAGGTCGATTTGGTGTAGAGCGCGCTCCAGCTCGACGTCAGAAACATTACCTTCATCATCGGCCATTAGCTCATTTGGCAGTGTTGCTGCGCCCGTTGCGAAGCCTTGAGTCTTACGAATCGCTTCACCACCATCGAATGGGCTACCGCCTCGAACAGCATCTCTGAGTCGGTCCGAGAAAGAACCGATGCCTGTGCCACCTAGGTTAGGCTGTGTTGCTTGTGTAAAGCGACGGTTGTTTTCAACTTCACCAAAGTTCCAACCTTCACCGTAGAAGTACACCTCTGGATTGACTTCACGAGCTGCAGCGAGCGTTTGTTGCATTTGAGATAGTGGGTGGTGGCCCATCAAGTCCCAACGGAATGCATCAATCTTGTACGCTTCAACCCAAGTTTGGATGGAATCGTCGATCAGCTTCGCGAACATCGCATGCTCTGGCGCCGTGTTTTCACAACAGGTTGATGTTTCTACGAGACCAGAATCTGGCACTAGGCGCTGGTAGTAAAGCGGTACGACTTTATCGAGTACCGATTTGTCATTCATGCCCGAAGCGTTAGTGTGGTTGTACACTACGTCTACTACTACGTTCATGCCAACATCTTGCTTGACCGATTTAACCATTTCACGGAATTCAAGAATACGTGCGGTACCTTCTGCATCTGTTGCGTAAGAACCTTCTGGCACAGTGTAGTGGAATGGGTCATAGCCCCAGTTGTAAGAGTCGACAGAGCGGACGTACTCGTTAAGACCTTCTACCACTGCGTTGTCTTTGGTATCAGTCGCTTTAAGCTCTTCAAAGGCTTCGGCGATTGTGCCACCGCTAGTGCAGTATTCGCTGTAACGGCTGTCGTTCTTAATTGATTCATTCAAAGAGCAAAGCTTGCTGAATGGTTCGTCGATATCTGCCACTTGGCTTGGATCTTCGTTGATGGTTGCGATATCGAATACAGGCATTAAGTGCAGGTGTGTCATGCCCGCGTCACTAAGCTCTTTAAGATGATTCACTGGTACTGAGTTTTGCTCAGTAAACGCTAGGTATTTACCCTTGTTTTCAGTACTCTTATCACGAGCTGAGAAGTCGCGTACGTGTGACTCGTAGATCACCATATTCGCTAGATCGCCATTGTCTGGGTTTTGTGAATGTGGAGCGTCTAATCCATCCCAACCTGCTGGCTTCAGTTCATCGGAATCTAGATCCACAGCTTGGCTGTAGAAAGAGTTCATAGATAAGCTGACAGAGTATGGGTCTGTCACTTCGTAGCTGTAACCTTTCTGCTCTCTTGGTTGAAAGACCTTCATCGCATAGCGGTAGAACTTGTTATCCACTGAATCAGTTTCGACTTCAACGCTCCAACTGCCCGTTGCGCTGTCTTCTTGCATGGTGTGGCGAGAAGCTTCTGATTTGTCACTGTTGTAGACAACCAGCTCAACCTCAGAGGCGGTTGGTGCCCATAAGCGGAAAGTGACACCGTCATCACCATAGATAGGACCGTATTCAAGATCGGTTGCTGCCTCGGCAAAGATTGCATCCAGTGCACCTGCGTATTGAACCGCTGTTGAAGAGCGCAGTGCTGCTGGTTCACCTTCAGCACCATCAGAAGAAGCCAGTGCAATTAAGCTGCCCTTCATTAGTGAGCTAAGTGATAGCTCTGCTGGTAAGTCAGGAAGTTCGAATGCTGGGTAATCGGCTAAGTGTGGGAATTTGGCTTTTTGAGCGTCTGTCAGTGTTGCGCTTGAAAGAACGATAGACGCACCGCTAACGACGCCATCTTCTGAAACTTGATAGTCACCATTGGAGCTAAACATGATTTGAACTTGATCTGCATCTTTACCTGCACTCCAAACCAGTGTTTGGTCGTCAATCAGGATCGCGCCAACACTGTCGATAGTGAACTCAGAAGATGGACCTGCAAGCTCAAATGCTTCACTGCGAGTCGTGTAAGACGTTGAACTACCAGCCATGTAAGTGACAGCTGGGTTTTCTGCTTGGCCAGAAATGTCGATAACAAGGTCAGCACCAATCAGTTTGTCTTTGTTGGCATTACGTAAGATAAGATTGAAACATTGGCTTGCATCATCGGTGACCGGAACATACCAAACTGGGCCGAACTCGTCTGAGTCATCTGGTGTGACACTGATGTCTTCCCAGCCATCGTTGAAATAGCTTGGATCGCCAGCTGCACACTTTGAATCATTCCAGATGTGCAGGTTAAGGTTGCCGTAACCGTCTTTGTCTGCGCCTTCTTCTTTCTTATCGCCTAGAGGGTCATAAAGGTGAACGGCGAAATGATTAGCTGGTGGAGCAGGCAACTCACCTGGAGGCTGTGCTTCAGGAAGTTTTACATCGGTGCCTTCTTGGTCAAGCCCGTATCCCTTAAGCATGGTGTCCTGACGTGAACCTGAAACCTTTTCACCCGTATGGGTTACACCAACAGTGCTACCCGCATCAGAAGCATCAAGGTTAACCGACGCTTGCTCAGTGGTGCCATCGGTGATCTTACAGCTTCCGGTTGCCTCGCTTGCCGCGACTAACCAAGTTGGTCCAAATTTATCTGAAGATGTCGCAGTAAAGGACTTGTCGCCACATACCAGAGTCCATTTACTGAAATCTGTCGTGATAGTGGACATGCGCGCCACGGATGACGTGGTATCCGCGATGTAGCTTAGCGAAACTTCATTGGCACTTGGAGTTGCAGCTGCGGCTGGCAGATCAACGTTAGGTGCAAGTTCTACTTCACCCGGTACAGAGGTGCCCGGTGTTGGTGCGGTGTAACTGCTGTCATTGTCATCTCCACAGGCACTTAGTGCACTTGCAGCAAGGATTGGCAGCATTGCTTTTGCAAGGGTAGAGAGTTTAAAGTTTTTTGTATTCACGAGTTATATCCATATTAGTTTTATTCTCGATGAATATCGTAATGTTGAATATGGTGATCTATTTGTGAGCCTTATATACAAAGTTATTTAAAATTCGGAAATTAAGAATTATTAGTGACAGAATCACATTTTGTATTAGGTCATTCGATAATTAATTGGATCAATAACACATATAATTAACGATTGTTTTAAAAAGGCGTAGAGGGGAGGATGAGTAAATAGGATGAGAACTCAGCCTAATTTTTGTGAGATTACTAGCGCTTTATGTGTCACTTAATTATCATCAAAAAAAAAGAGCCGTTTGGCTCTTTTATAATCGGTCATAAATATCGAATTACTTGAGTTCCAACACCCAAGCTAATGCGGCTAATGGTTTCAATTCACAACTGAAATACCCGATGCCGTTATCGACCGTGAGTGATTGCGTTTCTAAACCGTCAATTTTCTCTTCCAAAGCGTAAGTTCCGTCAGCGAGGTTCATCGCTGAGATGTGCTCTTCAGAGATGGTCACTTTAATCGAATCATTACCCTGCGTTGCAAAGCGACTGGTCGCGATAACGAGCTCATTGGCGTCGTATCGTAGAAAGGCGTGGGTAGTGTCAGAAAACTCGCCGTTGGCAAAGAGATCGACGTATTCACCTGTCATCGATGAGTGCTCTAACGTGAAGTTCATGATGCGTTTATAGAAATTACGCAGTGCGATTTCACTTTCGTTTAGAAGACCACCATCAAACTTGCCGTGGTTCATCCATTTCTGGTGTTGTGGCACACCAATGTAATCAAAGATTGAGGTGCGTGACGGCTGGCCAAACCCAGCGTTCTCAGCGCCGGCTTCACCGACTTCTTGACCGAAATAGAGCATGGTCGGAGAGCTACTGATTAAAGCACTCACTAACATTGCAGGCTTTGCCATTTCAGGGTTACCAGCAAACTCAGGCGACGCGACACGCTGTTCATCGTGATTGTCTAAGAAATGCAGCATGTGGTGCTCAATGTCCTGCATTTTACCTTGAATCTCAGGAATGATCGCGGTGGATGCTTTTCCCTGCATGATCTCTTTTAGACCATCATAGAGATCAACCTTGTCGTAGAGGTAATCCATTTTACCGAGGCGAATGTAATCTCGGTAGAGGTTCGGTTGGTAGACTTCTGCCATGAGGAAGGCATCGGATTTGCGCATTTTAATAGATGAGTTCAAGTAGCTCCAAAACTCGACAGGCACCATCTCTGCCATGTCGTAGCGGAAGCCATCCACACCTTTAGCGATCCAGTACAGCGCTATGTCGCGGAACTTAACCCAAGAGCTAGGCACATCAAATTGCTGCCAGTAGTGGTAATGCTCGACGTAGTCTTTATCTTCATAACCATGCGGAAGTTCAGGGAAGTCTTTGCTGCCGTCTGGCTTGATACCGTAGTTAATTTTGACCGTTTCATACCAATCGTCGAAGTTAGGTTTAGCCAAGCGCGAGCCGTTTCCAGTCCATTTTGCGGGCTTTTCAACGAACGGTACTTCTAGGCTAGGGTGCGCTTCTCCACCAAGGGGCGTAAAGGCTGGGTCGATATCCGGCAGCTCAAACTGGGAATCTGGGATGTAGTAAAAGTTATTCTCTCTGTGATACTCAACACTGGTATCGTCACTGGCACCGAAGTCTTCAACGCCAGCTGGATTGCGGTTACCGCGATACTGACGCGCAACGTGATTTGGCACGATATCAATGATAACTTGTAACCCATTTTCGTGGCTGCGCTTAATAAGATCCTCAAATTCTTCAACGCGCTTCACCGGATTATCTGCCAAATCTGGATTGACCGAGTAGTAGTCTTTGACCGCGTAGGGAGAGCCAGCTCGGCCTTTGACTACGCTCGGGTGATCTTGGGTGATTCCCACTTCTTGGTAGTCATTGATCACCGCGTGATGCGGGACCCCGGTATACCAGATGTGAGTGATGCCTAGGTCTTTAATTTCAGACAGTGCTTTGTCGGTGAAATCACTGAATTTACCAACGCCGTTTTCTTCAATTGTTCCCCAAGGTTTATTATTGGCGTTTTGGTTGCCAAACAGCCGTGTAAAGACTTGATAGATGGTATGTTTTTTATTGTACATGGTTATAATTCCTTAACTTCCATCATGTTATGTAGGGGTGAGGCGAGTAGGCTAGCGCAAATAACGGGCTTATTACTCATCCTTTCTATAAGAATTCAGGGCGTAGTTATTGAGCTTCGTGAGCTGCTACGCAAAAGGGGATAACCTTGTCGTCATCATTAAAAATTGTGTTTACCTATCTCTTTATCGTGAGTCTTTCGATCGCGTTTTATTCAAGCTCAAAGTTGATGCTTGGAGGTTATTTATTGATAGGACTGATGACTTATTTCACTTACGCAAAAGATAAGCGAGCGGCAATAAAAGGTGAGTGGCGTGTCCCAGAGAATACACTTCATCTGCTTGCGTTATGTGGGGGCTGGCTAGGCGCGTTGATAGCCCAGCAGCAGTTGCGACATAAGACTCAAAAGCAGCCCTTTAAAACGCTGTTTTTCATCTGCTGTGGTCTAAATATTTTGGGGTTTGCGTGGACATTAACGCCTCATGGACAGTCGATATTGACTCTGCCTCTAGAGGCGATTTCGAATTGGTTATAAGCGGATTCGGATTCTGGGATGTGTTTAGATCATTGGCACGGTCGACACTAACAGCAACAATGCCATCGCGTAGTTGAAGCCTTTAATTCTTAAGGGAGTCGTCAACCAGTGCTGGAGCTGTTTCCCCGCTGCGGTCCAAAATGTCACGGATGGCAGGTTAGCAAGTGTAAAGATAGCGGCGATGATCGCGAGCTCAACCCAAGAGCTACCAGTGCTATATACAGAAATTGCCGTCAATGCCATTGACCATCCTTTTGGGTTTACCCATTGGAAGCTTGCAGCGGCTAGAAACGACATCGGTTTGTAGCTCTCTTTCTCTTCTGCTTTGCCGCTGGTGGCAATCTTAATCGCTAGATAAACCAAATACGCCAAGCTCAGGTACTTCAACACTTGATGAATAATAGGGAAGCTGTGGAACAAACCCATCAATCCAAAACCGACCAATAGCAGCATAATGGCGAAGCCAAGTGCGATACCCAACATGTGTGGAATGGTCTTGGTGAAGCCTACATTGGCACCTGAAGTCATCAACATGATGTTGTTTGGGCCCGGCGTGAAGGTCGAGACAAACGCAAATAACGCGAGTGCGGTAAGTTGTTCAAAAGGCATGGCGTTGTTCCTAAATAGTGAAAATTACAGTTGTGTCTGACCGGTCACTATTCATACTAAGTGGAAACTTGGGCAATTATGTGCTTTTATTCGAGTTAAATTCATTAATTGCACAATTAAATTTACCTATGGATAGATTTGACGAAAGGATATTGCTTGAGCTGAAAGCAGACGGCAGAGTCTCCAATATTGAGCTCTCGGAGCGCATCGGTTTATCTCCGTCTGCGACCTTGCGTCGCGTTCAGGAACTAGAGAGACAAGGCATCATTCAGGGCTATCGAGCTATACTCGATAACACTTTAATGGGGGTTGGTTTTGTCGCGTATGTATCGATTGGCTTATCAAGCCACAGCAAAGCTGCACAGCAAGAGTTTGAAGACCATGTCAGTTTGGAAAAAGAGGTCGTTGAGTGCCATAACATTACAGGGGCGAACGAATACCTTTTGCGAGTGGAGACTCAAGATTTATCCAGTTATAAAAAGTTTCATGCCGATGTGCTGGGTGAATGCGCTCAAGTACAGTCCATTACAACCATGGTAGTGATGGATACGCCTAAAGACGAACGTTAATCGAATCTATTCTCTAGAGAGAGTCATGTGTTAAATACTAATCAACTATTGCTATTTCTCGATGTGGTCCAGCAAGGATCTTTTACCAAAGCGGCGGCGCTTCATGACATGGACAATTCGTCTCTGTCTAAGCAAATTAAACGTTTGGAAGTTGACCTTGGTGTACAACTACTCAACCGATCTACACGATCGTTTTCACTGACTTCTGCGGGTGAAGAGATTCTAGCGCAAGCCCGTGTTCTGCAAGACACCTTAAATCAGATTCAAGGGATTGCCGATTCGTATCAGTCTGAACCCAAAGGTGTGCTTCGGATCACCTCACCAATCTATTTTGGACAGCAGTATTTGCAACCGATCGTCACTCAATTTATGCGTCGCTATCCCGATGTTCAGATCGTACTCTCTCTGGACGATAAGATTGCCAATATCATTGCGGGAAAAATCGATATCGCTTTCCGTTTCAGTAAGTTGATTGAGTCGAACCTTATTGCAAAAAAAATAGCAGATAGCCACTTTATGTTGGTGGCATCGCACGATTTTATCGCTGAGCATGGCGAGCCCCAAACGCCACAGGATTTGTTGTCGCTACCTGCGATTATCTATACCAACGGTGATATGACGCTCGATCAATTGCGTATTAGTGAACAGCCGAATGGCGATACCTACCAAGTATTGTCACTGCAAGGCAACTATAAGGTAAGTGATGTACGTACCATTGTCTCGGGTGTCAGTGATGGCTTGGGTTATGGTTTAATGGATCAGTCCAATCTCCATGCACCAATGAAGGACCTTGGACTCGTTCAGTTGTTGCCCGAGTACCGCATTTCAACCGAAGAGACTGCTATCTATGCCGTGTACCCTCATCGCAAGCAGACAAAGTTGGTAAAAGAGTTCATTAGCTGTGTTCAAGATTACATTGGGTCACCGACTATCTGGGAAAGAATGCAGGGTGAAAAGTAGTAAGATTGATAAAACAGTGAGTTTGGGCGGTTTGAGGCATGGGTTTCAAGCCGCTTTTTTGTATTTGGTGTTTGCCGAGGAATTTTGGTGCCCCCGATTTACAATGTAAAACTGAGCAAAAAAGTGGCGTATAAATGAGGTGACCAGAGGGAGTTTAGTTACCATATAGTTACAGTGTAACTATTGTGGGTGCAGGTTATCCCTACAACTAGCCTGGCCTTGCTGCTAAACGAAACGATAGCACAGTAACAGTTTCGTGATGTTGAGTAGGGAAATATGCCGAGAGTGAGTATGATGGTTAACAAGATTAATACCAATCACAGTAAGTAAGTGATCAGAAATAGCGCAGGAAAAAGGCTTGAGAACAAGGCAGAATTTTTTGGTAAGTAGTTATTCTACAATCAAAAATTCTAACGCAGTTATCGAGCGTTTTAACAAGCTAGGGTGAGCAATTATTTACTACGATTGGTATAAAGGGCGAGATGACTGTTTTCTGCAGTGGTACCAAGTGAAGAGCTTAGGTTGGAAGCAGTATCACATCACTCACTAGCATTTCATTCTGAACAAGTCGGTTTAGCTTCTTATGGCACAAGAATCCTGAGATACTAAACTCATGATGGCTGTAGATTTTTTCTTTGGCCTACTTATCTCCATTTATCGACTGGTATCGATACAACACTAATACTAGTTGAACAAAAAACAGTTGGGACGTTATGAGCACAATGGGCATCGCTATCGGTGCAACTGCACTTTCTCTGATCTTAGTCGTCGTTTGGCTGCTCTCTTTATCTCTGAGAAAGCAACGATTGGAGCAGGAGCGTAAGGCTAGGGAGGTCGCTTATCGAAAGGCGATTGAGAAAGCACGCCTCCAAGAGAAGAAAGATCGTCTTTTTAAAGCCGAGACCGGCCACATACCTTCAATCTTGTATCTCGCCAAAGAAGCCGAACGGAATAATATTAAAGAGGCGCTCTATTGGTATGAGAAAGCGGCCCAGCAAGATAATGTCAATGGCATGTATGGCATCGTGCGATTGAGTATGAAACGCAAAGAAGACTTGATCTTAAAAGAGCAGGCTAACTTTTGGCAATTAGCGATTGCTGCTCTGGATAACGATTCCGATGCTAAGTTCAATATGGGGCAAGCCTTGATACATGGTCGAGGCACTACTAAGAACATACCGAAAGGTTATGCGTTGATTGAAGAAGCCGCCACCAGTGGGCACACCGAAGCGATGTTGTTTATGGGTGATTGGTGCCTTGACAAAGATAATTCAGATTACTCCCCAGAAAACGCTGTAGAGTGGTTTAGAATGGCGGCAGATAAACACGACCTCAATGGTAAGATTAAGCTTGGCCTGAGTTATCTGAATGGTTTAGGTGTTGAAAAAAATCACGGTCTCGGCTGTTATTGGTTAGAGTGCGCTGCGGAAAAAAACAATACTGAAGCCATGTTCCATGCTGGTGAAGCTTGGATTGATCAGGGGGAGCACGGCAACGCTATCGCCTACATCTGGTTGTTTTTATCGGCTCATTTTGGTTATGAACCTGCAAAAGCGTTGCGTGATAAAGTTGGGGGGAACCTTGGCGTTGATTCGATCGTCGGATTACAGGCGTTAACCAAGCCTATAATGACCAAACTCTCTCAAGAATCCGTAACGAAACACTCGGTTATTAAGGCGCTCAATAAACTTTATAAACGTAAAGTGCCAGTGCCTAAAAAAACAGAAGAGGGGATCGATGTTTTGCCGGAAGAGATAGCAGAAGACTCAGCGTTGGAACAGCAGTCAGCAAAGGACGTGAGTGACTACACACATGTGCCGTTTGATTCATCACCTAACAAGCCAAATAGTGGTGCTGCTAGTCTCGATTTTAGTCAGTCGACCGTTCAGCCTAGTTGGAAAAGTTAGCTCAAAAACAATCATTGAATTTCAAACATGAATCGATAAACACTGTGGTGTAGGAATTGAAGTAAACAAAAAGGGGGCAGCCAATGGCTGCCCCCTTTTGCAATCTTAATGTGAGATTAAGCGTCAGACTTTTGCTGTTCAGCCTTACATACAGCGGCAGTGAATACCACGTCTGTAGAGCTGTTCAATGCTGTCTCAGCTGAATCTTGAATTACACCGATAATGAAGCCTACCGCGACAACTTGCATTGCTACGTCGTTCGAGATACCGAATAGACCGCACGCCAGCGGGATAAGCAGTAGAGAGCCGCCTGCAACGCCAGAAGCACCACATGCAGATACAGCAGCAACCAAGCTTAGAAGGATTGCAGTGAAGATATCGATTTGAATACCCATAGTGTGCACTGCAGCAAGTGTTAGTACGGTAATCGTGATTGCCGCGCCAGCCATGTTGATGGTTGCACCTAGTGGGATAGATACAGAGTAGGTATCTTCGTCTAGATTAAGCTTCTTACATAGGTTCATGTTTACAGGGATGTTTGCTGCACTTGAACGAGTGAAGAATGCTGTAACACCTGACTCACGTAGACACTGAAGAACCAGCGGGTAAGGGTTCTGCTTAGTCTTAACAAATACGATGATCGGGTTGATAACCAGTGCGATGATCAGCATAGAGCTTAGCAGCACAGCAAGAAGTTGGCCGTAGCTTGCTAGCGCTTCGAAGCCGGTAGTTGCAAACGTTGCAGATACTAGACCGAAAATACCGAAAGGTGCTAGACGAATAATGAAGCGAACAATGTGTGAAACACTGTGGCTTAGGTCTTCGAATACCGCTTTGGTTGTCGCTGAAGCGTGGTGCAGAGCAAGACCTAGACCGATTGCCCAAGCCAGGATACCGATGTAGTTTGCGTTCATCAGTGCATTTACTGGGTTATCAACCAGTTTGAATAGCAGAGTTTGTAGAACCTCTGTGATGCCCTGTGGAGGGTTTGCGCCTTCAGCACCTGCAACCAGAGTTAAAGTGGTTGGGAACATAAAGCTCAGAACTACCGCTGTTAGTGCAGCCGAGAAAGTACCAATCAGGTAAAGCACAATGATTGGACGCATATGGGTATGCTGACCTTTCTTTTGGTTGGCGATAGAAGCAGCAACAAGAATGAATACTAAAATTGGGGCTACAGCTTTTAACGCACCTACGAACAGACTACCAAGCAGACCTGCATCTTGAGCCGCCGAAGGCGAGAACATGGCTAGAACGACACCGAATACAATACCAGCAAGGATCTGAAGAACAAGATTTCCACGAGCGATGCGGGCGAACATGTTGTGATTTTGCATAAATTACCTGCAATTGTTAACTTATTATAGTGATATTTCTTTTATAAAATGGAACCATTTTGAACTATACACTAGTCGAATGGGCGCTCATATTAGCTTGATTAATCTCAGTGTCTAGGATTAGTTTCATTTTAGTGTAATTGTTTGCGCTGTGTAGGTGTTTTGGCTTTAATTGTTAAATTTATGTATAACATATAAGATATAAATCTTTACAAATATGCATGCTCAGTTGATGTATCTGTGATTGGATCTGGCAAGAAATGGTTATGCAAACTATGTATTCAGAATTGATACCAATCACAGTAAGTAAGTGATCAAAAATAGCGCAGGAAAAAGGCTTGAGAACAAGGCAGCATTTTTCGATAAGTAGTTATTCTACAATCAAAAATTCTAACGCAGTTATCGAGCATTTTAACAAGCTAGGGTGAGCAATTATTTACTACGATTGGTATGATATCTAAAATATAAAAATGCTGCCGAGTAATCACTCACCGGCAGCATATATGGCTTTATCTTAGTTCGCTATTTGATGACTAAGTATGCATGTTAATCATCAAACTGTTTTCGATGACGGCTTTCGCTTTGAACATTGCGATACATCTTAGTCAACTGCTTAAAATTTGCGCGTTGCTGGGCTAGCGTTGCGCTGTTTCTCGCTTGTTCACGGAGCAGTTTCTGGTAGTTCTTAAACCGACGTTCAGTAAGTTCGCCACTTTCTAGCGCACGCTGAATCGCACATCCAGGCTCAGATTGATGTTGGCAATCTGAGAAGCGACAACGCATGGAAAGTTCTTCAATGTCGGCAAAGGTTTCACTGACACCTTCAGCACAGTCAGAAAGTTGCAGCTCTCGCATTCCTGGAGTATCAATCAACAAACCACCGTCTTTCAGTAAATGAAGAGAACGTGATGTGGTTGTGTGTCGACCTTTACTGTCGTCTTCACGGATCCCCCCCGTCGCTTGAGCCTGTTCAGCCATCAAAGAGTTGACGATTGTCGACTTACCCACACCAGACGAACCCATCAAAGCCACCGTTGCGCCAGATGTGCACCAAGGTGTTAGCACTTGAACCGAGTCCAAATCGAGACCGTTGACGGTTTCAATCATGAGCAACGGATCTAGAGTCTGAACTTGGCTGACTTTGGTCTCCGAGTCGTCACATAAGTCTTTTTTGGTTAAGACGATGACAGGCTCTACTTTCGCTTCATTAGCCAGTGCTAAGTAACGCTCAATACGGCTTAGATTGAAATCGTGGTTCAAGGATACGACGATGAACACGGTCGTAACGTTGGCCGAGATCAGTTGTTCTGCGACTCGAGTACCTGAAGCCTTTCGGCTGAAAAGTGACTGGCGATCCAATAATCGCTCAAATTGTTGGTTGGGTTTGAGTATCACCCAGTCACCCACTGTCATAGCGGGCAGGGCATGGTGAATCGCGAGATGGATTTCTCCTTTCTCAGAAGCAAGTGTATAACCGCTTCGGTGATGTGCGATGACGCGAGCTGCGAAGTTTTCTTGCTCGTAATCTTCAAGTGTTAGCTGTTGTTGAAAAATAGGTTTCCATCCAAGTTGCGAGAGTGAAATTGGATCGGAAAATGCGTTTTTAGAATTCATTGCTATACCTCGACATACAACTCGCGACTTTGGCGCTATTGCGATGTCAAAAAATGAGAATATGGGTCGAATTCAATAGATAGGACCCCGGGTTTTGTGCTTGTCTGCAGCGCAAACCGGGTAAAAGAAGGTGGTAATAGATTTTTCAGCTTAGTGTGAGTGATGTTTACACAATGCTTTACAACAAGTTACAGATACATGAAGTAACTTATTGGTCGTAAGGGAAAGTAAGTGGTTGTTGCCTTACGAGTAGTACGCTTCTTTTACTACGGGCGCTAATAGGTTCATTACAATCATGGACGTTCTCCTTGGTGAGTTATTGACAGTAGTAAGTATAACTCAATGTCATACCACTCGATCTTAAATTGCTTGACAACTTTAACAAAAAACCATGACAACGAGAAGCTGTCATGGTTTTAATTGTGCGAAATTGAACTGAAACTTTCACTTAATCGTGAGAGTGGTCCAAGTTCTTCATTCTATTTATAGCTTTTTAATTGCATCAACAATTGGTGCTGGCGTAAGCGTATGTGGGACCTTAGTAATCAAGGTGCCATCAGGCTTTAAAAAGTAGAAATATGAGCTGTGATCGAGTGTGTATTCAAGCTCTGAGCCTTCTAACTCTGATTTACGGAAGATCACACCGTAGTTATGAGCCAACGCTGTTGTGATATCAAGAGGGCCGCTTAATCCTTCCATATTCGGGTGGAAGTATTGCGCGTATTCATAAGATGCTTCTGCAGCATCACGTTCTGGGTCTAAAGAGATAAACATCGGGCGAACGTTCGCAACCTCTTCTTCAGATAGCTGATTGAGCGCCCCAGCCAACATGGCAAGTGACGTTGGGCAAACGTCGGGGCAGCGTGTGAAGCCAAAGTACACAATGCGCACTCGAGCATCACTTTCGTCGAAGATCTCTACCGGTTGGTTATCTTTACCAAATAGGGTAGTTGCCGAGATCTGTTGCTCTTTCTCTAGTTGCATCTGAGCTTTACTCTGTTCATCAAGGTAGGTTTTGATCCCGAATCCGAGTACGAATGCAACGACTAATGCGAGTGACCAGTTTTTACTCATCTTTCCATCCTTATTGCAGGGTGTACCGTATTATTGCCGTCGGTTAATTCACCGAGCCATGTCATCTTGTCCATGGTACACACAGGTAAAATGACGTCACCTTGGAATGTATTCCCTTCGGTGCGCTTTAATTGAAATCTTGCCGTACCCATCTCCATTTCTAAACCACTGAGTGATAACTGAAGTTGGTCAGAACTGGTGCCATCCCAAGTGACGGTTAGAGTGGCAGGAATCAGAGGTTGAGCGGTATCGTGCTCAAACACCATGGTGACCGAGTCTTGAGCGCACTCTTGCGTGCTCAACATACAGTACTGACTGATGTCTTGCTCTGTTTGAGTGTCTAGCGCGTGAGTAACTTGCTCGAGTAGTTGTGGGCCAAAGAAGCCGGCAAGCAGGGCGGCGCTTACCATCGCAACCTTAAGTGCTGGGTGCATAGGGGCTCTCATCATTCCTTATATTGAGGGGCGATGGTATCACAAAGCTCATTACGTGCTTGTATCAAAAAACAATTTTGTGCGGAGGGTAGAAGCTTTGTTGTGGTGATTAAGCGGGATATTGATCAATGGGTTCGTTGGATAAATCAGATATAAAAAAGCGAAGCTGCTTGCTTCGCTTTGAGTGCTTGTTTGCTGATTACTATCTACTGCTCTATTGATGACCGTTTCGCTCTGCGAATTTCTCTAGGCCAAGTACCAATAGAATCGCTGCCATCATCATGATTACCGCTAGAACCAACTGTGATGGTTGAGAAGTAATAGATTCAAATTCAAATGGAGAAAGATTTTCTTGAATCAACGGCACTTGCTCGCCCTTGGAGTTAGTGCGCCAGCTGATGGTCTCTTTCCAAGGCCAGATTTTTGGCAAGGTGCCAATCATTAAGCCTGTTAGGAATACTAATGTTATATCTCTGAATGAGCGCAGTAGCCAAGAAAGCACGTGAGAGAAGCTTAACAGACCGATTACACAGCCAGAAAGAAACAGCAGTAGGATGTCAATTTGGAATCCCTTTACAGCAGCAAGTACAGGTGTGTACATGCCGATAAGTAGCAAAATGAAACTGCCGGAGATACCTGGAAGGATCATCGCACAGATTGCAATCGCGCCTGCAAGCATGACATTAATGCTGGTTGGTTCCATATGCAGTGGTTTAAGAACCGTGATGCTATAAGCAAAAGCAATACCGAGTAACAGAAATAGACCACGTATTGCGTCGCGCTTTTGAACTTGCTTGAGTATATGGAAGACCGATACCAATATTAGACCGAAGAAGAAAGACCATAACGGTACAGGGTGCGCGACCAATAACCAAGAGATCAGTTTTGCTAAGGTAGCGATACTGGTGAATACACCACCAAATAGAGCAATTAAGAAAAAGCCATTAATGTGGTCGAATGCTGCTTTGAAGCCTTCACGTTTCCAGATGCCTAAAACACTGGGGTTGATTCGACGAATGCTTTCTAGCAGCGTGTCATAAATGCCAGTAATAAAAGCAATCGTGCCACCCGACACACCAGGCACAACATCGGCTGCACCCATCGCCATGCCTTTAAAAAAAGTACTTAAGTAGTTCATTTGTCTTTAAGAGTTAATAATGGTTTGGAGCAGTATACAAACTTTGGTGTAAAAAAAGTATGAATATGCATTCAGGGGAGATCACTTTAATTTTTTGTTCACAGAATCTGGATAGGCTGTCTCATTAAATTCATGTCAGGAAGCAAATTTATCAACCTGACGCTGCACTTCAGTTTGATTTATCTTTTGTTGAAATGAAATTGATTTCTTATTTATATTGCGTTTTATTTGCATAATGCAATTGCGTTTTGCAATTTTAGTATTGCTTAGGGAGGTTTTTTTGCGATGTTCTCCCCAAAAATCTGCGCTTTTAAAGTTGGCACGCATCCTGCTTTAATTAGATTGACCCTTCTTAAGCCGAGGGTCACCTAGCCAACTGACGTTGTTAGTGGACCTAATTCTTGTTCACACATATATAGAGCCAATCGCCAATATTGCGGTTGGCTATTTTTTTGTCTGCAAGTTGGTGTCGTCTGTTTTATAAGCAAAAAAAAGCCAGTCACCATTAGCGACTAGCTGTTCTTTTTTCTCGAATCTCTTTAGTATCCCATTAACTGCAATAAGTTCTCAGCGGTACTGATCGCTTCTTTACGGTTGGCGATATTTAACTTCTGGTACAAGTTACGAATGTGGGTCTTGATGGTTGTCCCTGCCACATCCAGCTCTTGTGCGATCTGCTCGTTACTAAAGCCTGAGTAGATTAGCCCCAGTACTTGCCATTCGCGTTGCGTGAGTGGGCTAGTACGCACAAGCTCAGGAATATTAGGGTGGTTGACCAAGTTCTCGACAAAGTCTTCATCGAAGTGTACAGAGCGGCTGCGCTGGGTGGTTGAGATGTCCTTCATGATCTGTTGCGCACGGTGGCGTTCTAGATCGCCTAGGCCAGGTTTATTACTCAGCTTATCAAGAATGTGTCCAATCGTTGAACCATCAACAAGGAAGTTGCCGACCATACCGGTTTGGTTGGTCATGTGTAGCGCTTCTTCAAGTAGAATGCGCGCACTCTCTTCATCGTTGGTTTTGATTCGCAGTACCGCTTCAACAATCAAGTTGCGGTTGGTGTCTGTCACTAGATTAGAGCGTTTTGCCTCACTCTTCAAAAATAGCAGGGCTTCTTCAGCTTCTTCAAACTGCTCCAACATGATGTGCGCGCGTACGATGTTACGCCACTGGAGTTGGCAGAAGTGGTTACTCGCTGACTCAGGGCGAACTGCTACGTTCAACCAATCTTGAATCGAATCTTTATCTCCTTTCACCTGCCAGAACAGTAGAAGTGAAAGAGAGGCGTTCGCTGTCCAATCTACATGATAAGTGGATTGGCGCAGAAGGTGCTGAATCTGGTCGATAAATTTGGCCGCTTTATCAATTTCACCACGGCTCAGTGCAATCCGAGCTAGCATAGAGTAGCTGTGCAGGTGCTTGCTTGGCGAGTGGTGACCAAGAATATCTAATCCTTTGTAGCAGCACTCTTCCGCTTCGTCTAAGCGGTTCCAACACCAACAGATCTGAGCACGCACGCGCAACAGGAATTCATGAAGTGGTACGTATTGTAGTTGATGCTCTTCGATAAGCTTAAAGGCACTGTCTTGAAGTTCGAAAGCCGCTTGAACGTACCCCTGTGCTATCAGGATTTCGCTCTGTTGCAAAATCGCCCACAGTGCTTGATGGTATACCTGATATTGGCGTGCCAATTTCTCGGTTTGTTGCATCATAGGCAATGCGCGGCTTAAGTTGCCCATTACATGGTTAACTTCACCTACAACCGAAGTGGCAACGATACGGCTGCGGTAGACGGTAGTATTGAGTTGGCTTAGTGCCAATTCTGCTAGCTCGAGTGCCTTTTCAGGTTCGTTGCTGTTAATGGCAACTTGGGCTCGGAGTGCGTTGTACTGACCTTGCTGCTGGGTATCAAGCTCAATATTACGGGCCTGATATTGAGACTCTGCCTCTTCTAACAGTGTGCCTACTTGGTCATAGCGGTGTTGGCTCTGCGCTAACCAAGCACGCAGCATCGACAGTTTTGGGTCACTGTAAAGCTGATCTGGCGTTAGCTGTTTGATCGCCATCTCTAATGAAGAGAGTTCCCCTTGGTTAAACATCTGCCAGCCGTGAGTACCTAAGATCTGGACAATTAACTCAGCATTGTTGGCTCTTTGCGCATGGCGAAGAGCTTGGTGAGGCGTGTTCTGCTTTAGCCACGCTTGGGCGGCTGCATTGTGCAGCTCTGCTTCTTGCTGAGGGATGCGCGCTTGACGTTCGTGAGCTAAAAACTCAGCGAATAGATTGTGGAAACGGTACCAGTTTTTCTCACCCTCTAATGGGTAGATAAACAGTCCAAACCGGTTGAGAGACTCAATCATTCCTAGTGCGTCTTCACGTTGAGTGAGTGCACACACCAACTCATCATTAAAGTGATCTAACACAGAGCACTGCATTAAGAAGTGACGAGTCTCTTTGTCCAGCAAGTCAAAGACTTCTTCTACTAAGTAATCCCAGAGGTGGGCGTGATTAAAGTGAGAAACCGATTCTGCCGATTGAGCAAGTGTACGCTTTTGATGCTGTGCTTGTAGAGCTATCAACTGCAGTGCGGAAGGCCAACCTTCTACATAGGCACAGATGCTGCCCGCTGTGATGTCATCAACGCCATCCGTAACGCGTTGATTAAAGAAGCGGGTCGTCTCTTCTGTATCAAATGCCAACGAGTCGTTACCTAACTCTATCATCAGGTCACGTACGCGTAAGTTTGCTGTGCCAAGTGGTGGTGTCCCGCGACTCGTGACAACAAGCGTTAGGTTGTCTGGCATATGTTTCAAGAAGAAACGCATCGCTTCATGCACATCGTCATTGTTAACAAGGTGGTAATCGTCGAGTACAAGGAAGCACTCATGATGAAAGTTCGCCATTTCAGCGAACACTTCACTCAATAGAGAGTGCAGTGATGAGAACTGACGTTTTTCCGCTAATTTTTGCGCGTTAGGGCAGGCGTTTTGTGTCGCTTTATTGAGAGATTGCAGCAGATAGTTGATGAAACGGAAAGCGTCATTGTCGCTATCGTCAATGCTGTACCACCCGACGTTAGGTTTATCCACCAACCATTGAGCGGCCATCGTCGTTTTTCCGTAGCCTGCAGGGGAGCGGAATAATACAAGCTTATAGCAGTCGGCATTTTGCAGCAGATCTAATACGCGTGGTCTTAAGATTGCGTTGTGTAATCGCCCCGGGCGAGTCAGTTTAGACGGGATCCACATGTCGAAGGTTACCTATTCCGTAGCTCTTATCTCTATAAGGAGAGTCGATTGTGTATAACCGACCATCAGAACAAAAGCCGTTATGAATTAATTCTGAGGCTATGTTACGTGAAGAAAAATGGCACAGACCATGATCAGCCTCAGAAATCTTGCACTGTGGCATGTTTTGACTCAGCTACGCCCTATAAATGTGACATTAATCACCAAATGATGTGGTTTGCGATCGTGATATTGCTCAGTTCTACACGTGAATTTATGTAAAAGGTGAGAATAAGAAAAATATTTCGTGATCCAAATATCAGAACTCGCAAGAAAGTGAAAATAGGTAAACAAAAATTTCATCATTCAAAGTTAAGTTATGGAACGGGGGCTTGTGATCATAATCACTCCTATTTTTTATTCTGGAGCTGAACATGAGATTTAGATCACTAACCCAACGTCAGTACGCCCCCTACGCCCTTTCATCTACTCCTAGTCAGCCGTTAGACCGGGATGATGTTTAGTTAATTGTGACCATGCACGATATGTCACAGATGAATTAGAAAAAATAAAAGCGAGATTTCTGAAATGAAAGCAACTCAGCAAAAAACTTTTGATAAAGTGTCGTTCCAAGAAAGTGTTAAGAAACATCTGTCTGCAACCTACGCAACAACAGTAGAAACAGCGGACAGCCGCGCATGGTACCTAGCAATGGGACGTGCTCTAGCAGAACTGACAACATTCGATCTGCTTGCTACTGAAAATGATGAGAAGATTAAAAACGCCAAGAGCGTTAACTACCTATCTCTAGAGTTCCTCATTGGTCGTCTAACAGGTAACAACCTGATCAGCATGGGCCTTTATGAGCAAATCACTCACGCAATGGAAGAACTAGGTCAAAACCTGACGGATCTTCTAGAAGAAGAGCGTGACCCATCACTAGGTAATGGTGGTCTAGGTCGTTTAGCAGCATGTTTCATGGATTCGTGTGCAGCTCAAGAATTCCCAACAGTCGGTTACGGCTTACACTACGAATACGGCCTATTTAAGCAGTCTTTCGAAGACGGTCGCCAAAAAGAAGCGCCAGATGCATGGCGTGGCGTTGAAGGTTACCCTTGGGAGATTGCTCGCCCAGAACTGGCACAAGAGATCGGTTTCTACGGTCACGTTGAAGTGGTTGAAGAGAACGGGAAACAAGTTCGTAAATGGGTTCCAGGCATGTCTGTTAAAGCAATGCCTTGGGATCTACCAATCGTTGGTTACGAGTCAGATACTGTTTACCCACTGCGTCTTTGGGAATGTCAGGCTATTGCGCCATTCTCACTAGCAAGCTTCAACAACGGTGACTACTTCGAAGCACAACACGCGCTAATCGATGCTGGCAACATCACTAAAGTTCTATACCCGAACGACAACCACGAAAAAGGTAAGACTCTTCGTCTAATGCAGCAGTACTTCCACTCTGCAGCGTCTGTTCGCGATATCCTACGTCGCCACGAAGCAGCAGGTTTTGCTCTAGCGGATCTGCCTAAGCAAGAGACTATTCAGCTGAACGACACGCACCCAACAATCGCTATCCCAGAGCTAATGCGCATCCTAATCGATGAGAAAGGCCTAGATTGGGATACCGCTTGGGATATCAGTGCAAACACGTTCGCATACACGAACCACACACTACTTCCTGAAGCTCTTGAGACTTGGTCTGAGTCGCTAATCCAGCGCCTACTTCCACGTCACATGGAAATCATTTTTGAAATCAACCACCGCTTCCTACAAGACGTTCGTAAAATGTGGCCTGGCGATGGTGAGAAGCAAGCTAAGCTGTCTATCATCCAAGAAGGTTTCCACCGCATGGTTCGCATGGCAAACCTATGTGTGATTGGCTCTTACAAAGTAAACGGTGTAGCAGCGCTTCACTCACAGCTAGTTAAGAAAGACCTATTCCCTGAATTCAACGAGATCTTCCCAGGCAAACTGACTAACGTAACGAACGGTATTACGCCACGTCGTTGGTTGAAGTTCTGTAACCCAGGTCTATCTGCGCTAATCACAGATAAGATTGGTTCTGAGTGGCCGGCGAAACTTGAGCAGCTAGAAGGTATTGCTAAGTACGCGACAGACGCTAAATTCCAAAAAGAGTTCATGGCTGTTAAGAAAGAAAACAAACAGCGTCTTGCTGATTGGGTCCAAGAGAACATGGGTATCGAGCTAGATACTAACGCTATCTTCGACGTACAAATCAAGCGTCTGCACGAGTACAAGCGTCAGCACCTAGACTTGCTACACATTCTATCTTTATACCACCGTATCCTGAACGAACCTGGTTTCGAGTGTGAGCCTCGCGTTTGTTTCTTCGCAGCGAAAGCAGCTCCGGGTTACCACCTAGCGAAAGAGATCATCTTCGCGGTGAACAAGATTGCTGAGAAGATCAACAACGATCCACGCATTGGCAACAAACTGAAAGTGGTATTCATCCCTGATTACCGTGTAAGCATGGCTGAAATCATCATCCCAGCAGCAGACGTTTCTCAACAAATCTCGCTAGCGGGTAAAGAAGCATCGGGCACGGGTAACATGAAGATGGCTCTAAACGGTGCTCTAACTATCGGTACGATGGATGGTGCGAACGTTGAGATTCGCGAAGAAGTTGGCGAAGAGAACATCTACATCTTCGGCCTAGACGTTGATGGCGTTCAAGCGGTGAAAGCACAAGGTTACAACCCTTACGACTACTACCACGCAGACCCACTACTGAAAGCGTCACTAGACCTACTAACGGGTGAAGAATTCACTCCAGGTCAACCAGGTCTACTACGTGCGACGTTTGATAGCCTGCTCGATGGCGGCGACCCATACCTATGTCTGGCGGACTTCGCTTCTTATGTGAAAGCACACGAAGAGATGGACAAGCAGTACAAAGACCAAGCGGGCTGGGCTAAGAAAGCCATTCTTAACACCGCATTGGTTGGTAAGTTCACATCAGACCGCTCAATCCGCGACTACGTGAACAACATTTGGAAACTAGAAGCGGTTAAACGTTAATAGACTCCAGACTAGCCAAGGCAGTTTCTGCCTTGGCTCAATTAGTTGGCTCAAAGCTAAATTGAAAATTAATAAACTTAGATAAATAACCCTACAAAATAGAAAATGCTAGCGCGTTTTCGGAGAGAGCGATGAAAGAACAAAGCGTATTAAAACAAGTCGCAGAAATGGCAAACCTTGCCGACAGTTACGTAAGTGCGTGGGGCGATGAAGCACAAGTATCTGACGAAACACTAACTCGTCTATTGGCTTCATTAGGCTACGACACAAGCAGCGATGACGCTCTGCTTAAGTCAGCAGAGAAAAAACACAAGAAAGATGTATTAGATCCAGTTCTTGTCTTGCGCGATGGTGAGCCTGTAGAGGTTGCACTAAATCTAGGTGTGAGTGCTCGTGAAAGTGAGTTCAGCTGGCGTTTAGAAACTGAGCAAGGAGAGGTACTTGAAGGCTATCTTCAATCTCAAGTTGTACGAGACGAACGTGCAGAGGGTGGCCCTTTAGTGTTTGCATTGCCAAGTGATTTGGCATGGGGTTATCACAAACTTGTGGTGAGTCGTAAGCGCCGTAAAAAGCCTTACGAAATGACGCTTATTATTACGCCAAAAGCGTGTTTCAAACAGAGCCCAATTGAGCAGGGTAAGAAGCTTTGGGGTCCAAGTGTTCAGCTTTACACGCTTCGCACTCAACACAACTGGGGTATCGGTGACTTCGGTGATCTCAAGCAGCTTGTGGCGGACATCGCTTCACGCGGCGGTGATTTCGTGGGTCTTAACCCAATTCACTCTCTGTTTCCAGCAAACCCAGAAGGTGCAAGCCCATACAGCCCATCTTCACGTCGCTGGTTGAACATCCTATACATCGATGTGAGCTCTGTACCTGAGTTCGCGTTGAGCGCAGAAGCGCAACAAACAGTAGGTAGCGCAGAGTTCCAGCAGCGTCTGCAGAAAGCGCGCGATGCTCACTGGGTTAACTACACAGAAGTGTCTGAGCTGAAGATGAGCATTCTTCCGCTACTATTCACTGAATTCAAACATCGTCACCTAGATAAAAACAGCGACCGTGCACAAGCATTCTTGTCGTTCGTTGAAGAGGGCGGTGATAGCTTAATGCATCAAGCGGCGTTCGATGCACTGCATGCAGAGCTTCACGCAGAAGATTCAAACATGTGGGGCTGGCCTGTATTCCCAGAGAAATACCGCACATTTGAAAGCCCGGCGACTCAGAAATACATTAAAGAGAACATTGAGAAAGTACACCTATACATGTACCTACAATGGCTCGCTGATTGTCAGATCAATGATGCGCAATCTTTAGCAGAAGAGAAGGGCATGGCTGTCGGCCTTTACCGTGATCTTGCTGTAGGTGTTGCTGATTCCGGTAGTGAAACTTGGGCGGATGAAGGCAACCTAGTAATGGATGCAAGCATTGGTGCTCCACCAGATATTCTAGGTCCTCTAGGTCAAAACTGGGGTCTTCCACCGCTAAACCCAGAAGTACTTCAGGCGACAGGCTACGATGCTTATATCAAGCTACTACGCGCAAACATGAAGCACTGTGGTGCACTACGTATCGACCACGTACTGGGTCTATTGCGTCTGTGGTGGATTCCCAAAGGTGAAGATGCAACACAAGGCGCTTACATCTACTACCCAGTACAAGACATGCTAGCGATCCTAGCGCTTGAATCACACCGCTATCAGTGTTCGGTAATTGGTGAAGATTTGGGCACTGTGCCTGATGAAATCGTTGACATCCTAGCGGATGCTGGCGTTCACTCATATAAGGTATTCTTCTTTGAAACATCGGAAGAAGATGGTGGCTTTATTTCACCAAAACACTACGCATCACAATCAATGGCGGCACTGTGTACGCACGATATGCCGACACTACGTGGTTTCTGGCACTGTGATGATCTGAAAATGGGTCAAGAGATTGGTCTGTATCCGAATCAAGAGCAGTTGAACGGTCTGTTTGATGACCGTCTGGAGTGTAAGCAGGGCATCTTAGATTCTGTGGCATGGCATGGTTTCCTACCGGATGGTGTAGGTCGCGATGCGAGCCAAGTACCGATGGACTCTTATCTAGCAGAAGCGCTACAACTTCACGTTGCGGCTGGATCTTCGACGCTATTAAGCGTTCAGCTTGAAGACTGGCTAGAGATGGATCAGCCAGTAAATATTCCAGGTACGGTAGACGAATACCCTAACTGGCGTCGTAAGCTATCGATGAACCTTGATGAGATTTTTGCGCATGATGGTGTGAACCGTATTGCTTGTCGCTTGACTGAAGTTCGTGAAAAAGCAGGTAACTAATATGTTTGAGTGGCCCGATAATACTGAGATTTTTGCTTGTTGCATAAGAAACTATAATCTTGGTCACTCAAAGGTTTTCGTACGTCAGGTACAATAAATCGTCGTTATATTGCCCGCATCCATAGCGGGCATTTTTATTTTATATTTTTTGGATGTTTGGTTAGGGAGAAAGGTTTTGGAAATGAGTTCAATTTCAAAGCAAGAACAAATATATACCCAACTATCACAGGCTTCGTTTGCAGACCCATTCTCATGTTTAGGTCCATATCTTCCTTCTGATGAAGGTGCATTACGTGTATGGATCCCGGGCGCAGACAAAGTTGAGCTGATTGTTGGTGACGAGCCTCGTGTAGAATTAATGCGAGAAGGCGACAGTGGTTTTGTCTTAAAGCAAGAGCGTGATCTGCGTTTTACCCACTACAAGCTGGCGATTGATTGGGCAGGCGTAGAGCAAATCTTAGATGACCCTTATCAATACCATGAATTGTATGCGAGCTATGAAGCGCTGCATACGCCAAAAGATATGTACCATCACATGGGCGCTCAGTTTATTACCTTGGAGCGCGACGGGGATTCAATCTCTGGTACTCGATTCTTAGTTTACGCACCTCACGCTTCTGCGGTGAGTCTGGTGGGTAACTTCAACTCTTGGGATGGCCGTCGTCACCCAATGCAGCGTCTTGACTATGGTATTTGGGGGCTATTTATCCCTGAGCTAGAAGAGGGCGCGCAGTATAAGTTCGAACTGAAAGGTCCAAATGGCGAAGGTCTACCGCACAAAGCGGACCCTTGGGGCTTCTATTCTGAACAATACCCATCGTTCTCGTCGGTGACTTATGATCACGCTCGTTACCAATGGCAAGACAGCCAGTGGCAAAACCGTCCAGTAACGGAAAAGCGTAAAGAAGCATTGTCGTTCTACGAGCTGCACGCTGGTTCTTGGAAGCGTGACGCTAATGGTGATTTCTTAAACTACCGCGATCTTGCAAAAGAGCTGATTCCATACCTAACGGATCTTGGTTACACCCACGTAGAATTGATGCCGGTTTCAGAGCACCCGTTCTACGGATCATGGGGTTATCAACCTGTTGGTCTATTTGCACCAACGAGCCGTTTTGGCTCACCAGACGATTTCAAATACTTTGTGGATCAGTGCCACCAAGCCGGTCTTGGCGTGGTGCTTGACTGGGTTCCAGCACACTTTCCAAGCGATGATCATGGTTTGGCTAACTTCGATGGCACGCCTTTGTTCCACGATCCAGATCCGCGTCGCGGCTGGCATCAGGATTGGAACTCATACATCTACGACCTAGGCCGTGAGCATGTTCGTCGTTTCCTAGTTTCTAATGCTTTGTATTGGTTTGAGCAGTTCCATATCGATGGCATTCGTGTAGATGCAGTGGCATCGATGCTTTACCTAGACTACTCACGTAGCCATGACCAATGGGTGCCCAATGTCGACGGTGGCAATGAGAACTACGATGCCATCGCAACATTGAAATGGATGAATGAAGAGGTGTACAAACACTTCCCGAATGCGATGACCATTGCGGAAGAGTCAACGGCATTCCCAGGTGTATCCGCACCGACATTCATGGGCGGTTTGGGCTTTGGCTTTAAGTGGAATATGGGTTGGATGCACGATAGCTTGTCTTACATCCAAGAAGACCCTATTAACCGTAAGTATCACCACGATACGATTACTTTCCCACTCGTTTACGCGCATAGTGAAAACTACGTATTGTCTCTGTCGCACGATGAAGTGGTTTACGGTAAGGGCTCTATTCACAATAAGATGCCGGGTGATGAATGGCAGCAAACGGCTAACCTTCGTGCTTACATGGGTTACATGTACGCACAGCCGGGTAAGAAGCTTAACTTTATGGGCGCTGAGTTCGGTCAAACAGCAGAGTGGAACCACGACGATCAATTACAGTGGTTCTTGTTAGACTACGAACGTCACCAAGGTGTTCAAAAACTAACGAAAGATCTTAACCATCTATACCGTAATGAAGCGGCGATGCATGATTTGGACTTCGACCCGAAAGGCTTTGAGTGGCGTCTTCAAGACTCTGCGGAAGCGAGTATCTTGGCTCATGAGCGTATCAGTGAATCAGGTGAACGCGTATTGGTGGTATCGAACTTTACGCCAGTACCGCACGAGCACTTCCGCTTAGGTGTGCCGGCGCAGGGTCAGTACAGCCTATTACTCAATACTGATGATGCTAAATACCACGGCAGTGGTTTTGAAGTGAAAAAGGTCGCTGAAATTGAAGCGGTTCAGAGCGAAGGGCTAGATACTTCGATCGAACTAAGACTTCCACCATTGGCGACAGTCTTCTACAAGTTGAACTAATGTCTACAGCTCATCCAGTAAGATGAAAGCAAAATGGGAGCCTCAGGGTTCCCATTTTTGTATTGAATTATCTAGCTAGGTCGGAAATCTGTCAGCTTGAGAAGTGAACGGCCGATGACGATTTCAATGACTCGTCTAGCATTTTCACCAAAACTCTCGCGAACTTTTTCACGAAATTCGCCCTCAGCATGTAGATCGAAATTGTCAGACGGTTCCGCTTGTGATGCATGAAAGAAAATCAGTTTGATGACACTTTGAAATGGTGGCTCTTCTAGTGCTTTGTCCCATGAATCGTAGAAAGCATCTTCACTAGAAAAATTCAGAGGTTGCATAAGAACTGGCAGAATGTGGCCGTGCAGTACCGCTCTAATCGCGCGAGTTGATGGAAAATAACCTTGCAGTGTTGTTAGGCTCACGCCAATTTCTTTGGCGATACGTGCGTACGTCAGCGACTCATGACCTTCGGTTAAGAATAGTTCTAGAACGACCTGATTGTACTTTTGTTGGTTTTCGAGTTTCTGTTGTTGGGTAATGCGAGCCATGTATATTGGAATGCTGTTCTGAATTTAGGGTATGGTAATCGGATAACTAAGATATCGCAATTATGAAACAATTAATTTATATTAATTTTTATGAAAAAATAAGTTTTAAAAATAACAAATAAAAAAGCCACTTGGTAAAAGCGGCTTTGCATAACTTAGTATTTTAAAGTGAGAGCTAATTAGAAGGGATACCAAAACAGCTCTGGTTCTAATACTCGTTTGGTAATTGCCAGAATGACAATCAGCACAATAACAACCAGAGCGATGTAATCTGCCCTCTTAAGCGGCGCAGTACTGTACCAAGTGCGTGACTTATGACGTCCAAAACCACGTAGTGTCATCGCGTTTGAAATCTCATCAGCGCGGTCTAAACTCGAAAAGATGAGTGGACCTAAGATCTTAGCAACATTCTTAATGCGAGCTACGAGCGGCGCTTTCTTGGACAGCTCAACCCCGCGTGCTTGTTGGGCATGCATGATGTTGATGAAGTCCTTTTTCACCTCTGGTAGGTAACGCAATGTTAGACTAACTGCATAAGCGATCTTATAAGGCACGCCAATGCGGTTAAGGCTTGCTGCAAACTCTGTTGGGTGCGTTGTAAACACAAAAATTAATGCAATCGGGAACATGCTCATGTACTTCAGAGTCACTGTTATAAGATAAAACAGTGTCTCTTGGCTCAAAGAGTAGTTACCCGGTAGCGTCAGTAGAATGTGCTCGCTACCAATCAGCTCAGTACCTTGTTGAGGGGCAAGCAGATACATAAACAACGCATTCAAACTCAGAACACTAAATGTACCAATCAGCAGTGGCTTATAAACGCTCACAGGCACTCTTGTCATTTTAAGCAGCAATAGACCAGTCGTGATCAGCAATACGATTAAGCGCAGATCAAAGGTGGTCAGTACTACCGTTACCCAGGCCAGAAACAGCGCAAACTTAGTGATGCCGTTTAATGCGTGCAGTGGGGACTGAGTATCAATATAGTTGATACCAAACTTTATCTTAGAGGCGTTCATATTGCGCTTCTCTCGTAGTCGATGAAGTACTGCATAAACGCGTTGGTATCCTCGATTTTCATCATGGTCGCAAGTTCGTAAATACTGGTGGTACACAAGTTGGCACGATCTAACAATGAAGGTTGGCTAAACACTTCAGTCATCGGTGCGTTGGCGATAAGTTTGCTGTCTGCAATAACAATAGAGCGCGTGGTGTACTCAAGCACCAGGTGCATGTCATGAGAGATGATCACCACGGTAATCCCCAACTCTTTGTTTAGCTTTTGGATGAACGCCAACATAGAGGTGTAGTTACGATAGTCTTGACCAGCTGTTGGCTCATCGAGGATTAACAACTCAGGCTCAAGAGCAAGAATAGCTGCAATGGTGACTCGCTTCTTTTGTCCGTAGCTTAGAGCCTCAATTGGCCAGTGACGGAACTTGCTTAAGCCGCAAAGCCCCAGTACTGACTCCACCTTCTGTTTGATGGTCTCTTCATCAATACCACGATTACGCAGACCGAATGCCACTTCGTCGAAAATCATATGGTGTGAAATCATATGATTTGGGTTTTGCATAACCACACCGACTTTCTGGCTGCGCTCAAAAATAGAGAGCGTACTCAGGTCTTCGCCATTGAGGTAAGCAGATCCGGAATCCGCTTCAATCACACCCATAATCAACTTAGTGATGGTCGATTTACCCGAGCCATTTTTACCTAAGATCGAAACAAATTCGCCCTTACCGATTTTAAAGCTGACATCCTCAAGCGCGTTCTTTTCACCATCATAGGAGTAGGTAAGACCATGTACTTCAAGTAGTGGTGTGTATTGCTTTTCAGCTTGTGCTGGTGGACGCTGGTTAAACCAACCTTGAACTGTTGACCTAAACGCTTTGTAATCCAAAGACTTTAAGCTCGAAAGGGTGTCTTTTGCTGAAAGTGGCACCTGTGCAGCTTTTAGCGCTGAAAGGTACAGCGGTTCACGGATCCCGTGCTTTTCGAGAAGTCCTGACGCAAGCAACTCATCAGGCGTCGAGTCGGAAATGATCTCACCTTGGTCCATCAGAATAACGCGGTCGACATGACGATGCAGCACATCCTCAAGACGATGCTCGATAATAATGACGGTTTTGTTGGTTTCACGATGCAGTTGATCGATGATCTCTATAGTCGCTTTGCCCGTCTTTGGGTCTAAGCTCGCTAACGGCTCATCAAAGAGTAGTGTATCTACTTCGTCAACAAGAATACCCGCCAGTGAAACACGCTGTTTCTGGCCGCCAGAGAGGTCGTGAGGCGAACGTTCAAGCATGTCTGCTAGGTCGACCATCTTTGCGGTCGATTTCACTAACGGATACATGTCGATGTTTGACATTAGTTGGTTTTCTAGAGCAAAGGCAATATCTTCACCGATGCTAAGACCAACAAACTGGCTGTCCGTGTCTTGAAGAACGGTGCCGACTTGTTCGGTAAAGTCATGCATAGAGAAGCTAGCGCAATCTTTGCCTGACATCTCCAGTTTACCGTTCACTTCGCCTTTTGTAGCGTGAGGGATTAAGCCATTTAAACATTGACCAAGGGTAGACTTGCCGCTGCCACTTGGTCCGATAATGACGATTTTCTCTCCTTTCTCTATCCTTAGATTGATATTTTTTAGCGTCGGTTTATCCAGCGACTCATATCTAAAAGAGAAGTTCGAAAATGCAATAGTCATTAAACGCTTATGCCTCTGTTAGGTTACGGCTTTGCTTATTGCGTTTTGCAACAGATTTCAAAATTAGGAAACCAACAACAGCGATCAGCACGGTGTTGCCTGCAGCAATGATAGAAAGTTGTGTGAAGACTTTAGTGAACGGTTCTGCGTAAAGAATGGTGTCTAAGAAAGCTGAGCAGCCGTAACCTACCACGTTCCCCGCTAGCGCTAAAATGACGAACAGAGCAAAATCTTTCATTGGTAGTTCACCTTGAGCGAGGCGGTTCTTAGTCATTACTGGGAATAGACCAATGACCATACCCACGATTCCTGAACCTAGTACCCAGGTTAGCCAAACGCCCCAACCAGCGAAAAGGTCGGTAACCCAGTGGCCGATAAAGCCGACAAGGAAACCTACGATAGGGCCAAATAGAACAGAGAACAGCGCAAGCACTGCCATTGCGGGCTTAAGAGTGGTGTTGGCAAAGACAGGCACACCAAACATAGGTAGACCACCAATGCCATATAGGGCGGCGCCGATGGCAATGACAACGACAGTTTTCGCTGAAAAGTTCATAGATAACCTCAAATGAAAAATTTGCTTTATAAAGAGCGTTTATTTGCCATTGAATTATAAGAAGTCTTAAAGACGATTTTTTAGGCAAATTCAAAAAATAAGGCGCGCATTATACAGTAGAAATACGGCATAAGGAAAGATAAGTGTCTGGATGTCTATATATGTTAGGGGCTTGATAAAAGGGTGACGGAGATGAGGTATTTTTGACCTCAGACAACCAAAAAGCCAGACAATGTCTGACTTTTTGGTTTTGCTGTTAACACTCGAATGAGCACGTTTTGAGAGGTTAGTGATCTAAGTAAAGGTAGTTTTGCCAACTCTTCATGCGAATCAAAACCTTACGCATTACGGATACGTGGCTAAAGCTATCAGAATACACCGCAACTTCAACCGCTGTACCCATTGGAAGGTGGTACTCCGAAAGGTCATCCGTAATCGTGAGCTTAACGAACACGCGACCACTGGTTTTGAGTGCTTCAGTACCAAGAAGAGCCCCGCGCGCTTGGAATTGACTTTCACCAATAGCTGGAAGCACCTCTTCAATGCGCCCTTTGAATACTTTGCCTGGAAGCGCTCGGAATAGGAATTCAGCTTCAAAGCCCGGTTTTAGGCGTTGTAGTGAGTTCTGACGGAATGCAGCGGTATAGAATTGCTCTTCAGTGTGAACAAAGGTCATGACAGGTGCGAGTGGCAGCGGCACTGCCATAACACCAGGTCGCAGAGCTAATTGAGTAACGTAGCCGTCTGTTGGGGCACGAACTACCGTTTGGTCAAGATCGAATTGTGCTTTACGTAAGTCAGCCAATAAGCCAGCTACTGCCGTGTTCTCGCCGCCTATCTCTGAATTAAGGGCAATCTGTGCTTGTTCTTGACTTGCTTCCGCTACTTTAAGTGCCGCTTCCGCTGCTTTATAAGCTTGACGACGAGTATCCAGTTGTTGCTCGGTGAACGCGCCACTGTTGAAGCCTCGTTGGTATCGAGAAAACTCACGTTGAGCTTTGTCACGCTCTGCAATCGCTTTGATTTTTGCCGCTTCCGCTTCAGCAACCTGAGATTCAAGACCTAACGCACCTTGGCTTGCCTCTTTTACTTTCGCTTCTAATTTCGCCACTGCTGCTTCAAATGGGATAGGGTCGATCTTAAATAGGATGTCACCTTTTTTCAGTGGTTTGTTTGGTTCAACCGGTACCTCTATGACCTTACCTCTGACACCTGAAACGATGGGTGTGGTTGAGTAGACTTGGTTGCCAATTTGAGTGAATGGATGATTGTAGTTCATTAACAGGATAAGGGTGCCAATGATGAGTACGCCACCTAGAACCGCGGTTGGTACGGTCCATTTGTTAAGAGGGATATTAAACACTTTGAAAATGGTGATACAAAGCGCCGCATAGGTCATTATCAGTAGTAAATCCATTACTTAACCTCCTGATCTTGAGACTTTTCTTGGCTTGGAGTTTCTGGTGAAGCTTGTGCTGCTACTGCTTGTTTGAGCGTTGCAACCTCTTGTTGAAGTTCTGTGACTTGGTCGATAAGCGCATCTACACGGTGGTGAGTGTCGTGTTGTTCCTCTTCTAATTTAGCGAAACCCCAGCCTCGGTCTGTACGCCATAACGTTGCCCAAATCCAGAGAAATGGCCAGATAGCATGGAGCGTAAATAGGCTAACCCAACCGGAAACATGAATCGCGTCTTGATGAGGGTGGTTACGTTCTTTCGCGATTTCATATGGGATGTCATGAATCACGATGATTCCGTAAAAAATAACTAGTGCAACAAAAATCAGCAAACCTAGTGCAAAATAGTCTAAAAACATAACAGGTCCTTGTAATGATATTTGTGGTTTATCAATATAGTACGCTATCGCACAAGTAATTGTTATAAAAATGATTTGTTTGAGGGGGATTTTTAGAACGAGCATTGTTCGGCAAGGAATAGCCACTAGTGTAGTACTTTGTTAGTGTGCACTTACTGATTTGAACCAAGGAGCAAGACATAGTGAACAAACGGGTGAGTCAATGAGTTACATAGGTGAAGTCGCTGCAATCGGTGCAGCGATTGTCTGGGCTGGGGCAACTTGGATCTACAGTCAGTTTAGTCACCGTTTTTCAGCGATGCAGTTGAATATTGTCAAAGGGGTAGTCGCGTCTGCAATGATGGTGATTGTAATCCCTCTGATGCCGGCGCCTGAGATCGCATTAGAGTCGAATCATATACTTGTATTGGCGGTATCTGGAATAATAGGAATCGCGATAGGAGACAGCGCTTATTTTGCATCATTGAAAAGAATAGGAGCGAATAAGACACTGCTGCTAGAATCGCTCGCCCCGCCTTTATCTGGCGTGTTGGCTTTAGTGTTGCTCGGTGCCACACTGTCTCTACAGAGCTGGCTTGGAGTGATTATCACCACACTTGCAGTGACCTTTGTGGTATTTCAGCCTAATCAGCAAGATCAAAGTGTTGATTGGAGTGGTGTTGGTTACGGTTTGTTGGCCAGTGTTTGTCAGGCATCCGGTGTGGTCATTTCACACTATGCACTGGTCGCCGGCGATATTCCGCCTTTACTCGGTGCTTTGATTCGTTTGGCTGTTGGTGTTTTTGCGGTGATGTTAATGATTCGATTCTTTGAACCGAAGCCATTTTCTGATATGGCTAAACACTTAAAGCACATGGGCAAAAACGACAAAGCTTGGCTATTAGGTGCGATTTTCGTAGGAACTTTCCTCGCACTCTGGCTTCAACAAGTTGCGCTTAAACACGCCAACCCTGCGATTGCACAGACACTGATTGCCACGAGTCCTGTGTTTATTTTGGTTATTTACCTCTTAAAAGGGGAGTCCATATCCAAGCAGAGTTTGTTAGGTACTTTGTGCGCTGTAGGTGGTATTTCTCTGTTTTTTCTTTGAGTGTGTAGAGAGTAAATAGAGAGGCGATACCCTCTCTATTTCATGGCGGCTATTGGTCGAGTGTAAGTATCACGCTAGGTGCTCGGTACAGATGAGCTTACTCTGTACAGACTTGATTTCGCCCATTCGCTTTGGCGCGGTAGAGTGCCTTATCAGCACGGTAGAAAGTGCGCTGCGTGTTCTCGCCATCACGGTGTAATGTTATGCCGACACTGACGGTTAACCCTCGTTCTCCCAATATTTCATGCCAGCCAAATTGGAAGATGCGCTCTCGATAATTCTCGGCGTGCATAACGGCTTGTGCTTGAGTGGCGTTTTCTAGAATAACTAAGAATTCCTCCCCACCAAAGCGCACACAAGAAGCGCCACGGAATTTAAAGTAGCCCGCTAACTCCTGCGCTACACTCACGATCGCTTTATCACCGACTAAGTGGCTCAATTCATCGTTGATTGATTTGAAATGGTCGATATCAACCACCATCAGTGCAAATGGCGTATTGTGAATGATAAGGTCTTTGAGCTTCACATCCAGCCATCGACGATTATGTAGTCCTGTCAATGGGTCGGTAAACACGTCTTGCTGAAGTTGAGCGACGGCATTTTTGTGCTGCTCAGTGGTCTCTTTAAGCTCTTTGTTCTCTTGTTCCGATAAAATGAGTTTTAACTGCAACTCGAAACGGGATAGTCGACGAAGTTGATTTGCGCCGAGCTCGCTGATTGGTATCCGTTTCATGAGGTCAGTTTCTATTCGGTAGCCCTTTTTTTCATGCTCTAACGCTTCTTTATAGCGCCCTTGGTGCATACAAACTTCACTCATTGAATCGTAGAAGAGCTTAGCCAACACAGGCGATGAGTAACTTTTTACTCTCTTGCTGGTGCTTTCAAGGATCATACTCGCGTATTCTTGCTTGTTGATGATGGCTAAGCAGTGCGCGAGTTCTAAGCGAATCATAGTGGCTAACCAACTCACCTGTGTATTGGTCGAGGTATACTGCACAGAAGATAGACAACGTAAGGCATCGTGATATTTTTTCTGAGCACGATAAACTTTGGCTTGGTAGAGTGAGATCTGCGCAGTCACTAGCTTATTACTCACCAATATACTCAGCTCTTCACATTCGAGGAGCAGATCGCTTGCGGCAGTGACTCGATTGAGATGAAGTAAGCTAGCGACCATATGCAGTTTGAACTTCAAGCGCAGTAGTCGACTACTGATGGCTTGATCGATACTGCTGATTTTTTGGTAATACCGCATTGCTCGGTTGTGGTCGCCGTAAGCATCACATAGGTTACCCATACCTAAAATAGACATCACATACTCGTCAATATGCCCGTGCTCTATGGCAATGGTTGATGAGCTAATAAACTCATTAAGTGCAGCAGTGTAGTCACTGGTTTCAACCAAGCGATTACTCAGGCTCGTTTTTACCGTCAGTATATCTTCAACATCATTCGGTAAAGTGAGAAGATCGAGCGCTGCGCGCAGTTCATCAATACTGATTTGATTCTGTTGCAACTCCGCGCGGTACTCAGAACTAATAATGTAGCAGTGTGCTTGCTCTTGTTGTGTGGTCGCGATGTGTTGTCGAATGTGGTCCCAGAAAATGAGCGCTTCTTCACCAGAAACAGAAGAAGGGTCTAAGCCCGCGTCCGTGATCTTATTTAATAGCGTTTCCATGAATCTCTTTCTCAGCTTCGTCTTCTTCTAATTGTTCTAAGGTGAACGGGAAGGTCAAAATGTCGTGAAGTGTCACAACCGGTGGCGCACCTTTGAGTCCCTTTCTGTGCCAAGGATAGATGTTGAGCATAGTCGTCAGTTTATCGAAGACAGCTTGTGCAGCATTGCCCTTTTCGGCCAACATGAGCGCAACACGTTCACCGCTCAAGCGTGAGATAAAATCTTCTTGGTTGCAGAAGGTGTGAGCGAGTTCTGTACATACGTCGAGATAGCTAGGGTCGTCATGCTGGAACATAATGATGCTGCGGTTAGAGCGCTTAAGCTCAGTTTTGAAAAGCACCAGCTGCTCCCACCAATACGTCTCCGATACCACATGAGAAAGTTGTTTCTCTGGGTCATACTCGTATTGACCGCGAATACGGTTAATCAACTTGCGAGCGCGTTGTTCGAGTTGACGTTTGGAGCTGCGAGCTTTGTCTAATCCGACACGCGTAGTCTGCTCACGAAGCATGTTGGTCGAATGTTGGCGGTATTTTTTAAACGCCACTAGTGCCGCTTGATAATCTTGGTTCTCTTCTGCAACCAAAGACTGTTGGTAGCAAATTTGGCTGAGTAGTTCTCCATTATCAAACTCGTTGGCTGACTGCTCCGCATGGGCGAGTAGTTCAGACGCTTGATGTGGTCGCTTTCTCAACAGTTCTAAGCGAGCTCGACTAATGAAGGAGTGCGCTTTCATCCACACAAGGTTGTGTTCAACGGCAAGTTTATGGGCTTTGGCGGTCGCTTGTTCAGCGTCATCAAGGCGTTCAAGTCCAAGCAAGGCCAGTCCTCTAAAGTCCCATACTTCAGCATGCCATGTGTTGTCAGGGTGATTTTTTAAGGCTTCTTCCGCACCGTCAAGCACTGACAGCATCTCAACGTAATTGTTAAGTAGATAGTAATCCCACGCCAGTAGGATTCTCGCTTTACCTTCTAGCCACCCAATTCGGCTATTGTTTGCCACTTTTACGGCAAGCTGGTGGGTCGAACGTGCGAGCATGTACTCATGAGTGATACGCCAGATATTGCCAAGCCCGATGAGACATTCGATCTGGATTTCGAGCTCGTCGACTAATGCGGATTGTTCGAGCGCATTAATCCAATATTGTTGAGCAGAGTAGTATTTTGCTTGACCCCAGAATTGGAGTGCATGAAGGTGAAGGATTTCAGGAAGAAAGAGATCAGTATCGAGTTGACTTTGGCGTTTATACGCCTCCTTAATGCATTTTAAGCCTTTACGATAGTCCATTAGGTTCCAGCAGCAACGAGACATCAACATCAATGATCGAATCGCCCCTTCTTCAAACAGAACCTGTTCTGCTCTCACCAAGCATTGCTCAGCCACTTCAAAGACAACGGCCGGTTCCGAGTCTATACGCTTTTTGAGTTGTTCAAGCTCTGTTTCAATTAGATACTGGTTTTTGTCCAAGGCTTAAGTCCATTATTATCGAACGTACTGATAATACCATCATTATAAATGTGTGATTTAGGATAAGCACTAATTATCTAACAAAGAGGTGATACCAAGTAATGATCTTTGTTGATTAATGAGTGCTATCTCATGTTATTACTTGGTATTCAATAACTTCTAGCATATTCAGCTAGATGGTTTGCTTTTTGTTACGACAGTAGCTGCTTCAAGGTAAGAGGTCGTTCGGCAACATTTAAGCGTTGTGCTGCAGTTAGCCCCTCTTTATCTTGGTAGCATAAATTATGCCAAGCTCTAAAGATATCGAGCAGAGGAAGGATACCAGCAGGACGCAGTTTACGTCTTGGTTCGTTAATGAAGCCGTCAAATAGAACTTGGAAGCGCTGTTGATAGAACTTGGTCTGTTTAAGAGAAGCGTGCTCGAACCAATGTTCTGGTTGACTGTTGTTACCCGCTAAGTAACAGATACCTTTTTGCTTGTCACCTTGATTAGCTATCGCCCAACGATCTCGCCACCAACTCATGTGCACAACATCGATTTTATCAAACCCTAGATGATCGTCCCATAAGGCATCTTCTTCGACATACATCAGGTTGACGTTGTTGTTTTGGATTCTTGGTAGGCAGACACTCAATGCCGCTGAACGTAGCAGAGGATCTTGAGGTAAGTAAATAGAAACAGGCTTGCTCTCGTCGCACATGTCTAGCACATGTAAGAAATGAGCATAGGAAGTATAAGGTGGACGAACCAAAGCCCCTTTAGACGGATAGCTGAAAGAGGTGAGGTTACCCATAGGGTCTTCGACATTGCCACGAGCGAGTATCACTTGATATTGCTGCTCAATACGTTTTTTAAGATCGTCAGAAGAGGTTGGTAACTCTATGTTAGCTTCGGAAGAGTGCTCTTTTGAGACGAACCGAGCAACAGAATCATATGGGTTGTGGTCAACATTGCCAACGGGCTCTTCATTTTGAGAGTAGTTGACGTGTTGGCAAAGAATGTAGCCAGAGTGGGCTTCACCGGTCGCGATCCATAAAACGCCGTTGTTGCTATGTGGCTGAAGGCGTTGGTAGTGGGACGCAAATTGGTAATCTTTTGCGTGATTCACCCAGCGTGCATCGATCATCGCCAGTTTGCGTCTACAGCGGCTCGCGATATGATCCACGTGATCGTAGAAGGTTTTCGGGTTGATCTCTAGCTTACGGCATATTTCACGTACAGAGTAACCCATGAACAGAAGACCCATGAGGTTTTCTTGGAATTGCAGTTTCTTGTTAGAGCCTGACCATTTATCAACAAACGTCGACTGACAATCTTTGCAGCGATAGCGTTGCCTATCTCCACTATAGCCGAAAGCATGGTAAAGGTGTTTGTGAGTGTGAACAGAAAGCCCAAAGTTATCGCAATCATCATTGCGACAAGCTGGAAGGCCGTCACTATGTAGGTGACGAAGCCGATGAAGTTCATTCAAAACTTCATGGTTGTTAAGTAAGGGGGGGAAAGCCCCACATTCACGACAAACCATCGCTGGACGCTTTGGGTTTGCATGTTGCAAAACGTAACGCTTTGCATCGCTCAAGCCAAAGTTGTCACACGCCAATGTTTTACAAAAGTTGAGTTGTAAACCGTCCGCGTCTTTTGGCAGCTCGTCGTTGGACACGATCGCCCCCTCGGGATTATTTGGGCAGCCAAGCGAACTTGGCTGCGGGGTATTGCTTTTCAAAGTACCGTTATTCAATGATTAGATGTTGATAGCGGTTTCTAGCGCTACTTTCATCATGTCGTTGAACGATTTTTGACGCTCTTCAGAGCTCAGTTTCTCACCACGGATGATGTGGTCTGAAACGGTTAAGATTGTTAGTGCTTTCGCGCCTAGATCCGCAGCAACACCGTAGATACCTGCAGCTTCCATATCGACACCTAGGATGCCTAGTTTTTCCATCTTCTCAAAGATGTCTGCTTCTGGTGTGTAGAATAGGTCTGCAGAGAATACGTTACCTACTTTCACTGGTACTTCTTGAGCACGCGCTTGGTTTACTGCTTCTTCTAGAAGACCGAAATCCGCGATTGCTGCAAAGTCGTGATCGTTAAAACGAATGCGGTTAACTTTAGAGTCAGTTGACGCGCCCATACCAATAACAACGTCCATAAGTTTAACGTCGTCACGTACCGCGCCACAGCTACCAACACGGATAACATTTTTTACACCGTACTCAGCAATAAGTTCGTGAACGTAGATGCAGCATGAAGGGATACCCATGCCGTGGCCCATTACAGAAACTTTCTTACCTTTGTAAGTGCCAGTGTAGCCAAACATGTTACGAACATCACAAACTTGCTTCACGTCATCAAGGAATGTTTCAGCAATGTATTTTGCGCGAAGCGGGTCGCCCGGCATCAGTACAGTTTCAGCGAAATCACCAGCTTGTGCGTTAATATGAGGTGTAGCCATCGTCGTTCTCCAAATTTATAGCGGTAATGATAGGAACAGAATTTTCAATTACCGTTTCTGTTGAATTGAATTCGTTTCGTTGAGGCAATATTAGCGAGTTAAAACGGTGTTCCTTGAGAAGCGTGTCACAAAAAGAGGCGTTTCCAACCATTGTTCGATCATTAATAACTAAAAATGTTGAAAGCGTAGAGGCAATCGATTTTGCCAAGTCGAGATTTGTGGGTTTGAGAGGTAGGGAGTAGCGAAAATGGTGTGATTCGTATGTGAAACACCATTTATGTGCATTGTCGAGACAAGGATTCAACAGTAATCTAAAATGATAATAATAAAAAAAGGGTTGTTTATGTCGTACCGCTTGAGTTCAACGCTTCGTAACGTAGTAATAAAACGAACAGCAAAAAAACGCATTGCCATTGCGTTAATGCTAACCACTGCCTTTTATTCCGCTTTTAGCACTGGAGCAACTTTTGAATTACCTCCGAGTGACAGCCATGTTGTTGGTCGAATACAGCACCATGAAGTGGTTGCTGGAGAAACGTTAGCTCTGATCGCTAAGGAGTATGATATTGGCTTTTTGTCTTTAATGGCAGCCAACAAAGGTGTCGACCCATTCTTGCCTGCGGAAGGTTATGTGCTGACTATCCCTAGCCGCTTTATCCTTCCTGATACACCACGTGAAGGTATTGTCATAAATCTCGCCGAGTTAAGACTTTACTATTTCGAACCAGAGAAAAATCTTGTGCATGTGTTTCCTGTGGGGATAGGTCGAGTAGGGCGGGATACACCAGAGATGATAACGACGATTAGTCAGAAACGACCGAATCCAACATGGACACCGCCGAAGTCCATTCGCGAGGAGTATTTGAGTAAAGGTATTGAGCTACCGCCAGTCGTCCCTGCCGGACCAGACAATCCGTTGGGAGAATATGCGTTAAGGTTAGCTTACGGTATCGGAGATTATCTTATCCACGGAACCAATAAAGACTTTGGTATCGGCTTACGTGTCAGTTCCGGTTGTATTCGCATGGAGCCGAAAGATATTGAATGGCTGTTTGAGAAAGTGGATAGGGGTGAAAAGGTCACGATCATCAATGAACCGATTAAAGTGGCATTGGAGCCCGACCGTAGTGTCTTTATTGAGGCCCATGAGCCGTTAACTCGCAGCGATGGTTCTAAAAAGTCTTTAACGATGCCTATTGAGTTGAAGTGGTGGCTAGATGCAGCCGATATCTCTAATTCGAAAGCCAAATCTGTCATTTTTGCTCAGAACGGTGTGCCTGTAGAGATAGCGCCACCAACTCAGCAATGGTAGGAACAAGCAGCTCACTACGCCATCGGCATTAAATGAGATAATTCAATCGACTAGGTTAAGGCTATGTAGGGACAAATAAAAACGCCACTGCAAAACAGTGGCGAAAGACCTATTCAGTAGTTATGTTACTTAGTGTATGAGCTGGCGATGTTGTCGATACGCTCATTGGCACGCATAGCTTCCTCTTTCGCTGCCATCGCTGCGTCAGTCGCTTCTTGAGCTTTCATTTCTGCGTCTGCTTTTTCACTCTTAAGTGCTTCAACTTCACTGCTTAGTTGAGCCACTTGATTTGATAGCTGTTCCATTTCAGACATTGTCGCGTCTTCTGGATCCGAAGAACAACCTGCCAATACAAACACAGAGGCTGCAGCTGCGATTAACACCTTATTCATAAGAACTCCTTGCTTATTTATCATCAAAAGATGCGCTATACATTCTTAATCATATAGTCGCTTCACTTTGATTGTAGCGACTAATTACTCAAGCGCAAAAGTGATCTCTGGAAAAATTGCAATTTATTGATGTAATTATCAAGGTGTCACTTTAATTCTCAAAAATGAGAATGATAAAAGCCTCTGTGTTTTAAGCTCGGTATCTTCATGATGCACAACATGAATTTGCAGTATTCATGATAGAACGCGCGCTGAAAGGTATGATAAATTTTCTGTGATCTCTATCCTTATAAAGAGGTTTCGCGGTATCATGTCACGTTAAATTAATTTTGTTCAATACCATCAAGACTGGAGAGTCCTTTGCACTTTAAAGATTTAGGCTTAGATAATCGCTTACTGAAGAACTTAAAACATTATGACTTTAAGAAAGCGACAGAGATCCAACAGAAAGCGATCCCTGTTGCTATTGCCGGTAAGGATCTATTGGCTTCATCAAAAACAGGATCAGGCAAAACATTGGCGTTTGTACTGCCGATGATTCACAAAGCATTAAAAACAAAAGCGTTTTCTGCCCGTGATCCTCGTGGTGTAATCTTGGCTCCAACTCGTGAGTTGGCAAAGCAAGTGTATGGCGAACTTCGCAGTATGCTTGGTGGTCTATCTTACGATGCAGCGTTAATTCTTGGTGGTGAAAACTTTAACGATCAAGTGAAAGCACTGCGTAAATACCCGCGTTTTATCGTGGCAACTCCAGGTCGTCTTGCTGACCACCTAGAGCATCGTTCACTATTTTTAGATGGTGTTGAGACTCTGATCCTAGATGAAGCAGACCGTATGCTTGATTTGGGTTTCGCTCCAGAGCTTCGCCGCATTGCTAATGCAGCTAAGCATCGTCGTCGTCAAACGCTGATGTTCTCAGCAACGCTGGATCACGCGGAAGTTAATGACATTGCTAACGAAATGCTAGATGCGCCGAAACGTATCGCAATCGGTGTTTCCAATGAAGAGCATCTAGACATCACTCAGAAATTCTACCTATGTGATCACCTTGATCATAAAGAAGCGATTCTTGATCGTGTTTTGGAAGAAGCAGAATACCGTCAGGTGATGATCTTCACGGCAACACGTGCTGATACTGATCGTCTGACAGAAAAGCTGAACGAGAAGAAGCTAAAAGCGGTGGCATTGAGCGGTAACCTTAATCAGACACAACGTAACGCGATCATGAGTCAGTTTGAGCGTGCAGTGTACAAGATCTTGGTGACGACAGATGTTGCATCTCGTGGTATTGATATCCCGAACGTGAGTCATGTGATTAACTTTGATATGCCTAAACACACGGAAGAGTACGTTCACCGTGTTGGTCGTACTGGCCGTGCTGGTAATAAAGGTGATGCAATCTCCTTGGTTGGTCCAAAAGACTGGGACAGCTTCAAGCGTGTAGAACTTTACCTGCAACAAGACCTTACCTTCTCGGTACTTGAAGGACTGAAAGGTAAGTTTAAAGGTATTAAACCTCGTAAGCCTGCTTTCAAGAAAGGCGGTCCTGTTAAGAAGGCTAACAAGCCACAAGTGAAGAAAACGCCGAAGAAACCAGTCAAGCGCGATAAGAGCTTCCACCAAAATGTGGCTGTGGGTGATTCAGTCTTTATCCCTAAAAAGAAAGTCGCTCCTAAAGTTGACGATGAATAAATAAGAAAACCGCCGTTAATGGCGGTTTTCTTTTATCTAAGCTGTATGAGGGCTTTAAAAGTCGAGGGTCGACATTGAATCCATCAGAATATGGGTGGCGATGTATTTATGAGTCGCTGTTGTTGGGTGTATTTTAAATCTAATAAAAACAACGTCTTAAATATATATGAGTCATCAAGCTGCTGAGTGGTAATAGCGGCAGAGTGTTAATAGAGGCGGAATCGTAGGGGTTACACTCTTGTGAATCAGTAGTTGATGTTTAATTTAGATGTTGAATGGTCGTTATTGCTCACGATTCTTAATTTATAAATTTCTATTTTCAGAAATCCTCTCCTAGCTTTTCAACTCATCCGAGGTCTAATTAGTTAAGGAGAAAGACGTTGAAAAAGATGATGCTGATGGCGGCTCTGTGCATGGGAAGCGCCAGTGTAAACGCTGGAACGAGTACTGCGCCACTGGAACATTCAGGGTACACACAAACTCAGTACCCAATTGTACTGGTACATGGGTTATTTGGCTTCGATACGCTAGCTGGTGTCGATTACTTCTATGGTATTCCCGAATCGCTAGCAAAAGATGGGGCTGACGTTTATGTCGCTCAGGTCTCTGCAACGAACAGTTCGGAGGTGAGGGGGGAGCAGCTTCTCGCGCAAGTAGAAACCATTATTGCCGTCACCGGAGCGGAGAAAGTTAACTTAGTTGGCCATAGTCATGGCGGTCCGACTGCAAGATACGTAGGCTCAGTGAGGCCAGATCTTGTAGCATCGGTTACCAGTGTTGGTGGGGTTCATAAAGGTTCTAAAGTTGCTGATCTGGTGCGAGGTAATGTCACAGAGGGATCCATTACTGAGTCGATTGCCGTTAAGTTGGCTGGTGGCCTCACCACATTGATTAACTTACTTTCAGGCGGAAGTGACCTTGAGCAGGATGGGCTCGCTTCATTAGAAGCACTGACGACAGAAGGCTCTCTAGCATTCAATCAGCATTACCCAGAAGGTGTACCGACATCGGCGTGTGGAGATGGCGAATGGCAAGCGAGCAATGGTGTCTACTACTACTCTTGGACGGGGTCGTCGACCTTTACCAACTTGCTCGACCCAACAGATGGAGCAATGACAATTCTAGGTTTAGCGTTTGATGGCCCTAGTGATGGTCTAGTGGGTACTTGCAGTGCTCATTTAGGTCGTGTGATTGGCGACAACTACAAAATGAATCACTTGGATGAAATCAACGGGACGTTAGGGATTCACCACCTTTTTGAAACAGACCCTGTCACTCTCTATCGTCAACACGCCAATCGCCTCAAGCTTGCGGGCTTGTAAACCTTTATTATTGAAGGAGTTAATCAATGAAAAAGGCCACACTGCTACTGATGTCAATGATCGCTGTAGGAAGTCTCAGTGCGGTCTTTTATCAAAGCCAGTCACGAGCGCAAGCCGTATCGGCAAAGCACCTCAAGAGTGAATCTCAAAGTGACACAGAGATCGACCAAAGTTCTGCCAAAGATACGATGGATTATTTTATGGCAGCAATGGTTGATATTGACCTCAATCAGGTCAAAGAAAATGTCTCTGACTTCAATGATATCGTCCCTAATAGCGTGATAGATGATCGATTATTTGAAAAATATTTGGAGTACAAATCGGCGCTAGAGCAGATAGATTTTTCGAATAATTATTCTAATTTAAGCATTGAAGAACTGACAGAGTTACACGAACTGTTGTTGGATCAGCAGGCCTATCACTTTACTGCGGGTGAACAAGAGTTGCTGTTTGCACATGAAAATAGAATGCGTGAGCTAGCGATTGAAAAACTGAAACTGAGGCAAGAATATACTGACCCAATTGAATTTGAAATGCAGTGGCTTGAGGTATTAAGTCTCCAACCTGAATATGTTCAACAAACGCAAAAAAACACTTTAACCTTAACTCTGCTTAGCCACGAAAATAGTTTAGATAACCAGCAAAAGTACCTTAACCGAGTAGAGATTGTCGGCGAAAATGCTGCACAACGCTTAAGTGCATTAGACGCCGAACGTGCGCAATTTGATAGCGACTTCCAACGGTTTATTGCTCAAAGAGAGACGATACTGGATAACCCAAATTTGAGTGCTGATCAGCAAGCACAGGAAGTTGCTTTGTTGAGAAACGAGCTGTTTACCGAGCAACACATAAAACGAGTAGAGGCGCTAGAGCGAATTCATGATAGTGAAAAAAACTGAAGTGATCGTTTAACACGCTTAAAATGAATAGTTAGACAGAATAATAAACCAGTAAATTTAGTCAATCGAGCACAATAATTGAGATTCATATCACTGAATTATGAAAATGATAATTGATCTCATTACCATTTAGGTGCAGTATACGCAAAAATTATTAAATTGGCGTATGGATTTGTTGGGTTTATGAAAACGTGTTGCCTGCTTGTTTTAGCAGCTTTAATTTCTGGGAACGTGACTGCTGCGGATCAGTTCTCTTGGTTGAGAGACGATTCTAGAAGCAGTGAGCGTGTATTGGAGTATCTCAAGAAACAGAACGAGACGACTGATGTGTATCAGAAGACCTTACAGAATGAAATCGAATCGCTACAATCCATGTGGCGAGATAACCGACCGCAACGTTCAGAAAAACCTTGGCAAGAAATCAATGGCTTAGAATATTCTTGGAATGACTACACACTGTTGTCGCGTGCACCAAGCAGTGTTGATGCGACCACTGTGATTTTCGATGCCAAACGTCACGCTGCTCAACACGAGTATTATCAAATTGGTGGCTGGAAACTAAGCCCTGACCATTCCCTACTCGCTATCGCAGAAGATCTTGATGGTTCTGAGCAGTATCAAATTAGCATTGTTGAGCTAGCGACCAATCAAATCACGCCTCTTATCACTGGTGTTGAGCCATCTATCATTTGGTCGAATGATGGGGAATCACTGTACTTGGTAAGACAAGAACCAAAGACACAGCGACCACATACTTTGGTCAATAAGTCATTGAAAAGTGGAGTCGAGACATCGCTTTTTCAAGAACAGGAAAGTGCTTGGCTGCTTTCAACCTACCTAACAAGCGATAGGAACTTCGCCGTTGTCCAGAGCAACAGCGATAACAGCAGTGAACAACGCTTTCTCGATCTCAACACGGGTGAGTTGTCACCGCCAATTCAGCTGCGCCGAGAAGGCATTGAATACTATGCAGATCGTTCTGCCGATCATGTGTACATCAATAGTAATTACCAACGCAAAAATTTCCAGATCTATCGTGTAAGTCGTTCTGATTTTATGAACATAAAGGCTTGGCACTCTTTCGGTAATTTTGAAGCGGATGAGGCTATCAACAACTTTCACCTATTCCGTTCCGGTGTTGTGGTTCAAACCAATTTGAAAGGTAAGCAAAAACTGCACGTTTTTGATGAAAGCGACAAGCTGATAAAGGTTGAAAGCGTCGCTCGTGAAGGCGGTGTTGCTTGGGTAAGCCAAGTGGGAGATTACAGCAGCAATAAGCTATATATCCGAAGCATGTCTATGATCCAACCTGGTCTGTGGGAACGTTTCAATACGTTAACGGCAACTCGTGAATCGATAGGGCAAGATGTCTATCCAAATTATCAAGCAGACATGTATATCACCCAAACTCTGAATGTTGAGAATGATGGACAGGCTGTCCCAGTGACACTCGCTTACCGACAAGATCTTCTGAATAAGCAGAGTCCGGTAGTCTTATACGGGTATGGCGCTTATGGAGTCACAATGAAACCATACTTCATGCCACAAACCATCAGCTTACTCGACCGTGGTGTCATCTACGCTGTTGCTCATGTAAGAGGCGGAGGCTTTAAAGGTGAACAATGGTATCTATCTGGTAAAGGCATAAACAAATCGAACAGTATCGCTGATTTCGTTGCTGCAGCTAGAGCACTCCAAAACTTTCAACAAGGCGAACGAGATATATTGGCAATGGGTTCAAGTGCTGGAGGCACCTTAGTTGCAGGAGCCTTAAATGAAGCCCCTGAAGTATTTGCTGGCGCTACCCTCAAGGTCCCATTTGTGGATGTGATCAACAGTATGTCGGATGAGACGTTGCCTTTAACTGCTCAACAGTATGCGGAGTGGGGTGACCCTCATAAAGAGTCTGAACTTTCAGCTATGAGGGCTTATGACCCATATTCCAATCTTTCCAAAGCTGGCTATCCACCTGTTTTGATCAGTGTTGGTTTCAATGATCGACGGGTTCCCTATTGGGAAGGCGCTAAGTATCAAGCCAAGTTGCAATCTTTGACGACAGCAAGTGGTCCCTACTTGTTGTCGACCAACTTTAGCCAAGGTCATTCGAGTGATAGACGGCAGTCTTTATCACAACAAGCGTTCGAATACGCATTCCTATTATCACTTACGCATAAAAATACTAAAGCGGAGCAGTAAATGAAGCTTTCACCCCTTTCTGCAGCAGTACTGAGTGTACTTGCTGCCAACGTCGTGCACGCCGAATCCGAGGTTTTCCAGTTTGAGGAAGTCGTAGTTACTGCGAACAAAATCGAACAACCCCTATCTGAAGTGGCTGGTTCAGTAGCGGTAGTTGATGGCGAACAGATCGAAAAAACCGGCGCGACCGAGCTTTACGATGTAATCAAAAATGAACCGGGTGTCAGCGTGAGTGGTGGGGCAGGCAGGCCTCAGAATATTACAATCCGTGGTATGACAGGCAATCGCATTTTAGTGGTTAAAGATGGAATTAAATCTTCGGATGGTTTTGGTGCAAACGACATCAACGACAAAGTAGGCCGTAATTCGTTTGACCTTGCTGACATAGACAGTATTGAGATTGTTAAAGGCGCAAGCTCTTCGGTGCATGGTTCTGGGGCTATTGGCGGAGTTGTCGTTGTTAAAACGAAACAACCAGGGGACTATCTTAAAGATAGCGACTTTTACAGCGACGTTTCGGGCACTTATACAGGGGTAAGCGATAAATACAGAGGTTCAACTAGGCTTGCGTTTCGTACAGGAAGCTTTGAAAGCTTGATCAATCTTGCATATTGGGAAGGAGGAGAAACGCGTAATTACGACGAAAATTTGTACAAACGCGACATTGATGGTGTTAGTGGTGCTTACACTTTGAATTACTGGGCAGAAGATGATCTTATGTTCAAAGCCAAGGTAGATTACTACAAAGAAAATCTTGGTAGGCAAGAAGGTTTGGCCAAAATTCAAAAAGATGGTGAGTGGAAAACAGAAGAGTTCGACCAACAAGCTTATACAGAGTCTTACACTGCATATATTGGGGCTGAGTATTTCCCAACAAACTCTTGGTTTGAAGAACTCGATACCAAAATTTATTGGCGCAATACAGTAGCCGATGAAGCGGTGAATGCTCTTATTTCGCAAGAGCAAGGTAACATTACTGCATTTCGTAGATTGATCGACGATCGTCACTTCACAGATGAAGTTATCGGTGCAGATGCTGACTTTATCAGTTCTTTCTCAGGTTTGGGTTTCTCTCATACGCTCTCGTATGGTGTGAGCTTCGACACTACTTTTCATGAGCGACCAAGTAACTCACAAATCCTCGACTGGAACGGTCTTACCCAGAAAGATGCAAAACCTTTTGCGTCTGCGCGATCTTATGTTTTTGCTGCGCATCTTAGAGATGTAATTGAAGTAAATCGTTGGACAATTACAGCGGGCGCTCGCATTGATATCCACCAAATTACACCAGACTCAGATAGTTCAATTGAAGGGTATAAAGTAAGCGATAAAACCACAGGTGAGTTGTCACCAAGTTTGTCTCTCGCTTACCAAGTTACCGATTCACTGAACTCATATATTTCCTATAACCATGGTTTCCGAGCACCGACTTACGACAAGATTTACGGTTACCAGAACCATGATTTCGTGCCGATTACACCGTTTGAAATTGTGCCGAACGAAGATCTTGATAAAGAGACCAGCGATTCGTTTGAACTGGGGAGTAAGTTCGACAATGGTCAGACAGTGCTTTATGCCGCTGTTTTCTATCAAAAATTTGAAGATTTCATTGATATTAAGCAGATAACGTCTTCCCCTGATCTGAGTAACAATGGGATGTATTACAAGCAATATCAGAATGTTAGTGGGGTCGAAACCTATGGTTTTGAAGCAACAGCCGCACAACGTTTGAGTGAATCTTGGAGTATCACTACCAAACTGGGCTTTGTTGATGGAGAAAATGACGAGGGTGAGAAGATCCGAACATTGACTCCATGGGAAGGAAACGTCGCATTGAACTACGACAATGAATCTCTTTCTGCTTACACCATGTTGAATTGGGCGCAAGCAATGGATGATGTGCCGGAATGTGAAACTGATATTGGTCTAGCTGTAGATTGTGCTACTACGGCTGGTTGGGCAACCGTCGATATGGGCATTAGTTATTCCTGGAACTTTGGTCTAGACGTTTCTGCAAACGTCATCAACCTGTTTGACAAAGAGTACATCCGATACCAAGACGTAGCGGGCATCATCGACTCCAACAAGCACTACTCTACGGAGCCTGGACGTTACTTCACTGTACAAGCCAAATATCAGTTCTAAGGTAGAATTATGAAACTAAAGCCATTAGCAATATCACTTGTTCTAGTGTGCGCTCCGATCGTTCAAGCTGCTGAGTGGGACTACCCTTCAGCCAACGTTGTGTTAAACGATCAGGCAGCAGTCAAAAGCTACCTCGATTCCAATTATTCTGAGTTTGGCGATTTTGTATTTCGCTACAAAACAGAATCGCAGTTAGGCGAGCATTTCAATTTTAATGTTTGGGTCAACGGTGAATATCAGCCGCAGCGCACAGTCGTCGTAACTACCGATAAGACACAACGCGTTGTACGCGTATTTAAGAGTTTTGAAGATACAATATTAAGGTCGGGTACCCCTACCGTGGCTGCCGAATTGGAAGCGCCACGCACTCTTGAAGCGGAAGAGCCACCAACACTGAGCTCGGGAAATTTGGTGAATGTTGATGTATCTCTATTTGCCCCCGATTTAAGAACGATGCAGCAACAAGAGGCTCCGACATCGACTTGGTCTTTGGTTTCAGAATACCCCCAACCAATCGAATATGTAACTAAGCCCATTGAGGTTCTTCAGTCTGGTGGTCGCTATTATCTCTCTAATTCAAGGCTGAACCAGGTTGATATTACCGCGTTGATCACTGTGCCCTCTGACGGAGGAGAGCCGGTTCGGGACACTTCTGGTTTCTTGAGTTCTGAAGGTGTTCAATCGTTCGATAGTGCTGAAGCCATTGAAAGTGTTCGTTTTGGTGATGATGCCTTTCCACAAATTATGGCTTTTTATCACCTTGATACGTCTTTGAAGTATCTAGAAAGTTTGTCTTATCAACTATTTGATGATCCGTTGCGCTTTGATGCCAGAGGGTTATCTCTAGACAACTCATCCTACTATTACGGCCCGCGAGTGGTTACTTTTGGTATTGGCGGAGCTTCACCAGATGCTATTGATTCAGATGTTGTTTTGCACGAGCTTGGGCACGGTATTCATTACCAAGCCGTACCGGACTGGGCTTACGGTCATACTGGTGCTATCGGTGAAGGTGTCGGTGACTATTGGGCTGGTAGTGCGAGCTATCGTTCCCAATACTTAGACGCTTCTCGTCGTGGACAAGAGTTCGAGTTGGATACCGTGTTTAACTGGGATGGCTTGTTTGGTGTCCGTCGTACTACTCGCAGTTTGTGGAATCAGCGCGCGCGCTACTTTGAACGAGCAGAATACCCAGCCCACGTGAGTGTGGGAGGGGAGCTTGGTGACGAACTTTGGTCAACTCCGCTTTTCCAAGCGTTAAAAGCTGCTGTAGAACGTTATGGCGATGGCACAGATAGCGTTTTCCGTGAGTTCGACGCCATTGTTGTTGAAGGGCTTTATGGTGTTGGTCGTGGGGTAAAAATGCATGATCTAGCTGAGTCGACAGTATTTGCTGCTAACGCACTGTTTCCAAACAAAGAGTACGCTCAATTACTTACTGATAGCTTTAATCAACACAACTTATTGAAGCCTCCTTTTGTGGTTCGCCACGATAATCGCTATATCGGGGAAGGCGATGATGTCACTGTTCATCTGGCACAAAATGGTCGTCAAGCGACAGTAAAAGGTCAATGGCGACTGAATAATGAGTCGGTTTTCGACATTGATCAAACTGTGTCTGATTCATCAAGTATGAGCGTTTCATTGCCTTCTAACTTGGCTTGCGGTGTGCAATTCGATTCTGAAATCTCACTAGACTATCAATTTGGTCAAGATCTAAAAACACACCAATGGGCCAGTAGCACTAAGTTGGTGAATGGTCTTCCAAAGTTAACCACGCCGCCAACCGTGTCAAATTCAACGCTCCCAGAGCTGGGTGACAAAATTTATGTTCAAAATTTGTCTGATAAAGAAGTCACGATTGACGACACTTTTGCAGTCTATCTGAATATCGAACATGCCTCGCTCGAAGATCTGTATGTCAAATTGATTTCTCCTCAAGGTAAGTCGGTGGTGCTACTTAACCACCAATCAAGCAGCAGTAATGGTTTTAAAGGTTATTTCACAGCTCAGTATGACGACGAGTTAAAAGAACTTGTCGGTGAGCCGAGCTGGGGAACTTGGCGCCTTGAAATTTCTGATCGTGTTTCAGGAAATTCTGGGGTCTTGAAAGAGTGGGGTGTGAGTCACTTTGCTCAGTATCAGTGCAACACTGATACCACTAATGAAAGCAGTAGCGGTAGCTCAGGTGGTAGTGGTTCACCTTTGGGTTTGTTGGTCCTGCTAATGCTATCAATGGTGAGAGTGATTCGCTCTCGATAAGCCACAAACTATTAATTAAAAGAAGATAAATCTATGAAGTTACAATATTCTTTCATTGCTGTATCGCTTGCCCTTGTTGGCTGTGGTGGTGGCTCTGGTAGTGACTCAGCGGCGCCAACTTACGACGTTGCTGGTACTATTCGTGCACAAGGTTCTCTACTTGATACTCCTGTTTGCATCGATTTAAACCAAAACTTTGTATGTGATAGTAATGAGCCAAGTGCGAAGAGTGACAATACAGGTCAATATTCGCTGAATTCGACAAATAAAAACATTCTCAATAGCACCATTCTTGCAGAAGTCGATGCCGGTTCGGGCAAAACACTGCGTATTGCCACTCCGGGTCAAGGTTTAGCAACTGGTAATTCTATTAATGCAGTTACGACTTTGGTGGCGGGGTTAGTTATCGACGGAAAAACAGTTGCCCAAGCTGATGAGATTGTCAAAGCGCAAGTAGCAAGTGCGGGTGTCTCGTTGACCGATACAGTGATGTCTGATCCCATGGTAAATGAGCTAACCAATCTTGAGCAGAATACTATTGCACTACTTACTGAGATGAAAGTGGAGGAAATGACTCAAGGCGTCGCTCTGGTCGCTAAAAAGTTGAGTTACGAGAACAAATCTCTTGTGTCAGGTTTACTATCAGCGGCTGAAACTACAGCATTTACTCAAGAGCTATCTCTTGTTGCTGGTCAAACATCAGGCTCGAATGACACGGGTGCAGTGCTGCACTTTGCTGACGGTGCTAGCGACGTTGCGGAAGCTCAGGCAGATTACCCTGGCCAGGATGCAGAGTATGGATTTGATATAGACGACCTACAAGCAACAACGGGTGCTGGCTTCAAATTTGTAAAACTTGACGATAAAGGTGCAGCTTTAGCTGCAGATGCAACGGAGTGGTCATGTACTTTGGACGAAAGAACAGGGCTTATTTGGGAAAATAAGAGTGCTGATACAAACTCAGTACAGTTTAAAGACCGCACGTTTGTTTACGAGTCAGATACCTTTAAGCCATATTCTGAAGATTTGGCTGCTGTAGGTTGTGTGGCTGCTGGTGATGAAATCTGTTCAACGAGCCAGTATGCAGCGCATATTAATCAACAAGCGCTATGTGGTGTAAATGAATGGCGTTTGCCTACCTATCTAGAATTATACGATATATTAGATTTCGGTGAGACTGAGCGAGACTCTGACGGTGAATTATACGGCTTAAACCATACTTATTTCCCGAATCAAGGAGTAGGAAGTCCTGATATAGAAGCCGGCTCTATGTGGGTTCATGATTTTAGTTACGTAAATTATTCAGTGCTAGGTGAAGACGCTGCAAAATACTTTGCATTTATCGTAACCAGAGGAGACTACCGAGGCAATATTAGTTTTGATCAAATCTACACAGATAAAGCTGATCAAGATAGTGGTACTTCTTACCAATTTCCAATTCGTCTAGTTGCAGTAAAGGGTCAGTAAGATGAAAAAACTTATTCCGGTATTATCCTTAGCGTTAGTTTCTCAGATGGCTTTCGCAGCTCAAGAATGTTCTGTTGATTTTTCTAAATCTGCGCCCAACACACGATACACCTACTCTGATACTGGTATTGTGACAGACCTTAAAACGGGTCTAACTTGGATGCGGTGCCCAGTAGGTACTACATGGGACAAGAGTAGTGAAGCTTGTTCTGGCGAAGCTGATAAAGTGACATGGCAAAGTGCACTACTTACTGCAAAACAGATTCGCGATGAAAATGGCAATCATGCATTATATGAGTTTGGCGGTAAAAAGAACTGGCGACTACCGAACATTAAGGAGTTAGTCGCACTAACAGAGCATGCTTGTTATGGGCCCGCGTTGAATGGAACCGCATTTGCGAGTGGCTATAACCTAGAAGCTGGCGATCTAGCTGGTTATATATGGAGCAGCACTCCACATGGTAATGGTTCACAAGTTATCGCTTTTGACTCTGTCAATGGTGAGGTCTACGAATACGCACCGTCTAGCACTTTTTCGGTTTTGTTGGTAACCGATGAAGATCAATAAGCTGAACGTTACGTGAAAGCACCGCCAATACGGCGGTGCTTTTTTATGTAAACCTTTCTTTATTCTCTACACCTTAAAGTGATTCAGTGCCTGCTTCTGTCGTTCTGATAGCCCAGACAGTTCATGAGCCGCGGCTGCAGATTGAGTAATACCAGTGACGTTTTGGCTTACCAGCTCATAAATCGTGCTCAAGTTATTGTTGATGTCTGAAGTTACCTGTTTTTGCTCTTCGGATGCTGTTGCAACTTGAGTATTAATACTGTTTAGGTCGGCTATCGCGTTGTTGATGTCACTCAGAGAGCTGCTCACCTTAGTCGCAAGTGCTTGGCTATCTTCAAGCATAGCTAGGCTTGAGTGCATACTTTCATTTGCTTGGCCAGATTGAGTCTGTAGCTCTTCAATAATCGTCTGGATCTCTTTGGTCGACTCTTGAGTACGTGCCGCAAGCATACGAACTTCATCTGCTACCACGGCAAAACCACGGCCACTTTCACCTGCACGAGCCGCTTCAATCGCCGCGTTAAGTGCGAGTAGGTTAGTCTGCTCAGAGATACTTTCAATAACTTCGATGACTTTACCAATTTGTTCTGATTGCTCTTTCAAAGAGGTAACGACATCCGCGGCTTTGTTTAATTGATCAGACATTTTTTCGCTTGCACGCGCGCTCTCTTCAAACATGTTTAAGCTTTGTGTTGTCAGTTGGCTAGCTTGACTTGAAGCATTGTCGGCTTGTTGAGCGTTGGATGACACTTCAGTTGCTGTCGATTCCAATTGGTTAACTGCCGAGGCTACTTGTTCAACTTCTTGCTTCTCTTGATCAGAATTGACACTAGATTGAGTCATCACTGCAGCAAGTTCTGTTGATGCAGACGCCACCTCAATACTGATGCGGGATAGTGAACCGACGGTTTCACGAAGTTGATCAACGGTTTGGTTAACGTCATGAGCCAAATGAGTGATCTCGTTGTTGCCTTCGGCTTTTGCTTTCACCAATAGATTGCCTTTAGCGACTTCACGCATGGTTTGTTGAAGCTCGCGGATAGGTGTCACAATCACACCCGCTAGGGTCCAGCTAATGACTAGCGCAATAGATAGAATGACGACAAGGCCGATTTTGGATGACGTCAATGTGGTGTCATGTTTCGCGCCGTTTGTCTCAACCTCTTTTAGCGCAATATGATTGAGTTGTTTAGATAAATCATTGATCGCTTTTACCATTTCATTACCGGCGTGACGATATTGGTCAGTCGCGATTTGATATTGGGTATCAAAGCCGCTTGGTGGAACGCCATTACCGTGTTTGATTTTTAGTAAAGGAAGCATGGTCGAGCGAGAGAAGTCGACATAGTGACCCATTGCCTTGCGCATTGCTGCTACCTCATCCTGCAGTCCAGGCACAGTGTTAAGTGAGTTAAGCAGTTGCGTATTCTCGTTGCGCTTTTGATTTAGTGTGTCGATTAACGTCGAGACATCGTCAGGGTTAAATAGGCTGTAAATAGCTTTAATACGCATACCATAGCTATTATCGACAATGTCGCTGAGCTCTTCTTTATGGACAATCAGGTTGTCTGTTGCTGTTGAAACATCTTGGAAAGCTTCTTCAAGTTTCTCACCCCCTATAATGACTCCGGTTAGCAGTAGCACGACAGAGAAAAGCACGGGGAGTAAAATTTGTATTTTAATGGATAAGCCGCTGAGTGACTGGCGCATGAATAGGTCCTCTTGGTAATGCGTAATTGAGAATTATTATTATTTAATTGTGTTGAAACCGAATTCTAACTAATGAGACTGACACTTCAATCAATAAAAGATTACATTTTGTTATGTGCGATCCGTGTTGAATTACATTTAGTAATCAATATGCTGATTAATCACTCACTTATATTGATGATTATTGTGAGTTATGCGACATATTACAGAAGAGTGAAAAAGATATGTAGGTTTAATTGGCTTACTTATTCTAGGAAAGAGTACTTTCGGAACAAAGGCTTAGTAATGAAGTGACAAAAGAGGGGAGTGATATAAAGACAAAAATTTCAGTTGTCACATAGGCTTCAATTTACTGAAACACAACTGTCATATTCGAAACTTAAAGTGAGCACCGTTCAAGTAAAACACAACGGCAATAACGCCACTTAAGGAAATTGTGATGAAAAAGACAGTTATCGGTGCAATAGCACTACTAGGCGCACTAACAGTTAATACAGCTTCAGCTAAAGAAACTATCTCTGCAGTGGGTTCTAGCAGCGTAACTCCACTGATGGAAGTTTTCTCTGAAACATACATGAAGACAAACCCGAACGTATTTATCGAAGTTCAAGGTCCTGGTTCATCTGCAGGTGTTAAAGCTGCGAAGAACGGTTCTGCTGACCTAGGCATGTCTTCTCGCAACCTAAAAGAGTCTGAAAAGGAGCCAGCGTTAAAAGAACAAGCAGTTGCTTTAGACGGTATCGCGGTTGTTGTAAACCCACAAAACAAGCTGTCAGGCCTAACAGCAGAGCAAGTTACTGCAATCTACAAAGGTGAAGTAACAAACTGGAAAGACGTTGGCGGTGCAGACAAGCCAATCGTTGCTATCACTCGTGACACGGCTTCTGGTACTCGTGGCGCATTCGAAGACATTATGTCTCTAAAAATGAAGATTTCTGGTAAAAAAGTTTCTGCAATCTCTCAACGTGCTCAAGTTGCTAATGGTAACGGTGCACTGAAGACAATGGTTGCTTCTAACCCATACGCAATCGGCTACATCTCTCTAGGTACGGTTGATTCATCTGTAAATGCACTTCCAATTGATGGCATCCAAGCTTCTGTAGACAATGTGAAGAACGGTTCTTACAAAGTTGCTCGTCCATTCCTTGTTCTTTACAAAGAAGGCAAGCCATCAGCTGAAACTCAAAAATTCCTAGACTGGATGCTAACTGACGACGCGCAAGCGCTAGTTGACCAAAAAGGTTACATCTCAGTTAACTAATCCTATCCGGACTCTAAAGTTTGCTCAGCCTAACGTTTCGGGCTGAGCCTTTTCTATCCATTGTGTTCGACGCCATTGCCAAGAACCGTGAGATTTTTATGACCATCGCAACAAATAGTGAAAAGCTTATGACTACTGACGCAAAAGCGATCAGCAAGCCAGGCCTACGCGAAAAACGCCGCGTTGACTGGAAAGAGCGCATCTTCCACGGCTTGTTCCTAACGAGTGCTGTAATCGGCATCGTATCATTAGCAGTTATCGCATACTTCATCGTTCGAGAGAGTATCCCAGCATTCCAAGAAGCGGGCGTCTCGGGCATCGTTTTAGGCCAAAACTGGCTGCCACCAGCACTTTATGGTGTTGCAACCATGATTGTTGCTTCTATCGTTTCAACGTTAGGCGCGGTTGTCGTGGGTGTACCGGTTGGTGTTTTGACCGCTATCTTTATCGCTGAAATCGCACCAAAGCGTTTAGCTGACATCATCCGCCCTGCGGTTGAGCTTCTAGCTGGTATCCCTTCGGTGGTTTACGGCTTCTTCGGCCTTGTCATTATCGTTCCAATGATTCAGAACATTTTCTCAGTACCAGCGGGTAACACTATCCTGGCGGGTATTATTGTTCTGGGTATCATGATTCTACCGACTGTTATCACAGTATCTGAGACGTCGATTCGCGCGGTACCTCGCGCATACAAAGAAGGCTCTCTAGCGCTTGGTGCTTCTAAGATCTTTACCATCTTTAAACTTCTCGTTCCTGCTGCTCGTTCGGGCATCATGACAGGTGTGATTCTAGGTATCGGTCGTGCATTGGGTGAAACCATGGCAATCATCATGGTTATGGGTAACGCCCCAGCGATGCCTGAAGGCATTTTGGACTCTGCTCGTACACTAACAGCAAACATCGCGATTGAAATGTCGTACGCAAGTGGTGTTCATGCTAACGCTCTGTACGCAACGGGTGTGGTACTTCTAGTGTTCATCATGATGCTAAATGGTGCTCTACTTTATCTAAACCGCGAAAAAGCAAAGTAAGCGGAAGGTGGAAAAAATGGATCGTGTAAAATTAAAACAGTCTCGCCAGAATAAAGACAACATTTTAAATGCCTTTATCTGGGCAGCAGCGGCTGTCACAGTCGGTTTCCTATTTTGGATCATCTGGTACATCCTTTCTAACGGCTTACAGCACGTAGATTGGAACTTCATTACGGACAACTACACACGTACAGGTACTGAACACGGTATCTTCCCAATGATCGTTGCTACCATCTACATGGTTATCGCTTCGATTGCGGTGGCAGCACCACTCGGTATCATGACGGCAATCTACCTAACGGAATACGCGAAAGTAGGGAGTCGTTTGGTGAAAGTTATTCGCTTCTGTACTGAATCATTGGCGGGTATTCCATCGATCATCTTTGGTCTGTTTGGTATGACTTTCTTCGTATCGATTCTTGGTCTTGGCTTCTCGATTCTATCGGGCGCCCTAACACTAAGTATCCTGATTCTTCCTGTAATCATCCGTACTACAGAAGAAGCATTGATGGCGGTACCACAAACATACCGCGAAGGTTCTTATGGCCTTGGCGCTTCAAAAATCTACACTATCTGGCGCTTAATCTTGCCGAGCGCGATGCCAGGTATCTTAACTTCGGTCATTCTTAGTATTGGTCGTGTAATCGGTGAATCAGCACCTGTTTTCTTAACAGCAGGTATGGTGGCACGTATTCCAGAATCTCTAATGGATTCGGGTCGTACCCTAACGGTTCACTTATATAAGCTAACTACCGAGCTGTTCACCATTGATGAGTGGAACCAAGCTTACGGTACAGCGACAGTCCTGATTGTGCTTGTTCTTCTGATCAACATGGTCACAAAACTAATTGCAAGACGCTTTAACACAGCAACGTACTAACGACTTCTGGGCATAGAACAGTGAAATGCCCTTAGTACAGGGCTCCAAGTAGAGCCCACTGACAAAGCATCAAGTTAGACACGAATTTAAGAATTTAGAGATTAAGAACATGAACAAATTTGATATTGAAAACCTAGATCTGTTTTACGGCGAAAACCAAGCACTTAAATCTATCAACCTACCAATTCCAACGCGCCAAGTAACAGCTCTGATTGGTCCATCAGGTTGTGGTAAATCAACACTACTACGTTGCCTGAACCGCATGAACGACCTAATCGAAGGCGTGACGATTAAGGGCAAGCTAGATATGGATGGTACGAACATCTATGGTGACATCGATGTTGCTGACCTACGTATCCGTGTTGGTATGGTTTTCCAAAAGCCGAACCCATTCCCAATGAGCATTTACGAGAACGTGGCATACGGTCTGCGCGCTCAAGGTATCAAAGATAAGAAGTACATTGATGAAGTCGTAGAGCGATCACTGCGTGGTGCCGCACTTTGGGATGAGGTGAAAGATCGTTTGAAATCTCACGCATTTGGTCTGTCGGGTGGTCAGCAGCAGCGTCTATGTATTGCTCGTACTATCGCAATGGAACCAGATGTGATTTTGATGGATGAACCTACATCGGCACTGGATCCAATTGCAACACACAAGATCGAAGAGCTGATGGAAGATCTGAAAAAGAACTACACCATCGTTATCGTTACTCACTCAATGCAACAAGCTCGTCGTATTTCAGACCGCACTGCATTCTTCCTAATGGGTGAACTGGTTGAGCACGATGACACACAAGTTATTTTCAGTGACCCGAAAGACGACCGTACTAAGGGTTATGTAAATGGTGACTTTGGTTAATTTTAACCTTTGCCATCACCGCGCTTAATTTACTGGCATATCACTACAATAATAAGCGATGGACTTTTGCCCCACTCATTTGTGGGGCTTTTTTGTGTATCGAAGAAAGTCATTTTGTCGATGAAAATTTGGGCAGAAAATCCCATTTTTGTAGCGCTTCTCAAGCTTGTGATAAAGGAAAATAGGAAATTGCGAGACGCTTAACATCTCATTTTGTCTTGGATTGATTGCATATTCAGGCTTAGGTATTTTTGCTACATTCTTACAACCATTGGATGGAATGTCGTGCCAGTAAAAGCCTTTGCAAAACAAATATCTTCCACTCGCGACCACCGCCTTTTAGCTGATTCTCTGTTTGAATATTTGTCTCATCTATTAGACCCGCACGGTATTGGTATATTTGTCGAGCCGGCTTCCATCTCTAATCGCACACCGATATACCAGTGTGGTGAGCTTACCAGTCTAAATGATTACCCTGCGACTTTTTGGACGTGGGTTTCTCAGTTTGATACTGCTGATGGCGTTTTGCCAATGACGATCAATACCTGTAATTGGGATCATTTTGATGCCCTCGGTGGTGAATCTTTTATCTTGATGCTAGACAACTGTCCGAGTTGTCGAACCTATCTCATTATTCAAAATTGCGCCGCTGACAGAGCGAATCAAACCTTTCGCGATGGAGGAGATGTGCTGCAATTGGCCGCGGCGAGGTGGCAGTGCATTCGTGCAGAAAAAAATGCGGCAAGCGAAATAAAAAATAGAGACACTCGTGAAGCACAGTACCTCGATGAAATTAAGCTCAGAGAGCAGTTTGTCGAGAACATGAAGCTCGTTCATCAAGTGGCGTTAGATCTTTCTAATCCAGATTCGTTAGATGCTCTATACAGAGCTTCGGTTGAAGCCGTCAGAGATCGTCTCGGCTTTGATCGCGCCATTTTTATGTTGCTTGATATGAAGAAACGCTGCTTTAGTGGTACTTACGGTACTGATGAAAACGGTAAAACCAACAGCGAGCATCATACTCAGTATGATCTCCACCAATTGGAGAGCGAGTACATTGAAGCGCTTTCTGACGACCACACCAATTTAGTGATCATCGAACAAGCGCCGCTTTATACCGCAGGTCAAGTGGTGGGGCAGGGTTGGAATGGGATGCTGATCTTGAGAGAAGGGGGTAAGCCAGTTGGTTGGATAGCGATGGACAACTATATTAATCGCGCCCCAATAACCGGTTATCAAAGACAGATGTTGGAGTCTTTTGGCTCGCTACTTTCTCAGATCTACATTCGCAAACGTCAAGAGCAGAATATCCGCATGTTGCACTCTAGCATGGTGGAGTTATCCCGTTGTGACAACGTGAGTGCGGTGTGCAAATCGGCGGTAAGCTTTGCTATTCAACATCTTGGTATTGATCGTCTAGCCGTGTTCTTAACCGATAAAGAGTGTTCCTACATGCAGGGAACTTGGGGTACTGACATTCAAGGTAACATAGTCGATGAGTCCTACTATCACTCAGATCTGGTTGAACGTGACATTGTTGCCGCAGCAAGATCGCGTCCTAACGAAGTCGCTTTTGAAGAGTCAGTGCCTATCTATCATGACTACAAAATCGTCGGAGTCGGTTGGACGGCGATGACACTACTCACCAGTAATACTGGTGTGCCGATTGCTTTTATTGCCGCGGATAACCTGCTAACGCGCAGTTCATTAACCTCTCAGCTTCGAGAAGTGATTCGCATTTTCGCATCAAGTCTGGCGGAAGCTTTGCAAAGAACCATGGCGCAGGAAGAGCTTAAAGAACTCAACGAAAGGTTAGAGGAAGAGGTGAAAAAGCGCACCTTAGAGCTGCAACTGGCCAATGAGCAGTTGGATGTTATCTCTAAGTTGGACCCCCTGACGCGCCTAGGTAATCGTCGTATGTTGGCACAGGTATTGGAAAATCTGAATTCCACCCATTTTGAACCAAGCAGACCCAATGAGAAGGTCGTGTTTGGCTTGATCTTGCTCGATTTAGATCATTTCGGATTGTACAACAGTGTTTATGGTCATACGGAGGGGGACTCTGCACTACGTTCGGTTGGAAAAATTTTAAGCGACCATATTCTGCATGAGAATGACACCTTCTGCCGTATCGGTGGCGAAGAATTTATGTTGTTGATGGTAGATACTTGTGACAGCGAAACCAAGCAGCGTGCAGACAGTATCAGACGCTGTATCGAGGAGGCGCAAATTCCGCACTGTGAGAGTTCAACCAGCGATTACTTAACTGCCTCGGTGGGTTTTGCCTCTTTGAGTGCGAGCTTGGATTGTCTTGATTTTGACTTACTCTATGACATGGCAGATAAGGCGCTGTATCAAGCCAAAGACCGAGGACGGAATCGTGTAGTATCAGCATTTGAAAATAGCCAGCTTGAGGCGACATTTTATTAGCCAAGCACTAGCTTGTTAGATTATATGGCCTAATAGAAAAGGTTCATCGCGGATTAGCGGGAACTTAAAACAAAAACGGTAGTAAGTGATATGGTTTAGTCGCCAAACAAAAATCATACACAAACTACCGTTTCCATGCCGAATCATACTTTCCTATCTTCATTCTGGGAAGGCTTTCAAATAGTAAAGTCTCACCAGACAGCAACACTTATTACCCTTACTCTTAAACCTAACTCTGAAGCTAAATGCCTCTGTGGTCTTGAAGACGAAGCTATCCATGAGTATCAATGGCGTCATGTAAAGGATGCCATGTTACTCGGTGTTCCAGTTGAACTTTCCGTTCAAACTCGAAGGATTAAGTGTCGCGACTGCGGCATAAAAACAGAGTCTCTATCTTGGTTAGAGCCTTATGCTCGCATAACGAAGCGCCTAAAAAGCTATATAGAACAACTATTACCTCTTCTCCCTATTAAGCATATCTCCCAGTTAACGAGCGTTCATTGGCACACAATTAAAGAGATAGATAAACGCCGGCTTAGACAAGTTGTACCGTCAATAAAATGGGAAGACCTAAGGCAACTCGTCATGGACGAGTTCGCCATCTTTAAAGGACATCGATATGCCACGGTCATCGCTGATGCTAAGACTCACCAAGTCATTTGGATAGGATTAGGTCGTAGCCGCAAAGACATACGACCGTTCTTCGAGCAATTAGGCGAGCATGGGATAAATATCGAAGCCGTCGCGATGGACATGAATACGGCTTTCGATCTTGAAGTTCAAGCACACTGTCCGAACGCAAAAATCGTTTACGACTTATTCCATGTTGTCGCTAAGTTCGGTCGCGAGGTGATGGATAGAGTTAGAGTCGACCAAGCCAACAAACTTAAGCAAGACAAAAAAGCGAGGCAATGGGTGAAGCGTTCACGCTGGGTACTGCTGAAAAATAGAGGCAACTTAAATACACGCCAAGAAAGCTATCTTACTGAAATATTGAATATCAATAAGGACTTAATGACCACTTATATACTCGGAGCTCAACTCAAAGAGCTTTGGTATTGTGAATCAGAAGGGCGCGCTAAGGAGCTCTGGGACGCGTGGTGGGAACAAGTGCAAGAGAGTGGGATTAAGCCATTAAAAGAGTTCGCACGAAAACTCAGACCATATCTTCACGGGGTTATCGCATCGGCAAGTTATCCGTTAAATACCTGCACGCTTGAAGGGATAAACAACAAGATAAAGCTAATCAAGCGAATGGGGTATGGTTATCGAGATACTGACTACTTCTTCTTGAAGATAAAAGCGGCTTTCCCCGGAAAGCCGCGATGAACCATAGAAAAGCCCCTGAGTCTACCTTGAACTCAGGGGCTTAGTTTTATCTGTATTTAAGCTTCTAACGACAAGCTATAAAGCCGCAAGTTGGTCACTTGTTTTTGCTGTACGATTACGGTTGGCTGCATTAATAGCGTTAATGGCCGTGTTTGGTGACCAACCAGCCCCACCATCCGCTTGCGGACCAAATAGGTGTTGGTTGAGTTTGTCGATCTCTTTCTTCACTGTATCAAGGTGCTGTTGCGAAAGATCTGGGTTCTCTTGTTGCCACTGACTGAGTTTGGCGCTTGCCATTAGTGCATCTTTTCTCTGAACTGCGTCGATAAGCTCAGCTTGGGTCTCATCTTTGCCTACGACTTTCGGTGTCACGGTGTTCGTTGAACCTTTTTTACGCCATAGGCTTAAGGCAAATACAGAAGTGAATAGCCACAATAAGGCAAAAAGCGCCGTTAGGTAAGGCCAAATACCTGGTTGGTAAGTTGTTACTACTTCAACCTTATTTGGCTTGTCTGCTGAAGTTGGAGCCTGCACTGGTGCATCGTTGTTACCAGTGACGCTTAAGGTTAGCCCTTTAATTTGGCTAGTGGCTTTCTGTTTGGTTTCAGTGTTAAACCAAGCTTGTTCAAACCCCGGAAGTTCGATAGTACCTGCTGATTTTGGAATCAATACCTGTTTATAGACAACAAGATTGTCTCCGGAGTCTGTCTTGCCAAACTGTGGCTTCTCCTCATAAACGCGTACGCTATTTGGGTACTGAACATTAACACTTGGCAACTGGTGAGCTTTAATGCCCTTAGCACTCACAGTAATGGTGCGTGTTAAGGCATCACCGGCTTCTAGATCTAATTGTTCTGGGGAGCGAGTGAGCCTAGTATCGTTAATGCTCCATACTTGATCGACGCTTAAGTCAGTCGTTGGCAACCAATCACCTTGTGCATCGCCCGGAATGGACAATACCTCAACTGGTAGCGTTTGAACGGGCGTATCGAGCTGAAACAGACGCGTCTTGTTTGAGTTGTTAGCAGAGTAGACCACCGCACCTGTCAACTTTGGCCCGCGCAACTCAAACTTACCCGCAGTATCTGACGATATCTCAAAGCTCTGCTGAACGACCGTCACCTCTTTGCCATGGTATACATCTTGGTACTGTTTTGATTCACCAATAGGTTCAACCTTTAGGCTCGAAGAGCTCGGTGGATCAATGCGCGGATCTTGCAAGCGTCTTGGGTCAGCCTTGATGATCAGTTTTACATCCAAAATCGCCACTTCACCAACATAAAGGGAATCTCTATTCAGGTCGAGTTTGAACTCAGCCATCTGATCTTGTGTGGGTGCGGCTCTGTTCTGAGCGACATTGATTTCAATCGGTTGAGTTTGTGCTCCTTCGATATCAAAGGCTGGAATGGTTAACTTACCCAGACGCAGTGGTGCAAGGGTGATGGTCCATTCGCTTGAAACGGTGCGGCTGCCATTGATGATGCGAATCGAAGAACCAAAGTTTGGCCTGCCAATGTAAAAGTCACTTTCAAGCGCAGTCAGGTCCAAAGCGTCTGAGCTCACTTTTTCATCGGTTGAAACTCTTAATAGAAATACTTCGTCTTGAGTAACTTGATTCTCACTAACACTGGCAACGGCTGTCGCTGCGTAGGCTGTATGGCTACTGAAAACACTCATGAGAAGTGAGAACAGCAGTGTCAAAAATGGTGTATGAATACGTTGCATGGTTACCACTTTTTCGATTGGTTATTCGGAGCGCCTTGTTGTTGCGCTTGTAACATCATTTGAGCTCGAAGCAAGCGGCTTGGGTCGCGCGCGCTCTCGACTTGCTCAAGTTTTTTACGGTCTGGGTCTTGCGAAGCTTCTGAGGGTTGAGCATGTGCCATTTGCGGCGAATCTTCGGAATCAGACTCTTGTTGCTGGGCTGCAGTCGGCGTAGCCGAGGCGCTTGAACCTTGTTTTTCATCCTCTTCATCAGCTTTGGTTTGATTAGCATTGCTACCGTTTTCCTGCGATAGCTCCTGTTCAGACGATGATGTTTGGTCGTCACCACTGCTGCTGCTGCTTTGTTGTTGGTTTGCTGATGGCTGAGACTGTTCTCTACTCGAATCTGAAGCCGATTGTTGTGACTGGTCTTGGGGGCTTGACGAGCTTCCCTTGTTTTGGTCATTTTCTCCTTGCTGACCTTGCTGACCTTGCTGACCTTGCTGACCTTGCTGACCTTGCTGACCTTGCTGACCTTGCTGACCTTGCTGACCTTGCTGGTCCGCTTGATCTTGAGATTGGCTCTGATCATCATCTTGCTGTTGCTGTTGCTGTTGCTGTTGCTGTTGCTCCAGAAGCTCTAAATTGCTTTTAGCAAAAGTGTGGTTTGGGTTGTCCTTAAGGATGCGTTTGTACTCGTCAATGGCGGGTTCGAACTTCCCTTGCTGTGCGAGAGCATTGGCGTGGTTGTAGCGCGCACGCTCTGTATCTAACGCAGACAGTGTGTTTTCTGCCTCTTGATATTGTCCGGCTTGATATTGAGCGACTCCTTTCCATTCAGGATCAGTAAACAGTTTTGCTGCTTGCTCAAAGTCACCTTGTTCATAGTATTGATGGGCTATCTGATCATCAGTAAGCCAAGGGTTAGCGAATGCTGGGTTTGGCTGAGTCGCCAATAACGCAAAGCCTAGCACGCTCCAAATCACGCCCGGTCGAAACAGCCCCAACGCAGGAAAGAGAATCAATGGCAGTAGCCAAAAGCCGTGGTTTACGCGGCTAGTCACACCTTGTGTTGTCTTCTCCACTTCAGCACTCAGGCTATGAGATTCAATAAATTGAGTGATTGTCTCTATATCTGAGTTGTCAGCTTGTACCAAAGCAAACGCACCTTGGTTAGACTGGCTGATCGAACGCATGTTGCCGATGTCACTTTTGGCGATTACGGTTTGACCTGAATCTTGAGTGAGCATGGAACCATTGCTCAGCGTAATCGGTGAACCAGCTCGACTGCCAACGGCTAAAACTGACAAGCGCCAAGGTGTACCAGAAAGTAGGTCATTGATCGCTCTTTTCTCGTTGTCGTCGATGTCGTCAGCGATCAATACCAGATCGCCCTGGGAGACGTTGGTGCGTTGCAGCATCTCGATACTTCGCTCAACCGCCTTGGCTGCATCAGCACCTTGATAAGGCATAATATCTGGTGACAGGTTAGGGACGAAGTTTGCGATGGTCGCGCTGTCGGTAGTAAGAGGGCTGACAGTATAAGCGTCACCCGCGTAAGCGACCATACCTGTTACTCCTTCACGCCATTGAGAGAGCAGATCCAACGCCTTGTAACGAGCTTGGGTTAATCGGTTAGGTTTGACGTCGGTGGCGTACATCGACATCGACATATCCATGATCAAAACTCGCGCTTGCGTCTTTTCAAAGCTTGGGCGTTCGCTGGCGCTAAAGCTCGGGCCCGCCAACGCGATGATGGTGATGACCCACCAGATTGAGAAAAGTGATAGTTTGCTGCGTGAGTAGGTTGCTTTCGCTGGGTCTAGATATTGTGCTATGTGTGGTGCAAGTAAGCCTTGCTTTCGGTTACGACGTACTAGCATCAAAATCACAGGCAGCGCAAACAAAGCGAGCAACCAAGCTGGATAGATAAAGGTAAAGTTAGACATTGTTTCTCCTAATGACTAACAAAATCAGTGATAGAGCGACAGCAACTGTAAGCGGCCAGTGGAACCACTCTTGCTGTGGGCGCCATACCTTAGTTGCGCCTGATATTGGCTCTAAACTATTAATCGTGTCATAGATGGTCGCCAAATCTTGGCTGTCACGCGCTCGGAAGTATTGGCCTCCGGTTCGCTCTGCTATGTCCATCAGAGTTCTTTCATCTAGGTCTTCGGCAGTATTCACCTTACGTGACATGAAGAACTCTTTGACCACCATTTCGCCAGCGCCCACGCCAACGGTGTAAATGGTGGTATCGAACTTCTTGGCAATATCCGCAGCTTCAAGCGGGTCGAGAACACCAGCAGTATTACTGCCATCACTGAGCAAGATCATCACTCGTTGTGGCGCATCGCTGTCGACGAAAGTTTTGGTAGCAAGGCCGATGCCGTCACCAATCGCTGTTTGAGTGCCGATAAGTCTTAACACTGCTTGATTAAGCTGCTGGCTGAGTGTGCTTCTGTCGAGTGTCAGAGGTGTTTGGAGATAAGCATGATCGGCAAATAGAACTAATCCGACGCGATCTCCTTTACGTTTATCAATGAAGTCACTAAGTACGCGCTTTACCGCTGACAAGCGATCGATGTACTCGCCATTAAGCGCCATATCCTCTTGGCTCATTGAGTAAGAGAGATCGACCACCAACATCAAATCACGGTGCTTAGGTTGAAACTCAACCGGCTCGCCGAACCAGACAGGTCTGGCACTGGCCGTAATCAACATCAGCCATATCAACGAAGCTATAACTTTAGGTAGGCGAGTGCTAGGCGCTTTACCGTTGGTATTGCTAGGTAAAAAGGGCAGTGTCAGCGTGTCTGTCGGCTTAGCAGCAGGCGCAAAACGAAGTACAAGCAGTGGTAACGGCAGTAGTAAAAACAACCACCACCACACAAATTCAATATTCAATAGACTACTCATAATTGAACTCTCTTCGGTGGCAGTGCATGGCGAACCCAATAGATGCAGTCATCGACTAGCATGTCGCGCGTTGAGGGATCGATTGCAACCTGCTCGCTTTGATATAGAGTTTGTTGCCACACCTCGCTATGGTCAACAAAACGAGGTGACTTTAACTGCGCATCAAGAAACTGATACCACTGTTCTCCCTGCAAAGAGGCGATCGCTTCTCTTGAGAAGTAGCTCATTGCCGCTTGACGAACTGTTGTGAGCGCCTCTGCGGGTGAAAGCTCAGGATTCTGCGTCAGTTTGGTTAGAGCGATGTTTTGAACCTTGCGCTCCTGCTTATATTTTTTGTAAAGCATTCGACCAATCACAACGAGTGCGATAATTGCGATAGCAAGGCTCCACCAACCCCAAGCGAGTGGCCACCAATATGGCGCTTCGGGTGTAATAACGGGGCTGAGGTCTAATTTAGGCGTCATGCTTGCCCCCTGAAATTTGCTTCATCAAGGGCTCTGCACTGGTGATTGAGCTATAAGGAATAGCAAGACGTAAGCAGAGATCCTTGATCTGTCGTTGATGTTCTTCAAAAGCGGTCTTTAGCTTGTTCTTCTCTGCTTTTGAAGAGAAGTTAAACCATTGAGTTCGCTCACCATCGCTGACATGCTTCATGCCTTTAAAGTTGGTATTCCCTTGCTCTAAAGGATCATAGAAGTGAACAAATCGCATCTTGTTGTGTTGACGTATCTGATTTAATAGTGAGTAGTCACTATCTCTATAACGATTGAAATCGCTTAAGAAAATTATGTCGCTGCCTTTAGGGCTGAGTCGGTTCAATGACTTGAGTGCCATTGCAAAATCTGTCTGACAAGCAAGCCTAGACGATTGCACAGATTGGTTATTAATCGCAATTAACTGCTGCAAGATACGCAATGGCGCTTGATGGCTGGCGCTCGGTTTGATCTCTGTTAGCGTCTGACCATCATCGATAACAGCACCTATTCGGTCTTTGCCAGCGATCGTCAGCCAGCAGAGTTGACTAGTGAGATGGGCAAGTTGAACCGACTTTAACATAAGGGTCGACCCAAACATCATGCTATTCGACATATCCAAATAGAGGATGACGGGTTGCTCCCGCTCTTCAGAAAATAGCTTAGTGTGCGGCTTACCGGTGCGGGCCGTGACGCGCCAATCAATACTGCGAATGTCATCGCCAGCTTGGTATTGACGAACTTCTGAAAAGTTCATGCCTCTGCCTTTACTGCGGCTTTCATGTTGTCCGTTGAGCTGCGACCACAGGCTTTTTGCTGGTGGCAACCAACGAATCGCTTGAGCTTTATATTGCAAAAGTTCATCTAAGCTGAGTAACACGCCGTTACTGTGCCGAGGGAGTTGCTGATTCATGCTAAAAACTACGCGCTGCCAACAAGTGAGATAAGTTGAGTGATTACCTGATTCGGTGTAATGCCTTCAGCTTGTGCATGGTAGCTGCGCAATAGACGGTGGCGTAGCACAGGGAAGGCCATCGTTTGTACGTCTTCAGGCGTGACATAGTCTCGGCCAGATAGCCAAGCGTGAGCACGCGCGCAGCGATCAAGCGCAATGGTGGCACGAGGACTAACCCCCATATCTAACCATTGAGCAAGCTGTGGGCTGTATTTCTCTGGCTGACGAGTTGCCATAACCAGTCTCACAATATACTGCTCAATGCTCTCAGCCATGTGCACATTCAGCACTTCTTGTCTCGCTTCAAATACGGCTTGTTGCGGCATGGGTTCGGGCTGAGTCAGTGCTTGGCCTTGCGCCTCTCCTCGATTTAAGCGAAGAATGGCTAGTTCGCTTTCCATATCTGGGTAAGCGACATCAAGGTGCAATAAAAAGCGGTCGAGCTGTGCTTCTGGTAACGGGTAGGTACCTTCTTGCTCAATCGGGTTTTGCGTCGCCATGACGAGAAAAAGCTCTGGTAGTGGGTACGTCTTGCGCCCAGCAGTCACTTGTTTTTCTGCCATTGCTTCGAGCATTGCGGCTTGTACCTTCGCTGGCGCTCGGTTGATCTCATCGGCAAGAATTAAAGAGTTAAATATTGGTCCTGCCTGAAAGGTAAAGTCACCAGTTTCAGGACGGAAGATATCTGTCCCGGTTAGATCGGCAGGTAATAAGTCTGGGGTAAATTGAATACGGTGGAAGTCTCCTTCAACGCAGTCTGCAAGTGACTTAACGGCGCGAGTCTTTGCTAGACCGGGTGGCCCCTCAACCAGAATATGACCATCAGCGAGCAGTGCAACCATTAGTTGTTTCACCAGCTCTTGTTGTCCGATGATTTGAGCCTCTAGATAAGTTTTCAGTGTGTTGAACGCGTTTGAATGCATGACGTTGTCTCGGCGTATCTTGTATCAAAATTGAAGTTTTCTGTGTAATCACAGTGTATTAGCTACTTGGTTAGAAAATCTAGCCAAAAGTTCCGCAGAATATTGAGAACTGACAGAGAACTGATTTTGATTGGTGGTTTTGCATCCAATTCAGCCGTGAAAATTAAAATAATTGCTGTTTTTTCGACAGAAAGGCACCTTGTTGTTCAGCTTTTTAGTGACATTTACACGCATATTGGGCGCAATATTTGTTGCTCCAAACGTTTGCTTAAAGGTCATTGGCGTTTGTGGCTTGAGTGTCGCCATTCCCTAAAGCTTATTCATAATCAGCCGATGTAAGTGAGTTGCAAGTTTACTTGCCAAATTTAGGTGTAGAGAGATGTTCAATTTAAATTCAATGAGTATTAAGCAGAAAGTGGTTGCCGGAATTACTTTCGCGGTACTGGCGTCAACGATCATCGTTGGTGTAATGGCTCAGCGCCAAGCTAGAGATGTATTAAGTCACCGCTTGGTGGATATCGAGCTTCCTGGCTTACTCGAGCGCATCAATGGCGAAATCGACCGTGAAGTATCGCAACTTTTGCTTGCGGCTGAACAAGTTGCATCGAATGAGTTCATTGCAGATGCGATTGAGTCCACTTATCGCGATGCCGAAGTTGAAGCCAAGCTAGTGAAACAGCTTAATAACGTTCGTAACCAGTATCAGTTAAACGACGCCTCGGTAGCAAACCGCGAAACGGCTTACTATTGGAACCAAAATGGCTTTTTACGCCAACTTAACCAACAACAAGATGGCTGGTTCTTTGGCTTTACCCAATCTGGTCAGCCGACCATGGTGAGCATGTTCCAAGAAGCGAATGGCGAAGTGAAGATGTTCGCGAACTATCAGCAATCTACTGGCAAAGCGATGTCTGGATTGTCTAAGTCGATGGATGACATGGTTCACTTGTTAAACAGCTTTAAGATTGAGAATACGGGTTTTGTCTTTCTAACCGATAGTCAAGGTGATGTACAAATTCACCGTGACAGAGCGCGCAGCGATTCATCTCTACAGCAATTATACGGCGCGCAAGCAAGCCAGTTGCTGAACAAGTCGGGCTTTAACTTGATAACGACTCAGTTCCAAGGCCAAGAGCTGTTTGTTGCAAGCCTTTATGTTGCATCAATGGACTGGTTTGTTATCGGTGTGGTCCCAACGTCTGAAGTATTTGCTGAACTGGATGCAACCGCACAGAAGATGCTGATCATGACGGTGATTGTTGCTTTAGTGTTTATCCTCATGGGCTTCCTATTGGCAAACAGTATTACCAAGCCAATTAAACTGCTTTCAGAGCGCTTTACTGACCTAGGTAAAGGTGATGGCGACCTATCGCAGCGTATTGAAGTCAAAGGCAATGACGAGATTGCACAGTTATCTGCAGGCTTTAATGGCTTTATTGAAAAAATTCACTTATCGATGAAAGAGGTGTGCGAAACCAGCCAAGCGCTTCAAGTTGCGGCGGAAAGCGTATCAAGCAAAGCGCACATTACGCATGACAACAGCCAAGAGCAGCGTGATCAAACCATTCAAGTAGTAGCAGCAATCAACCAAATGGGGATGACCATCAGCGAAATCGCGTCTAACGCGGCAACCGCAGCAGAAACAGCGACCCAAGCATCTGACAACACTGAAGTTGGTCGTGAAGTGGTGAACAAAGCGAAAGATGCAATCAGCCGACTGGCTCAAGACATTGAGAGCACAGGTCAGGTGATCGAGCAGCTAGCATCTACCACTCAAGACATTGGCTCTATTCTTGGTGTCATTCGTGACATTTCTGAACAGACTAACCTTCTGGCACTCAACGCAGCGATTGAAGCGGCGCGTGCTGGTGAGCAAGGTCGTGGCTTTGCGGTCGTAGCAGATGAGGTTCGTAACCTAGCAAGTCGTACTGCAGATTCAACGGAAGAGATTCAGAAGATGATTAACCAGCTGCAGAGCGATGCGAAAGACGCAGTGACGGCAATGAGTTCCGGTAAGATCATTACGCTGGAAGGTGTAACAGCTTCCGATGAAGCGGTTGAAGTGTTAGGGGGTATCTCTGATCGCATCCTAGACATCACAGATCGCAACACTCAGGTGGCGACAGCGACGGAAGAACAATCAACAGTGGTTCACACCATCAATCAGAACATTGAAGAGATCAACGCAATCAACGAAGTTACGACGGGTACAGCTGAACAATTAGCTGATGCAAGCCAAGAGTTACGCCTGCTCTCTTCTCGTCTTGATAAGATGGTTGGCTCATTTAAGCTTTAAGCTTTTAGTTTTAAAATATTGATTTGCGTATTGGCCTTGTCTCGGTTTACAGGGTAAGGCCAAAGCACCTAGCATCATTGCCTAGAAATGAGTAAAATTGTCTTAGTATTAATGTTTAGGTAAAAAAGAATCATGAGCGATTTTGAAAAAGAACTTGAGCTTATGTCTCAAGAGATGGGCGACGAGCCAGAAGTGAAACTACCGTCACTAGAAGAGCAAAAAGCCGTTGTTGCTGAGCTTAAACGTCTAGAAGCGGAAGGTAAACTCACACCAGAAGTACTGGAAGAGCACTTCGGTAAGTTCAACCAAAAGAACACACCAATCCACTAACTGGGCAGGTGTTTGGGGAAACCCCTGAAGAATGACAAAGGTCTAGCGAGTGCTGGGCCTTTTTTGTGGTTCATCGCGGATTAGCGGGAACTTAAAACAAAAACGGTAGTAAGTGATATGGTTTAGTCGCCAAACAAAAATCATACACAAACTACCGTTTCCATGCCGAATCATACTTTCCTATCTTCATTCTGGGAAGGCTTTCAAATAGTAAAGTCTCACCAGACAGCAACACTTATTACCCTTACTCTTAAACCTAACTCTGAAGCTAAATGCCTCTGTGGTCTTGAAGACGAAGCTATCCATGAGTATCAATGGCGTCATGTAAAGGATGCCATGTTACTCGGTGTTCCAGTTGAACTTTCCGTTCAAACTCGAAGGATTAAGTGTCGCGACTGCGGCATAAAAACAGAGTCTCTATCTTGGTTAGAGCCTTATGCTCGCATAACGAAGCGCCTAAAAAGCTATATAGAACAACTATTACCTCTTCTCCCTATTAAGCATATCTCCCAGTTAACGAGCGTTCATTGGCACACAATTAAAGAGATAGATAAACGCCGGCTTAGACAAGTTGTACCGTCAATAAAATGGGAAGACCTAAGGCAACTCGTCATGGACGAGTTCGCCATCTTTAAAGGACATCGATATGCCACGGTCATCGCTGATGCTAAGACTCACCAAGTCATTTGGATAGGATTAGGTCGTAGCCGCAAAGACATACGACCGTTCTTCGAGCAATTAGGCGAGCATGGGATAAATATCGAAGCCGTCGCGATGGACATGAATACGGCTTTCGATCTTGAAGTTCAAGCACACTGTCCGAACGCAAAAATCGTTTACGACTTATTCCATGTTGTCGCTAAGTTCGGTCGCGAGGTGATGGATAGAGTTAGAGTCGACCAAGCCAACAAACTTAAGCAAGACAAAAAAGCGAGGCAATGGGTGAAGCGTTCACGCTGGGTACTGCTGAAAAATAGAGGCAACTTAAATACACGCCAAGAAAGCTATCTTACTGAAATATTGAATATCAATAAGGACTTAATGACCACTTATATACTCGGAGCTCAACTCAAAGAGCTTTGGTATTGTGAATCAGAAGGGCGCGCTAAGGAGCTCTGGGACGCGTGGTGGGAACAAGTGCAAGAGAGTGGGATTAAGCCATTAAAAGAGTTCGCACGAAAACTCAGACCATATCTTCACGGGGTTATCGCATCGGCAAGTTATCCGTTAAATACCTGCACGCTTGAAGGGATAAACAACAAGATAAAGCTAATCAAGCGAATGGGGTATGGTTATCGAGATACTGACTACTTCTTCTTGAAGATAAAAGCGGCTTTCCCCGGAAAGCCGCGATGAACCTTTTTTGTGGGCGCTGGTTGGACTTTCAAAGCCTGTCTTTAAGATAAAGAAAATCCCTCACGAGGAGGGATTTTGATAGGGCAATATATGTTTAAATCTACAGTCGAGGTTTACTCTGTACCTTTCTCTACGTACAGACGACGACATGCTTTACCGTCGCTGTGGAACAGGTGACAACGGTGTGCTGGGATACCGATAGCAAGCTTGTCTCCTGCTTCAACGTCTAATGTATCTGGTTGACGGAAGATAACGTCAGCATCTGCACTTTCTAGGTTTAGGTAAACCTGAGTTTCGTTGCCTAGCTTCTCAACAATCATCACTTCGCCTTCGATGGTTGCATCGCCGTTTTCTGCAGACAGCAAGTGTTCAGGGCGAACCCCCAGTGACATACGGTCGCCAACGTTAACTGTCGTGCCATCGACTGGGACCCAGAAAGTCATGCCGTTGGACAGTTGAACCATGACACGCTCAGACTCCACTGCTTCGATGTGAACCGACATGAAGTTCATCTTAGGTGAACCGATGAAGCCTGCAACAAAGCGGTTTTTAGGGTAGTGGTACAGTTCCAGAGGTTTACCCACTTGAGAAACGTAACCGCCATCAAGAACAACGATTTTGTCTGCCATCGTCATTGCTTCTACTTGGTCATGCGTTACGTAAATCATGGTACAACCAAGCTGACGTTGTAGCTTAGTGATTTGAGAACGCATCTGAACACGTAGCGCCGCATCTAGGTTAGATAGAGGCTCATCTAGTAGGAATACATTTGGTTGAGAAACCAAAGTACGACCGATAGCAACACGCTGACGTTGACCACCTGAAAGCGCTTTTGGCTGACGCTCTAATAGGTGACCTAGCTGTAGGATTTCAGCAGCATGCTCAACACGTTTGTCGATCTCAGCCTTGTCTGCTTTCGCAAGCTTAAGACCGAAAGACATGTTGTCGTAAAGGTTTAGGTGAGGGTATAGAGCGTAAGATTGGAATACCATGCCCACGCCACGCTTAGATGGCTCAACGTCGTTCATACGCTCGTCGCCAATGTACAAATCACCTGAAGTGATATCTTCTAGACCTGCGATACAGCGTAATAGTGTCGATTTACCACAACCTGATGGTCCAACGAATACTACAAATTCACCTTCGTTGATCTCTAAGTTTACGTCCTTAGAAATCTGTACATCACCATATGATTTATAAACGTTTTTTAACGTGACACTCGCCATCTAGCTCGTCCTCGATCGATCAAATTTTAAAACTTACTGCTTATCATTATAAGAAATTATTGGGTCAGCAGTAACTGTAGGAATTGGTAAGCATTGAGTGTGTAAGAAAAAACGGGTGTGTTTGGTGGTTTCAACAGATCGTCAATACACCCAAACACACCCTCATAGCCAAGCAGATGTCTCTTTCCCCCACATCAAGCTAAACCTCCCCCGTGATGCCATCACTGGTTTAGCTTGATGCTTAATTTAAGACAAAAGCGGGCAATGCAAGCCAACATATATTGTTCGGTCTATATAGAAGCAACAAACAATTGCCGGTAAAGGGTTCTTACTATCCACTCTTGGATGACTGCAGTTTCGGTTAATCCAAGAAAGAGTACATCCTCCTAATGGAAAATTAACGAGGGGGAGTAGGAGGGGAGGAGTAGATAAAGGGGGTGAAACGTAATAGGCGATCCACTTCAAATAAATTCACCGGACAACGGTGATGTTGATCACGGTGCTTACGGTTTTTGTGATTTTGCTCTCTAATCCGACCCGATGGTGATCACGAATTTAAGCCATAATAGCTGGGGCGTAGTGGCTAGGATGATGAGCTTAAGACGGTTTTTTCAGATCATATCTAACGAAAACTGGCTCGTCTTAAATGAATGCGCCCTACGTATAAATATAAAAAGGATATTAACATGAAAAACGCTCTAAGCGCTGTAGCTCTAGGTACATTAGTTGCTCTGGGTTCTTTCGGTGCAAACGCTGCTATCGAAGAAGGTCAACTAACAATCTGGGTAGGTGGTGATAAAGCTTACGAAGGCATGGCAGAAGTAGGTAAACGCTTTGAAGAAGATACAGGCGTAAAAGTTACGGTCGCTTTCCCAGACAAACTAGAAGAGAAATTCTCTCAAGTTGCAGCTGCGGGTGACGGCCCAGACATGATTTTCTACGCACATGACCGTTTCGGTGGTTTTGCAGAAGCGGGTCTTCTTGCGGATATCAAACCTTCTAAAGAGACCAAAGAAGGTATCGTAGACTTCGCATGGGACGCAGTGTCTTACAAAGGTAAAACAATTGCATACCCAGTAGCAGTTGAGTCAGTTTCTCTAATTTACAACAAAGCTCTTGTTCCTAACCCACCTAAGTCTTGGGAAGAGATCCCAGCACTAAACGCTGAGCTTCAAAAAGATGGCAAAAAAGCGATCATGTGGCCTCTACGTGGCGGTGCTTACTTCACATGGCCTCTACTAGCAGCTGACGGCGGTTACGCATTTAAACAAACGGCTGAAGGTTACGACATCAAAGATGCAGGTGTAGCGAACGACGGTGTTCAGAAGTCTCTTGGCTTTATCGAGAAAATGGTTAAAGACAAAGTGATCTCTGCAGATATGGACTACTCTGTAGCAGAGTCTGAGTTCGTTGCTGGTAACGTTGCAATGACAATCAACGGTCCTTGGGGCTGGGCAAACATCGAGAAATCTGGCGTAGATTACGGTGTTGCAACACTACCTAAATTCAACGGTAAAGCATCTAAACCTTTCGTTGGTGTATGGGCTGGTGGTATCAGCACGGCTTCTCCAAACCGTGACCTAGCGGTTGAGTTCATGGAAAACTACCTGCTGACTGACGAAGGTCTGAAGAGCCTAAATGACGACAAGCCACTAGGTGCTGTAGCGCTTAACTCTTTCCAACGCCAACTAGATAGCGATACTCGTATCGCGGCGACAATGGACAACGCGATGAACGGCGAAATCATGCCTAACATCCCTCAGTTCACAACGTTCTGGTACAGCATGGAAGAGGCAATTGGTAACGTGGTTGACGGTCGTCAAACTGTAGACCAAGCACTTAAAGCCGCTGAAACACGCATGACTAAATAATATCGACGAAACACCCTTTTAAGGAGGGGGTAACCCCTCCTTACTTTTCTATTTTATATATCGCTAGCAGGTTCCTCTATGCAGTCAGTTCAAGGTACAGATGCTATTCAAGCACCAACAAGCCTTCCAGGAAGTAAAAGCGTCTTCATTAAGTGGGGATTGCTTGGTAGCGTTGGCTTAATCAATGGCTACGCTACCATCCTAATGTATTCTCGCGGTGAGCTCGCATTCGCGTTGCTTACGGTGATCCTAACGGCTTTAGCTCTTTACGTTTTCGGTAGCAAGAAAACTTACGCACACCGTTATATCTACCCTGGTATTGCCGGAATGATCCTTTTCATTCTCTTCCCTTTGGCTTATACCGTCGGTCTTGCGTTCACTAACTACAGTGCAAAAAACCAACTTTCGCTAGAACGTACGCAAACTGTCCTACTGGACCGTACGTTCCAAAGCGGTGAAAGCTTCCCATTTACTCTGTACAAAACAGACAACGGCCACCAAATCGTGGTTGAAGATGGTGAGCAACTTCTCGCAACTGAAGAGTTCTCGTTAGGCGGTTTGAACGTCAGTGAGATGGATCTGAAAGCGATCGACTCTGCTCAAGGCGAAAAAGAGAAAATCAAAACAATTATCCAAAATCGTACTGCAATCAGTGCTGTTGATTTCCACCTACCATCAGGTGAAGACATCCGCATGAGCGGCCTACGTAAGTTTGCTGCTGTGGTTCCGCTTTACACAATGCAAGACGATGGCGAAACGCTATACAACAACGAAACGGGTGAGACTCTAAAACCCAATATGGAAGTAGGTTTCTACCAACCTGTTGATGAGAATGGTGCATTCATTGGTAACACCATCTCTCCGGGCTTCGTGGTTGAAATCGGTACGGCTAACTTTGAGCGTGTTTGGAAAGATGAAGGCATCAAAGAACCTTTCATCAGCATCTTTATTTGGACAGTTGTCTTCTCGATTTGTACGGTAGCCTTCACTCTAGCGATCGGTTTGATTCTTGCGAACATCGTACAGTGGGAGGAGCTGAAAGGCCGTGCTGTATACCGTGTTCTACTGATTCTGCCTTATGCAGTTCCAGCGTTTATCTCAATCCTTATCTTTAAAGGTTTGTTTAACCAAAGCTTTGGCGAAATTAACATGGTGTTAGAGAGCATCTTCGGTCTTAAGCCGAACTGGTTCTCTGACCCAATCCTAGCGAAAACGATGGTGCTTATCGTAAACACATGGTTAGGTTTCCCTTACATGATGATCCTGTGTATGGGTCTATTGAAGGCGATTCCTGATGATCTATACGAAGCGTCTGCGATTGATGGTGCTAACTTCATCGATAACTTCAAGCGCATTACGTTCCCGTTGATGATTAAACCACTAACACCGCTACTGATTGCAGCATTCGCATTTAACTTCAACAACTTCGTAATGATTCAGCTGTTGACGAACGGTGGTCCAAACATGATTGGTACTTCTGAACCTGCGGGTTACACAGACTTGCTTGTAAGCTACACGTACCGAATCGCGTTTGAAGGCGGCGGCGGTCAAGACTTCGGTCTAGCAAGTGCAATCGCAACGCTTATCTTCCTACTAGTAGGTGCCCTAGCGTTACTAAACCTTCGTTTCACTAAACTGTCTCAAGATTAAGGAGCACGACAATGGCTATGGTACAAGGTAAAAGCCTGAAATACCGAGTGTGGGCAACGCATATTGCGCTGTGGTGCTTCCTAGCACTGATTATCTTCCCACTACTGATGATCATCGCGATCTCGTTCCGTGAAGGTAACTTTGCAACAGGTAGCTTGATTCCAGAGAACCCATCACTGGAGCACTGGAAACTGGCACTGGGTATCCCAGTAACTAACGCAGACGGCTCGGTAACACCACCTCCATTCCCAGTATTAACTTGGCTATGGAACTCAGTAAAAGTTGCAGGTATCACATCAATCCTGATTGTGGCACTGTCTACAACATCGGCTTACGCATTCGCTCGTATGCGCTTTAAAGGCAAAGAGACGATTCTAAAAGCGATGATGATTTTCCAGATGTTCCCAGCGGTACTTGCACTGGTTGCAATCTACGCTTTGTTCGACAAACTAGGTCAGTACATTCCTTTCTTAGGCTTGAACACACACGGTGGTCTTATCTTCTCTTACCTAGGGGGTATTGCACTGCACGTTTGGACAATCAAAGGTTACTTTGAAACGATTGATACTTCTCTAGAAGAAGCGGCAGCACTCGATGGTGCGACGCCGTGGCAAGCATTCCGTTTGGTACTATTGCCACTGTCAGTGCCTATTCTAGCGGTAGTATTTATTCTATCGTTTATCGGTGTTGTCGGTGAGGTTCCGGTTGCATCTATCCTGCTTTCAGACGTGAACTCTTACACGCTAGCGGTTGGTATGCAGCAGTATCTATACCCACAAAACTACCTATGGGGTGACTTTGCGGCAGCAGCAGTATTATCGGCACTTCCTATCACTATCGTCTTCCTATTAGCACAACGTTGGTTAGTTGGTGGTTTGACGGCAGGTGGTGTAAAAGGATAAGCTAGGGCTTATAAGAAAGACAAAGAGCGACCGCAAAGTCGCTCTATATTGGCATTTTTATTACATCATTTTGGTTTGGCCGCCGATCAGTAATAAAAATAACCCTCAGGTTACGCATAGCTGGCTACTAATCAGGTTCCTTACGCTATTCAATGATTAGTGGTTTTTGTAACTCTAACCCAGGTATTTACTTGGGTTTTTTTATATCTGAAAAAATTCGGTCTTTTCAGATGACCTTACCGCTCTTCAAGAGCTTCTTGGCTTGTGTGAGAAGAGATGCTTTGCACATTGTTTTGATAACAATACTCATCAGTCGATCATCATACCCTCTAGTTGTACAGTCAGTATAAATAGACGAATGGGAATTGATACTTTGGTCAAAGCTCACTGCGGAAGACTTCAATGAAAGCCATGTAACAGTGATTAATGTTGCATAAAAATTGTCTGGCAAGTCAGTTTGAAAGTGAAATCAGTAAGGGGAGTAGGCGCTTATCAATAGTTTGCTATATATAAACGCCTGAAATCTATTAGGTTAGAATTCTCTGTTGGAAGGAGCGCAACCAAGGTGTTGCAGTAGAACGTAGATACTCTCTTGGTCTAATGCGACGCGTCTAAAGAGGTCTGCGAAGGTATTATCGCCACCAAAACAGGTTTGAATATAGTGATTGATCTCTTCGTTGTTGTAGCCTTCTACGTAAAGGGTTCTTACCCATTGATACTCAACTGCCTTAAGATTGTTTAGGGTTGATTCACTCAAAGTAGTGCGCGTAACGCTCAAGAGGTGCTCCAGAAATACAGTCGTGTCCATGATAGATGGCAGTATTTAAGCAGAGCTAAATGACGACTTTATTACAATTATAATATTTTACAGACTCATGACTTGAACAATGAAAGAACAGAGAAAGTGAAGTTACACACTCAATGGTTAAGTGTGTAACCCTAAGATTTATTTCAGATATTTGACGTGCGCTTCCATCTCTTCGCCAATCTCTTTACGCATGTTCATGAGGCGAACGGCAGAGTCGCGTAACTCAATATCTTCTTGGGTTTCTGGTACCCACTCTGGCACTTTGGTTGGTAAGCCGTTTTCATCAACCGCAACCATGATAACAATACAGTGGGTCGTTAGGCGGTTCTTAAGGTTTTTGGGGTCGCTGGCTTGTACATCAATCGCGATATGCATTGAAGAGGAACCTGTGTAGATGACTTTTGCACTGACTTCGACCAAGTTACCTACGTGGATCGGCGCAACAAAACGAATACCACCGGCATAGGCCGTAATACAGTATTTGCCACTCCAACCTGCTGAACAAGCGTATGCTGCTAAATCGATCCATTTCATCACGGCACCACCGTGAACTTTACCACCAAAGTTTACATCTCCGGGCTCCGCTAAAAAACGCAGGGTTACGTCGCGCTTTCCATTTTGACTACTGCTCATTTTTAGTCCTTTTTATTCTTATGTTGTACTGCAACAACTATGTTACTTACCAATAACATATACTTTAGTCGTACGAATTAAAAGCAGAGTTTTCGGGTTGAGCGGGGAAATATCGACGCAATAGGTATTAGGAGAATTAACTGGGGCAGATATAAAAAAACACCGAGTATTGAGCTCGGTGTCTTTGATGATTGGACTAATTCGCTAGCCTCTTTCTTACAGCCAATTAACCATTGTTTATTCGGGTAACTAAAGCGTTACTTGTACTTATTGTATGGATGTTGCCATACCATTTTATTGTCCCGCCACGAAATATAAGTCTTTCGCGTAGATGTTTCCTTTCGGATTATTCACTGGTAAACCTTTCAAGGAGTTACGAACTAAGCGAGTATGGTTGTAGTGATAAAGAGGGATAACGACAGCAGATTCATTGAGTAGCACTTCGGCTTGTTGGTACACTTTGAAGCGCTCATCTTGCTTAGTTATTAGGCTTGCTTGCTTTATCAAATTATCGAATTCTGGATTGCAATAGCCGCTTTCATTGGCGGTGTGCCCGCAGGTAAAACCCTCAAGCAGAGCAGACGGTTCTGGGTAGTCTCCAAACGCCCAAGAGCGAGCCAGTTGGTAGTCGCCTGAGCTTTTTGCTGCGACATAAGCTTTCCACTCCATGTTTTCTAATTTAACCTTCACACCCAGTGGCTTCCACATTGAAGCGATGGCCAGTGCAATCTTCTTGTGGTTCTCGCTGGTGTTATAGGTCAACGTAAACTCAAGTGGTTTTTCTTTGCCGTAACCGGCTTCTTCAAGAAGTTGCTTTGCTTTACTCAGTCTTTGCTTGGCATCTAAATGTTTAAAGTCTGACTTTGGTGCTTGGTAGTTTGGAATATTATTTGGTGTGACACTGTATGCTTCTGGTTCACCTTGCCCTGTGATTTTATCAACTAAGATCTCGCGGTTCACCGCCATACTCAATGCCTGACGAACTTTCAGGTTATCGAAAGGTGCTTGGCGAGTATTAAACGAATAGACATAAGAACCGAGTAGAGCTTGCGCCTTGATTTGATCTGGATTCTCTTTAATCAGCTTCTGGTAGTATTCCAGTTGAACTCTATTGGTCATATCAATCTCGCCAGATTGATAGCGAATCAGTTCAGCATTTTGCGATGACAAACCTAGGTAAGTTACACCATTTATAACCGTGGCATCGTTGTCCCAATATTTCGGGTTACGTTTAACCTTAACGTACTCATTTGGGACCCATTCAGATAATTTGTATGCTCCGTTTGTCGCGATATTTTCTGCTCGGGTCCAGCGATCACCTTTCTCTTTAACCAGTTCGCTTGGAACGGGAAAGAAGGTTTTAATACTCATTAAGCTCATGAAGTAAGGCGTAGGTTTACTTAGGTTGATTTCAATAGTTAGTGGGTTGAGAGCCTTAATTCCCAGTTCTGATGGATCTTTTTCGCCGGCGATGATCTCTTCAGCATTGACAATGTTGGCTGTTCTAAATACGAAGCTAGTGTTATTACCAGTCTTAGGATTCACAGCGCGTTGCCACGCAAATACGAAATCATCAGCTGTAACTGGTGAACCGTTTGACCACTGAAGTCCTTTTTTCAGAGTAAAGGTGACGGTTTTGCCGTCATTGCTGAAATGCCAATCTTTAGCTTGTCCTGGGATGATTTGTCCGTCGCGATTCTCAATCACGAAGCCTTCAAACATGTCATTGACGATGATATCCCCCGGCATGCCTGAGTTAACAAATGTTGGATCTAATGTGTTGGGTTCTGCACCATTACCACGAACAAAATATTGCTCGTCGGCTAGTAAGGCATTTGATGGAACCTGTGCAGCGATAGCAGAAGTAGTACCCAAAGCTAGCAGAGTGGGGAGAGCGATAGATAGAGGTGATTTAGTCATTGTAATTCCTTGACGACTTAAACAGAACTTTATGCATTAAAAAGGAATAATTACAATATTGCAACAATAAATAGTAAGGCTATTAATGATTGACAACAGGATGGAGCTCTAGTCTGATTCAAAAAGAAAAAGCGAAACAAACGCAGTGGTTCATTTCGCTTCTAAACGTAAGTATATTGGAACTACATTCGCCTCAAATTGAAGCCTGAGTGTTGAATGCTAACCCTGTTGCGGAATCGCGCCTTTGACCACGGATTTTCTTTTTATCTGCGCCATAATGACGCCAGAGATAACCATGATGCCGCCCATTAAGTGATAATCATGAATCGTTTCACCGAGCCAAGTGGCTGCAAGGACGACTGCGACAACAGGTAGTAAGTTCATGAACATAGCACTCGAGTCTGCGCCAATCGCATCGATCGCTTTTACCCACATCCAAGGAGCCAGTACTGAGCCGGCGATTGCAGCGTAGGCGATAAGTGGCAGTGACTCTTGAGAAGGCGCCAGTTGAGCACTCGATAACCATAGTGGTGTTAACATAGCGACCGCAAATAGGCCTTGCATGTAGATCACTACCCAGTTACTTACCGGCATCTTCCAACGTTTAAGTAGTACACAGTAAGCGGCGTAAACAAGAGCGGCAATCAACATATAGCCATCACCTTGGGTGAGCTCTTGGTGTAAGAAAAACAGTGGGTCACCTTTACCTAGCATAAACGCCAAGCCCGATAGCGATAGTCCGCCACCGACAATGCTTAGTCCTGAAATGGACTTGTGCAGCAGAGGAACGCTCAAGAAGATGCTAATCAACGGCACTAATGACGTAATTAGAGCCATGTTTGATGCACTGGTCGTGAGGCCCGCGTAGTAGCCAAGAGATTGATTCAGCACCATTCCCAGCAAGGCAAGAAAGGCTAGCTTGGTCAGATTCGGCTTAATGGCAGGCCACTGTTTAATGGCACTTGGCAAACAGAAAGGTGTAAGAATGAGCATAGCGACAAACCAACGAAAGAAACTCATTGCGCTTGGCTCGATAACGCTCGCTGCCATCTTATTTACAATGGCATTGGCACCCCAAATACAAACAGTAAAAAATGGCAGAAGATATGACATGTGAGCTCCATCGCAGAATGAGTTAATGTGCATAGTTTGACAGGTCGTTACAATAACAGATATCTTTAAAAAGACATCGAACGCGATAGGAAGACAAGTTTGAAAAAACATCCAAGAAATCTTCACCCTTCCTTATCAATTGATAAGGCACCATCCAACGTATTTATGAATTTCGAAGCGTTTCTCTCTAATACAGAAACCCGAGTTCACAGCCATCCTTGGGGACAAGTACAACTGATTAGTGGTGGAATCTTAGAGATGGAAGCGGAAGGAACGCGTTTCTTAGCACCACCTCATCTTGCCATTTGGGTACCAGCTGGCGTTATGCACTGTAGCTATAATCGTAAACCACTGGATTACTGTTCCTTGAACATTGCACCTGAGCTGACACAACACTTGCCAGAAAAGACCAGCCTAATAAAGATCACACCGATCGTGTCGTCGATTATCGATGATTTTCGTGAAAGGAATATCAATGTTGCAGAACGCGAACCAGACAAACGTTTAGTGCAAGTGCTGCTTGATCAATTGGCAGAGCGACAAGTTGAACACCACTTTTTACCATCAACCGATAACAAATATCTAGCCCCAATCCTTGCGGCGATTGAGGAGAATCCCACCGATGAAATTTCTCTTAAGGATTGGGCAGAGCGCGTTCATACCACAGAACGCACCTTGTCGCGCCATTGTCAAAGCGAACTGGGGATGAGTTTCACCGAATGGCGCTTACGCGTCCGTTATCTTTACTCAATGGATCTTCTACGTAATGGTCAATCGGTAAAAGAGGTCGCTCTCACCTTAGGCTATAACCAAGCCAGCCCTTTCATCTCTATGTTTAAGAAGTACTCCGGACAAACACCAGAGCAGTATAAGAACCGATTGTTGTAAGAAAATGGAGATATCTCGACAATAATTTGCATTTTCTTGGTCCCATTCAACACAAGAGAGGAGTCAAATTGACGATAAACGGCATAAACCCAAAATCTAATGCCCTTAGTCAATAACCCGTCAGCTCCATATACCCAGCCCCAGAGTGGGAGCCTTGGATGGTGACTGGGCCTTCCCAGTATGGGACTGACAGCGGCATTTTTGCGTTGGGGTTGAGTGCCGAAACGGTAAGTTCAATTTTGTAATTTGGAATCGAGATTGTCCACTCCGTTGGGTAGTCTCGGTTGTCGATTTCCGTGTATTCTTTTACACGCATTACAATCTCATCTTGTGTAATGGCTGTACCTGAACCGTCTTGATGCATTAAGCGTGCATTAGAGTAACTTGCGCTTCCTGTTTCAGAGTCGCGAAGTTGGAATACCACTAGGCTGGTTTCATCATCAAGCCTTAATGCAAACCAATCCCAGCCCTGTTGTGAATCAAGCAAGAACTGCGAGCTCCACTCTCTATCTATCCAACCTTTGCCGGAAACTTGATGCGTGTTGCCATCAATGGTGACTTCTCCAGAAACATCAATAAACGGTTGACTGTAGTAGTAGGAAGCCACCTGCCCATCGGCACTTTTCATGCTGTATCCTTGCTTACCTTGCTTTTGATAAGGCGCGCTACTGTTGAGAGTGAGCGAGTAGCCGAACTGTTCAGATCTTGCATTTAACGTGGCTGGGAAAAGATCTTCGGTCGATGATGTCCATTGCCAATCATCGAGATAAACACGAAATGGCGAAGTATCGACACCTGCCAAAGCGGCGTGTTCACGAGACCATTTTTCATCTGCGTAGTGCTTTTTCTGCGTAGTGACAGCACCGTGCGCCATGTAGATCTGGCTGCTTTGCCATTGCGTTTTCTTGGTTTCGTTTGAATTAGATGGTGGGGCGGCGGCAAAGCGAAATTGGGTCCACTGTACACCGAGTGATTGCCCATCTTCATCGGTTAAATTGGCGGTCAAATACCACCATTCATGGCGAAAGTCGGGATGGGCTTGGTGGTCTGCTGGGAAGTGGATTTCAACTCCTTTTGTAACGGGAGTGAACTGGTCATCTTGTGATTGGTTGCTTTCAGCACTTGCCAATAGTGTTCCCATGGTTTGAGGTTGCTGCTCTTCGCAACCAACCAGTGCCAGAGCAAGTAACATAAGTGCGCAGAGTTTGATGGGGTGAATCATTACAAAACCTCACTTTGCAGACTGGAGACGACAGGTTTACTGACTAACCGCCAAAGCGGTATCAGGGTGGCAATCACGCCGACCACAATGGTCACGGCAGCCATGCTCAGTGCATCACTCCAATTCCATAGGTAGTTCAAGCTCCAACCAAAGGCGCGCAGGGTAACAATATCCGTGAGTACATAACCGACCAAAGCGCCTAATGGTAAGGCGATCACCAGAGTAAAACTAACCAGAGCGGCAATCTGCCCGATCACCATCGTCATCAGCTTTTTACGATTCACACCAAGTGCATACAACCTTGCGATCGCGGCTTTGCGCGCATCGAGCAACATAAAACAGGCGGTGAACAGGCCGATCACAGCAACCATCAATGTAACGCCGTTTAACGCTCGGGTGATGGCAAACGTCTGCGAGAATATATCTAAGGCGATGGATTTGATCTGCGCTTGGTCATAGAGCTGACTTGGGTGCAGGTTGAGATCTTTACGTAACTGCTCATAAACCAACTTTGGATTGCCGGAGACTTTAATACCAAGGCTGGTAGGTAAATCAGTAAAACCGCTTTCTCGCCAAAGTTGAGACGCTAAGAGTATTTCGCCATTTGGGGACCCGTAATCATGGAAAACAGCGCCAACTGTGAGTGCTTTGTTTGGAATCGCGTCGAGCTTAAATTCACTTGCAAGTGATAACCCAAGTTTCACTGCAGTTGGCTCACTAATGGCGACGACTTCACCTTGATAGAAACGTGACCAAAAGTCATCAAGCCGAGATTGAAATACCATGGTCTGCTCTAGAGTGTCTTCGTCTTTGGTGCCGAGCAAAATGGGTAAGCCATATAGGTTGTCGTCGACGTAGTACTGTTTATATACAGTTTGGACGTTCTCAAACTGTTCTAAAGCTAGCTCAACATTGGCGATTTCCCCTTGAGACGGGCTGACATAGATGTCAGCATGAAGTCGTTGTTCAAGCCACTGTTTGAGTGTTGATTCAAAGCTGCCAACTAGGGTATTCATCCCCATGTTGGCGGTCACGGCAAGCAGCAGTGCCATCATCGCCAGAGAAAGAGGGGAGATAAGCTCTCGCAGCTCTGCAAACAGATACTGCATTAACCCGGAACGTGTGCGTTGTTCACACCAAATCGCTAATACCATCAGTGTTTTCGGAAGGTATAGAGGAATCGACACTACTAATAGACCTAACCATGCCATAGTGAAACGGTGATGCTCGCTAAGCCAAAGCCCTGTTAACGCGATAATGGTGAGTAGCGCGCCAGCAATAAATAGTTGGTTTTCATTGGATGAATCTGGGGCTTGGTAATATCCGCCATGGGAAGAGAGCGGTTGTTGCACTCGCTGTTTAAAGTGCTGCCAACACGCAAGCAGTGTTGCTGCCAAAGTGAGTAGTAGAGCTTGAGCCCACCATTGCCACTGCCACGTTCCCGGCAGTAGCGTCGCACCATAAAGTTGCTCTAAGGTAAGCGCAACTGTTGGGTGCAGCCAATGGCTGAGTTGCATACCCAGAACAAAGCCAATTGAGGCACCAATAGCCACTAAGATGGTGAGCTCGACCAATAAGGCTGAGAGGACTCGAAAGGGTGCTATTCCGGCTTGCTGAATTTGCACGATCAGTCGGTTACGTTTGAGTAAGCTGTATTTTACGCCGTTGTAGGCGATGAATAGTCCGACTAGGAATGCGAGCAAACTCATTGCCGTTAGATTGAGGTGAAAGCTGTCGGTAAGAGAGCCTAAATCGGTGCTTTGATTGTTGGTTATCCATTGCCCTTGGTCGCTAATGTATTTTTGCCAAGCGGCTTGAGTGTCATTCCCTAAATCGAAAACGGCGATGTAACTGAGTTGGCCTTGTTTATTGAGCAACTTCTGCGCAAACCCAATATCCATCAACATTCTGCTACCGAGCTGCCATTTATCGGGCAAAACCGCGACTTGCGTTTTAATGTCGTCCAATACCAATGTGTCGGGTTCGCCGATATTTCGGTATTGCGACTGGCTCATCATCACGATTGGCTCGCTCGCTAACAGGTCTGGAAGCGGGAGTAGGCTATCGAACAGAGAAACGTTGTAATCATTGTTAGATGCGTATCGCGAACGTGATGTGATCGCAGTGATCAGTCCACTGCCTTGTATCGACCAACGGCGACCTTGATCATCTCTCACTCTTCCTTCAATTACAGGCAGCGCAGCGCTCAATCCTTGTTGTCTGAGAGTGAAGTAAAGTGACTCCGGTAAGTAGTTTTGCCCTGCTGGTGGAATAATTAGGTTCTGCGCTTGCGCACTCAGTTGTTCAGTGGATTCAGCATAGCTGCGCTTAGCGTTGAGGTTGATGGCTTGTACTGCAACAAATAGAGTCACGGCTAATACAATGCCAATCAAAATAGCGGCAGCTTGAAGGGGCGCTTGCCGATAGTGAGCGGCAAACAGATTCAGCGCAAGCTTAGTATGATTTAATTTGAAAGCGTTAACTCTAGCGTGCTTCATGTGAGAGGCCGCTTTGGCTTTGTGGACGCACTCGCTGATCGTTATGCAGCTCACTGTTTTCAAGGCGCAGGCGTGTTTGCATAAAGTCGGCGCAGTCATTGCTGTGGGTGACAAGTAGAACTGCTGTGTTTCCTTGGGTTGTGATTTCACTCAGTAGTTTCATCACTTCGATACCGGCTTTTTGATCGAGGTTGCCTGTTGGCTCATCGGCGAGCAGCAGTTTGGGTTGGTGTGCCAGTGCTCGTGCGATGGCTACGCGTTGCTGTTGGCCGCCGGATAGCGCAGATACATGTCGTTCGAGCAGTTGGCTGATGCCAAGTGTCTCGACCAAATAGTCACACCAGTCATTCCATTGTTGTTGATTCAAGTGCAGTGGGAAGGCGATGTTCTGTTTTACATTCAGGGGCGTTAATAGGTTGAATTGCTGAAAGATTACGCCGAGTTTTTGATGGCGGAATTGACTCCAGTGTGGGTCTTTCCAGAGTTTGGTGTTATCGCCATCAAGCCATAGCTCACCAGAAGAGAGCGGTTCAAATCCAGCAATCATATTCAGTAGGGTGCTTTTCCCACTACCACTGGCTCCTGTTAACGCCACACTTGAACCTGTCTCGAGTGCAAAGTCGACACCTTCTAGTACTTGATGGTCTTCTTTGCCATCGACAAAGCTTTTACTGGCACGTTTAAGTGCGACGAGTGGCCTTTCCATCATCTCTCCCTAGGGTTTGTTTTAGCAGTAACGCTTATAGATTGAGTTACTTAAAATTTTAGTTCACAAACGAGGAGAGTGGTGCGATTAAGCCCGAATAATTAATGACTTGCTAATCAAACTTAGCGACTTTTCTTGAGCCGGTATTGGTGGGTAAATTGCGGTAGATCTCTCATCTGAAGTCATGAGAGTTATGCCTGTGATAGACAGTAGTAGAGTCTAAAAATCTTGTACTAACGTTGGTGTTTTAGAGCGAAAGAGTTTGGTGAACAGAGATTTGTATCGCCAACCGAGTGACAATAGATGCTGCGCCAACCTTTTGTTTTCGATGATGGCGACTTCAATTCCTCGATAGTGGTAAGGCGAGCGTTTTACATACTCGATGAACTCAGTCAGCACACCTTGACTGCGGACAGAGGGGGAGAAGTTCACCGACACAATGCTGAAGCGCTGGCTTCCCACAGGGCAGCGTACGAAGCAATGACCAAACTCGGTGTGTATGGTTTCGGAAAACTCGGGAAACGGTCGAGATTGGTAGGTCTTAGAAAGGGCATCGTATTCAGCACAAAGCTGGTCAAGAAGGTGTTTGGCGTCATCATTCATACTGGCTACTCCGGATTCGGTCTCGCTGTCTTTCTGATGACTATTTTAGCGCTGATTACCGGCGTAAATGAGGTATAAAGCGTTACCTATTTTGTTCCGAGTTTTGGCTCTGTGCATCGAGAGATAGTTATGAAAGAGATGAGGTTTACATTGCTTTGAGATTCGCAGAGCCCTTGCCCCTCGTAGTGATGGCGCTCATTGGAAGTCTTTTAAATGCTGTTGAACTAAGGGCGGTGCTCCCCTTTAGCGGATCAAGTTATCGCTTACCATTCAGGGTTTTTACACTCGGTGTAAAGAATTTAGCTTTTTAGTAACTTAATAAATTCGGCTTTGTTTAGAGCATACACTAGGGCGTGTTGATCTTTCGAGCTGATTTTTGCAGCGAGTTGCTGGGTATTTCTACAAGGCAGAGGTTTTGATGTGTAGCTAGCCTACATGAAAAGCCGATAACGCAGTAGAAATGACCAGCAAACGCTGCCCGAAGGGTTCGGCTAAAAGCGTTTTACTCTTTGTTGAGGGGGATTTGCTTAGAATGACTAGGCTACTTCCCCCTCGCCGCGATTAAAACGCTTTTGACTAGGCGTCCCCATCCGAACAAAACTTAACCACGAAAGGTCAACACGCCCTAAAAATAATGTTAAAGTTTCACGCATTGCCAACATGTCTTCGGTGCCGTAAACGATTGAATCGCATAATGAAGAGGCGCTGATGCGTAGGCTAGATTGGCTAGGAATATCAACGAGCAAGGAGATTTCATGCTTAATTCTGTAACGGCGAAAGCGGTGATCGATCACGCTCTCTTTTTAGGGGCTGATTTCGCAGAGCTATTCGTTGAACACCACCAAACCAGCAGCGTACAAATTGCGTCTGGTGAAGTGGACAAGGTTAACTCGGGCATCGATTTTGGTATCGGTATCCGCCTCTTCTTCGGTCATAAAGTCCTTTATGGCTACACCAACAGTACCGATGAGAATGAACTAAAACGCGTAACATCCCTGCTGGCGGCAAAAGATAAACGTGAGCAAATTGCTTCTGCAGGTGCTCTGAATCTGAACCGTTACCCAGTACAGCATGGCTGTCGTATGCCATTGAGCAAAGACGCGAACCTCGATTCAAAAATTGCGTTCTTACTGCAAGTGGACAAAGCGGCGCGTGCGGAAAGCGAGTACATCAGCCAGTTTATCGGCAGTGCGCTTCAACGCGAGCAGCAAGTCTCAATCTTCAACTCAGAAGGCCTTCACGTTGACGATACTCGCCACTACATTCGTGTTTCGGGTAACACTGTTGCGCAAAAGGGTACTGAGCAGTCTTCTGGTATGGAAGGTCCGGGCGCACTTGCTGGTTGGGAGTTTAGTGAGCAGTTAGATGCTAAAGAACTTGGTCAAAGTATTGCCCAGCAAGCCCTAATTAAACTGGGTGCGGATGTTTGTCCGTCTGGTGAAATGCCAGTAGTGATTGGTAATGGTTTTGGTGGAGTTATTTTCCATGAAGCGTGTGGTCACTTACTAGAGACGACTTCTGTTGCTAAGAAAGCGTCTGTATTCCATGACCAAATGGGCGAAATGATCGCGCATACCGCGGTAAATGCAGTGGACGATGGCACCATGACCAATGAGTGGGGCTCCATTCACGTTGATGACGAAGGTATGCCGACACAGCGTACTCAGCTGATCAAAGACGGTAAGCTCACCAGCTTTATGGTCGACAAAATGGGCGGCATGAAAACTGGCTATGAACCGACGGGATCGGGTCGTCGTCAAAACTACAAGTTCGCGCCAACGTCTCGTATGCGTAATACCTTCATTGAAGAGGGTGAACATACTCTTGATGAGATGTTCGCAGGTATTGAACGCGGTATCTACGCGAAGAAGCTGGGCGGAGGTTCTGTTCAGCCGGGCACTGGAGAATTTAACTTTGCGGTCCGTGAAGCTTACTTGATTGAGAATGGTAAGGTCACCAAGCCATTGAAGACAGCGACTTTGATTAGCACTGGCCCTAAAGTGCTGAAAGAGATCAGCATGGTTGGAAAAGATATGGCGTTAGCACCGGGCATGTGTGGTTCGGTGAGTGGTTCGGTACCGACGACGGTTGGTCAACCTACGTTGAAGGTCGATAACATCCTAGTAGGAGGCGGTAACTAATGAGCCAAGAACAACAACTTCTTAATGCCGTTGAATACGTACTTGCTGAAGCGAAACGCCAAGGTGCGGAAGCAGACGTTATCGTTAACAGCAGTAATAGTTTCTCGCTTAAAGCGAACCAAGGCCAGCTTGATGAATATAAAGTGAGCTCAAGCCAAGTTCTGGGTGTGCGTGTGGTCAAAGATGCACGTGTCGCGACCAGTTACTCGGAATCGCTAGAGCAACCAAGCCTTGATCTACTGCTGACGAATGCATTGCAGAGTGCTCGTTTTTCTAAGCAGGATGAGCATCAAACCATCAGTTGTGTAAGCAGCACAATTACGACGGATGTGGCTGAGATTGCTCAACAAGACACGACGTCAGTTGATGAAAAAATCGAACTCTCTTTGGCACTTGAGCAAGGTGTAGTGACTCAACCTCATGCGAAGAGCTCGCCTTACAATGGTTACAGCGATGGTGAGTCTCAATTGATCATCGCTAACACTCAAGGTTCTCTGTGTAAGCATTTTGAGCGTTCATTTAACTGTTATGCCTACACGTTATTTGAGAAAGATGGTAAGCAGTCGATGGCGGGTAAAATGTCAGTAGGTCGTCGCTTCGATGAACTAAAGCCAGCGTACTGTATTGAACAAGGTTATAACCTAGCACGAGATCTGCTTGATGGTGCGCCAGTTGCTACTGGGAACTACTCAGCTATTTTCCACATCAATGCGCTTAGCAGCTTGTTCGGCGCGTTTGGTAGTGCATTTTCTGGTGTGAGTGCTATGAAAGGCATTACGCCACTCGCCGACAAGCTAGGTCAAGGTATCGCGAGTGAACTATTGTCGTTCACCGATAAAGCGTATATGCCGAATGGCATGGCGATCGCGGGCTTTGATAGCGAAGGCTTTGCGACTCAAGACAATGCGATTATTGTCGATGGTCAGTTAAATACACTACTTCATAACAGCCAAACAGCGAGCTACCTAGGTGCAACATCGACAGCAAGTGCTGCGCGTGGTGCTAAGTCGAGCCTTGATGTATCAGCAAACCATCGTGTGATTGCAACAGGTCAAAGTAGCGTAACAGAAGTGAAAGCGGGCGAGTACTTAGAGCTGGTGGAACTGCAAGGCGTCCATTCGGGAGCAGATGCGGTGAGCGGTGACTTCTCATTTGGTGCGAGTGGTTTCTTGTGTCGAGATGGTGAACGAGTCCAACCTGTTCGCGGTATTACGGTTGCGGGTAACTTCTACAAGATGCTTAAAGAAATTGATGCTGTAGGTAATAGCCAACTCAGCAATGATAGCCGCACCTTTTTTGCTCCAGATGTGCGCTTCGCGCGTCTAAGCATTGGTGGTAAGTAGCATTGGCGCCAAATAGCGGTCTGACAGCTACTTAGGCGATTTAGCTAAGAAAATTAGCAGCACCAAAACGACAAAGAGGACTTAATGAGTCCTCTTTTTAATTCTATACGGCTTAATGTGATAGTAATCAGTCAGCCATTTCTGGCTCAAGCACTTCGCTGATGCATGCGCGGCTGATGTCTTCGTTGATATACGCCATGCCGAGCTTATTTTGGTAGTCCATACGATCTGCGGAGCGAAGATCAATATCCGGTCCTTCAATACCACACTCTTGGTATACCTTAGCTAAGTGCGCCATGAAGTTTTCGCCGATGCTCATCATTAATAGGCTCATTGCACCCACGTCCGGTCTTACTTTCGCTCGTTGCTTTTCTGATAAGTTAACCGCCAGTACGATAGGTTGCTCATCACCTTCGAAACGTACGCTACGTTCACGCACCGTTTGTTGTGCCCAGTAGTAAGCCAACTCTTTACTTTGAGTCAGGAATACAGGCTCAGTCGATTCGGTGTAGTTATTGCCAATCGTGGCCATTGTTTTCTGCGCTGCTTCATTCAGTGCTTTGTCTCCAGAGCGTTTCAGCCCTTGACCTTTAATGGAAGCAAGTAAGGCTGAAGAGGTCCCGTGATACCAAATATCACCGGTTGCAAAGCCATCGTCAGTTAGCAGTTCTTTTGCATCTTGTAAGTAGGTAGGTACAGAAGTCATAGGCACTCTCAACAACATGAATGGTATTAGTTTAGCCAGAAGAGCGGGAAGGAACAGTGGCTTATCACGCAAATCTGGCTTTTGAAAAAATCGCGTTTTATTCATTTGATACCAAGCTTTCGGGGGATAAAAGCTTAGTAAGATGAGCTTCCTCTCTCACCAGGAGAAGAAGAGAGGAAGCTCGTTAAGCGATTAGTCAAATTGGTGTGAAGTATTCAACTCACCTGCAGCTTTCAGCGCGTTCTCACCTGCAAAGTACTCTTTGTGATCATCACCCATGTCTGAACCAGACATGTTTTGGTGTTTAACACAAGCAATGCCTTGGCGAATCTCTTTACGTTGAACGTTTGCAACATAGCCCAGCATACCTTGGTCGCCGAAGTACTCTTTCGCTAGGTTATCTGTAGATAGCGCAGCAGTGTGGTACGTTGGTAGCGTGATTAGGTGGTGGAAAATACCAGCTTCACGAGATGCATCTGCTTGGAATGTGCGGATCTTTTCGTCAGCACGCTTAGACAATTCAGTTTCGTCGTATTCAGCACTCATTAGGTTAGCGCGGTCGTATGCAGAAACGTCTTCACCAGCTTCAACCATTGCATCGTATGCTTGTTGACGGAAGTTGAGTGTCCAGTTGAATGATGGAGAGTTGTTGTAAACCAGTTTCGCATTAGGGTGTACTGCTCGAACGCCGTCCATCATCTCTTTGATTTGACCAATGTGTGGTTTCTCAGTCTCAATCCAAAGTAGGTCAGCACCAGCGTTGATTGCTTCAATACAGTCAAATACACAGCGGTCTTCACCCGTACCTTGACGGAATTGGTATAGGCCTGAAGGTAGACGCTTAGGTCGAACAAGCTTGCCGTCACGGTTGAAGCAAACGTCGCCTTGCTTCATGTCTGCTACATCTATCTCTTCTACATCTAGGTAAGAGTTGTAGATATCACCTTGGTCACCTGGCTCTTTCACTACCGCGATCTCTTTTGTTAGACCTGCACCTTGTGAGTCAGTACGTGCAACGATGATGCCGTTGTCGATGCCTAGCTCTAGGAAAGCGTAACGAAGTGCACGTAATTTCGCGTGGAAGTCTGCGTGAGGTACCGTTACTTTACCGTCTTGGTGACCACACTGCTTCTCATCCGCTACTTGGTTTTCAATCTGTAGACAACAAGCACCCGCTTCAATCATCTGCTTAGCCATTAGGTAAGTCGCTTCTGCGTTACCGAAACCTGCATCGATATCCGCAATGATTGGTACAACGTGTGTTACGTGGTTGTCGATTTTGTCTTGAATAGAGTCTTGTAGATCAACATCACCTGCTTCACGTGCTGCGTCTAATTCACGGAATAGACCACCTAGCTCACGAGCATCTGCTTGACGTAGGAATGTGTATAGCTCTTCAACTAGGCCAGCAACGGTTGTTTTTTCGTGCATTGATTGGTCTGGAAGAGGACCGAATTCTGAACGTAATGCCGCAACCATCCAACCCGAAAGGTATAGGTAACGACGATCTGTTTTACCGCCAAAATGCTTTTTAATTGAAATCAGCTTTTGTTGACCGATAAAACCGTGCCAGCAACCCAAAGATTGAGTGTATTGAGAGCTGTCTTTGTCATAAGCCTCCATATCTGCACGCATAATGTCTGCCGTGTATTGCGCAATGTCTAGACCGGTTTTGAATTTATTTTGAGCACGCATACGAGCAGCAGATTCAGGGTTGATAGCATCCCATGGAGCACCAGCAGCACGTTTTGCAACTTCGATCATTTCGATATCTTGTGTGATTTGCGACATAACTATTCCTTAGTTTCACGTGGGGTATGTTTGCCAAATTTGGCTTGGATTAAAACTTTGCTATGGACAAAGAATAATCACACATGTGATAATTTTGTTAATTTATAGTTATTATATTCGGTATTTTTTATATGAATATTGCTCGTATAGACCTTAATCTACTTGTGTATTTAGACATGTTATTGCGAGAGCGAAACGTGACTCGTGCAGCCAAACAATTGGGTATTACTCAGCCAGCAATGAGTAATGGACTTCGTCGATTACGCGACCTTTTGGAGGATCCATTATTGGTAAGAACCAGTGAAGGGATGATACCAACGGAGCGTGCTCAAAAGCTTCAGCCGTTGATTCGAAATATCTTGGCTAATGTAGAGAAGACATTGCAGCCAACCACCGAATTCCGGGCCGAGGACAGCGAACGCGTGTTCCGAATCATGGCGAGCGACTACGCAGAATCGACCATTATTCAGCCATTATTAAGAAGGCTAAGTGAGATCGCTCCGAAGATTCGCCTCGATATTATGACACCCAGTGACGTGAGCTATCAGGACGTAGAACAGGGCACCGTTGATATTATTATCAACCGTTTTGACAACATCCCTCAGTCCTTCCATCAGATGAGCCTTTGGCACGACGGGTTCTCCTGTTTGTTCAGTTGTGACAACCCAATTGCCGATGACTTTAGCCTTTTGTCGTATTTAAAAGCTCAACATATTTGGGTAAGTAAGACGGGAATGGGTACTGGCGTCGGGATCAACCCAAGTGAAGCACAGAAATTGGGGTGGATAGATGAGGCACTAATGCGAATCGGTAAAACGAGAAACATTACTGTATTCACGCGACATTATTTGTCGGCCATTCTCTTCGCCCAACAGAAGAATCTGATTTTGACGATTCCAACAAAGGCCGCTCAACTGCAAAGGGATAACCCTAATTTGCTGATCAAGCCTGCGCCATTTGCCATTGAACCTTTTGAGGTGAAGATGGCATGGAGTCCGTTATTGCAGAGTAATCCCGACCATCAATGGATGCGTCGTTTGATTAAAAGTGTCGCTAGTGAAATAGAGAGCGGCGTGACAGGATAGCCCCGATTTATGGGTATTTTTTTTATGAATATTCAATATAAATGGCATAAATTAGCTAAATTTTAGTCCGTTACGTAGTTTATTGAGTAGTCATCGGTTAATTTGAGAGAGATTTTATGAGCAGTCGTATTCAACAGGGAAGCTTGAACATTGATAGCACCCTCTACCAGTTAATTAATGAACAGGTCATCCCAGGGACAGGCATCAACGCCGAAGATTTTTGGCAATCTTTTGCTGATATCCTTAAAGACCTTGCCCCAAAGAACCGAGAATTATTGATTAAGCGTGATGACCTTCAGCATCAAATTGATGTGTGGCACCAAGAGCGAGTTGGTCAAGCGTTGGATCCGGTCGAGTACAAGCAGTTCTTACAGCAGATTGGTTACCTTGTTCCAGAAGGTGACGATTTCGAAGTCACCACAGCAAACGTAGAACCAGAGATTGCAACTCAAGCAGGTCCGCAACTTGTAGTGCCTATCATGAATGCGCGTTTTGCTCTTAATGCAGCAAATGCTCGTTGGGGTAGCCTATACGATGCTCTTTACGGCACGGATGTGATCAGTGAAGAAGATGGCGCAGAGAAAGGGGGTAGCTTCAACCCTGTACGTGGTGCCAAAGTAGTTGCGTACGCTCGCGAGTTTCTAGACGAAGCAGCGCCATTAAACGGTGTTTCCCACAAAGACGTCACTAAATACAGCATCAGTAATGTCAGCAAAGGTAATACTCTGACGGCAACGCTAGAGAACGGTGAAGAAGTGACGCTTATCGAGCACAGCCAGTTCATCGGTTACCAAGGTGAGGCAAGTGCACCTTCTTGTATTCTTCTTAAACACAATAACCTTCATATCGAAATCCAAATTGACCCGAGTGCACCTATCGGCAGCGTAGATGCTGCTGGGGTTAAGGACGTTCTGGTTGAAGCGGCACTCACGACCATTATGGACTGTGAAGACTCTGTTGCAGCGGTAGATGGTGAAGACAAAGCGCTTGCCTACCGCAACTGGTTAGGCTTGATGAAAGGTGACTTACAAGAGTCGCTTGAGAAGAATGGTAAGACTATTGTTCGCAGCCTCAACCCAGATCGTCAGTACACCAGTGTTAGCGGCGGAGAGATCTCTCTGAAAGGCCGAAGCATGCTGTTTGTGCGTAATGTTGGGCACCTAATGACTAACCCAGCCATCATCGACGAAAACGGTAATGAAGTACCAGAAGGCATCATGGATGGCATGATTACTTCGCTTATCGCAATGCATGATTTGAAGGGTAACAGCCCGTACCAAAACTCGACTGCCAATAGCATTAACATCGTAAAACCTAAGATGCATGGCCCTGAAGAGGTGGCGTTTACCAATGAGTTGTTTGGTCGAATTGAAGATGCCCTAGGTCTTGAGCGTTTCACGATTAAAGTCGGCATTATGGATGAGGAACGTCGCACCTCGGTCAACTTGAAAGAGTGTATCCGCGCCGCGAAAGACCGTGTGGTATTCATCAATACCGGTTTCCTAGACCGCACAGGTGATGAGATTCATACCAGCATGGAAGCGGGCCCGTTTGCTCCAAAAGCACAGTTGAAAACCATGACTTGGATTGGCGCGTACGAAGATCAAAACGTCGATCTAGGTTTAGCATGTGGCCTTCAAGGTAAGGCACAAATTGGTAAAGGCATGTGGCCAGAACCAGACAACATGGCCAAGATGATGGAAGCTAAGTTAGGTCATCCTAAAGCGGGTGCGAACACAGCATGGGTTCCATCACCGACTGCAGCAACGCTGCACGCACTTCACTATCACCAAGTGAGCGTACCGAGTCGTCAAAAAGAGCTTCGTGAGCGTGTAAGGGCGAGTGTCGACGACATTCTAACGATTCCATTGCTAGGTAACCAAAAGCTGACTGCTCAAGATATTCAGAGTGAACTTGACAACAATACCCAAGGTATTCTGGGTTACGTTGTGCGCTGGATTGACCAAGGTGTTGGGTGTTCTAAGGTGCCAGACATCAATGATGTTGGCTTAATGGAAGACCGCGCAACACTGCGTATCTCAAGTCAGCACATTGCAAACTGGATTCGTCACGGTATCTGTGATGAGGCGCAAGTGATGGCAACAATGAAGCGCATGGCTGCTGTGGTTGATGAGCAAAACGCAGGTGACCCAAATTACCGTAACATGGCGGATGATTTTGAAAACAGCATTGCGTTCTCAGCTGCTTGTCAGTTGGTTTTTGAAGGTTGTGCTCAGCCGAGTGGTTACACTGAACCTGTCCTTCATGCAATGCGCTTGAAGTTAAAGGAATCGACCAGATAACAGAAATCTAATAAAACGAATTTCACACAAAAGTGAAACTGTAAAATCCCTGTTATTAACCAAGCCCAAGGTGCCGCACTCATTAGTGCGGCTTTTTTTGTTTTTGGAAGTTTTAGAAATAAAGTATCTGGCCAAGCTCCACTTATGCCTGTTAAGTATCGACGCTTAGTTACCACCAAAACATAGGTACTTAACATCCATGTACTCATCGATGCCTTCTTTTGCCCCTTCACGACCAATGCCCGACTGTTTCACCCCACCAAACGGTGCTACTTCAGTAGAGATCAAGCCGTCATTGATGCCAACCATACCGTATTCAAGCGCTTCTGCTACCTTCCATACACGGTGAATATTCTGGCTGTAGAAGTAAGACGCTAAACCATAAATCGTATCGTTCGCCATCTCGATGAGTTCTTCATCGCTGTCGAACTTCATAACTGGAGCGACAGGACCAAAAATCTCTTGTTGAACGATGTCCATGTCGTGTCTCACGTCTTTAAGAATGACGGGTTGAATAAACTGGCCATCGAGTAATTGAGTCGGTGTAACAGGCTGTGCTCCTTGTTCAATCGCTCGGTCAATTAAGCCTTGGATATTTTGCTTCGCTTTTTCACTGATGACTGGGCCAATATTGACGCCTTCATCTAAGCCATTGCCGACTTTAAGCTGTTGTACTGCTTGGTCGAACTTAGCCACAAATTCGTCATGTACCTTGCTGTGGATATAGAATCGGTTAGCACAAACACAAGTCTGCCCTGCATTGCGGAATTTAGATGCCATTGCTCCTTGCACGGCAGCGTCGATGTCTGCGTCGTCAAACACAATAAAGGGTGCGTTGCCACCAAGCTCCATTGAAGTACGTTTGATGCCTTTGGCGGCTTGCGCCATCAAGATGCTGCCAACACGGGTAGAGCCGGTAAATGAGATCTTTTTGATTAATGGATGAGAGGTAAACAGTTCGCCGATTTGTTCCGGACTATTACCTAAAACCACTTGAATAAGGTCTTCAGGGATTCCAGCCTGGTAAGCCAGTTTAACGACCGCAAATGCTGAAAGTGGTGTCTCGTCAGAAGGTTTCACAATGAAGCTACAGCCAGCGGCTAATGCAGGCGCTGCTTTACGGGTGATCATCGCGACGGGAAAATTCCATGGTGTGATGGCACAGGCTACTCCAATTGGTTGTTTGATAGTGACTAAACGCTTATCTGCCGCAGTACTAGGGATCGAATCGCCGTAGGTGCGTTTGGCTTCTTCGGCGAACCACTCGATAAAGCTTGCGCCGTAAACCACTTCGCCAGTCGCTTCTGCCAACGGTTTGCCTTGTTCCAAGGTCATCAAGCGAGCAAGATCATCTTTGTTTTCAAGGATCAGCTTATACCAATTATTTAGCAGCGCGGCGCGAGTTTTAGCTGGAACTTTTGCCCACTCTTTCTGCGCGACATTTGCACGCTGGATGGCGTTATCTAACTCCAATTCAGTAGAGATTGGCGCATAGCCAATGAGCTCACCGGTTGCTGGATTGGTGACCGCAACCGCGCTATCTGCTTCTGTCACCATAAAAGAGAGTAATTGCTTGTTGTTGATTTTGAGCATTTTGGTTCCTTATTGATGATTACTTAACACGTGTTGACCTATGAGTGAACTTACCGTTGTCGAGGAGCCAGATATCCTCAAAATATTTATTGTTGGCCCCAGTTGTCCGCTTCGATTTTCGCTAATGCTTTCGCCGCTTTTTGCAGTGCAGGCAAAAACTTAATCGCTTCATCTGGCTTCACTCGAATCACAGGTGCTTGAATTGCTAAACCAAGGTTGGATTGACCGGTTGGTGATGGGATGAGAACTGCAATACACACCAAACCGGGAAGAAACTCTTCATCGTCAATCGCATAGCCTTGGATCTTCGCTTCTTCGATATCTTGTTCCAGAACGGAATAGTCGGTAATGGTTTTCATTGTGTACTGCGTCAGAGGCACATTCTCGATCAGGCGTCTGCGCTGTGATTTAGTCATGTGCGCCAAAAACAGTTTGCCGGTAGCCGAGCAATGGACGGGAACACGGGAGCCTGGCTGGAGGTGGAAACGAAGTGGGGCTTCTGTTTCTGCACGGTCAAGATAGATGATCTCGCCACTCGATAGCGCTGTCAGGTTGCAGCTCTCGCCAACTTCTGCACGCAGGTTTTCAAGAATCGTGCGTCGTGCACTGTGCATAGTGCTATTGAAGAGTAGGTTTTCGGCCAGCTTTCTGAGTCGAATACCTGAGCTGTAGTGCTTATCGTCACCATCTCTTTGAATGATGCCTGCTGATTCCAATTGTTGCAGCATACGGTGCAACGTCGGTTTAGGTAGCCCAGTTTCTTCGACTAATCCTTGAAGAGAAATGAATTCGTCTTTCTGTGCGATTACCTCTAATAGAGCAAAAAGTCGAAGAGTTGGCGTATCTCCTTGAACTTGTGGTGTTTCTGTTTGCATATAATGATTCATCCTTGCGATATGTCTATGTGTAAGAGTGTACATAGCAAATCAATTTCCTTCAATTATCTGAATAATATTTGACCTTTTTTATTATTTCAATAATATAAAGTTAAATTATGGAACAATTAATCTCAATAAATGGAATTTAATCATGAAGGCAATTGAACGGATTATTGATAAGGCTCACTTAGATCGTAAGCGCGTGGTGTTGAGCGAAGCGGAAGATCCTCGAGTACTCGCCGCAGCACGATTGGCGATAGACAAACAGCTCGCCTATATCACGCTAGTGGGAGATGAGAAGGCGATTATTGAGGCTGCGCAGTTGCATCATATTAATCTTGCTGGTATCCACATTGTTTCACCTCAAACGTCGGCTCTGAAAGCCGTGTTAGCTGAGCGCCTATATGAGTTAAGAAAAGCCAAAGGCATGACGTATGAAGATGCTTTGGAGAAGGTTAAAGACCCACTTATCTTTGCCAACCTAATGGTAAGGGAAGGGGTGGTTGATGGCACTGTTAATGGTGCGGTGTATACCACTTCTGATGTAGTGCGAGCTGCGCTGCAGATTATCGGCCCAGCTCCCGATAGTGAGTTGGTATCGAGTTTCTTCCTCATGATGCTGTGTGAGCCTTTCCATAACCTAAAAGGTGGTCTGATTTTCAGTGACTGTGGCTTGGTGATTAACCCCAATGAAACTGAGCTGGCATCCATCGCGGTTGCCGCTTCTCAAAGTGCTCAGGCGTTGCTAATGGAAGAGCCCAAGCTGGCGATGCTTTCATTCTCTACCAACGGTAGCGCGAAACATGAGTCAGTCGATAAGGTGCGTAGTGCTGCGCAGATAGTGAAACAGCGTTGCCCAGGTATTGCGGTTGATCAAGATGTTCAGCTTGATGCCGCAATTGTTACCGAAATCGCGGCCAAAAAGTTGCCTGACTCCGAAGTGAAAGGCCAATCGAACGTATTGATCTTCCCGAACCTTGAAGCGGGCAATATAGGTTACAAGTTGGCAGAAAGGTTAGGTGGTGCGGTGGCCATTGGTCCTTTACTCCAAGGGTTGAATCAACCGGCTAATGATCTGTCGAGAGGCTGTAGCGCGGAAGACATTTTTAACGTGATTGCGGTGACAGCAGTTCAAGCGCAGCAAGGTAAAGCAGCAAACTCAACTCTTGATACCGAAGCTAATGTGGAAAAAGAAGAATCAGAATTTGAGTTTAGGTATTAAGTCTTAATTAGCCATAGCTGAATACCTAGATTTCGCCCTCACACTAAATAACAAGTATCGAATTAGGATTGCTAATGGAGTTACCGGTTTTACTCGCTATTTTGGCCACCATTGCGCTAGGCACCTATTTTCAAACTGTCACGGGCTTTGGGTTAGGCATCATTGTGATTGGTTTGACGATCAGCCTTAATCTGGTTTCCATTAACGTTATTGCCGCCGTGGTGAGCATTGTCACCTTGTTCAATTGCTTGGTTGCTTTAATGGGCAAGCCTTTGCTTAGTGAGCTAAAAATTCTTGTGGTGTTAGTGCTCGGTATTATCCCCGGTGTTTCGCTGGGCGTGTTCTTGTTGGACGAATTGAGCGAATCTGCAACGCATATCCTACGAGCTTTGCTGGGCGCTATGGTGTTATTTGCTGGTCTGAGTTTTATGTTCAAACCTAAAACCAGAACAGAACGCTCAGCAACTCTATCATTTTTTGTGTCAGGTTTTAGTTCTGGTCTAGCGGGTGGGCTGTTTGGTATGGCGGGTCCACCGATTGTTTACCATCTCTACAGGCAACCTTTTACGCTCGATCTAGTACGAAGCACACTGCTGATGGTGTTCGCTTGCACGTCGATGTCTCGTACTGTGAATGTCTACGCTGCAGGCGATATGGAAGCGAGCATATTGTGGCTATCTGCGATTGCTATTCCTTTGGTGGCGCTTGTCACCATGTTTGCACGGCGCTTTCCGCCACCCTTGTCTAATGATCAACTGAGGAAGTTGGTGTTTGGTGTACTGATGTTGATTGGTGGATATTTGATGGCTGTGTCGGCATGGTCATTGTTGGGCTCGTTGTAAAATCCGCTCTATCAGTGAGGCTAGCGAGTTGCTAGCCAAAGTTTCACAGGTTAAACACGCTTTAGCATCTCAAATATCCCTCTACATAGTCCAAACAAGCAGCTCTCTTGCGCATCCAACGTGATGTTGCTGCGATAATAGGGGCTCAAATCGACACCCATACCTACGCCATGGATCTCAATAGTATTTTTGGTCGTCTCCCGTTCAATCACCTGTTTGAGGTGGTTATCTAGGTAGAATTGATCATTGGCTGTGCTGGTGGCGGTGTCCATCGGGCAACCGTCCGAAAACACAAACAAGATCTTTCGTTGTGCGCTGTGCTGCTGCAATCGCTGGCTAGCAAACTGAACCGCTTCTCCATCAATCCCTTCTTTGAAGATATCCGCTTTACGAAGGCTTGCAATACCAAGTCGAGCGCGTCTCCATTGAGTATCAAAATCTTTAAAGACGATATGTCTAACCTCATTTAAACGCCCAGGATGTTTCGGTTGGCCTTGTTGAAGCCATTGACGATAGACCTTGCCACCGTTCCAATTATTGGTGGTGAAGCCGATAATCTCAAAGGGTATATTGGCGAGTCCAACGGATTTGAGAATCGTATCCATTAGTAGGCTGAGTTTATGACTGTGTTTTTGCATTGATCCCGAACAGTCCATCAAAAACGTGATGGCACACTGGTGGGACGCACCAATTTCAGGCTGATAAAAAACTGTACGGTCTAAAGGTGCAGTGATGAGCTTAGTGATAGCGGTGGCGTTGACGATGCCTTCTTCTAGGTGTTCTTGGCGTCGACTTCGTTGTGGTGTGGCGACAAAACCAGAGAGCATGGCGGCTAAGCGTCGGGTATTCACTTGTCTCGCCATCAAGTCATCACTGAGTTTTTGCCTCAGTTCGAATAACAGGGCACGCCTAACAAGCTTATCTGCGGCGATCACTTGATCGAACTCTGAGTTAAAGATCTGGTAATTGGCACCGGAGAGCTCGAATACCTTACTACTGCCAGTGATGTCCGCATCAACCTCTTCCTCTTCTATGTCACCGTCAACGATTAAAGCAAGTTGCGCGAGGATTTTAATGTCTTCTTCAACCGTTGGGGTGCTTGAGCTTTCACCCTCTAGTTCTTGGTTGATGAGCTCTTGCGCCAGAGACGCGAGCTCGTTGGCACAGTGCGCAAACTGCTGTTGATCGGTTCGATGTTCCTTTATTTGTTTTAGACAGTTCCCGAAAATAGGTACGATACCTGCCCGAGTTGATTCAATAGTTTCAGCTATGGGTTCTGAGACTGGGATACCCGTTAAGCGAGTGTGGATGACCTGCATTAATGTGAACAATAAAATACCAACGCGGGATTCAGTAAAACCATTTTGATGATATTGATCGCTCCAATATGCAAAGTTGAACCGAATGCTCTTAGTGACGCCTTTTAGATAAGCGGGAACTTGCGATTCGATTCGCACCTGTTCGCAAAAATCGAACAATAAACGCTCGACTTCGTTTTTTGGGCGCAGTGAATAGTGAAGTTCAGCATCCGAAAACAGCAGCCTCAATGCGGAGGAGTCAATTTTACCATTCATCGATAATTTACTGTTGATGAGCTCATGGCGTGACACAAAGGTAAGATCGTTGGTGTGTGCCGATAAGTGATAACAAGGACGACTACCGTTGTAGAGGCGCTCTCCTCGGTAATTCAGGCTCAACTCACCGCTGATCGCTCTGGCAACTGACACGCCAATATCGAGGATCTTTTTCTGTTGGGAGGAAATATTAGCCATCGATTAGGACTCCGACTGAGCATAGCTCTGAGTATGATCCTCTAAGGCCTCACCAAAGCAGCGGAAGAAATATTCGCGAACCAGCTCCTTCTCTTCGTCTTCACAACGGTTGAGGAACGACAGCCTAAATGCAGTGGCTACATTGTTGAATATTTTAATATTCTCAGCCCATGTGATTACTGTCCTTGGCGACATAACCGTCGATAAATCGCCTGCTTTAAATCCATTTCGCGTTAAACCGGCGGTGGCGATCATTTTTTCTACTAACTGCTGACCGCTTTCATTGTTTAGCTCAGGACGCTTTGATAGAACGATCTTAGTTTCATGTTGTGGGTCTAAATAGTTAAGTGTCGCGATGATGTTCCATCGGTCAAGTTGGCTATGGTTAAGCACTTGAGTTCCGGAGTACAAACCTGAAAAGTTACCCAATCCTAGGGTATTGCAGGTCGCAAACAGGCGGAAAGAAGGGTGGGGGGGGATCACTCGGTTTTGCTCGAGAGAAGTGTATTTGCCATCTTGCTCTAACAGTTGCTGAATCACAAACATCACATCAGGTCGTCCCGCATCGTATTCGTCCAATACTAATGCGATGGGTTGCTGAATGCTTTGTGGAAGAATGCCTTCCTTAAACTCTGTTACCTGCATTCCATCTTTAATGACGATGCTATCTTTGCCAATGAAATCCAATCGGCTTAAGTGCCCATCTAGGTTGATCCTCAAGCATGGCCAATTTAATCGCGCTGCCACTTGCTCTATATGAGAAGATTTGCCGGTTCCGTGTGTGCCTTGTATTAACGTGCGACGGTTAGATGTGAAGCCCGCTAATATAGCGAGCGTGACTTCAGGATCAAAACTGTAGTTGGGATCGATCTTCGGTACGTATTCTCCCGCCTTCTTAAAGGCCAACACCATTAAGTCGCTATCGATGCCGAAATGCTCTCTTACACTGACTTGTTTCGTTGGTCGCAATTCCTCATTATTCATTCTTTTTCCCCATTATCGCTTCCATGACTGCTGTGATTTTTGAACTGCTATCGATTATTAACCTCTCTCTTCGAGTTAACGACACTTTTTGTACGAAAAACTACCAATAATGTGATCTAGTTTTATTAATCAGAATGAATTGTTCCATTTATGTTTAAAAAGTTGACGTGCAAAAAATCTACTACTAAGGTGAATTTGAATCAGAAAAAGAGACAGTTCATTCCGAAAAATGAATTTTAGGTTAACTCAAGGAGAATGGAAGAATGAGTGAGCAAGAAAAACGTACGGTTGTTTCCGGTACAGTAACAATGACACCATCAGAAGCGTTCGTTGAAACTATGGTCGCCAATGATGTCACCGATATGTTCGGCATCATGGGTTCGGCATTTATGGATGCAATGGATATCTTTGCTCCTGCTGGCATTCGATTGGTTCCAGTAGTACACGAGCAAGGTGCTGCTCACATGGCAGATGGTTACTCTCGAGTTTCTGGTCGCCACGGGGTAGTTATCGGTCAGAATGGCCCGGGTATCAGTAACTGTGTAACAGCGATTGCAGCAGCGTATTGGGCACACAGCCCTGTTGTTATTGTGACGCCAGAGACCGGCACTAAAACAATGGGCTTAGGTGGTTTCCAAGAGTGTAACCAACTTCCAATGTTCCAAGAGTTTACAAAGTATCAAGGACATGTAACGCACCCTGACCGTATGGCTGAGTACACGGGCCGATGCTTTGACCGTGCTATGAGCGAGATGGGGCCTACTCAACTTAACATTCCACGTGACTACTTCTACGGTGAGATTCAAACCGAGATCCCTCAACCAGCACGTTTAGACCGTGGCCCTGGTGGTGAAAAATCTCTGAACGAAGCAGCAGACCTGATTGCAGAAGCGAAATTCCCAGTCATCATTTCTGGTGGTGGTGTGGTGATGGCTGACGCAGTTCAAGAATGTGCAGCACTGGCTGAACGACTAGGTGCGCCAGTAGTAAACAGCTACCTACACAATGACTCGTTCCCTGCAAGTCACCCATTATGGTGTGGTCCATTAGGTTACCAAGGTTCTAAGGCTGCAATGAAGTTGATTGCTCAGGCGGATGTGGTTATAGCTCTCGGTACTCGTCTTGGTCCATTCGGAACATTACCTCAACATGGTATGGATTACTGGCCGAAGGACGCAAAAATCATTCAGATTGATGCCGACAACAAGATGCTTGGCTTAGTTAAGAAGATCTCTGTGGGTATTTGTGGGGATGCGAAAGCTGCTGCAGTGGCATTAACCGAGAGATTGGAAGGCCGTGCACTCCTGTGTGATGACAATAGAGGTGCTCGCCAAGATACAGTCGCAACAGAAAAAGCGCTTTGGGAAAAAGAGCTTGATGAGTGGACGCACGAGCGTGACTCATTCAGCTTGGACATGATCGAAGAAAACTCGCATGAGACTCCTTTCTCTGGTGGTGAATACCTTCACCCACGCCAAGTACTTCGTGAACTAGAAAAAGCGATGCCAGAAGACGTAATGGTCTCAACGGATATCGGCAACATCAACTCGGTTGCAAACAGCTACTTACGTTTTGAAAAACCGCGCAGCTTCTTTGCGGCAATGAGTTTCGGTAACTGTGGCTACGCGTTCCCGACCATCATAGGTGCGAAAGCAGCAGCACCTCATCGTCCAGCTATCTCTTACGCAGGCGACGGCGCGTGGGGCATGAGCCTGATGGAGACCATGACGTGTGTTCGTCATAACATTCCTGTGACTGCGGTGGTATTCCACAATCGTCAATGGGGCGCAGAGAAGAAGAACCAAGTCGACTTCTACAACCGACGCTTTGTTGCTGGTGAACTAGACAACCAAAGCTTTGCAGAGATCGCTCGAGCAATGGGTGCTGAAGGTATCACGGTTGATAAGCTAGAAGATGTTGGTCCAACTCTACAAAAAGCCATCGACATGCAAATGAATGAAGGCAAAACAACCATCATTGAGATCATGTGTACTCAAGAACTGGGCGACCCGTTCCGTCGAGACGCATTGTCTAAACCGGTTCGTTTCCTAGATAAATACAAAGATTACGTATAACCAATAGGAAGTTTGTCCGGCACCGTATTATCGAAAGTGTTAGGGATAATTCTATCGAGATCGGAGTCGGACAAACAAATTAAGTGATGGTTTTTGATATTAAATTGAGCGTGAAAGAAAACTCTTTTTGCATTAAGTCATGTTCTTCACGTTCATTACTATGAATATTAGAGCACTAACCAAATCACTATTATTCCACTTTACATTTCATCGACATCAAGGTTTTATCAGTAATTATTATTAATCTAACATTAAAATAGTAATTATTGATGAGTCACTAGATTTATTCGACTTTAGTATGAGTACTCTAAGAGTCATTAACTTTTTATCTAACAATAACTATTTATACGGGTGAGTGGTAGAAAATAGATATGAAAAATAAACGTTATATAAAGTCACTCAAAGAACTTTACCAAATAATCGATTCATATACTAAAGAGTGTAATGAACCTTGTGGGTTGATTTATAACGTTTGTGATTACGAAAACTATAACTTGATGCCGGGCTTGGGCCGTTCTAATCGTAAGAACTTACGCCGAGTCGAACAAGATCTGCTTTCAACTGTTCGTATCTATGGTGGACATTCATTGAACTCTCACGACATAAATGATTGGTTGCTGATGTGCTTAGCAAAGAAGCAGGGGTTTCCCACTCGTTTACTTGAATGGAGCGATAATCTGGTGAATGCGCTGTGGGCTTTGTGTCATAGCCAGAGTAAAGACTGCATCAATATTACTAAAGTGATTAATTTTGAAAGAGTTAATAATTTCTTCACACCATTTGGTGTTGAGAAAGCTCAGATATTTCATGTTGTTGATTGTGATCAGCAAGAACAACGTAAGGACAAATGGTATTCCATTCATCCGTTTAAGGAAGGTTGCAATGATGCCATTCAACCTTTGTACGACGAGCAAGGATATTCAAACGGTCTAGTATCCGTTCATGTTCTGCCGTCCGCCAAAGTAAATCTGATAAAGGAGTTAATATCCATGAATGTGTTAAATGAACCTACAGAGTATAACGAAGAGGCACTGGTTGATTTGAAAAATGAATCACACGTCGATGGAAATAAGGTTATGGGTAAAGATGGAAGCAATGTCGAATTAAAAGTTAATACTCATAATCGAAATTTGGAACAATATGGCCGAAAGTACCATCAAGACTTTGACTTCGACTAACGACTAATATCTTTATTGAAAATTAAGGCTTCTCTCATATTTTTTAATTATCTAAATCGAGTTAAGTCTTTTTAATTAAACTTAGAACACTAATTAAATTTATAAAAATACTAAATCTGTGAGCTTAGATATTGTATATAATACGACTCGAAGTTAGAGTTGTGTGACTTGTTATCAAGTTGTTAATTTTTTCAAGTTTCTAGTTTAAAAGATCTAATAAAAAGTGGCGAAAGGCTACTGAAATTTAAACCAATAACGTAAACATAAAGGATTCTGGAATATGAATATGCAAACCGATGCAGCGGCATTTGTGCTGGAAAACCAAGTCGACACCGCCTTTTTACAGTCATTCAGTGATGCTTGGAATAACCATGATGTCGAAGCATTAATGTCGTTCATGACTGAAGATTGTGTATTCCATACAGTGGCTGGTGAAGGCTTAGTTGGAAACACTATCGAAGGGTACGAAGCGGTTCGAAATAGCTTTGAATTGGTTTGGCAGAACTTCCCAGATGCCGCTTGGAGCGATCCTGTCCACTTTGTGTGTGGTGACCGAGCGGTGACTGAATCAACATTCTCTGCGACTAACCCAGATGGCAGCGTCATTGAAGCCCGCATGGTCGACGTGTTTACCTTGAAAGACGGAAAAATCAGCGTAAAAAATGCCTTCCGTAAAACACGACCTCTTTTGACTCCCAAGAGCTAGACACGAAACCGCAACCCGTTCACGTGTTATGACTAGGAGAGTCGAATTATGAGTTTAGTAATGGAACAACCGGCTGCCGATGTGCAGCCAAAGGTGAAAAACACCCAAGCACAAGAAAGTACTCAAGCAAAAGATAGATACGATCCAAAGTACGACCCACTTAAGGATAAAACGCCAGGTCATGGTAAAGAATACGCCCCAACGTATTGGGTGGATACTGCAGGTGCTCCACCTGAAGATGATGGCCCAATCACATCGGACATGGATGTTGATGTGGCGATCATCGGTTCTGGCTTTACCGGCTTAAGCACAGCGATACATCTTGCAGAGATGTATGGGATTAAAGCGACAGTGATTGAAGCTAACCGTTCAAGCTGGGGATGCAGTACTCGAAATGGTGGTCAGGCGCAGTGTGCCTCTGGGCGTTTGAAGCGTTCACAATGGATTGAACGCTGGGGCCTAGAAACGGCGCTCAAAATGCACCGCGAGTGTGTTGATGGCATGGAAACCTTTAAGTCACTGATCAAAGACATCGATTGTGACCCACAACCTGGCGGCCACTTATATGTTGCTCACCGTCCAAAAGTGATGGCAACACTCGAGAAAGAAGCCAAACTGTTACGCGACACGTTTGACTACGATGCGCAGATCTTAGATGCAGAAACCGTAAAGCGTGATTACGTTGGAGACCAAGAAGCAGCAGGCGCTATGCATGAGCCAGAAGGGATTGGCATTCATCCAGGGAAACTGGCGTTTGGTTATCTAAGAAAGGCGCGAGCACTCGGCGTTAAAGTTCATCCATCGAGTCCAGTTATGGGCTGGGAGACTCGTGGCGGTGTGCATTACCTGAAAACGCCAGGTGGTGTTGTGAAGGCGCGTTCTGTCGGTGTTTGTACGGGTGGGTATACCAGCCAAGGCTTGCATTCAGAGCTTAAAAATCGCCTGTTGCCAGTACTGTCTAACTCAATGGTCACACGTCCGCTAACTCAAGACGAAATCGCCGCGTGTAACTTCAAAACCAATCAAGTGATTACTGATACTCGAATTCTGCGCCACTACTACCGTTTGTTACCGGATAACCGAATACAGATTGGTACACGCAGTGCTATCAGCGGCAAGAATGCACCTGAAAAGAAATATGAAGACATGCTAAGAGCGGATCTTACTCGAAAGTTCCCGTCTCTCGACCAGATCAAAATTGATTATTCATGGTGGGGCTGGGTGGATGTTAGCCACGACATGATGCCAAGGATTTACCAACCGAATCCAAAACAATCCATCTTTTACGCCCTTGGGTATGGCGGTAATGGCGTGATGTATTCCGCTCAAGCGGGTAAGCGCCTTGCTCAGTGGATTGCAGGTGAAGGTCATACGCTCGACCTACCAATATTTGAATCAAAACTTCCGTTCCCCAACGTGAGGGAAGTGGTGGAATCAGAGATGTTTGCGCCGTTTCGAAGAATGGGGCAGCGGTTCCTTTATCAGTGGTATTCGTTAAAGGATGAAAGGCTGTAACTACTCGAACATTGTTTCCAAAATAGGGAAATAGAACTACGACCAGGAAAGTTGTACCAGGTCACCTTGTGAGCAAAGTACAGGCAGGAAGTCTGTATGAAACGAAAGGTTAAGACTATGAAATTTATTAAAAATAAAATTATTGCTGGTGTCACCATTGTAGCAACAGCGGTGCTATCTCATACCGCGGCAGCAGCGAATTTTAAAATGGCTATCGGCGATGCTGCTGGTGGTACGCAGTGGGAATTAGCGACCTCATTCTCGAAACTCATGGAGCAAAAGACAGACGGTAAAGTAAAAATCGATCTGTTCCCGAACGGTCAGTTAGGCAATGAGCAAGACACAGTCAACGATGCGGCAATCGGGCTTCTCGACTTCTCTGTACTGGCGATCAACAACGTCACCCCTTTCTCTCCGACAGTTGGTCTACTGACCATGCCTTACGTAATTCAGAGTGCAGAAGAAGCAGTGCTACTGACTCAAGGTCAAGTTGGCCAAGACTTAGTTGATAATACGATTCGTGATGCTGGTGTTCGTATTGTCGGTTGGGCGTATTCAGGCTTTAGGGTTCTGACTAACTCGAAAAAGCCTGTCGCTTCCCCAGAAGATCTTAAAGGACTCGTGATTCGTGTTCCTCGTAACGAAATCATGATCGCTTCTTACCAAGCATGGGGCGTAAACCCAACGCCAATGGCATGGTCTGAAACCTTTACTGGCCTGCAACAGGGCGTGGTAGATGGTCAAGATAACCCTTACATCACAGTGCATGCGATGAAGTTTAATGAAGTACAAAAGTACGTGACCAATATTCGCTACATTTTCTCTCTAGAACCTTTAATTGTGAGTGAAACGGTCTTCCAACAGCAAACACCTGAAATGCAAAAGATTATTCTTGAAGCCGGTCAGGAAGCGACAGAGCACAGCTTTGCTTATCTAGAAAACACGGAAAACCAAATTCGTGAAGAGCTACAAGCGAAGGGTATGGTATTCACCGACCCAGCAGATAATGAGCAAGAGTGGATCAGCAAGGTGACTAAGTCAGTTTGGCCTAAGTTCTACTCAAGCATTGGAGGCAAAGACAAGCTAGACGACGTTCTTGAGTTACTAGGTAGAAAGTAACGATTAGATTCGCCCTATCTGCTGTTCTCCGCGACTTAATCACCTAGCGATAGAACAGTGAGATAGGGCATTTACATGGCTGTACTCGTTGAGCTGTTCTGTACCTGATCTTTTGGGGCCGTGAGCGACTGGTTGTCATGTGAAAATCACCATTGGAGGTTATATGTCAGTCGCTAAAACAATAAAAAAACACCTGAACAACATTGAGGAATATACATGTTGTTTGTTGCTTGCAAGCTTTGTCTTATTGCTGTTTACACAAATCCTGACACGTCAGCTATTCGACTACTCAATCCCGTGGGGGGATGAAGTCGCTACTTACATGTTCGTTTGGTTCGCCTATCTAGGCGCTGTTGTGGCAGCCAAGATGTCAGCACACAACCGAGTGAGCTTTCACTTCAAATTCTTTCCGCCCATTGTGCAAACCGTCAGTGAAACCATCGCTGATTTCTTATGGCTCTGCTTCAACGGTTACTTTGTCTATCTCAGTTATGACTTCGTGTTCAACAAAATGAACCTATTTTGGAAGTCTCAGACCACAGGTATCCCGATGAAGTACTTCTACATGATTTTACCTATCGCGTTTTCCCTGATGATGATTCGAATTATCTGGAACAACTATGAGCGCTTATTCAAAGGTGCAACCAATGAAGATCCAGAAGTGAAAGAACTGCGAAAAATGACTGCACAAAAGTCTATGCAGTAGTCACAGAGAATAGTCGTAATAGAGAGATGTAATAATGGAATCCTATTTAACTCTAATTTTATTTGGTGGCTTCTTAACCCTGTTAATTCTAGGTGCACCAATCACAGTATCACTGGCGGGCGCTTCGATGGCGGCTTATATGTTGCTCGATAAAAATCCTATCGCACTGGTACAAATCGCATTTACCTCGGTAGGAAACTTCCCGCTTATGGCACTGCCTGCCTTTGTGCTTGCGGGTGCACTAATGGAGGCGGCAGGGATCTCCAAACGTTTGGTTGATATTGCTGAAAGCTTAGCTGGGCCAGTAACAGGCGGTCTTGGCGCGGCAACGGTAATGGCCTGTCTTTTTTTCGGTGCGATCTCTGGTTCAGGCCCAGCAACAACTGCCGCGGTAGGTATGCTAATGGTGCCTGCGATGGTTAAGCGTGACTACGATAAGAGCTACGCCTCGGCAGTAACGGCGGCATCAGGCGGGTTAGGGATCATTATTCCGCCATCCATTCCTTTGGTTATTTTTGGTATCTCTGCGATGGGCTTAATGGCACCACCAGAAGCCATTGCACAACATGGTCAGTTTGCATCTTTATCGATTCCAAAACTGTTTGTCGCAGGGGTTGTGCCGGGTTTCATCATGGCATCGACATTGGTACTGACCAACTATTTCATAGCCAAGCGTGAAGGCTATAAAGGGCTTACTGAAACCTGGTCATTTGGTGATGTAAGGCACTACTTACGTAGAGGTTTATGGTCGATATTGGCGCCATTCTTGATTCTTGGTGGTATTTACAGCGGTATGTTCACACCAACAGAGTCAGCGGTTGTAGCAATTTTTTATTCGTTGTTTGTGGGGGTATTTATTCACCGTGAATTGTCATTTAAAAGCGTGATGAAATCTCTATCCACCACTACGTGGATCACCGGACGTGTGTTGTTGATCCTCTTTGCCGCTACCGTGTTTGGTCGCTTATTGATTGAACAAAAAGTTCCAGTAGTGGTGGCCGAATCGCTGCTCAGTTTTACTGACAACATGTATATGGTGTGGGCGCTTACGATTACCTTGTTGCTATTCATCGGCATGTTCATGGAAACCTTAGCGGCAATCATGATCATTGTTCCAGTTCTATTACCAATCATGTACATGTTAGGCGCGGATCCTACTCATGTGGGCATTGTGGTGGTCTGTACCTTGTCGATAGGTTTTGCAACGCCGCCACTTGGTGAAAACATCTTTGTTGCTTCGGGGATAGGTGGTTCCACGGTTGAGCAAATCACCGCGAAGATCCATCCCTTCGTTATTGCTTCGGTTGTGGGTGTGTTTGTTATCGCTTTCTTCCCACAAATTACACTTTGGCTTCCGTCCTTACTGGGTTACTAGGAGAGATAACCATGAGTTTATCCAAAATTATCCTTATCAGTTGCGCCTTTTTTGCCGTTATTGGTGGCATAGGTTTACGGGCTGAGCATTCAGAGTCGGAGAAGGCTACCCAAGCTGTCAATGTGCTCGATATTTCTGAGCCCCATGTGGTGAGCGAGGCAGAGAGAAGAGCCAAGACTTTGCTAGCGAAAGCGGTAATCCACGTTCAAACCGAGGGAGATGAAAGCGTAAAAGATTTCATGAGTGACCCAGAATACATTGACGGTGAGTTATACGTGTTTGCACTCGGAATTGACGGCCAATTCCTTGCGAGTGGCGGCTCTTCAATGGTGCTGGTGGGCGACAGTGTGTTGGACACGCAAGATGTTTATGGCAATCCATTTTTCCGAGAAATGATCACCAAAGCAGTCCACAACGGTTTTGGTGAGGTGGAATATCACTGGACCAACCCAACCGATCGTATGGGAGAGCCTAAAACGACCTTCTTTGAACGTGTAGGCGATGTGATTGTTGCTGTAGGCTTCTATCCAGAGCGTTCTAGTGCCGCTGAAGCTAAGCGCTTATTGGCAAGAGCGATGACCGCGATAGTGGAGTCGGAGCAACAGAGCCTGGCTGAGTTCAATGACGCTGAAGGCAGTTTCGTAGAAGGGGATTTATATGTGTTTGTGATGGACATGAGTTCAGGAAAGCTACTGGCGCATGGGGTGTCCCCTGAGTTAGTTGGGCGATCACACAACGAAATCTTGAGTCCGGATGATAAGCCGATCCTAACCGACATGTTGAATCTTGCACGAGAAAATGGCCGTGGTGTGTACACCTATCGCTGGTTAAATCCATTGTCGAGTAAGGTCGAAACTAAGCATACCTACTATCGAGTTATCGATAACAAGCTAGTAGGGGTCGGATATTATACAAAATCAAGCAAGACGTAAAAATGAGAGGGTGGTGAAATTAAGTTTAATGAAATTAATGACTTAAGACTTGTGTTGCCCCTAAAAATAGGAGTGTGTAAAAAGCAATTTAGTAAAATTCACAGTGTGTAATTTTTGTTGTGAAATTGTTTTAAAAATAACAGTAGTATGAAAAACATGGAAACCAAGCAGTAAAGAACAAATCTGAAAAGGGTCAATTAGGATGTTTGACCCAAATTAAATTTAAAGCCGTACGAGGGAAAGACTATGAACATGCTTACATTGGATAAAACAGAACTACACAGAAACCATTCTACCTTTATCGCTGAAGCTGTCTTTGCTGTCGAAATGGTTAAAGCGGACAAACAGATGGAAAAACAACGCATGGCGAAGCAACTGCTAGACACGCTTTTCCCTCTAGAGAGCGGTTCGCATGAGGATGCAGTGAGCTATGAGATCGATTACCGTCACGTTCAAGTCTACTTTAAGAACGGTGAACACACGGGTCTGAAAAGAGCGAAGCACTTTGTGGCTTACGCAGGCGACAAATCTAAGCCTTCAGCAATCCTGTTCCGTGACGAAAGCGGCACACACGTAGAGGTTACCATTGGCGCTCGCGCTGGCACTGGTCGTCTAGAACTTGTAAATATCGAAGATATTCAGCTAGAAACATGTACCACATTTGGTCAGTCAGAAGAGAGCTACTCTTCAGGCATCAGACACTGGGTTAGCTTGGTACAAGGTGATGAGAAAGGCCGACCAACTGCGTGCAGCGAAGACAAAGAATACACAGCGAAAAACGGCGATGATTACAGCCTAGGGTTTAGTTTCGCACTGTGAAGTGACTTTAGCGATAAGGGATAATCCTGAATAGCAGAGACAAAAAAGAGCGACAGCATTTTATGCGAGCCGCTCTTTTATTATTCTAGGCACTAAACTAAGCGCTTAGCTCATGCTTAATCACATACTCCAAGCCACCCACGATTGCCGCAACTTGAGCATCATTACACTCTTCGTCAGTCACTTTGTCACTATCTGGGTAAACCTCGGTTGTTGTACCGTACTTGCAGTTGGTTACGCCGCCACATAGACCAAGCTCTTTCATTGGGTAGTTGATTACGCCGTGTTGAGTCACCTCTGAACCGATGATCTTGCCGTCAGCATCCGCAGGTGCGATGTGAGTAACCTTTTCTACAGAAGCGATAACGGCTGCTTGGAAGTCAGGCTGCGGGTTTTCTGTGTCACCCACCGTGTAGAAGCCATCTGGAATCATACCTTCGATGTATTCAAGGCCATCACGAGCAGCTAAAGCTGGGCGGAACTCGGTCTCATCAGAGTCTGTTGTTTCATGAAGATCAATATGCATCAGTACTTCTTGTGGAAGCGACGCGACGAGTGCACGTAAGTTCGCTGACTCTTCTGCAGGCGTATTGTCGTAGAAAGAGCGGTTTGGATCGACAGCGTTTGGATTCCAACGGTTGATCACTTCGTAACCCCAAGGGCTCACACAAGGCGCGATAACGATGTTGAAGTATTGGCTGTAGTGTTCAGCTTGTGTATCTGCAAACTTCAGCGCGCCATGAACACCGCTGGTTTCATAGCCGTGTACACCACCTGTAACCAGTACCGTTGGCTTATTTTCGTCCCAAGCTTTGGTTTTGATTGCGAACAGAGGAAAGCGTGCTTCGTCATAGCTGAGTGCGCCGTATTGCTCTACGTCGAAACGTTCAGCCAGTGCTTTGATCTTAGGCACGACTTCTTGTTGATATTCACGTTTGACTGTCTGGCTTTCACGCCATTGTTGACGTTCAGCTTCGCCCCATTTTTGTCCAGCAATTCCGATAGGGTAAGTCGAAGTGGTTTGCATATCCATGTCCTGTAATTTGACCTAATTATGTGTAGAGGATAAAGGGCAATAAGCAGTAAAACAATCAATTAGGAAGATGTTGATGAACAATTGACACAAAAGACTTATTCTATCCGCAGAATTTAGAATGGGAGGGGATCCCAAAGGAAAAATCATGTTAATTCTTATTCGGCTGTTAAAGCTTGCTGTGATTTGCGCCATCTTTTTCACGGCATTTGATTTGTTGGAGTATGGCAAAGTTGAATGGGTTGCCAGGTTACTCAGCCACTTCTAGCTTCATTAAAAATGCCGCTGACTTTGTTCAAAAAAAGTCAGCGGCATTTTGGATCTTATGTGATTTCCCCTTTAGACAGGGATAACCCCAAAATCGGTTACTTGACTGTCCACGCTATCGTCTCACCGCCACGGATTGGTACGACGATGTCTGAACCGAACGGCATCGTTTCTGCAACGTTCCACTCTTCCTTGGTAAGAGTCACAGTGTCAGTGTTGCGAGGTATACCGTAGAAATCAGGACCGTTATGGCTCGCAAAAGCTTCTAGGTTTTCAAGCTTGCCTTCTTGCTCAAACACTTCTGCGTAAAGTTCTACTGCAGCATGCGCCGTGTATGAACCTGCACAGCCACACGCTGATTCTTTCGCACCTTTTGCGTGAGGTGCTGAGTCTGTACCTAGGAAGAACTTCTTGCTACCACTTGTTGCTGCTTCAATTAGCGCTTGCTGGTGGGTGTTACGTTTAAGAATCGGTAGGCAGTAGAAGTGTGGCTTAATGCCGCCAACCAACATGTGGTTACGGTTGTAAAGTAGGTGATGTGCTGTGATGGTTGCAGCCACGTTCTCGTTGGCGTTTTTAACGAATGTCGCCGCATCAGCGGTTGTGATGTGCTCTAGAACAATCTTTAGATTCGGGAAATCGTTAACGATAGGTGTTAGAACGGTATCTAGGAACTCTTTCTCACGGTCGAAGATATCAACGTCGTGAGTGGTTACTTCGCCATGAACCAATAGCAACATGCCGACTTCTTGCATCGTTTCTAGTACGTGATAGATGTTCTTTGCAGACGTCACACCTGAATCCGAGTTCGTTGTTGCGCCAGCTGGGTAAAGTTTCGCTGCCACTACTGCACCGGACGCTTTCGCTTTGCGGATCTCGTCAGGAGTTGTATTGTCTGTTAGGTAAAGTGCCATCAGTGGCTCGAACTGCTCACTTGGCTTTTCTGCCATGATACGCTCGCGGTAAGCCAGCGCCAATTCTGTATCAGTTACAGGTGGGACAGTGTTTGGCATGATTAACGCTCGACCATTGTAACGGCTGATATCGCGAACGGTATCTTTCAGTACTTCGCCATCGCGTAGATGAACGTGCCAGTCGTCAGGACGAGTAATCGTAAGTTGTGTCATTGAAAGCTCCCACCAATTGAAATGTTATGTAGTTGGAGCCTAAACGGTGCGAAATCTGTGAAAGCAATCGCTTACGTTTAGGCGACAGGATGATAGTGGAAAAGCCGTTTTATTTCATCCTATTTTTACTATTTCATCGGTAGGCGCTTCGATACGTACTGATTAACGCGTTGATTTGTATTAAAGGCATACGATTATCGTGTCGCGACCCACAAGCCGTGGATCATTCCCGGGACCCAAAAGAAGATCGTGAGAATAATGTTGATCACTAGGTCTTTGCCAGCACCGCGAGCGACGAAAACGCCAAGCGGTGGAAGAAGAACACACAGGATAATGACGAGAAGCTTATTCATGATAATTCCTTTCTATTCAATGACGTTTCAAAGTTTAGTCTCGCTGCGTGATAAATGTACACAGTCACAAGGAGACAAAACTTATGAAACAGTTGAGGGTGAAAAGCGTATTTTGATCACTTCTCAATATAATAGCTGAGTATCAAGTGTTTAGCGTGAGTGAGTTCCTAAAACTAGGCCCTTTTGTTAGCATTGTTAAAAATCTAATAACATTGGAGTCGTTATGTCAAAGTCCCCGGAAGCTCAAAGTCCTTATCTCTCTCAGGTGAATGTTTATCCTGTTAAATCAGTTGGCGGGATCTCGCTATCAAGTGCATGGGTAGAAAAACAAGGTTTGAGTTTTGACCGACGCTTTATGTTGGCGCTCGCGGATGGCTCAATGGTAACGGCTCGTAAGTATCCGCAAATGGTGAAAGTGTCTTCTAGCTTGCAACCGGATGGCTTGATTTTCACCTGTGAAGGTAAGCCTGCACTGCGTGTGAAATATAGCGAGTTCAAGATGCAGGAAACACCAGCGACGGTTTGGAAGGATAGCTTCACCGCATACACCACCAATGATGCCGCAGATGATTGGTTCAGTGACGTGCTTGGACAACGTGTCGAGTTGCTGTTTACTGGTGAACAGTCTAACCGTGTGCGTGAGAAGCTCGGACATAACGTGAGCTTTGCTGATGGTTATCCACTTCTGATTATCAGCGAAGCGTCGTTGGCCGAGCTAAACCGTCGTAGCCCAGAGCTGCATACTATGGATCAATTTCGTACTAACTTAGTAGTCTCGAATACCGAAGCATTTGGTGAAGATGGTTGGAAGCGCATTCGAATCGGCGAAGTAGAGTTTGAAGCGGTGAAACCGTGTCAGCGCTGTATTTTAACCACGGTTGATGTAGATAAAGGTGAGTTCCGCCCTTCAAAAGAGCCACTGAATACCTTCTCTCAATTCCGCGCAGATGAAACTGGTGGTGTTTTCTTTGGCCAGAATCTTGTAGCGAAAAACGAAGGTGTGATTAAGGAAGGCGATAAGATTGAAGTGCTAGAGACCAAACCTAAAGAGCAGTATGAAGATACGTGGGTCGAGTCGTTGCATCTTACCTGTGTCGAGCGTGAAGAGATCGCGCGCGACTTTACAACGTTTTGGTTAGAGCCTGCCAAAGGCGACAAAGTTCTACCTAGCTATCTGCCGGGTCAGCACCTACCGATTGAGATGGCCATTGATGGCGAAAAGATATCTCGTCGTTATACGCTGTCTTCGAGCCCATCACGCGTCGGTCGCCTTGCAATCTCGGTAAAACGTGTCAATGATGGCCGAATCTCAAATTGGCTTAATGATAATTTTCAAGTCGGCGATACGTTGGTCGCGCAAAATCCAGATGGTGCTTTCTATCTGGAAGAGAATCCCAATCATCCGTTGCTGCTGCTTTCTGCAGGTAGCGGTGTAACGCCTATGCTCTCAATGCTGCGTTATCTTGCCGACCACAACCAAGTAGAAGACGTGGTGTTCTATCATCAGTGCAGCAGCGAGTTGGATATCCCTTATCAACAAGAGATTCAGGAAATTGCGGATAAGCACCCAGGCCTAAAGGTGATCTATTCGCTAAGTCAGCCAGCTAAAGGTTGGCAAGGTTTGTCAGGGCGTTTGAGCGTTTCTCATATCGCGAAGATCGATGACCTGCATCGACGCCAAGCATTTGTTTGTGGCCCAGATGGCTTTATGGACAATGCTAAAAAGATGCTGATTCAAATGGGTTTAAATCCACAGCATTACCATCAAGAAGCGTTTGGTGTTAACCACGCAACAGAAGAAGTGGTGAAAACTCTGCAGTTAAGCGTTAATGGCTATCTGTTTGAGGGCAACAACCAAGGTACTTTGCTTGACCAAGCGGAAGCGGCGGGTGTTTCCATTGCCTCAAGCTGCCGAGCTGGATTCTGTGGAGCATGTAAGGTGACTCTAGAATCTGGGCAAGTGCATCAACCTGATGTTCCAGCGCTGCAAGATCATGAGCGTAATATGGGGCAAGTATTGGCATGTTGCTGCGTACCACAAACCGATATCGAAGTAGTCGACTAGGTTGTGGCTTAATTGGTCAATAGACCCTAGTGATAAAACATAACGAAAAGGCCGACGGTGAACTTCACCGTCGGCCTTTTGCTTTACGAGTTTTGAGCTAATTAGGTACGCAAATTACAGCGTGACCAATTTGTGCTTAGTCGTAGATCGTTGGGATCGGTTGACGTTTGTGCTGCGTCGCTTGATAGATGCTTACTAGACGATCAGAGACCTCTTTAGACACTTCTTTGCCTTCTAGGAAGTCATCGATCTGGTCGTAAGTCAGGTTCAGTGCATCTTCGTCTGCTTTTTGAGGATCCAGTTCTTCAAGGTCAGCTGTAGGGACCTTTTTCACAAGAAGTTCTGGTGCGCCGAGTGTTGCTGCCAGTTCACGTACTTGACGTTTGCTTAGACCAAACAGTGGTGCAAGATCACAAGCGCCGTCACCGTGCTTAGTGTAGAAACCAGTGATGTTTTCTGCCGAGTGGTCAGTGCCGATAACTAAGCCACCAACGTAACCTGCGATTTCGTATTGAGCGATCATGCGAGCACGAGCTTTTACGTTGCCTTTTACGAAATCAATCTTAGCTGAATCAGTAGGAAGAAGACCTGTGCCTTCAAGCGCAACATGAGACGCGGCATGCAGGCCATCAACGCCCGCTTTAATGTTTACTGATACAGATTGAGATGGTTGGATGAAAGAGATAGCAAGCTGCGCTTCATCTTCGTCTTTTTGCTCACCGTAAGGCAGGCGAACGGCGATAAACTGGTAATCGTTGCTGTTGCTTGATTCGTTAAGACTGTCTACCGCTAGCTGAGCGAGTCGGCCACATGTTGTTGAATCAACGCCACCACTGATACCCAGTACAAGAGACTTACATCCTGATTGCTGTAATTTGTTTTTGATGAACTCGACACGACGATCCACTTCAAATTGAGCGTCAATTGATGGTAGAACGCGCATTTCATCACGAATTAACTGTTCCATTCGTATTCCTTTCCTGCAAGCAAATTGAAATCTAGTGTTATCATACCGAAATCAAGAGAGATAAAAACCTCTTTACACAGTGAGATAAAAGAAGGCAGCGACAAGCGATGGAAAAAATAGCGGTTTTTGGTAGTGCATTTAACCCACCAAGTTTAGGGCATAAAAGTGTCATTGAGTCTTTGGTGCACTTCGACCGAATCTTACTTGTTCCGAGCATTGCTCACGCGTGGGGGAAAGCTATGCTGGACTATGATATTCGATGTCAGCTTGTTGAGGTATTTATCAATGACTTGGCTATTGAGCAAGTTGAACTATCTTTAGTAGAGCAAAGTTTGTATACCCCGGGTGAGAGTGTCACGACGTATGCAGTGTTAAAAAAGCTTCAAGAATGTCATCCAACGGCCGATATAACTTTTGTTATCGGGCCAGATAATTTTTTTAAGTTCTCGTCTTTTTATAAGTCTGACGAGATAACTGAGTGTTGGTCTGTGATGGCTTGCCCAGAAAAAGTTAAGGTTCGTAGTACCGATATCCGTAATGCGATTATAAATGGTGACGATTTTACAAATTTGAGTACAAAGTCAGTTACAAATATCTTGCAAGATGGTGGGCTGTATAAGACAATGTAATTCTTCACTCTAAGAGGTCAGAGCACTATGCTAAAAAGAGCACTTTTAACGACTAGCTTCGTCGTTACTTTCAGCTTGCATGCGCATGCTGAGTGTGACCTATTTAGCTTAGACTCAATAATGTTCGACTCGGATGACCAAACAACGTGCCTCGATTTTTCGGATAGCCTCGAAACCTTCAGCCAAACAATGCTGCTCCTGAGTGGGTTTAATGATGAAACAGAAGCATCTTCAAACGACTACTGGACTGATTGGGTACTGCAAACTAAAGACTCACCCATCATCACTCAAAGTATTAGCTCGAACTATGTTGGGTTGGGCATGTGGTTTCCAGAAGATCTCGAAGACAAAAAGTACGACATGACCACAGAAGAGTGGCTTTTAAATCACGGTTTGCAACTGAGCATCGGGTTTGGTGAGAAGTCAGTAGGGGAACCGCGTATGCGATTTGATTATCGTTGGCATGATGCAAGAGAAGCCGACATGATGATGCAGATTGAGTTTCCGTTTTAGTTGAGTCCATCCCTGTAACCAAGTTTCTAGAAAATCTGTCTCTAGCAAATAAACCTAGAAAAACACGCCGAATTAAAAAAGCCGCGACACTGAGTTACCACATAAAGTTGGACAGTTCGCGGCTTTTTCGTTGTTTGGACTAACTGATGTCAGCTTATAGCGTATCGCCAAACACCAACATACATAGTTGCTCGAACTCTTCCGTTTGACCCGAGAACAACTCATCAATTACCTTTTCTTTCTTCTGACCAGATTGCATACGTTTTTTCGCTTCACGCATCACCATCACTAAGGTTTGCTCTTGAGATAGTGGTGAGTCTTCAATGTTCCAACGGTTGAAGCGTTGCGATAATTCGCTTTCACACAGCAATGGCTTAAAGGTCAACACTTCCTGCTTAACTACTGCTAACAGCTCTTTACATGTTGAAGACGTATTATTGGTGTCTTTGTTTTTAAATGCTAAGGTCGCTAACTTATCTAATAGAGCTTGTGAAAGTGGTGTTTGGTTAACGTAGCCCGCTTGTTTAGGGAACGCATCGGTCAGGCGTACAGAAAAGTCGACACGTGCGACTTGCGTATTCGGAAAGTAGGTGAGTGAAGTCAAACAATCAAACGGGATCCAAATGCTTTGGCCTGGCTCAATTGCGTGTTCCTGCTTACCGACCTTAATTAAAACTAATCCACTTTCAACGTATACAAGGCTATGTTTTACCGCTTTTTTTCTAGGAGTGATTTCTAGGTGGGAGTAGTGAGCCGATGTGTATTCGATAGCGAAGTTCATAGAAGGTCCTTAGTTTTGCGACCGCTTAGGTTACCGTTAATTTTCTCAGATGCCAACAATAATGCTGGCAAAACTCATGTTTCTGGTCAGACCTTGTCAAAAGTATGGGTTCTGTAGCTGCGAGAAAGCAAAACAATGCGTAGAATGAGCCAGCTTTTTATTAGATGTAGTGAAAAATGACTTCTCAGACCGATCCATATATTGATATCCGTCCTTATAATGACGACGAAATTCCTGCGGCACTTGATCGCTTAATTAATGATGAAGAGTTCATCAGCGCGATCTTAAACTATCGTTTTTCTAACCACGCAGCTTGGTTCCAAGCGATCATGAGCCCAATCTTGCGCGTTTACTTAAAAATGAAGTGGAGTAAGTTGCAGAGCGTTGAAGCGATCCAGATCGAAGTGAAGAAATACCTTCGTGATACCTTAGCGAACACAACTAAAGGTGTGACTTACACAGGGCTTGAAGCGTTAGAACAAAATCAGTCTTACCTGTTTGTCTCTAATCACCGTGATATTGCTATGGATCCGGCTTTGGTGAACTATGCACTGCATCAGCAAAACCACAATACATGCCGTATTGCGATTGGTGATAACCTGCTTAAGAAGCCATGTGCAACTGAGCTTATGCGTTTAAACAAAAGCTTTATTGTTAAGCGCTCTTTAAAAGGCCCGCGTGAGATGATGAAAGCGCTTGGCCAACTCTCTTCTTATATCAAGCACTCTCTAGATACGGGCAACTCTATCTGGATTGCGCAGAAAGAGGGGCGTGCAAAAGATGGTAACGACTTTACTGATCCAGCAATCCTAAAGATGTTCCATGTCGAAGGTCGTAAAAAGAAAGTTACTTTCGCTGAATATGTGAAATCATTGAAGATTGTACCGGTTGCGATCTCTTATGAAAATGACCCTTGTGATACGGCAAAAGCACTAGAGCTGTTTGAAAAGGACGTTAATGGCTCATACGAGAAAGGTGAATTTGAAGACATCGAAAGCATCATTCAAGGTATTGTGGGCAATAAAGGCCACGTGCACGTTGGCTTCGGCTCTGTGATCGACCAAGATTTTGAGACGCCAGAAGCATTGGCTGAAGAGATTGACCGTCAAATTCACGAGAATTATAAACTGTTCCCTGTCAATCTTCTTGCAGCAGGCAAAGAAGATGACAGCATTACAGAAGCCGTGAAGCGTGAGTTTGAAGAAAAACTATCCAGCATTCCTCAAGGTGCGCATCAGTACCTAATTGATAGCTATGCCAACCCAGTAAAGAACGTCGGTTAAGTTCAGCCTAAGAGTTTGACGGCCAAGGGTAAAACTAAAAAGGAGCGTGATGCTCCTTTTTTGATCGCCTTACATGGCAAAGTCTCAAGCTCCAATGTGACTAGCGCGCTACCGCGCCACCTAGATTCAACGTCGTTGGCCATTTGTTTATGGTATTACCACCAAGATAGATATTTCCATTCACCGTCATCACGTCTGGAAACTGTGTAATCGCAGAACCACCAATATAGAGATTTCCCTCAACCACGATGCCGTTTGGCAGTTCGGTTAGAGGGGTCCGAATCAAACTCAAGTCACCCTTAACACGAAAACCATTCGGTAGTTTTGTCAGAGGAGTATCGGTGAAGTTGATAAAGCCGCCAACTTTGACACCCTTTGGCCAACTCTGGATCTGACTTCCTAGCAAGTTAGCGTAACCTTTGATAGAGGTTCCTGTAGACACACTTCTGAGCAAGCTATTCGCTGCTTTCAGACTGCCGCCAATTTCTAGTTCTTTCGGCAGTTGTTTGATTGAGGTTTTCTCTATATTTAAATTACCTTTGACAACTAACCCTGCTGGTAGCTCGGTGTAAGGTTTGTTACGCAGGTACAGATTTCCGTAATTGTCGAGATGATTCAATATTTGATAGTGATCGAGAGGTTGGGAGATACTATTTGGTATGGTGAGTAAACACGCAAGCAATGTGACAATTCTGAGCATAATGGCGATCTTCTAACAGAGTTGCGCTTACTATATCGGAAATTGAATACGAGCCCAGAAATATTGCCGATAATTGTTAAATTTAGCCAATTAAACAGAGAGCGAAATATAAGTGAAAAGATTAAATGCAATTCAAGTCATATCTTTGACAGTAATATCGGGTCTATTTGGGATGAATACAAACGTTTACGCCGATAATATTATTTCAGTGCCCGCAAAGAAGGCAGTGATTGTTTCACAAAAGAATACGCACCCAAGGGTCTGCTATTACGATGACAAGGCCTATAGTCTTGGGGCCGTTCTGGAAATTTCCGGTGTTGTCATTCAATGTACTAAACAGAATGACTTTGAGACAAATGGCGCACTATCATGGAAAACGCTCGAAAAAAAAGACGAGCAATAGGCTCGTCTTAATCGCTAGAGTAGAGTGCGTTATTATCGCGCAATTGAACGTGTTTTCAGTTCAAAGATAATTTTCTCTGCGCTCACTTCAAACTTGAAACGAGTACGCAGTTCGCTAGTTTCTTCTGTTAGCTCTGTTGATTCAAACTCAACGCTGCTTGAAACTTGTTTAGCCAAATCAATATACTTAGCTAGCTCTGCTTCCATTGCGTCTTTCGAGTTACCGTAGATCACAACTTCTGCTACATCGTCGCCTTCTTTAATGATGAAGCCCATTTCACCTGCACAACCGCAAGCTTCGCACACATCATTAGTGCCAACATCTTGGTTCATAACTAATCCTCTTACAAAATTTGAGGTTATTTTACCGAGCAATTTGATCTGTATCTACAAAAATTAAATCCTTTGGCCTATATCGCATTGGTATGCTATGTTGTTTGCAAAGGAAGTCAATGAGCATGACGTTTTATAAATGTGAATATGGGTGTGATCAATCTCATATTTTTCTGAAAATTAGTGTCATTAATTTGTCAGAACATCATTCAGTTAGTTGCACCCAGAATGATTTTATAAGAGTATCTATCGCTTGATAGTTATTTATATAATGAATTTATTGTTTCGCATTTCATATTCTAAGCAGTTATTTTGACACACTGCTTTAGAACGGTAAGGTGGGTTACGAAGACTAGTTAATAAAGTGCGCAAAGACGCAATACTATAAAACTAGTCGTATAGAGTACTTTCGTGCTTTTAGGTGTAAGTACTCATGATAAGCCCCTTGCTTGCAGAATGCTGATAATGATTTTCATTCTGACTTCATTTGATGAGTTAGATGGATTTACAAAAAGAAGAGCCTGAATATGCCAAAGCGTAGTAAAGAAGATACAGAAATCACTATCCAGAAAATCATGGATGCCGTAGTTGACCAGTTATTGAGACTGGGTTATGACAAGATGTCCTACACGACGTTGAGTCAACAAACGGGTGTTTCTCGTACTGGTATTAGCCACCACTTTCCAAAGAAGACAGATTTTACGGCAGCGCTTGATGGTCGTATATTCAAAATGTTCATGGAACATATCGATTTTGAAAATGGTCTAGATGCTTTTTCTAAAAGCTGGATCAAAGCCTTGGAAGATGCTGAGTTCTTAGCAATCTTACGTCTGCTGTTCCACCACATCGTTACTTCTGAGAGCGCACATGAGTTCGCTGCAAACGGTATTGACCGCTTGTACAAACTGACTGAAACTCAGTTTGGCGAAACAAGCGGCAAAGAACTAGAGTGGTTAATTGGTAAGTCTCTCATTCAAATGAGCAAATAATCCATCGAAATAAAGCTCCTCTTAAGGAGCTTTTTTATGCTTGCTGCTTTTAAAACCTATCGTTATTTGGCTCTCACTGTGGTTTCAGAAGCAACGAGGCGAACTATTGAATTTGTTACGTGTAATCGTTCGGGATTATCGAAATCTGCAGTAACAATATCTATTGTTGAATTGAAAAATCGCTTAAATGCACGTGAGTGACGTTTTAAGCCTTTAGAAACTACAAAGAGCACCGTTAGGGTACTCTTTGTGTTTTTAGCCCGCAGGGTGGACTTGAGGGAAGTTCATCGTAGGGTGCTTTTCAATAATACTTCGATAACCATAGACCTCTTCAATCATCTCTGGTGTTAGTGCGTTCCAGGGTGTCCCATCACACACTAATTGCCCATCTTTCAACACTATTAAACGATCCGAATACTGCGCGGCGAGGTTTAAGTCGTGTAACACCACAATCACCGCTGCGTTTTGTTCGTCTGCCATTTTGCGCGCAACTTTCAATGTGTTGTGTTGATGAGCGAGATCGAGTGCCGAGGTGGGCTCGTCCAGCATCAATACAGTCTGATCACCTGAGTGATGCAGTTGAGTCAACACCCGCGCTAAATGCACGCGCTGCTTCTCACCACCAGACAGTGATGGGTAGAGACGATCAGCTAGGTGAGACACGTCTGCCGTATTCATCTTTTCTTGTGCGATTTTAGTCACTGCTCGGTTAGATTCTTGCAATGGAATACCGCCAAGTTCTACGACCTCGTTTGCAAGGAATGGGAAAGTGAGCGTACTGTGTTGTGGGAGCATTGCCACATGTTTCGCTAGCGTGCTCGGTGACCAAAGGGCTCTCTCTTGGCCAAAGTACTCGATGTGACCTTGGCTTTCGATTTCTTGGCACAATGCTTTGAGCAAGGTGCTTTTTCCAGCACCATTAGGGCCAAGAAGTGTTGTCACTTTTCCCGCTTCAATCTCAATGGATACATTATCGAGAATTACTTTACTACCAAACTTTACATGGATCTCGCTGGCTTTGATGGCTGGGGAGTGCATTACAGAATTCTCCCTTTTTGTTGAAATAGTAGATATAGGAAAAACGGTGCGCCGATAATGGCCGTTACGATCCCTACCGGCAGCTCGGCTGGTGCCAGTACCACACGCGAGAACATATCAGCGGCTGTCAGCAATAGTGCGCCTAGGACTGCTGATAGAGGGAGCAGTACACGGTGGTCAGGACCTGCAAGCATGCGACCAAGATGAGGAATCACTAAGCCAATGAATCCAATCATGCCTGAGAGACTAACGGTAATACCCACACCTGCAGCTGTTAGTAAGATCAACTGGCGTTTTAGTTTCTGAACGGGAATACCCAAATGTTGCGCTTCTGACTCACCAAGGAGAAGTGCGTTTAGCGACATCGCTTGGCGATAGAACAAGATAAACAGCACAATCAAGGTCATAAGGGCCAATGCAATCCCAGACCATTTAGCGCCTGCCAATGAACCCATTGACCATAATGAGAGATCTCTAAGCATTTGATCGTCAGCTAGGAAGTTTAAAAAGCCAATACCAGCACCGGAAAGGGCACTGATCGCCACACCTGCCAGCAGCATGATGGTCACGGAAGTTCCGAACTTACCTGTACCTAGCTTATAAACCAAGAGTGTCGTTAATGCGCCGCCAAGAAAGGCGAACACTGGTACTGCTGCAAAGTTCATGAAACCTGGGTAGTTAAGGCTCAACTCAGAGAACATAACGATAGCCAATGCTGCCCCTAATGCCGCTCCTGCGGAAACGCCAATGATTCCCGGCTCTGCGAGTGGATTTCGAAACAGCCCCTGCATCACTGCGCCACATAGCGCCAATATGGCACCAATCACCATGCACAGAATGGTTCGTGGCAATCGAATTTCTTGGATCACCAGATTGATGTGAGGCGCGAGTTCGTTGTTTGGGTTAAACAAGCTTGCCGCACTGTCGCTCAAGCTAATGTTCATTGGTCCAACAGTAATCGAAAACAGGGCAATGAAGACTAGGGCGATACCAAAGCCTACCATTGATGTTTTTAAAGGTACGGTTCTTAACAGCATAATGAGAGCCTTAAACTAAACGCACAATCAGTTATTGTGGATAAATACGTGCGTTTAAACGTTTTGCTTCGGCAAGGCTTGCTAAGCCAAGACCACCAACTAATGCGCTACCGTTGACTGTGATGATCTGCTTGTTCATACCTGCAGGTGTAGCCGCTAGCATTGGTAATGATTTCAAAATAGCGTCTGCTCCGCCCATTTTTTGGTAGCTACGGCCACTGACAAGAATAACGTCTGGTTGCATCTCAACCATAGATTCCATAGATAGTGGTTTATAAGACGTTAAGCTTTCAGCCGCTGGGTTAATACCCCCCGCAAGCTCGATGATCGCGTTTGGAGAGGTCTCACTGCCAGCAACATTGGCTGGTCGACCTTCGTGAATCAATAGAAACAGAACTTTCTTAGCTTCGTTTTGAGGAACTTGGTTCGCTTTAAGCGCAGCGATCTTCTTACTTACTTCTTCTTTGACCGCTGTTGCGTTCTCTTGCGTGTGAGTGATCTTTGCGATTTGGTCGATACGCTTAAGTAGACCATCTACGCTTGCTTCTGTGTTAACGATTTCAACAGCAACACCTGCTGATTTGAGTTGAGAAATTGCCGTATCTGGACCCATTTCATCAGAGCCGATCAGAGTGGTCGGTTGCAGAGCAATAAGCCCTTCTGCTGATAGATTACGGTGGTAGCCAATTTTAGGAAGTTTGTCTGATTGCGGGAAACGGCTAGTAACATCAATTGCGACCAGTTGATCGTCGGCGCCAAGAGCTAATACAAGTTCCGTGACAGCACTGCCTGCACTGATAATTCGTTGTTGGTGTGTGTCGTCTGCTGCAATCGCAGAGTGAGTTGCAAGGGAGAAACCTAAAAGCGCGGCCATCGAAAGTAGCCCCTTTTTAAGCGGCTTTTTAACTGAATGATTGTAATTGAGCTCTTTAATTGTATTCATAATTCTATTCTTATTGTCTGTTTTTGTCGGTCTGCATATTTGGCCGACATGATTTGAAATGTTTACAAGGCGTAGACTGATGCCCACGCCTTTGAGGTTTGCCGTCTAACGTCGGCTGCTTATTCGCCTTCAGTTAGCAGCTGCGTTGCCGGGATACCGTTGTCTTGTAGGAAGGAGAGCAACTTAACGAGGTTCTGCACGTCAGCAGTTTTGTCCGCTCCAATGATGATTGGCTTCTTGTTATTACCAGAACCGACCTCTTCAAGTAGCGCCAACTTAAAGTTCTCCCAGTCAATGTACTCTTTGCCGTTGATTGCCCAATAAGGTTCGCGGTTAAGCAGATTCACGCTGATCGAGTCTTTATGTACCTCAGACACATTGCTGCTGTCATTACTCGGTAACTCAACGTCCAATGACTCCAACTTCACGGAAGCGGTAAGAAGCAAGAACACCATTACGATAAAGATGATGTCCAAAAGAGGTGTCAGATCTGGCGTTAAGCTTGATGCATTGTGATTCTGAGAGACTTTGATCATGACTAGTGCGCACCTTGTGTTGCAGTGATTTGTTGTGATGCGTTAACTTGATTTTTGGTAGGCTGCATTGACATACCCTCTAGCCACACGTTGACGTAGTTCAGCGTGTGTTCCAATTTAGCCAATACTCTGTCGGCCCACAGGCCAAGCAGTTGCGCACCTGAGATGGCAGGAAGGGCAATAATCAAACCGGCTGCGGTAGTGCGCATCGCAAGGCCAAGGCCATCGGCTAGGTCATTAGGTGTGATACTGCCTGTTGTTGCAGCAACGCCTTTAAACATCTCGATTAAACCAAGAACCGTACCCAATAGGCCGATCAGTGGGCTGATCACGCCAATCAACCCCAGTAGTCGTAAACCTGCATGTAGCTGGTGGCGTTTCTCTTGAAGCCAGATCCCCGCAGCGTCTTCACGTAGCCCCTTAGAAAAAGAGTGATGAGCCAGCACCATCGAAACGCCTTTGTAGAGCAGTGGGCGCTGATTGGACAAATGAGCAGCGAGTGTTTCAATTTGATGAGTGTCGGTTGGAGAGATCTGGTTAAGCTCCTTACGAATAGCGCGGCGTCCTACACCGATACTCAGCATCACCTGGAAAATTCGCTCAACGATGATCATTGCGGTAAGTGCTGAGCAGATAAGCAGTGGCCACGTCATTAGGCCCAATTGCTCTTGTAAATAACTGATTTGTTGCATGTCTTAGTCCAACTTAAAACGAACAGGTACTTGTACACGGTGAGCAATTGCTCGACCATTTACAGTGTGTGGTGAAAATTGCCATTTTTTGATTGCGTCAAGTGCGGCCTTATCAAGAAGTAGCGCACCTGAAGAATTGACTAACGCTTGCTTAACTTGTTTACCGTCTTCATCAAGCCAAATCTCATAAGTCGCAACCCCTTCAACGCCACGGCGTCTCGCTTGTCTTGGGTATTTAGGTGGCACCGGTCGAGCACTGAAACTTGGTTTAGTGATTAATATTGGCTCTACGTTCGTTACACCTTGGTTTACGGGCTGAGGCTGTGCTTTGTTCTGTTCGTTACGTTCGACTTTTTTCTCGGCGATTTTCTTGTCAGGTTGCGGCTTAACAGGCTCAGCTTTCTTTTCTGTCACTTTTTCCTCGACAGGCTTTTTCTTTGCCTGTTTTTTCACTGGCGGTTTAGGCTCAGGCTTTTTGACGAGCTCTTTTGTTGGCTCAGGTTTTGGCTTGTTAGTGATTGCTTCTTTTTTCGGTTGAACCTTTTTCGGCTCTGTTATCGGAGTCGGGGTGGGTTCTACAGGGGTTTCTGTAATTTCAGGTTCAGGAGTGACTTCTGATTCAACGGGTTCGGTGACCGTTTCTTCACGTTTCACGGACCGTTGAGTTTGTGGCTTAAAGTTAAGAGCAACAGTTTTAGATTCTGCGCCAGCTGGCATAGCAAATACCTTTGATTCTTGCGCGACAAACAACAACGCAGCATGAATCACCAATGAGGCTCCCCCTGCTATGACATACCTTGGAACGTTCACAATTAACCCTTCACCTAAACGAAAATCTAACACCGATTATTGCCTAGAATCTAAATAAGATCAATTATCAATTGCATTATCATTTCAGGATATTTATGATTCTCTCAGTTTTTAGCGAATAGTCTTCCAAGCTTGGCTCGGTAAGCGTTTAGGTAATTTATATGACTCTCGATATTTATAAATTTGACCAATCGATTTTGGGTGTTTCAACGCCGGATCCGCTGCGTTTTGCGTTTGCAAAAAAGCACTCGGCACACGCTGGTGGAAGTGCGACTCCCATTGCTCAAGATAAGAAGTTGAATTTGTTCGACGAATTGATGCTAAAAGAAGGAAAGAAACAGGATAAACGTTGTTTGTATATCCACATTCCTTTTTGCCGAGTACGTTGTACTTTTTGTAATTTTTTCCAGAACGCTGCTAGCCGCAAACTTGTTGACGATTATTTTGAAGCCTTGCTTTTTGAGTTGAAGCAAAAAGCAAAAACACCTTGGGCTCAATCTGGCCTTTTCCATGCGGTTTACATTGGTGGAGGCACTCCGACGGATTTGTCTGCAATGCAAGTTGAGCTGCTGGGCAAAGCGATTCGTGAGCATTTCCCATTAGCGAACGACGTGGAAATGACTCTCGAAGGGCGAATTAACCGTTTCAGTGATGAAATGTTCGACCGAGCGCTAGAAGGTGGCTTCAACCGATTCTCTTTTGGTATTCAAAGCTTCAATACCAAAGTTCGTCGCAGCGCAAAAAGACTAGATGATCGCGAAGTGGTTCTAGAGAGAATCAGCTCATTAAGTAAAACTGAGCAAGCCCCAATCGTACTCGACTTACTTTATGGTTTGCCACACCAAACCATGGATGTGTTTGAGCAAGACTTACACGATTACATGTCGACTGGAGCACACGGTATTGACCTATACCAACTGATCGTGGGTGGTGATGCACCAATGCTGAACTTGGTTGATAAAGGTAAGATTCCGCCTCCTGCGACAACCCCTGATAAAGCAAGCATGTATTTGGCTGGCGTCGAGTTTATGGAAAAACACAAAGTTAAGAAACTCAGTGTGAACCATTGGGCTCGTGACAATCGTGAACGCAGCATCTACAACAGCTTAGCTAAGACATACGCCGAAGTACTGCCTATCGGTTGTGGTGCCGGTGGTAATGTTGGTGGTCACGGCATCATGCAACATCGAACGCTAGAGACTTACATGGACTCGGTTAAGCGTGGTGAGCTTCCAATCGCCATGATGACGAAGCAAAGCGAACTTGAACCTATTTTCTCTTCACTGAAAGCGGGTTTTGATTCCGGAGTTGTACGCAGAAGCCTACTGGCGACCATCATGGGACAAGACACGTTTGATTATTTAAAGCCTCTATTTTCGCATTGGCAAAGCAACGGACTGGTCGAATTGTCTGAAGACTACTTAACTTTAACCATTGCAGGCAGCTTTTGGGCTGTGACATTAGCGCAAAGCGTTATTCAAGTTTTGAATGCGGATTACTTTGAAGCGAATCCACAAGCAAGACCGTCGCGTCCTGCTCATCACCCTCATGCTGTAAAGAAACACGCATAATTAATAATGGAAATGAATTCAATGACAGATACAACGGTAGAGATGATCGAAACATTAGAGCAAAGCGTCGCTCGTATTCTTGAAGAAGAACCCAAGCTACTTCCTACAGCTATTGCTGAAAAGCTGAACGTGACAGAAGCAGAAGTCGTCGCTGCACTCCCAGGCGATATGTCTGTGATGCTAGACGGCTCTCGTGCTCAAGAGATCCTTGAAGGTCTTGTTGGTTGGGGCCCAGTAACGACGATCGTTCACTCGTTCGGTTCAATCTTTGAAGTTAAAGCGCCTCTCCCTAAAGGTAAAGTGGCTCGTGGTTACTACAACCTAATGGGCAAAGAGGGCGAGCTCCATGGTCACCTTAAACTAGACAACGTTAAACATGTGGCGTTGGTGAGCAAACCATTCATGGGGCGCGAGAGTCACTACTTTGGTTTCTTCAGCGAGACTGGCGAAAACATCTTTAAGATTTACCTAGGCCGTGATGAGAAACGTGAGCTTATTGTTGACCAAGTAGAACGCTTCAACGCGTTGAAAGCGCGAGGCTAATTCTCATGTTTCGCGACTTGAGATAAGCAACGATTAGAGCGAACCAAGGAGAGACATCGGAGTTTCTCCTTGGCTAAAAATATAATAATGTAGAGAAAGTAAATAAAGGAATCACCATGGAACAGCAAGTAAAACAAGAACGCCTTCAAGGTCGTTTAGGTCCTGAAATCAAAGAGTTCCGTCAAGAGCGTCGTACGCTGCAACTGGCGACTGTTGATGAAGAAGGTCGCCCAAACGTGAGCTACGCGCCGTTTGTTCAAAACCAAGAGGGCTATTTTGTTTTAATTTCTGATATCGCACGTCACGCTCGTAACCTAAAAGCGAATCCGAACGTGTCTTTGATGATGATTGAAGACGAAGAGAGCTCAAAGCAGCTTTATGCACGCAAGCGTCTAACGTTTGATGCAACGGCATCAGTCGTTGAGCGTGAGAGTGAGCTTTGGAATCAAGTTATCGCGCAAATGAAGGAGCGCTTTGGTGAGATCATTGATGGTCTAAGTCAACTTCAAGATTTCTCACTGTTTAACCTTAAAGCTGAAAACGGCTTGTTCGTTAAAGGTTTTGGTCAAGCATACCAAGTGTCTGGTGATGATCTAGTGGACTTCGTTCACCTACAAGAAGGTCACAAAAAAGTATCGAACGAATAGTCTGAACTTTTGCTTGATTGATAAATGGCTCTCGCTTGTGGTGAGGGCCTTTTTTATGCTCTCAACGTTGGGTTTATGTTTGCTTTTACCGAGGTATTATCTAATAGTGTGCGCGGGATACTTATTAGGAGCATTAAGTGAAACCAGTAAGCCGAGATTGGGATGAGTTCTGTTATCCGTTTATTTACGAAGAGAGTCCAGCGTGCGATTTTGAGATCCTTTCCGATGAGCTTTGTTGTCGCATAGGCTTAGTTCTTACCATGGATCTCGAACCACAAGTGCGCGACGTATTAACTCGCCTGCAGCCGAATGTTTATCACTTGAATGGTTCGGTTCGAGGAAAGCTGGCAATCACGGAGTTAGAGCTGAGTGAACTTAAAGTCGACTATCATGCGATACGTGAGCGTTTAGAGGGCGGTTTCTCAGGGTTTGTATTGCCGGGAGGTTGCCGAGTTGCCAGTGAGTTGCACTTAGCGCGTTGCCAAGCAAAGAAAGTGGTCAGAGCGCTGGTGGCGATCGAACACAGCGGTAAAAAGTCACCTGCTGATATCTTGTTCAAATACGCCAACTTAGTTGCCAATACTCTGTATGCTTTAGCGTCGCTAACCAATTTCATCGAAGGCGTGGAAGAGGTAGAATTTGTGAGTAAAAGCTACCCAATGCCGAAGAAGTAAAACTCAGGATAGCGATGGGCTGATTTCCACCGTTAAATCGTAATTTGCTGCTTTTTAGGTGCCTTTTCTAACGATTTTGCGCCTTTAAGCATCGCTTCGATCAGTTCACCTGCATTGAACTTTTCTAGCGCTTCGTGTGCACCTACCTGCTGAGCTCTATCCACACAGATTTCACTCGACAGTGAAGTATGCAAGATACAGTAAGCGTGGCGCAGCGAATCATCATTCTGCACTTCAAACGCAAGTTCATAGCCATCGAGTCCAGGCATCTCGATATCGCTTACCAAAAGGTCTATTGCTTGCCCACGTTGCGCTTGTTCACGCATCATTTTCAGCGCGTCCATACCATTATTGCAGATGCTATAAGGAATATTGATACTATCGAGCGCATCAGAGAGCTGTTTTCTGGCGATGAGTGAATCATCAACCAAAAGAATATTGAGCGCTTTGAGCCGTTCACGTTCAACGTCTGTCAACATTGGGATCTGAGCGTTCTCATATTCTGGGTAGATTTTTGATAGCAGTAGTTCGACATCCAGCATCTGTACGATGCGATCTTGATAGCGTGTAATACCAGTCACAAACACATTTTGACCAACGCTTGACGGCGGCGATTCGATACTACGCCAATCACACTCGATGATTTTATCAATAGAACGGACTAAGAAGGCAACAACGGTTCTCAAGCAGTCTGTGACGATCAAAACACAACTTTGGTACTCTTGAGGTGAAATTGGACGAAAGCCTACCGCAGCCGACATATCAATGACAGGAACAGTCAGATTACGAATAGTGACAGTCCCGATAACATGGTGGTGTGAGTAGGGCAGCTGAGTCATTGGTTGAAAAGGAACGATCTCTCTCACTTTCAACGTGCCGATTGCAAAACTCTGAGTCAAAGATAGCTTAAACATAAGCATCCCCTGAGACTGGCTCGCCTTACTGATCGTTTTCGCCATTGTTGTCTCCTGATTTCGTCGTTGTTTTTTATTTATAAAAAGCAATGTAAAGGGAATCACGCACTGCGGCAAGGGACTTAATCAATTTTCCCCTTGTTTTGGGCTTAGCTTAGCTTAATGAAGTGAAGAATGGTCAGTCTTGAGTTAAAATCACCACATCGCAACACAATGAGAAAGATCATGGCAAGAACCGCAGCAGCGCTTCATATTTTAGTGAAGCATAAAGAACAGGCAGAAGACATCATTAAGCAACTGAAAAAAGGTGCTAAATTTCAGACTCTTGCTAAGAAGTATTCAACCTGCCCATCAGGTAAAAAAGGCGGCGACTTAGGTGAGTTCAAAAAGGGCCAAATGGTACCTCAGTTCGATAAAGTGTGCTTTACCGGAGAAACACTCGTACCTCACTTAGTGAAAACCAAATTTGGTTGGCATGTAGTCAAAGTGCTTTACCGTACCTAGTCATTAAGCATGTAATGGAATATAAAGGAGCGTAAATACGCTCCTTTTTTGATACCTGAAGCCAGTTTTACTCAAATATGGTGGAGTTCTTCATCCCTAATGTTATGCGATATTTTAGGCTACGCCCTGTGTTATCCCCCTAAGCCCTTGCTAGGTAGGAGGATGGAAATCTTAGGTATAGCAATATAATGAACGCCATTCTTAGAGAGAATTTATCTGCAACCTTCGTCTTTTACTCTGTAGTTTAAGGTTGCGACTGAGTTTGGTAGGAGAACCACATGGAGAGTTCAGCAATGTTAAACCAACCAGCCACGGATGTTATTTTACACGCCTTCGATTGGCGTTATGCAGACATCGCGGATAACGCTGCACTGATTCAAGAATTAGGCTACAAATCAGTATTGGTTTCACCAGCAATGAAGTCGCTGCGTAGCGACAGGAACAAACCACAACAGAAACCAACCCAATGGTGGCAGCGCTACCAACCCCAAGATTACCGTGTCATTGATAACCAGTTGGGTGATACCCAAGATTTTGCTGCAATGGTCGATACCTTAAGACAGCATGGCCTCAGAACCTACGTTGATGTGGTCTTTAATCATATGGCCAATGAGTCGAGTATTCGTAGTGACTTGACGTACCCAAATCAAAACGATCTCGACGATTACCAGAAACATTCAGAGTACTACGAATCGATTCGCCTTTTCGGTGACTTATCAAAGCCACTATTTGATGAGAATGACTTTGTTGAAGCATTCGGCATTAAGAACTGGCGCGATAAGTGGGAAGTTCAGAATGGCCGTATTACTGGCGGCCCTACCGATCCAGGCTTACCAACTTTGTTGGATAATGAAAATGTTGTTGAACAACAGCGTAGCTACTTGAAGGCATTGAAAGCCATGGGTGTAAAAGGCTTTCGTATCGACGCTGCTAAACACATGACCTTAGCGCATCTGCGTAAGGTGTGGACGGAAGATATTTGTGAGCATATGCATATCTTTGGTGAGATCATTACCGATGGCGGTGCGACAGAAGAAGAGTATGAGCTGTTTCTAGAGCCATATCTCAAGCATACTCGTCTAGGCGCTTACGATTTCCCGTTGTTTAATACCATCTTTAAAGCGTTTGATAAAAAGGGAAGCTTTAAGTCGTTGATTAACCCATATTGTTTCGGGCAAGCTCTCTCAAATACGCGAGCGATTACCTTTGCGGTGACACACGATATCCCAAATAATGACGTGTTCTTAGAGTACGTGATGGATGAAGATGCTGAGAAGTTGGCGACCGCATTCATCTTGGGACGCGATGGAGGTGTGCCTCTGATTTACAGCGAACTTGATACCAGTGGTATTAAAGACAGAAATGGACACCCTCGCTGGCTTAATGATTGGAAGGCCCCATACATGCGTGGCATGATCCAGTTCCACAACTGTACCCATGGAGAAACGATGCGTGTCGTTGAAGCGAATGACGACTTGTTGGTGTTTGTTCGTGGCGATAAAGGTATCGTGGTGATCAACAAGTCAAAGCGCAGTAAAACCGCCAATCTAACTTGGTGTGGTTCAGTGACTGACACGCTTTCGGCCAAGGTATTTGAGAGCAACGAGAAAATGCTGAAGCTGAAAGTAGAGGCCAATAGTTGTTTGATGCTGCTTACCAACCCGAAAGGGAAGCAGGGTTAGCCACACACCTGTACCATTTTTTCACATTAAAAAGGCCGGTTGAATCTTTCAAACCGGCCTTTTTTGCTGAATGTCTCGTCCTGAAATGTGTTTACACATTGAGGACGAGACATAACAAAAACAATGGGGTCGCTGTCTATTCGCCAATATTACACGGTGAACTTATTCAATAGCTCATCTTGTTGGCGAACATTATCCGTTTGAACTTGCATCGCTTCGTTCGCTTTTTGTGAAGACTCGGATACCTGAGTTGATAGGTCTTTGATCTTAACAGTGTTGTTGTTGATCTCTTCCGCTACTAAGCTCTGCTCTTCAGCCGCAGATGCGATTTGAATATTCATATCAGAGATGCGTTGAATTGCATCACGGATACGCTCAAGTGCAGAATTCGCTTCTTGGGCGCGCTCAACCGCATCGGTTGCTGTGTCTTTGCTCTGATTCATCGCGTTCGATACAGAGCTTGCACCCGCCTGAAGTTGTTCGATCATGTTGCGGATTTCAGTGGTCGACTCTTGTGTGCGCTGCGCGAGTGTACGAACTTCGTCAGCAACAACGGCAAAGCCGCGGCCAGACTCACCGGCACGTGCCGCTTCAATCGCCGCGTTCAGTGCTAACAAGTTCGTTTGGTCGGCGATTTCATTGATTACCTTCAAAATCGTTTCGATGTTGGCCGTTGCAGATTCAAGCACTTCTACTTCTGCTACCGCTTGGTCAATACGCGAAGATAGGTTGCCAATCGCTTGCGTTGTATCGCTGACGACTGAAGTACCATCAAGTGTCGCTTCATCAGCCTCACGAGCCGCTGCTGCTGCGCCTTGCGCGTTATTTGCGACTTCAGTGGCCGTTACCGCCATCTCGTTCATTGCAGTTGCTAGCTGTTCAAGCTCCTGCAATTGTGTGCCCATCGCGTGTGCAGACTCTTTCGCACCTTGGACGATGATTTCAGTACCACACTTGATTTCAACACCAATTGCTTTTGATTGAATGATCTGTTTTTGAAGATTCTCGGTAAAGGTGTTGAAGCCTTTCGCAAGCTCAGAGAACTCTTTATCCGTGTTGGTATCTAGACGCTTAGTCAGGTCACCTTGGCCGCTTGCCACGTCATTGATCGCTTCATTGAGCGCGTCCAGAGGGCGCATTAGCACACGAATCAGAACGGTTAGCGCGATAACGCTTAGAACAACAGCAATCAAAGAGTAGATGATAGAGCTATTTTTCAGCTCAGAAACCGTCTGGAAAGCGATCTCTTCATCTAGGATTGCACCTACGTACCAGTTTTCGCTTGGGATTGGCGTGAAGCTTACTAGGTAAGGCTTGCCATCAATCTCGATACTCTGGGAACCTTCACGAATAGAAGCTTGTGGTAGGTAGCTCGATAGCTTCTCACCGTTATTTTTCGCTTCTGGGTGCGCGATGGTCGTGCCGTCTGCTGTTACTAGGAATAGGTAACCCGCGTCAAACAAGTTCACCTTGTTCACCAGTGTCGCTAAGTTGGTTAGCTCTAAGTCGTAGAACATACCAGCGGTGAACTGGCCATTATCTTTAACGGGGGTACCTACAGAAATGATCACTTTCTTGCTTGATGCATCTACGTAAGGGTCTGTTACAACAAGAGAGTTCTTTGTTTTCGCATCAATATACCAAGGACGAACGCGAGGATCGTAGTCTGGACCTGCATCCCAACCGTCATCATTTTCGATAACAAATCCGTTGGCTTCATAACCGAAGCCCACTGCCAAAAAGCTGTTCTTTAGTTTTGGTTTTTCCAAGATAGTTTTCACGTAGTCACGATCTTGCGGTGCAATTTCGATAACTTCGGTTGTCGATTGGGCAAGTGCTTTTTTGGCTGTCATTTCAGATACAACAGTATTTTTCACACCTGCAACCATCTCCTTGAGGCTGGCGTTGACATGATTCTCGACCGCATCTCGAACAGTGTATAGTTGTTGGATAGACAGTAGCGATACTGTGACTAGCAGTAAGGTCGATGATGCAGCGACCACCTTATGGCTAAATTTCATTGAGTATTCCCCTTCTCACAGGCTTTGCGAAGACTAAATTAACTATTGTTTTTATTGTTCTATATATATCGGCAAATAGATTTTTTACTTGAAGGTATTTTCACAAAAATATTACAAGGTGGCAGTGAGATAAACATAGTAGAACTTAATATTCTATTGGCCAAAATATTTTTCCATTAAAGTTCATAGGCTTGTATTCGAAGTTTATTAACCGTTTGTATAGGTATGATGCATAAGGCTTGGGTGGTTATCCCGAGTGGTAAGGAGAGCGGAATTAAATGTGACTCAAAATAATTTAATTTATAAATGAAATTTCGGTGAAATAATATGCAAGTGGTTTGATTTGGGCGGGGAAATAAAAAAGCCTCACGTGAAGTGAGGCTTTGAGTCTATTTGCATAATTCGTAATTAGAATATCATATGTGCGATACCAGCAATAACTGGAAGCGTAATTAAGGTACGCAGAATAAAGATAATAAACAGTTCAAAAATGTTAACTGGGATCTTACTTCCAAGTAATAGTGCACCGACCTCAGACATGTAGATGAGCTGTGTGACCGACATTGCTGCAATCACGAAACGTGTCATCTCGTTATCAATAGAAGCGGCAAGGATTGCAGGGATAAACATATCAGCAAAACCAACCACAATAGTTTCAGACGCTGCAACGGCTTCAGGTACACCCAGTAGCTCCAAGAATGGAATGAAAGGCTGACCAAGAATAGCGAAGATAGAGGTGTACTCGGCAATAATAAGAGCAATAGTACCTAGGCCCATTACAACTGGCAGTACGCCAAATACCATGTCTACTGCGTTGCGAACGCCTTCACCGAAGACACCTTTCGCTGATTTCACTTGAGACGCTTTATTGACCGCGAGTTCAAGACCCCAAGAGAAGGTGCTGTGACCTTCAGGGATAGCATCAGCATCTTCTTGTGGTTTTGAACCATCAATAAATGTGTCTTTTTTCATGCTTAGTGGTGGTAAGCGAGGAATCACCACTGCCGCAACGAAACCGGCTAAACAGATCGCTGCGTAGAAAGGTAGGAACAGGTGCTCTAGCTCTACCTGTGCGATAACCACAAGGCTGAAAGTAATAGATACCGCAGAGAACGTCGTACCAACAACGGCCGCTTCGCGCTGCGTGTAGAACTTGTTTTCGTACTGCTTGCTGGTTAGCAAGATACCGACACTGCCGTCACCCAACCAAGATGCCATACAATCGATCGCACTGCGGCCTGGTAGGTTGAAGATAGGGCGCATTACTTTACTTAGTAGTGTGCCAAATAACTCTAGTAGACCAAAGTTTAGTAGTAGAGGTAGTAGAAGGCCTGCAAAGATGAAAACAGAGAATAGTGTCGGCAGTAGCCCCTCGAGTACTAGTCCACCAGTGTTCTCTTCCCAAACCGCCGTTGGGCCTACTTGGAAGAAAGTCATTACCGCAGCCGCCCCACCGATAACGCGTACCGCCAACCATAAAGGCGAAGGGTTGAATAGGCCGTTCAAGAATGGGCTAGATTGAATAAACGCGGGCTTGAAAAGTTTAGTGCAAATGGACGCGAACGCCATAAAAGCAACAATCGCTGTAATTGCAGGTACCAAAACATCACCAAAAACGGCTTGAATCGATTTCGCAAGGATTGCAACAGGGATGGTTAGATCACCTTCATAGCTGATAGGCGCCATGAATAAGAATAAACCGATGAGCGATGGGATTAAGAAAATCCAGAAACTGCTTTTTGATTTTTCAGTATTCGCAGTGTTCATGTTGTTAGACATTGTATAGTTCTCGTATATCTACTCGTAAAAAGCCACATCCTTGGCATTTTTATGCACTAAACATCCTTATTCTCTCATTGGCGGCAAGACTACATAGTATTAAAACAACTTGCAATACTATTCATTGTGGATCGGTAAATATTCACCACCAGCATGCTGCCATTGCCAGAAAGTCTAGTATAAAGTTTCGTAGATGTTACTTTTGTTTTAGTTATGTTGCTAGTTTTTTATAAAATATCTAGCTTATTCGTTTGGCGGTACAGATACAGCCAGTAGACAAACGCGATCACAAATGAAAAAGAAGCAGGAAAGGCCAATGCGGTGATCTCGAACTTTTGGAACAGACAAGCACCCACTAGACCGCCTGATAAGAAGCCAATTACGATAAAGAGCAGTAGCTTTGCTTTGCGGCGATCGAAAGGTGTTCCTTTTAAGCGCGCGCCGATCATAATACCGAGGTCAGTAATGATGCCGCTCATGTGTGTCGTGCGGATGATAGCGCCGCTATAGGTGGTGATCATTGCATTTTGAAGTCCACATGCTGCTGACGCGAAGTATTGACCGTAAGCGTAACCGTTTAGCAATGACCACAAAGCGGTGAATAGCAACGCCCCTTCAATACATAGTGCTATGCCGTAACGTCTGCCTAGTTTAAGAGCCTGATTCTCGATAAAGAAACCACTAAACGCAGCGCCAAGCATAAAACTAACTATGACTAACAGCAGGTGCCAAGAGATCAATGATGGGGTGAGTAGGCTGCTCCCAAACAAAGAGAGAGTGCCCGATATGTGTGAAATCGCTTGATGTTGAAATCCAAGCAGGCCAATAGCGTTCACACTGCCTGCCAGTCCGGCAAGCAGCAGTGCCCCATATTCGATCCAGCGAGGGAGTTTTGAGATCATGTGTATGGCCTGATGAATGAAAGAAGAGGCGGATTATAACGCTAGCAAAATGTAACGCTAGCGTTGTCCCTAAAGAGAGTTTGATCTTAGGCAATCAATCGCGATTTAGTTAAAACGTTCTATCTCACAATCAAATTTTACCCAGCCGTGCTTGCGCTCTTCGTAGACGGAGAAACTGGGAATAGGGAAGTCCCGCTCTTTGAAAAGGCCAAGTGGAACGATAAAGGCATCGGGAGCTCCAGTGGTTTGCAATAGCATGGTGGTGCCGCATTTTGGGCAAAATTGATAGTAGACTTCATTACCGCTATCGCTGATGCGTGAAAAACTGGTGACTTCGCCACTCAGAGTGACTTGTTCGCTGGCAAATCGAGCTTGTACCCCAAACACACTTCCTGTTCTTTTTTGGCACTCGTAGCAATGACATACTGAGGTTCTGAGTGGCTCGCCGCGACAGACCAAACTGGTAGCACCACAACGACATTCACAACTTCTTACCGCTTTATCATTTGCTTTGTTTGTATTCATGCACAACTCGCTTTCTAGTTAAGCTCATATTGCTAATTATACTAAAGCGATTTAAGGTCTGCACAAGTCGATGAAAATCAAAGAATAGAAGTTCATGAAAAAGAAAATTTTACCAATTCCACTGATCCTGTTGATCCCGATTGTGATGCTGGTGGTAGTGATTGTCGCGGGTCTTTATCGCTTTAGTTTGAGTGATGAAGAGATACTGGCCAAATTCCCCTCATCTCAAGTGAGCTACGATCCTGTGGTTGAGCGGGTGTTTGATCTAAAAGCAACCAACCCTTGGACAATTAAAGTACCAGAAACTCAAGCTTTTGCTTTTATTGATGAATATATGGATTCAAAGCACATCGCTTCTGGTCGATACGATTCTGGGGCGGAGCGCGGCACGGTGCAAGTGGCTACAGATAAGATTGTTGCACTCGTTGTTGGACAAGATCAGGTGTTTGTCGCACCGATGTGGGTTTCCAATCAAGGCTCTGGCGTGTTCCACTACTTAGCACTGTTTAAATTTGATAAAGCACGCAGTCGTGTAGTGTTGGTGGATGAGCTTCTTTTAGGTGACCGCATCCAATTAGCAACACTGGATATCACAAATGCTGCTGGCGAAGCTCGAAACAGTTATCAGGGGCTGGTGAGCTTTAACCAACACAGTGCTCAACAATCCTACGCAGAGGCGCCAGATGAGAAAGTGATATCGAGCTTTACAGTAAATAAGCAATCAATTGAACTGCATTAAAGGTTTTAATCGTGCATTGTTTTGTTGTTTATGTGAGCTAAATTACATATTATCTTAGATAGTTGACTGAAATTTAGACACAAATCGGTTTTGTGTTGGACGATTTTTACAAATGGAGCTTGCGAATGATTAACAAACGCTTTTTTAAAACCAAAGACGAAGTAGAAGTGACCTTTGAACTAGAGGCTCAAGAGGCGAATTCAGTATCTATTGTCGCTGACTTTCTGGATTGGAAGGCCACGCCGATGAAGAAATTGGCAAAAGGAAAAGTCTACAAGTTTAAGACCCGTCTACCAAAGGGCGGAGAGTTTCAGTTCCGCTATCTAGTAGACGACCAGCAGTGGGTCAATGATGCCAATGCTGACAGTTATATCCCGAACGAGTTTGGCGAAGATAACTGTTTAGTATCGACGGCGAGCGCATAACTGGGATCAACACTCTAATGAGTTATAAAGCAGAGGCTGAAATGTCTCTGCTTTTTTATTTTTGTAATGAATGGATACAGACGAGTTCGGCGACAATAACTCAATGACTTAGCATGATCGAGTAAGATTCCCATCATATTATGACAATGTATTGATGATTTATGCGTTTGAAAAGCATATCCTATGACCTTTATATCGTAGAAAGACCTGTTTACCGTGTATTCAAAATTATTTTCATCTCCGTTTACTGCGCTTTCGCCCGTAAAAAAGATAACCATTTTGGGGTTGCCTGTATTCGCTTTAATTGGCGTCGCGATCAACTCGTCCCAATCGAGTTTAACCGGAACTATTGAACTCAACTTACCAGACTCGACTGTGATTGAGTCAATTCTCTCTCCATCTCATAACGTGATTGAGCCACCGACATTTGAATATCAGATTCAAACTGGTGATAGTCTGAGCGGCATTTTCACTCAGTTAGGCTTCTCTTATCAGTCGATGATGAGTGTGATGGAGACGGATCTAAACTATCTTGCTCTTGATACGCTAAAGCCGGGTAATCAGCTCCGTTTTTGGCGAAACGAGGAGACGAATAACCTGGATAAGATGGAGTTAAGCTTCAACGTTGCCGATAAGGTTGTATATCGCCGCCTTGAAGACGGCAGTTATGAGTTTGAAGATATTTCTATCCCTGGTGAGTGGAAGCAGAAGCCAATGGTGGGTGCTATTCATGGAAGCTTCTCAACGTCAGCTAATAAACTCGGTTTAAGTAGCGTTGAGATTGACCAAGTTGTCTCTCTTTTAAAAGACAAGCTTAATTTTAGCCGTGACTTACGCGCCGGTGATACCTTTGAGGTCCTACAACGTGCGCAATATGTTGATGGTGTCGCGACAGGTAAACGCGAAATTGAAGCGGTCAAGATAGTTAACCGCGGGCGTTTAGTCTCTGCTTATTTACACAGCGATGGCCAATACTATGATGCCAAGGGTGATAGCCTACAAAGAGCTTTTCAGCGTTATCCAGTGAGTCGAAACTGGCGTCAGAGCTCGCAGTTTAATCCTAAGCGTTTGCATCCAGTGACAGGGCGTATTTCACCTCATAATGGTACTGACTTTGCGACACCCATTGGCACACCTGTGCAGTCGACTGGTGACGGTGTTGTTATTATGACTCGTAAGCACCCGTATGCAGGTAACTATGTGGTGATTCAACACGGCAGCACTTATAAAACGCGTTACCTCCATCTAAGTAAGATCTTGGTGCGTAAAGGCCAGCAAGTGTCACGTGGGCAGCGTATTGGATTATCGGGTAAGACAGGTCGCGTGACGGGACCTCACCTTCATTATGAATTGATTGAACGTGGTCGCCCAGTTGATGCAATGAAAGCGAATATTCCGATGGCAAACTCAGTGCCAAAAAAAGAGAAAGCGGAATTTTTTGCACTGCGTGACAAAGCAGATGCTTTGCTAAAGCAACAAGCTAGCCTTTAAGTCATTGTGTAGCTCAAATGTAAGCCGTGAATAGTTAACTGTTCACGGCTTATTTGTGTGAGTTCTCGACGCTTTCGTCTCTGCTTCGATTCAATTTCACCTAGTCAGTTGGTCGCGCAATCCGTCGTTGGTAACGCGTGGATTTTAGCGATCATGTCGTGTGCAGGTAGAGGGCAAGAGAAGAAAAATCCTTGTATCTGATCACATCCCATAGCGTACAACTTTTCAAGCTGCTCTTTATGCTCAACGCCCTCTGCAACTAGCGATACGCCTAAGCGGTTTGCTAATTGTACTATCAACCAAACCACGCTCTCTGCGGTGTCACTGGTCAGTAACCCTTTGATGAAGGTCGCATCAATCTTGATGCAATCAATTGGATAACTATGAATGTAATTCAAGCTTGAGTAGCCCGTGCCAAAGTCATCGAGTGCGATGGTGAAGCCTTGCTGCCTCATAACACTGAGCACATTTTTTGTCTCTTCGGTCGGGGAGAGAAGCACGGTTTCTGTTAGCTCAATGACAAAATCGCGCTTATCGAAATGAAAATGTTTGATCATTTTGGTTAAGTAGCTGAGATAGCGTTGGCTGTCATGTAATTCGTGTGCTGAGCAGTTAATACCGAGCTTCACTGGATACCCTAACTCTTTTTCTAAAAGCATTTTCGCTCTGCACGCGAGCTCTATGACTCTTTCACCCAGTTCGACAATCAGCCCCGACTCTTCAGCGACATCGATAAACTCAACGGGAGAAACATTGCCGTGCTTTTCCGTGTGCCAACGAGCGAGGACTTCAAAGTAATCCCAGTGTTGGGATTGAGCACTGACGATTGGCTGAACCGCAACATATAAACCTTGTTCTGAACGCGGATCAATCGGTTGAGAAAGTTCACTTTTTAGCGCACTTACAAGCTCTGCCTTACGATGATAAGTTGCACTGAGGTGTGTGTCGTAACACTTAACACGGGTATTCGGCGTCTGTTTACATGCTTTCAACGCAAGGCTGGTATTAAAGATGAGTTGCTCAATGTCCTTCATTCCGTCTTGAGAGCGAGCTAAACCAATACTGATGTTGAAATCAAGTTGCAACGAGCTGCCAATTCGACTGTGTTTAAGCTCTCTGAGTATGGCGTCGCAAACACAGAAAGGGTCGGAGTGATAAGTGATAAAGGCGAACTCATTGCCTGCGGTGCGGAAAGTTAGATTTTTCTCTGGAACGACCGCTTTCAGAATGTCTGCCAGCTTCTGCAAAACTTTATCTCCAATGTAGTTGCCATGCGTATCGTTGATGGCTTTAAAGCTATCGATATCGAGAATTGCTAAGGTGAAAGACGGGTTATTCTGTTGAGTAATCGACTCCAATGTATCCGCTAAACAAGAGCGATTGAGCAGACCTGTGAGACTGTCGTGAGAGACTTCGTAACTGAGCTGGTGCACGAGTTGTTCTGAGCGATCATTGAACCACATCTCTCTGAGGGTATGGGTCATGATGTTGGCAAAGAGCTGATGATGCTGAATCATCTTTTGCTGGTGATATTGGTCTACGGGAGTCTTAAATATGGACAGCAATACCCCCATGACTTCGCCGCTTGGTGTTTTGGTCGGGATTGCTAATAAATGGCTTGTCTTAACGACTTGTGTAAAAGCTTCTGATGGTAGAAGGTTAACGATGTGTCTCGCAGCATGACTATCTGGGTGATGATGGCGAACGGCTTCTTGATACAATTCACGATGTAGAGGGTTAATTCTGTCGTGATGGATGTGGTGATCGTGGGCAATGATCATCGGTGAAATTTGATCAGGAAAATACTTACGTTCAACGAGGCTTGTGTACTCGGTATCGTAAGCGCTGTGAAGGCTCAAAACGGCAGATTCTAGAAGATCCAATCCCTCGAGTTCGAGGAGTTGACCAACCGTCTTGAGTTTAATTTCAGTGCGATTATGGACGTATGCCATATGCACCTCCTAGCCGTAACTTATTAATTTTAGTATATGCGCATTGATTAGTATGGTGCGTATTAATCAGATTTCAAATAGTGTTGAGAATTTTTCTCACTAACCGTTGGGTTGTGGAGTGGCTAATAAAGAGGGCTTCCCTCTTGTCGTAAACGATCTTTTAAATGATCCAAAAACAGTGTGGTCAGAGTGTGAGAGTAGTCGAGTTTCGGGTAGTAGGCATAAACCATCAGCTCATCCGCAGTGACGTCTGGTAGGATACGAACCAAGTTGCCCTGTTGAAGATCCTCTTTGATGATAGTGCTGTTCGTTAGCAAGATACCAATCCCCCGTTTTGCTGCATGGAAGAGCGCTTCTGGGTTGGTGGTCGCAAAGTTTCCTTTAAGGGTAATTCGTTTACCTGTCGCTAGCCTTACTTCTCGGTCTATGCGCTCCCCCCAAACTAACGAATTATGCCGTTCTAGTTCGCCAATGTCTTGTGGAGTGCCGTGCTTTTCTAAGTAGTTCGGCGCTGCATAGAAGCCGGCTTTGTGTTCAAACAGTGGGGATTTTTTAAACGCAAGTGAGTTGAGCTGTTCTAGCTCTCGGCTAATGACTAAATCTAGTCTGAGTTCCGGTACTTGGCCGGGAGTTGTGGTGATAAGTTGGACCTTGATATCCGGGTATTTCTCCAAAAAATCATCAAGATATTGCACCAAAAACTTAGAACCCACTGCAATGGTGGCCCCGATTTTTAATAAACCTGCTGGGGTCTGGTTAACAGAGCGTGTCTCGTCAACGATGGACTGCCAGTTTTCTAATTGCGCTTTTGAGCGAGTATAAAACAGCGCTCCAGCTTCTGTCTGGCTAATAGAACGAGTAGTGCGTTTAAGGAGCTGAGTTCCGATACGATCTTCTAACCAGTTAACGCGCTTGCTGATGGCGGAGCTGGTGGTGTTCAGTGAACGTGCCGCACCATTGAAGCTGCCTTCTTCAACCACTTTTATGTAACTTTTAACGTTTAGTATCCAATCCATATTCGTTCCCAGTAAGACTTAATTTAATTCCAAATTGGCTAATTATCATCGCTCAGCTTTGAATGTAGACTCATTATAGGGAAAAATTTAACTGAAAAGGAACGATATTGAACGCATCTGATTTTAAAAAGACGCCACTGCTTCTTGCGATGATGATCATCGCTACTGGGCAAGTGGGTGTGAGTATCTACTTACCATCATTGCCACTCATTTCATCGGATCTGGATATTTCTCAGGTCGATGTTCAACTTCTTGTGACACTTTTTCTAGTGGGTTTTGGTACATCTCAGCTCTTTTACGGTCCTATGTCTGATGCGGTCGGTCGTCGGCCAATATTTTTGCTTGGTCAAGGTGTTTACCTGGCTGGTACGGTGATCTGTTTTTTCTTTTCAGATAGCGTTGCAGCGCTAGAATTTGGCCGTCTATTACAAGGCTTGGGTGCAGGTAGTGCCTCGGTATTGGGGCGCAGTGTGCTCAGAGACAGTTATGATGGCGGGCAACTGACCAAAGCGCTCTCATACATTTCACTGACGGCTTCCATTATTCCAATCATTGCACCTGTTTTTGGGGGCTGGATTGCATTTCATTTAGGTTGGGAATCGGTGTTTTTGTTTGTTTTGATGTATCTGTCTGCGATTTACACCTTGGGTTACTTTGTCCTGCCAGAAACCTTGCCTTATGGTAAGAGTCGCTTTGAATGGAAAAACGTGATTAAGAACTACGGAAGTTTGCTGTTAAATCGCCAAGTGGTTGGCAGTGCGAGTTATAACTGGGTGAGTTATCTTGCGAGCTTAGTAACGTTGTCTCTGTTCCCGTTTTTGATGCAAAAGCAACTTGGATTGAGTACAGCGGATTACGGCTCTCTGATGATCATTCCTTCTGCTGGGTTGATGATGGGGAGCGTGCTATTGAATATCTTCAACAAGCGCTTCTCAACTTCTCAGCTGATGGCTGTAGCGATCACGATCATTTTTGCTGCTGGAACTTGGTTATTGATGAGTGAACTGACGATCTTTAATCTAGTGTGGGCATTTACTTGGTTGGCTATCGCACAAGGGATCTCTTTTCCACTATCGATCAGTATGCTTCTTGAGCCCCACAAAAAACAAGCGGGTGCGGTATCTGCGCTCTCAGGCTCAATCCAGATGTGTTTGGCTGGGTTGTTAGGCGGGCACTTGGTTGAAACTTGGGTCACGACTCATGTTCAACTCGGTTGGTTCTATTTGATCTCAGGCAGTGTAATGGGGCTAGTACTGTTTACCTCAAGTAAGCGTGGTGTCGAACAGAGTAGTCGTTCCAAGCAGTATGCATCGTAATGATTGAGTTTAACGACGCTGTTTCTTACAATGTGCGGGTTCATTTAATAGGTAAATAAATCATGCAGCATAAAGAATTCGAAACATTGGTAAAGGCTATCTGTGATCTTGAGACGCTTCCTCAAGCTCTAGAGTTGCTAAAGAGCAGCGAAGAGAGTGAAGTGGCAGAAGCAGCAGCGTCATTAAGCGGTCAATTTGCGCTGGCTGAAGTTGAGAACGAAAAGCGTATTTACCATGTTACTCAACAAGAGAATGAGCAGGGTGAAGAGCAAGAGTTTGTTGAGCATGTAATGAATGAAGGCGACGATCTGATCAAATTCGCAGCGTGGTTCTTTGACTCAATGTTTGGTGTTAAGCAGAAAGAAACGTATCAAACGGCAGGTAAAACGTACCGTCAACCTAAACGCAGTTAATCGAGACTATCTATACAGGTCTGATTTATAGGACCAAGTTGCGTTATAAGATAGATGTTTGATCTAAATAGCTTAAAAATGAAGCTCTACTTCGGTAGAGTTTTTTTGTAGATATAGATGAGCCTATTAATCACGATGGTGTAAATAAATTACTAAAAAGTGTGATTTAAATCTTGTTTTTGGGTTGTTTAGGTGTAAAATTACCACATAAAGAAATTTTATTACATCTGTGGTGATTATTATGAGTTACGAATTAGGCAATGTTTACGTGGGTCATATTGTGGCGAAAAACATGATGCACGAAGCGCTACATGGCAAACCAAAACAGAAGAAAATCTCATTCGTTAAACGAATGATGAAGAAAATGGCGAACTAGTCATTGATCTTAAAGGATTTTAAAAGGCCTTAAGCGAAATGCTTAAGGCCTTTTGCGTATTCAACATAGCATCAGTTTAAATGTCATCACTATTGATACGTCTCTTTGTGGATGGACACAAAATGCTAAACGCGATCTTTTGACTCGATGTTAGCCTGTAGATTGGTTAGAAAGATCAACCACATTGTTTGGAATGGCATCTAGCCCTTTCTCTTTCATCCAAGCTTCTAGGTTGTCAGCACCACCAATGTACTGACCGTCTAACCAGATTTGAGGCACGGTAACGGGGGTTTTCTGTCCAATGTGCGCCTTCACTTCAGGGATCATCCGGTACAGTGCAGCACTCTCTTTTACAACGTCGTGGTACTGGTATTCGATACCTGCTTCATCCAGCATTTTCTTCGCTTTCACACAGAAAGGGCAGGTCGCTTTACCATAAACAATGTTGCCTTTCAGTGTATCACGCTCAGTCCACTCCTTGATCACAGACTGCACTAATACACCGCGATTGAGTGCTTCACCTTGGCTCACGACTTTACCTTCAACGATAAGTATTGGCGCATGCCAAGCACCATATCTCAAAGGCTCCCACCAATGAGACAGCCAATCTTTCACCTCTAGTTCGATATCAACATCGGACAATTCATTATCAAATGTGTCCTGCAGAATATCTTTCGTAAGGGTACATTCACCGCAAGGGATGTTGACCTTAAACGGTCCCCAGCTTCCACCCCAACGATACAAGGTTATTTTTATTGGTTTGCTCATCGTGACATCCTCGTTTCAAATCTCTTGTAAATATAGAACGATAAGCTCCTACTTTTCTTCCCAAGAAATTTAAATATATTGGTGTTTCTCTGTTTTATCGCTCTTTCTTGGTTTCCCAATGGGTAATGAAAGCGACGGAGGCGATGATGATCGCAGCACCTAGCCAGAGGCGACCAGGAGGCACCCAGCTAAACACAATCCAACCAGCCAAAACGTTAAGAGGTAATTTTGCGTGATCGAAAGGTTGAACGAAAGACGCATCGGCAACTGAGTACGCTTTTACTATTGCCCATTGCGCCAACGCAGTTAGTACCCCGATAACAACAAGAATCGCCCAAATGTTAAAGCCACTCGGCATTTGCCATTCAGGTGCTGCCAGAAGAATGTTAAATGGTGTGATAAGCAGTAGCAGGTATACCACCATCGTCGAAGGGCTATCGTCAGAAGATAGCTTTTTCACCATCAGCGAGTAACATGCCCAGAAAAATGCGGCACCGACGGGTAATAGTGTTGCCCAGCTGAAATCATCGGCCCACGGCTCAAGAATGATCATTGCACCGGCAAAGCCAGCGAGCGTCGCGCCCCAGCGCGCTTTGCCGACATTCTCTTTTAAGAACAGCCCTGAACCCACAGTCGCAAACAGTGGAGAGGTCATCAGCAGTGCAATACCTTGCCAAATAGGGACGGGGTAAGCGAGGGCCCATATCCATAATTGAATGCCAATAACGGATAAGAATACGCGTGCGATGTGCATTTTAAGATTGTTGGTTTGCAGGGCTCTGCGAATCCCTAACGTTTGCAAGTAAGGAAGAATCGCAAAGAATGCAATAGCGTATTGAATTACAGCAACAGTAGTCGAAGCGAGTCCAAAATGAATACTGGCGATTTGAGTTAAGCTGTTGATGATCGCGAATGCAAGGCCAGCGGTTAGCATCCAGCTTGCGCCTTGAATCGGGTGATGTTGAGACATAATGTTTCTGGTTCATTGATGTGGTTTACGTATGATACGGATTTAACGCAATGAAACCAGAAAAAGCATTGATGAACTTGGTCAAATTAATTGAAGAAGTCAAAAAAGCTGAGCACTTGCTCAGCTTTTAGAGGTTTTGTCTAGAAGACTAGATTAGAAGTCGTAGCGGACACCTAGGCGAAGTGTGTCTTCACCTGCAGTTACTACACCTGCTGCATTCTTTACTTCGTCTAGGCCATTTAGGTAGTACGATAGGTAAGTACGGAAGTTGCTGTTGAACTTGTAGTAACCCGCAAGTTCGATACCATCTGTCGCATCAACTTTGGTGCCGTTTGCTAGTTCGTTCTCTTGGTATGTGTATACGGCTGCTGCAGAGATTTGCTTAGTGAACTTGTATTGAGCCGCAAATTCCATCGCTGTGAACGACTCTTCGTCTGTACCCGTCGCTTTGTCATCTAGGTCACCTGTAGAGTATGTCGCTGCAAGGTATAGGCTGTCTAGAGAGTAAGCAACACCAGCTAGAATTTGGTTTGCGCTACCTGCGCCAGCACCTAGGTCTTCAGCGGCGTATGCTAGACCAAGATCTAGACCGATTGGCAGTGAGTAAACACCTGAAATGCCGTAGCCATCAGAGTCTTTTGCGCTGTTTGTTTTGTATGTTGCTTCTAGTTGAAGCGCGTCGAAGCCACCACGGTATGCGAATACACCGTCTTCTTTGTCTGAAGCTGAATCGATCACTTGCTGAACACCAGAGAACTCAGTGATATCCGTGAAATCAGAAACAATAACAGAAGCCATGTCTTGACGACCGAAAGAGATAGCTTGACCATCAAAATCAACGCCAGCGTACATGTAGCGGTTTTTGAATGTGTTATCACCAGAGCCTTGTTCTGCTTCGTAGAAGCCAAACGCAGTTGTTGTATCAGTTAATTGAGTTTCACCTTTTAGGTTTAGGCGGAAGCGCGTTTCATCTTGCATTGAGCCTTCGACTTCTCCGCCATCATCGTTACCGATGAAATCACCGCGGAATTCCGCACGACCACCGATTTTAAGTTCAGTGCCGTCAGAGCTGTAAACTGTTGCTGCCAAAGATGAACCTGAAACTAGTGCTGCTACCACTGCAGAAGCTAGAACTGCCTTTTTCATAATCACTTACCTTGTATTGTAAATTCCGTGAGCGTTGTGCTCGTTCTTTTCGGGATGGGGTTAATGTAGAGCAGCCAAATTAAGCTTTCATTTCTGAAAAATTACATTTTCGTGAATAGGGAACTTTTCGTTAGTTATTAATTTCATTGCATTTTTATTTCATTTCTATTTTTGTCCGTGCACGGTTAGTCGATTTTTCATCAAGGATTTTGACGTGTGATTCGCATCTAAGGTGGTGATCGACGCTATAGGTAACTTATTGTTATGGCTCAATTCATTCACAGAATTAAGGGTTGTTCTGCGGATCGATTAGGTTATGATTCAGACTGTAGTAAACGGATTAATTAGGCGTAACAGCGGGGAAACCGAATGAAAACAGAGTACTTAGGAGATGTGTTACAAGGAAGACAGGTAATTACCTCTCTTAATGTTGATGATCTCCCGGTTGGAGAGCATCAGTTTTGGTTTCAAGTGACCAGTGATGGACTCGGTCAGCCTAAAAACATGCCAGTGTCTGTTTTCAAAGGGAGCCAGGAAGGGCCAAAGTTGATGATAACCGCGGGGATTCATGGCGACGAACTGAATGGCGTGCTCGCGGCACAACAGATTATTCGAGAATTGATAGGGAAGGGGTTGAAAGGAACGGTAACAATCGTGCCAACGGTCAACTTACCGGGCCTGCTGAATCATAGTCGCGACTTCGTGTCATCGGACCCGGGGTCGTGCCCTGCCAATTTGAATCGTTTATTCCCCGGTGACGCACATGGCTTGGCGGCTGAACGATTTGTTGCGTCATTGTGGGAGCATCTACTCAAACATAATGCGACGTTTGCTGTTGATCTTCACACTCAAACCCGCGGTGCAGTCTACCCATTGTACGTATTTGCTGACTATCGTATTGATCAGTGTGTTGAAATGGCGCGCCTAATGAAACCGGATTGTGTTCTGAACGACCCGGGTGATCCAGGTATTTTGGAAACGGTTTGGAACCGCAGTGGCATTCCAAGTATCACTGTTGAAGTGGGCATGGGTAAAGTGACTCAACCAGAGATGATTCAGCGTGCTGTAGATGGCGTGTTCAACATACTCAGCTACTACGATATGTTGAGCGAGAATCGTGACGTTGCAGCCTTACCGGATATCGATTGGGTTGCAGGTGACAGCGTCGTCTCTATTCGTGCAGATATTGGTGGCTTTGTATTGCCTCAAGTTTCTCTGTTACAACAGGTTGTCGCAGGTGACTTGTTAGCGATTCAATACGATGCGTTCGGCAATGAATGCCGCCGCTACCTATCACCTTCGAAAGGGCATGTATTGAGCTACAATGTTGATGCTCTAAGGGAGCCGGGTGCTCTGGTTGCTCGTTTACTCTGTTAGATAGAAAGCGTACACCAAGCAGAAAAAAAACCGAGCAGCGCTCGGTTAAAGGACAGTGGCCATAGAGTAGGCATGTGTGTTGAGCTCTTTGTCTCAACACCCTTTAAGTTAGTCGTTGTAAGTGAAATTTATGTGGACTAATGATGACACTTTGAAACCACTTTGATTGCATTGAGATGACGAAAAATGGAAGCGGGATTTGCTTCCATTTTTATGCTTGCTTAAAACGCTTGGTCTACGACGTCTTTAAGCTTGTCATAAGGCATGTATCCCGGAAGGAATTGCCCATTAATGATCATTGTTGGTGTACCCGTTAAGCCCAACGCTGAAAATATCTGATGATTGGAGGCCAGAGCCGAATCAAGATCCGGTGTCGACTTCAGCAACTCTTCAGTGCCTGTGCGTTTCGCTACTGCTTCTAAAGAGCGGGTAGTATGCAGGCCGCTCTTTGCCACAAGCAGGTCATGAACTTCGGTGTACGTTTCTGGCTTTTGTTGCCAAACGTTCATCGCATAGAGCGCAGAGTTGGTTTCTATCTTGTCGAGCTTTTGTTGCTTGAACGACACGTAAACGTTGATGACCTTAAGGTCTTTCTCCTCTTCTACCAGTTGTCCAAGCGCTTTCTCTAATCGCTTACAGTAAGGACAGTTGTAGTCAGTAAAGTTGATGATGATGTTTTTGCTCTCTGGATTACCCATAACCGGGTGAGCCGGATTATTGTAGAGCCATTCTTGACTATCTGCTTGTGCCTTCTCTGCTTGCTCTTTACTTGCTAAGTACTGTTGTAGACTAGTATGCAGGCCCGCAATTGTTTCTGGGTTATCTTTTAAAAAGGTATTGATCTCTTCCAGTTGTTGCTCTTGCTGAGGGCTAAGTGCTGCCAGTGCCGTCGTTGAAAACAGAGCACTTAGAACCATGCCAGCCAGTAGTTGTTTCTTCATTATTGATTCTCTTTTTTGAGGCCACTCCTCAGTTTAGCAAGAGCGGCGTTGTTATCGGTTTGGTTGATTTATGCCAAAGCAGCACGCAGCCAAATACCTATCGGTGTAGTGACACCTGTTGTAATACTTTTGATCTCTCCATCTTTTATGATGGCGATGGTCGGTGTAACACTGATCGCCCAGTCACGGCCAATTTGCCCGCTGGTGTCGTTGAGCACATTGAAGCTGTAGTCCTTAGCTTGCAAGTAACGAGAGACACGCTCATCAGGACCTGAAGACAGAGAGACCGAGACGACATTGTGAGATTTAGCTAACCAATCGACACTCGGACTGACAAATTTACAAGCGCCACACCAGGTCGCCCAAAAATAGACGATCACGGGCTCGCCTTGTTTACTCAACTCTATCAAGTCGATCTCTTCTCCTTGAATCGAAGTACCGACCATAGGGATAGCGTTACCTTGAGGCATGGACTGTGAGCGATAGAAGTCCATTGCCGCTGAAATCACCCCGACGATCAATAGGATAGAAAGCAGCTCTTTGGACCAACGCTTGATGCGCTGACCTAGACTCTTGTGCGTCTTATTTTCGGTTTGATCATCCTGCTCGGACTGGTTTGATTTAGTCATGATGATTACCTCGAAGTGTTAATCGCTTGAACCACGGTATCGCCATCTAAAATAACCGGCAGTGGTATGCCTGCTGGAACCTTCGGTCCATATACAATATTGAATGGAACGCCGTAACGACCATTGCTTTGTAAGTATCCTGTCACGCTTTCACTTGGTGTGGTCCAGTCACCTTTCATCAATACCATGTCTGGTTGCTGTAGGTGAGAGTAGACAGGGTCTTGTAAGGTCACGCCGACTTTATTGGCCTTACAAGTGATACACCATTCTGCTGTGACATCAACAAACACGGTTTTCCCTTGAGCGACTAACGCTGGAATCTGCTTAGCATCAAGTGGTTGCCAAGGAAGATCGTCAACGATAGGCGTTCTCCAGTGTTCAGCCGTCATGCTGCCTGCAATCAAACCGACGCCAGACAGTATGGTCGTGATCGCAATTAAGGGCACCATTACTTTGCGTCCGAGCTTCACTCCCACCCAGATCAATACAGCGATGAAAATAGTCGCGCAGAGCACAATGGTCGCAAACAGCCCGATAAATGGCTTAAGCAGGCTTGCCAACCAAAGGCTGGTAATGAACATCATTAAGCCAAACAGAAGCTTAACGTGATTCATCCAGTTGCCCGGTTTTGGTAGCAGTCTGGTTAGGCTTGGGAAAAGCGCGAACAGTAGCCATGGGGAACTCATACCCAGACCTAAAGCCAAGAAGATTGTCCACAGCTCAATGTAGCTCGCACCAAGCGCATAAGCGACGGCAGTTCCTAAAAACGGCGCACTACAAGGTGTCGCTAACAAGGTCGCAAACATGCCTTGAACAAAGTGACCGAAATGCGAGTTGTCCCCTTGGGTCGCCATCCAAGTGTTCATGCGCGATGGCAGTCTGACTTCGAATAAGCCGAGTAGATTGAGTGAGAACAACAATGTAATCGTCAGCATCAAAGCGATAAACCAAACACTCTGGAACTGAATACCCCAACCAACGGCATTGCCCCCCAGTTTGAGTAGCGTCATTCCAGTGGCGAGAATCGCAAATGATGTGATGACGCCTGAAGCCGATGCGATAAAGGATAGTCGGATGTGCTTGTTAGGCGCACCTTGGTTCTGGACAATGCTATTGAGCTTCATGCCAAGCACGGGCAGAACACAAGGCATAATATTAAGAATCAAGCCCCCAATCAGCGCAAAGCCGACCATAACCCAGAAGCCCTGAATGGTATTTTCATACACAATCGGCTGAGCTCCCACGCGAGCAGACAGTTCTTCCGCAAAGTTAGTATCTGCAACGGTTACGTTAACTATGCGCTCAGTTAGGTCGACTTCGCCTAGCCAGTTAGAAACATCAAACACTGCGGTTAGAGTGTTGTCTGTTATGTGCACAGCAGGTTGAGCGAAGAAATCATCAATGACAGACTCACCGTCAATCAAGACTTGTGGCTTATCCCAAGCTTGATCGTTGTCGAGTTGAACAACTAGCTGCTGATTGGCTTTGTCCCAGAAAAGTTGTTCGTTAGATACGTGATAAGCAGATTTAGGTGAGCGACTCATGCCTTGGTTAAACAAGAACATGGCTTGCTCATCAAGTGCTAGTGATTGACCATCTATTGGCAACTCGATCGCATAGTCGTGAAGTACACAAATGGTCGTGCACGATGGGAACGTCAGGTTGGCACGAAACAGCGCAGGTAGATTCGGATCTTTTAGTGTTAGTGTGACAGGGAAGCTGGCGTGCTTTTTATACCCGAGCGTCATCACGCCTAATTGTTCGTAATATTTCGGAATCGGCCAATGCCATTCGACAGACTCAATATTGCTGGACTCTGACCAGTCCCAACTTGGCGGAATACCACCCTCACCAGGGCTACGCCAATAGGTTTTCCAGTCTCCAGACAGCTCGACATCGAGGACGGTTTGAATGATTTTGCCGTCATTAGATTGTTCACCTGTCGACATCATCCGCATTTTTACGGGTGGATGCTCAGGTGCACTTATCCAGCCTGTGCTTTGAGCAGAAGCCAGCATAGGCAGCAGTACTAACAACGTAGTCAGAAATTTTACGCATGTACGAGTGAGGGTTGCTAAACGTGCAGCAACGCTATGGGTTCGTGTGTTGTACACAAATGTATCTCCAAAAAGTAAATAAAAAGGGTGAGAGGCCCTCTATCTACTCTCTAAATATACAGTGCTCTAAATGAATACGGTTTTTAACTGTTCTTGCAGTTCGATCATGATTCGCTGGGATTCGAGATGATCTTGGCGCACTAACGAGTGCAATAACAAGTAAGAAAGTGAGGGGCAGAACCCAGCCAGTCAGTGGCGCTGAAAAAGAAGGTAGGCTTTTGGATTGACTACAACTGCTCTTATCGGGAGAAGTTAAAGGCTGAGAAGCCTCAGGTCCAAATACATTGTTGAACAGCGACTGCATCTCTGAGGTAGGTTCAACAGATGATGGAGCTTGAGCTGAATTAGCCATTGAAAGTACAGGCTTCGAGAATGATTTACCTTGAGATAGACCAAACGCCAAGCAAGTCATGATGACTAACCCGGTTAGCATTAAAGCCCAAAGAGAGCGCTGCTGGGTTTGATGATAGTTAGGTAAAACAGACAGTGGAGAGTCCTGCACATTATAAAATTGAGTGAACAAGGGTAGTGAATAAATGATCACTCGACAAGTCATAATCGTGTTTAGTGCGAAGAACAAATGTAACAAGTTAAATGAAGAGAGAGTTTATCGAGGGGGGGGGTATAGAAAAGCCAACCCTTAGGCTGGCTCTAAACGTTTAATTTAGTGAGCTCGGCGTGGTCCGTTGCGCACTAAATCTTTGCCCGTTTCGTAGACATCATCAGTGATCCAGCGAGCAAACAGAACTTGGTGGCTGCTGTTGAACGCGGCAACAAAGTGACGACCGTCAGAGTTGTTAGTTGCCATACCTACGCCTTCAACACCTTCTAGGCCCAGACCGCCAGATTCTACGTCGATTAGAAACTTCTCTAGCTCTTCCAAAGAATCAATAATTTCAAGTTCGTTGTTCATCTTCATTACTCGTTATTTTACTGTTTAGCGACTTCTATTATAGCTTGTCACAGAGTCACGTTTTTTTGCTGGGCGCTACTCTACAGATCATCTGCTTAGATTGAAACTCTCAAATTATTGAACTCTCTAGTAATTCTGAATGATATTTGAATTAATTCCATTTAAATAATTGTTATCTATGTTCTTTTCACTACTCTTAAAAGTGGTTTTCGATCTTTATTAGAGGTTAAGGATGATAAATTTTTGGCGATATCTATTGTTGGTGCTGGCTCTGGTAACGTCTGTGAGTTTTGCAGAAAGCATCGAGAAAATATCAGAAACTCAAGACCAGTTAATGGTGGAGTTAACGGAACTGCAGTCTGCTCATGAGGCAGAGAAGCCGTTTTTAGAAGATATATTGAGACGCAAGAACCAGGCATTACGTGATGAACTTTTTAGTCAGTTGTCTTCGGATAACAAAGAGTTGGTGGACAAGGTTCTTGGGCAGCAAGTGGCGATGCTGGAGCAACTGCTCGAAATGAATGAAGCCAAGATCGTAACTTTGAGTAAGCAGAATCGAACCACAGAGGGCGAGGAGAAAAAGAGTATAGAGTTAGTCGTTCAGAAGCGTATCGGAATGATGGATGACTACTATCGTCAACTCGCCAAAACACTGACTTGGTCGAGCGAGCGTGGAATTGATGTAACGGCGTCGAAAGAGAAGTTGAAAAACGCGCTCATTGTTCGGTCTGAATATCTAACCAATGCTATTTTGTACACGGATACGCAACGCCAAGATTTGGAAAAACGTCTTGGATTCGTTAGTGCGGACGAGAAGACAACTATCAATAGCGAGCTAGAGCGATTTAGTGAGCGGACTAGTGTGATGGTGGCGAGTCTCGAAGAAACCATCTCGCTCATGGAACCTTATGGGGTCGATGTTACGTCGTTCAAACGAGTACTATTAGCAACGACCGGCGATATTAACGCGGATGTGTTGGAATGGAGTGTTGCTCGTGAATTGCTAGAAGGTTGGTTAAGAAACTTTGGTTCATGGGCGTTTGAGAATACTCCATCGTTTGTGGTGAAGCTTGCGCTGTTCTTGGGGATTCTTTACGCGACGAGTTTACTTGCCAAGTTAGCTAGAAAAACAGTGAGAAAGAGCATCTCTCACTCGAAGATGGACTTCAGTGTCTTGATGCAAGATTTCTTTGTCTCAATCGCGTCTAAAGCGGTTGTCTTCATTGGCTTGCTGATTGCGCTATCGCAAATTGGTATCGAACTCGCCCCCTTGTTAACCGGTTTTGGTGTTGCAGGTGTGATTATCGGCTTTGCATTGCAAGACACACTCTCTAACTTCGCTTCTGGGTTGATGATTCTTATCTATCGCCCTTATGACGTCGGCGATATGGTGAAAGTGGCCGGAGTGCAAGGCACAGTAAAAGACATGAGCCTAGTGTCGACCACAGTTCAGACCATTGATAATCAGCGCTTAGTGATTCCGAATAATAAAATTTGGGGTGATGTGATCAATAACATCACAGCAGAGCGTGTGCGTCGTGTTGATATGGTCTTCGGGATTGGCTATTCCGATGATATCGATAAAGCGAAATCGGTGTTGAATGACATCATCATCAATCACCCTAAAGTACTGAAAAAACCAGAGCATATGATCAAATTGCATACACTCAACACCTCATCAGTGGATTTTGTAGTTAGACCTTGGGTAAAAACCGACGACTACTGGGATGTGTACTGGGATGTGACAGAAACTGTCAAGAAACGATTCGATGAGGAAGGCATTACCATTCCATTCCCTCAACGCGATGTGCATATTTATAATCATGAGCAGAGCTAGATCGAGCGGTTGAAAATGAAAATCACCATAGGCGCCCAAGTTGGCGTCTATTTTTTTGATTGTGAGTGCCAGACGATAAATGACTGTTAGGCCAAAAACTTCGGTATGATAGCCGTAGATTGAATCAGTAAAGAACGGCGACATGGACAATTCAGAGCAAAAACCTCGAATCAGAAAAGCGACACGCATTGAGAGTGTCATGAACTCTGCGATGTGGCATCTTACTCAGCGAGACATGACAGAGCATGAGCTCGTCTCAAAGTTGAAGGTTAAAACGGATAATCAAGAGTGGATCGACGAAGTGCTTCAAAGGCTGCGTGACTTTGGGTATCTGAAATCAAATCAAGACTTCGCTCAGCAGTTTGTTGAGCAGTCGTTTTTCGGTGAATTCGGCTCAGCCTACATTGTTGAAAAGCTAAAGAAGAAAGGACTGAAAGACTCCGATATTTACGATGCGATCAATAAGGTTAAGAGTGACAAGAATATTGACGAACAATCGCTACTCAATGATCGAATCAACAATTACTACAGTGACTTCAACATGAGCCGTGAGAAGCTAGTATCGACTTTGCAAAAGCGTGGATTTAGCTATCAACAAGTTAAGATCGCCATCGACCAACACCCGAATAGCTCGAACCTGAAAACCAACATTCAGATAAAGGCGGAAAAGGCGGATTTGGAAAAGGAGGTGTTGAAGTATGCTCGTAAAGGCAAAGGTCTAACAGCGATTAAGCAAGAACTTAAGCAGCGTCAAATAGATACTAGTGGCATCACCGAACTTGTCGACAGGCTGGGCAATGAGGATCAGTTAGATTTCTATTCGAGCTGTTTAGAACAACTGCAAAAGAAATCCTATGATGTGAGTGATCATAAAGAGAGAGCCAAGGCATACGCTATGCTCACTCGTAAAGGTTTCTCTTCTGATGAGATTAAGTTTGCATTGGCTGAAGCCGAAGGAGCGAACGAATAGCGTTGTGCTTCTCTGTGTTTAGTACATAGTTAACCCTTAGCAACGTATAATTGGGGGAATCTTAGATAAGGAGTTCTCCGTGAAACTCATTTCAATTTTTTGTCTCTCTATCTCACTTCTCTATAGTCATGTAACACTGGCTGGTGAGTCCTGGTGGTTTCGAACTGTATTTAATAGTGACCCTAGCGCTCCAGACGCAACAAGCTTGATGCACGATGCTGAGTTGTTTGATTGTGGTGAAGTCGAGGGGACTTTGTTGTGCAGTGATGAGACGAACTACTATGATCTAAAAGTATTCGTTGAACTCGAGTTGATGGAAGGAAAGGTCTTTTCTACCAGACTCTCTTTCCCTAAGACTCAGCTAAATGATACCAAGGCGCAACTCTATTTGCGTAAAGATGGTTTACAACTTAAGTCCGCCACCATCGACGGTGTTACCTTCGATGTGTTGAAGGAGCTTGAGCTGGCCCATGAGCAAGGAAGTAGTCCACATAGTGTCGATCACGCATTGGTGACGTTCCTTAACGTCGCGCCATCATCGAATTCGATGTTAGACAACAAATCCATGGTTTGGTATTGGCCGGGCAATGCATCGGCGGTGGTGATGATGAGCCATCGAGATCAAGAGATCGTCATCGAACTGACAAAAAGCAGGCTTAAGCGATAAACAGTTCTATCATTTTCTAACGATGTTTTTGTAACAAGCTCACATTTTTGTAGTGGGTCATATCGGCAAAGTCTTTATTAATTTGAGGCTATAATTAAATAAGCATAGGATACGGTTATTACTGATATAGGAGATAACCCATGGTTACAAAAGTAACAATTGCGCCACAAGGTCCAGACTTTTCTGAACTGGTTCAAGGATATTGGCGTTTGGCCGAATGGGGCATGACTCCACAGCAGCGTCTTACCTTCCTTAAGCAGCATATCGATCTCGGAATAACAACGGTTGACCATGCAGACATTTATGGTGGTTACCAGTGTGAGAAGTTGTTCGGTGAAGCGCTGGCTTTAGACCCAAGCGTGCGCGAGCAGATTCAGATCGTCACCAAGTGCGATATTAACTTGTGTGGAGACCATACTCCTGACCGCAAGATCAACCACTACGACACCAGTGCTCAGCATATTTATCAGTCAGTGAACAACTCTTTGGAGCGTCTAGGCGTTGATGAAATTGATGTCCTTCTTATCCATAGACCCGATGTACTGATGGATGCCGATGAAGTGGCAGAAGCGTTCAACGAGCTTTATAAAATTGGTAAAGTGAAACACTTTGGAGTGTCTAATTTCACCCCTCGTCAATTTGAGCTTTTGCAATCGCGCCTTGGTAAGCACTTGGTGACCAATCAGGTAGAGATCAATCCACTTAACTTCGAAGTGGCTCATGACGGTACACTCGATCAACTTCAGATGAACCGTGTTCGTCCAATGGCTTGGTCTTGCCTTGCTGGTGGTGAACTGTTTACAGGTAAGAGCGAGCAAGCAGTTCGAGTTCGGAGTGAACTGGAATCAATTCGCAAAGAGGTTGGTGCAGCAAGTATCGATCAAGTGATTTATGCGTGGGTTCGTCGCCTACCATCAAAACCACTGCCTATTATCGGCTCAGGAAAAATTGAGCGTGTCCAAACGGCGATTGATGCGTTGAGCATCGAATTGACAAGAGAACAGTGGTATCGAGTTTGGGTAGCATCGAAAGGTCACGGTGTGCCATAGACTGAAACTGACGTCGTATACTAAGCCAGCGCTTAAAGCTGGCTTTTTCGTTACTTTTTAGTATCTACAAGCGCGATAAGCTTTATGGAAGGGGGAGGGTGCTAGAATTTAAGTACGTTCACCCTCTTTATTGGCCAGTAAATTAACAACGGCTACTATTGAGTGGAATATTTTCTCAAAACACTCATAATGCACTCTGTTTTTCATTAGCTGGAATTGTCCTGTGACCACTGCAAAATTCTCTTCAATTGCCCTAAAACCAGAACTTATTCAAACTCTGGATTCGTTGGGGTATACCGAAATGACACCGATCCAAGCACTGAGCTTGCCTTCTATTCTTGGTGGTAAAGATGTCATCGGCCAAGGTAAAACGGGTTCAGGCAAAACCGCCGCCTTTGGTTTAGGTGTGCTACAAAACCTTCGTGTTAAGCGTTTCCGTGTTCAATCACTGGTGCTATGCCCAACACGTGAATTGGCTGATCAAGTGGCGAAAGAGATTCGCACACTGGCTCGTGGTATCCATAACATCAAAGTACTGACGCTTTGTGGTGGTATGCCAATGGGACCTCAAATTGGCTCTCTGGAGCATGGTGCTCACATTCTTGTCGGTACACCTGGTCGTATTCTTGATCACCTTGAGCGTGGTCGTATCGATCTATCTGAGCTGAATACCTTGGTTCTAGATGAAGCTGATCGCATGTTAGAAATGGGTTTCCAAGATGCAATTGACGCAGTGATTGATGCAGCGCCGAAACAGCGTCAAACCTTACTCTTTAGTGCGACGTTCCCAAAACAGATCAAGTCTATTGCTGATCGTATTATGAATAACCCTGAGATGGTGAAAGTCGAGTCGACGCACGATCATTCAAGCATTCAGCAACATTTCTATAAATTAGAGGGTACAGAAGCGCGTGACGATGCTGTCGAGTTATTGTTACTTCATCATCAGCCAGAGTCAGCGGTTGTATTTTGTAACACTAAGAAAGAAGTTCAGAACGTAACAGATGAACTAGCACATCGCGGTTTCAGTGTGATTGAGCTACATGGTGACATGGAGCAGCGTGAACGTGATCAAGCACTGGTTCAATTCTCAAACAAGAGTATCTCGATCTTAGTGGCAACAGACGTCGCAGCTCGTGGTCTGGATGTCGATAACCTAGACGCGGTGTTCAACTTCGAATTGTCACGCGACCCTGAAGTACACGTACACCGTATTGGGCGTACTGGCCGTGCAGGTAGTAAGGGTGTTGCTTGTAGCTTCTTCAGTGAGAAAGAGATGTATCGTGTTGCTCAAATCGACGAGTACATGGATATGCCGATTGAGCCATCTGATCTGCCAGCTAAGCCAGTCGCGAAGCCATACTACTCAAACATGGTGACGATTCAGATCGACGGCGGTAAAAAAGCGAAGTTACGTGCAGGCGATATCTTGGGTGCATTGACGGGTCAAGGTGGTATCGAAGGTAAGTCGGTCGGTAAGATTAACCTTTTCCCAATGCGTGCCTATGTTGCAGTTGAAAAGTCAGTAGCAAAGAAAGCGTTACGTAAGATTGAATCTGGAAAGATGAAGGGAAGACAGTTCCGAGCTCGAATCCTCAAGTAATTCGAACGCCATAGTATTGTAACGCCTTAACGGCACTTTGGTTCAAAGTGCCGTTAAGACTCTCCACATAGCTCTATTCATCTGGGCGGATTGAATAGAGATCGTTGATATGCTTACCTTCACCAAGATACCAATTCATAGCTTCCTGACGATTGTTCGCTAATATCCTTACTGTGGTTATTTTTCCATCTTCAAAATAGCAAAGCTCATATTCTATTTCGCTCGAATAATGAGGAATAGCGGCCATAGATTGCCTCCCAAATACTGACCTTCGAGATTTTATGCAAATAACGTACCTTTTTGTACACTTGATTGCTTATCTATTAGTCAATAAATTACGAAAATCATCACTGCCAACGATTAATTTTATTTTAAGCATTTACCCAAATAGAGCACTTGGCAAGTACATCTCTTAATTTCTTTATAAATCAGGCTAAATGGGGCACAACAATCTAAACTGTCTGTGAGTAAACGTTACGAACAGAGGGGTTGTATGAAAGTCTATCGATATTTAGCGGTTATATTGGCAAGCCTTGCCACATTTGGGTGTGCCACTAAATTTGCCTACAACAATATTGATTGGTTCATTATCTCGTATATTGAAGACCTTGTCCCTTTAAGCTCCGCTCAGGAATCAGAGTTAGAGAGTCGCTTACAAGACCTACAGCAGTGGCACAAGTCTACTCAGCTTCCTTTGTATATTCAGCAACTCAATAATATTCAGCAACAAAAACGGCAATCAATCACCGCTGATTTTATTCAACAACAAGGCAACGAAATTAGAACGCATATTCGAACTATCGTGACTGAGTTTTCGCCAGACCTGTATGCACTAAGCTTGCAGCTGTCACCGGAACAAGACCAAGAGTTTTTGAAAAACTTTAAAGCGAAGCAACAGGAATATTATGATGAGCGTTTATCCTTGGATGATAAAGAAGCTCGCGAGTTTTATTCCGAACGATTAAGAAAGAGGATGGAGCGTTGGCTCGGAGATATAAACTCAGAGCAAGATACCATCATTAAAAATTGGGCTAACGAGTGGGTAAATACAAATCCTGATTGGCACCAATATCAGAAGAATACTTATCAAGCACTATCAGAACTCGTCGAGAAAAAAGTCGATTTACCATTTGTTCAGGTGACAATCATGCAATTGCTGCTGAACAATGAATCTTATTACCCGGACACATTACCTGAAAAATTGAAGAAGAATAGCGCCATTTCAGCGAAGTATTTAATGCTCATTGCACAATCAAGTAACGACACTCAATGGCAATATTTTATGGATGAACTGAGTACATTGAAGTCCACTCTAATCGACTTACAGAAGTAGTTTGGTGCCCGTGACTGAATAGTCAAAAAGCATGAATGAAGGTCTAGCTCACTTGGTTTGCCAATAGTTTTGATACAGCGGTTTTGCTGGTTTTTGAGATCTTCTGCATTAAATCGAAATCAGGGTTGGTAATACCCTGGGCAGAAGAAGACGGCATAATGGTTCCTGATGAAAATGGTTTAGTAACGATTTTATTTAATGACAAGTTCGGTATAACCGGTCGACTCATCATGTTCACGGGTAAATGCGAGTTCTGGGTATATGTGTAAGACAAGTTCAGCCGTGGTAGCGATAAGTGTGCCTTCTAGCAGGTGCCCGCCGATGACCTTTCCTTGCTCGTCTGCTACTGAGATATGAATGTGCTGGTGGTTGGGCGTTAGAGTTCCCATTACCGAAACTATCTCAAATGGCGCGTCAATTTGTAGAGTTTGGTCAGCGTTAGCGAGTCGAAGGTTTATGGTTGAAACACAACCGACACAAGATGCGATGGTACCTGCCGATACTTGGTGCTGGTTAACCAACTCTTGAATCGACAGTTTGAGGTCTTGGCCTCGGGTTAGCCTAACTGCTATTGGAGTGATCATAGTGCTTCCTTAAATCAACGCTAGAAGGAAAAACAGAAGCGAAGCCAGATGACTTCGCTTCGTTGATGAATGCATTATACCAATCGTAGTAAATAATTGCTCACCCTAGCTTGTTAAAATGCTCGATAACTGCGTTAGAATTTTTGATTGTAGAATAACTACTTATCGAAACTCTCTGTTGGAAAAAAAGCTGCCTTGTCCTCAAGCCTTTTTCCTTCGCTATTTTTGATCACTTATTTACTGTGATTGGTATTACTTCTGTTGTTCTCTTTTGTGTTTAGGCACGAAGTTTAATACAGAAATCGGCACAGGCTTACGCGGCTCAAAGCCTTCAATCACGCGGCGCTCAATTAAATGACCGAGGCGCTTTTCAATGATACATAGATTCTTGAAATCATCTTTTGATAAGAATGAGATCGCTTCACCTGAAGCATCTGCACGGCCAGTACGACCAATACGGTGTACATAGTCATCCGCTGGGAATGGCAGGTCGTAGTTGACGACACGAGTCAGGTTGTCGATATCGATACCCCGAGCAGCTACGCCAGTTGCTACAAGGAACTTTACTTTCCCTTTTTTGAAGTCAGCTAGGACTTTCTCACGAATCGCTTGGCTGCTACCACTATGGAAAGACTCTGCGTGAATACCGCGCTTTTCCAACTGTGACACTAACTTGGCTGCACCGTGTTTGGTCTCAATGAAGATCAGTGCTTGTTCCCAGTTTCCTTCTTGGATCATATGGCTTAGGAGTGCTGACTTGCGGTCTTTATCAACAGTGACTAGCCACTGTTCAATATTGGCCTTTGATGCGGCATGCTTAGCAATTGAGATCTCTTCTGCTTCTTGAATAGCACTCTTAGCAAGGTCTCTAACTGGATTCGATAGGGTCGCCGAGAACAGCAAGTTTTGTACGTCTTGAGGAAGACGTGCGATGATCTTGTTGATGTCTTCAATGAAGCCCATGTCTAGCATGCGGTCTGCTTCATCAAGAACTAACACTTCTACTTCTTCAAAGTACACCGCTTTTTGACCGTACATATCGATCAAACGACCTGGCGTCGCAACCAAAATATCGACACCTTCAATGAGGCGCTCTTTCTGATGCTTGTACTCAACACCACCGTACATTGCTAGTGAGGTTAGGTTAAGGTGCTTCGCATACTTCTTGATGTTGCGATCAACCTGAACGGCTAGCTCACGAGTTGGCGCTAAGATCACAGCACGAATGCGTTTTTTACGCTGAGTCGTTCCTTTGCTCAACATCTCCAAAATCGGCAACACGAAGCTCGCGGTTTTACCAGTACCGGTTTGCGCTGCGGCGATAAGGTTACGACCAGAAAGAACAATAGGAATTGCTTTTTCTTGGATAGATGTCGGTTTATCGTAGCCGAGTGCATTAACGGCTTTAACAATTGGGGAGCTTAATCCAAGTTTGGAAAATGGCATAGGAGCCTCTGTATTTATGAAAGTAGAGTCATGGAACGACTCTATTTTAACTGAATCTAGAAAAATAAAAGGGCTCATTGAGCCCTTTTCAGCGAATTGGTTAATAGGGAGACTAAGCGTTGTCTTTAGATGCCTGATCAACCATAGATAAAGCCAATGCTTCTGCAGCCTTAATACCATCAATACCCGCTGACAAGATACCGCCTGCGTAACCGGCACCTTCACCTGCAGGGTAGAAGCCTTTCAGGTTGATGCTCTGGTAATCTTTATCACGTTTGATGCAAACAGGCGAAGATGTACGAGTCTCAACACCTGTTAGTAGACCATCTGCACTCGCAAAGCCTTTGATCTTCTTATCGAACGCTGGGATAGCTTCACGAATTGCTTCGATTGCAAAATCAGGCAACGCTTTAGAGATATCTGTCAGGTGGATACCCGGCGTGAATGATGGTTGGACATCACCTAGCTCACTTGGATCGCGACCTTTCAGGAAGTCACCAATCTTCTGTGCTGGGGCATCGTAGTTTTCACCACCTAGCACGTATGCGCCTGTTTCCAATTCACGTTGGAAGCGGATACCTGCCAGTGGGTCACCTGGGTAATCGCGTTCTGGGTCAATGCCAACAACGATTGCACTGTTCGCGTTACGCTCAGCACGTGAGTATTGGCTCATGCCGTTAGTTACCACGCGGCCTTCTTCAGAAGTCGCAGCAACAACAGTACCGCCTGGACACATACAGAAGCTGTAAACGGTACGGCCATTCTTACAGTGGTGAACTAATTTGTAGTCCGCAGCGCCAAGAATTGGGTTGCCTGCATTTGGACCGAAACGCGCTTCATCAATCATTGATTGTTTGTGCTCGATACGGAAACCAACAGAGAATGGCTTCGCTTCCATGTAGACACCGCGCTCATGCAGCATTTCGAATGTATCGCGAGCACTGTGGCCTACCGCTAGGATAACGTGGCGAGATTTGATCTCTTCGCCGTTAGATAGCGTCAGACCTGTGATTTGGCCATCTTCCATGTGGATGTCGTCAACACGTGTACTGAAGCGAATTTCGCCACCAAGTTCGATGATTTTCGCACGCATTTTTTCGATCATGGTCACCAGTTTAAAAGTACCGATGTGCGGCTTACTTACGTATAGGATCTCCTCAGGTGCGCCAGCAGCAACAAACTCTTCGATAACTTTACGACCGTAGTGTTTTGGATCTTTTACTTGGCTGTATAGCTTACCGTCAGAGAATGTACCTGCACCACCTTCACCAAACTGTACGTTTGATTCTGTATTCAGGGTGCGCTTACGCCAGAAACCAAAGGTATCTTTAGTACGTTCACGAACTTCTTTACCACGTTCAACAACGATAGGCTTGAAGCCGCTTTGCGCTAGGATAAGCGCTGAGAACAGGCCACACGGACCGAAACCGATAACGACAGGGCGTTCAGTTAGATTTTCAGGCGCTTGTGCAACAAACTTGTAAGCCATGTCAGGCGTTACTTTCACGTGAGGGTCGCTCACAAACTCTTCGAGTAGCGCTTCTTCGTTTTCTACGGCGACATCAAGAGTGTAGATAAGAAGGATCTTTGTTTTCTTACGAGCATCGTAGCCACGTTTAAAGATATTAAAAGAGATAACCTGATCAGCAGTGATACCCAGTTTCGCTTCAATTGCGTCTTGGATCTCGTGCTCTTCATGGTCGAGTGGAAGTTTAATTTCGGTTAAACGTATCATGTATAGATGTCTCGTTTTATAGGTGTCTTAGCTTGGCACTGCGGATCTCATCATAGTTGTTGAGAGAGTGCTTCGCTCACAATGGCGCGCATTTTACGAGAAATTGAATTCTCTGTCATAATAAATTGAAAGCAGAAGCGAATTAGAGATGATATTCCCCCGCGATGATATTGAATTTTGTCTTGGGATGAGTATTATCCCCATTCCTCAATTTTGACTAACTTAAGAGCAGAGCATCATGGCATTTGTCGTCGGCGATAACTGTATCCAATGTAAATACACTGACTGTGTGGCGGTTTGTCCCGCAGACGCATTTCATGAAGGCCCAAACTTCATGGTCATCAATCCAATTGAGTGTATTGACTGTGGCCTATGTGTGCCGGAATGTGATGCCCAAGCGATCTACCAAGAGGACGAAGTGCCAGAAGATCAGCAAATCTATATTGAGTTGAATGCAGAATTAGCCGAGCTGTGGCCTGTGCAGACGGAAGTGAAGCCTGCAATGGATGAAGCTGAGAAGTGGAATGGTGTACCTGATAAACTGGGTATGTTAGAGAAGTAATTTAATTCCTCTCACCGAAAAAGATCCCCAACTCAGTCGTCCCTCCTTCTTGAGGATGACGGCTGATGATGAACCTAATCATCGATTCCCTGATATTTTTAACTCTCACGCGCGTCATTCCCTACGGCGAGGAACGAGCAAGATAGGGAATCTTGCTCTTTAATTCGTTTAACTCTCTTTCTTGCTATTAACTGTGCTGACGACGCATGTTGTCGAGAATGATCCCGGTCGCCATCGCGACATTAAGAGACTCTGCACCACCAAAAGCTGGAATCGTGATCTTGTCTGTCACAAATTGAGCCGCTTTTTCACGAATGCCGTGAGATTCGCTACCCATCAATAGGATGCCGTTAGCTGAAAACTCAGTGCGGTGTACACTTTCACCTTCAAGAAATGCGCCGTAGACCGGTAGGTTCGCTTGTTCCAAGTAGCTTGGTAGATCGGTTTGACTCACTTGCACACGACCAAAACTCCCCATTGTTGCACTGATGGTTTTTGGGTTGTAAGGATCAGCACAATCGCTGCTCGCCACAATGTGTTTAATGCCGTACCAGTCAGCAACACGAATGATGGTGCCAAGGTTGCCCGGGTCAGAGACACCATCAAGTGCGATCATCAGCCCGCTTGCTTTTGGCAGTTCGAATGATGGAATCTCAACAACTGCAATAGCGGCATTGTTGCTCACCAATGTGCTGGCTTTCGTTAGCTCATCTAGGGAAGCTTCAACGCAATCGAACTCTCTCAGTGCTGCTTGGTTTTGTGACAGAAACTCGGCTGTGGCAAAAACGTTCTTCACCACTAGGTCGCTGTCTATTAACTCAAGCACATTCTTTTCCCCTTGAACAAGGAACAAGCCGTGTGCTTTACGTTGCTTCTTTTGACCTAAGGCGCGAAGGAGTTTTAATTGGTTTTTTGAAATCATGTTTTTATCCTAGATATAAGCCCGCGCATTATAGAGCAAAGGTTAGGGAACACAAAGTGGGAGAGTGAAATGCTCGCGAGATTAAAAACAAAAGCGCACCTTTCGATGCGCTTTATGTTTTAGTTTGGTCTTGTTATCACCACATAAGGTGGCGTGACCGCGAATTAGTACGGTACAGGGTAGCGTCTAAATACGGTGTTGATATCAGCTAACACTTCTTCCGACAGAGGCTTACTGAACGCGGCCACATTCTCTTTTAACTGGTCTAGATTCGTTGCACCGATAATCGTCGATGTAACACCATCAACTTGGTTACACCATGCTAGAGCAAGTTGGCTTGGAGTAAAGCCATGGGTCTTCGCCACTTCCACGTACTCTTTCACCGCCGAGTTAGCGATTTCAGTGTCACGGAAAATACCTTTACGCTGCATGTATGTCCAACGACTGCCCGCAGGACGCGCACCATCAATGTACTTGCCACTCAGCATACCTGCCGCCAGTGGTGACCATGGTAAGTAAGCGACATCTTCATGAACACAGTTTTCAATCAAATATGGCCAATCTTTTGCGTGCAGCAGGCTAAACTCATTTTGAATTGAAACCATGCGTGGTAAGTCGTGTTTTTCACTCAACTTGAGATAGGTATTAATCCCCCAAGTAGTATCGTCAGACAGGCCGCAGTGACGAATCTTGCCCGCTTTGATGCAGCTTGCTAGTGCCTGAAGGATCTCCAGCATTTGGTTTTCGTGTTCCTGGCGATCAATGTCGCTAAACGAAATGTGACCTGGGAAATGCTTTCCGAAATGCGGTGTTGCGCGGTTTGGCCAGTGTAGTTGGTAGAGGTCGATATAATCGGTGTTGAGTCGCTTCAATGACGCATCGACAGCGGCAATTACCGCTTCTCCAGTAATCGGACCGCCACCACGGACCCAAGGCAGGCCTGCACCGGCGATCTTGGTTGCGATGATCAATTCACTACGGCGCTGAGGGTTGCGTGATAACCAGTCGCCGATAATCTCTTCTGTTTTGCCATAAGTCTCTGGAGACGGCGGGACCGCATACATTTCAGCGGTATCGATAAAGTTAATCCCTTGGCTAAGTGCATACTCGATCTGTTGGTCGGCTTGCAGTTGCGTATTTTGCAGGCCCCATGTCATGCTCCCAAGACAGATGCGGGAAACTGGAATTTGGCTGCTTCCTAACTTTGAATATTCCATTGATTGCTGGATTCCTATTGTTATACGTCCACCGCAGATGAGAATTTTGACGAAGAATAAATTGCGAGTGGCGTGAGTTGGAATACAAAGTAGTAACATAAAAAAACACGTTCGGGTACGGTTTTTAACAATGTTTAGAGTGGTTGAATGAAGCGTAAGAGGGGACAAGTCTACGCGATTGAATTTAGAGAAAAGCTATTTGAATCAAGACAAAAGGTTGAGAAACTAACGCCCTGCATGGATAAGTCAGGGCGTGATACGGATCTAAGTGAATGAGTAGTTTTTAGACTGCTTTAGTCCTCTGTACTCATACCACCTTGTTGTTGAACCTGTCTTAAAGCTTCCAGTCTTTGAGATTCTTTGTCTGTCGATGCCGTATTAACTTGTTCCTCAGTCGCTTGAGGAGCAAAAACATAGTACTTATTGATAGTCATAATCGAACCCTCATGTAACGTATGACATAGTTTGCTTGAAGGATAAACTGTGATCATCATCCGTCTTGTTCTTTTTTTAGGCTGAGAGCGGAGGGCGTAGAATACGAACAAAACGACCGTTTATCATCCTCTTGCAATAAGTAACTGACGAAACCCTCTGGTTTAGAGTATAGGGTACTCAGTTCATTTCGCAGAAAAATGATTTGGAGCAAATCGCTTATCCCTTAGAGGCGTAAGATGAGCGTTCATGCATCAACAGTTTCAAGACAATTTTCTCAAGTCTTAGTCTATCTGAATCCCAATCATGTTGATGAATCAATTCAATAAAACCGCGGCGAGCACAAGTTATGGAACAGTTAGTTGAACGTTTTCTAAAGTACGTGACCTACGATACTCAATCTAATCCTTCGAATGCACAGTGCCCAAGCTCTAGTGGTCAAATGACCTTTGCAGAGGTGTTAAAGGAAGAGCTGATTGCACTAGGGCTGAGTGATGTTAGCTTAGACAGTAACGGTTACTTGATGGCAAAACTGCCGTCTAATGTTGACCATCAAGTACCTGCGATTGGTTTTGTGGCGCATATGGATACCGCACCTGATGCATCGGGTGCCAATGTCGCTCCACAATTAATACGTGACTATCAAGGTGGTGTTGTACAACTTGGTAGTAGTGGCGAGTGTTTAGACCCAGAGCAGTACTCAGACCTCAACAAATTGCACGGTCACGACCTCATTACGACTGACGGTACGACGTTGCTTGGTGCCGACAATAAAGCAGGTATTGCTGAGATCATTACAGCGATTGCTTATCTAAAAGCGAATCCTGAATTGAAACATGGTGACATTTGTATTGGCTTCACACCTGATGAAGAGATCGGTCGTGGTGCAAACTTGTTCAATGTAGAAAAATTTGGTGCTGAGTGGGCTTATACCATTGATGGTGGTCCCGTAGGCGAGCTGGAGTTTGAGAACTTTAACGCGTCAAGTGCGGATGTTATCTGTCATGGTGTAAACGTTCACCCAGGAACAGCGAAAGGAAAGATGGTCAATGCGATGAACATCGCAGCGCAATTTCAATTGATGATGCCAGCGGAAGAGACACCGGAATGCACCGAAGGTTATGAAGGTTTCTATCACCTCAAATCTGCGGAGATGGGGGTCGCGCGCTCAGAGCTAGGCTACATTATTCGTGACTTTGAGCGCGAGGGCGTAGAGCAACGTAAAGTCTTCATGCAACAAAAAGTTGCTGAGCTAAATAGTCGTTTAGAGAAGGGGAGCGTAGAGCTTGTGCTAACCGATAGCTATTTCAACATGAAAGAGATGGTTGAGCCGCATCAGCATATTATTGAATTGGCAAAACAGGCGATGATCACTTGTGACGTTGAGCCGATGATCAAACCAATTCGTGGCGGTACGGATGGTGCAAGGCTCTCATTTATGGGGTTGCCATGCCCGAATATTTTCACTGGCGGTTACAACTTCCATGGTATTCATGAGTTCATTACGGTTCAGGGTATGGAGCTCGCTGTTAAAGTGATTGTAGAGTTGTCTCAAAATACCGCGGCTCAATATCAAAAATAGAATAAGAATGACGGCTTTATCTCTTTGTTCCTTTGTATTTTAGAGAGTATTCATTGATACTTTCGATAAGTATAAGGGAGTAAACGATGAGAAAATTCATTCTACTGTGCACCCACCTTGCTGTGGGTGCTTTTGGTTTTGGGTTAGGGGTTTATGCGTTACCTATTTTGATCGAACCCGAGTCACCCTCAAAAGATTCAGTAAAAGCGGTGACAGAGAGAGCAGTACTGAGTGGGGAATTTACAAGAGACCGCCAAGACAGTGATTTTCTTCATTGGGGAGAGGGTGTTGTTTCTGTTACTGAGAGTGCCATTGCCTTTGAGGGAGAGCTTGCGCCTGGACCTGATTACAAACTCTATTTGTCCCCTAGTTATGTTGAGACAGAAATGGCTTTCAATGAGCTCAAGTCAACAATGTTGAAGGTAGGCGATGTTAAAACCTTTGACCGCTTTATGCTGACACTGCCACAAGGGGTAGACCTTGATCAATACGATACGGTTGTGATTTGGTGTGAAACTTTTGGCGAGTTTATTACTTCGGCAAAAATAAAATGATAGCCTAAAAGACGCTGTGTCTTATGAACAAAAACGCTCAGAGAATGGGCGTTTTTATTAGCTTAAGTCATCATCATTCCAAAGGAAGTTGTAATGGAAAAAATGTGGCAAGTGATCGATTTTTTGTTATCACACAAAGGCCTGTTCAGTGCATTAATTATCGCTGTTGTTTTAATTATTCGTCGAATAACGCTATCTCAAATCAGAGGTGACGTTGCTTTTCTCTCTGAAAATCAGCGTAACTGGATGTCTCGCACAAAGAATGGCACTTTTACCCTGCTAGTGGTTATCTTGTTTATTCTTTGGCAGTCGGAAATCAGTGAGTTCGCGTTGTCGTTAACTGCGATTGCGGTGGCAATTGTTGTGGCATCGAAAGAGATTATTCTCTGTTTTACCGGTTCAATCCAGAGGGCAAGTTCGCGTTCTTTTCGAATTGGTGATTGGATCGAAGTAGGCAAAATCAGTGGTCAGGTGATTGAACATAATATGATGGCAACCGTGATTCAGGAAATTGACCTGCACCACGGACAATATCAATATACGGGCAAAACAGCCACGCTACCTAACAGTATGTTTTTTACTTATCCAGTAAAGAACCTCAACTTTATGAAGCGCTATGTTTATCACGACTTTTCTATTGTGGTGAAAGATTTTGTCAACTTGTACCCCTTGTTTCCGGGACTGCTCAAACAGATTGAAGCGCACAGTGAGCACTTTTTTGAAGTTGCACGCCGTTACAATGCTGTAATTGAACGTCATGCTGGGGTAGACCTTCCGGGGCCTGAGCCACATATTCATGTCTCGAGTGGAGCCACGGGCGAACAAGTCGTGCATTTCATTATTTTCTGTCCGACAGAACAAGCCTCCCATATAGAGCAGGAGATTCGTCGTGACTTCATGGAAAGCTATGCTCAAGCGTTTCCAGAAAAGCCTCTGCTTAATGAATAATAAAAAGCCCCCCAATAATTGGTGTCCAACTATTGGGGGGCTGTTCAATCATTGGTTTGTTAATATTGGGGAGTGACCTGAATCATTAAACTCTGTTCTGAGTTAATTGAGTTCCTCTACCGGCAACCAATCTACTTGTACGCCGGCCTGTTCAAACATATCTTGGCTAACTTTAATCTTGTCGCCCCAACGTGATAAAAAGTCTTCACTTTGAGCTGGGCAATGAACGGCAGCAATACCTGTTTGGATGATCTTCGCTGCACAGTTAGGACACGGGAAGTGTGTCACCCAAATTTCACATCCGTCTAGATCTCGCTTGGCGAACAGAATTGCGTTCTCTTCAGCGTGTAGTGTCTTCAGGTATTTCATCTCACGTGCATCGGTGTCAGCACTATCGGAGACACCATGTGGGTACCCGTTAAAGCCAACAGAAACAATGCGGTTGTGCTTGGTGATTACGGCACCTACTTGAGTCGAAGGATCCTTGCTCCATGAGCCGACCAATTCGGCCATTTGGTAAAAACGCTTAGCCCATTTTGAAATCATGTACATTACCTTAACGATCAATAAGAGATATTTTAGATATGAAGAGTCATCATGTTAGACAATATCTCGGCAGACTAAAAGTATAAGCCTAAGATTTTCAGGGAAAATGTAGCGTAATTGTAAGCTATTTATGCGCATCTGGTTGCAATTTACATGTTGAAACATTTTGACCGGTGATAATTGATATTCCTCGGACAATGGTCGCAATTGTGTTACGTAGATTTTTATACTGTTCTATTTTTAACTAGCGATGGTATACCAATGTGTAAAAAGCTACTCCTGACCGCTCTGGCCAGCTCTATGATCCTTGTCGGCTGTGGGCAAGATGCCCAAAACGCCCAACAAGCGCCTTTACCTCTCGTAGCTGTACAGGATGTTAATGTTATTCCTCACCAACAAAGCAAGTCTTATATTGGTCGTATTGAAGCTGTAGAAGACACAGCGATTACAGCTCAGGTATCAGGCTACCTTCAAAACCGTCATTTCAAAGAAGGGCAAATGGTTGAGAAAGGTCAGTTGCTCTACACCATCGAGCCTTCCTCTTTTGAAGCACAAGTAGCTAGTGCGAAAGCCTCGGTAGCACAAGCGAATGCTAACCTTAAAAAAGCTGAACTCGACTTCAACCGCGGTAAAAATCTACTTCCGAAAGGCAGTATTTCTCAATCTGAATTCGATGCTCTTACTGCTACGCTTTTGGGGGCTCAGGCACAGCTTGAAGCGAGTAAAGCTCAGTTGAACTCAGCGAATGTTCAACTTTCTCATACCCGTATTGAAGCGCCGTTTGCAGGCCGTATCAGCGACAGCAAAGTGAGCACCGGCGACCTCGTATCTCCATCTTCTGGCGTATTGACTACGTTGGTAAGTCTAGACCCAGTACATGCATCGTTTAGCATTAGCGAACGTGAACGCTTGGCGTTGGGTATGGACCGTATTGAAGGTGACGGAAGCAGTGATAGTGACCGTGTTGAAGTGCAAATTATTCTTGAGAATGGTGAAGCGTTTGAGCACTTAGGCAAGCTAGATTTCTTAGGTAACCGTATTAACCTCAATACCGGGACAATCGCGATGCGTGCGATTGCCGATAACCCGAACCAGCAACTTTTGCCGGGACAACATGTGCGTGTCAACCTTCGTGATAAGCAAGAGATCGACGTCGTGACTATTCCGCGCCGCGCTGTTCAGACTGACCTTGAAGGTGACTTTGTGATGGTGCTTGTTGAAGGCGAGGGTGCGCCAGTGGCAGAGCGTCGTAATATCGATATGGGTCGTCAGGTTGAAGGCGGCGTGATTGTGCACTCTGGTCTTGAAACGGGCGATGCGATCATCACGCAAGGTCTACAGCGCGTGAGAAATGGAATGCCAGTGCGTATTCAGCCTTCAGCTTCTGAGAAAACAGAGTAAGGGACACAACTATGCTAAGTCGTTTCTTTATTCAAAGGCCCAAGTTTGCCCTTGTTATCTCGATTATTCTGACACTGGCTGGGGCAATTTCTTTGGCCATTCTGCCGGTAGCTGAGTACCCAAAAATTAGTCCACCTTCGGTAAGTGTATCTGCATCGTATACAGGCGCGAGTGCTGAGGTTGTAGAACAGGCGATAGCCGATCCCATAGAAACTTCGGTTAATGGTGTAGAGGACATGATCTACATGTCTTCTAAAAGTGCCAACGACGGCTCGTACAACCTTAACGTCACCTTTGATGTTGGTACTGATCCAGATATGGCTCAGGTTAACGTACAAAACCGAGTTGCCCAGATTGAATCGAAACTTCCACAAGAAGTTAGAATGGTAGGTGTAACCGTTAAAAAGCGTTCACCTGACCTGTTGATGGTATTGAACTTTTACTCGCCAAATGGTGAGTATGACGATCAGTTCTTGATCAACTACATCAACTTAAATGTGAAAGACCAGTTAGCCCGTGTGACCGGTATTAGTGAAGTGAATGTGCTTGGTGGTGGTGAATACGCAATGCGTGTTTGGTTAGATCCTGAAAAAATGGCTAACCTCAATATCACTACCTCAGATGTGAATCGTTCGCTGGCGGAACAAAATGTTCAAGTCGCGGCTGGTCGCATTGGCGCAGCGCCTTACAACAACGCACAAGAAGTGCAGTTCAACTTGGTAACAAAAGGCCGACTAGAGACGGTTGATGAGTTTGAAAATGTCGTACTTCGCGCAAATAAAGACGGCTCAACGGTCTATTTGAAAGATGTTGCGCGTGTAGAGTTAGGTAAAAGGTTTTACGATGGTAACGGCAAATATCGTGGTCAAGACGCTTCAATCGTAGCATTGTCACTGCAGTCAGATGCTAACGCGTTAGAAAGTGGCCAAGCGGTCATGGCGATGCTGGAGAATCTAAGTAAAAACTTCCCTGAAGGTGTTGCTTACGAGGCGAGTTACGACACCACAGTGTTCGTTGCTGAATCGATAAAAGGTGTTGTTAAAACGCTTATTGAAGCTATCTTACTGGTTATCGCTGTAACCTATCTATTTTTGGGTAGTGCGCGTGCGACTTTGATTCCTGTTGTTGCTATTCCGGTATCCTTAATTGGTACTTTTGCAGTGATGCAGATGACCGGTTTTACCATCAACACAGTTACCCTATTTGGTTTGATCCTTGCGATTGGTATCGTGGTGGATGATGCGATTCTGGTTATCGAAAATGTCGATACCACAATGGCTAAAGATCCAACCATCTCTCCTCGCAAAGCGACACTGATTGCGATGAAAGAAGTAACGGGGCCGATAATCACCTCTACCTTGGTACTGTTAGCGGTATTTATCCCTGTGGCAATGCTTCCGGGTATCACCGGGATCATGTATCGCCAGTTTGCACTGACTATCTGTATCGCGGTTGTGATTTCATCTATCAACGCATTGACGCTGTCTCCTGCATTGTGTTCTCTGGTTCTGAAACAGGGTGGCGGTAACACAGCGCGTTGGTATCAAGCATTTAACCGTGGTCTAGAAAGCGTGACCAAGAAGTACGGTCAAGTCGCAGGCTTCCTTGTTAAGAAAGGCGTACTGCTGTTTACCTTCTTCGTGGTGGCATTGGCTGCGGTCACTTACTTCTCGAAGACAACGTCTACAGCGTTCGTTCCTCAGGAAGATAAGGGTATCTTGCTGGTTAATGTGCAATTGCCTGATGCTGCTTCTTTGTCTCGTACACAAGAGGTGACTGAGCACTTACTGGAAATGGTAGAGCAAGAGCCTGGAGTGGACGGTGTTACGTTGGTAAACGGTTACGCCTTTATGACGGGTGCGTCAGCATCAAATGGTGCGTCGTTGTTTATCAAACTGCACGATTGGGATATGCGTAATGCACTCGATGGAGAGCATTCAGCACAAGCGATTTCTCAGCGAATTAACGGTCGCGCTGCACTGGAACTGCCACAAGCAGTAGTCTTTGCGATGGGACCTCCGGCAGTTCCAGGTATGGGCGCGGCATCTGGCTTTGAGTTTGTATTAGAAGATACATTAGGCCGTAGCCGAAGCGATCTTGCGATGGTAATGGATGACGTCATTCAGAAAGCTAACCAGCAGCCTGAAATTGCACGTACTTTTAGTACTTTCCGTGCCAACGTTCCGCACTACTACGTGGACATTGACCGCGAAAAAGCGCAGCAGTTAGGTATCCCTCTGTCTGAAATCTTCCAAACATTGCAAGGTAACCTAGGTTCAATGTATGTGAACGATTTCACCATGTTTGGTAAGAACTTCCGCGTAACCATGCAAGCCGACAGTGACCATCGAAATAGTATGGAAGACCTGCAACGCTTCCATGTTCGCTCCTCATCGGGTGAGATGATCCCATTGAGTACACTGGTAACGCATGAGCAGATCTTTGAACCTGATGTAGCGTGGCGTTACAACATGTACCGTAGTGCTGTGATTCAAGGTCAACCAGCTCCAGGTTACTCAAGTGGTGATGCGATTGCCGCAATGGAACGAGTTGCTGCAGAAGTCCTTCCACAGGGTTACCAGTACGAGTGGACAGGCATGGCGTATCAAGAAGTATTAGCGGGTAACCAAGCTATCTTCGCGTTCGCTTTGGCACTGATCTTCATCTACTTGTTCATGGTTGCGCAGTACGAGAGTTGGACAATTCCGATTGCGATTATATTGGTGGTGCCAGTGGCCACGTTGGGCTCTTTCTTAGCACTTAACCTCACAGGCACGCCACTTAACTTGTACGCTCAGATAGGTTTGGTTCTACTGATAGCGCTGGCGGCGAAGAACGCTATTTTGATTGTGGAATTCGCGAAAGTTGAGCGTGAGGAGAAAGATGTGCCTATTGATGATGCGGCAGTGAAAGGAGGAACCTTGCGTTTCCGCGCGGTAAACATGACCTCTTGGTCGTTTATCTTAGGTATCTTCCCATTGATCTTCGCGGCGGGAGCTGGCCACGTGAGTCAAAACTCGCTGGGTATTTCATTGATTGGCGGTCTGCTATGTGTGTTGTTAGCAGGTACGTTTCTCATTCCTGGTTTCTATGCGTTTGTTCAGCGCAGACGTGAGAAAGCCCATGGCGGAAATACCAAACTTATTCCTCTCGATGATGAATAACGCGAGTTGATATTAACCACATGAAACAAAAGGCTTAGCATTTGCTAAGCCTTTTTTATATCCAAAAAGAATATAAATTGAACTCCATATACCAATTATTCAAATGTATCATTGAGTTTATACTCTAAACATGATCTTCTAATAAAATAGCGTTTTTTAAATAAATCATTGATATTTAATATTATTATTCCTTTCGGTGAACGTGTGTATGCTCGAAAATGTTTGCACAATATTGTGAAGTGTTTCAAAATTAGCGGGTTAAGTTACGTTATTTTTGTGCATTGAGGTTCTTATGAAGGTCATTGATTTATTTAAACACCGTAGTGAAAGTGTTTCGCCACAACACTCAGAGTTTATGCAATGGATGTCTCCAACTCTAAGAGAGTACTGGGGCGATTTTCTGAACCGCACGCAAAATAGCCACTTTTTTGCATGGGTACGCGACCACCATAAACCAGCCGTCAATGAAGACGCGCCAATCCAGCCAGCTGCACCGGTTGAGAAACCGATCGAGCTAAAACCTGAAGCACAAGCGGTTTACGATGAGCTGTCTGCTCAGATCGGTGAAGTGATCCATACAGGTGATTGGATTCATGTAGGCCAAGATCGTATTAACCAGTTTGGTGAAGTAACGGAAGATATGCAATGGATTCACACAAATCCTGAAAAAGCAGAATCTGACTCGCCATTCAAAACAACTATCGCCCACGGCTTTCTCACGCTGTCTCTATTACCACGTCTGACAGACAGTGTTGATCCAGATAAGTCGCAATTTCCGACGGCGAAAATGGTGGTGAACATTGGTTTGAACCAAGTACGTTTCCCTTATCCTGTAAAATCAGGTAATAACGTACGTGCTAAGAGTACTCTGACGAAAGTGACGCCAATTCGTAAAGGTCTTGAGATTGAACGTGAAATTCGCGTTGAGATTGAAGGCGTACGCCGACCAGGTGCGGTTGTCGTGTCAGTAATTCAGCTTCACTTCTAATCGTATATAAGATTCAAAAAAAAGAGAGAGCCTTAGCTCTCTCTTTCTCGTTGTGCGCCGAGCATGGCGTTGATCTAGGAGGTGAAAGTCCTCTACGGGCTCAGTCGAGCGAGAACCGTTAGTCTATGCAAGGGTGTTCACCGTGAGGTGAAATCTGAAGGAAGCAAATGACAAAACTTGGTGGTGACGAACAGAAATCTGATAGTAGGCCTATATAACTTGGGTAACCTAGCGATAGATAGAATGGCCCAATGCCTCGACGGGAAGTGTATATAGGTAAATCAGGCACGACCAAGGGAAAGAGCAACGTCTTACCTCGGGAGATCTTATGATCTGTCTCAGTCGAGACTAATACAGCAGCGATGTTGTGTGATGGATTATAAGAAGTCAGCAGAAGGCATAGTACTTTGAGGAAGTACAACTCAAAGGAAGGCCTGAACTGAATATATCAAGAAGCAGTCACTATTTACTCAATCATGTGGGGTCATAGCAAGATGAATAACATCTCTACGTTCCAATGGGCGATACCGCAAGTAAAGCTCATGGTCACGAAGAATGACAAGCATGGTCGGCGTAGAAAGGAGGACGAGTCTTGGTGAGCCCAACTGCGCTGATGGAGCAAATCTGCTCTTCAGCGAACTTGAACCATGCTCTAAGAAGAGTGAAGAAGAATAAGGGATGTGCAGGTGTCGATAAGCTCGAAATCACAGCAACCATCTCAAAACTTCGTCAAGCTTCAAATGGGCAAGAGCTCCGCCAGAGTCTTCTGGTTGGGAGCTATCAACCTCACCCCGTTCTCGGTGTAGAAATCCCCAAACCTAATGGCGGCGTAAGGCAATTAGGTATCCCAACGGTGCTTGATAGGATAGTCCAACAGGCGATCACATCGGTGCTGTCAGATATCTATGAGCCCAAGTTCTCCAATAGTAGTTATGGGTTCAGACCCAACCGTAGCGCACATCATGCACTAGCGGCAGCAAGTCACTACATCAGAGAGGGTCGAGGCTATGTAGTGGATATTGATCTAGCAAAATACTTCGACACGGTGAACCACGATAGACTGATGCACAGACTATCGCAGGACGTCAGTGACAAACGAGTCCTAAAGCTAATCAGGTTATATCTACAGGCAGGCATAATGCGAAATGGGTTAGTTGAACAGAGACAAAGAGGCACGCCACAGGGCGGGCCATTATCTCCGTTGCTCTCCAATATCGTATTAGATGAACTGGATAAAGAGTTAGAACGTAGAGGGCATAAGTTCTGCCGATATGCAGACGATTGCCAAATCTATGTTGGTAGTAAGGAAGCCGCAAATCGAGTCAAAGAGTCGATAACGGAGTTCTTGGAGCAGAAGTTAAAGCTGACGGTAAACCGTGAGAAAAGCGCAGCAACAAGAGTGACGGAGCGAACTTACCTAGGGCATAGCTTCAAGATAGATGGAGCAATCCTGATATCGAAATCGGCACAAGTTCAAATGAAGAAGCGAGTGCGGAAAATAACGAAGCGAAATCGAGGTCGAGAGTTACAAGTGACAATCACGGAATTAACTCAGTACCTACGAGGCTGGCAACACTACTTCAAACTTGCCATACGAAAAAGTGCAATGCAGCACTTAGATAAATGGATAAGGCGACGGTTAAGGTGTTACCGCCTAAGGCAACGCAAACGCAGATATAGCATAGCGAGTTGGTTACAACGACAAGGGGTAACAGAACGCAATGCGTGGAAGCTAGCGATGTCAGACAAGGGTTGGTGGCACTTAGCTAGAACGCCTCAGGTGAATCACGCCATGCCAATAAAATGGTTCGATGAGTTGGGGTTATACTCGTTGCGAGATGGGTATGAGTCACTGAAAGTATATTCGGAACCGCCGTATGCGACCCACGCTTGTACGGTGGTGTGAGAGGACGGAGGCCGTGAGGCCTCCTCCTACTCGATTGGGCTCGAATTATTTCACTCGAGTGTATCCGTACTCTTCAATAAGATCTTGGCCCTGCTCTGAAGTTATAAACTTAACAAAGTCTTTGCTCTCATCTGAAACCGACTCTTTCTTGTAAAGAATCAAAAATGGACGAGCCAATTCATAACTGTGATTAGCGATATTTTTGGAGCTCGCTTCTACACCGTTAAAGGATATCGCCTTAATTGAGCGGTCGATTGAGCCTACCGATATAAACCCAATTGCGTGTGGGTTGTGATTTACAATGGTTTTAACCATGCTGTTGCTGTTTACAACCAAGTTGTTTGGGTTGATGTCTGAAACCAGACGATCGTTGATGATTTTGGTAAGCCCCATTAGGTTTTCGAAACTATAACGAGAGCCAGAAGATGCCTCACGAGTCACTACCGCGATAGGCTGATCTGCGCCACCAACCTCTTTCCAGTTCGTTATCTTACCCTTGTAGATATTAAACAGCTGCTTACGAGTAATATTCGCGATAGCGTTTGAGCGGTTAACCACAACAGCTAAGCCGTCGTAGGCAATAGGTTTAACCGTTAAATCATCTGTTTGCTCTTGAACGGTTAAGTTACGTGAGCTCATACCAATGTCCGAAACGCCTTTGTTCACCATAGTGATACCAGCGGTTGAACCTATACCTTGAACCGCGATGTAGTTGTCGGTGTGTGTTTTATTGTACTCCTCGGCTAAGACGTCCATAACACGAGCGACAGAGGTCGAGCCTGAAATTGTGGTTTCTTGCGCCAGAACGGTCTGAGAAGACAAAGCTAGGGATAAAAGAGAGGCAAGAGCGACTCGTAACATATACAACTCCTATTGGATTACAGTTGCCGCCTATCATAGGTAGCTAATATGACATTTTTGTGAAATTCGATGCTGTTAAGTCATGGTAGCTTGGTTCACACATTCATAAATGTGCGCTCACATTTGATAAACTCTTGTTCGCTAAACCAAGAGTTCAGTTCTAAGCTTTATTTAGGACGGTTCGCCAAATGAAGGGTGTCAAGGAGGGAGTGGATGTCGGTAGTACAAATAGAGCTTAGTCGACTTCTACATGGTGCTGAAAAATTATGCACATCACGCAACCAAAGTTTGCCCGTTGAGCTTGGAAAGTCTCACTTTGAAGAGTGCGAAGGCGGTGTCGTTTTTTCGAAAGCTCACTACCTACTAGATTCATCCCATAGCGACTACACAGATGATGTCGCGCGTGTCGTATTCGACACCACTGACTCGATTTGGCTGGTGGAAGTGCCGTTAGATGAGGGAGTGCAGGGTGATTCGGTTCTCTGGGGGCCTTATCCGTATCTATCGCGTTCCAAGGATTTGGAATTGATTCTCCATGAAATAGAAAAAGACCCAAAAACTTACTTTTGGGTCTAATCATTAACATTGATGCTTAAGACCTTTCTAAATTGACTTATGTCCCTTAAGTCTCAACGCATGTGCTCTTTAAGCGACTTTGTGCAATGAGTGCACGGAAATCCTTGGGTGTTTTCCCATGATACGTTTTAAATGCGGTACTGAAGTGTGCGGCACTCTTAAATCCCGACTCATAGGCAATCTGTGTGATCGATTTGGTCGATGTTCTCAGTTGCGTCGCGGCGTGCGTAATTCGTTTAATTTTCAGCAGGTTTGAAAATGAGAGATTTTCTGCAGACAAACGTCGCTTCAAGGTTGCAGGTGACATTCCCATGTTGCTTGCCACGGTATCGAGAGAGATATTGTTTTCGATATTCTGCTCAATATAAGTGATGACCTTTTGCGTCACTGTTAGCTTCGAAGCTCTGCTAATCACTGCGAGTAGGGGCGGATGTAACTCAACCATTAACGAGAGTAAAGTCAAGCCTAGTTGAGTGACTGCGTAATCATTTTTACTCGGCGCACTCGCTAGCGTTAAGAGTGTCTCTTTGAGCTGGTCTAATTCGCGCTCTTCGCTGTTGAACTTGATGTATTTCTCAGGTGCTTTTACTGATTCAAGATCATCAAATTGATTGATGAATTTTTGGAAGATAGAAAGGTCGAAATCTAAACAGGTAGCGTTGAACTCGCCATGTTCGGTATGGACTGAAACGTTTTGTATTTCACCCGAACTGTAGAGTGCGAATTCACCAGTTTGGAGAGAAGCTTGATTGCCATTGGGGGAGGTAAACGAGATACTGCCTTGGCGAACGATAAAAATACCATTTCTTGAAGCGGGGTACCTTTCCCTTTTCCTAGGCGTAAAGTTTCTAAATTGAGTGACATTGATCGATGGCATATACACTTCTTTGGCGTTCCAATAGCTTAAATGCTCTTTATGCAACAGCATGCAAAAAGTGGCTTATTATTATGTGCAAAACTAGCTTGCTCTTTTCGTTATTTTTGAGAAACGGCGATAAAAAAGGCGCTAATCATTAGCGCCTTTAGAAGAGTTGTTCAATGAGGATTAGCTTTCTTGTTCGCTCAATTCTTCTTTATTTGGTAGATCTGCGAAGATTTGAGTTGGTTTAGCGACTAAGCTGCGGTTTTCTTGGTTAACCTCAGAGAGAACGACTTCTAATACGTCTCCCAGTCTGTATACCATTTCTTTATCGATAGATACAGTGCCCATATCACCGTTGCACTCAATTCTTTCTTTGTTATCGAGAATGAGCGAGCCAGGGATAAACGCAGCAGCGCCATTCTCAAGCAGACGTACACGCATACCGGCACGGTTGATATCGAAGATCTCCGCTTGGAAACGGGTCTCTTCTGCTGGGGCATTAGCAAGTGTGCGCGCATATAGCCAATCGCCAACGTTACGTTCTGCCATACCGTGATGACGGCGATGCAGTGCTAGTTCCTCACCGACCGTTTCATCAGGTGTTTGAATAGGCGCTTTACCTAGAATGTGTGCTTTCAGCATACGGTGGTTAATCATGTCGCCGTACTTACGGATTGGAGAAGTCCAGGTTGCGTAAATATCTAGGCCCATCGCATAGTGTGGCGCTGGCTCATTGCTGATTTCACTGTACGCTTGGAATTTACGAATACGGTTGTCGTAGTAGTTACTCTCAAGTGAACCTAACCAGCGGCGCAGAGCTGCAAAACCTTCCAGAGAAGCGATTTGTTCTTCTGTGTACGGTGTTTCCGCTTGTGGGTTTACTAGCTCAAGCACGTCTGCCAGTTTGTCTGTTTTAAATCCTGCGTGGCAGTTAAACACACCTTGATTGAAGCTCTCTTTTAGCACTCGGCCAGCACAGATATTCGCGCTGATCATTGCTTCTTCAACCAACTTGTTCGCACTACGACGCATGTCTGCGTGAATGGCTACTACGTCATTGTCTTCGCTTAGTTCAAAGCGGTAGTCAGGGCGGTCTGGGAATACGACAGCATTCGCTTCACGCCATGCTGAGCGAGCTTTAGCAAACTCATGTAAGTCAGCAACAATGGTTGCGATCTCTTCGCTTGGTTGCCACTTCTCTGACGAGCCGGTTTCTAGCCAATCGGACACGTTGTCGTAAGCTAGGCGAGCATGAGACTTGATGTTGGCAGCGAAGAATTTAATGTCGTCACCAATCACACCGTCTTTAGAGACAGTCACTGTACAGCAAAGTGCAGGACGCTCTTCGTTCTCGATCAGTGAACATAGGTTGTCTGCTAAATCGCGTGGCAACATCGGGATGTTGCGTCCCGGTAGGTAAATCGTGAAGCCGCGATCGCGTGCCACCTTATCCATCTCATCATCTGGTGAGATGTAAGCCGTTGGGTCAGCAATAGCAATCGTTAGTTCGAAATCGCCGTTCTCTTTTTTCTTCGCGTACAGAGCATCATCCATATCTTTGGTGCTTTCACCATCGATAGTCACGAAAGGTACGTGCGTCATGTCGATACGCTCTAAATCCGCATCGTCATTGATCTGCCAGTTATCGATGCCTTCAGGTTCGCTGTTTGGTAGATCGTTTTGAGCAAGCGTTACCCACCAAGGTGCGATTTTGTCGTCGGCATCGGTGATCTTTTCAGAGATCTGTGCAAGGAAGCCGTTATCACCTTTTAATGGATGCTGAACGATGTGAGCAACAACCCAGTCGCCTTCTTTTAGCGTTTCAGGGTTTAGACCTTTCTTCGCCTTGGCTTTTAGTTGCAACTTTTTAAGCTGAGGGTGATCAGGCACAACGTTTAGACGGCCTTTGAAAAGCTTAACGCGGGCGATAAATCGAGTAAGACCTTGTTCTACTAGCTCTTCTGGTTCTGCGACTTCACGTTCTTTCTCTGTACGGATGATCGCGACCACTTTGTCACCATGAACACACTTCTTCATATACGGTGGCGGGATAAAGTAGCTAGTCTTGCTATCTACTTCTAGAAAACCAAAGCCTTTTTCTGTTGCTTTGATTGTGCCTTCCTTTTTAGGAAGTGTTTCTTGGATTTGTTGTTTAAGCTGAGCGAGTAGAGGGTTATCTTGAAACATCTTACTTTTATCTTACGAGAACAATTGAGCACACTATAATCATTGCGAGGCCTGATTACTACTTAAAGCACGTGACAGCGCAAATTAAATGGTGACAACGAATGTGGGTGACTTTGCACGATAGCCCCACATTTGAATGGGTTAACGTCAAATTTTGATGACAAGATAGCCAAAAATTCAGTAAATCAGAAAAATATGTGATGTATTTCAATTTTTTCTGGCTTTTTTTATGCATTTAAGGAATAATCCGCCTCCCTTAGACGTCCCTAATGGCTTGATGCGTTTTATTACTGCTTCGCAACTGAACGGAATCAGTATCTGATAGGATCAGTATTGGAATTGGTAGAGCTCCCGGGACCTTTTGTTTACTTAATATAGTGGGATCCCAATGTCCGAATCTGTAATTCAATTTAATGAATTAGCACTTAACGAAAACATCCTTTCAGCTCTTGATAGCATGGGTTTCGTATCTCCAACTCCAATCCAAGCGGCAGCAATTCCTCTTCTTCTTGAAGGTAAAGACGCACTAGGTAAAGCACAGACAGGTACTGGTAAAACAGCAGCATTCTCTCTGCCTCTACTGAACAAAATCAACCTAAACCAACACAAACCACAAGCAATCATCATGGCTCCTACTCGTGAGCTAGCGATTCAAGTTGCTGCGGAAATCAAAAACCTTGGTCGTGACATTAAAGGCCTTAAGGTTATTGAAATCTACGGTGGTGCTTCAATCGTTGATCAAATGCGTGCTCTAAGCCGCGGTGCTCACATTGTTGTTGGTACTCCGGGTCGTGTTAAAGACTTACTAACTCGTGACCGTCTACACCTAGATGAAGCACACACATTTGTTCTTGATGAAGCAGATGAAATGCTAAAAATGGGCTTCGTAGATGACGTTACTTGGATCCTTGAGCAAGCTCCAGAATCTGCACAACGTGTACTATTCTCTGCAACTATGCCTCCAATGGTTAAGACTATCGTTGATCGTTACCTACGTAACCCAGCGAAAGTTGACGTTGCTGGTACTAACCACACAGTTGACAAAGTAGCGCAGAACTTCTGGGTTGTGAAAGGTGTAGAGAAAGACGAAGCGATGTCTCGTCTTCTTGAAACTGAAGAGACCGACGCGTCAATCGTGTTCGTACGTACTCGTCAAGACACTGAGCGTCTAGCTGATTGGCTATCTGCACGTGGCTTCAAAGCTGCTGCACTGCACGGTGACATTCCTCAGTCGCTACGTGAGCGTACTGTTGATCACATCAAAGAAGGTGTTATCGATATCCTAGTAGCAACTGACGTTGTTGCACGTGGTCTAGACGTTCCACGTATTACTCACGTATTCAACTACGACATCCCATTCGATGTTGAATCTTACATCCACCGTATTGGTCGTACTGGCCGTGCTGGACGTAAAGGTAAAGCGATCCTTCTAGTTCGCACTAACCAAATCCGTATGCTTCGCACTATTGAGCGCGTAACTAAGTCATCAATGGAAGAAATCCAACTTCCTCTACGTGACAAAGTCGCTGAAGCTCGTCTAGCTAAGCTAGGTGCAGAACTTGAAGCTGAGAAAGAGCATAAGTCTCTAGAAAACTTCGCTGAGCTAGTTGCTAAGCTACAAGAAAACCTAGAGATCGACCCAACGACTCTTGCTGCAATGCTTCTTAAGCGTCAACAAGGTAAGCGTCCACTGTTCTACATTGGCGAAGACCCAATGATCGCTGCAATCGAGCGCGATAAGAACCGTCGTAAAGAGCGTCGTGAAAACCGTGATCGTGACGGTGGCCGTGACTTCAACAGCCAAGATTGGGATACATACCAACTGCAAGTTGGTCGCGAGCAAGGCGTTCAAGTTAAAGACATCGTTGGTGCACTAGCAAACGAACTAGGCCTAACTAAAGGCTCTATCGGTGCGATCAAACTAGACCAAGCAGCAACTTACGTTCAGCTTCCAAAAGCGATGAACTCTGAAACTGCTGGTAAGCTAAACAAACTACGCATCCGTCAAAAAGAAGCGGGCGCAGTGGTTGTAGACTTCAACGATTTCCGTGAGCCACGTCGTGGTAACGGCGGCCGTGGTGGTCGTGATGGCGGTCGCGGTGGTTACCGTGGCAATCGCGATGGTAACCGCGAAGGCGGACGTGGCGGCTACCGTGGTAACCGTGACGGCAACCGCGAAGGCGGCCGTGATGGCGAGCGTCGTTTCGACCGTAACCGTGGTGGCGATCACCGTGGTAACTACCGTGGCGAACGTGGCCATGGTAACGGCAATGGCGGCCGTGGTCGTCGCAATGACCGTGGCGAAGGTTAATCTTAGAGATTAACCCGTATAAATAAGAGGAAGCCGAGCATCTAGCTCGGCTTTTTTGTACCTGTTACTTTGTCGGTTTGAGTTTTATCCCTTTCAAAGACTGAAAAACAATCGGACATATATAGAAAAAATCTCGAATGGAGCGGCGATCTACGTTGATCTAGCCTACCATTTACTCACGCTACATTGTCTAATCTATTGTTGGTATGTGACCGATTTAGCTTGGGAATATTAATAATAGGCAGAATGTTTTTGAGCGCAAGGCGTATAATTTATAAATATATACACTTGGTTGTATTCAACTATATTTTAATTTTTAGGCCTAAAAAAAAACAGTTAATGACTCGGATCAACTAATTTGTGTTAATTTAGTTAAATATCCAAAACAAAAGTTGATAAATTCAAAAATTATTGAATAATGGACTTAAATAAAATTGAAGTAAAATCTTCATCAAACTCGTACTGAAACAGGATCCATATCCAATGTCTAATTCGTTTGTTCTGGTTATTAACTCAGGTAGTTCTTCTCTTAAATTCGCTGTTATCAACTCCGTAACAGGTGATGCAGTTGTTAGTGGCTTAGGCGAGTGTTTTGGCCTTCCAGAAGCGGTAATTAGTTGGAAACACAATGGTGAGAAAGTTGAAGAAGCGATTACTGCTCCTGACAACCACCATCAACATGCAATTACTCGTATCGTTGCACTGATGGAAACACTTGGTTTCTCTAGCGATCTTGTTGCTGTTGGTCACCGCATCGTTCACGGTGGTGAGAAATTTACTTCTACAGTTCGTATTAACGATGAAGTATTGGCAGAAATCGAAAGCCTGTCTGACCTAGCACCTCTGCACAACCCAGCAGGTGCAAAAGGTATTGAAGCTTCTATGCAAGCGTTCCCTCATCTTCCTCAATTTGCTGTATTTGACACAGCGTTCCACCAAACGATGCCTCAAAAAGCATTTACAGGTGCGATTTCTGGTGAGCTTTACAAAGAGTACGGTATCCGTCGTTACGGTTTCCACGGTACGAGCCACTACTTTGTAAGCCGTGAAGCAGCAAAAATGCTGAACAAGCCAGTTGAAGAGGCGAGCTTTATCTCTGTTCATCTAGGTAATGGTGCATCAGTGTGTGCAATTGAAAATGGCAAATCAGTCGATACATCTATGGGCTTTACGCCACTAGCGGGCCTAATGATGGGTACACGTTCTGGTGACCTAGACCCAGGTGTTATCGAGTTCCTAATCAAGAAAGGTTGGACGACTGAAAAAGTATTCGAAACGCTAAACAAGAAGTCTGGTTTCCTTGGCGTATCTGGCCTAACTTCTGATGCACGTGGCATCCTAGAGGCGATGGAGAACGGTCACGAAGGTGCGAAGCTAGCATTTGAAGTATTTACTTACCGTGTTGCAAAATACATCGGTTCTTACATGATTCCACTAAGCAGCTTAGACGCTGTTATCTTCACAGGTGGTATTGGTGAGAACTCCCTACCGATTCGTCGCGAAATCCTAGCTAACCTAAAACTTCTAGGTTTTGTTGAAGATGAGAAAGGCAACGAAGATGCGCGCTTTGGCGCTGCAGGTATCATCGCTAAGTCAGAGATGTTGAACGCAGTAGCGATGGTTATCCCAACCAACGAAGAATTTGTGATTGCTAAGCAGTCGGTTGAATTGCTGTAATAAACAATAAAATCATAGATTTAAAAGCGAGCCTAGTGCTCGCTTTTTGTTTTTGTGAGTACAAGAAGACGTCAACCCTGACTAAAGTTCTATTGTTTACCATGAGTAAATTATTTAGTTACTGATATGCAGTTTATTCGTCAGTACTGGTTCATTAGTATTGCGTGTCGCCCTCACACTGCGGGGGTGATCTTAAATATCTCACAGGATCTGACTCATGAAAAAGATACTCGCGCTCTCAAGCAGTAATCACGGCCAGTTTATCGCTACGGGTTTGACGCACTTATGAAAGCGCTAAAAGCCTATTTTGTCTATCTCATTATGAAAGGGTCGACAGGGCTGTTCTTCTCACTCATTGTCACCGTGAACTTGGTTTACCATGCGACAGTGGTGGGTCTAACTCCGTTACAACTGGTCTTGGTTGGTACAGTGCTTGAAGCCAGTGTGTTGTTGTTTGAAATTCCAACCGGCGTTATTGCAGATGTTTATAGTCGACGCTTATCCGTCATTATTGGGACTGTATTACTTGGTGTCGGATTTATTATTGAAGGGGCTTTTCCTCAATTTGAAATGATATTGTTGGCACAGGTGATTTGGGGGATCGGTTCGACTTTCCTCAGCGGAGCGACGGAAGCTTGGATTGCAGACGAGACAAAACTACTGCCAGATGGGAAGAGACCTAGTTTAAGCCACGTGTTTTTGCGTGGAAATCAAATGGCTCAAGTAGGGGGATTGGTTGGGATTGGTCTAAGTATACTTTTAGCGAGTTTCAATATTACTTGGCCGATTATCCTTGGTGGGACTCTGTACCTACTGCTTGCTGTCTTTCTTTGTTTCTTTATGCCAGAAAACGGATTTTGTCCTGCGCCAAAAGCAGAACGCGACTCCTGGCAAGCGACAATACGAACCACAAGAGAGGGAGCAAAACTTGTTCGCGGAAAACCTACATTACTTGCGATTTTAGCGATTGCTTTGATTATGGGGTTAGCTGGTGAAGGTTGGGATAGGCTTTGGACACCGCACTTGCTTGAAAATATCACACTACCGCCGATTGGACCTTTGGATCCTATCGTTTGGTTTGGTTTAATCAGTGCTGTCTCTATGCTGCTAGCGATAGGTGTCACGGAGGTCATTCGGCGTTATATCAACACTGATAGCCAATCATCGCTTGTTAAAACCTTTATGGGTCTCTACGGCATTCTTATTGTAGGAATCGTCCTTTACGGGATGACGACGAGTTTAGCCACAGGGCTGGTTGCATTTTGGATTGTAGGCATGGTTTATGGGCTTCTTACCCCGTTGCTACAGACTTGGATCAACCAACAAGCGGAGTCTAACGTCAGAGCGACTGTTTTGTCGATACAAGGGCAAACTAATGCTTTAGGGCAAATGGTTGGCGGGCCAGCCGTTGGTGCGATAGGAACGTATTTCACGCTACGAGCTGCGATCGTGACGACAGGCTTTATCTTGCTACCTGTGCTGGTTGTGCTACACCAGACATTGCGACAATCCAAGTCTGCTTGTGAAGCATAAAAAGTAGAGCCACGAATGGTTTAATCGTGGCTCTACTCAACGAATATATTCGATGTTACTGCTTACTATCTGGGTAATGGATAATGTTGTGGAACACAGCGTTGTCTTGACCGGTATTTTTATAGCCATGTATTTGATTGGCATTGAAGCGAACGGCTTGACCCGCTTGCAATGAATGCCACTCTCCATCAAAAAAGACAGCCATCTCTCCAGAAATACATAGAATATGTTCGGTAACACCCAAGTTATGTGGGTCAGACTTATGTTGGTACTCAGGTGCCAAAGTGAGTTCGAAGACCTCAAAGCCTAAGGCTGGCTCGAACGGGAACAATAGACTGACGAAAAAGCCGATATTGTACTCTTCACGTCTCAGTTCGTTGGCATCTCTAAAGAGACTCGTCAGTTCATTGTTCGAGCTAGTGGTAATAAAGCTGGAAAATGAAACTTCGAAACCCGACGCGATTTGCCACAGTTTTGCCACGGTTGGGCTCGATTCTCCACGCTCGATCTGTCCGAGCATGGCCTTGCTCACCCCAGTCGCTTGCGCGGTTTTATCTAGGCTCCAACCTTTCTCTTTGCGAAGGCGCCTTAGGTTGTCACCCACCTTTATTTCTGATTGCATACTTTCTCAACAAATTTTTTCGATAAATAAGTTGTGCGTTATAGCGCACAAGTGCTAGATTGATCCTATGGACGTTATAACGCACGTAGGGAATAAATAACATGACTAAGCTAAAACTTTCGCATGTCACGACCGGTTTTATTGCGGTTTTCATTGGCTATGCGAGCGCCGCGGCAATCATTTATCAGGCCGCGATGAGCGCAGGCGCAACGGATGAGCAAGTCGCATCATGGTTCTGGGCATTAGGGATCGGAATGGGAGCCACGACGATTTTACTCTCATTTTACTATAAGAAGCCGGTCGTCACGGCTTGGTCGACACCCGGTGCCGCGTTACTTATCACGTCCCTTGAAGGGCTGAGTATGAATCAAGCCGTCGCAGTGTTTCTTTTTAGCTCACTGTTAATCACCTTAGTGGGAATGGCGGGTTTATTCGAGAAGATCCTTAAGCAGATACCAACATCGATCGCTTCGGCGATGCTCGCGGGTATTCTTCTGCAATTTGGTTTGGGCTTGTTTACCTCTCTCATGAAAGAAGTTGAGATTGTTTTGGTGATGCTCACCATGTTTATTTTGGCAAGATCTTGGTTAGGAAATTTGCTGATCCCAACAATTTTTGCCGTGGCTTTGGGCATGTGTGTTGTGATGGGGAATCTTGATTTGAGTGATGTTTCCATTGGTTTGACAGTCCCTGTGGTAATTGTTCCTGATTTCGAATTCTTTTCGTTGCTCAGTGTTGGTATCCCGTTGTTTATTGTCACTATGGCGTCGCAAAATTTGCCAGGCTTCGCGGTATTAAAAGCCAATGGCTATCAAGTGGATTCCTCAAAGGTCATTACCACGACGGGGGTGACCGGCCTTCTACTCGCGCCTTTGGGGGGATTTGCGTTTAATCTAGCGGCAATTACCGGGGCTATTTGTATGGGCCCTAATGCGGATGACAATCCTAAAACGCGCTATATGGCAGGCATTTCAATGGGCGTGTTTTATCTTCTGGCAGCAGTCCTAGGTATGTCCTTGGTGTCTTTGTTCAGTGCAGTACCTACAGCGATAGTGATTGCGATAGCTGGCTTGGCCGTGATGCCGACCTTACTAAATTGTTTGTCAGTATCAATGGCGGATGAAAACTATCGAGAACCCGCACTGTTTACCTTTTTGTTTACTGCCTCTGGTATCAACCTAATGGGAATCGGTAGCGCCTTTTGGGGGCTCTGTATTGGTCTACTTTGTTGCTGGTTGCATGACTATAAAACGCGCTCGTGTCGAACGAATAGTGCTTCATCAACACATACATAAAATGTTGAGGTTTAGATAAGTATGCGAGAGTGATAAAGCGGCTTAAGTTGGTTATTTAACAATAAAAAGGCTGATGTTCATTAGAATATCAGCCTTTAATCTATGTGATTCAACCTTAATGATTAAATTGATTCACTAGGCGTTTGAGACTTTGTAGGTGTGTCGCGAGAGATTCTGCGCGTCTTACTGAAGTTGAGGATAATTCACGAGTTTCGATGATCGCTTGCTTGACTCGCACTACGTGGTCATTGATACCGTGAGTGACTTGCACTTGCTCCTCAATCGCTTGAGAGGTTTGAGTGCTTTGCTCGTTGATCGATATAAGATCTTTCACAATTGCTTCAAAAGAGGTTTTGCTTTGCTGGGACTTTTCAACACAAACCTCAGACGAGTGGATACCTTCTTCGATAAAGCGACCTGTTTGATTGACCGTGTTTTGCAGAATTTCGATACGCGAGCGAATCTCTTCAACGGAAGAACTTGTCTTACCAGAAAGCGCTCGAACCTCGTCAGCCACCACGGCGAACCCGCGCCCTTGTTCACCCGCGCGTGCGGCTTCAATTGCAGCATTGAGTGCGAGAAGGTTCGTCTGTTCGGCAATACCTTGAATCATTGACAGAATCGCTTCAATGCCATCCACGTCATTGTAAAGTTGCTCAAGTGCGGATTTAGAGCCTGTTAAGTGCTCGCTAAGTTCATGCACGGTTTGTGCGGCTTCTTCTACAGTAGAAGCACCTTGTTGCGCTTGATCTTGTGCGTTGATCGCGAAATCAGCGCTCTGCTTGGCTTGATGAGCAACTTCATCGATCGATGCTAACATCTCTTCAGCTGAAACTGCCATCGCATCCGTTGCTAGATCTTGTTCACCCAACTCATTATCAATACTCCGGCGGTTCGCCAGCTCTTGTTTGGCTGAATCAATCAGATCGGTAGAGGTTTCCGAAGCGCGTGATGTCACGGCGCGTAGCTCTGCGCTTTTCATCTGCATTGCGAGTTCAATAGGAGAGAGATCATCACAGTAACCGGTATAGGGCTTTTCCATGATTGGGTTATCGTAATGCTCTTTGGCGAGCTTATGGATGGTTGATAGACGTTGTTTAAACATCGCTGCGCAACCTGCTTGAGCCAGGACTGCGCTTAGTAGTGCGATAGCAGCCACCGTTGTTGGGAGCACGTCAGCAATAAGTGCTACCCCCAGTAGTGCTTGTAGTCCCAAAAGAGCATATGAGCTTAGAAGCCAGCGCACTCTTCGAATTTTAACTTTTCCAGCGTGCATTTGAGCATAAAGCGCTTTGGCTCGCTCAATTTGGCTGTCAGTGGGTTGTGTTCTGACTGATTGGTATTCGTGAACCGATCCGTCTGAGTTACGAATGGGCGTAACAAACGCAGAGACCCAATAGTGGCCCTTGTCTTTGCATTTGTTCTTCACCAACCCCATCCAACTGTTCCCCGACTGGATGTACTCCCACAGTTGGGCAAAAGCCGCTTTGGGCATGTCTTGGTGGCGAATAAGGTTGTGAGGTTGCCCTAACAATTCTTGTTCGTTGTAGCCCGCAACGTGGTAGAAGTCTTCATTACAATAAGTAATATTACTTTCTGGCGTGGTGGTTGAAATAAGACTATCCGTATCTGAAAAGCGAACTCTTTCATCATGATTGTTCATTACGTACTGCCTAGTATTTGTTATAAGAATTTATTGTTTTATAAGGCGCGTATTATCTTACAAGTGTCAAAATGATGCCTTATCAATAAATTGACGGTAGTCATTTTTTAACCAATTGAAATTTAACATGGTTTGATATGGATCAATACGAATAGCATCTAAATAAGCTAGCTGTGAAGTTTATCGATTAAATATCATTTATTCGTCATAAAAATGGAATTAGCGTTCCAAATTTTGAGTTGTTTTTTTCTATAAATTTAGGGCGAACTTTTCCATCGATGCACCAGTTTGGTGATCGCGTTGCACTAAAATAGGGAGTTTAATTGCTTGATCTGTATGTAAATTAATCATACAAGTTAATCAAAGCCATCTTTTGCATATGGTCTATAAATTGCTTTGTTACATATAGATGTAAAACAAAACAAGGAATGTAGATGAACCTTACGGATCAGGAACGTCATTGGCTTAAATGGTTTGGCTCAACGGGTAAGATTGCGATGAGAAAGGCCTGTTTTTTAAATCGAACGCGCACTAGGGAGTTAGAGCAGACGTTCGAAAGTATTGCGGAGACACGGGTACAGTTACTAAACAATTGGGTAAAGAACCAATGGGACTTTCTCGAAGATGCTGCGTTGTATGTAGCCAGTAGAACGGAACAGCAAACGGCGGAAACTTTACAGCGACTCCTCAATCGTAGTCCAGACATATCAGAACTTGCGGTCGTGGACGAGAGAGGCATTGCCCAAGCATCGAGCTACAGTAATCATGTTGGTTACACGCTCACCGACCCCAAAGCGCTTAACCAAGGTTTAAAGCAGCGCTACCTTCATGGTCCCTATGTCGATGAACGAACGTTATCAGTTGGTGCTTCAAGTTCGTCGTTTCATGACCAGGTAACACTGATGTTTTATGTACCGTTCTCACGTGAAGATGGCAAGCGATTATGTTTGTGCGGGCGAGTACCAAACGATGTGATTGGCGATATTATCCAGCGTGAAGCGGGGCACATCTATAGTGAGTCTGGGGACAACTATATCTTTATGGTGGAATCGAATCACGATCCACGTATTGAGGCTGGTGTCGCACTATCCCGTTCTCGATTTGAAGACAACACTTTCTCACATGGTGAAAACCTCAAGCAGGGTATCAATACCGATTGGGGGGTGGTGAAAGTTCAGCATCATACCGAGTTTGAAATTCGTTTTACCGACCCTGCGACCAAGCAGTTGCACCCAGGAGTTAGAGAGACGATTAAGAAAGGTAATAATGTCTTTGTTGAGTACCCCGGTTATTCCGATTACCGACACATTCCTGTGATCGGTAAGGGCGTTACTTTTCAGCTAGATGGCTCACCAGATAAGTTCGGCATGATGTGTGAGTCAGATTTGGAAGAGGTGTACCGCGATAGAAGCCTTAGCTACACGTTATCGAAACACTTTATTGGCAGTATGCTTTTCACCCTTTTCCTACCTCTGTTGCTGACTCACCTTTTTGATTTATCTCCTTTTATACAGGCAAGCTTAATGGTTGTCTGTATGTTGTTGAGCCTTGGTCTGTTTCGAGCGTTTAGTGCTAAACCGCTGGTCAATAAAATGAGCAAGATGACGATGGTAATGCAGACACTGGCAGAAGGGGACGGCAATCTCAGTCGTCGACTTGATCCAAGTACTTTTAGCAGCGATGAATTAGGCAGTTTAGGACGTTGGACTAACAGTTTTATCGATAATCTTGATGGGATCATCAGCGAGCTGATCCATGCCAGCAGTGAGGTTCGCCAAGTATCAGAATCGATGTTTAGGCGCAGTGTGGTGATGAATCAGGCCAGTGATGATGCCTCACACTCGCTGAAAAATATGTTGGAGTTGAGCCATCACCAACAGAGTGAAATCACCAATGCGACAGTTTCAGCTACTCAAATGGATACGGTGATGAAACATGCTGTGGAAAGCGCTGAAGAGGAGTACAAGCAGGCGGCGCAAGGAATGGAGTCTGTGCGTCATATTGTCGAAAGCTCAGCGACCAGTGTTAACGAAGTGAATAACGAGATGAGTAAGGTCTCTGACATTATCAGCATCATTACTGATATCACCGCGCAAACTAACTTACTAGCTCTCAATGCGGCGATTGAATCTGCGCGAGCGGGTGAGCATGGCCGAGGCTTCTCCGTGGTGGCATCAGAGGTTAGAACTTTGGCCGATCGTACTTCACAGGCGGCCAACCACATAGGCGATCTGATGAAAGAGCTGCATGCTAAATCACGCAGTGCTGTAGCGTCTATGGAGCAAGGAGTAGAAAACGTCAGTCGAGGGAACTTGATGGTCGATTCCAGTGCTCGAAGTGAGCAGATGCGGGTCGCTGTTGCTGAGCTGTTTGCGACCATGTCAAAACTCGACGAAAACAGTCAACAGAACGGCCATACCGCAGACAAAGCTCAACGTTCAATCTCCGACCTGCAAACCTCGACTCAGCAATTGGCGCGTCGTGTGACTCTGATGGGTAATGCCTTAGGCCGTCTGGAGCAACTCATCGGTCGCTTTGAGGTGAGTAAGAAAGTGGCTTAACACTCTAAAATTGAGCGATTTATTCAAATAACTCTCGCCCACAAGTTACATCAACATTGATGACCGCTTGTGGGTGTTTTTGTTGCTACCTCACTATATCTCTACCTCTCTATCACACCATACCAATTATTCTTCTGAGCGAGATTTTCTAACTTGGTCAGCTCGTTTTCATTCTCTTCAATAAGCCACTCAATCAGATCATCAATGACCGCACTCTTGGTATTTTGATGCAGGTAATACGTCCACGCACTGTGCTGAACTTTCGCGTTTGGCGGGCAATATAAGAAACCACGTTCTAACTCAGGGATGATCAACAACAAGTCAGTGACGGTAACACCTTGTCCAGAAAGACAGGCGTTTAATGCCAAATCAAGGGAGAGGAAGCTGGTATTTCTGGCAGGCGTTGTCGGTGGATACGCCACGTCCGACAACCATGCTTTCCAGTCTGTATGATCAAGAGTCGGGTGTAACCTAGGCAAGGTTAGGATTGAGTCCAAATCAAGATCATCCGTCACTAAGCTTTGCGAGCAGACTGGTGCCATAAACTCTTCGCGCAATACACGGATGCCGGGTTTGTTGTCGTAGTGGTTCTTCAATTGAGTGTGGAAAATCAACAAATCGTAATCGGTGTAATTAAGCGCTTCATCCTCCTCGATAACAGGAATAATCACGATCTCGTAATCAGGGTATCTCTCATTAAGCTGTCTAACTTTAGAGATCAACACGCGCGTGGCATAGCTGAGCGCCGCTTTGATGACGATTCGTTTCTGCTTAGGCTCTTTCCAACTGGCAAGTACAGATTCAATATTGCTATAACCTTCACGTAGCGCAAGGTATAGCTCATTGCCTTGTGGTGTCAGCTCAATCGCGCGATGCTTGCGACGCACCAGCGATACTTCTAGCTCGTCTTCTAACTGTTTCACTTGTCGGCTTACTGCACTCTGGGTGACATTGAGCTCGTCTGCAGCCAGCGTAAAGCTCATAAGCCTAGCGACAGACTCAAAGGCGCGTAGTCCATTGTGAGAATAGGGCAGATTCGGATATGGGGTCATAAAATACTCGCATGAGTTTTTGGAATGTAAGAGTGGCAGATATATCAATTGAAGGCTAGTGATAAAAGCCTTAGGGTTTGTGGAAATCTTAAGAGGCTCTCATGAAAAAAATACTCGCACTTGCATTCCCGCTCATCATTTCACAATTGATATCAATGGCATTGGTTTTGACCGATGTATGGATGATGTCTCGAATTAGCGTATCTGCGCTGGCTGCAGGTGGTTTGGGCGCCTCGATCTACTTCTTTATTTTTCTTATTGCCAGCAGCACAGTCGGCTGCGTCGCAAACTTAATTGCTATCGCCTACGGACAGAGAGTCGCGCGTCCAGACTTTGGTAACCAACAAATCCGCCTGGCGGTAAAAGGCGCAGTCATGCTTTCGTTTGTCATGAGTGCTGCTTTGATGTCAGGCTTCTGGTTTGCGCCTCAAATCCTTGAAATGGCTAAGCAACCGCCAGAGGTGATTACTCTTGCGATGGAGTACGTTCATGCACTTAAGTGGGTGATGTTGCCATCATTGTTATTACTGGTTCTGCGCGGATTAACCAGCGCCTTTGGTAACGTACGCTCTATTTTGATCATGTCGATAGCCACTGTCATTCTTAATGTGCCTGTGAGCTACTTTATGACATTCGAGTTGGGTATGGGATTGACGGGGCTCGGTTTAGGTACCGCGATTGCAGCACTGGTTGTGATGATAGGCTATACGTTTTGGGTATTTCAGCGTGACGAATTCAAACCGTTTGCCCCTTGGCTGCACTTGGAGGAATACTCGGTCAAGTTGATGGCTCCGCTGCTATTGATGGGCTTGCCTATCGCGGTCGCGGCGATCTTGGAGCATGGTCTTATCTACGGCGGCACGCTCATGGCAGGGACCATCAGTATCGCCTCATTAGCATTACACCAAATTCTACTTCAGTGCCTGAGCTTTACTTGGAACTTCAACTTTGGTTTCTCTCAGGCAGCAGCAATATTAGTCGGTCGTGATTTTGGTGCAGGCAATATCGAAGGCATAAAGAAAACCTCGATTCAGAGCTTTATTCTTGTTTCTTTATTGAGCTTAGTGTTGTGCGGTGCCTTTATCGCGTGGCCGGAAACCATCGCGGCATTATTCCAACTTGATGACGGCACCGACACCATGTCGACGCTGCTAACTTCGGTGATTTGGGTGGTGGCTCTCTGCTTTATTGTTGATGCATGGCAGTTGCTGGCGATTAACCTGCTAAGAGGTATGAAAATCGTCTCTATGCCAACGGTGATGACAGCGATTGGCTACTGGGTGTTTGGTCTACCAGCGGCGTGGTATCTGATGCCGGACTATCAGCTTGCGGGTATCTGGGGCGGTATTGGTATCGGCCTTGGCGTGACAGGGATTTTATTACTTATCCTGCTGGTGGTTGAACTCAGAAAGCAGCGCATTTTAGATTGCTCGGCACAGTTGGCGCATTAATCCCGTTTGTACAACTTAGACCAACGTCGTACAGAAACCCTCGCATAAGCTGATTACACTGTGTGGAGGACTTAAGGAAAGAGGTTGTACAAATGGAAGTAGGGTTGTTTTGGGCCGAGAAAGGGATGTTGGTACTTGGGGCTCTTTTTGTACTGACGAGTGTAATGCAATATGGGAAGCGCAGTTCTGATTGGAAAGGTGTGATTACCATGTTCTATAAACGTATTCCTATGAGTGTCTCGGAATATAAGTGGTATCGCTTAGGTATTGCGCTTCTGGTTTTTGCTGTCATTTTACGTTTTGCCTTACTGATTCTATGGCCAACGTATCAACTTTAGTTGACCGATTTATCATCTACCTTGATAGCGGTTTGACTCTATTTATCAAATGCTATTGCTTAACTTTCCTGTTTAATTGACGCCGTTCGATTTGATAAGAAACCCTTTTATATTAAGGGTTTCTGACTGCATATCTTGATCTCACAAACATAGCAAAAACTTCTGGTTATCTGACTTGCAATCACCATATTAATAGGTTCAACCCGTACCTTATACTATAAGGATCTGTTACACTCGCTGTTATTCGCTTCAATCATTGGTGGTACATTAATGTCGTTTCCAGTTCTTATATGTGATGATTCTGCCTTAGCCCGCAAACAGATGGCTCGCTCTTTACCGCCATCTTTAAATGCTGACATAACCTTCGCAGTGCATGGGTTAAATGCACTCGAAGAATTAGCGAGTAATGAGTTTAAATTAATGTTCCTCGACCTGACCATGCCTGAGTTGGATGGTTATGGGACATTAGAAGAGATGCAGCGTTTGGGTAATACGACACCTGTCGTCGTTGTGTCTGGTGATATTCAGCCCAAAGCCAAACAGAAAGTTATGGATCTTGGGGCGAAAGCTTTCCTGCAAAAACCAATCGACCAAGAAGCGCTAAAAGCCATTCTTCGTGAGTTGGTTGAGCCAACTAAGCAACCACAATTGGTGACACCAGCTCCGCTAGAGCTTCCTATTCTGCGCAGACGCGATATCTACATGGAAGTGGCAAACGTTGCGATTGGTCGCGCGGCAGACGCGCTAGCCCGTCACTTCGATGTATTTGTTCATCTACCGCTGCCTAACGTAAATATCTTTGAAGTGAGTGAACTTCACATGGCACTGCGTGATCTTGCCGACAATGATCAGGTATCGGGTGTTTGCCAAGGTTTCAGCGGTGAGGGTATCGCCGGAGAAGCATTGGTTCTTTTGAGTGATTCGAGTGTAAATGATCTCAAGAAGCTGATGAAAGTGCCAACGGACAGTGAAGAGCTTGAAGAGTTAGAGCTGCTTATGGATGTATCCAACATTCTTGTCGGCTCTTTCTTAAATGGCCTAGGTGAACAGTCTGAAGTTCGCTTCTTCCAGAGCTCTCCAGTACTGCTAGGGCAACATATTCCTATTGACTCTGTGATTGCCAATACCAGTGGCTCGTTCAAAAAGACCATGACCTTTGAGGTGAGCTACAACATTGAAGGCACCTCAATTCGCTGCGACCTACTGTTTATGTTTGTAGATGAATCGTTACCGCTACTAGACAACAAGCTGTCTTACCTAATGGAGGAGTTCTAATATGCTTCAGTTACCTGCAGAATTCGAGCAGTTCCATTGGATGGTTGATATGGTTCAAAATGTCGACATGGGGCTTGTTGTGATCGACCGAGACTTCAACGTGCAAGTGTGGAATGGCTTTATGACGCACCACAGCGGTAAACAATCTCATGATGCGATTGGCAAATCGATCTTTGAGCTATTTCCTGAGATCCCAGAAGAGTGGTTCCGTCTCAAAACGAAACCCGTTTATGATCTTGGCTGTCGTAGTTTCATTACATGGCAACAACGCCCATATCTATTTAAGTGTCGCAACGTACGACCTGTTACGCAGCAAGCAGATTTCATGTACCAGAACGTGACACTGAACCCGATGCGTTCTCCGACTGGACAAGTCACGTCTCTGTTTCTTTCTATTCAAGATGCGACGGCAGAGGCTTTGGTTGCTCGTCAGTAACGACCTTCGGTTTATAGGGCTGTTCAGTTTAAAAGAGCATTTAGTTTCAATTTAAAAGAGCCATATACAAGACCTGTAAAGAAAGGCACGCGATCATGCGTGCCTTTGTCGTTGTTAGCTACGTTTATCATTTAACACCATTTACTACCTATTATGTATAGGTCGGTCGTGTCATTGGACTTATTCATACACTGAAATTTCACCATCTTCATTTAACAACGACTGATACAAACGATCGTGTAGCGAAAAGAACGACTGTACAGTGATGGTTTTTTCGACATTTAAACAAGAAAGTTAAGAAAAGTACTGCGTTTTGACATCTATTTTCTGGCTGGAAAATGACCTTGTTGACGTGTCTAGCTCACAGAAATGTAAATAAGATGACAATCTTGCAATGGGTGCTTAGGAAACGTTTGCGCAAAGAAGCATAAATTTGCGTCATGTTGTGCGCTTAAGTGGTTAATATCTAAGTAAATAACTGAAATATTGAGAAAGAGAGGGAGTTTCGGATATGGAATCTTTGAGAGGATAGCATAAAAAAAAATGAAATATCAGACTTGCTGTAAATAAATCACGACCTATAATGCTGAAAACCGGAGCGTCTGCCAACGCTCCGGTTTTTTTGTGTCCGAAGAAAAGTAAACTCGTCTGCCAACGACTTTACAACGCACCGTGCGAGTGACACATACATTTATGAATCAAGGAAAAACACCATGCGTATCGAACAAGAACTTAAGTTAGGCTTTAAAGATGTACTGTTTCGCCCGAAGCGTTCAACACTAAAAAGTCGTTCTCAAGTAAATTTAACCCGCGAGTTTACATTCAAGCACAGCGGTCGTCAATGGGCTGGTACTCCTGTTATTGCAGCAAATATGGATTCTGTTGCAAGTTTTGAAATGGCAGCGGCTCTTGCAGAGCACGAAGTAATGACAGCGGTACACAAGCACTACACAGTAGAGCAGTGGGCTGACTTCGTAAAATCAGCAGACAAGAAGACGCTAAACAATGTTTTCGTATCAACAGGGACTTCTGACGCTGATTTCGAGAAAACAAAAGAGATCATGGCGCTATCTGAAGAGTTGATCTTTATCTGTGTTGATATCGCAAACGGCTACTCAGAGCACCTAGTAGAGTACGTGCAAAAGGTACGTGCTGAATTCCCGAACAAAGTTATCTCTGCAGGTAACGTTGTAACAGGTGACATGTGTGAAGAGCTAATCCTAGCGGGTGCTGACATCGTTAAAGTGGGTATTGGCCCAGGCTCAGTATGTACTACACGTGTTAAAACCGGTGTTGGTTACCCTCAACTTTCTGCAATCATCGAGTGTGGTGACGCAGCACACGGCCTAGGCGGTATGATCATCGGTGACGGTGGCTGTTCATGTGCAGGTGATGTTGCAAAAGCATTCGGCGGCGGCGCAGACTTCGTAATGCTAGGCGGTATGCTAGCAGGCCACGAAGAGTCAGGCGGTGAAGTAGTAGAGCAAGACGGTAAAAAGTTCATGAAGTTCTACGGAATGTCTTCTCAGTCGGCTATGGACAAGCACTCAGGTGGTGTTGCTAAGTACCGCGCAGCTGAAGGTAAAACTGTTTTACTTCCGTTCCGTGGCTCTGTTCACGGCACTATCTCTGACATCCTTGGCGGTGTACGTTCAACGTGTACCTACGTAGGCGCAGCAAAGCTTAAAGAGCTAACTAAGCGTACGACTTTCATCCGTGTACAAGAGCAAGAGAACAACGTATTCGGTAAAGAGTAACGTTTAAAACGATTGTTTTAATGTAAAAACAACTAAACGTTGAATTTACGAAACTATACGTTGAAATAGAAACAACCATACCTTGAAATAGCTTATTTATTGTACAACACTTAGGTAAGTTTACTACAGGTATGGTTGTTTGTTATGAAAAAACGGATTCTTAGAAACTCGTCAGTTAAAAACATATCACGCTTTGTCAGCCTTAAAACTGACTCCATTCATACAGTCGAATCCGACTTAGAGTTTGATACCTGTTTTCACTTTGAATTTTCAGCAAAAATTTTGACTTTTGAAGCTCAACCCATTGGCTTCGAGTATCATCTCGATGGTAAGCGACGTAAGTATACTCCCGACTTTTTAGTAACTTACAATGACACATATCAACCATTTTATGAGATTAAACCAAAGCGCATTGCAGAAACCGAAGAATTCAAAGAGACTTTTTCCGTGAAAAGAGAGCAAGCCCTTAGCATGGGCAATGATTTAAAAGTTCTGACTGAGGATGATATTCAAATTTATCCGTTGCTCGATAACTTGAAGATCATTCACCGTTATGCTTGCGATGACCGTCTTAATTCGCTCCAGCACCAGATACTTAGCTTATTAAGGAAATATGGAGAGCTACGAATAGAGCAAATTGTTAAATACTCTTCAGTTCACTCTTCTAGATCATTACCAGCTCTTTACGACCTGATTGCTAGACAACTTTTGAAAATCGATATGCATCAGCCGATTGACTGGCAAACTCCGATTTGGAGCTCATAGATATGAGTGATGAAGACACTGAGCGATTTGGTGAGCTATTTCCAAGTTCTCGTTCTGGCATTGCATCTAAGCCGAAGGAAACGTTATCGCTTCCTCTTTGGAAAGACATAGATCTAGTTTTCAAGGATGTTTTTGGTGTAAATGAAGAGCGTAGAGATGAAGCCGTACATAGGTACAACGTTCTAGAATTTCTTATTGAGCGGTATGGAAAAAATTTCTCTAAAAAAGAAATCGATGACGCATTCCCATCTTTAAATGAAAAGTTCGGTTCAACTACGCCTTCGGCAAGCAGTATTTACCGATACTGGAGAACTTTTAAGAAATCAGATTTCCAGCTGTCATCACTTATACCTAAAGTGACAGCTGGCAACACGAGCAAAAACGTGCCGGAAGAACTTGAGCCATTAATTCAAGAAGCAATAAAAGATTATTTCTCAGCTGAAGAGCAAACAGCTGCTTCCGCATACCTCACACTTGAAACTGAAGTTTCTAGGTATAACGAAACTAATGATACTCAGCACAGTTTGTTTTCAATACAATCGTTTAGGAACAGGCTGAGAAAGCACTCTGAGTACGAAAAAATTGTGCTTAGGAAGGGAAAAAGTGCGGCTGATGCGACCTTTAGGAAAGTGGGGCAAAGACCCGCAACAACACGAGCTCTGGAACGAGTAGAGGCAGATCATACCAGACTTGATCTATTTGTTATTGATGAGCGCTATGGTATACCGTTAGGTCGGCCTTGGCTTACACTTTTATACGACACTCATACAAAGAGCCTAACAGGCTTCTACCTAGGATTCGAGCCACCGAGCTACCTTTCAGTCTCATTAGCCCTTGAAAACTCTATTTTACCGAAAGATTACGTTAAAGAATTATATCCCTCGGTAGAAGGGGTTTGGCCTTGTTATGGTCTCCCAGAGCATTTAATAGTCGACAATGGTGCGGAGTTTAACAGTGTCGACTTTAAAATCGCGTGCAAAGAGCTGAAAATTAAGGTGAAGAAAAACCCAACTAAAAAGCCTTGGCTCAAGGGGTCGGTAGAGCGTTATTTCCGTACAATCAATAATCGGCTACTGTCTAGGATACCTGGAAAGAGTTTTACTAACATATTCGAAAGGAAAGACTACGACCCGCTTAAAAATGCCGTAATCGACGGTTTACTTCTACAAGAAATGATTCATATTTGGATAGTTGATGTATATCAAAATGGGAAAAATGGGCTTGAAAACAATATCCCGAATCTGAGTTGGGTTGATGCTGTCAATTCTTCCATTCCCCCACGTCCTTTCAAAGGTTCCAGAGAGGAGTTGAAGTTTAACCTAGGGAAAAACCTTGAAGTAGCTCTCGATAAGAATGGGGTAAGGCTTGGTAAAACAGTACGCTACTCTAGTGCTCGTCTAGCAAGATATTTTGGAGAAGAAACTTGTAAAGACATGAAAAGCGTACGTGTGAGAATTAAGTATGATCCTAGCTGTCTTGGTAGGGTGTATGTACTGGATGAAAAACAAGAAGAGTTTTTTGCAGTTGAAGCCGTTGATGCAGACTATGCCTATTCGGTTTCAGAATGGTTACACAAAACCTGCTGTAACTACGCCAGGAGGCACATTAGGAAAAACTACAATCACAAAGATGTAGTTAACGCGTGGCGAAAAATCCTCGATATTATCGATGAGGCCATTGAAAAAACTGGTCAAAAACAGCAGCGAAATTCATTAGGTACCATAACAACATCTAGGGTGCAGCGCGTGAAAGAGCACACTAAAAGAGCATCTTCCATAGCGAAAACACAACAGCAAGATAAAAGTATTAAGCCGGAACTTGATGATGAGTTCGATTGGGATATTGAAGTCAATACTAAGGGTTGGTCAATAGAGTGAATTGTTATCGAGGTAATTGACATGGAATGTCAAAAAGTTGAAAAAACTGCTGATAAAGTCAAACAAATCTTTATTCAAAACCCCCAAATTACCGACATCATTGGTGATATTTCAGATTGTCGAGAGTTCAGTGACGGTATCCATGAGCCAGACTGCATGATTGTTGTAGGGGATACGGGCGCCGGTAAGACAACAATAATTGATAAATACTTAGACAAACACCCTCGAACGGAGACAAACGACGGCTCTATCATACCTATTTTGTCTACATCACTTCCCCCAAACGCCACCCCAATAACAGCTTCTGAACAATTGTTATCTGATCTTGGAGACCCCCTAGCTTTCTCAAGAGGGAATGATCCGGTCAAAATAGCAAAAGAAATGAGTGATTTAATGAAATTGTGTGGAGTGGAGTTAATCATTATTGATGAATTTCAACACATGATTGACAGGAAAAATAGACAAATCTTACATAGCGCTGCTGATTGGTTGAAAATGCTAATTGTTCGTTCGAAGATTCCAGTGGTGCTGTTTGGGATGCCTTACTCAGTGTTGATTTTGGAGGCAAATAACCAATTAGCAGGGCGCTTTGAGTTACAACATACACTAGAGCCTTTTCGATTGAACAATAAAGAGAATCGCACTCTTTATAAAACCTTTCTTACAATGCTTGATGAAGCACTTCCGTTTCATGAATCTTCAGCTCTTGCATCCCCTGAGATGATGAAACGTATATACGCCTTCTCTCAAGGCAATTTGCGACGCATAAGAAAGCTAATTAATAGGTCAAGCCGCCTCGCATTACGAGATAACTCAAATAAGATTTTACTCGAGCATTTTGCCAACGCGGCTCCAAAAGTTAGTAAGGCTGCATGCGACAAACAAAACCCATTTCGGGTAAGCGTGAACGAGCTAAAGATTAAACAGCCGCCTAAAGACATCGGGTGGGAGAACTATCTCAACCAGCAAGAAAAGGACATCTCCCCTAGAGAAATATTTTGAAAGGCTTTGTTTCCTTACTGACCGCTATCGTCCGCGTTAGTGAAAAGCAAGTGGTTACGAGACTCAATTTAGTAGCAACACTGCCGTGTACTTCCAGTATGGCTACACCCCCCGAAACGCTTCAATGACTCTTTGATTGAATTTTGCCAGTTGTATACTTGACTCAAATGGGTCAGTGCTTTTGCCATGAGGTGCCTCTGAAGCAGACCAGTTTTCACTCCAGTTAAATGAAATCTCTGCTATCGATTCTGGAAGAAGCTGAGCATCTGAAGCTTTCGTTTTGCTTGATTCATCCGCGCGAGACGGTTGTGAGTCTGGACATTCGTAGTTTAGGTATAAGCAGGTACCTGGAATGTCAGTCTCGATCTCTTCTGCACATCTAATCATGTTAGACTCGGCAAAGGTGTATAACCAAGAGTCCTGATTAGGCGAGTCTGTTACTCGAAGGATACGCCCGAGTACTTGTCGAAAATAGAGTTCTGTCTTGATTTTTGTTAAGTAACAGCAGACTTGTAACCTTGGAATGTCAGTTCCCTCGCTGACCATGCCAACACTAACAATCCAATTCTTGGTATGACCTTCTTTGAACGCAGCTATCTTTGCGTGCGCATTTGTATCTTTGTAGCTAACCACTTCGACTGATTGTTCGTAGCTATGAGTTAGAATATCCGCTATTTTGTTCGCGTCTTCGATTGAAGATGCCACCACTAGTCCACCGGCCTGTAGGTTTTCTAACTGGATAGTATTGAGTCGACCCACCGCTTCGCCGATTAGGTAAAGAAGTGCTTGTTGATCTTTAAGTATTAGACCATATGCTACATCACCTTCATTTAACACTTCATTTATGGTGTTATATGAACGTGAACCTGTGTTCTTGGTTACCTTTACTTCTTCACAATCGATCAGGGCTATTTTGGGTTTACGACAAACGTGATCTTCAACTGCTTGAGCTAGCGAATACTGGTAATCACAAACGATTTTTCCTTCGGGGTCTGTGTAGGATGCTAACGTAATTGGTGTTTTATCAGAACGCCATGGCGTGCCAGTTAGTGCGAGAGTGAAAGTTGCAGCATGTTGCACGTCTCTTAATAACTGGTAACCCCATGAGTTACTGTTGAGCTCACTATCTCCGCCACAATGATGGATTTCATCAAATATACAAAGCACTTTGTATTTTGATAAGGTATCCCAAAAGCGTTTAGGTACGAACTGTATTGCTTGGTAAGTCATAGAGCAGCCTTTTTCACCAAGCGCGCCATTGAATGAGCAATCCAATACTCTTGAAAACGTCGACTGTATTGCCCCTGCGACCGTCTTTGATGGTGAAAAACAGAGTACGAAGTCAATGTCCCGAGAATCGAGCATTTGTTTCGCTAACGTTGCAGCCATAATGGTTTTTCCCGCTCCAGGTGTAGCCTGAGCAAGAAAGTGTGCGTGGCCACTATTGTACTTGGATTTGGCTAATGCGATGCAGTCGGATTGCCATTTTCTTAACACGATTTAACCTCTTGTTGCTTTAATAGTTCTATCGCGTTTGTCCAGACATTCAGTTTCGCCACCAGTGCTGCAGCCTTTTTGACGGCCTCAGTATGGGATGAGTGCAAAAGGTTGTGTAGATCTTTTGAGCGATTCATCAGTATCTTGTACTCATCAACTTCAGCTAGGGCGATAGTGAGATTTGATTCAATGTCTTTTTTCTCATCAATCAACCTAGGTTGGTCTGTAGAGTCCCCAAGTGGCTTAGTAACGTCAACTCGGTTCGCCATAACACGTTTATCTTTTAGAATGAAATGTGCTTCGGCAAACATATTCGTTTTCTTGTATGTTCTGTTTTGACGTTCACCTTGGCTTTTAAGCAGTCCTTTCTTTTCTAAACGTTCTAGCTGACGCGACACATACAATCTTGCAGTATCTTTATTACTAAAGTGTGTAGAAGCTTGGGGCATCAAGTTTCTGATCTGAGTTGCACGAAATTCCTCCATAGATGGCAATGAAATGATTTCATAGATTTCTCGATTAACTCGAATTTTTTGGGTCATAATATTCTGTTGTAATTAAAAATGCGGATTATAGTCCGTGGTACTATAGGCATCAAGAGGCGATAGTTTTTCATTTTAAGAACAAATTAAAAATGAAAGACTTAGCAAAGCGCTTTGGTGCCAAATTACGTGGGAAACGCAAGGATAAGAAGGTTTCTCAAGACCAACTAGCTTTGTTGGCTGATATAGATCGAAGTTATATTGGCAGGATTGAGCGTGGAGAAGTAAACATCACACTCGAAAAAGCTTATCAGTTAGCGAGAGTGCTCGGGTGTGATGTTAGAGACCTTCTTCCTTAGTTAGCTACTTACTCAGCAGTAATTTGCTCTTGAACTCGAATGAAGGTGGTTCGTTTATTATCAGCTACTTTACAGTAGTTATGAGGATTATAATCCTCTTTGGAGGTTAAAACAAACAGCCGACTGGCTGTTTGGGAAGTAACAGTGCTGATGTTGTGAATGTACTCTACCTACTCGGCAGTTCACTCAATGACAGATAAAGCCCATTATGGCTCAACATTATCAGCTACATACTCGGCAGTTCACTGTTACTGTTCTAAGAATAGCCCATTATTTTCAATTAATTAGATGCTAATAAGTACTTTTACCCTTTTTGTTACGGTCGTGAAAAATATTCATAAAATCAGGAGGTTGTAACAGTCCTCAAAACAAGGGTCAGATTAAAGGTACAGGTTGTAAAGAGTGCTCTGAGTTTGATAAACCATAGCTACTGAAAACCGAGTCCCCCTCGTTGTGTTGTTCCGAGAACATTCTGACATTGAGTCGAAAGCTATTTTTTGTCTTACTGCTGAACTCTTCAAGTGAGTGATAGTGCGACAATACGGTATGCTCTTTTGGAGTAAATGATGATGGGTCAAACGGCTCGCCTCTGGATTTAGCACGTTTCTCTAGACGTCTGATTTTTCTCTCATGCCCAGCTGTTGTTACTTTATCTATAGATTGGCAGCGCTTAAACGAAACGTATCGACAACCTTCTGGCACAAGAACAGTCTTTGATATACTAAAATACTGCAGTTTTTCCATTTGGACGAAGTATTCCTGTTTAAGTAGCAAGTCGAGCTCCATTTTGTTTGTACTGACAAATGAAACTTTCTTTCCAACCGTTTCATCACACCAAAGTGGAAATGAAACGCCGGTATTTCGTGTCTCATATCGATAGTTGAAACCATGTAGAACGCGAAGGCACTTTGCTGCAAGTGATTCATTGTTGCATCGCTCTGGAAGAAACGTGACTGTTCGGTAATACCATTTCATGTTTAGTCTCCTTTATGCTGGAACAATCCACCCTTAATCAAGTTTGCCATTACGAAGTGCATATCATTGATAGCTTCTTGATCTGGAGCTTCGTTAGAGCTCAACACTTCAATGTAATGATCTGCTTTTTGCAGTAACGAAAACAAATCTTTTCCTGTAGAGGGATGACGATAGCAAGTGACATCTTCGCGATGAACGCCAAACCTTCCAACCCTCAGTGTCTCTGTTGCTTCAGGATACCAGTCGTCAATGGTTGCAATAGCTGCTCCAGTTTTAAAGGCTCCTAATATTGGACTACGTTCGCCATCAACAGTTGTATGCTGAAAAATTCGACTGTTTTGAGATTTAGATTTGTTTTTACTGCCGCTTTCTTTTTCTGTGAAAGCTTGGCTTGGTCGCACTATGGCATTGGTTGGCAGGTGCACGGTGGCTCTGACTTCAAATATCGTCAACCCATTAGGGCTAGAAAAAGCGGTTTTTATCATTTCTGTTATGGCCAACCAATCTTTATGATTTTCAAAGTCTTTTCGTGATATGTAGTTATTACGGATATCTTCAAATTTAACGTTTTCCCCGTTCCATGGCCAAGGTGCAAGTTCGATGTTCCAGCAATAAGCTTTACGGGTGTTTTTCCACAGCCACGTGCCGTCGCATATATTGATCAAGTATCGGGTAGCTAGCTCAGTCCAGCCGATTTTCTTTTCATACAGTTCTACAAGTTTCACTAACGTTTGTTTGACTGAGCTTGAATTACATTTATACGGTTTGCGTAGCTCAGAAGAAAAAGAGACGGAAAAGCAGCATTCGATATGACTAGCTCCATATGGAACGTGACAGAAATCAACCTGATGTGGGTTCCCCTGAGCCAAAGCCTCAGCGGTAGCATTTTTCTTGGGTTTGCCGGATGCATCATAGGCTAATGATGCCGTTTCCATTTGTCCGAGCAGACTACGAGATGTATAAGTTAAAGGTGTTTTTTTATCGTCGGGCCAAACGACAAAAAAGCAGACATCTGATGGGTCGATAGAGCGCTCATAGGCTAGACTCGAGGGTAGTTTCATTGCTGATACTCCTTGGCTGTACCACTATGTAATTTTGATGGCTGTTTAGCGACCATAAAATGGTGTTAGCATCGGTCGTGGAGCCAAAAGTGATTGACTTAACTAGTCCAATAATGCACTCAGCGAAAGCGTGTTTGTAACCTCTGAGAGAGTTCGGCTTATCTTTGGGTTCTTCTAACAAATGATAACCGACGCAGCTAGCTATAAGCTGAGAGTCGCCTTTGATGGCAGCTAATAGATCACCTAGGTTATTGTTTGGCTGTGTGTGAAGCGATATCCACCTTCCAACCTTTATTGGCAGAGATTGGATCGCCGTCTCTATCGTGGTGAATGAGTTTAGATATTTAAAATCGTCTATCGCAATCTTTGCTGAACCTCGAGCAAGTCGCTTTGGTAGTGCTGTAATTAACGTTTGTTGGTCAATACGTTGAGCAAAATTAGTGTTCAAAATAAGACTAAATACTGCATCACATTGCCAGTCATCATGGGTAGCGGGAGCTGATATAGTCCCATTGCCTTTTTCCACAAACTCGGCTGTTAACCCGCGCTTTTCGACATGGAGTTGGTGAATACATATCGCAAAGGATCCGACACGAAACGTGGTGTAGATGCTATTTAATCTGCGTTCGAATACGTGAACGAACCCAAAGAAAGCGGTAAGTGACGGAACCCCCACCGTTACCGGAGAGCTTAAAGCCGTTGCACCACAAACCCTGATATTCGGTAGGACAAGATATGACCCATTAGTATGCTGTGTACTATCATTGATTGAATTTGATAACGCTCGCTTCAAAAGCTCAGTAAAGAGCTTGGTCATCGATGGATCGTATGCAAAACGTTTGGTGGCTCCTAAGCAAGATAGGTCATGATTCAGATGCTGAACAAGTATGGTTGAATCCAGAGTGTGGTCTTGCATTGCCAACCAAACGCTGACCATATTCAGAATCTCGATTTTGTATTTTCGACGGAGCACCTTTCGCGCATTTTCAGGCATTAGGCGTTTATTAAGTCGTTTGTACTGTGTTAATGATTGAACATGCTCTGACGTCAACCAACTCCGTTTGCTGTTTAATCGATGATGAGGGGTGGTGGAAAACTTGGTATTAGACTTTAACATTCTAAATGCGCCGCCACATGTCATCGCAGTTACTCCCATGTTGGAGCTTCGGCTATACCGCGTAGTCGAGGCATGCAGATATTCATCTTGGAGTCCTTGATAAAAATGGCTTTGCATCGATAGTGATGCAACTGGCGAGAGCGAAATATAGGATGTATCACCATCAGGGAGCGATATTTGAGTCAAGTAATTCGGGGCGAGCGGCACACTGATGGTCATGTGAGCAATTGAAGCCAGCTGCTTTGCTATTGCTTTACGAGTTTTTTGATAGCAACCTAATGTTGTTAATGTTTTCCAAAGTGGATGATCAACATCTTTAAGAAGCTCAGCCAAGCATGATATCACCCCATTCCAACAAAACTCATTGGTAAGGAGTGCGCTTTTGTTGACGTATTTTGAATCATGGCTGTATGACCAATGGTATGGCGGGATTTTAGAAGAAGAGAGTAGAAAGCTTGGTAACTCACCTAGGGCTTCGGTTCGAATAATGCCTTCAGACCGTATATCCGGAAATTTTAGGTTATGGCTTTGTCGATAGTTCACACAATTTAAGCAGTTAGCCCACCATTTTTCATCTCGAAGTTTTTGCTTGCATTTGGCTCGGTCTAGCAGGTCTTTCTGATCATCAGTCTTATCAGTTAAATTGACTAATATCGTCAGTGCATCAAGTTCTTTGCCATCGATCGCAATATGCGCTGTGAGAGGGCGAAATGCGCGCTTCAATGCCGCTTTTAAGTCGTCCGGATTTGATTCGATTAGCTCTTTCAGAGTTTGCACTTACCACCTCGATACATAAAACGAACGATTAAACTCATCAGTCTGAAATTCAGCTAACCAAAGGCAGAAGATGTCGCCGAAGTAAAACAGGTAATCATTAACCTCTAGAGGTGCGTTTGGTTTAGTTTTACGATTTGGCTTTAAGATGCGTTGTTCAACCATTGAGGCTATCTCATCCAAACTGCAATTAAGGAACACAGTAGCCTCTAGAGCGTTCATACGAAGGTTAGCGATCAAGCCATCGTTATCCCATAAATTCGTCTCTACATGCCGTAGAAGCTCTCCTAGGATGATATTGTGATGGAGGTTGCGTTCTGGTAATCGAACAGAACTAAAAAATATCCGCCCTAGAAGATCTTTTATCCGTAATTCTCTTCTTACAACAATGGCGTGCTCTAGGTTGAATTCAATTTCACTATCAATCATAGAGTGGAACGAGATTGGCCAGTTCGAGAAAAATTGGACGAACGAAAAGTGCTCGAACGGATCATTGCTGATATGAATCCACCAATGTACTAAGCCCCAACGGTAACTTGGAGGTAGATCTGGCAGATCTTTAGATTTATTGCCCGCTAGCCAATTCGCAACAGAGAGTGTTGCGTTATGACTTTTTTCTCGACTTTTTACGGCGATAGGCGCTTCACAACTGCCGCACATTCCACTTAAACCAGACACTCGATAGTCGTGCTCAGCGCCACAGCTACAGCTGTTGACTAAGGGCACATCATGAATGTGGCAGTGATCGTAACCCTCAAAATGCCAAAGGTAAGAAGCGTAACCATTTTCTTGTAAGCATAATAGGCAGCAGGGTATGGACTTTGTCCTGAGTAAACTGCGAGGAAAAACTTCTGAGCCACGGATCACGGCACTAGTTGATGGAGAATATTTTAAGTTTGTTCTGTTAATTGCTAATCCAAGTAACTCGGTCGGTTCGTTAAACGTTAATTGAGCGAGTTTCAGGAGTGAGGCAGTTCGGGCACCAGAGCTATCTTTGGCCGTGCAGGGGTTAATCTTTGCGATATCGGTTGGAAAGGTTTGATAGCCGTGATGGTCAATGTCTTGCAGGAAGCGTTTGCTTGCCTCTAGGAAACGCTGAACATCATCATATCCATTGTTGTTGGCTACGCGAATAAAAAAGCTCTCAAGGCTTTCATCACGGTAAGGTTTAGGTCTTTGTAAAAACACAGAGGCTATCTATCCTTGTTGAGTAATGTCTATTGCTCTATATCAAAAAGATAGTATCAAAATGATTACTTGTGCAAGTTTATGGTATAGAATCTTACTATCAACATGCCATCTTTATTATTATGACGCACGAATCAATAGACAAATTAAATCACGCGCAGCGGGAACGTTTAGCGTTCATCGATTTCTGTCTCGAATACTATGGGGCTGTTGCTAGGGCGGACCTAGTTCAACAATTCCAAACAGGTTTGGCTTCTTGTTCTAGAGATCTCACCCTCTACAGAGAGTTGGCACCTGAGAATGCTGAGCTCGTTCACCAAACAAAGCAGTACGTTCGTACAGACAGTTTCACACCGCTGTTCGCGCATGATTCTGAGCAAGCCTTGAATCAATTGATGCAAGGGAAGGGTACTTCTTCCCAAGGTGATACTCCCCAAGTTTGCTTTGATGCCATTCGATTAACACAACCGAAGCAAAACATTGTCGCAGCGTTAATGCGTGCGATTCACAATAATCAAGCCATTCAATGCCGCTATCATTCACTTTCTTCTGGCGCTGGTAATCGAACCATTGTTCCCCACGCCATCATAAACAACGGTCATCGTTGGCATGTCCGAGCATTTGATCGAAAGACGAACAGTTTTCGTGATTTCGTTTGTAGTCGATTTACAAAAATAGAGAGCTCAGCAACACCACCAAAAACCGGTGAATCTGCAAGTTACGACGATGCTTGGAATACAATTCTTCAGCTTGAGATCGGTGTTCACCCTCAAATAAAGCATCCAAAGGCTATTGAGCTTGATTATGAGATGACTCAAGGGAAGTTGAATATTGAAGTTCGCTCTGCTCTGGTGGGATACCTACTCACACAGTGGAATGTGGATTGCTCAGAAGAGGGCTCCCTGAACGCTTCGCAATATCAGATGCACTTAAAGAATACAGATGTGTTATCAGGCTTAGAAAGTACCCAACTTTTGCCTGGTTTCAACCAATAAGATTAATGCCGCCTACACGATTAGGTGTGGGTAACAAAGAAATAGGATCCCAAATGGACCACTCAGTACATAACAAACTCGTTTCATTTATTTGGTCGATTGCCGACGACTGTCTTCGTGATGTCTATGTTCGTGGTAAATACCGCGACGTTATTTTGCCTATGGTGGTGCTACGCCGTCTCGATACGCTTTTAGAGCCATCAAAAGAAGCAGTATTGGAAGAAGTTAAATTCCAAGTAGAAGAAATGAATGAAACTGAGCTTGATGACGCACCATTGTGCGCTGCATCAGGTTATGTGTTCTACAACACATCTAAGTGGACGCTACAAACGCTATTCAGTACAGCGACCAACAACCAACAGATTCTGCTGGCTAACTTCGAAGATTACCTCAACGGTTTTAGCGACAACGTAAAAGAGATTGTTGAGTGCTTTAACCTGAAAGCTCAAATCCGCCACATGGCGGGGAAAGACGTTTTACTAGATGTGGTTGAGAAATTCGTCTCGCCTTACATCAACTTAACGCCTGAGGTGAAAGAAGATCCTGAGGGCAACAAACTACCAGCACTTAGCAACCTTGGTATGGGTTATGTTTTTGAAGAGTTGATCCGTAAATTTAACGAAGAGAACAACGAAGAGGCGGGTGAGCACTTTACTCCACGTGAAGTTATCGAACTAATGACACACCTTGTCTTCGATCCAATCAAAGATAACTTGCCACTTTCTATCACAGTGTATGACCCTGCATGTGGTAGTGGCGGTATGTTGACAGAAACACAGAACTTTGTTGAAGAGAAGTACCCAGCATCAAACCGTGATATCTACCTTTACGGTAAAGAGATCAACGATGAGACTTACGCCATTTGTAAGTCAGACATGATGATCAAAGGTAACAACCCAGAAAACATCCGTGTTGGTTCAACCCTATCTACCGATGAATTCTCATCAGAGCGTTTCGACTTCATGCTTTCGAACCCGCCTTACGGCAAGAGCTGGGCGAGTGAGCAAAAGCACATCAAAGACGGTAAAGATGTCGTAGATGGTCGCTTTATAGTGAAGTTAAAAGACTACTGGGGCGTTGAGTCAGAACAAGATGCGATTCCTCGCTCAAGTGACGGTCAGTTACTGTTCCTTATGGAAATGGTCACTAAAATGAAATCGCCGCAAGTGAGCCCATTAGGGGCTCGTATTGCATCAGTTCACAACGGTTCAAGTTTGTTTACCGGTGATGCCGGCAGTGGTGAAAGTAACATTCGTCGTTACATTATTGAAAATGACATGCTGGATGCGATAGTTCAGTTGCCAAACAACCTGTTTTACAACACGGGTATTACCACCTATATCTGGCTGCTTAATAACAACAAACCTGAAAGCCGCAAAGGGAAGGTTCAGTTGATTGATGCTAGCTTACTGTTCCGCAAACTGCGTAAGAACTTGGGTAACAAAAACTGCGAGTTCTCACCAGAGCACATTGCGGAAATTGTCTCGACCTATCTAGATAACCAATCCGTTGAGCGTGCTATCGACGAGAAAGGCGATTCGGTGGGTATTGCCGCCAAAGTTTTCAAGAACCAAGATTTTGGTTACTACAAAGTGAATATTGAGCGTCCAGACCGTCGAAGTGCCCAATTCCGTGTTGACCTGATTGAGCCATTACGTTTTGAAAAATCACTGCGCGAAGTGATGGAGTACTTGTACGCCGAACATGGCGAAAATGTCTATGAAGCAGGTTTTGTTAAAGGGATTGAAAAAGAGATCACCAAGTGGTGTGAAGAAAACGATATCAGCCTAAACAAAGCAGCGAAAACCAAATTGCTGGAAACGAAAAACTGGATGAAACAGCGCACACTGGTTAATGCAGCGAGTCAATTACATAGCAAGATTGGTGATGAAGTATACAACGACTTTAATCAGTTCAAACAATTAGTAGATGCAGAGCTTAAATCACTCGGTCTGAAACTCGCGGCAACTGAGAAAAAAGCCATTGTTGATGCGGTAAGCTGGTATGACGAAAACGCAGAAAAAGTCATCAAGAAAGTCGCCAAGCTAAAGCAAGATAAGTTAGACGAACTGCTAGAAAACTACGAATGTGAACTGCAAGATTTGCCAGATTTTGGTTACTACCCAACGGGCAATCACAACGAGTTCGTGACTTATGAGTCAAGTTCAGACTTGCGTGATAGCGAATCTGTGCCGCTTGAACAAAGCATCTATCAATATTTCCTTGATGAAGTGAAGCCGCATGTGGATGAAGCTTGGATAAATCTTGAATCAGTCAAGATTGGTTATGAGATCAGCTTTAACAAATATTTCTACCGCCACAAGCCGCTACGCTCAATGGATGAAGTCGCTAAAGACATTATTGCGCTTGAGCAAAAAGCGGAAGGTTTAATTGCTGACATTCTAGGTATATCTGTAGCTAAGGTTCAGGGGTGATAGCATGAAAGACAATTACCCTAAGAGTGCGTTACCAGAGGGATGGGTTTTAGCTCCCGTTGGTGCGTATTGCGATGTAATAGATCCTCAGCCAGATCATCGGGCTCCTGCCCTAGACCCTGATGGTCTGCCCTACATTGGGATTAGAGATGTAAACTATGACGGAACTGTAAATGAAAAAACAGCCAGAATGGTTGCTGAAAAAGCAGTAATAAAGCAAGAAAAGGCATTTAGAATAGAAAGTAACAACTTAGTTTTTTGCAAAGTCGGTACTTTAGGGCAGCCTCGTCACTTAAATCTAGAAGGTAAAAGAGTTGCTCTTTCTGCAACATTGGTGCTTATTAAACCAAAATCCAATTGTTGCGAGCGTTATCTTAAACACGTTTTGGAATCTGATTATTTAAGTTCACAGATTTACAGCGTAGTTACAGGAGCAACACGACCAGCATTAGGTATTCAACAAATTAGGAAGTTCAAATTACCTTTCCCTCCGTTGAACACACAAAAGGATGTTGGAAGGTTTCTCGACCAAAAAGTATCGCAAATTGATGAAGCGATTTCTTGTAAAAAAAAGCAAATTGAACTTCTAAAAGAACGTAAGCAAATCATCATTCAGCAAGCTGTAACGCAAGGCTTGAACCCTGATGCACCAATGAAAGATTCTGATGTGGATTGGATAGGAACAATTCCAGAGCATTGGGAAGTTCGTCGCAGTAAATTCTTGTTTACTCAACGTAAAGAGAAAGCCTGGAAAGATGATGTGCAACTTTCTGCGACTCAAAAATTTGGTGTTATTCCTCAAGATGAGTATGAAGCAAGGACGGGTGCAAGAGTTGTAAAAATACAGTTTCACCTTGATAAGCGTAAACATGTAGAAAAGGATGATTTTGTTATTAGTATGCGTAGCTTTCAAGGAGGACTTGAACGCGCATGGTCAAGGGGGTGTATCCGCTCATCCTATGTAATCTTGAGACCGTTAGAGCCAATTGACCCAAATTTCTATGGTTACTTACTTAAGCTACCTATGTATATAAAGGCGCTTCAAAGAACAGCAAGTTTTATTCGAGATGGTCAAGATTTGAATTTCGATAACTTCTCTCAGGTTGATTTGTTTATTCCTCCTTTAGATGAGCAGAAAGCAATAGCTGATTATGTTCGAGGTTTTATGGAAAGCTCTGACGACGGCATTTCTTTGATGGAAGAGCAAATTGTTAAGCTTAAAGAATATAAAACCACCCTCATTAACAGCGCCGTTACAGGTAAAATCAAAGTAACGGAGCTGGCATAAATGGCGGTTGTAGTTGCCAGTTGTACACTAGAAAAGCTGTTTTCTGGTGAACCGATTTTAGCTTCAGACGGTAAGTTTGAAAAAGACGTTCACGGGATGCTTGCCATCCCTGAATATCAGCGCCCATATCGCTGGAATGAAGAACAAATCACCCGTTTATTGAATGACTTTAAGCTTCATCAGCATGAGCTAGCTGGTAAGCCTGAAGCGGAGCATTGCCCATTTTACTTGGGCAGTGTCATTTTGCATCAACAAGATGACAAGCTGAATATTATCGATGGTCAGCAACGCCTGACCACAATGGCGTTGATTTCTCACTTAGCAAATAAACACTCCGACCTTGAGTTGGTTTATGAATCCCCAGAGAGCCAGCAGCAAATCAAACACAACCTCGGTTGGCTGTATAAGAATGATGCCTCATTGGATGATATAGATTTTGCGCAAATCAACATCACCTTGGTAGTGACAGATAGCGAAGATGAAGCTTACCGCTTTTTTGAAACCCAAAACACGGGTGGGGTGCGATTAGCAGGGCCCGATATCATCAAAGCTCACCATCTTCGAGCGGTTGATGAAAAGGATAAATCTGCGGTAAACACCTTTGCCACCCGTTGGGAGGCGCTGGGAGATTTAAACCCAGTAGTCGATATTTTGCTGCGTGGTCGCTATTGGCAATATCTGAACTTCCGAGACTACCCGTTGCACAACCAAACTCAGCAAGTGCGTAATAGCATTGTCACCGAACTGGCAGAGCAAACAGGCAAAGGCGACGATATTGCCTTTGGGCGAATTGCTCGTACTTATATGCCCAACGGTGGAGAGAGCTTGGCACAGCCTCAAGTTGGCTATGAGTTGCGCCAGCCGTTAAATAGTGGCGCTAATACCATTCACTATTTGCAATATTTTGAGCAACTGCGCCAAACCTATTTATTGAATAAAACAACGCAAGGTGAGCTTGCTGGCTTTTACGAGTTCTATCAAAAGCTGGTGTGTAAACTCGATGGCTGCGGTTATCTTAAACAGCTTTATGACGCTTGCTTGCTGCTTTACATCAGCCAACATGGGCAGCAAAGCTTAGAGGTAGCGGCGAAAAAGCTATTTCGTGTGGTTTATTCTCGCCGAGTAGAGAACCAGAAAGCAGTAAAAGAGAAATCGGTTCCTGCTTTTGTAAAAGAAACCCCAGTGCTGGATTGGATTGCGATGAGCTATACCCCAGAGCAGTGTTTTGCACAGCTAGATGGTTTTGAGCTTTCGGTAGACAAGAATGGCTTTGATAAAAACAGCGTTAAAAAACGTTTCGTCGAAAAAGTGTCTCAATACTTTGGCCTTGATATAGACAAGCAAGATTATGCTAATCAATTTGGCGCTGCATTTAGCCAACACATCTCTGCGTTAGGAGCAAAACATGGGTGATCATTTATCAGTACGAACTGAGCTTCTGACGCTTGAGAAAATCTACACCGATAACTACCAGTTTTCTATTCCTAGCTATCAGCGTCCTTATGTCTGGTCAGATGATGATGTCTTGCTGCTGTTCAGAGATATTAAAGAAGCGTGTCGATTAAAAGAACCAAGCTATTTTATCGGCACCATCCTTTCGTCTCGCATTGAACAAGATGGAGAGCGGATCTATGAGTTGCTCGATGGTCAGCAACGCACGACAACACTCATGCTGATGACTATTGCTTTTAAATACGCAGGCATTAAATCCGATCTTGCAGGGCTTGCTGTTTATACATCGAAGAACGGCGAAGATAAGCCGCGCCTCCAATTCTCAATTCGTGAGCAAGTTCAGCAGCTTTTAGGTGGTCTAGCGGGGCTTAAGAACTATCAAGTGCCGTCTAAGGAAACGATCGCCGACAATGCTTATTTGAAACAGATGGGCGTGGCGTTAGATGTATTGACCAAAGAAGTAGAGAAGCTCAAATCAGACGATGTGGTGAGCGCCGAAGCTATGGGGGATTACCTCTACCGCCAAGTTCAATGGGTGAACAACATTGTGCCAACACAAATGGACTTAAACCGATTGTTTGCCACCATGAATACCGCTGGCATTCAGTTGGAACAAGCGGACATTTTAAAGGCGAAGCTCTTCAAGCACATTCATACTGACAAAGCACAGTATGATGCAATGTGGGTGGCGTGTGAGCATCTGGAAAACTATTTTGAACGCAATGTACGCAAAGTATTTCCTAATGCGGATTGGTACCATATTGAACCCGAACACTTGGCGTCTTTTGATGCTGAACGGTTCGCTGCAAAAGATGAAACGTCAAAGGCGTTACCTGGCTTGTCGATTGCTCAGTTAGCGTTACAAGTTAAAGCAAGTTCAATTCCTGATAACACCGAGCAAGACAAGTTTGAAACCTACGATCTGGATGTAGAAACGGTTTACTGTCGCCCAATCATCAAGCTCCCACTGTTATTGATTCACGCTTACCGAGTCTACTTAGCGCTTAATGATCATAATGATATCGAGCCACGACTGCATAGTGATCGCTTGTTGGAAATATTCGACCCACTTATCAACAGTGATGAGCAATCGGTAAAGTTGTTTATCGAAACGCTATGGCAGGTTCGCTACCAGTTTGACCGTTGGGTTGTGAAATGGGTTGAACGTGACGATGCGACAGAGGAGCAACTGGCTTTAACTCGTCAGTATCCAAGTGAGTCAAAAGGTAAGCGCTATATAAACCGTGAGCAGAAAAACATAAGCGAGTTAGTTCTGTTACAGAGTGTGCGCAACTTTACCGGTGAGCGCAGCGCCCAGTATTGGTTAACACCATTTATTTCAGGTTTGATCCGTTCGAGTATCAAGCAAGACTCCGAGGCGCTAGAGCTGCTTGAAAACATCGACAACAAAATGTCTCTATCAATTGATACTCAGAAAGAGGCCAGCTTTGCACTGGCTGAAAGCTCAGAGCCTAACTGCCAGAGTTGGCAATCTCAATCGATATACTTTGAACAGTCGTTAGGGACGAGTTTCGAGCATTACTGGTTTCAGAAACTTGAATATTTGATTTGGAAGCAAATGAAAGCTTCAGAATCTTCACTGTCTTCTGAAGAATTGAATAAGTTCAAAAAGTACCGAATCACATCCAAAAACTCAGTAGAACATGTTCATCCTCAAAATGATGAATATAAGAGTGAGTTAGCATATGAAACTTTAAACTCATTTGGTAATTTAGTACTACTGAGTCCCGGTGAAAACTCTTCTTACAGCAATCAAGACGTTGACAAAAAGCGTATTGATTTCGATAGAAAGTCTCACTTTGACGCGCTCAAACTAAGAGAAATATTTGGTGCTAAAGGTCAGGGTTCATGGGGTAAACAGCAGATAGATGGCCATCTAGAGGACATGATGACTGTTTTTGAACAGCACTACGAACATTATTAAAGACTCTGAATAATCAAAACAAACAACGGGAATTTATGGTTAGTAAAACAAATGAACAGGCGCTAGAGGCCGCAATAGAAAAAGGTTTAGCCGGTATTTGTAAAGAAGAGCTAGCGCTGGGTGAAGCGCCTCTTAGTTACAATAATGATCTTTATCTTATTGGCTCTCCAGGTGACTTTGACAAACAATACGCTATAGATACCCGTTTGTTTTGGCAGTTCCTCGAAGATACTCAAGCAAGTGAGTTAGAAAAACTCAAGCGCACTAGCCCTCACGATTGGCAGAGAAAAGTCCTTGAGCGTTTTGATCGTATGATCAAGCGTCATGGTGTTTTGCGTTTGTTGAAAAAGGGGTTAGACGTTGATGATGCGTTCCTAACGTTAATGTATCCAGCACCTCTCGCCAGTAGTTCTGAGAAGGTAAAAAAAGATTTTTCTACCAACCTGTTCAGTGTGACTCGCCAAGTTTGTTATTCCAATGCAAATCCATTGGAAGAGATCGATATGGTGCTTTTCATCAATGGTATTCCGCTGATTACTCTTGAGTTAAAAAACCATTGGACGGGACAAAATGCGGCTTATCATGGTCAGAAACAGTATCGAGATGATAGAGACGCGAATCAACCTCTGTTGAACTTCGCACGTTGTTTGGTTCATATGGCGGTTGATACCGATGAAGTTTATATGACGACCAAACTGGCAGGTAAAAAGACATTCTTCCTACCGTTCAATAAAGGCTTCAATCTAGGTAAAGGAAACCCGACTAACCCATATGGCCACAAGACAGCTTACTTGTGGCAAGAGGTGTTCCGCAAAGAAAGCATCGCTAATATTATTCAGCACTTTGTTCGTCTTGATGGTAGCAGCAAAAAGCAGTTGGACAAACGAACTCTGTTCTTCCCTCGATACCACCAAATGGATGTCGTGCGTCGCTTGGTTGATCACTGTTCAGTTAATGGTGTTGGGCAAACCTATCTGATACAGCACTCAGCGGGTTCTGGTAAATCTAACTCAATTACATGGGCTGCGTATCAGCTCATCGAAACTTATCCTATCAGCGATGACCTACCAGGAAGTAGAGGGAAAGAAGTGCCTCTATTCGATTCGGTCATCGTCGTTACTGACCGCCGATTGCTCGATAAGCAGTTACGCGACAATATTAAAGAGTTCTCCGAAGTGAAGAACATTGTTGCACCAGCGTTCAAATCGTCTGAGCTAAAGTCTGCATTAGAGAATGGCAAGAAAATCATCATTACCACCACTCAGAAGTTTCCGTTCATTATTGATGGTATTGCAGATTTAAGTGATAAGCGCTTTGCAGTCATTATTGATGAGGCTCATAGCTCTCAATCAGGCTCCGCTCATGACAACATGAACCGTGCAATGGGCAAGAAGGAAGTGGAAGAGCTGGAAGATGCTCAGGACAAAATCCTACAGGCAATGCGCTCTCGTAAGATGCGTGGAAATGCCTCTTATTTTGCGTTCACGGCAACACCCAAGAACACCACTCTAGAAAAGTTTGGTCAGCGACAAGCGGACGGTACTTACGCTCCTTTCCATTTGTATTCGATGAAACAAGCCATCGAAGAGGGGTTCATTCTCGATGTTATTGCCAACTATACGACTTATAAGAGTTATTACGAGATTGAAAAATCAATCCAAGATAACCCTGAGTTCGATAGCAAAAAAGCGCAGAAGCGTTTGCGAGCGTATGTAGAGGCAAGCCAAGAAACCATAGATACCAAAGCCGAGATCATGCTTGAACATTTTATCAAACATGTGATTAACGGTAAGAAGCTAAAAGGTAAAGGCAAGGGCATGGTGGTGACTCAAAATATTGAGTCAGCTATCCGCTACTATCGAGCGTTAACGAGGCAACTCGATAAGATGGGTAACCCATTTAAAGTCGCGATTGCCTTCTCTGGTACCAAAGAAGTTGATGGTATTGAATACACTGAAGCAGACCTAAATGGCTTCCCTGAAGGTGATACCAAAGATTACTTTGATGTGAACTACAAGCGTAAGGAGTCGGACTCCCCAATCCCTAAGCATGTGGATCAGGATGCTTTCCGTTTGCTGGTCGTGGCCAACAAGTATTTGACAGGTTTTGACCAACCGAAGCTTTGTGCCATGTATGTAGATAAAAAACTGGCAAGTGTACTGTGTGTGCAAGCGTTGTCTCGCTTGAACCGTTCAGCGCCAAAGTACGGTAAGAAAACGGAAGATCTGTTTGTGTTGGATTTCTTCAACTCAGTGGATGATATCAAAACCGCCTTCGACCCTTTCTATACATCGACAACGCTTTCTGAAGCCACTGATGTCAATGTTCTTCATGAGCTAAAAGATGATATGGACGACACAGGTATTTATGAGTGGTTTGAAGTTGAGGAGTTCAATAAGCGTTTCTTTGAAGGAAGAGATGCTCAGGACCTGAGCCCAGTCATTGATATCGCAGCTGCGCGTTTTAACCACGAGTTAGAACTAGAGAACGAGTTTAAAGTCGATTTCAAAGTGAAGGCCAAGCAGTTTGTGAAAATTTACGGCCAGATGGCATCTATCATGCCTTATGAGGTCGTTCAGTGGGAAGAACTGTTCTGGTTCTTGAAGTTTTTGATTCCAAAACTTTCCGTCGAAGATCCAGATAAAGAAGCGCTAGACTCGTTACTTGATTCCATTGATTTGAGCTCCTATGGGTTACAAAGGGTTAAGCTTAACCATTCCATCGAGCTAGATGACTCTGAAACTGAGTTAGATCCTCAAAACCCGAACCCTCGCGGAGCTCATGGTGCAGAAACTGAGAAAGACCCGTTAGATGAGATCATCCAAATCTTTAACGAACGTTGGTTTCAAGGTTGGAGCGCGACATCAGAAGAACAGCGCGTTAAGTTTGTGAACATTGCTGAGAGCATCCGAAATCACCCAGACTTTGAAGCTAAATACCAAAACAACGCAGACCCTCATACTCGAGAGCTAGCGTTTGAGAAGATGTTGAAAGAAATCATGCTTCAACGTCGTAAAGACGAATTAGAGCTCTACAAGCTGTTTGCACAAGACCCTGCTTTTAAAGCGTCTTGGACGCAAAGCATGCAGCGTATGGTTGGGATGTAGTTTAGTTTATGTTTGGCGTGAGTTGGTAAGTACTTTTCACTTTCACATGTAACCTATTCTGTAGATCGAGAGGTACGTAGATGTTTACAAGTTTTAAAATCATGACTAGAGCTTTGCAAGACTTTCTGAGCTCCAATTTGCCCACCTTATCAGATGATTGGTGGGAGATTAATGTTATCGAAAGGCTATCATTCCAACAGCAAAAGATAGCTCAGGAGAAAGGTTTTACATCAATTTACGAACTCGACCTAGCAGCATTGCTCAGGGTTTTAGACCAAAACTGGTTTGAGTTAGTGGATGTATGTAAATTACCTAGAGAGGCGAGAAACTGGGTTAAAGAGCTTCAAACTATCAGGAATAAATGGGCTCATGCATCAACTGATTTGCCTATCAGCGAAGAATATCGTGATGTTGATACACTGATTAGATTGATTGAAGTGATTAGTTGTGATGAAAAGAGTCTGTCAGACTTGTATGGTGTTAGGGATAATTTACTCGACGCTTTAGCCCATAAGAATGATGGGACGAATGGTTCTGAGAATACTGTTCAAACATATCAAAGCAGGGATATACCCCATTTTCAGCCAGGACAGTTAGTTACTTTGAGATCTGACTCTAATGTAGTCTTACCGATCATGAACGTAAAGCTTGGCGGAGTCGAGCCAGCTTATGAGGTATTTGAGTCAGGTAAAGTATCGACATACTTCCAAAGCCAGTTGCAAGAGATGGGTTCTGATAGTGGCCAAGGCTTTGAAAGTTGCTCGAAAGAGGAGCTTTGGGCTTCGTTGAGTGCAACAAGCCTTAGTTTACCGTCTAATAATAGCCTCTATTCTCTAAATTCAGCGGATATTGACTTCGTCCCATATCAATACCGACCAGCGATTAAAATCATTCAAGCGGAACAGCCTAGACTTTTGGTAGCAGATGAAGTGGGTGTTGGTAAAACGATTGAAGCTGGGCTTATATTGAAGGAGCTTTCCGCTAGGACAACGATCAAGTCTGTACTCATTATCTGCCCAAAAGCACTTGTTGCAGAGAGAAAATGGGAACTAGAAATGAAGCGCTTTGGGGAAAGTTTTGTTCCCTTGGATGGAAAAACGTTAAGGTACTGCCTCAAAGAGACAGAGGTTGAGGGGCATTGGCCAGAAAGCCATACTAAGGCAATATTACCTTTTTCCTTGTTCGATTCAGCTCTCTTGCATGGAGAAGATACAAAGACAAAGCGTAATAATGGTCTTCTCGAGCTAAACACACCGCCAAAATTTGATCTAATAATCGTAGACGAAGCACACAATATCAGAAACAGAAACACTAACCTTCACCAAGGGGTTAAGTTTCTGTGTGATAACGCTAATGCGGTAGTTTTCCTATCGGCTACACCAGTCCAGTTGGGCAGCAGTGACTTGTACACATTGTTGAATGTACTTCGGCCAGAACTCATCATAGATGAGAATAGTTTTCACTCTATGGCTGTCCCTAACAAATATTCCAATGAAGCAATTCATATACTCCGCGAAGCAAATGACGGTTGGCAAGAAAATGCGATTGCTCAGCTAAAAGCTCTGTCTCAAACTGAGTGGGGACGCATGTTTATACGCGAGACTCCACTGTTTCAAGAGATCTATGACACATTATCCGAACCAAGTGTTCCAGATGAAGCAAGAGTGTCAGCGATAGGCAGGCTAGAAGAACTAAATACCTTTAGTCCTCTTATCAATAGAACAAGAAGGCGAGATATAGGAGAGTTTACTGTTCGTAAGCCAGAAACTGTGTCTGTCGAATTTACGCAGGAGCAACGAGCTGTTCATGACACTCTTCTTGACGTCGTCGCCGATATTTTGAAAGTGACACATGGACATCAAAACATTCGATTTATGATGACCACGATTAGGCGCCAAGCTGCGAGTTGTATACATGGGTTAGCGCCTTTGCTTAACGATCTCCTGAGTAACAAGCTTGCTCAGTTAGAAATAGATGAATCGTATGATGAAGACCTAACTAGTCAAGTCTCCGAGTCTGAAATTGAACTGATTGAAGATAAAGTTGGTGAATTATTGGCCTTGTGTGAAAACTTGCCCTCCTCAGATCCAAAAGCAGATGTTTTTATTCAACTTATTAGGGAAAAGCTTGCCTTAACAAATAGAAAGGTTCTTATTTTTACTACTTTTAGACATACCATTAATTACCTAGAGGCTAAGTTGAGAGCTTCTGGGCTACGGTTTGGGGTAATACATGGCGGTATTTCGGATCAGGAAAGAAGGGGTATCAGGAACAGGTTTTCCATGGAATCATCAGACTCAGAGAGCATCGATATTCTTTTATCCTCGGAAGTTGGTTGTGAAGGGTTAGATTTTCAGTTTTGTGACTGTTTGTTTAACTACGATCTTCCTTGGAACCCTATGAAGGTTGAACAACGAATTGGACGTATCGATAGGTATGGTCAGCAAAGTGAAGCGGTAGCTATAGTCAATTTTGTAACTCCCGGGACTGTAGATGCAGATATTTATGAGAGATGTCTAGTTAGGATTGGTGTGTTCAAGAATGCGATTGGGGGCTGTGAGGAAATATTAGGTGAGATAAGTAGCGGTATTCGGAGTTTAGCTGAGAACTTATCTTTAACGCGTGCAGAGGTTCAAAAGCAACTGAGTCAGTTAGCTGACAACAAAATCCGATTAATTGCTGAGAATGAGCGTTTAGCTTCGCAGCAGTCAGAGTTATTTGGTTTATCGATTCCAAGTGAAAGCGTTGGTTCAGAAGAGCTGAGTCGATTTAAGCAAGAGTTGTTATCACCACCTGCTTTGAAGAATCTGATTAATATCTACTTATCAAATGTGCTTGCAGAGAATAGAGCTTACATTAGTTCCAACAATGAAGCGATATTGAGTTTAAACGCTGAACAGAGGAAAACTCTGTTGAGAGAGCATCATGTAGATTCCTCAAAGCTTTCTGTTGGTCAAAGAGAGTGGCTATCATGGCTATCTGGATCTAGCGCAAGACTTTCAGTGGTCTTTGAGCCTAAGTATAAAAACGAAAGCAATATTCTTGTGACATTAGAGCATCCACTAATTCAGTATGCGACCCAGGCCTTGGCACCAAATGAAAAAATTGAAGCGTACATAAGTTTACCTTGCGAAAAGCTACCAACAGGTCGTTACCCATTTTCCATTTACCAGTGGAATAAAAAAGGTATTCGTTCAGACGATACGTTGGTGGTAGTTAGTGAAAGCAAAGTGCTGGCTGACAACTTGCTAGATTTAATCTCAGAAACTATGACGCAAGAGCAAGTCAAGAAAAGACTGAGTGAATCTGAAGCTAAAGCTTTAGCTGACCTTCATTATAAAAAGTGGAGTTATGCTCAAGTAAAACATATTGCCGATAATAGGCAGTTAGCTGAGGTGAAAGTGCAGAGTTTAACGACTAGCCATAAAGCTCGTTGCAAGACTATTTTTGAGCAAATGGAGAATGCTAATAACCCCAAAATTGCCAAGATGAAGCAAAGCGAACTGATACACGCTAACACTGATTTTCAGTTGCGATTAAATGAGCTGCAAAGATTGGGAGATAGTGGTGATGTTCATTTTTCAGAGTTGTGTGTAGGTGTGCTGGTTGTAGAAGACAATGAATAGATTTATCGAAGAGTTAATTAAAGATAGAGAAGAGTATGCGAATTGGTTGGAGAGGAAACCAGCATTACGAAGAATTGTTGAAGATCTATATCCTGACAAGGCTCACTTCATTTATGAACTGCTTCAAAATGCTGAAGATGCTAACGCTAAAACGGTATCGTTTTCTTTATCAAGAGAGCAGCTGACCTGTTCGCACGACGGCAGGCCTTTTAATGATCAAGACATCAGTGCTATCACAGACATTGGAGAAAGCAGCAAAAAGGATGATGACAACTCTATAGGGCGGTTTGGTATTGGGTTTAAAGCCGTTTTCGTATACACCGAATCTCCAAGAGTTATGTCTGGAAACCTTGATTTCACGATCGAGAGGTTCGTCGTACCCACATTCCGAAACCCTAGTAACCATGATGCTGTCACAGTCTTTGAATTCCCGTTTAATAGTAAGAAAAAAACACCTAAAGAATCGTACAAAGAAATAGGTCAAGCACTGAAGCAGCTCTCTGGAAGCGCCTTACTGTTTCTGAGAAATATTAGAAAGGTTGAATGGTTTGTCGATGGTGAGTTTCTAGGAAGTATTGAGCGAGAGGAGTATGCAGACAATCATATTTCGATAACTCAAAAGAGTGGCTTTGATAGTAAACCTGTCGTCGTTAACTGGTTGCGCTATATTACTTTGATTGGGGAGAAAGAAACTCTATTTTCCTCAATCGCATTTAAGTTAAGAGAAAAGCCGCAAAAGAAAAACAATACTGATTCAGAAAAAAAGGTGCTAGCCGAACGATTTGTCATTGAGGGGATTAAAAAAGGTACTGTGTCGGCTTTCTTCCCTGCTGAAAAAGAAACTTCTGGCCTAAGGTTTCATGTTCACGCGCCTTTTGTAACTGAGTTGAGTCGCGCTAGTGTTAAAGATACGCCCGAAAATGACAGATTGTATGAGTACTTAGCCGATACCATAGAAAGGGCTTTGCGTGAAGTTAAGTCAATCGGATTGTTAGATAGGAACTTCCTAGAAGCCATGCCTAATTCATCAGATCCAGTATCCAAGAAGTATCAAGTAATCAGAGACCGAGTAAAGAACTCTCTGATGAACGAGGAGCTTGTTCCTACTCTAGAGGGAACATTCAAAAAGGGCAGATTGCTGTATATGACCAAAAGTACGATTGCTCGTACCATCAACACCCTAGACTTCGCAAATCTCACTCGTAACAGCATAGATTCGGTAGGCTGGTCAATTACAAGTAACCAGAAAAATGATCGCTTATATAAACTGCTTATGGACGCTGGGGTTTCAGAGTGGACTAAGGATGACTTAATAGAGTGTTTCGAGTACTACGAGCCTAAAAGTTATTCATATGAAGAGAAAGCAAACACGCAGGAATTGGCTAATTTTGATGAATGGATACTGAGAAAAAGTTCACAATGGTTGCGCGGTTTGTATTCGTTATTTGCGTCAGAGTTGAGAGACGAGCTTGATTATTCGGTAAGTTCTTTAAGGATAATTCCAACCAATAATAGCCAGGTAAAAGCGCCTAGTGAGTGCTATTTTCCTTTAGAGGACTCAATTACTGACGATAGTATTTCCTGCTTACGTTCAGACCTGCTGGTGCCACTCGAAGGGGAGTCGAAGAAGGTTAATGATGGTGTTAATTCGTTTTTCAGCGGGACAGGTGTTAAGACATATGGTGAAAAAGAAAGCATTCTTGCAATCTTAAAAACATACTATTCTTCTGACAGAATATCGTTGGATTTTGAAACGCATGCATTGCATATGAAAAAGTTTTTTTCATGGTATAAACAAGCAAGGTTTGCAGCCAATGAACTCAAAAAACATTCAATAATCCTTGACGGTAATTTTGATTACGTTAAACCGAATCGTACCTATCTTGATGACCCATATAGGTCAACCGGAATGGCCTTAGCTTTAGGTGCTAAAGGGGTCTCTACTGTACATGCCATTAATAATATGTACCTACAGTTGGGAATTGAAATCAACGAGCTTAATGGTTTTTTCGAGTTTCTTGGGGTAATCAAGTCTTTAGACATCATTGAAACGTCATGCCTTAGTAATCCTAAGTGGAGCTACTTGAGAACGGCCCCAGGGAATGCAACTCACACCGGCGTCAATAGAGACTACACAATAGATGGGCTTGAGAGTTTGCTAAAAGCACATGATAAAGCTGTGTCAGAACTCATTTTGAAGACGGTAAGCAATCAAGCGCGTAGTAAGCAGATTGCAGTTTACAGTCAAAACCAAAGTAACCCAAGTCGTACTGCTGATTCTCAATGGATATGTTTACTTCGTGATAGAGCTTGGGTTCCTACTAAAAGTGGCACATTTGTCAAACCATGTGATGCTCAGAAGAAAGACTTATCAGGTAATTTTCTTCGCGCGTTAGGAACTGACTGGGCGGACAAGATAAGATTCTGTCAGAAGGAAGAAGAAAGCTCTAAAGAAAGTCTTGTTAAGAAAGAAGCCGCAAAACGGTTGGGAATTACTAGTCAGACTGATTTTCAGCTTTTAGACCTTATCTCAAGTGGTTCTATCTCTGAAGTACAAAAGCAACAACTAATTGCTTCTGTTACTTCAAGTGCTCACAACTTCTCCCAGCAATTACCGCAACAGAGCTCAAGTAATTCAGCAGCTCGTGCCTTGGCAGTTTCTAAAGCTGCGGAGCAAGCTCCAGAAAAGCGTAGGGAAGTAAGAGAAAGATCCGTTGCTGTAGGGAAGCCGTCTGTCAGACAGGAAGCGGAAGCTTATTTAAGAAGCCAGTATTCAATTAATGAAACGATGATCTGTCAATTATGCCAAGAAGAGTTGCCGTTTAGGAAGTTGAATGGAGATTATTATTTTGAAGTTGTAGACTTTATTGAAAGTGATTCTATGCACTTTCAAAATCACCTCTGTCTCTGTCCAAATCATTCAGCAATGTTTAAGCATAGTAACTCTGATAGGAGCATTTTGTTCGAAAAACTGTCGACCACTAAGAATAGAAGCATTTCATTGCAGCTAAATGGAGTTGAAACAGAGCTGTATTTCACTGAAAACCATATGAATGATGTTAAGGCCATTTTCGGAGTAACTCCTGTTGCAGTTGAAACCTCGACTGAGCCTAAACCATCAATGGTTGAAGAACTAAAGTGTGTTATTGATGGGGTTGCGGTTCCTAAACATCTTTCGCTCTGGAGGAATGCATTCATCACGACATCAAATAATTCGGGCTTGGTTAAAATTGGTACAAATAAAGAGGTTGTGGCAAGTTTTGAGTCTATTAGTGCGGCTGAGAACTGGTGGGATAACTACCTGACGAAGCGTGGCTTTGAAGGTAAGCTGAAGGTAAGGAGTGAAAATGATGTGCTACTGGCAAAGCAGACAAGTAAGCCTGTGTTGCCAACAAAGGCTTCAAGTTCAGCCAGAGCTACGCCTAAACCAAATATAGTCCGGAAATCAGCATCAGTTAAAGCTAGTAAAAAGGTAGTTAGTATTCCAGAAGGAAAGAAGTATTGTCCGAAGTGTAAAGGAGTAGAGAAACCAATACCATGCAGGGAATGCTACGGAACAGGCTGGGTTTGACCAAGATTATACTGAGCGAGCATTTCAGGTCCTACACCGATAGAAACATTAGAGGATGGGAAATCAATCTGGGCTGAAAAGAATCTAGCCCAGATATAATCTGACAGGCACCGAGTCGAAGAGTGGGTAACTGTCAGATCAGGTCTGAATTAGTACAAGTTATTTATACATTACTACTTACTTTAAGATGAAGAAATCAAGCAACGCCTCAGCTTCTGTAGAGGTCAATATTTGGTTGTGGCTTCCCGATATAGTATTAGCAGTTTGTATTACGTATGCCGGCAACCTCCAGGACTCAGAACAACTGATACCATTTCCATCGTTGTAGGTATTAATAAACCAAGAGCCTTCATTTATCACTTTATTACATTCAGGGTGGACTTGAGTCTTATCCTGAATCATCGCCAAGCATTCTGCATCATTTTTACTGCAGGCCCAAGATGTGTGAGTCAGAGTGTCGTTGGGACTAAATCCAACGGAGTCAGAACCAGTAAAAATAGGTAGCAACCATCTTACTGCAAAGTCTTCATTTGCTTGAAATACTATTATTGGCTGCTCATTTTCGTTGAGTCTGTAGTTTTCGACCCCGGTATAAGATTCTTTGAATTCTTCTTTACTAAATGCTGGGTTTAGCATTATGAAAGAGTACTGAGAACTAAAATTAAAAGACTGATCTTTGAGGTCTTCAGCAATAGCATTGTATACTGCGCTACCGCCCAAACTATGTCCTATAACAGCCAGTTTTACGTTGGATTTTTTCTCTATCTTTTCTTTAGTTTGTTCAATAATATCCCTTAGTCCATTTCTTCCCACAACTTCAGATATTTGTTTTCTATCTCCCAGAGTGTGAAGGTCAAACCCTTTCCTTGATTTGCCTCTCCAACCAACGTATAGCCCGACAAAGTCGTCTTCAGAATTTAACTCTAAATGACTCATGAAAGCACGGAATTCTTGAAGGTTTCTATCTCCAGGAGAAGCATTATGCCTCCACCCGTGGACGAATATAACGATATGAGTATTATCATTTAGGCTATCTATTTTATCTAGGTACAATTTAGCTTGTTCTTTGATGTGCACCTCACCCTCGTCATTTAACTCAATGATGTAGGGTTCAACTTCTGTCACAAGATTGGCCTCTGTATAATAAGACTTATCATCAACTGAAACACACCCATTTACGAAAAGTAACAACAGTGCAATAGCTATAAATTTCATATTAAAACTTCCTTGTACTAGTTATTTGTTGGTGCCGAACAATGAAGATAGCTTTGCTTCAGCTACCTTAGATGCTTCGTTAACTGAATCTGACTCGACTAAAAATGCTTTTATACTTAGAATGCGTAATTCGGCGAACGAGACCCCTGATTTCATTTTTATTCGACCACCTATTCAAGTCCGTCTCTTCTCTTCCTAAGCTTTACTCCGAGCTTCGATTTTCGCCATTTTTCTTATTGATTCACTTCACAGTTCTATTCGATAACTTTGATGAACAAGCTTATCTAAGATCGCATCTGCGATAGTGGAGTCGTCTATCACCTGATGCCACTCGTTCACGGGAAGTTGGTTGATAATGATTATGCGGCACTTTTGATATCGATCTTCAAGTACTCTTCGAAATTACAACGTACAGTTTGGTGAGACTTACGGCATGATTAAAGCATTTAACAAGCTAACAGGGATATGTATGCCCGAAACTCAGTGTGTAGTTTGAATTGTGAACGTTTTGGCTAGCATTCGTTCTAAAGATGAATTAGGCAACAAAGCCGAGGAATACTTGAGCATTATGTGAAAGAAATTTTCTTACTGCGTAAAAGAGTACACTGACATGCTTTCACAAAATTATCAGATTATGGTTGTTTTTGGCAATATCAAGTTATGTTTGTTTTTTATCTAACTCATTGAACTTATGCCAGTTAGTGTTATCAATTTATGGTTGTTTCAACATTTAACTTTATTAAAAAAACATAATTTGAGATGCCTCTTCATAGCCTAGACTTGCATAAGTGTACGGCATAAATATGACGAGGCATTATTGTATTGGTTCTACTTTTTCTTTTTGCCTCCATTCTGTCTGCACTTGCAATTGCGCTCTTGACACCAGTTCTAAACTTCTTCAAATACTTAAAGGATTCGATTCTTACCGGATTCTTAGAACTAATAAATATTGTTGAATTTATAAAGGAAAATAGCGACAAAATAATGAATGGTTGGGTATTTTGGAAAGCGTGGGGGAGCGTAGAAAATAAACGGTGTAACAAATGTCTGTAGGCTATACCAAAAACTTGAGGTGGGTTCTTTGGGCGCGTAATAACCCCTGTGTTTTAGCGAGCTCTTTGTTTATTGCATAAATAAAAAAATAGCCATCACCTTTTTAGGTGATGGCTATTGGGCTTATAGATTAGTTGATCGTATTTTTATAAATTTCGCCGTCTTTCATAATAAGCGCAAGATTTTCTTCAGGCTTAGTTAAGATAGAAATATCTTCCAGAGGGTTGCCGTTGATCAGTAGAATATCAGCGTAAGCACCTTCCTGGATAACACCTAGCTTGCCTGGATAAGGGTTACGTGGACCAGTCATTTCAAGTACACGGGTGTTAACTGAAGTCGCTTGCTGCATGATTTCAGCAGGAGTAAACCATTTCAAGCGGTTTGTGAACTCTTGGTTTTGTAGAGCCTTAGCTTCAAATCCGCCAATGAAGTCCGTACCAAAGCCAATGTCTACGTTGTACTTCTTAGCCATCTTCATCATGGTATCTAAGCCCTCAGCTGCTTCAATTTGGCGCGCAGCCTGTTGCTCATTGAAGTGAGGTGGTACAGGACCTAAGAAGAAACCGGTTTGAGCTGAAATGAATGCACCTTTTTCTGCTGCTAGTTTCATTGTTTCTTCAGTCAGCATATTAGCGTGTTCAATGGATAAGAAGCCCGCTTCTAAACTTTCGCGTACAGCGCGGTCAGTATATGCGTGCACTGCGACATATGTGTTCCAACGGTCCGCTTCACCTGCGGCGGCTTTGAGTTCTTCCATCGAGTACTCCATGATGTCTAGTGGATCACGAAGACCACTTACTGCACCACCGGCAAAAATCTTAAGGAAGTGTGCCCCTTTACGCATTTGATCGCGGGCAGCTGTTAGTACTTCTGGTACGCCGTCAGCAATAATCGAACCACCATGAAGTTCTAATTCTGTTAGTGCTGGGCCACCGAATTGTCGTGGTGCGGTGTTTAGCGTTCTGAAGTCACCGTGGCCTGAAGTCATTCCGATAGCGGCTTCAGAAGAGTAAATACGAGGGCCTGGGAAGTAACCTTCATCAATGGCTTTTTTAGGGCCAAGAGATGGGCCTGCTGTGTCACGCACTGTTGTAAAGCCACGCATTAGGGTATTTTCTGCTTCAACCAAGGCTAGCGCGCCTACGTAAGTGCCTGGAGAGTCTGTAAATTCCCAGATGCCTTGGTTCCAAGTTAGGTGAACGTGCACATCAATGAAACCTGGTGACATAGTGCGGCCTTGCGCATCGATCACCATCATGTCGCTTGTCGCTGGAATAGACTTTGAGATTTTAGCGATCTTGTTGTCTTCAATTAAAACGCTCATAGGTGCAGTTAACTTGTCACTTGTTCCATCGAAGATGTTTGCATTGGTGATCAGAGTGCGCTGTACGGCATCTTCTTCAGCGGCAAAAGCCATTGGTGAAGCAGCTAATACGGCAGCAATCACTGTTGAGGTGAAGAGTTTTTTGGATTTCATAGTTTACCTTTTGCTAATTTGTATATTGAGCGGGTTATTTGTAAAACTGGGTCGTATCGGCTTTCATTGTGTAAATGGCTTCAACCTGAGACTGACCGTCGTAGTAGCTCGCGACGCCACTGACCATCTCTGATTCAAGTTTTCCTTCAACCCAAATAGGGTCTTCTAAACCTTTTAATTCAAAGCCTTGTTCGAACTCAACCATGACAATTTGGTTGGGAGGCGGAGCTGGTGTATGTATGCAGGCTCCAGCTATTGGCACAAGGAAAAAACGTGTTACTTTGGTGCCGTCAAAATCAATCGGGGCGATGAAACCGGGGATTTTCCATGTTTGATTCACTACACTGGGGTTTGGGCTATTCATTTGGTCATACTGTTGCTGCATGATTTTGTTCCTAGCCTCGACTAACGCTACTGGGTCAAGCCCAGAAGTTTTTAGTTCCTTAGTGATCGAATCCATTCGAGATTGATATTCAGTGAGATCTTCTTTAGTGAAGACACTTGAATTACTTTCTACTCTTCTCAGCAATGATGCATAATCTTTCATCATCTCAAGGTTGGTAGGGCTCATGGTTAAAAATGGATTGTCGATAGGTTCGACTTTCTTAATTAATGAACTCCAGTTTAAATATAGTTCTCCATCACTTCCTCTAGATGTGTGTGATTCAGAAGCATTTAGTGGATTTGCGAAAACAAATAGAAGGAGCAACGCCCACTTTTGTATCGCTGGAATGAAATTCATGAGTGCAATAACTCCTTATTTTCTAATTAATAATGACTATAATTTATGCATCATGAATTATCTAGAATGGTAAACCTATTGCGACAGGCTTTTACGCACTCCGTCACAATGTGTTAATCTATAAAACTAGATATCCATTGGTTTGGCTTTTAATTGAGGTGCTTTAGTTATTTTTCACGTTACTGACAGCAAATATAGAACACGTATCTATTCACTTTGCTCAAGTTTGCTTGAGAAAAATGGACATCATGTTCATTTATGTGAAGAGTGTAATACCTCACAATTTGATTTTGCAGAGTCGCTGTATAAGTACCTTCAGCATGCTGAAAAAATCTATTCTGGTGATTTTTTGTGTTTTGAAATCGGCCGAAAATTGGCAGAAGAGGACCTTGCAGAAAAGGACAGTAGTAGTAATTGGTATCACTTACTTTCGCAAACGCTGGCGTATCATGCGTTTGCCTCCAATTATGCGACATTTCATATCGACTTTTTAGGCGAGAGACTACAAATTCGCCTAAAACGGAAGCCAAGCATTCGAGCGGCAACTAAAGAACTTAACTCTCTGTTAATTGGGTATGTGCTGACATTAATTCAAAGTGTTGATCACAATAATTTTCTGCCAAGGAGTATAGTAATCAGTTCTGATGTCGAAGTTGAAATACCGGCACTGTATTCTTATCACTCTGCTCAAGGAAGCACGTCGCTTTCAATTAATTTCCCCGCGCGATGGTTAATAGGCAATGCACAAGAAAAGAGTACCTCGACCACTCAGAGTCTTGAGAAGATAAAGCAGAAGTGTCGTAGAAACCTTGGGAAGTCAGATTGGAATATTGGTGAACTGGCAAAAGAGTGCAATTTGTCTGTACGAGCGCTGCAAAGAATATTATCTGTATACAACACCTCCTATCGACAAATCGTGTTGAATGAAAAAATAGCCTTTGTGAAATTAGAGTTGGCTAAACATAATAGCCACGCGAATATTGCAAAAATGCTAGGATTTTCGGAATACTCTGCTTACAGTCGATTTTTTAAGAAAATGACTGGGTCCGCACCGAAAGAGTATTGAGTAAGTGGGTTATTAAGAATGGGCCTTCCTTCAAGAAAATTAACAGAGTTCAGGCCGCCAACTATAATTGGTAATAGTTGGCGGCCTGATATTGATAGATACCGTCCTGAGTCACGGTGTCAGTTGTTAGTCTAGCGTCAAATCGCCTTGGTTATTGCCTTTTACTTTTTCACGAATACGCTGGAAAAGAGCATAGAATCCAGGCGTGATGATAGTACCTAGAATAAGTACACACATGATACCACCAAGAAGTGTCAAACCAGTACCCACCTGAGCAACCGAACCTGGGCCAGATGCAAACGCGAGTGGTACGATACCTAAGATAAACGACCAAGAAGTCATGTTTACCGCACGGAAACGCATGATACCACCTTTCTCAGCTGCTTCGTCGATTGATAAACCTTTATCTTCCCGCTGATTCTTCGCAAACTCGACAATCAAGATAGCGTTCTTCGCACCGATGGTAATCAGAAGAATAAGGCCAATTTGACTGTACAGAGTTAACGATAGGCCGGTCGTAACTAATGCAACATAGGCCCCCAACGCCGCCGTTGGAGCAGCAATAATGATAGCGATAGGCAGCGCCCAAGATTCATACTGTGCTACTAGGAATAGGTAGATGAATACCATTGCAAAGATGAAAGCGAAGATAATTGCGTTGCCCGCTAACTTCTCTTGCAATGCCATCGTTGTCCACTCATAAGCGTAACCGGTCGATAGATTATCAGCAGAGATTGCTTCAACAGCTGCAATTGCTTGGCCTGAAGAGTAGCCTGGTGCTGGGTTGATGAAGATCTTAACTGCCGAAAGCATGTTGTACTTAGTTGTCACGTCTGCTTCTAAGCGAGATTCAACGTCAACGATCGCGCCCAATGGTAGCATGTCTCCTGAAGCGGTCTTAACATGGATGTTTTTCAAATCTTCAATGTCGACGCGCTGTTCTGCTTTCGCTTGCATTGTTACGTAGAACGTATTCCCCCACAGTGAGAAGTCACCTGCACGTGCCGTTGCTAGGTAGACCATTAACGTATCGTTGATCGACGAGACGGATACACCATACTGACGCGCTTTTTCACGGTCGACTTCAATGTAGTAGTGAGGTGCGTTGGCACGGAACAGGGTGTAAGCCGATGAAATTTCTGGAGCCGCATTAAGTTTGGCGATCAACTCATTTGCAGCTTGAGCAAGCTCTGGCTGTGAAACCCCAGTGCTGTTTTGCAGCATGTATTCCAAACTTGTGCCTGAACCTACACCAGAAATTGCTGGTGGTGCGATGGTCATTGCAAAACCACCTTTGATCCCCTGTAGTGCCGCGTTTAGACGAGCTTGAACATCAAATACCGTGTTCTTGCCTTCAAGATTCTTACGCTCTTCCCAAGGTTTCAGAGCAATAAACATAGTCGCGTTGTTCGACTGAATAGATAGTGTCAACACACTAAAGCCACTCGCACCGCCAACCAGATCAACCGCAGGGTCTTCTAGAATAATATTGGTTGCTTGTTCTAACACCTCATCAGTGCGGTTAAGTGCTGCTGCGTCGGGCAGCTGAATTAGGGCAAGTAGTGCACCTTTATCTTCGGGCTCAACAAACGCGTTAGGAACACTTTGGTTGAGTACATACGTTGCTGCCAACGTACCGCCAAAGATAATCAGAAGTACTGAAGTTTTGCGAACTACAACGCTCACCGCTGTGCCGTACACGTTAGTGATCTTGTCAAACCCCTTGTTGAAAGCGATAAACCATTTAGCAGGCTCTTCTACTTTCATAACCAGAGAACAGATCGCTGGAGACAGCGTTAGTGCGTTTACTGCTGAAATTAGTAGTGAGATACATAATGTAATACTGAACTGTTGGAACATTACGCCGGTAATGCCCGGGAGAAAGCTAGTGGGTACAAATACCGCTAGCATGACCAAAGTAGAAGCAACGATAGGGCCCGTTACGTCTTGCATCGCTATGTAAGTTGCTTTTGGTGCCGAGAACTCTGGGTTCTCTTTCATCACTCGTTCAACGTTTTCGATAACCAAAATCGCGTTGTCTACCACGATACCGATCGCTAGGATCATACCGAACATAGTGATGGTGTTAATAGTAAAACCGAATGCGTTCATAAAGAAGAACGAGCCGATGAGCGATACAGGAATCGCCACCGCTGGCGCAATCGTTGCGCGAACACTACCTAGGAATAGGTAAGTAACGAGTACAACGAGGATAACCGCGATGATCAGTGTTTCCGTTACTGTCGAGATCGAATCTGCTACGAAATCAGTCACGTCATACGGGTAAGCAATGGCAACACCGTCTGGCAGTTCAAGCGAGTCAAGCAGAGCTTTAACTTGTTGACCCGTCTCTAGCGCGTTAGCACCAGGAGCAAGTGAGATGCTGAGCATCGCAGCTGGTTGGTTGTTTAGCGTTGTTGTGGTTTCGTAACGGTTGTTACCTAGCTCAATATCAGCAATATCACGCAGGTAGACATTGGAGTTATCCGATTCAGTGCGAACAATGATGTTCTCAAAATCTTCCACTGTTTCAAGGCGACCTTGCGTCAGTAGTGGGATTTGCAACATGCTATTATCGTTAAATGGACCTGCACCCAATTTACCGACTGGGAACTGACTATTTTGGTCAGCAATTGCCGCGCGAACTTCTGCTGGCGATACTTTTAGCGCCGCCATCTGGTCAACGTCTAGCCAAATACGCATCGAGTAACGAGTACCAAGTTCAGTCATGTCACCGACACCGTCAATACGTGACAGGCGGTTTACCATGTTCTGTGTCATCCAGTTATCAAGATACTGGATGTCATGCGAACCATCTTCTGAGTACATTGCCAAAGCCATCAAGGTATCTGATGACGCTTTCTTAACGTAAACACCAAGGTTACTTACGATAGGTGGCAGTGCGGGTACAGCTGCATTTACGCGGTTTTGCACGTTCACTTGCGCCATGTCTGGATCAGTACCGATTTCAAAAGTCACTTTAAGAATATAGGTACCATCGTTGGCAGAACGTGAATCCATGTACAGCATGCCATCAACACCGTTGACCTCATCTTCAATTGGCGTCGCTATGACTTGCTCAATCGTTTCTGCACTTGCGCCTGGGTAAAAAGCGAAGATGTTTACGGTTGGTGGTGTAATTTCTGGATATTCAGAGATCGGCATTAGCTTAATTGCAATGGCACCAAGTAAGCTCAGTACAATCGAAATTACCAATGCAAATTTTGGTCTAAAGATGAAAAATTTACTTAACATTCTTTCTTCTCTTATTGTACTTGGACAGGCGTATCAGGACGAACGCGGATTAGGCCATCTGTAATAACATGCTCGCTATCATTCACACCGTCAGTCACGAATACTTGGCCGTCTTTACGTAGAGCGACTTCAATATCACGACGTTCAGCTTTGTTCTCTTCGTTGATAACGTAAACGTACTGAACCGTCAGATCACGAATCAGCGCAGATTCTGGTAACCATACACCGTCTTCGGATTGGTTGTGCTCAATGGTTATGTGCGTCACTTTGTTTGGTTTGTAGCCGAGTTGGTTATTGTCAAAGCTTGCGGAGATCTGAATAGTACCCGCCGTAGGGTTGATTTTATTTGCCACATAGTTCACGTCTGCTGGTGTATACGTATCGCGCAGACGAACGTTTTGATTTTCTTTGCTCTCTAGACCAAATTCTTTATAGCTGTTGTAATCCATAGTGAAAGTAACGTTCATTGGCGTCAGTTGCACGATGTCGATAAGCGCACCTGTTGCTGGCGCGACAAGGTCGCCTTCAGAGAAACGTGCTTTACCGATTTGACCACTGTAAGGCGCGACAATTTCTGTTGAAGCCAAATCGTATTCCGCTTTCTGCAGATTGATTTCAGCCGCTGTCAATGCAGCCTTAGTTGAATCAAGTTGTGCTTGAGCCATCTCTAGATCAGATTGAGTAGATCCACCAGGACCTTGCAACTTAACAACACGTTCAAAATGGAGTGCTGAACTTTTATGTGCTGCTGTTGCTTGAGCAACACTTGCTTTGGCCAATTTTTGGTTGTGTCGGTAAGTGGTGTCGTCAATTTTGAACAGCACATCGCCTTTCGCAACCATTGCACCATCTTCAGCTATCTGCTCAATAATGTAGCCAGAAATGCGAGGTGTAATTTGCGTATGCGCTTGAGGAACAAACTTCGCAACAAAATCTTTTGTAGGGTTAACCGAAATTAGCTCAGCTTCAACGGCGCTGACTGGCACACCTGCCGCATTGACTGCGCCAGAAATCGCCATCGCTAACACGCCCAATTTATGGATGTTTTTAAACATTTAATGCCTCGGATTTTTAGATTATTTTGTAATAGGTTTGATACTTGCGTTGAGAGCGGTGATATCTGACTCGCCGATTTCACCGGCTAGGAACTTGATAAGTAGTGCTGTTTCAATGAAGGAGAAATACGCATTGTTCAGCTGTGATTCAGACAGGTAGTAGTCGCGAGTCGCATCCAGAACTTCACTCATATTGCGGGCACCTAGCTCATAACCTCGTTGAACCGATTCCAGCGCTTTACCTTGTGATACAACGGTCTTTTCAAACGCATCGATTTGCATCTTGGTAGCTTCAGCATGTCGAATCGCATAACGCACATTTTGGTAAGTTTGGCGATGAGACTCTTCTTGTACCTGATAGGCAATATCAAGTTCAGTGTTGGCGATATCAACGAATGCCGACAGCGATGATCCTGTGTACAGAGGGATGTCCATCGTTAGCATGACTTCAGCAGAAGTCAGTGTTTCGTCTGCCGGAATATCAGCGCCCGATGGATTTACTTTGAGGTCACCATGTAGGCGTTGATTGATGCGGCCAATTAAAGATAATTGAGGTTTGTGGCCAGCCTTTGCACGGTTTACTTCCAATTTGGATTTTTCAATCGCAATGCCAGCTAGTTGAATATCTCGGTTATTCATCATCGCGGCATCTAACCAGCTAATCCCCGTTTCAGATACGGGTAGGTTAGGTGTAAATTCTGCTGTTTTAAGGGGTTGAACCGACTCAAACTCGTGACCAGTCAAGGTTTGCAATGCATCTAACGAAAGTTGATAAGCTGTTTTTGCTTTGATGGCCGCAACTTCAGATTGATCTCGACGAGCTTGGGCCTGCAGCAGATCGATTTCAGAGGAGATACCAGCTTGGCTGCGTCGTTGGGTAATTTCTAGGTTTTCAATCAACGCTTCTTCATTTGCTTTCGCGTTGTCTAATAGTGATTTAGCACGTAGGACTTCGAAGTACGCATTTGTTGTTCGATAAATTAGCGCTTCATGTGCTTTAGTGACCAGCAGTGATGCGCTTTCACTGTTTTTATCAGCTATCGCAACGCCAGCTCGAACGGCAGGAGTGTAGATTGCTTGACGTAAATTTAAACCCCCTTCGGACATTGTGCCATTACCGCCGAATTGAGAGTCCACTTGATCCGAGTCGAGAAAGGCAATCGCATTAAAGTAGGCATTGATTTGAGGTAAAAGCTGACCTTTTTGCGCCTCTACTGCGTAATTGGATTGCTCTTCAGTAAGCATTGCAATATTGAGCAGTGAGTCATTTTTTAACGCCAGATCGTATAGATTTTGTAGGTCGGTGGAGTTAGATTGACTTGCGTTTGCACCACAAGACAAAATTGCGCCAACGAGTAGGGTACACAGTTTTGTATTCATATCGTTTAGTCCAACGAATAATATCGTGTTGACGTTCGCTTAAGATTTTTTTGAACAGAGTATCCGTATTTTTTCTGCGAACGTTGTTTTAGTAAGCCTCAACGTATGTTAAGGCTCGACATCGGTGTGTAAGTGATCAGTATTGCCAGTTCATACCTAGCATGACGCGGTGGTTATCACGCTCTGTGCTGTCGTAAAGTTTGTACTTTGAGTAGCTGTATTCCCCACCGAGTGTCAGGTTTGGTGTTACAGACCAAAGTAGATTTGCCATGCCGTATTGGGTTGAATTTAATGTGACAGGGTTCACTTCACTTTGGTTATCCAGAGGCTCGGCTGATACTTTTCCATATGCAAAGATTGACTTGAGGTCGTCTTGCCACGCACGTGTGTAGGTTGATAGAAGAGTGCGAGTGCCACGCAGATCCAGCTCTTGACTGGTTTCATTCCAAGTGGCGCCGACGCCAGCTAAACCGACTAGGTAGCGGTCAGTACCTTCACCGACATTACCAAGAAGCGTGATTCGATCTTGAGCGGTGATGTCCCATCCAGCAGAGAGCTGAACGCCGTAACCCCACTGACGATGTGTGTCTCCTTCATTGGTAACACGCAGTTCATTAAACACGCTCGTAGCTCGCACCCAAGCACTTTGGTTAGCCCACTCTGCAGCTAAGGCTATGGCTGGTGAAGAACCTGATTTATCGAGTTTGTCAGCGACTTCGTTCGGGATGTTGATACCGTCATTGGTGCTACTTTCAAGTGCGATGTCGTACTTAAACTCACCTGAATTCTGTGTCCAACGAACTAAAGGCTGACGCATGAACGCAGCGCCACTTACAGTAGCTTCTGCAACCGATTGGGGAATGTTGCGCAAATCCATGTAAGTAGACCAAGTTTGACCTGCCAGTAATTGGCCTTGCTCCATTGTCCAAGCAACATAGGCTTCACGCAGGCGTGGTGACATACCGCTGTCATTGTTTTCGTTAAAGTCCATCACCACATGTGAACGAAGACCAGAGCCATCTGCCAGTGTCTGTGATGTGCCAAAACGGATTTGCGATAGTGAGGCATCTATTTTTGTATCACTATTCTCACTTGGTGCTGCTAATAAGGCAGTACCTGGAATATTGATGCCCACGCCTGCCACGTCGGTGTCATACAAAAGTACGGTATTGATAGAGCCGCTGAAGTGAAAGTCGATATCAGATGCTTGAGAGGCTGCAATACTGCTGGTACTCAACATAGCTAGCGAACATGCTAAGGTAAGGTGCTTAATTCTCATATTTGTCTTTTGGTAGTAATAGAATAAGGGGATGTATTGGCTTACTTAGAAGTAGTGACGTACGCCTAACCAAGTGGTTGTTTCCCAGTCAGCATCGAGGTCCGTACCGTTAACACTGAGTGTCGATTTAGAAAAATCGAATCGGGTGTTAATCCATGTTGTGCGGTTACTATTTAGTGGCGCGTTGATTCCAGACTTCACGGTGATGTTCTGTACATCTAACGTATCGCCAGACAAGCTTTGCAGTTCAGGTGTCACAACAAAGTATGCCCCGGTATCGCCAATATATTTTGCGGTAATTAAGCTGGCACCGAAGCCTGTTAAGTCGTCTTTAGTACCATCAGCCAATTCCATGTTGCCTGTAATAGCACTTGCCATTGGGAAGATAAGTAAGCCTCCGACAGACTCAGGGTTTACGGCTGCGACAGCGCCCACAGCCAATAGATCATTTTTTACTGAGTTGGTGCGCGTATTAATGTAGTCAAAAGACACCCCCGCTTTTGGTGTTGCGCCAACACCAGTGTCAAAAACATGGAAGTATTGAACGCGGGAGTTTTGATAATCTAAGCCAAACTTGTCTGGATCGTTCTCTTCGTTGTCAAAGGTAGCTTCAGCAAGTAGAGCAAACTGTTGACCATTTTCCATACCACCGGCAACTTGGCCTTGCCATAGTAGGCTTGAGTCGCCACTGACCATCAGGGCAGTTTGGGTATAAACGTTAGTTACGTCCGCTGGATCAATAACTTCGTCAGCAAACGCAGGAGCAGATAGTGCAAGTGCTAAAGGAGGCAATAAAGCGAACTTTTTCATTTTATTCTCTTTGAGTTAATTCGTCCCTGAAGCAAATTCAGTTTGTGATTCAATAGCGTTAATCCATTCTCTAACTATTTGTCGTTCCGTATTTTTAAACTCTTGGGAACTTTGAATTAAATTCTAGGTCTGAGAATTTTTAATCACAATTACGAATACCATTTTGCGACATTAATAATTTTTGGTGACGCAAATTGTCGAGTTAATAAAATTTTATGAAGTTATTGAAATTTATTGATTGTAAATAAAAATGCCACCTAAAAAAGGTGGCATTAGATACGTTGGGAAGGAAAAAATGAAAAGTTATTTAAATTAATTAAATATAACTATATAAATCTATTTATTAATATAATCAGTTATTGTTTTTCCGCTCTTTTTTTTGAAGAAACGACCAAAAGCTGTAACATTTGAGAAACCTAGTTCAGAAGCTACCTCTTTTGGGTTTGAAGTTTCGTCGAGCTTTTGCATTGCGTAATTGAGTTTCTCTTCAAGCATTAAACCTCGAAAAGTTACCTTCTTGGTAGACAATAAACGCTGCAGCGTTCGGACTGAAAGGTGGCACTCCTCAGCCAGCTTATTTACCGACCAGCATGGGTCAGTAACGTGACTTTTACAAAGTGCTCGAATTGTTTCTAGTGAGCCTTCGACTTCAACAGATCGAGTATCGACAATTGGTTTGACGTCTCCCCGATCAATTGACAGGTCGGTAACCCAATAAATTGGGATATTTATCGAGACATCATAACGACCATTCATTACTTGGAGCCTGATTTGTTGTTCATCGGGTATCAGCAATGAACTTCGTGATTGAGTAATGACTTTGGTTGGTGCGTATTCAGGAGCATAGTGACGAAGCATTGAAATGAAATAGCCAATAAATAATTCATCGATATGTCGACTAGTATGCCGCACGGCTTTTTGCCTTATTAGGCCTAGAATAAGGCGGTCGCTGACAATATCTATGTGATAAGAGGCATAATTCGACATGACGGTATTATTAGTAAAGACTTGAACAACACTGGTCAGAAACTGCTTATTGAGTTTACCGTCGTCGTAATCCTCTTCAAATAGCTTAACGCCTAATGTGAACCCCAAATCATCTTCACCCAACAGCTCACTTACTGATTCGATAAATTTATAAATCGTTTCTGCGTAATGAGTTTTATCTAATGAAGCTGCGCGTTCTAAGTCTTGGAATTCCTGTACATTCCCGAGTTTGCTCTGAACCATATCTTTACAATGGTTAGCAATTCTTTGGTTATACCGACTTTGTGTAATATGCAGTGTTGCCAATTCTCTCACTCCGAACCATTAATCAGAAGACATTTTACGCCATCAAATAATATACATGGCATAAAGTATCGACTTACATTGTAAGACGAATATCCCGCGTATTAAACTCATTTTCGTAAATTACCACTACGAGTATATATATGAGAGTTTTACGAATTTGCGTTTCATTACTATTAATGAGCATCGCATCGACGAGCTTTGCAAATGAATCCAAAATTGAATATGACTATGGATATGATGGCCAACAATTTCTCAGTTGGCGCTCACTCATCTTGCCAACGACAACTTTGGAAAACCCTTTTCAAGGAATGCCTTACCAGCAACTCGATACGCTCCGCACTTATACAACGTTAACAGAAAGGCTTAATACCCAACGAACCGAATTTAGTGACGAAGCGCTGAAATCATTTGAGACCGCACGTGACCAAGCGGCAGCGCAGCTTAAAGACGAGGGTCTGGATGCTGAGGAGTTGTACCAAACTCGTAATGCGATCATGGCACAACGTGAACATCAGATGAATAACCCAAATCCATTGGTTGTCGGTAAAAAGTGGAAGATGGCGGGATTCATGGCACCAGTCGAATTCGATGGTTTGCATGTCACTAAATTCTTCATGGTTCCAATAGCCGGAGCTTGTATTCACACCCCGGCACCACCTCCAAACCAAATTGTCATGGTTGAGTATGAAAAGGGCATAGAACTTAAAGATTTATATAGCGGTTTTTGGGTTGAAGGCGTTCTTGAATCGGAAGCTGTTACTGAAGTGGCATCGTATTACGACGGCGAAAGTGATGTTGATGCAATTTACACAATGAAAGCAAAAGAGTTCCATTTTTTCGAATAATAAAACATAGGAAAGATAATGAAAGTATCTAACAAGGTCCTCTCTACTACAGCACTTGCTGTGGCAATGGCGTTGGCCTCACCTCTCGCACTAGCAGAAACATCTTCATACCTAATCAAAAACGCGCGTATTTTTGACGGCCAGAGCGAGAAACTAACTAAGCCTAAGTCAGTGTTGGTTGAAGGCAACAAGATCACGAAAATTTCGTCATCAATCAAAGCACCAGAAGGCGCAGAAGTTATCGATGCAGCGGGTAAAACGCTTTCTCCAGGTTTTATTGCTGTACACGAGCACATGATGAGTGCGCTGTCTTTCGGTGAAATCTTTACTAAAGACACTCGTTACAAAGCGTACGTTGCAACAACGACTGCTGAAACGTACCTGATGAACGGCTTCACCTCTATTCGTGATGTTGCTGGTAACACGTTCTCGCTAAAAGATGCCATCGACACTGGTTACATCCAAGGCCCACGTATCTACCCATCAGGGCCAATGATTTCTCAAACGTCTGGTCACTCTGATCACCGTTTCCAGTCTGACGGTAACGCAATGAAAGGCGGTACTTGGGATACGATGGAGCGTGAGGGCGATATGTTAATCCTTGATGGTGTGCCTGAAGTTCTTAAAGGTGTTCGTGAAGTTCTACGCCAAGGTGCATCTCAAATCAAGATCGCAGTAGGTGGCGGCACCGGTTCATACGCTGATCCTCTAGACACGGTTCAGTTCACTCCGGCTGAAATTAAAGCCGCGACGGACGCAGCAGGCGACTGGAACACTTACGTAACAGCACACGTTTACAACAGTGACGGTATCCGCCGCGCAGTTGACAATGGTGTTAAGTGTATTGAACACGCAAACCTAATCGACGAAGACACACTACGTTACATGATGGATAACGATGTATGGCTATCTCCACAGGTAATCGTATACACCTACATCCCTCGTGGCTACACGGAAGATCAAGCGGCGAAGCACCGTGAAGCATTCTCAGGTATTGATAACCTCTTCCGCACAGCGAAGAAGATCGGTTACGACAAGATTGCATTCGGTACTGACATCATCACTGACCCTGAAATGATGAAGCGTGCGAACGAAGAGTTTCGTCATCGTACAGAGTGGTTCACTCCAGCTGAAGTTATGAAGCAAGCGACCTACAACTCTGCGCAGCTTCTAGCGATGTCTGGTCCACGTAACCCGTACCCAGGGAAATTAGGTGTTATCGAAGAAGGCGCACTAGCAGACATCCTTCTAATCGACGGTAACCCACTAGAAGACATCGAAGTTGTGGTTAACCCAACTGACAACCTAAAACTTATCATGAAAGACGGCGAAATCTTTAAGAACACGCTTTAACTCTGATTAAATTGTTGAACAAAGAGCAGCTAATTTAGGTTGCTCTTTTGTTGTAAACACCTATCTACTAAGTTAAACCATTTGGAATAAATAATGATTAAAACGGTTATTAAATACCAATATGTCTACACTGCCATGGCAATTGGCTTTTTGATTTGTAGTGGAGTAGTGGATTTTTTCACAGGTTCGCCTCTCAGTGTGGCGAATGTCCCTGTTTCAATCACTCTATTTACAACATACTGCTTCCTTATCTATAAATACTCCACTAACCGTCGCATTTACCTAACGACAATGGTTTTCGCTATTCTACTGTTCTGCCTTGGCGGTGTATTTGGAAACCTACACGAATACTTTACGGTTGGTTTGGAAAATTACTACAATCTTCCTATTTTTATTCTTGCAGTTTCAATTAATGCCTTTGGTAGTATTTTCAACATTATTGCTCTGGCATTGACGTTGAAGGACCAAGGGCCAGACGCACCAATTTAATTCATCTTGTGCTTTCGCTTTCAATATCTTCGTTTGTAAACCAGAGTGACAAGCCTTCATGCATAGTCACGCCCCAGAGGCGACGATCTATGTGGGTTGATTGCATTGGTTGGCAATGTGGTACTTAGCCAACAGGTGCTTAAGCGCCAGACCATTTTTATCGATCTGGCTGTTTACCATTAAAGCAATAAAAAAGAGTGCCAGTCAGAGAAGTAGACGGGCATTCTTGTTTTAAATTGCCTGATTGTAACCTAATTCATCGTCTTTATATAAAACGACTTTAGACTGCTCGCTTAATTTTGCTTCATACATCGCTTTATCAGCAAGCTTCAACACATCTCTTCCATCTTTGGGGTAGAAAGCAACACCAATACTCGCACCTACCGATAACTGGTTTCCATCATATTCAATTGGCTTACAAATTTCCGAAAGAATTTTGTATACTATTTTAGTTGTCTTCTCTTCACATGTAAGTAAATCCAATACAACAACAAATTCATCCCCTCCAAAACGGCTAATAATATCTGTTTTTCTTGTGCTTTCAATCAGCCTTTTCGATACCTCTTGTAGGACTATATCGCCAGCATCATGCCCATAAGTATCGTTAATTTCTTTAAATCTGTCTAAATCAATGAAAACCACGGCTAGGTTTAACCCTGTGCGATCACTTTTGTCCATCGACTTAACAAGCTCACGCTCCAATACCCGCCTGTTTAAAACGCCTGTCAAAGGGTCTTTTTCAGCCAGTAATTGAAGTCTTCTTTTCTGTTGTTTGAGTAATTTTGTTTGCGACTCTATTTCCAAACGCATTGATTGTTTGCTGACGACATTCTGATGCAGTAATCTCGTCATATCATTAAATTCATTACATATTTCTTGGAATTCTTTATCTAATCCATCTTTATTTATGCTGTAATCCAGTGTTCCATCTCTTAAGTGTTTAAAGCCCAGATTTAAAGATTTGGAGCCTTTGATGAAGCTCTTGAGAAGCAAGAAAGCAACAATAACTGATGTTATCGATAGTATTATCAAAGCCGGTGTGTAGTATTTCATAATGCTGACTAGTTGCGACTTTTCGTTTTGTATTGATTTTTTATGTGTTTGATTTAAAAACTGCTGCATCTCTTGAACTAGAATATTCATTCTGGACTTTATTATGCTATCTCTCTCGACCAGTTTAATTTTTTCTACTTTGAGTCGTTTTTCTTTATTGAATTTGACTTCATTTTGCAGTAAATCTTCAAGTTGATTTAATATATCATGAAGGTTGTTTGATACAAACTTATTCCTTTGATTCCATGATACGCTCAATCGTTCCTGTAACTCGATCAGTTCATTTAAACTACTCGCATCTTGGTAGTAGGCATAATTTTGAAGATATAATCGTAAAAGGTCTACATCCAACTGAAGTTCTATAATCAATAGGTGATTAAGGTTATTCTCGTTATTAGTTTTGTATTGATTCCCTAAAACTAAAGCTAAGTTACATATCAACAAAATGTTTAGGCTGCAAAGAATAAGCATTTTAACAAGCAGTGACTTTTTCATCATTCATAAACCTTCTTTTGATAAATATCATAACTTGTTCTCGTGATAATATTTCTGATATCTAGGTTTTTATTATTCAATTTTTTATTTATAATTGACCATCGATATTGAGCTTGCATGTTTGAAATTAATGAAATATCGTTAGTTAGTAAAAATAAATAATCATCCCAGCCCCATTTTATTTGGTCAATATTGACATCTAATTTATTGGAAACTAAAAAAATAGTGGATTCTTTATTTTCATGCATCCAATCTATAGCGTTTGACAATGAATCTAGCAACGCCACCTCTTTATCTAAATCGTAGATTTCTTTTTTCTTTCTGATTAGATTGAAAGATAGCTGATGAATGTTACTCATCCCTATATTATTTACGGGAACGGTAGACTTCACTTTAGACAAAAATCCATAAGGTTCCCAAATTGAAACTGCATCTATTTGATAGGATAGAAGTGCGGGTATTACATTATTCGGTTCTAAATAAATCCGTTCAACAGGAATCCCTTGCAATGACTGCGATATCAACTGAAGATCAAAATAAAATTCACTGGCGCTACCTTTTACTATTCCCACTTTTTTGTTGGATAGATCTTTTATTTCTTTCAATCCAACTGGTTCAAGTGTCAGGAGTTTCATGTCGTTATAAGATTTGACAAAACTCGATACAATCTCAACATTGTTGTTTTTATCGTACTGGAAAAGTACGACGGTTTCAGAAGCAGTAGCGTAATCAACCGATTTGTTTTTCAGTAAATCAGCGCATTTAACCCCACCAAAACAAGGGATAATTTTTACATCTAGTCCGTTATCTCTGAACATACCTTGTTGTTGCGCGACAAAAAATGGAGCGCTTAGTGGAGTTTCAGAAACGGCCACGGTTATTTTATATAACTTCGAGTTTTGCGTGTTATAAGTTGTCATGCAGTATAAAATAGTAACGACTAATACAACTGAAGAAAATTGTAGCAAACGTCTCCGAGATACCATTTAGCGCGTCCATCTAATAGAGATTATTCTTTATATAAACTTTAGTGCATATCGATTGAGGTGTGGAAATTATTTTTCCTCAGCCTGTCGTTAACTATGTGATCATGCTGACAAATATCCCTACTACTTTTGTGTATTAATTGGGAACCATTGATTTGAGTCAATGGCTTTTTCATACCATCCTATATAGATAGCCCAAATGCCTCAGATAGCTGACTATGAGCTTTTTAATGATTGAGCTGATAGAAAGAATCCGTGGATAGCAAACAATAACGAGCAAGGTTGCTACAGCTTTGCGCGTAGTGGGTGGTATATGAAGTCATCGAAACCAAAATTCTCTGAAGGTCGTCGCCGCTTTCTGCGTGACACCGCAAGAACCGCGGCAGGGGTCGGCGCTGCGGCAACTGTGCTTGGGTTGCAATCCATGCAAAGCAAAGCGCGAGATACAACTGGTCTTCCAGTGAGACCGCCAGGCGCATTAGAGGGCGAGGCGTTTGAATCGGCCTGTGTGAGGTGTGGTTTGTGTGTTCAAGCTTGTCCCTACGACACGTTAAAATTGGCAACACTGCTTTCGCCACTCCCTTCTGGGACTCCCTATTTTAATGCTCGAGATATTCCTTGCGAGATGTGTGAAGACATCCCTTGTGTGGTGGAATGCCCAACCGGTGCATTGGACCCACTACTTAAAGATATCGATGATGCGCGAATGGGTACGGCGGTATTGATCGACCACGAAAACTGCCTTAACTGGCGTGGTTTGCGTTGTGATGTATGTTATCGAGTATGTCCGTTAATCGATAAAGCGATCACATTAGAGCATGTCCGCAATGATCGAACCGGATACCACGCGAAGTTGATCCCAACCGTTCACTCTGACGCTTGTACTGGCTGTGGTAAGTGTGAACAGGCGTGTGTTCTTGACGTATCTGCAATTAAGGTGATTCCGACCAACTTAGCTATGGGTAAGTTAGGTGAACATTACCAGTTAGGCTGGGAAGAGGTCGATAGAGATCTCAACAACGCGCCGGTTGAAGATGTGATTCCCACTGATGCACTTGAGTCTCTAAACTCCTTGAAGAAGGGGAATCTATAATGGCTAAGAATCTAGCAAAGAATGCAGGTAAAGAAGCGATCGAGACTTTAGGCTGGTGGCGAGCACATCGGTTTCTTATTCTAAGACGGTTATGCCAAATTGCGGTTATGGTCTGTTTTATCGCTGGCCCAACGTGGGGGATCCTGCAAGGCAATCTATCATCGAGTCTGCTTCTTGGGACAGTGCCTTTGAGTGATCCCTTGATTGTGATGCAGACCATAGCAGCGGGTCACATACCTGAACTCACGGTGCTCGCGGGCGCGGGGATAGTGATTGCTTTCTATTTGATCGTTGCGCCACGCGTCTTCTGTGGTTGGGTTTGCCCAATGAATATTGTGACTGACGCTGCTGCTTGGCTTCGCAGAAAAATGGGCTTGAAAGCGAGTTATCGTTGGTCACCGCAAATCCGTTACTGGTTAATCGGTGTGTTGCTGGTGGGCAGCGCAGTCACTGGCACGGTTTTATGGGCGTGGCTTGATCCAGTGGCGACCCTGCATCGAGGCTTAGTGTTTGGCATGGGGGCAGGATGGATTCTCATAGTCTTAGTGTTTGTCGTCGATTTGCTGCTCGTTGAACACGGGTGGTGTGGCCATTTATGCCCATTGGGTGCTATGTACGGTGTGATTGGTCGTAAGAGTGTGATTCGCGTAAAAGCAGTTCGTCGCGAAGACTGCGATAAATGTATGGACTGTTTTTATGTATGTCCCGAGCCAGAGATACTTCGCCAGCCCTTGAAAGAAGGGGATAGAAGAATAATGTCGCAAAACTGCATCAGTTGCGGTCGCTGTGTAGATGTCTGTGCAGAAAAAGTCTTTGAGTTTAAAAGCCGGTTGGATGACAAGTAACATAGCTCGTTGAAATGGTATTGAACACTCTAAACCACTTGCACTCGACAAGTGGTTTTTTATTCAAATCGATAAAATCCCTTCCCGTCCAATGGCTGATATTCCCAATTAAAAATTTGAGTGGTAACTCGAAAACATAAAATTTATTCAGAATCCAAACGTTTATTTACTACTGTTCTCAAAAATGAAACACATTCATATTTTAAATGGTTGAACAAATGTAACAAGAAATTTATAAAGTAGTAACGTTTGGCCGGGTGGTCTTTAAAGAAGCGAAGAATATAAATAATAGATGCTTCTGTCGGTATTGCTGCTTTGGAATTGCTTGATGAAAATAAAACATAAACTTTTTGGCCTGACTGGCCTAGCGATCAGTGCGCTTATCGTTATCGTATTGATCACTGAAATCAGTAACTTAAAACTGATAAAACTAGAAAAAACCTTGATTGAGGTGAAAGATTTAGAGCTTTCACTGCAAGAGATGAAAAGGATAGAGCTTCAGTTTTTGAATTCGTCTGATACCCGCTTCTCTGCTCTGTTTTCAACGGAGTACGATCGTTTCAATGCGCTTTCACAGTCTTTACTTGCTCACCTTGTTGAACTTGAGGTTGTTGTGGATGATATGCCAAAGCTGCTGAAAGAAATAACGCAATACCAACAAGGGTTTGAGTCGTTAGTGCCGATTTATGGAGTGGACGAAACCAAAGCCTTAACCATCATCGCTCGGTCTGATTACCTCTACAATGATATCTACCGTATTTTCGAAAGTGTCGAGAGGCAGTTTGAGCAAGAGATTGAGTCTGCACAGTCTTCGATTAACCAGTTTATTTTGATTTCGCTCTCTTTCGTCATTATTACACTTGTTCTGTTGTCTTACGGCTTGATCAACAGCATTCAACGCAGTATCTCTAATTTAAATCTCATTACTAGCCAAGTGGCACGCGATCATGATTTAACGTTGCGAGCAACAGAATCTAACGATGAAATCGGTGATATTGCTAAGGGTACTAATACGCTGATTGTGAGTATTGAGAGTCTGATTACTCAGGTACAAAGCAGTGTCGAGAACCTAGGAGCGGTATCGGTGCAGCTTAGATCTAACAGTCATCAAACAGAACTTTCGTTACAACAACAACAGCTTGAAACTGACAGCGTTGCAACCGCCATCACTGAGATGGGGGAAACCATCAAGGAAGTTGCAGCTACGACAGAGCATGCAGCGAGCAATACACAAAAAGGGTTCATGGTAGCGCAGCAGGGCTTAGTTGAAATTGAATCGACCAAGCAGACGGTGACAGAGCTGTCTAATGAGTTAGAGTCGGCAGAGAGTGAGATTGAACATCTGTCAGAGCTCTCTTCTCAAATCAGCTCTGTAATAGGCGTAATCCATGAGATTGCGGAGCAAACCAATCTACTGGCATTGAATGCTGCGATTGAAGCGGCACGTGCCGGTGAGCAAGGCCGCGGCTTTGCGGTTGTTGCAGATGAAGTAAGAACTCTAGCGAGTCGGACCCAAACGTCAACAGAAGAGATCTCGAGCATCATCACTTCAGTGCAGAGCCAAACTCAAGCGGTTGTGTCGACTATGAAAGGTTGTCGTACTAAAGGGACGTTGAGCGTAGAATCCTCGCAAGTGGCATACCAACAAATTGAAGCTGTGATGGACGAGATGCAGAAAATCTTGGACAGCAGCACACAGATTGCAGCAGCGGTGGAAGAGCAGAGTATGGTGTGTAATGAAGTCGCGCAGAATATTGTGGTAATTCGAGATACGACAACTACTAATGTTGAAGGCGTGTCTGACAATACGCGCTCGACGGAGGTTGTGAATCAACAAACCACAGACCTACGAGGCGCGATTGAGGTCTTCAAGGTTCATTAATAACATCAGCCTCTATTGAGTAAGGGTGAGTCTAGTTAGAAATCGATCAAAACTAAGAGCCTTAGTTATTAGCGCAATGTACCTGTTTAACGCCCAAAGCGAAATTCGTTTTGGGCGTTTGTATATCTTATTATGCGATTAGCGAATAGAACGAACACTGGTCGTCATTAACCAAAATGCGGTTAGTAGCTGTGTAACAAAACACCCCACGAACAGCCACTGAGTACCAATCAGTGATGTTAAGTAGCCAGAACTAGCAAGGCCAAATGGCATTAGGAGTTTGAATAGCGAGCCTGTTAACCCGTTTACTCGACCGAGAACGCTGACATCAAAGGCTTCTTGGCGGTAACTCCAGATACAGATGCTGCTATATAGACCCACAGCGGACACCCAAAAGAACCCAGCAATAAGCGCTGTTTGATTATCCATTATAAGTGGAATAACAAACCCGATGGATTCGAGTGCGATAGAGATAATGAGAAGCCATCCCAGCCCCCATTTCTTGCGTAATTTGTCGGCGCTGAATGCACCAATAAGACCACCAATGCCAGAAGCGACGATCAGATAACTGACTCCCACTGCATTTAACCCTAAATCTGCTTTGGCATAGTAGATTGCCTGAATCCAGAATACGGCACCTGTTGTGTTGATGATCATGACTGCAAGAGTAATTAACCACATGTTCTGCTCATTGCGTAGTGCTTGCCATCCCTCTTTTATGGCATTGAAAGTGCTTTGTTTGTCTCTGTTGATGGGTGTTTTTACGTCGAGCCTTTTGAGCTGCCAAAAAGCCAGTAGCATTAAAAGCGCAACACCGATAAAGACGTTGTGAATCGTCGCCAGTAACATGATGGCTCCAGAGAGCACAGGTCCAACGGTTTCCATAAAACTGCCCAAGGAGCTCATTCGAGCTGTGGCCACATTTTGAGTTTCATGAGAAAGCGCGCTTTTCTGAATCGACATACGCGCATTGTGGTAGCCGTAGTTAAACGCCATCATCAAGAAAGCACATGGAAACAGAACCCATAATGGCTCAGCTAGGAACTCAACCGCCAGGAACGAGATAAACACCGTCATAGCCTGACCAAGTAACATGGTCAGCGACCACTGCTTTTTATCACTGCGGTCAACCCACACGCCAATAAATAGAGCCAGCAATAGATTGGGCAGAAACTCAACGGCTCTCATCCAACCCATCCACTCGGAGGATTGGGTCAATTCATACACTAACAACGGTAATGCAAGTGTGTAGATTTGGCTCGCAAAGCTCACAAACAGAGCACTGCTAAACAACGTAACGAAGGTTCTATTCTTCCAGATGGAGCCATGAGACTCAGCTAACGTATTCATCTAAATATCCTTTTTATTTTTGGTAACACGGTTATTATTTGAAAATAAAAGATGAAGAAAAATAGAAATATAATTTTAGGATTTCACCTTTATGCGTTATTGGTTAGCTTTGGTATTTTTGCGAGATTTTGGATTCGAGATAGGTCGATGGACACCGATTTCATTGGATGACATTACGAAAGCGTTGAATTGCACGCGTCGTAACGCTCAGTTGGTTATCAAAAGGCTGGTGGAAGAGTCGATCATTGATTGGAAGTCGGGTGTTGGCAGAGGTAATTTGCCTCAGCTTCTGCTTAAAGAGTCGGTAAACACCACACTAATCGAACAAGCTAAGTTCTGGATGAACGAGGGAAAAGCCGATCAAGCGTTGAACCTAATCAGAAACAAAGATCGAGATCAGTTTATTGCCGAGTTCGTTAGTCAATATCAACAGCAAGATAGCGAGCAAGACATCCTCCAAATCCCTTTTTATCGAGCGACGCACAGCTTGATCCCCTATGAAATATCCAGGCGTACTGAACAGCACATCGCTGATTACCTCTATGCGAACCTGTTACGTTTCAACAGAGATACAGGCCAGTTGGAAGGCGATTTAGCGCAAACTTGGGTGCATACAGGCGATATGCTAGAGGTTCGACTGCGTAAGTCACTTAAGTTCTGGGATGGCTCAGCACTGACTGCATTTGATGTGAAGGCAGCCTATGAATCGATCATCTCGTCAAACTCGGTGAGCCGAGGTCTGTTCTTACTCATTGATGAGTTTTCTGTGGTCGACGAGTACACCTTACGAATTCGCTCCAAACGTTTGTCTCATTATCTGCCAAGGCTGATGGCGCATGGTGCGCTATCGGTTTCCAAATTGAACAGCTACGGTACGATAGTCGGAAGTGGAGCGTTTCGATTGGTAGAGCAAACCGATTACCGAACGCTACTTACTGCGTCTCCTCATTATCACGGCTATCGACCTTGGCTAGATGGCGTAGAAATCTGGAACATGGGCTTATCTGCAAATGACTTTCAAATGCATTGCGATATTGTGCATGGCAGCTCTGCCCCGGATATTGCTGATGAATTCACACAGGTACAACAGTGGGAAGAGGGCTGTATCTACGCTTGTTTAAACAGTGCAAACAACGCATGGATGAAGTTGGCAAATCATCGTCGATACATCCAACAGTTGCTGCAATCCTTGCCGATGAATGGTGTGAGAGACACTATGATTTATCGACGAGCCTCAGGAATGACAAGCCTTGAACCCTTAAAACTTGGTAAAGCAGTGGACTTGTCTTTCGCGAATCAGGTACCGCTGGAGGTGTTAACTTATCAGCTGCCTGGGCATATTGAAGCGGCTGAAAACATCACTGATTTGCTATGTCAGCATGGCTTAAACTCAAACCTTACCGTGCTGCCATACCCTGAATTTGACCAAGTAGAACGACAATCGAGTGCGGATATTATTGTTTCTGGTGAGGTGTTTGGTGAACATAAAGAGAGTTCCTGGCTCGGATGGTTGTTGTGCACTAACACCGTGACGGCGACTCTGAATAAGCAATCAAAGACTTGGTTCGAACAGCAAGTCTTTGATAATTTGGCTCAATCTGATGAAAGTAAGCGTGTACAAGGTTATCAGCGAATTGAGCGCGAATTGATTCGAAAAGCGATCTATATTCCTCTTTTTCAATGCGCGCAAGATATGAGAATCTCTCATAAAGTGAATGCGATGGATCTTCTTACTAATGGCTGGATCGACTTCAATCAGGTTGTCTTTGAAGGCCGCTAAAGGAGAACAAATCTAGAATAGATAAAGTCGTTTGCCGTTATTGGCGAGGTAGAAACCGAATTGAGGCGCGCAACGACGAGCTCGAAGTGTTGATTAAAGATAAGAGATAAAAAGTGAACAACGCAAAATACCTGACGAATTTGCGCACAAAAACGATTTCGTTCACGCTTTAGTAAATAATAATCTGCAAAATGATTACCTCACTCTCAAGAGTGCTGTTAGTATGGATGCAAATAGTCGGGGGGCAATTACACCATGTTGTATTTGCTGAGATCGAATTTCGAGACCCGTTGAACCTGATTCAGTTAGTACTGGCGTAGGGAACTATTGATACTAAAACCTATGCGGTACCGACTTTCATTCCATCGATCCTTCGATCTCTGGTGCCTGCCATCTCGGTTTTAGTTCAGTTCTCCTGCGTCTTTTAGATGGTAGGAGCGACCATGACACAGCATTCCAGCACCCAAATCGACATTCAGTCCATTTCTTCAAGCACTCCAATTGTGTTAACCATTGCGGGTTCAGACAGTGGCGGCGGCGCGGGTATTCAAGCCGATATCAAAGCCATGTCTGCGACCGGTAGTTTTGCATGTTCAGTGATCACTGCAATCACGTCGCAAAATACACAAGGCGTTTCCGCCATCTTTCCGATTCCATTAGATCATGTTGCAAGCCAGCTTGATGCAGTATTCAGTGACCTGAACGTCGTTGCGGTCAAAGTCGGCATGTTGGCAGATTCAAACATCATCAAGGTTGTAGCGGATAAGATTAAGCAGTATCAACCCAAACATCTGGTTATTGACCCAGTAATGGTTGCGACCAGTGGCGACTTGTTGCTTGAGCAGTCAGCCATCAGTACCTTGAAAGAAACGCTTATTCCACTTGCCGACATCATTACACCTAACTTGCCGGAAGGCGCTGCATTGACTGGGAAACCTGTTCCTGAAAGCGAAGCCGACATGCAAGATATGGTTGAAGAACTTCGCGCGTTGGGTGCGAAAGCAGTGCTGTTGAAAGGTGGCCACTTAGAGCAAGACGAAAACAGCAATGACCTAATGATTTTGCCAACAAGCACTGCTCTCATCAGCGCAAAACGCTTCCCAACCAAGAACACTCACGGAACGGGATGCACGCTTTCTTCGGCTATTGCCTCTTACCTTGCGCAAGGGAATGAGCTGACTCAATCCGTTGAGCTTGGTAAGCGCTATATCTCGGAAGCGATTGCCCACGCAGATCAATTAAATGTCGGTCAAGGGCACGGACCTGTGAATCACTTCTACGCAGGTCATGCTGATGTCCGCTAAATCCCTTGGCGTTGAAATCACCAGTGCCAGCATTCGTTATCTCGATAACCAACAGCCGACGTTACAAGGCCTGAGCTTATCGATTCCTGCATCTCAATGGACCGTGTTATTGGGCAGAAGTGGCTGCGGGAAAACGACCATTTTACGTTATCTCGCTGGTCTATTGGGTGAGAGCATCGAGTGGCAAGGTGTCGTGAAGACGAGTGATGGTCAATCGCTAGAGGGCAAGGTTGCTTACATGGCACAGCAAGATCTGCTGCTGCCTTGGTTATCGGTGATTGATAACGTATGTCTAAGCCATCGCTTTACTGGGAAAGACACCCAAAGCTTGGAAAGTACTTTAAGCGATGCAGACAACCACGCAAGAGCTTTGTCTTTGCTGAAATCGGTTGGGCTTGCTGATTATGCTCACGCTATGCCACAACAACTGTCTGGTGGCATGCGTCAACGTGTTGCGTTAGCGCGAACGCTTATGCAAGACAAACCTATCGTATTGATGGATGAGCCTTTCTCCGCGTTAGATGCGGTAACAAGGCACAAACTGCAAACCTTAGCGGCTCACTTGCTACAAGATAAAACCGTGGTCTTGATTACTCATGATCCACAAGAAGCGGTGCGCTTGGCACACAACCTTTACGTGTTGCAAGGCTCACCCGCATCTGCTCAATCACTGCAAGTTCCGACAACATTGCCTCCAAGAACCCTAGATGGTCAGTGCGCGAGCATTCAGCAGAAAATATTAGAGCAGTTGGAGCAAGACTATGCATAGTTCCCAAGCGCTAGCCAAGCCTCAATCGGCATCGAACTATAAGAATCACTCTATGAGCCCGTTACTGCGTGTCGTGATAAGTACTGTAATTATTCTGGGTCTGTGGCAGTTGGTGGTTGTGGTGTTTGAAATGCCGAGCTTTATTTTGCCAGCTCCGATGGAAGTGTTTAACAAGCTGATTGAACGCTATGACGTGTTGTTCAAGCACACATGGGTTACCGCCCAAGAGATCCTACTGGGGTTGCTACTTGGCTTATCGATGGGTTTGTTCTTCGCACTTCAAATGTTGCTATTCGAACCGCTTAAACGTTGGTTGCTGCCTATTCTGATCGCAAGTCAGGCTGTTCCTGTCTTTGCAATTGCGCCAGTCCTGATGCTGTGGCTTGGCTACGGTATCGCTTCGAAGGTTGTGATGGCGGCGATCATTATTTTCTTCCCAGTGACTACGTGCTGCTACGACGGTTTACGCAATACCCCGCGTGGCTATCTCGATCTGGCTCAAACCATGGGCGCCACCAAATGGCAAAGGTTACGTCATATCCAGCTGCCAGCGGCACTGCCGACTTTGGCATCAGGTGTACGTGTGGCTGTAGTGATTGCACCAATTGGTGCGGTTGTCGGTGAATGGGTGGGTTCAAGTGAAGGGCTTGGCTACCTGATGCTACAAGCTAACGCACGAATGATTATTGATGAGATGTTTGCTGCGCTATTTATCTTAGCTGTGCTCTCTATCTCACTCTACTTTGTTACAGACAAATTACTCAAAAAGGCGATCCCTTGGGAAAGCCGCAACTAAACAAAATCTATAAAAATAGAAAGTTCAAAAGGAAAGGTTAACCGTGAAAAATAGTAAATTTATGAGCGCTGCTGCTCTAATGGCTTCGTTGGTTTCAGGCCATGTCATGGCAGACGAAACTAAAGTAACGCTAATGCTAGATTGGTTTGTAAACCCGAACCATGGGCCTATCGTGATTGCTCATGAACGTGGTTACTTTGAAGAGCAGGGCTTAGAAGTTGAAATTCAAGAACCAGCAGACCCAAGCACCCCAGCCAAACTGGTTGCCGCAGGGCGCGTTGATCTTGCCGTTACATACCAGCCGAGCCTAACGATGGATGTGGCAGCAGGTCTTCCATTAGTGCGAGCCTCTACGCTTATCGCAACACCACTGAACACGCTAATGGTTCTGGACAATGGCAAGAATGATTCACTGGCCGATCTTAAAGGTAAGAAGATTGGTATTGCCATTGCGGGTAACGAAGAAGCGACGATCGGCACTATGCTAGCGCAGGAAAACGTTGCGTTTACCGACGTTCAAACCATCAATGTGGGTTGGGCACTCTCTTCTTCTCTGGCATCAGGCAAAGTCGACGCGATTTGGGGCGGCCTGCGTAACTTTGAAACAAACCAACTGGCTCTGGAAGGCTACAAAGCAAAAGCCTTCTTCCCAGAAGAGCACGGTGTACCTGCTTACGATGAGCTGATCTTTGTTGCGAATGCTAACAAACGTGATGAAGCGGCGATCAAAGCGTTCAACAAAGCGCTAGAGCAGGCGACGACCTACATCGTGAACCACCCAACCGAGTCTTGGAAACAGTTTGTTGCTTACTCGCCAGATACTCTTAACAACGAGCTGAACCAGCGCGCATGGAACGACACTCTAACGCGTTTTGCACTTCGCCCATCGGCCGTCGATCTTAAGCGTTACGATGATTACGCACAGTTTATGTACGACAAAGGCATCATCAAATCACTGCCAAAAGCGGCTGACTACGTACCGACGTTTGAATAAGGAGCGTCATGAAATATCAAGATTTAATCACAGCTTGTCAGCAAGATTGGCAGGACTATACCGAACATGAGTTTGTGCAAGCGCTGGCGCAAGGCACACTGCCTCAGTCGTGTTTTCTTCACTACTTGAAGCAAGATTTTCTATTCCTAAAACAGTATGCCCGTGCTTATGCGTTAGCGATTTATAAAGCCAATACGCTGGCGGATATGCGTCGTGCATTGCCAAGTGTACATGCACTGTTGGATTCTGAAATTGGTCATCACGTGACTTACTGTGAGCTGTGGGGGTTGACTGAATCGGATCTAGAAAATGAACCGGAAGACTTTGGTACTGTGGCGTATACACGCTATGTACTGGATGCCGGTATGACGGGTGATTTGGTTGATCTCTACGCGGCACTGGCACCATGCTCTATCGGTTACGCTGTGATTGGCAAAGCACTACTGGAAGATCCGAACACAGTCTTGGAAGGTAACCCATACCGAAGCTGGATTGAGCTTTATGGCGGTGAAGAGTTCCAAAGTGGCGTAGCGGCAGGGGCTGAGTATTTCGACCAGCTATTGGCGGAAATTGATATCAATAGCCAACGTGGACAGAACTTGATTCACATCTTTAAGACGGCGACACGCATGGAAGTGGCGTTTTGGCAGCAAGGACTTGATACAAGCGATGCTGACTGCTTGTCTAAAGCTTGATTACTTTGCTTACAGTTTAATACCAATCGTAGTAATTAATTGCTCACCCTAGCTTGTTAAAACGCTCGATAACTGCGTTAGAATTTTTGATTGTAGAATAACTACTTATCGAAAAATTCTGCCTTGTTCTCAAGCCTTTTTCCTGCGCTATTTTTGATCACTTACTTACTGTGATTGGTATAACTGATTAAAAGCTCTCTGAAGCCAAAAACAATAACCCCGAGTCTTATCAACTCGGGGTTCTTTTTTATTGGTATATGTCCAATTGCCAGTGGCTACGGCACAAGCTAGGCGCTTTTAAAGCGATCAACTTGGCTCTTAAGGTGGTGTGCAACCTCAGTAAGGTCGCTCGCCGCTTCCGAAATTTTGGCCACAGATTCTTGGTTACTCTGGGCGATGGTATTCGCACCTTGAGCATTGTCACCTAGAGAGCGCGTTAGGCTATCTTGCTCATCAACCGAAGCTGCAATTTGGCTATTTGCTTGGTTAAGGTCTTGAATGTGTTGATTGATCACATGTAGGTTTTGAGAAGCCTGCTGTGCCTGTGTCGAAGCTTGAGATACTGTGCCATGGCTCTCTTTGATCGACTCGAGAGCGTCTTTGGCACCGCGCTGCAACGAGGTGATCAAATCATTGATCTGGCTAGCAGACTCTTGAGTACGTTTCGCTAGAGTACGTACTTCATCTGCAACCACGGCAAAGCCACGGCCTTGTTCACCAGCTCGCGCAGCTTCAATCGCAGCATTCAGTGCGAGCAGGTTTGTTTGCTCAGTTACGCCCTGAATCACCTCTAAAATTGCGCCAATGTTCATCGACTCAGCATGTAGGTCGCTCACTTTCTGGCTGCTCAGCTGCATCTGCTCGTCAGCTTGACCAATCTCTTGTAGGGTTTTGTCTACTTCTGTTAAACCCATCGCAACGTTTGAAGTCGCTTGGCTTGCTACTTCAGAGGCATGGTTAGCGCTAGATGCAATCTCAGAAGTGCTTGATGCGAGCTGAGACACAGCTGATGAGATGTTGATGATTTCGTCATTGAGTCGCGATGCGTTGTTTGAGCCCGTTGTGGTCACGCTATCGAGTGACTCTGACATTTCACCAATGCGTAAGCTGGAAGTATTTACTTGCTGAACGATATCGCGCAGCGACTCGATGGTGGTTTTCATGTTCTCTAGTAACTGACCAATTTCGTTCTGGTCAGTAACTTTAACGTCAACACTCAAGTTACCTTGTGCCAGCTCATTGGTGATCTCTTTAACCTGAGCGATGCCCTTGTTGATAGAGCGAGTCACAAGAATCGCACTCGTTGTCCCAACCAATAATGCAATACCTGTGAGTAATACGATGATTTGAATCGAACGTTCTTCACTTACTGTGAGTTCAGGGATAAGTGCGTTTTTCTGCTGCTCGATGATAGATTGTGCATCTAATACGGCAATGGCGAGGGTATCACCAAGGCTGGTTAGCTGAGTTTGAAGCTGTGCGTTCTCAAGTTTCTGTAGGTGGACTTGCTCAAAACCCGTTGCGTAGGCTTCGCGCTGAGCGGTGAAGCTATCGATTAATTCTGCTTGGTAATCTGATGACTCTAGAGAGCGGATGTCACCCTCAATGCCGGGTAGGGCATATTCAAAAAGATCTTGGCCTGTTTCGTAAGTTTTTGGATTACCGTCGTTTGAGTAACTTAGCACTGCGATTTTCGCGGCTAAGAAGCTCTCCATAAGCATGCCAGCGTACAAGCTCGCGTTGGAGTCGTCGTTATTGTAAGACTCGTAAAGTAAGCTCTGAGCTGCTTTGAGCGCGTTCTCTTCTCTTTTCACCATCTCAACTGTGACTAGCTGGTGGATTAATTGCTGGCTCTGACTCATCAACTGGTAAGCTTGGTCAAAGGCAGTAATGCTCTGTTGAACCTGAGAAAGGCGTTCTAGGCTATCGGCGTGTTGAGTTTGGCTGAGTAAAGATTGCAGTTGTTGGTCGATGTCGCTTTTATTGGCGAGATAAGCTTGCTGATATTGGTCATCAAGCGTTGCTAGGTAGCGTTCAGAGGTGAGGCGCATTTGTAGAAAGTGGGTTTCAATATTGCTGGACTCTTCAGCTTGCCCACTCAATAGACTGTAGTGTTTAAAACCGTTAGACAGGGTTTGGATCCCTTGAAAGCTAACAAAGCCCGAGATGATGAAAAAGAGTAAGCAGATCGCATAACCCAGTTTCACTCTTAAAGAGATAGATAGTTGACGCATATACATCCTTATAATCCGCGTTTCACTGTATTCTTGCCTGTAAGTACTCGTAGAGTATTTCACATTTAAGATGTAAGAGCATGTAAAATGTAACATTAATGTGTCACTTGTAGGCGTTTTGTTGTCTTTGAGTGCTGGTTTCAGAGTTTTTGAGTGGTTTGATGTGTGCCTAGTAACATATTGTTATGGTGTCAGAGTTAACAATCAGTGAAGATTGACGATAGGTGTTTAAGGGCGTTCAATCAATATTAGGGCTATATTTCTCTAAAGAATCGTTGACCTTACCCTTGGGGTAACCTTTATACTGACGGTTCAAAATATATGGATCAATTATGACGCACTCACTTAAGACATTTTGGATTACGATCTTCAGCATCTTCGCGATGTTGATGTCGACGTCTGTCTCCAGTGCGTCAACCATGGAAATGCAGATGATGGATAAAGAGACGATGTCTTGCCATCACGCGAGTATGATGACTCATGCAATGTCTTCAATGTGCGATGTTTCTAGTGATGATCAATCTATGCATGATATGGGACAACATGAGACTTCTCATTGCGCACACAGTGGGGACATGGGAGCAAATTGCTGTGTGTCCATCTGCCTAAGTTGGTCCTATCCAATCCAATCTATCAATTCCTTATCCAGTTTTGCCTACTCGCTTGCCCCTTATCACTCTGTGATTATTGGTAATAAAGTTGCGCGCATTCAGTCTATTCTAAGACCGCCTTCCGCTTAATTCACAATTCCCAAATCTCATTACCTATGACCAACCTACGAGGTTGAGCCTAGGTGCGATCTATGCGTTTTTTTAACGCCACAAAATGGATTTATTCTTGTGAATATTGAATCGAGATGGTTGGTGCTGCCAATGTGCACCAGCTTGATAGCGATGCCTGCATTTGTGATGGCAGCATCGTCAAATGAGGCAGATACCTCTACAAACGGAAGTCGTGCTGTACTTGCGAGCGAAGTAGAGACTCTACAAGCCCAAGAGCGCCAGTTAGCATTGCTTATTGACCAAGCCTTGCAGCGTGATAGCGGACGTCAGCAGATCATCGCGCAATCTCAAGCGACTCGTCATGCGGGTATCGCTTCAGCCACCCTCAGTGATCCAAAACTAAAAGTGGGTTTTGGCGGTCTTCCTGTCGATAGCTTTAAGTTCGACGAAGATCCAATGACCAATATTTCTGTTGGGTTAATGCAGCAGTTTGAACGTGGATCGACCTTGGATTTAAAGGCGCGTCAGTCAAGCCAGCAAGCGGATGGTATTGACTGGCAAGTTGCTGTTCGAGAGAGAGAGATCACCAACACCATTACCACACTATGGTTGGAGCTGGGTTATCAACAAGCTGCACGTTCAACCTTGTTAGAAACGCGCCGTTTAATGGTAGAGCTTGAGCGTTTTGTTGAGACCAATTATGGGATCGGTAACAGCGAAGCTCAGGATCTGCTCAACGCTCAACTGAATGTCGCTAAGTTTGATGAAAAGCTGCAAGCCAATCAGCAACAACAGCGTCGAATTATCGCTCAGCTTTCTGAGTGGTTAGGTTCAGACTGGTTGAGTTCATCACAGGCAAATTTTGCTGCCGATGCGTCACAACCAAGCGTACAACCTCAATCTATTCACGCCAGTAACGCCTTGAATTGGCGAGCTTTAGAAGACCAGTTGAAGCCTTACGTTGGTCAATCCCAATACTACGCTTTATTGCAGTCACACCCTATGGTTCGTGCTGCGGATACGGCTATCACCGTCAACGAAACGCAAGTAGAGATTACAGAGCAAGCGTATCTACCGCAGTTCGGTGTCGAGGTGATGTATGCCTATCGACAAGCGAATAATATGCAAGGTAATCCGGCGTCAGATTTGGTCAGCGCCTATGTGACCATGGATATCCCGATATTCACGGGTAATCGTCAAGACAAGAGTGTTGAAGCTGCTCAGTACCAAGTGGGCTATGCCCGAGCTCAGAAAGAGACGCTTCTTAGTCAAATGAACGCTAAAGTGAATGCGCTCTTAGTGGATAGAGACAACCTATCTCAGCGTATCGAACGTTATCAAAACAGCTTTATTCCTCAAGCTGATGCAACCACAAAGGCCGTTGAACGCGGTTACCAAAATAACACTGCGCAATTTAATGACGTGATCACTGCTATGACTAATGCGCTCAATATCGAGCTAGAACAGCAGAGATTAATTACCGATTTAAACATAGTTAACAGCCAATTGGCTGCGCTTGTTGGTGGCTCATATCACCAGCCTTCTCAATCATCAAAGACAACGCCACAAGCGCAATAAGGAAACATCATGAAATCATTTACAGTCGCAAGTATTGCTCTTGTCGTTGGCGCAGCAATCGGTGTTGGTACGAGCCAATTTTTCCCGATGAACCACGCTGCTATGAGTGGAGAAATGTCAGAAAAAAGCGCAGATGAGCCGCTTTATTGGGTTGCCCCGATGGATCCGAATTATCAACGAGACCAGCCGGGTAAGTCACCAATGGGGATGGACTTAGTTCCTGTTTATGCTGATGACTTGGCAGGTAAAAAAGATAAACCGGGAACGGTCACCATTGACCCTGCAGTGGAGAACAACCTTGGGGTAAAAACCGAGTCTGTGATGTTAGAACCTTTGGCGCCAAAAATAGAGACGGTGGGCTACGTTGCCTTTGATGAAAGTCGTCTGTGGCAGACCAACGTCCGTGCGGCGGGGTGGGTTCAAGACCTATTTATTAACGCGGTCGGTGAAACGGTATCTAATGGTGAGGTGCTGTTTACACTCTATTCTCCAGAGTTAGTTAAGGCACAAGAAGAGCTGTTGAGCGCTTACAAAACGGGTCGTAAAGGTATGATCTCAGGTGCAAAGGAACGACTGGTCTCTTTGGGGGTTGATAAACAACAGATCAATCAAATCGTGAGACGTGGCAAAGCATCGCAAACCATAGAGATAAAAGCGCCAGCCGATGGAGTTATCGCAACCTTAAACATTCGAGAGGGTGGTTATCTTTCTCCTGCTCAAGCGGTCATTAGCGCCGGCCCGTTGGAAGAAGTTTGGGTTGATGCAGAGGTGTTTGAACGTCAAGCACATTGGATTTCGCAAGGCACTGTAGCTTCGATGACGTTAGATGCGGTTCCGGGGGGCGAATGGAGCGGTCGAGTGGATTACGTTTACCCAATCCTAGATCCAACCACTCGAACACTGCGAGTGCGGCTTAAGTTCCCCAATCCTAATGGTGAGCTAAAGCCCAATATGTTCTCGAACATCACGCTCAAACCAGAAAGTGACGATCAAGTCCTGACAGTAGCACGCTCATCGGTGATTCACTCGGGTGGCATGACGCGAGTGGTGTTGTCTGAAGGTGATGGCAAATATCGCTCACATCGTATTCGTGTAGGGCGCGAAGCGGGCGATCGTGTCGAAGTGCTTGAAGGTCTCGAACAGGGGGTGAGCGTCGTTACGTCTGCTCACTTCATGTTGGATTCGGAGTCTAGCCAAACCGCAGATTTGTCTCGAATCTCTTCAATCAATGAAGAGCCAATGCAGATGAGCGATTCCGTGTGGGCAAAAGGCAATATCACTAATCTAATGGTGGGGCACCGCATGGCAACTATTGAGCATCAACCGGTTCCAGAGTGGGATTGGCCAGGAATGGTAATGGACTTTACCTTCTCTGATGAGGTTGATTTATCTGGCTTAGCGAACGGTCAGGCGATCGATTTTAAAATGGAGAAGACGGATTCAGGCCAATTCCAAGTCACCGAAGTGAGCCAAAGTGATAACACAATGGCGACGGAAGTCTGGGTCGAAGGCGATATCACCATGCTGATGGCTGATTTTGGCATGATCACAGTGAATCACCAAGCCGTTGATGAGTGGCAGTGGCAAGCCGGAGAGATGAATTTCACCGCTAGCGATGACATTCCACTTGATGATTACAAAGAGGGACAAAAAGTGCGTTTCCTGGTGGTTAAATCTGGCACGGATTACGTGTTGAAGAAAATTGAGTCGGCTGAGGAGTAGTGATGATTAATGCAATTATTCGCTGGTCGATCAGCAATCGATTCTTGGTGCTTGTCGCCACTATCGCTCTGACTTTAGGTGGCCTCTACAGTGTGAAGAATACGCCCGTCGATGCCATTCCGGATCTTTCTGATGTGCAAGTTATTATCAAAACCAGCTATCCGGGACAAGCGCCGCAAGTGGTAGAAGATCAGGTGACCTATCCGCTTACTACAGCAATGCTCGCAGTACCTGGCGCTGAAACCGTTAGGGGCTATTCGTTCTTTGGTGATTCGTACGTTTATATCATCTTCAACGATGACACCGACATGTATTGGGCACGTTCAAGGGTATTGGAGTATCTGAGCCAAGTCGCGCCTAAGCTGCCAGTCAGTGCTAAGCCAACACTTGGCCCAGACGCGACCGGTGTGGGCTGGATCTACAGTTACGTTCTACAAGACAAAACTGGTCAGCATGATCTGGCGGAACTTCGTAGCCTGCAAGACTGGTTCTTAAAGTATGAGCTGCAAACCGTCAATGGTGTGTCTGAAGTGGCGACGGTTGGTGGCATGGTTAAGCAGTATCAAGTGCAAATTGATCCCGCTAAATTGCGTGCCTACGACCTCACACTGAAGCAGGTCAACAATGCTATTCAAAGCGGTAACCAAGAAACAGGCGCATCGGTTATTGAAGTGGCCGAAGCTGAGCATATGGTGCGCACGTCGGGCTATTTGAGTGGCATTGACGATCTCAAAGCATTGCCTTTGAAAGTGACCGCTAAAGGTACACCGTTATTACTTGGTGATATAGCTGACGTGAATCTTGGCCCTCAGATGCGTCGCGGTATCTCAGAGCTTAATGGAGAAGGTGAAGCCGTTGGCGGAGTCATCGTGATGCGCTTTGGTGAGAACGCCAGTGAGGTGATCGCACAAGTAAAAACCAAGCTTGATGATTTACAACGTAGCCTGCCGGATGGGGTTGAGATTGTTGCGACCTATGACCGATCAACATTGATTGACTCAGCAGTAGAAAACCTTTGGCAGAAGCTTGCTGAAGAGTTCTTGGTGGTCGCGATTGTGTGCGCGTTATTCCTATTCCATATTCGCTCATCATTAGTCATCGCATTGAGCCTTCCAGTTGGTATTTTGTCGGCATTTATCGTGATGCACTGGCAAGGAATCAACGCCAACATCATGTCTCTAGGCGGGATCGCAATTGCTATCGGCGCTATGGTTGATGGCGCGATCGTGATGATTGAGAACGTGCATAAACACATTGAGCGCACACCGCTGAATGATAACAATCGGTGGCAAGTGATAGGTAAAGCTGCTGAAGAAGTGGGGGCACCGCTTTTCTTTTCACTGCTTATTATTACGTTGAGTTTCGTGCCTGTGTTTGCTCTAGAAGGTCAAGAAGGCAAGATGTTCTCACCGCTGGCGTTTACTAAGACGTATGCAATGGCGGCGTCTGCGGGCTTAGCGATTACCTTAGTGCCTGTGCTTATGGGTTACTTCATTCGCGGTAAGGTACTTCCTGAGCATAAGAACCCAATCAATAAAGGTTTGGTCGGTCTATATCGCCCATTGCTTAATCTAAGCTTGCGTTTCCCGAAAACGATCATCGTGGTAGCACTGGCTTTGATGGCATCTGCGTATTACCCAACCAGTAAGCTAGGCAGCGAGTTTATTCCACCGCTGGATGAAGGCGATTTGATGTACATGCCGACGACCTATCCGGGTATCTCGATAGGTAAAGCGCGTGAATTACTCCAACAAACGAACAAGTTGATTAAAACCATTCCTGAAGTCGAAACGGTGTGGGGCAAGATTGGCCGAGCAGAAACAGCGACCGATCCCGCGCCACTAACCATGATCGAGACGGTGATTCAGTTTAAACCGAAAGACACCTGGCGTGACGGTGTCACACCGGAGTCGCTGCGTGATGAGCTCAATAACCTGATTCAATTCCCGGGCCTAACCAATGCTTGGGTAATGCCAATCAAAACTCGTATCGATATGTTGGCGACGGGGATTAAGACTCCAATCGGGATCAAGATTGCAGGACCTGATCTGAAAGTGATCGAGAAGATAGGGGCAGATATTGAACCTATTCTTAATGACTTACCGGGAACCGCGTCTGTCTATGCGGAGCGTGTAGCCGGTGGTCGTTATGTCACTATCGACATTGATCGCCGAGCTGCTGCGCGTTATGGCCTAAACATCGCTGAAATACAGCAAGTGATATCAACAGCGGTAGGCGGAATGAATGTCGGTGAGACGGTAGAAGGTTTAGAGCGTTATCCGATTAATGTTCGTTACCCGCAAGAGTATCGTGATTCGGTGATCAAGTTGCAAAACCTGCCTTTGATAACTGCGAATGGTGCGCGCATCGCGTTAGCCGACGTCGCTGACGTGCGTTACGAAGATGGTCCGCCAATGATCAAGACGGAAAATGCGCGTCCAAACGGTTGGGTATTTGTCGATATTGCAGGGCGTGACTTAGGAACTTATGTAGAAAATGCCAAGCTTGCCGTGGCAGAACAACTAGAGCTTCCTGCTGGTTACTCGCTGGCTTGGTCTGGGCAATACGAATATATGGAGCGAGCGAAGGAGCGCTTGAGCATTGTGGTGCCAATCACTATTGCAATCATCATGCTCTTACTTTACTTGAGTTTCCGACGTGTTGGAGAAGTCATGGTAATCATGCTGACTTTACCGCTCGCGATGGTTGGCGGGGTGTGGTTGATGCATTACCTCGACTACAACTTCTCGATAGCCGTAGGCGTTGGTTTTATTGCCTTGGCTGGCGTTGCAGTGGAGATAGGAGTGATTATGTTGGTGTATCTCAACCAAGCGTGGAATTTCAAAAAACAAGACCACGAGAATACGCACACACCGCTGCAGCACAAGGATCTGCTGGATGCGATTCGTGAAGGGGCTGGTTTACGAGTTCGCCCGGTGATGATGACGGTTCTGACGGTAATCATCGGTTTGATTCCAATTATGTACGGGCAGGGTACAGGCTCTGAAGTCATGCAGAGAATTGCAGCCCCAATGATAGGAGGTATGGCCTCAGCGTTACTTCTGACTCTGCTGGTGATCCCCGCTATTTTTGTTTTGTGGAAACAGCGAGACCTGAAATAGGTTCTCTCTAGGTTATTAAATTAAATGGCCCGGTGAGACTTTCGCTGGGTCAAAACAACATTAGGAATTATTATGAAAAAGACAATTATCGCTTTGAGCTTAACTCTATTTACTTCTTCTACTTTTGCAGAGATGGACCACTCTAAAATGGACCATGGAAAGATGGTTCACAGCTCGATGAATCATGAAATGATGGACCATTCTACTATGGATCACTCGAGTATGATGGGAATGCAACGTACATCTAGTGTAGGGATGCCAGCGAATGGCGCTAAACCAGACAAAGTGATTCATGTGGTCCTCAATGACGACAAAACCATCACTTTCAAAAAAGAAGTTAAGATCGAGCCAAACGATGTGGTGCAGTTTGTGGTAATGAATGCAGGCAATGAGCCTCATGAATTCTCGATTGGTAGTAAAGAAGAGCTAGAGAGCCACCGCAAAATGATGGCAGCAATGGCGGGCATGGAACATGACACCAAGAACTCTATTGTCGTAGAACCCAAAAAGGCCCGTCAGTTTATGTGGCACTTCCACGGTGACAATAACGTTGAATTTGCGTGTAACTTTAAAGGGCACGCTGAAGCGGGTATGACGAAGTCAATGAAGATTTAAATTGAGATTGGTATAACACAAAGCTATTGCAAAAATCCCAATCATGGTGATTTGAGAAAACAGTTCGTTGTTGAAGCAGTTGCGAAATTATCACCCGAGCCAGTTTCGCAGGAGCAGGCGTAGCATCGACGATTCGTTGTGATGAGTTATACCATTTAATACTTAGGGTGCCTATTATCTCGTCACTTGAAGAGATAATAGGTTCTCATAGAAAGGCTCTCTCCAAAACAGTCGGCGGATGATGTTATGCTTGGCAGTCCGTCGAGAGTAAGAAGAGATTAAAGGACAGAGAATGAGTAACCTTACATCCAAGCAAGAGGCAGCTTTGGCGACCTTTAAAGAGAACCTGCATTTACCCAATGGTGGTTTTCACACATTGATCACTGAGCTGGGTAAGGAGTACCAACTTCCTTTTCAAAAAGTCCGTTCTGTCGTTAAGCAAACACAGCAGGACGTTGAGCGTCGTATTAAATCTGATATTGAGACAATTGACGCTGACGCGCTCACTCAGGCGGGTTGGATCGCTGCGATCAGAGAAGAGCTCGAAGAGCTGGCCAAAGAGACGGAATCCGTCATGGACAAGCTCAAGGCGAACACAAAATATTTAAACGTCATTACCGCGATTGAAGGCTCAATTTCAACTGAAGACGAACGTGAAGAGTGGATCGAACAGCTGATTCAAGTCTACGAAAAAGAGGTGTTGAAACCACTGCTGGCAATGCTACGCACGACTAAGTTGTATTGGACGCTAATGCTGGTGGATGAAACTTGTAAGATGACGTTAGAGCAGCGAGAGAAATTTGCGGATTATCCTCAACATATGCAAGCCGCAGAACACTTGTACGAATTAGACCAAAAGCTTAGAGCGAAGGCACTTACACAATAGGGCCCTAACCATAAATGTCTTTCGTTTCATGGCAAAGAAACGCTCTTCACTGTTAAGAGTTAAGAAACGATAAAAAAATGCCCAAGCACTTCTGCTTGGGCGTTTTGATTTCATTGGTAATGTTTACCTAAGAATTATCCTATTTCATTGCCGCTGGCTCATCGAGCTTTTTTACACCACCGCGAGCGGCGTTAACCAGTAGCACACCGACTGACAGTACAATCGAACCACACAGTAGGAATAGAGCGCGACCAGTGATGTCATTTGGAATCAGAGCCATTGCCAGGATGCCGAAACCTGCAGTACAGATTAGTTTACCAAGCATTGAACGCTGTTTTGTGTCTAGGTTCTGTTGCTCTTGAGACTCTGCCACAACCGGTGTGTTCCAGTTCTCGAATAGCTTCTCAACTTCCGCTTCACGCTCAGGTGTACGACCTTTGTAAACCAGTGTTGTCGCTAGGAAGAAGCCACCAGTGAACACAACGTGTGCTGCTAAGCTCAGTGCTACTTTCAAATCAGACCATTCACGACCCGTTAGTGCGTGTTCTAGGTTAAACCAGTTCTGTACGTCTTCAGCTTGTAGAGAGATACCGAAGATGTAAGAAACGAAGCCACCTACAATCAGTGTTGCCCAACCAGCCCAGTCTGGAGTCTTACGAACCCACATACCTAGAAGCACAGGGATAAGCATCGGGAAACCAATCAATGCACCAACGTTAAGTACGATGTCAAATAGGCTTAGGTGACGCAGTGAGTTGATGAACAAGCCAATACCGATGATGATGAAGCCCATCATTACCGTTGTTGCTTTACTTACTACTACCAGCTCTTTTTGTGTCGCTTGTGGGCGAACGATTGGGCTGTAGAAGTTCATCACGAAGATACCTGCGTTACGGTTTAGACCAGAGTCCATAGAAGACATGGTCGCTGCGAACATTGCTGACATTAGAAGACCAACCATACCTGCTGGCATTACGTTTTGTACGAATGCTAGGTAAGCGGCATCTGCGCCAACTGAACCGTATTGTTCTGCGAAGTCAGGCATGAATGCACTTACGTACCAAGCAGGTAGGAACCAAATCAGTGGACCAATAATCATTAACACACACGCTAGGCCTGCTGCTTTACGTGCGTTTTCGCTGTCTTTTGCACATAGGTAACGATAAGCGTTGATGCTGTTGTTCATTACACCGAATTGTTTAATGAAAATGAATACAATCCACAGAATGAAGATGCTCATGTAGTTCAGGTTGTTACCAATCATGAAGTCGCCATCGAAGTTCGCAACGATATTGCTGAGGCCGCCACCGTGGAAGTATGCTGCAACTGCACAGGTGATTGTCACAGCCATGATAACAAGCATCTGCATGAAGTCAGATGCAACAACGGCCCAAGAACCGCCGGTTACCGCCATCAGCATAAGTACCAGACCTGTAACAACAATGGTTGCTTCCATCGGAATGTTGAATACAGCAGCAACAAAAATTGCGAGACCGTTCAACCAGATGCCTGCTGAAATCAAGCTGTCAGGCATACCAGCCCAAGTGAAAAATTGCTCTGAAGTTTTACCAAAACGCTGACGAATTGCTTCGATTGCGGTAACAACGCGAAGCTGGCGGAATTTTGGAGCAAAATAGATGTAGTTCATGAAGTAGCCAAATGCGTTGGCTAAGAATAGGATTACAACGACGAAACCGTCGCTGAACGCGCGTCCTGCGGCACCTGTAAACGTCCATGCTGAAAACTGTGTCATGAAGGCGGTTGCACCAACCATCCACCACAACATTTTGCCTCCCCCCCTAAAGTAATCACTTGTTGATGTTGTGAACTTACGGAACATCCAACCAATGGCTACAAGAAAGAAGAAGTAGGCAAGAACAACAAGAGTATCAATAGTCATTTTTTCAGCCTTTTAAGTGTGATCATTAACTGACTCCTAGATTACTCTTTTATAGGTATATTTGTACTACAATATGCTTTTATTGTGATCCAAACCAAGAGCTTTTTGATATATAAAAATATTGACAAAGCCATGACATACGGGGCTTTAAAAATGATTTTGTAAAGATTGATTTACAAAACTAATGTCTTTTGTTTGTGATTATTTGTAATACTATTAGTTCCATTTTAAATCATAGAGTTAGATGTTAAGAGTGTGACTTCGTTGTTGAGAATATATAATGTTTATCCATTTTGGATTAGAAGTTTGTTTTTAAAAAAGTAGGTTGCGGTGGTTCTTAAAGCGACTAAAAACAAGAGCCTTAGGCGCGTGACTTCAAACATTGTCATCCTATCGAAGTATGAATCAGAAGTAGCTTAAACCAAAAAAGCGAACCAATAGGCTCGCTTTGAAGATAATATGCAATCAAATGAATTATTTTGCGACGTGATTCACTGCGTCACGTACAAGTGCGCCAAGCTCGTCCCACTTACCTTCGTCAATGAGTTGAGTTGGAACCATCCAAGTACCGCCACATGCAAGTACAGAAGGGATAGATAGGTATTCGTCAACGTTCTTCAAGCTAACACCACCAGTTGGCATGAATTTAACAGGGTAAACCGCTGTTAGAGCTTTAAGCATGCTTGTGCCGCCAGAAGGCTCTGCTGGGAAGAACTTAAGTGTGCGTAAGCCCATTTCCATTGCCTGTTCAACTAGGCTTGGGTTGTTTACACCAGGAACGATAGCAACGCCTTTGTCGATACAGTATTGAACCGTGCGTGGGTTAAAACCTGGGCTTACGATGAAATCAACGCCCGCTTCAATAGATGCGTCAACTTGCTCGTTAGTCAGAACAGTACCAGAACCGATTAGCATGTCTGGGAACTCTTTACGCATGATGCGAATCGCTTCGATTGCGCATTCTGTACGTAGCGTGATTTCTGCACATGGCATGCCGTTTTCAACAAGCGCTTTACCTAGAGGGATAGCGTCTTCAGCACGGTTGATAGCGATTACAGGAATAACTTTCAGGTTAGCCAGTTGTTCATTTAATGTCGTCATGGATAATATCTCACGTATAAATTGACCGATAAATTTTTTATTATCAGTGCCTTAAAATCTATTGTTCAGTCTAATCTTCGGCTTTAATTGAGCATAGCATGACGCTTCATGACGTCATGCTCACACCAAGTTAAGAAGACAGAGACAGTGTTGGCATAGCTTCTTTTGGAATAATCGCACCTTGGTGCTGAATCACTGCGCCAGCGACACAGTGGCCTGCAAACGCAGCGTCACGGGCATTGCCACCACAGAAGCGCTTGGCTAAGAAACCAGCACTGAAGGAGTCACCAGCAGCTGTGGTATCAATAACCTTGTCTACTGGGTTAGGAGCAACATAATGCGCAGCATCCGCCTCAACTACTAGGCAGTCTTTACTACCACGTTTAATGATGATCTCTTTAACACCGCTTTTCGTTGTGCGCTCAATACACTGCTCAATGCATGTGTCGCCATAAAGCTCTTGCTCATCATCGAAAGTCAGTAGTGCGATGTCCGTGAATTTAAGCAGTTGTAGATACCAAGATTGCGCTTCTTCTTCATTTTTCCAAAGCTTTGGACGGAAGTTGTTGTCAAAAATAACTTGACCACCTTGTTTCTTGTACTCTTCCACAAACGTCAATAGGGCGGTACGACCTGTCTCTGTCAGAATCGCTAATGTAATACCGCTTAGATAAAGCGCATCATAAGAGAAGAGTTTATCTAGCACTAATGATGCATCATCACCGTCAAGTAAGTATTTTGCTGCTGCGTCATTGCGCCAATAATAGAAGCTACGCTCGCCTGTTTCATCGGTTTCAATGTAGTAAAGACCTGGCTGCTTGTCATCGATCTGTTTGACCAAGCTCGTGTCTATGCCTTCTGCATTCCACTTATCCAGCATATCTTGGCTGAATGGATCATTGCCCAGTGCGGTAACATAGCTTGTTTTAATGTTGTGATCTTGGGTTAAGCGAGATAGGTACAAAGCCGTATTAAGTGTATCACCACCAAATGTTTGCTTAAGCCCATCATCTTTTTTCTGTAGCTCAACCATACACTCGCCAATGACCGCGATATTAAATGATTTCATGTGCTTACCTTAGCAACTGAGGTTGCGCTATTAATTATTTTAGGAAGTCTTCGCGAGCTGGGTTGAAGATATCAAGAAGAATACTGTCTTGCTCAAGAGCAACAGCGCCGTGCATCATGTGCTTACGTGCAAAGTATGCGTCACCTTCTTTTAGGATTTTCTTCTCGCCTTCGATTTCTGCTTCAAAGCTACCGCGAACTACGTAACCAATTTGATCATGAATTTCGTGAGTATGAGGGTGACCAATCGCGCCTTTGTCAAAAGATAGGTGTACAGCCATTAGATCGTCAGTGTACGCCACGATCTTACGCTTAATACCGCCGCCCAGCTCTTCCCAAGGTTGCTCGTTATTGATAAAGAATGCGTTCATTGTGTGTCTCCAAAGCGTGTAATTTTTTTATGTGTTCATTAAGTTGTATCCATCATAAGTGATTAGGTCTAATTGTAATACAATATATCTAGAAATGTGTGATATTGATCAAGCGCTACTTTCTATAGCGTTGTAAAATCAAAGACTTAACAGAACTCTGGTAATTATCATTGACTATTTAGATCAAGGGTTTAGTGAGATTTATGTGATTCTGCTCATCATTTCACGATGAATAGCTGGGATTAAACCTCATATTGTATTACTTTATATGAAGTTTAAGAATTAGATTGAAATTCAAATATAGAAACTCTTCATCGAGGGTGATAAAGAACATGACTACACAACCAATATTACTAACGGACGCGGAAATTGAAGTACTTCATTTAGAAGTTGGTCGTCCAAGTTTAATGGGCAAGACGATCGCAGCGAATCAAAAAGAGCTGGAAGCCTTCATGCGCTTGCCTATTGACGTGCCAGGGCATGGCGAGGCGGGTGGTTACGAGCACAACCGTCACAAACAAAATTACACATACATGAACCTAGCTGGTCGTTTGTTCCTTATCACTAAAGAGCAGAAGTACGCTGATTTCGTTACTGAACTATTGGAAGTATACGCAGATAAATATTTGACGTTCGATTTTCATGTTCAAAAGAACACGAACCCAACGGGTCGATTGTTCCACCAAATTCTAAACGAACATTGCTGGTTAATGTTCACTAGTTTGGCGTATTCGTGCGTTAAGTCTACTTTGACGCAAGAACAACGCGACAATATCGAGTCTCGTATCTTCGAACCTATGCTTGAGATGTTCACGGTTAAGTACGCACATGACTTTGACCGCATCCATAATCATGGTATCTGGGCTGTCGCAGCTGTGGGTATTTGTGGTCTAGCCCTGGGTAAACGCGAGTACCTAGAGATGTCTGTATACGGCCTTGATCGTAACGACACAGGCGGTTTCCTAGCGCAAATCTCTCAACTGTTTGCACCTTCTGGTTACTACATGGAAGGTCCTTATTACCACCGTTACGCGATTCGCCCAACGTGTGTGTTCGCAGAGGTGATTCACCGTCATATGCCAGAAGTAGATATCTACAACTACAAAGGTGGCGTGATCGGCAATACAGTACAAGCAATGCTTTCAACGGCTTACCCTAATGGTGAATTCCCAGCACTGAACGATGCTTCACGTACGATGGGCATTACCGACATGGGCGTACAAGTCGCGGTTAGTGTTTACAGCAAGCACTACGCAGTGGATGGCAAGGTTGATGAAAACATCCTAGGTATGGCGAAAATTCAAGACGCAGTATGGATGCATGCTTGTGGTCTAGAGCTTTCTAAAGCGTATGAAGCGGCAACGGCTGAAAAAGAAATTGGTATGCCTTTCTGGCCAAGTGTTGAGTTGAATGAAGGTCCAGAAGGTCACAACGGTGCGCAAGGCTTCATCCGTATGCAAGACAGCAAAGGTGATGTGTCGCAGCTAGTGATGAACTACGGCCAACACGGAATGGGTCATGGCAACTTCGATACACTGGGTATTACCTTCTTCAACCGTGGTCAAGAAGTGCTGCGTGAATACGGCTTCTGTCGTTGGGTGAACGTTGAGCCAAAATTCGGTGGCCGTTACCTAGACGAAAACAAGTCTTACGCACGTCAAACTATTGCACACAACGCGGTAACAATTGATGAGAAATGTCAGAACAACTTTGATGTTGAGCGTGCAGATTCTGTTCACGGCCTGCCTCATTTCTTCAAAGTAGAAGATCAAAAAATCAATGGTATGAGCGCATTTGCGAACGATCACTACGATGGTTTTGACATGCAACGCAGTGTGTTCATGCTAAACCTTGAAGGTCTAGAATCTCCGTTACTATTAGACCTATACCGCCTAGATTCAGAGAAAGGCGAGCATCAATACGATTACTCTCACCAATATGAAGGGCAGATTGTTCGTACTAACTTCGATTACCAAACAAACAAAGAGCTACACACATTAGGTGATGACTTCGGTTACCAACACCTATGGAATGTAGCAAGTGGCGAAGCGAACGAGACAGCACTAGTGAGCTGGCTACAAAACAACACTTACTACACATGGTTAGGTACAAGCTCGAACGACAACGGTGAAGTTATCTTTACTCGTTCTGGCGCGAATGACCCAAGCTTCAACCTACGTTCAGAGCCAGCGTTCATTCTACGTAGCAAAGGCGAAACTACGCTGTTTGCTTCGGTTTTAGAGACGCACGGTTACTTCAACGAAGAGTTTGAGCAATCAGTAAACGCTCGCGGTCAAGTACAAGATATTAAAGTACTTGCGCACAACAACATCGGCTCTGTTGTTGAAATTGAAACAAATACCTCTCGTGTGACAGTGATGATCAGCAACCAATTGGGTGCGACTGACACTACTGAACACAAAGTCGAATTAAATGGCAAAACGTACAGCTGGACAGGCTTCTACTCTCTAGAAGAGAACCTAATTGACTCAACTGCAGCTGGTCAGGAGAAATAATAATGAGCTATCAACCACTTTTACTGAACTTTGAAGAAGCAGCAGAGCTTCGTAAAGAACTTGGCAAGGATAGCCTATTAGGAAAAGCACTTACCCGCGATATCAACCAAACTGACGCTTATATGGCAGAAGTAGGTATCGAAGTTCCGGGTCACGGCGAGGGCGGCGGTTACGAACATAATCGTCATAAGCAAAACTACATCCATATGGATCTAGCGGGTCGTCTGTTCCTTATTACAGAAGAGACCAAATACCGTGATTACATCGTAGATATGCTAACGGCTTACGCGAAGGTGTACCCATCGCTAGAGAGCAACACTAGTCGTGACTCAAACCCACCGGGTAAGATCTTCCACCAAACACTGAATGAAAACATGTGGATGCTGTACGCTTCATGCGCATACAGCTGTGTTTACCACACGATTTCTGAAGATGAAAAAACGCTGATTGAAAACGACCTATTCAAGCAGATGATCGAGCTGTTCGTTGTGACATACGGTCACGACTTCGACATCGTGCACAACCACGGTCTATGGGCAGTAGCGGCTGTAGGTATCTGTGGCTACGCAATTAACGATCAAGAATCGGTAGATAAAGCGCTTTACGGCCTTAAGCTAGATAAAGTGAGCGGCGGTTTCCTAGCACAGCTAGACCAACTGTTCTCGCCAGACGGCTACTACATGGAAGGTCCGTACTACCACCGTTTCTCACTGCGTCCGATCTACCTGTTTGCAGAAGCAATTGAGCGTCGTCAACCTGAGCTTGGTATCTACGAGTTTAACGATTCAGTCATCAAGACAACGTCTTACGCGGTATTTAAGACGGCATTCCCAGATGGCACGCTACCGGCACTAAACGATTCATCGAAGACGATCTCTATTAACGATGAAGGCGTGATCATGGCAACATCTGTGTGTTACCACCGCTACGAGCAGACTGAAACGCTACTTGGCATGGCTGATCACCAGCAAGACGTATGGGTTCATATCTCAGGTAAAACACTATCAAACGCGGTTGAAGCAGCAGACGAAATCAAACCATTCAACTGGGGTAGCCTGTTTGTGACTGATGGTCCGAAAGGTGAGAAGGGCGGCGTGAGCATCCTTCGTCACCGTGATGAGCAAGACGATGACACAATGGCTTTGATTTGGTTTGGTCAGCATGGCAGCGACCATCAGTACCACTCTGCGCTAGACCACGGTCACTACGATGGCCTACACCTAAGTGTGTTCAACCGCGGTCACGAAGTTCTGCACGATTACGGCTTCGGTCGCTGGGTAAACGTTGAGCCTAAGTTTGGCGGTCGTTACATCCCAGAGAACAAGTCTTACTGTAAGCAGACTGTGGCACACAACACAGTAACGGTTGACCAAAAAACTCAAAACAACTTCGATACAGCATTGGCTGAGTCTAAGTTTGGTCAGAAGCACTTCTTTGTGGCAGACGATCAGTCTCTACAAGGCATGAGCGGCATAATCTCTGAGTACTACACAGGTGTTGATATGCAGCGCAGTGTGATTCTTGCGGAGCTTCCTGAGTTTGAAAAGCCACTAGTGATTGATGTGTACCGCATTGAAGCAGATGCTGAACATCAGTACGACTTACCAGTTCACCATTCTGGCCAAATCATCCGTACTGACTTCGATTACAACATCGAAAAAACGCTTAAACCACTTGGCGAAGATAACGGTTACCAGCACCTATGGAACGTGGCTTCAGGCAAGGTGAGCGGTAGCTCTTTGGTTAGCTGGTTGCATGACAGCAGCTACTACAGCCTAGTAACAAGTGCTAACGAAGGCAGTGAAGTGATTTTTGCTCGTACTGGCGCGAACGATCCAGACTTCAACTTGAAGAGCGAGCCTGCACTTATCTTGCGCCAATCGGGTCAAAACCATGTGTTCGCTTCTGTACTAGAAACACACGGTTACTTTAACGAGTCTATCGAAGCCTCTGTTGGCGCTCGTGGTCTTGTAGAATCTGTGTCTGTTGTGGGCCATAACAGTGTCGGGACTGTTGTTCGCATTCAGACCACCTCTGGCAACACTTACCACTACGGTATCTCGAACCAAGCTGAAGATGTTCAGCAAGCAACTCATACAGTTGAGTTCGCAGGTGAGACTTACTCATGGGAAGGTGCATTCGCTAAGCTTTAATAGCTCAAACAGCGAATAACGATGAATCGGGTGTCTTCGGACGCCCGTTTTTTTATTCGGATTTTTATCTTAATTGGCGGTTTCTGATTTGTGATAAATCAGAGGCTACAAGAAATTAGTATTGAGAGGACTGGCAATAACAACCTAGTTAGCGGAAAGCCGCGATGTGAAATGCAAATGACTAGGTCTGTCTTGGTGTTGCTGCTACGAGTGAAACGTGGCGATGTTTCTAGTGGAGGATAGAGTGATGCTGCTCTAGAGGACTGTGAAATGTCCTAGCTTTTGTCCACTGTTCGAGATAATGGTTCCGATACTCTCTCTTTCATCAAATTCGAAGTCGATGAGATAACTTGAGTGCTGTAGCCTTGGCAGTATGTGGCGATGCAAAATGTCACTGTTTAATTGTCGTATCTCCGTGACCCAAGAGATGTTTTCTTTTACTAAGTCTATTTTGATTTTGAGCATTTATGACCTTTAAATTTATTGAGCGATTTCTCGCGAGTTAGTTGATACCAATGGATTTGTCGTGTTGTTCTTCTAGACATAACTGTGCCTTGTGTTTATTACATTAATATTGAAATTAATCAGATAGATTTGCTGGCGATCGAGGATCTGCTAAAACAAAAACTAACTGGGGTGTTGGAACAAAAAATGACGCTATTGAATGACTATCGAAGTAAAGCTGACGCAGAGGCGGTGTAACGAGGTATCGCGAACTGTCTTTGTGGAACTTGGACTGGGATGTTGCATTAACAGCTCATGTTTTGAGCCAGGTGGCGTAATATACGCCTCGTTTTTTATATTTCAAGCTTTATTTCGATTATTTTCAACATAAATCCTCAGATTCTTTCTGAGTTAACTTCTCTCCTTTAAGTATGCCTTGCTCGAGTAAAAGTATGATCAAGAGAGGCACTATTCTTTTTTGTAATACTCATATTTACATCTCTAAATGACAAAGTTGTTGTAGACCAAAATTTTTGAGAATATCATTGATAATAATTCTCACTTGCGTTACAAATTTGTTGTCAAGTTAATGACATACTTTAAATAATCGTTATCTCGCAGTTGTACGGTTTATGACACGGCAATCGCTTTCGTGTGTTTGATAGAAAATCGTCATAACAGCAAAGGAATAGAAATGAACAAAATACTAAACTCAGCTCGCAAGCTAGTGACTGGCTTAACTCTGGTGTTGGCGTCGTCGGTATTCATGACAGCTCACGCAAAAACAGTGACGGTAGAACACATTAAGGGTACTACGGAGGTCTCGGGTATACCTCAACGTGTTGTTGTTCTTGGTTATGGTAGCTTAGATGTTTTGGATCAGATTGGTGTGGCTCCAGTCGGTGCATCACATATGTTATTGCCTGACTACTTAAAATCGTACGCAAAAACGACGACAAATACCGGTTCTCTAAGTGAACCAGATTTCGAAGCCATCTACATGCTTAAGCCTGACTTGATTATTGCTGAAAACCGTATGCTTAAGGTTTACGATCAGCTCGCTCAAATTGCTCCAACGATCATGTTTTACGTGGAAGGTGATAAGTACTGGTCTGATACACAAAAAAACTGGCGCACATTAGGTGATATTTTTGAGAAGCAACCTGAAGTAGAAGCGCTGATTGAAAAAACTCAACAGCAAATTACTGCGGTAAATCAGAAAGTAACCAAAGACGAAACGACAGCAATGATGCTAATGAATAATGGTAGCAACATCGCTATGTTTAACAAAGGTAGTCGTTTTTCTATTGTCTTTGACGACTTTGGTTTCGTTGAATCTAAGAGCGCAAAAGTTGCACCAATCAAAGGTAGCCACGGCAACCTTATCTCTTTCGAATACATCGCTGATGCGAAACCAGAAGTGATCTACGTATTAGACCGTGAACAAGCGATTGGCCTTTCTGAAGGTCGCGCTAAACAACTGTTTAACAACGCGCTTGTGGCTGAGACTCCAGCTGCGAAGCTAGACAACATTGTATTTATTGATTCAAGTGCATGGTACTTAGCTGGTGGCGGTGTAACAGCAACTCAACGTATGCTGAATGACATCGACCGCACTGTTAAGTAGTAAGCAGTCATTTAGCAATCGGGCTTATAAGTTTTGTCTTATAAGCCCTTTTTGAATTTTGTATCGGGCTAGTCCCACCCTTCCTTAGTAATATTTTTTATGTTTAAACCCATTGCTGCCGCTGCCTTTCTGATTGCGCTATGTGTTGCTTCTTTGATGATCGGTGTCGCTGAAATCAGCTTTAGTGATTTTTTCAACGGAAATGACCACGCTAACTCTATTTATGTCGTAAGCCGAATTCCTCGTTTACTCGCTATTGTCCTCGCTGGTGCCGGATTGAGTGTCTCTGGCCTGATCATGCAGCAGATCGTGCAAAATAAATTTGCTGCACCATCGACTATGGGCACCATTGATTGTGCGATGCTTGGCTATATTGTCGGTTTAGTTTTCTTGGGCAGCGCAGCGCAATGGCACTATTTGGGGTTCATTTTCACGTTCGCTGTTCTGGGCACTATGTTGTTGGTGCGTTTTTTACAGCACCTGAAGTTTAAAAACGCGGTTTTGGTGCCGTTGATCGGCATCATGTATGGCAATGTTGTTTCGTCTCTTACCACCTTCATTGCATACAAATACGATCTTGTACAAACGATGTCTGCGTGGACGATGGCGAACTTTGCCACTGTGCTACAGGGTACTTACGAGATCTTATACCTCGCAGTCCCGGCTTGTATTTTGGCGTACATTTTTGCAAGTCAATTCAGTGCCGCCAGTATCGGTGAAAGCTTCGCCCGCAATATCGGTTTAAACTACCAAAAAATTGTCGCAATTGGCGTTGCGTTAGTGGCAGTTTGTGCCTCGTCGGTTGTGATGATCGTCGGCGTTATCCCTTTCTTAGGACTCATTGTGCCGAACATTGTCTCTTTGATGATGGGCGACAACATGAAGAAGATCTTGCCTTGGACCGCGTATTGGGGCGTGATTCTGGTATTAGCGTGTGACTTGCTCGCAAGGGTGATCATTTTCCCTTTTGAAATTCCGATCTCTATGGTTATCAGCATCTTCGGAGGCTTGATCTTTATTTATCTAATTTTGAGAGACAAGTCCAATGCGTGATTCTATTAAAATGGCTCTATTAGCCGTTGTCTGTATCTCGATGATCGGGGTGTTTATCGGGCAGGGGTTAACATGGGATAACTACGAGTTTTTTCTAAAGTTACGTACACCAAAGATCTTGTCAATCGTGTTGGCTGCGATTGCCATTTCAACGTCTTCTTTGGTTTTTCAAACCATCACCAATAATCGCATTCTGACGCCGTCGATTCTGGGCTTCGATAGCCTGTATATGTTAGTGCAAGTATCGTTGTTGTTTGTATTTGGCAGCCTGAGTTTTTGGGTGGTTGACGCCGTTGCGAACTTTACACTTTCCGTGTGCATCATGGTTCTCTTCTCATTTGGTTTGTTCCATTTCTACTTCAAAAGTAAGCGCAACAATGTCTTCACGCTGCTTTTAATCGGCATTGTTTGCGGCAGCGTGTTCGGTAGCTTATCGAACTTCCTAGGAATGCTTATCGATCCGAATGAATTTGCGGTACTACAAAATGTAATGTTTGCGAGCTTTAACAATGTGAAGGGGGAGCTGGTTTACTTAAGTATCCTACCTCTGGGCGCGTGTTTGCTGACGCTATGGTGGATGGCTCCAAAGCTTGACGTGTTATGGCTTGGCGTTGATAACGCAACCAGTTTAGGCGTGGATACCAAGCGCTTAACACAATACGTCTTGGTCGTAGTGTCGATTATGGTCGCCGTTTCTACAGCGTTAGTTGGTCCTGTTTTATTCTTTGGGTTGATTACCGTGAGTTTGGCTCGTCAGATGTTTAAGTCTTATCAACATCGTGTGCTCATTGTTGCGAGTAGCTTGCTCGCGGTTGCGCTGCTGGTGTCAGGGCAATGGTTCGTAGAAAAAGTGATGAGCTTTGGAACCACGGTCAGCGTTATTATCAACCTAGTGGGTGGTTTGTATTTTATGTTCTTGTTGTTACGCACCAGAATTCAATAAAGGTAGTGAGAAGTGATTAAGTTAACAGGATTAAGTAAGAAGTATGGCAAGACAACCGTTGTTGATGAGGCTAGCGCTCTATTCCCGAAAGGGGAGGTGACTTCCATTATTGGCCCCAATGGTGCGGGTAAAAGTACGCTACTTTCAATGGCGAGTCGCCTTACAGATAGTGATGCGGGTGAAGTTCTGATTGGCGACAAACTCCTTGCCGAGTGGGATACCAAAGAACTTGCAAAGCACCTGGCGGTATTGAGACAGTCGAACAACATCAATATGCGCTTTACTGTGCGTGAACTTGTCAGCTTTGGACGTTTCCCTCATTCTCAAGGCAGAATGCAAGACAATGATCATAAGGTGGTGGATACAGCCCTGAAACACTTGGGCATTACTGATATCCAAGATAAATATCTCGATCAATTGAGTGGTGGTCAGCGTCAAATGGCGTTTATCGCTATGGTCGTCGCACAAGACACAGACTACGTTTTTCTTGATGAGCCGCTTAATAATTTAGATATCAAGCACTCGGTCGAAATCATGCAGACCCTGCGCCGTTTAGCTCATGAGTTTAATAAAGCGGTGGTGATTGTTATTCACGACATTAACTTTGCTTCGAGTTACTCAGATAACATTGTTGCGATGAAGCGTGGACAAGTGATCAAAGCTGGCAAAGTGGATGAGGTTATTGACAAGGAAATTATGGAGTCAATTTATGAAATTCCATTTGAAATCCGCGAATTTGATGGTGTGAAGATCTGTATGTACTACTCAGGCCGATAACAGCATCGATCAAACGATTCAGCAATAAGATAGAGAAAGAGCGCCAGTGATAGGCGCTCTTTTTGTTTAATATGGCCCTGGTATCAATAAATCTATAGTTCTGTAAATCGATGACTGGGAAATTGTTCTTTCGGCGGTTTGCAATTTTGAGGTTGACGCGTTTTAATGGATTGGATCTAGAGCGAAATGACAGTTTTTCACTTTTAGAATGAGTCGGTTATGCAAAATACAGGATGGTTTTAAGAAGACTAATGGACTTAAAGAAGTTTGATCAATTTTTAGAATTGTTAGATACCGAAGACCGAGTCATTATTCAGGCTCATGATTTCCCTGATCATGACGCGATCGCGTCTGCCTATGCTATGGCTTATTTGCTTAGCCAAAAAGGATTTAAGCCTTTTCTTTCATACCAGGGGTTTATCGACCGAGTTTCACTGCACAACCTGATTGGTTGGTTAGATATTCCAATCGTAAAGTCGCACCAACTAGATTTAAAGCCTAGTGACAAAATTATTGTGATTGACGGTTGTATCGGCGAAGAGAATGTCACGGACCTACCTGGCTTAGAAGTAGCGGTGATTGATCATCACGATGTGAAAGTGCCGAGTTACGTTTGGTATTCAGATGTACGCACTGAGTGTAGTTCGACGGCAACGATTATGGTGGACTACTTTAATTACTATAAGATGCCTATTCCTAAGAAAATTGCTACTGCGTTACTGGTGGGGTTGACGTTTGACACGGGGAGTTTCACCCAGTCGATAGGTGAGGCGGATATCAAGGCGCTGTTCCAACTTCAGAGACGCGCTGATATGGTGACTGTAAACGGTATTTGCCGAAACCAAATTGAGTATCAAGAACTGGAATACTTTGATTCTATGTTGGCCTCAATGAAGCGCGACAAAAATAGCGCGTTCGCTACATTACCGGAAGGATGTCCTGAAAATATGCTTGGAGTTCTTGGTGATTTTCTCCTAACAGTCGATGAGATTGATGTCGTGGTGCTGAGCGCGAGATCTTATCAAAGGACTTATGTTTCTCTTAGGTCTGAATGTCAGGACAATGATGTTGCTGAAGTCGTACGAAGCGCGCTTAACGATAGTGGTATTGGTTTTGGAGGAGGGCATCCACACATGGCGGGTGGTGTTATTAATCGTCGGTTTAGTATCCCTGATGAGCTTGCTTATCTTTACAACTTGATCCGTCCAAATCTAAACCTAGCATAAACGACATGCCCTATCATTGTGTGATAGGGCAGGACGGTCTTTTTCTAGTCGTACATCAACTCTTTCGCTTTTTCTTCATCAAATTCATTCAGTGATTTTCTCGCCAAGTGTCTAAACGGCAGTGCTTTAACGATCTCTTCAAAAGGTTGAATAGCAAACGCCCAAAATATCGAACCATCAAAGCCAACTATGATCAGTGCGCATAATGGTATCGATATGATCCACTGGCCTGTGAAGTTGATTTTGAATACTGCTGTGGTCTTACCTAGTGCTCTTAACACGTGGCCATGAACGGTGTTGTAGCCACGTACGAAAGGCAAAAATATATAAAGTGGGGCTATCACAGTCAAAGCATCATAAGTCGCGCTGTCTAAATCGGGGTAGATGTCGCCAATAAAGAGACTCAAAGCGACAAAAAAGAGCATCGATAGAATAGAGATGATCACAGCGATATCGATACTCACGTCAACGTTCTTTCTGAGATCTGCCATCTGTTTAGAACCAATGGCTTGGCTAATGGTGATAGCAGATGAGTGCGCCCAAGCAGTGATAAATTGCGTACCTGCTCGTATCCACGGCATCACCAAAGTAATCGCTACATAGGCATTGATATTCAGTTGCGTGTAGAGCAACTGATAAATGGTCGCGCCAATCGATAACATAGTGACATTCGCTGCGACTGGGAATATCTCTTTGAAGTGGTTGAGCACATTGCGGGAGAAGTTGGAACCAAACGCATTGAAAGATACTTCAACACAATTCTCGAAACGAATGCATAAGTAGAGGTAAAGAGTACGAATGATGATCGCTACTAAGCTACCAATGGCGGCACCTTGAACGCCTAAGCCTTCAAAGTTCGACCAACCATGAATAAAGATGTAGCTGACTAGAGCGTTGATTGGTAGCTCAATCAGATAACCTCTAAACGGCACTTTGGTCTTGCCCAAGCCGTTAAACAGCGCAATGATGACTTGCGTCACTGCGGTGAATAGAACAATGTACTTAGAAAAACTGAGGTAGATGGCAATTTCGCTGTGTAGAGACGTATCGTCTGTCAATGAGCTTATTAGCGAGTCGTCAAAAAAGGTTAGGGCCAAGAAAAAGAAAAAAGCTGCGCCAAAGTTTATCAGCATCCCCGCTAAAAAAGAGCGTGATAATGTTGCTTGAATACCAGAGCCTACGGCACGACTTAGTACCAACTGTGTACCGTTTGCCAGCGCCATTTGGATACCAAGTATAAATGCGATAACTGTCGTCGCAATTCCCATAGCAGCAAGAGAAACTTCACCGAGTGGCGATACCAGAAGTGTGTCAATCATCAGCATGGACTGCATCAACAGGGCGTTAAGCGCTAATGGCCAGGCAAGAGAAAGGTTCTTTTTGACGTAAGATTGAGAAAGCACAGTAACCTCGTAAAGAGCAAACTCATGACACAAGTGATTTATATCATGAGTGTTTCAAACCGGATGTTTAGTGAGTGAAGTCGCTAGTGTTAAGCTATTGCTACTTGCCTTAAAGGTACTTTGGATAGTTTTTGATTATCATCGTTTAGTAAGCCGTGTGAGGCTAATCGGGCACCTTCACTATTTCCAGACATAATAGAATCATAAATCGCCTTGTGCTCGGCTAAGCAGAAACGTCCGCCTTCTGCTGAATGATCAATAAACTGTCGGAAGATCGCTGACAAAATATTGCCAAATGGAATATAAAATTGATTGCCTGTTGAGAGGAATATTGTTCGATGAAACAGGTGGTCGTTGACGGTCCAACTTCCGTAATCGAAACTCTCTGCCGCGAGCGTCATCTTTTGAAAGAGTATGGAAAGCTCTTTACGTTGTTCAACCGATGCATTCTTGGCTGCAAGTGCACAAGCTTCTGGCTCTATTGCTTTTCTAAGACCTAAGAATTGAGCCAGAAATGGCTTAGTGTCTTCAAGATCTTGAATCCAATCTAAGAGCTGCGGGTCTAAAAAATGCCAATTAGAACGAGGCATGATACGAGTGCCAACTTTGGGTTTCGACTCGATCAGCCCTTTGGCCGATAACAGTTTCGTTGACTCTCTCAACGCAGTACGACTTACACCAAAGATTTCACAAAGCTCCATTTCGCTGGGTAGCTTTTCTTCTTCTTTTAATTCACCAGATAAGATCTTGCGGGCGACTTGTCTTGCAACTTGGACATGAATGCGGCGGCTAGAATCTTCCACCAGTGTGAATACTGACATGTACATCACCTATATCAAAAGGGGCAAAGCCAGAATTAACTGGCTTTGGGGTATCAGTGTTACGTCGTCAGTGTTAGGTAGGGTAATCAGGATAAGACGTGATAAAGAGAGTTAGCTCAACCAAATTCACCATTTCAATATACTGCTGACCACCTGCGGTACTCAGTGTGAGTATTTAGACGTACCACTGCAAATTATCGAGATGCGATAGTCTCATCTCATTGATGGTCCATAAACGGAACCGACGTTGTTGTAAAATTATTGGCTGACTTTCAAGATAGGTATTGAGAAACCGTAGCAACGATCGATCATCATGAACGCTACTAGACGAAATTGACAATATGAAAAACCTGCCGCCCATTAATAATACAATAGCATCTTTTTGAATCAAGCTGTACGGTGCCAAAATCGACTACGTGTGGCATTAATTAAAAAAAAGAGTCCATATATGTGATATTAGTCATACAAATAATCTCTTAAATGCAAGTGAGAATTATTATAGGTGAGTAAATGGACTCGAGTTGAGTATCGAGTTTACCCATTTCAGTTTATACCATTTATTTTGGTTAAATCTGTGGCGGAGCGCAGCAACGATATTTGGTAGTTGAATACATAAGTGATATAGTAGGGATTAAATAATACATAAATAACAACAAGTGAACATATGGTCGGAACATTCAATTCAATCGCAGGGTCAAAGCGTAGCCTACACGTGCAAGTTGCTCGTGAAATTGCTCGTAGTATTTTGTCTGGTCAGTTAGCTCAAGGTTCTATTATCCCTGGTGAGATGGCGCTTTGTGAGCAATTTGGTATTAGTCGTACAGCACTGCGGGAAGCGGTAAAATTGCTGACATCTAAAGGTCTTTTAGAGTCTCGCCCAAAAGTGGGTACTCGTGTTGTTGATCGCGCGTACTGGAACTTCCTAGACCCTCAACTCATTGGTTGGATGGACGGTCTAGCAGATACTGACGAATTTTGTTTCCAGTTTTTAGGCTTGCGTCGTGCGATAGAGCCTGAAGCTTGCGCACTGGCTGCGAAGAACGCGTCAGCTGAACAGCGCATTGAGCTTTCGGAAACATTCCAAGAGATGGTCGAAGTGTCTGAAGCTGAAGTTTTCGACCAAGAGCGTTGGACAGATGTCGATATGCGATTCCATAGCCTGATCTTTAACGCAACAGGTAATGATTTCTATCTTCCATTCGGCAATATCTTAACAACGATGTTTGTTAACTTTATTGTCCACTCTTCGGAAGAGGGTAGCACTTGTATCAATGAACACCGTCAGATCTACGATGCGATCATGGCTGGTAACAGTGAAAAAGCACGTGCTGCTTCTGCAAATCATCTACAAGAGTCGAAACACAGGTTGCCAGCAGCGAGTTAAGCTTCGTTCCCCACCTAATTAAATACAAATAACAGAGCCAGCATACAATGAATTTTATTCATAATGCTGGCTCTGTTTTTTTGTTTCAAGCTTTATATAGGTGACAAGCTTCGGACAAATTAGAAGCTGTAGCTAACACCAACGCGGCTACGTAGCTGGCGGTCGCTGCCGTCTTGTACGTTACCGAATTCTACATACGGACGCCAATTCCAGTCAGCCTCTTTGTAACCGACTTTGATGTTGTAGTCCCATTCGTAGTCTGCCCCGCCGCCAGCGGTCCATTTATTATTGGCAAAATCTTCTGCGTAGTTTGCTTCAAAGCCAAACTGGAACGCATTCCAGTTGTAATCTAGGTTACCGGTGATTTTACTACGGTTGAGATTCTCTTTTAAGGAATCAGATGTGTAGTCGCGGAACTCATGACGGTAGCGTAGCTTCGCCTTCAAACCCGAATCGAACGAGTATTGAACACGAACTTGAGGTTTATAAGTGATGCTTTCAGAACCAAAAGTTACTGGCATACTTGGTTGGATCATCCATTGATCATTCAATTTGATTTGGTAGCCGTATTCAAACTCATTGTCAGCAGCTTCCCAGTCTGAGAATGGCTTCCCTTTTTGCTTCATTTCAGCGCCGAAGAAGTGGTTGTCTACTGAACCACTCATTTTGATGCGGCTCGCCCACTCTTCTGAACCGTGCTTGTACTCTTGACGAGCATCTAATGAAGCAGCTGAAAGGCTGCCAGCAAAAAGAGTTGCTGTAATCGCTAAAGCAATTTTATTTTTAGAAATCATAATGTTGTTCCACTTAATTCAAGTTGTCATGGGGGGATTCACCCACCGTAGGGGACTTATAGCTTGGGTTTAAAATAATACAAATATGCTATCTCATTATTTTCAATGTGATCTGTGAATTAGATCAACTTGTGATGACAAAATGGGCGGTAACAAACCGTTACACTCTGAAATAAATATGCTAAGCATCTGTTTTATAGGGTGTTGGTGAGTTTGCCAGAAGTTTAATTGGCAAATAGATATTTAAGAATTGTGCGTTCAATCATGGAAATTAGAATAACCGCTTTATTTTTATTTGTAATACATTAATATTATTACAGCTGACGCGGAGAAGCATTTGGCAACGGTATGTTGTAGTTTGATTGATTCGCTTTGGCTATCGGATCTTAGGCATTGATTGAAATGCCTTACACCGGTATTTCAATTCTTGCTCCCAACTATACTAATGACGACTTCTGTTGAACTTTGTTGATATAGAAGAAGGTGGTGGCAATGCTGCCTTTGCGCCCATGTTGATACAGGCTACATGGGCGTTTTTTTTGCTTAATTGAACCCCCTAATTAAGCTAAACACTCCTTAAGTCTTCGTTTTTCAGCTCGTGTATTAAGAAACATCCAGGTGTCAATTGGATACTAATAGACTTATTAGTATTACTTAATCTTGGTCATTATGAGTGGCAGGTTCCTAATGTAATGAATCGATTAGACCGTTTTAGATGAGTAATCTTACTTGATATTTCAAATTCGAATATTGGCTTTCAAGTATGATATCGATATTTTATATGATTTATCTGTGAAGATTCACAATTTTTATCTTCAATTGACATCTGAAAAGCTTTTATTTTCTCTATCGTCTGATGAATTTGAGCTCGATCACTCAACACGTGTTTACTTGTCCAAATTTAAGATTTGAATCACGCATTTGAAGTATTGTAGTACAAATGTTGGTTGTCTATATCTATAGTCGAGGCAACAAAAAAACAAATAGAAGGTCTCCACGATGGAACTCAATACATTAATAGTAGGTATCTACTTTCTCTTCTTAATTGCAATAGGGTGGATGTTTAGAACGTTTACTAGTACGACAAGTGACTACTTCCGAGGAGGGGGTAGCATGCTTTGGTGGATGGTTGGTGCTACTGCTTTCATGACTCAGTTTAGTGCTTGGACCTTTACCGGTGCTGCGGGCAAAGCGTTTACCGATGGCTTTGCTGTTGCGATCATCTTTATCGCTAATGCGTTCGGCTACTTAATGAACTACTTATACTTTGCACCAAAATTCAGACAGTTACGTGTGGTGACTGTTATTGAAGCAATTCGTATGCGTTTTGGTAAGGTCAATGAGCAGGTATTTACTTGGTCTGGTATGCCTAACAGTGTTATCTCTGCCGGTATCTGGTTGAATGGTCTTGCAATCATTGCATCAGGCATCTTCGGTTTCGATATGACAACAACCATCATTCTTACTGGTTTGGTTGTATTGGTGATGTCAGTAACGGGTGGCTCTTGGGCGGTTATCGCATCTGACTTCATGCAGATGGTCATCATTATGGCTGTAACGGTCACTTGTGCTGTTGTTGCAATGTACCACGGTGGTGGTGTAACCAATATCGTTAATAACTTCCCAACGGATTCGTTCATTACCGGTGATAACCTTAACTACCTGAGCATCTTTAGTATTTGGGCTGTGTTCATTTTCCTAAAACAGTTCAGCATTACCAACAACATGTTGAACTCTTACCGTTACCTTGCGGCTAAAGACTCGAACAACGCGCGTAAAGCTGCACTGCTGGCTTGTGTGTTAATGACGCTTGGTCCAATCATCTGGTTCATGCCTTCTTGGTTCATTGCAGGTCAAGGTGTCGATTTAGCATCTCAATACCCAGAAGCAGGTAGCAAAGCGGCTGACTTCGCTTATCTATACTTTGTACAGGAGTACATGCCTGTAGGTATGGTGGGCTTATTGATTGCAGCGATGTTTGCGGCAACTATGTCTTCAATGGACTCTGGTCTAAACCGTAATTCAGGTATTTTTGTTAAGAACTTCTACGAGCCGATTTTACGTCCAAATGCGAATGAAAAAGAGTTGGTGATTGTTTCTAAGCTAACGTCTACTTTCTTCGGTATCTCTATCATCCTTGTTGCTTTGTTCATTAACTCGCTGAAGGGTCTGAGCCTATTCGATACGATGATGTATGTCGGTGCCTTGATTGGCTTCCCTATGACTATTCCAGCATTCTGTGGCTTCTTTATTCGTAAGACACCAGACTGGGCTGGTTGGGGTACATTGGTTGTTGGTGGTTTCGTATCATACTTCGTCGGTTTTGTTATCACAGCGGAGATGATTGAAGGCTGGTTTGGTTTGAACGAACTTACTGGTCGTGAGTGGGCCGATCTTAAAGTGGCTATTGGTCTGATTGGTCACATCGTGTTTACTGCTGGTTTCTTCGTACTATCAACGCTGTTCTACAAGCCTCTTGCTGAACATCGTGAGAAAGACGTAGACAAGTTCTTCGACAACCTAGCAACGCCATTGGTTGCAGAGAGCACTGAGCAGAAGAAACTAGATAATAAACAACGTCGTATGTTGGGTTCACTTATTGCGGTTGCGGGTGTTGGTGTTATGACGATGTTTGTATTGCCAAACCCAATGTGGGGACGTTTAGTCTTCGTACTGTGTGGACTTATCGTTTTCTTAGTAGGCTTACTTCTAGTCAAAGCTGTTGACGACACAGTTGAAAGTGCGCAACAAGAAACCACTGCTTAATACGAGCCAGTAAAATCATCAGGCCGCTCAATTCAAATTGAGCGGCTTTTTTACGTTTCGAAAACGGAGAGGCGCTGGAGTAAATAGCACCAATGACAGGTTCATAAAGGAAGTAACCAGGACTTTGCATCTTTCTAAAAGGCGTCTAAATTGTGACCTGTACTTACTAAATCGCTGGTTGAATTATTTATGAACTTACAAACTGTCGATGAAGGTCTGCTTAATCAGGTCAATCACAGTGTCGTATCGACGTGGTAGGGTACGGTTTCTCTTCTGTACTAAGTAGAGTGCCTCTTCCACTTTGACCTTGGGTGGAACTACGTGCAGTTGATCTTTATGCGGGAAGTTTTCGACTGCGCCTTCAGGCAGCACTGTAAAACCAAGTCCTTTGGAGACGGGTAGTAGAATTTGATGAAGCTGGTTTATGTATCCCGTCTTAGGAAGTTCGTTAATATTGAGCTTTTTCACCGCATCATCACCACATAAATCGAAATACAGAGAGAGATAATGGGTTGAGTCAGGGTGAGCTATTAGGCCCAACTCGTGGAGCTTCTCTGGAGTAATCTCGACGTTTTCCAAGCTCTTGTGAGTAATCAGACACAAGGCTTCCTTACCAATCATTTCTGTTTGATAGACTCGATCGTTCGGTAGTTGAGTCACGATGCCTACATCAATCGTTCCTTGTAACACATCATTGAATATTCGTTGGTTGGGTGAAGCCTCGACGTGAATGCTGAGTTCTGGATGCTCGGCTTGCAGTTCGAGAAAGTCGGGGTAAAGCTGAAGAGCAAGGGTACCAGAGCACGACAGGTTGCATTGGCCTGCGAAAGGATTATCAAACCGCAGAGATTCAAACAACTCTTCTTGTTCCTTGTTTAGCTTAAGCGCGTAGCGATAGATAATTCGACCTTGCTCGGTCAACTCAAAGGTTTTGTTTTCGCGAGAAAGTAGGGAACAGTTGCAGGCTTGTTCTAGCTTCTTTATGTGTTGGCTGACTCCGGGTTGAGTCATATAGAGCTTTTCTGCCGTTTGAGTGAAGTGACCCACTTCCACAAGTGTTTTAAAGGTGTTGAGCCATAGTGGATTAATCATTACCAGCCTATATAACAAATCATTATCACAATCTCTAATTATCATAAGTCATAGTGGTCAGAATTGATAAGGATATCGTTATAAGTGTCAGCGATTAAAGGGTTGCAACTTTGTTGTTGATTTGTTGTAGTTGCCACCTGATGCATAAAAGGTGGCAAAATGAACAGGAACGTTTGGATACTCTCCCTCTGTCAGGCTCTATTGATGACTGGCAATATTCTTCTTATCTCTGTGATTGGTTTGATCGGAAAACAGATCGCGCCGAGTCAAAGTATGATCACTTTGCCTGTGGCACTGCAATTTCTTGGTCTAATGGCGGCGACCATTCCTGCGTCTCTCATCTCTGGGAAGTTGGGGCGCAAGCGAGGCTTTAGTATCGGTAATATAGTCGGTATCTCTGGTGCGAGCTTAGCGACCTTCGCGCTCTCAACTCACCACTTTTACCTGTTCTGCTTTGCGACCTTTTTACTCGGTATAGGGATCGGCTTTGGTACTTTGTATCGATTTGCTGCGATTGAAGTGTGTAGCGAAGATGCGCGCCATCGTGCAATATCCATTTCAATGGCGGGTGGGGTTTTGGCTGCCGTATTGGGGCCTAACTTGGCGGTAATGTCTCAGCAGTGGTCACAAGATGGTCTCTATATTGGTGCTTTCGCATCACTAATCGGGTTGAACGTGCTGGCATTGATTATTCTCCAGACAGTTCAGTTTCCTAAGTTCAACCTAACAACTCAACAAGTTCAGCCAGACCCAGTGCGCACCATGATAAAAGCACCTAACTTCGTTGGCGCTGTGTTTGCTGCTATGGTCTCTTATGCGGTGATGAACATTTTAATGACGGCGACTCCGCTTGCGATGATTGGATGTGGCTTTGATTTTACCAAAGCAGCTGGCGTGATTGAGTGGCATGTATTAGGTATGTTCGTTCCTGCATTCTTTACGGGTGGGCTAATCGAGAAGTTTGGCGCTAAACGTATGATTTTAGCTGGCGCAGTACTGTTTTTATTGTGTATTGCTATCAATATACACGGCGAGTCAATTTGGCACTTCAGATCGGCGCTTGTGTTGCTCGGGGTTGGTTGGAACTTTATGTTTATTGCGGCGACAGGGTTATTTAGCCAATCTTACCAAGCGAAGAATAAATCTAAAGCGCAGGCTTTGAATGAGTTTGTGGTCTTTAGCTGTGTTAGTGTTACGGCACTTCTCTCAGGTTGGCTTGAATCTACGGTTGGTTGGCAAATGCTTAACATCTACGTATTGCCGTTTGTGTTGCTGGTGATCATGGTGTTTGCATTCAGCGCAAAGAAAGCAAGCAGCCCATCAGTAACGCAGTAAACATCAAGCTTTTAAGCGAAGTGCTCACTCGGTTTGGACGAGCACTTTGATTGTGATTTTTTATCGTGACCTATCTGATATAGAGCCAAAAGTTCATAATTTCTACATATTGTATTGGATGTGTAGGTTGCAGTTTCCTATTCGATAGTTTCTTTACATAGCTTTATTCGATATTTACTTTTTTTTCATGAATCGTATGTATAATTACGCTGCTTTTATTCAAGGAGGCGTAATGAAAGTAGTAGATCGTCCAAAGTTAACGTTGTCTTTGTTGTTGCCAAAATATTGGTGTGTCTGGTTTGGTTTTGGCTTTTTAGCTTTATTAGTAAATCTTCTACCTTATCGAGTCTTGGTCTTTATCGGAGAGGGCGTTGGTCAGCTTGCAAGGTTGATTATCAGCAAGCGTGCGAAGGTGGCACGACGTAACTTTGAATTAGCATTTCCTGAGTTGTCTGCTCAAGAAGTTGAGAAATTAGTTCGACGAAACTTTGAATACGCAGGAATGGCTTTGATTGAAACCGGCATGGCTTGGTTCTGGCCTGATTGGCGAGTGAAGCGTCACATGCGTGTAGTGGGGAAAGACCTCATTCTTGAGCAAGAAGAGAATGGGCGCGGTGTGCTGGTGGCATGTGGTCATTTTCTTAATCTAGAAATGACTGCCCGAATTTTTAGCCTATTTGCACCGGGTTACGGTGTATATCGACCGCACAGTAATGCTGCCTATGAGTTTATTCAGCATTATGGTAGAACGCGTAAAGGGCATAAAATGATCGATCGTTCTGATTTAAAAGGTATGCTCAAAGTGCTTAAATCAGGCAATCGCTTATGGTATCTACCTGACCATGATTATGGAGCAAACGCTTCTGTGTTTGTGCCATTCTTTGGTGTCGATAAAGCTTCAACGACAGCGGGCACAGGGTTTTTAATTGATGCAACTAAGTGCGCAGTAATGTCAGGAGTTAGTGTCAGAAAAGGTGGTGTCTATGAGCTACAGATCAGCGAAGATTTCAGCCATAAATTCCCACGTAAGCAGCCAGAAGTTGCAGCGCAAGTTATGAACCAAGAAATCGAACGCATAATCCTAAAAGACATCTGTGCTTGGATGTGGTTACACAGAAGGTACAAGACGCTGCCTGAAGATCATCTTGGTCCTTGTCGTTATGCATAGTCTATTTGTGTAATAAAGTCACAACGCAGAGTCCTATGATCATTTCTATTAAGCCTCGGGTTGAATCTGAGGCTTTGTTGTATTTGTGAGCGATTGCGGTAAGAAACGAATAAAGTCCCGTCATTTATCTAAAATGTGACGTTCATATTTTGTCATAATTTCAATAATTGTTTATATTCGCCTGCTAAAATTATAAATACTAATAAGCAACGGATAATGACTGCCAGCCTCTCTTCTCAACAACGGGAAACACTTTTAAACGATACTGATCAGTTGGTATCGACGACCGACCTAAAAGGCGTGATTACTTATAGCAATGAGGCATTTTGTCGCATTGCAGAATACGAACAAGATGAACTTTTGGGCCAAAATCATAATATTGTTCGTCATGATGAAATGCCCAAAGCCGCGTTTGCCGACATGTGGGTCAACCTTAAACAAGGTAAGGCATGGCGTGGTATTGTTAAGAATAAAACCAAGTCTGGAGGGTATTACTGGGTAGATGCTTACGTAACGCCGATCTACGATGATGGTGTAATTAGTGGTTACCAGTCGGTTCGTGTGAAGCCTAAAGCTCAATGGGTACAAGTTGCAGATAAAGCTTACCAAGGTTTATTAAAGGCTGAGAAGAGTGGTCGCCAGTGGTCATTACAAATCAGTGACAGTGTTCGCTATGCGATTCTTCTAGGCTCGCTTTCGGCTCCAGTACTATCGAACATGATGGAGGATCTAGGTCAGGCAGCACAGTGGTTGTGTAGCTTGCTACCTGTTTCTGCACTCGCATTGTTATTTAGACAAGAACTTATCGATACACCGCGCGAGCTTAAAAAGCTTCAATCTAAGTTTGATAGTGTTAGCCGTTTAGTGTACTCAGGCAATAGCCAGTTTTCGGTTGCCGATTTCCACCTTAAGTTGGCTTCGGCTCGTATCCGTACTGTATTAGGTCGAATGACCGATTCAGCGAAGCCAATTCAAGATTTGGCAGATAACTTGAGCGCGACTTCTTATCAAGTAACGGAAGCGCTTGATCAACAAACCAGAGACATCCTTGAAGTGCGTGAAGCGACGGCCGAAGTAGAAATGACGGCGAATGAAGTGTCATCGACAACTCAAGAAGCGCACCAGATCGTAGATATCACCTTCAAGACATGTGCAAGTGCAAAAGAGAGCATCGACCAAACGCACAGCAACCTTGATAGTTTGAATGTACAGGCTGAAAAGGCGACTCAAACGACTTATCAGTTAAGCGACCAAGCTCAGAACGTCAGTAAAATGATGGAAGAGATTGGTGGTATTGCTGAACAGACTAACTTGTTGGCTTTGAACGCTGCCATTGAAGCGGCGCGTGCGGGCGAGCAGGGGCGTGGTTTCGCTGTGGTAGCCGATGAAGTTCGTGCGCTCTCAGGTCGCACTTCTAAAGCGACGGTACAGATCAAAGAGAGCATTGAAACTATGCTACACACCATTGAAGGGTGGCAGCGTGATATCTTGGATAACCAAGCGCAAACCGCAAAATGTGGTGAATCTGCACAGGTAAGCTCTGAGCGACTCTCTGAGGTTGAGACGTTAATGGGACAGATGAATCAATTGATGCAGTCTGTTGAGAACGCAGCTAACCAACAGCGTCAGCTTACTAGCGATGTGAACCTGCATATTCAGTCTATTGCTTCGACGGCGGAACAAAACCAAGCGGCGACACATTCAGTTAAAGAGAACTCAGATGATCTTAAGAATCAAGTAGGGGAGTTCCACATGCTTGCGCAGCGTTTTGAAGAGAAGTAACAATAGCTCAGTTTGGCATCCATAGAATATCAAGCCCCGCACTCGCGGGGCTTTTCTTTAGTCAGGTCGACTTTTGATTAACTATTGAGGCTCTTGTAGAGATACTTTTCACACGTCAGTGTCGACCAAAACCGTCAAGTTCAGTACTGAAGTCAATGTTGAAGAGATTCAATAAAAAACGCCCCGCTAACTGTAGCGGGGCGTTTTAGTATCCAGATGTAGAGATTAAGCTAGAAGCTCTTTCGCTGTGTTTACTACGTTTTCAGTAGTGAAACCGAACATCTTGAATAGCTCACCTGCTGGTGCAGATTCGCCGAATGTTGTCATACCAATGATCTTGCCACCGAAGCCAACGTACTTGTACCAGAAGTCAGCGATGCCAGCTTCTACAGCGATACGAGCTGTTACGTCAGATGGAAGTACAGATTCACGGTACTGCGCGTCTTGCTTGTCGAATGCGTCAGTTGCAGGCATAGATACTACACGTACCTTCTTACCTTCAGCTGTCAGTTCAGCCGCAGCGTTAACCGCTAGCTCAACTTCAGAACCTGTAGCGATAAGGATAAGCTCTGGCTTGCCTGCACAATCTTTCAGGATGTAACCACCCTTCGCGATGTTAGCTACTTGCTCTTCGCTACGCTCTTGCTGTGCAAGGTTTTGACGAGAGAAGATTAGAGACGTTGGGCCGTCTTTACGCTCGATAGCCAGTTTCCAAGCGACTGCAGACTCAACTTGGTCACATGGGCGCCATGTGCTCATGTTTGGAGTTAGACGTAGAGAAGCCATTTGCTCAACTGGTTGGTGAGTTGGGCCATCTTCGCCAAGACCGATAGAATCGTGCGTGTAAACTTGAATGTTCTGAACTTTCATCAGAGCAGCCATGCGCATTGCGTTACGAGCGTATTCCATGAACATTAGGAAAGTAGCGCCGTATGGTACGAAACCACCGTGCAGAGCGATACCGTTCATGATCGCCGTCATACCGAATTCACGTACACCGTAGTGGATGTAGTTACCCGCTGGATCTTCAGCAGAAACAGACTTAGAACCAGACCACATAGTTAGGTTAGATGGTGCAAGGTCAGCAGAGCCGCCTAGGAATTCAGGTAGCATAGCACCGAACGCTTCTAGTGCGTTTTGAGATGCTTTACGTGATGCGATGTTTGCAGGATTTGCTTGAAGATCAGCAATGATTTGGTTTGCTTTCTCTTCCCACTGTGCTGGAAGTTCACCGTTTACGCGGCGTTTGAATTCAGCTGCCAGCTCAGGGTATGCTGCTTCATAAGCTGCAAGTTTCTCGTTCCACGCTGCTTCCTTAGCTGCGCCTGCTTCTTTCGCATCCCATTCTGCGTAGACTTCCGACGGAATTTCAAAAGGACCGTGCTCCCAACCAAGTTCTTTACGTGTAGCTGCAATTTCTTCAGCGCCTAGTGGTGCACCGTGACAGTCGTGTGAACCAGATTTGTTTGGAGAACCAAAACCGATGATAGTCTTAGTACAGATTAGAGTAGGGCGTGGATCTGCTTTTGCTGCAATGATTGCTGCGTTGATTGCTTCAGCATCGTGGCCATCTACTGCTGGGATTACGTGCCAGCCGTATGCTTCAAAACGCTTAGGTGTATCATCAGAGAACCAGCCTTCAACGTGACCATCGATGGAGATACCGTTGTCATCCCAGAAAGCGATCAGCTTACCAAGACCTAGCGTACCTGCTAGAGAACATGCTTCGTGAGAGATACCTTCCATCAGACAGCCGTCACCCATGAATGCATAAGTGAAGTGGTCAACGATGTCGTGGCCTTCTTTGTTGAATTGTGCTGCTAGAGTTTTCTCAGCAAGCGCCATACCAACAGCGTTAGTGATACCTTGACCTAGAGGGCCAGTAGTTGTTTCGATACCTGGTGCGTAACCGTACTCTGGGTGACCTGGAGTCTTAGAGTGCAGTTGACGGAAGTTCTTAAGATCTTCGATTGATAGCTCGTAGCCTGCTAGGTGAAGCAGAGAGTAAATCAGCATAGAGCCGTGGCCGTTTGAAAGAACGAAACGGTCGCGGTCTGCCCACTCTGGGTTTGATGGGTTGTGGTTTAGGTGATCACGCCAAAGAACTTCAGCAATGTCAGCCATACCCATAGGTGCGCCAGGGTGACCAGAGTTTGCTTGTTGTACGCCGTCCATGCTAAGAGCACGAATAGCATTAGCTAAATGTTTACGATCCATAATAACTACCAGTGTTTAAATATTGAAATTGGAAATTGAAAGGGGAACGCAAACGTTCCCCTTTTTTAATTCTGTGTGATTACAGCTTAGCTGCGATCATGTCTTCAAGTTTGCCTTGGTCAACAGCGAAGTTGCGGATACCTTCTGCAACTTTCTCAACTGCCATAGCGTCTAGGTTGTGCTCCCATAGGAACTCAGCGTGAGTCATTGGAGCTGGACGCTCTTTAGAGCCTTTAGAGTCAACTAGCTTCTCTACAACTTCACCTTCAGCGGCTTCTAGTTCAGCTAGAAGAGCAGGAGCGATAGTTAGACGGTCACAACCAGCAAGTTCTAGGATCTCGCCGATGTTACGGAAGCTTGCGCCCATAACAACAGTGTTGTAGCCGTAGTCTTTGTAGTAGTTGTAGATATCAGTTACTGAGATTACACCTGGATCTTCTTGAGCTTCAAAGTCACGACCTTCTTTCGCTTTGTACCAATCCATGATACGACCAACGAATGGCGAGATTAGGAATACGCCAGCTTCAGCACAAGCACGAGCCTGAGCGAATGAGAATAGAAGAGTAAGGTTACAGTTGATGCCTTCTTTCTCTAGGATTTCAGCAGCGCGGATACCTTCCCAAGTAGAAGCCAGTTTGATTAGGATACGATCGTTAGTGATGCCAGCATCGTTGTACATTTTTACTAGCTGACGAGCTTTCGCTACGCTGCCTTCAGTGTCGTAAGAAAGGCGCGCATCAACTTCTGTAGAGATACGGCCTGGGATTGTTTTCAGGATTTCTTTACCGATGTTTACTGCAAGCATGTCACAAGTGTCTTGAACTTGTTGTGCTTTATCTGAGCTTTGTGCTTTAGCGTATTCAATTGAAGCATCGATAAGCGGTGCATACTCTGCGATTTGAGCCGCTTTAAGAATCAGAGAAGGGTTAGTGGTTGCGTCTTCTGGTTGATACTTTTTGATTGCGTCAATTTCACCAGTGTCTGCTACTACTGTCGTTAGTTTACGAAGTTGCTCTAATTTGTTGCTCATTTTGATCATCCTATCTATCGCATAACATCTCGTGAGAGGGGAGATGTGGGCATTTGCAAGCTAGCTAATAAACGACTCATCACCAAATCATTGGTTCAGTTGTTCATTAATTTTAAAATTTCGAGCTGACGAACATTTGCTTCGAACATATGTTCGTTGGCTGAGTAAATGATGAAGCCATATTTATCCGATCTCGCGCTAAAGTCAATGGGAAGTAGTGCAGTAAAGTGACTTTAATCAAATATAATTTACTCCAATAAACACGGGGTCTGAAAGCAAACGTTTAATGCTTGTGTGTTAAGCCGTTTAATGACTCTTTGATGACAAAGTTCTATGTGATCATTTGTTTTCTACCATTACAAATGTTCATGATGTAAACTGATGCGACAGTTGCTTTGCTATCGGGCATTTGCTGCTTATTTAGGTGAATAAATTGTTAAATACTTGTTGGGTGGTATATGAGTAAGAATATTCAAGATGTGTCGGAAGAAAATACTGATCTTCTCACTGAAGTGGCGGTTGCCTACTATCAAGACGGTGCGACACAAGAAGAGATATCGAAAAAGTTCTCAATCTCTCGTGCAAAGGTTGGTCGAATGCTCAAGCAAGCGCGAGACGAAGGTATCGTAGAAATTACGGTAAAGTACCACCCGGTGTTTAGTGCCAAAATTGAGCAGCGCTTAATTGAGCGCTTTGGTGTTAAGCGCGCACTTGTTGCGCTGGATCAACCGAATGAAGAGCAACAACGACAACAAGTCGCAGGTTTAGTATCTAATTACCTAACCAGTACCTTAAAAAACGGCATGGTAGTGACAGTAGGCCAGGGGCGTAACGTATCGTCTGTGGCGCACTACACTGGTGTAATTACGCCACGTGATTGTAAGTTCGTATGTGGTATCGGAGGTATTCACCCAAGAGGGGGGATGTTTAATGCCGACCACATTTGCCGTCAGCTAGCGAAAAAGTACGGTGGTTCGTCGGAAACCTTGTATGCCCCGGCTTATGCCGAGAATAAAGCGCAAAAAACTGCCTTTATGGAAAATAGTACCGTTAAGCAAACTCTCGACCTTGCCCGAAAAGCTGATGTAGCATTAGTCGGCATTGGTGATATGAGTGAAAACAGCTACATGGTGGATCTAGGCTGGTTTACGGCGGGTGAGGTGGTTCAATCTCGTTTGCTACAAGGTGTCGTTGGTGATTTTGCAGGTTATGATTTCTTCGATGTACACGGTAAAGCAGCTAATACGGTAATGAGTGACCGTGTTATCGGCTTGGGTTTGGAAGAGTTTCGCCCGATTGCTGAGGTGATTGCTATTGCTGCTGAGAATAGTAAGCCGCTTGCACTGCTTGGTGCACTTCGTACTGGGGTTGTGGATGTGATTGCAACCAGCGTAAGCAACGCATTGACTGTTCTCAACTTGGATGAGCAGATGAAATATGCAGAAAAGGGTGGAAGTGCTAAGTAACTCATTTGTGGGTTTATTTAGTTAGCGACATTCGATCAGACTTACTTGGGTAAAATAAACAAAAATGGAAGCGTCGGCTTCCATTTTTTATGCTTCGCACTCTTCCTCAACTGAAGGTGTATATCGCTTTAGGTATTGGCTAAGCTCTTCATATGGTATTGGTTTAGCAAAGTAATAGCCTTGCATTAAGTCACAGTGGCAAGCCTTCAAGACATCGAAGTGCTCTTTGGTCTCGACGCCTTCTGCCAGTACCACCATGCCAAAGTTTTTACCAATAGCGATGATGTTTTGAACCATCGTCAGAGATTGGGTATCGCAGTTAATGTTCTCAATAAAGCTCTTATCGATCTTCAATTCATAGATAGGTAATGCCTTCAACATGCTCAGAGAAGAGTACCCCGTACCAAAATCATCCAGTGAGATCTTAATGCCTTTATCATAGAGTGATTCAAATATAGGGCGTACTTGTTGTACATCTTCTATGAATAAGTTCTCGGTGATCTCCAGCGTGAGATAGTCACTAGGGAACTGGTATTTTTCAAGCGTCGCTAATAGGTGTTCTGTAAATGAAGCGTGCATAAACTGGCGCACAGAAATATTGATTGACAAACCCAGCTTCAACTTTTCGATCCGATGCAGGTGTGCAATCTGCTGAATACTGGATTCAATGATGAACTCACCCAATTTAGGCATTAACCCCGTTTTTTCAGCGATGGGAATGAAGACGTCAGGTGGCACAAATCCTAGCTCATCATCGATCCAGCGCACCAGTGCTTCAACGCCATGAACAGTGCCATCTGCTCGTAGAAGCGGCTGGAACACCATAAAGAGGGTCTGCTTCTCAACAGCAACTCTCAGTTTTTGCTCAACCTTCATTTTGTATAGGTGAGTTTCCTGCATCTCCGCAGTGAACATGCTGTACGAGTTTTGCTGCTGTTTCGCTTTATACATTGAGATATCAGCCGAACGCAGAAGACTATCTAGATCTGTGCCGTGCTGTGGGAACTGAGCGATCCCGATACTGCAACTTAACAGGAACTGTGATTCGTCTACGTCATAAGGTTTCGATAACACCTCAATAATTCGTTCCGCCAAGCGTTGCAACTCTCTCTCATTGGAAAGAGGGGTTAAGAATAAGAACTCATCACTTGCGTCTCTTATTACGAGGCTTAAGCGTGATTGGAAGCGACTAAGGCGTAGGGCGATTTGTTTGAGAATCTTATCGCCGAAATCATGCCCATGCGTGTCATTCACACTCTTAAAATTGTCGATATCGATAAATAGCAAAGTAAACGGATGTTTTTCATCATCAAGCCACTTGCTGATATTTTGACGCATATAGAATCGATTGGGTAAAGAGGTCAGCGGATCGTGATTCGCTTGGTAGATAAGTTGCTTGCGTGTGCGAAGCTCACTCTTTGAAATCGATTTTACCAATACATAAAAGCCAGCGTGTAGCAGCAAGAAAACGGCAATGTAGATACTAAATTCTTCCCAAAATACCAGATCGACATGAGCAAGTTCTGTTGTACCGATAACCCAAAGTTTGTAATCGTTTAGGTACCTCTTGGTTACGATGCTATTGTTGCCTTGTTGCTCCACGATTGTTGAATAAATTTTTCCACTTTCCTTGGCATCTTGGATCGTGATTTTGTGCGACTTGGTAAAGCTATTGTTGATATGCTCGACCATATTCCGATCAACGGGGGTCGAGTAGGGTCTCAGCGAAACCACATCTTTTGAGTAGAATTGTTGATATAGATCGTCACGTAGTAGGCTTAAACTATTGTATTCAGCCGTATTAACGTTCTTTTTAAATAGGATAGTGCTATTGAGCTTTAACCCAGCCGTCATTACCGCGGCTACATCAGTGCCGTTGATGGAAATTGACTTACGAATAGGGATAACCAGCGTACCTAAGGAGTCTTGAAAGTAGGTTCGGCCTAGCACCATTTTTTGGCTTTCAATCGCTTCCAAAAATGAGTCGCGTGTGTAGTCATAGTTGAGAAGATTGGGTTGTTCAGCCAGCAGCAAATTCGAGCTAACGGCTAAATATTCTCCTCGAGGATTGATCAAGCCGAAGGCGGCGATGGCTGGGTGAGTGTCAAGTAGCTTGTCCAAGATAGGACGGATCTGGAGTGCGGCTGTACGAGTAAAATCGGATTGTTGGAGTAGTTGATGGCCGACGACTTCCAGTAGCGCTTCTTGGCTAGTAAGAAGAGATTCGATAGAGTTCGAAAACAGTTCTAGTTGCATATGCTGCTGGCGCGTAAAGTCGTCTCGGTTAGTTTGCCATTTGATAATCCCAAACGCAGAAAAAAGTATCAAAGTCAGCAGTACGATTAATACGTACAACGTCCAGATATTTTTTTTGAATACAGCCATACAACGCCTTTGGATCTAGATAACACTCATGTAACGGCCAATTTTGAGAAACCTTGAATCGAAATTATAAAAAAGAGCACCGTACCTGTTCTGTTGTATAGTAACAAAACACATATTGATTGAGTATAATTTCGATCAAAATCATCTGTTATTTGGTTGAGTAGGATGACCTTTTGAGCTGACGTTTATGATTTGGTCACTTCGATCGGCAGGTTTTCATTGGATCCCCATTCTGTCCATGAACCGTCGTAAACACTCATGGGATTGTGGTATCCCGCCATTTTCGCAGCGAGCAAAATAATACAAGCTGTAACCCCGGAACCACAGCTAAAGACCATGGGTAACTGTTGGTGAATGTCTAAATCGCTGAAGACCGTTTTGAGTTCCTGCTCTGATTTTAAACGCCCTTGCTCCATGACTTGAGAAAATGGGAGACAAACAGAGTGTGGAATGTGACCGCTTCTTAGTCCCGGACGAGGCTCTGGTACTTTTGAGTCGAAACGAGCTTGAGAGCGTGCATCAAGAATATTGGCTTGTTGCGTTTTCGAGTAGTCGTTTACTTGATCAGCATCGATGAAGTACTGTTCGTCTAAGGTGCCTTCAAAGTCACCCAAAGTGTCGGCACTTGTGTAGTTTGAAACGGTCTCGAAGCCGCTCTCTATCCATGCAGGTAAACCACCGTCTAGAATCAGAGTATTGGTATGGCCCATAGCTAAGAACATCCACCAAGCGCGTGGTGAGGCAAACGTACCTGCATTGTCATACACCACAACGGTACTGTTATTGTTTATACCAAGCGCTCGAGCACGTTCGTTGAAGTGTTTCTCGGTAGGGAACATGTGCGGAAGCAAGGTGTGTTTATGACAGAAGTCTTTGTCGTAGTCGAATCTCACTGAGCCCGGAATAAACTGGTCCGTAATTTTTTTTGCTTCGCCTGGGATTTGAAATTCAATACTGGCATCGAGAAGAATAATGTCTTGCTGTTGTAGCAGCTCGTGCAACTGAGCGGGTGTGATCAGAGATTGAGTCATAGTGCTCCACTTCCTGTGTTGTTATTGTTTAATTTGAGATATTTAAAAAAGATGAACTTCGGGCAAGCTATTGGGTGCTGTCTGCGGCGATACAGTGCTGATATTTATAGCTTTGTTGCCCAGTAGCTTGATTCAATAATGCATCAACAATCACTATAGAATCAATGGGGCATTCAAGAGTTGCAGGGACTGACAATCGAAAGCTTGGCTCATCACCAAGTTTTAAGGTTAAGTAACGACGGTGGCCATCAAGCGATTGGGTAAGGGTATTCGCTATGACGATCGCTCGCTTTTCTACAGGAACAGAGGAATGGGCGGTTAACTGAATTAACGCCACTAAAACTACACCCCCCAAACCTAGAATAACAAACGCTAACTTTATCTGTTTCATAGAGTTGTTTGGGTTCCTAGACTATGTGCGGTTAGTTTTAAGATACGCCAATTATACTCAATTACGAACTTCTCCGAGTAAGTTCGTGAGATAACTAACAACAAAAAGCGAGCCCATATGAGCTCGCTCGTATTTGGTTGGGTCTCTACCACGTAACTTGCATCACATCTGATGAAACCACTTGCTGAAGCGGCGCTTGACCATCATAGAACCAGATCTCAATCAGGATGTTCTCCTCGCTGATTGGAGCGGTAAATGAAGAGCTAAATTGTCCGTTGTTTAATGACCCCGCTAGTAATCGGCTTGAATAGTCTGGCTTAAAAGTCGCGTCACTGCGTTCAGAATAGCGGCTGTACACAGATACGAATGAACGGTTCGTCGATATATGACTGATGTCGATATTAAGGTCATGCTGCTCGACTGGGTTGTAGTCAAAACCATCGGGTACGGTTAAGTCGGACATCGTGCTTGCCACTGCCGGAGCGGGTGCAGCCGTTGAACCGCCACCTCCGCCGCCCCCACCTCCACCACAACCAAAGATTAATGTAGTGGTGGCGAGTAGTATTATTAATGATGCTTGTTTAACCATGACTCCGCTTCCTTGTTGTAAATGCTTCTGTTGTGCCGATGAGTTTGTGTTGTTGTCGCTAATATGTGGTTGTGAGGCTTTCATTTGTCTGTTCATCATGATTACTCCTCAGATTTCAAGTCGTAACATTGGTCAGCTTCCGGAGACTGGAACCAGGTTGTCGCCTCTTCGCCGCCAGACTCTGCAAACATCTTGAATTGTGGGTATGCCGTTACGATGTCTACACGTTCTTGTGGCCATTCCCACTCGGCTGTTGACGTAATCATTAATGCCCAAGGGTGGTTCTCTGCAGTTTTGAAGTACTTGCCTTCACTTGGACTGCTGTCATCAACACCTAGGCCAGTTTCGAATAGGTTTGCACTATCGAAGGCTTCGGTGGGTGCTTGGTCAGCTAAGTGAACTTCCCAACTACGACCTGGATGTAAAGGTAAGTTTGGACCATGGTAATGACCGGGAGTCGCGAAGATGAATGGGTCGTATGGCATATCCGTCCAAGCGTTCGCGTCAACGCCTTCTCCTTCTAATGAAATACCAATTTGGAAGGCAAATTGTTCATCGTCTTTACAGCCATTTTGTGTGCGATAGAAATCACAGCTGGTGGCGATTTTTTCAGTCAGGTTCTCAGCGACAACAAAAATGGCTTCACTGCGACCGCTTTCCATATTGAGAGTCGTGAACACACCATTCTCTTTCATGTAAGAGTTACCAGTGCTGACAGAGCTTGGCGCTAAGTTTGGAAGACGTACAGCAAAGCCATTAAGGTAATCCGCCCCGACCGCTACTAAGCGACCATCAATCGTTGATTTGACGACTTTCCCATCTTTTACGATCTCTGTAATGCGATAGCGAAGTACAGCGTCATTCATGTCGTAGTCAGCTTTGTAAGGCCAATTATCTTCATAAGCGAGCGTGGCGTACCCCGATGCACTTGGGAAGTATCGAGCGGTAGCTCCATCATTCAGTACATCGACTTGAATATCAACAACTTCACCGGAAGTAGAGCCACCGTAATACTCTAGGTTGGTCTGTTGGCTGAAACGGAAACGAGCCCATGTCGTACCCGTTAAAGCATTAACATCGACATTTAGGAATAGCTCGTTTTCACCAGCAGAGAGTTGATAGTCAGAGAACACTTTTTCGTTCTCGCCATCAAAGCTGCCATCTTGGTTCCAATCGATCCAAGCGGATAGGTAACCTGTAGTTGACGCTTCAATCATGACTTTGGAATCAAGACCAGCTTCGAGAGCGGTAACAAATCCGATACCGCCGTTAGTCCACTCATCGTCTATGCCGGTTGTTTCATCAGAATGTGGCGATTCGAAACCATCTTGCTCGCCATCTGGGGCTTCGCTACCAAGCCATGTAACACCGTCTAATTCATGTCGCGGTCCATTACTGCTTAGCAGTGTCAAGTAGCTATCTGGTGCATCACCGAAGTCGATATTTGAATCTTCATTGATCACTGGAGCATTGGCACAGCGTGCACCATCATTTTGATTAGAGCTAGGGCCATTTGATACAAACTCAATGGCAGGCACGATACCGGCAGCGATATTGGCAGAGTTATCTGGTGATAGATTTACACGGTAGATTTTGCCGTCTTGGTTACGTGAAACATAGTAGTTACCATTGACATCGAAATAGCCGGCACCAAAGGTTCCTGTTTCTCCGGTATCACCAATTGATATCGTAGCGCCGGTGTTTGGATCGAAGGAGTAGAGCACACCAGAATTGTTGTCGATTCCGTAGAGCTTGCCGTCACTCGGATGAAACGCAAAGTCAGTGAGTTTGACCGTAGCAACATCAGATACTTTCACAACAGGTAGGACTGCGTTGGGGTTTGACGCGAGCGGTGTAAGATCAATCGTGAACAAGCCTTTTCCGGTTCGGTATAGGTAGTAAGTGCTGTTATAAACATCACCGACATAAAAAGTGTGGTCGGTTGGCAGACCGCTGGTGTTAACAACCTCGGCTTGGAAGTCTGAGCCTAACCTAACGATGCGTTTATTGGTCGTGTCATAGCCATAGATATAGCGGTCGTCAAAGCTAAAGCCGACACCATTTATGTTAGCGTTAATACCTGTATCTGACTGTAATAGCGTGGTCGACCCAGTGACTAGGTTAACGCCGTATACTTGAACCGGTGTAGATTGGAAAAGGTATGCCTGACTTGGGCATGTATCGAAAGGCGCAGCTTGGGCTAGAAGCGGTGCACCGAGTAGCAAACTTAACGTTGGAATTCTCATAGCAGCATCCTTGTGATGGAAGATAATTTATGAGTATCAATTCTTATGCCAATTTTAAGTTATTGTATTTATTGAGTTTGTGTTTTCATTTTTTGGCTTTCTCAAAATGAGAATTGAATTGGAGTCGAGATAAGCCAAGTCGCGTAGAGAGTTTTCAAAATGAAAATAAGGGGAAGTGAATAGAATAAGAGCTTCAAATCCAGGGATGAAGCTCTTAATAGGAAGTGCGTTGTAGTGTGATGTTTATTTGGAGACACCACACACGGTACAGGTCGGCATTTTCATCAATTTCATCTCGTGCCAGCTGTGTGACATTGCATCTAAGATAAGCAGCTTCCCTTCTTTTGAAAAGCCAAATTGCGCGATCACTTTAATGGCCTCCAAAGCCTGTGCCGCGCCGACCATACCCACAACCGGTGCCATAACGCCAGCCTCAACGCAGCTAAGCGAAGCCGAGCCGAATAGCGCACTTAAGCATTGATAGCACGGAGCGTTCTCGTTTTGGTAGGTAAATACACTGATTTGACCTTCCATACGAATCGCTGCACCAGAGACCAATGGAACTTTTGCTTGGTAGCACAATCGATTGAGTTGATTACGCGTCTCTACGTTGTCACACGCATCCAGCACTAATGTGTGAGATCGAATCAGGCCATCTAGTTCATCGTCTGACAGACGTCGGTCTACTGTTTCTACCTTCAAATAAGGATTCAGCTGTTTGAGTGATTCCGCTGCCGACTCGACCTTTTTCTTTCCGATGTCAGCATCGGTATGCAACACTTGCCTTTGCAAGTTAGATAGCTCTACTACGTCATCATCGATGAGCGTGAGCTTGCCAATACCCGCTGTAGCCAGATATTGGGACGCTGCACAGCCTAAGCCGCCGGCTCCTAATACTAGAATAGAGCTTTGCTTGAGGGCTTCTTGCCCTTCAAAATCGAACTGTTTAAGAATGATCTGGCGGTTGTAGCGAAGCATCTCCGCATCAGACAGAATTTCCATTAACAAGCCTCGTTAGTAGAGTGTTGAATTAAACAGTTGGATTTGAACAGTTTCACCTGCTTCGACACGACCACGCTCACGTTCAAGTACCACAAAGCAGTTCGCGAGGCTCATTGATCGGAACGCGCCTGAGCTTTGGTTACCTGTTGTTTCGACAACGAACTGACCATTTTCGATGGTGTAGATGCCGCGTTGATAGTCGGTACGCCCCGGCGCTTTTTTAAATGCAGAACGTGTTGTCGCGGGAATCGACTCAGGTGCTTTCCAAGCAGTGTTGCCAGCCAATTTAGCGAGCATCGGTTGTACGAGGACGTACATAGTCAGAACCGCAGATACTGGATTGCCGGGAAGACCACAGAACCAAGCGCTCTCTAGTTCGCCAAATGCAAAAGGTTTACCCGGCTTAATTGCCAATTTCCAAAAACCAATCTGACCAAGTTCTTCAAGGATGTCTTTGGTGTAGTCCGCTTCACCAACACTCACGCCACCAGAAGTCACGACAACATCAGCGAGCTGTTGCGCTTTTTCGAATGTTTGCTTCAGCGTAGTAGGGCAATCAGGAATGATGCCTAAATCAATGGCTTCGCAGCCGAAAGCCTCAATCAGTGGTTTAATACCGTAGCGGTTGCTGTCGTAGATCTGACCATCTTCTAATGGTTGACCTAGAGGTTTAAGCTCGTCACCAGTAGAGAAGAAAGCAACCTTAGGTTTGCGCAACACTTGAATGTGACTAATACCCAGAGACGCGATCATTGGAATATCACGAGGTGTCAGACGTTCGCCTTTACTCAGCACAACGTCACCTTGCTTGATGTCGTCACCCGTTGGACGAATGTTGTTGTTTGGCTTGATGTCAGTCTGTTGAATTTCGATGCCGTTTTCGGTTTCACGCGTATTTTCTTGCATGATGACCGCATCGCAACCTTCTGGAATCTTAGCGCCAGTCATAATGCGCACACAGGTGTTTTGTGGCCATTCACCTTCAAAAGGCTGACCCGCAAATGATTTACCTGCGAGTGGGAGAGTATTGCCATTTTCTAGGTCTGCTAGACGAAGGGCATAACCATCCATTGCTGAGTTATCAAAAGGAGGAACAAAAATAGGTGAGAGAATATCTTCAGCAAGAACGTAACCTAGAGCATCTGCCAATGGCAGTGATAGTGTATCTTGAATTGGGGTAATTGGTGATAGCAGCTTATCAAGTGCTTCTTCAATTGGCATTAAGCCCGGAGCGTCGCAACAGCCCATAATTGAATTCCTTTGATCGTTATTATTTTGATTTGTTTGTTGGTACATCGGTATCAACGAAATTGATGCCACTTTAGCATAGTTTGAGGCCCGTAAATAATGACCTCCCTTAAAATATGGGTGTAATTATTCAAAATTCCGAGTATCCTTGTCTGCCATCCAAAAGGGGTAATAGAAGAGGAAGTTCAATGTCAGGTCTTAGCGAATCAGCGAAGTTGGTTAAAGATGCGCTAGCGAGCCGCGGGTTAGAAACACCAATGAGCCCGAATCAGGTAAGCCGTGAAGAGAAAAAGGAACGAATCGAACACCATATGCGTGAGATTCTGACTCTTCTAGAACTTGATTTAACCGATGATAGCTTGGAAGAAACACCACATCGTATTGCTAAAATGTATGTCGATGAAATCTTCTCTGGTTTGGATTACGCCAACTTCCCTAAAATCACTGTGATCGAAAACAAAATGGGCGTTCGTGAAATGGTACGTGTGAAAGACATCACGGTAACCAGCACGTGTGAACATCATTTAGTGACGATTGATGGCAAAACGGCGGTTGCTTATATTCCTCGTGGAAAAATCATTGGTCTTTCTAAGATCAACCGTATTGTTCGCTTCTTTGCTCAGCGCCCACAAGTTCAAGAGCGCATGACTCAGCAAATTTTAGTTGCACTTCAAACTCTGCTTGAGACCGATGATGTTGCGGTAACAATGGATGCAGTTCACTACTGCGTGAAGTCTCGTGGCGTGATGGATGCAACCAGTGAAACGACCACAACTGCTTTGGGTGGAATTTTCAAGTCAAACCCAGCAACTCGTCATGAGTTCTTACACGGTTTACGCTAATCTACGATTGATTAGATAAGTTTGATTTCACTACTTAAATCGACAAGATAAATCGACAAGAAGTATTCGAAGCCTCGCAGTCTGCGGGGTTTTTTGTATCTGATTCGCACCATTGCCTAACGCGACAGCAAGCGTTACGGGGAGTTTCTTTATGCAAATGTGGTTTTGCGCTGGCGATAGATCCCCGACTCAGTCGTCCCTCCTTCTCGGGGATGACGGTATTTGTAGGCGTTTGAATGAGGAAGTATTTTGAGAAGAGAGGCGGTGTTCTTGTTATTTGTATCTTAGAGTCATTGGGCAACAGGTCGAGGGATGGCAAGAAGATACACTCGTCATTCCCTAAAGCGAGGGACGAGCGTAGTAGGGAATCTTTTACGAAGGCATAGTTTGAAATGAATGCGCTCAACAGGCAGTAAAGCGCATTTTCATTTGAGTTTGAAGCGATTAAGACAGGTTAAACAAGCGCTTAAGATTATGAATTAAACCTGATGGTTTATTCTGAGCTTGATAGATGCTCAACCCATCGTAGAAGCTACCCATAAACGAGACACGAATCTCATCTTCGGTTTGTCTTACGATTCTACAAAGTAGGGCAGCTGTCGCGGCGGCGTGATCGTTCGCTAGGCTGTAATCCATTCCCATACGACCTTGAACAAATAACCAAAGGTGAGTGATGAATTGCAGCTTCTTTGAACTTGAGTGGCTGAATTTCTGACTGTGCTCTTGGCCAACCGTCTCTTCTAGTACCTGCTGCATCGCTTCGCTGGCATCTTTGTCAGAGCTAAATTCATAGCAGGCATCGATGTGCGTTTTCGTCAGCAAGCCAAGTAGGGTTTGAATACTGGAGTTGTCAGGTTTGTTTTCACACGCATGTTTGAACAATGACTGATTGCTCTGGATAAAGTCTTTCGACTCTTGCTCAAACCCAATTTTTAGGGCCTGGATCTGTGCAAAGCCTGCTTCTGATAAACAGTGTTCGAGTTTACTCATCGTACGGGTGCTATTCGTTGCTTTGTAGCTCTTCCCAGGTCACTTCAGCTGACTTGGTATCGCTGTTCACAAAGGCTGAATTGCCCGATAGCATCACTGACAAATCCATCGTACGTTCCGTCATTTCAGCCATTTGCTCTATGCCCTCATTGCTCAGGCGAACAATTTGAGCGTTCAAGTAGCCAAACTTACCTCGGTTTTGCTCCCACCAAACATTCGACTTGGTGTTAAAGCTAAATACTTTAACTGACTTTGCTAAGCGAGTGGCTTTTTTAACGCGTTCAGGATCCGGCTCTCCAACATCGATCCACTCTAAGATCTGATCATCAAGAGACTTTTGCCATAGATCAGGCTCTTCAATGGTCGACAGACCTTTAGTGAATTGAAGCTCTGGTGATGCATTGATACAAAACGCCATGATACGAGCCATCATGCGTTGTTCTGTCTCAGAAGGGTGTTGTGCGATAGTGAGGTTGAACGAGTCGTAGTAGTCTCGATTCATGTCTGTGAGTGAGATACGAAATTTGTAGATTGTAGGTTTAAGAGCCATTAGCAGAGTCTGGTATGATAAATTGGGCTCTATCTTACCTTAACTGAATGAATTTTGGGTAAAAAAATAGCCAGCATTGGCTGGCTATTTTAGGAATGCGTTAAGCGATCAATTAGATTACTTTGATGCTGTCTGCTTGAGGACCTTTTTGACCTTGAGATACTACGAACTCAACTTTTTGGCCTTCAGCAAGAGTTTTGAAGCCTTCACCAACGATTGCAGAGAAGTGTGCAAATACGTCTGGACCGTTTTCTTGTTGGATGAAACCGAAACCTTTAGTTTCGTTGAACCATTTTACTGTACCAGTAACTGTGTTAGACATGATGATATCCTAAATTATTTTTTATTTGAGCCTATTGCGGCACCGATAGCGTGGAAAAGTTTATTGCTATTGCGTACAACACAACGGGGAGTTACTAGTAATCCAACGATATGTTTATATACAAAGAACTTTCTTTCTAGCCGAAATCGAGTCTAAATTAAACAAGGTCTGTGTCAATGGGAACTGTGCTAAAGGTTGCAGAACTTTGGGGGCAGTCAAACTTTCCATTCCTTAGATATCATGGAGTTACAGTGGTATGGTGTTTTGTTGTACTTTTTGTGACAAATAAGTGTGATTTTTGATTAAAAACTGGAGTCATAGCACTAATTCAACAGTTATTTATGTCAATAGTAGTGTTGAAATGTGAGGCGTAAAACAGACCAGAAACGAGAATTATTGGAGTAACTAGACAATTTGCACCTTTATCTAAATGGATCTCCAAGGCAGATATCACATCAAAATGATTACAATATCTTACCCTGGCGACAAACCTAATGGATTATGCGATATAGATTGCCGTTGTCGGTACTAAAGTAGATATCACCCTCTGGTGTGACTTCAATATCGCGAACTCGCTCTCCCATATCTTCAAACAACCGCTCTTCGGCTACGGCCTGGTTGTTCTTATTCAGAGTGACAACATTAATATGAGCGAGCTTCAATGCGCCCGACAATAGCTTGCCATTAAGTTCAGGAAATTTATCACCTCGATAAAGCACTAAACTGCCCGGAGCGATAGAAGGAATATAAACCTTAATAGGTGACTCAATCCCTTTTTTGGTTTTTGCTTCACCAACCTTAATGGGGCCCCAATACTCTTTACCGTGAGATGTGATTGGCCAGCCGTAGTTTGCGCCTTTCTTTATCAGGTTGATCTCGTCACCGCCGCGTGGTCCATGCTCAATCGACCAAAGCTTGTTGGTTTTTTGATCATAGAAAAGACCTTGTGGGTTTCGGTGGCCGTAGCTCCAAATTTCATTCAGTACGTTTTTGTTTTTCACAAAAGGGTTGTTTTTGGGTACCTGTCCGTCAGGGGTTAGCCGCAAAATAGAACCCGCATGGGTTTGCGTGTCTTGGCCGTTGTCCCGATCACCGCGATCACCAATAGAGAAATAGAGACTGTTGCTATCGAAAGTAATGCGGCTGCCAAAGTGACGACCTGTATCTGTTAGGGATTGAGAGACGAACACGTCTTGCCAGTCGGTAATCTGTGTTCCGTTATAGGTCGCACTTGCGAGAGCAGTAACGGCATCACCTTGTTGCTTTTTACTGTAGGTGACATAAATCTTGTCTTTTTCAAAAGGAGATAGAGCAATATCTAAAGCGCCACCTTGACCTTTAGCCCAAACGTCAGGCAGACGAAAAAGCGTTTTTTGCTCGCCGGTACTTAGATTAACTTGTTTAATGACTCCTTCGCGTTCGGTCACTAACATTGTTTTGTCGTCAACATACGCAAGCCCCCAAGGAATCAATAACCCATCGGTGATCTTCTCCACTTGAAGTGCTTGGCTGGGCAACGCAATGGCGAAGCTCAAAGCCGCGGTAATACAATGAGTTAATTTCATACGGTTTCTCCAAATAGTCCCTGTCTTTTAGTGTAGCGTTACTATGGTTTGTGAAAAGTGACTATTTCGAAAATAAATGTAAACAGTATTGTATGAATAAACTCGGTGGCGTATGTTATCTCGTCTTTCCTCACGATGTTTAACAACCATGCTGACACGATGGCTTGTTATGCAAGCATTGTTTCTATCGCTCTAGTTACACTCATCAAAATTAGGTTGCGCAACCATGAAGTCCAGTTTTGAATTTAAAACTATCTTGCTCGCTTGTTTGATCATCAGCGTTGGTCAACTTAGCATGGGCTTGGTGTTTCCATCACTACCTTGGATTGCCAAAGACTTTGATGTGTCACTGGAGCAGGCTCAGTTGTTGGTGAGTGTCTATCTGCTTGGCTTTGGACCTTCACAATTCTTGTATGGCCCAATCTCCGATGCTTTAGGGCGTAAAAAAGTGTTATTGACCGGCCTTCTGATCGCTTTGATGGGACTGCTCGTGATTATTTTCCTGAGTCACTCATTCTCGAATATGGTACTAGGCCGCTTCTTGCAAGGATTAGGAACGGGGTGCTGCGCGGTATTAGCTAGAGCGACAACCCGTGATAGATATTCGGGTTCTGAGTTACCCATAGCAATGTCTTATATTGCTATGGTAGCGTCGATTACACCGTTGATTGCTCCGGTGATTGGTGGATTTATCAATTTCCACTTTGGCTGGAGTATGGTCTTTATCTCGCTGCTTGGCTATGTGAGTTTAGTGTGGTTTGTGATCGCTTTTCGTTTCAAGGAGACGGTCAATCAGTTTTCGAAGATCCCTTCACCGAAGCGTATGGCGATTCAATACAAGGAACTACTGAGTTCCCGATACTTCATCAGCTTTGCCAGTATCGGCTGGCTTAACTTCAGTCTGATGATTACAACCGTTTCAGTGATGCCGTTTATCATGCAGAATCAAATTGGCATGACATCGGATCAATACGCAATGTGGGCTGTGATACCTGCGTTGGGTATGCTAGGAGGCACCAGTCTGTGTAGCCGCATTAGACCTATTTTCGGCAGTAAGAAAACTCTGCTGATTACGCCTGTTCTTCATATCTGCGCGGCTGTTTGGCTGTTTGTGTGCCCTCTAGAGCCTTTATACCTGATGCTTGGACAATTACTGATGATCCTTGGTAACGGTATTGCATTGCCGTGTGCTCAAGCTCTCGTGATGCTTCCATACAAAAAAAATGCGGGTGCGGCGGCAGCGATGTCTGGGGGAGGGCAAATGGTAGTGTCGTCGTTAGTGAGTATGGGATTGGTTAAACTGGGGTTAGGCGAAACTTGGCACCTGTCGATTGTGATTGCTGTGTTTACTTTAATTACACTCTTTAATATCACTCGTGGTTTTAATAGCCCAGAAGCGCAGCAGGTAAATGGATAGAGCCTACTGCCTATCTGATTTCATGAATTACTCATATACGGCGACCATGTTTTACAATGCTGAGAACATCGTGAATCACTTCAACAAAAAAATCTGGAACATAAATAACTTTTGCTAGGGTGACGCTTTACGTCGCTTGTTATTTTGTAGATTTAGCTGCTCGACGCTTATTATCTGGATGTCGAGGGCAATCATCACACAGTTTACGAGAGTCACACTTGTAGACGAGACAACAGCTCGTTCTGATCAACTTCAACATTCCCGTTTCGGGATCGGTTTTAAGGCTGCTTAAATGGCGATCGGGTAGCTCACAAGCCTCTAACCACAGCCTCGCTTGCTCACGTATATATTCGTTGCTGAACTCATTATGGTGACGTTGAACTTTAATGAGTGCCGCTAGAAGATGATCAGCCAGCAAATGCTGTGTAAAGCCCGGACGAATGCGTGTCCAGCTATTAATTTGCTCTCGGTAGAACTCGGATAAAGCCAGTAGCGCTTTACCGGCTTCGGGGATCAAGGTTTCAGGCTTACCATGTTGGTGTGCATCCGTGCTAAAACGGTAGCCAGTGATAAACCCTTTTAAGCGTGATTGACCAATATTCTGGATATCAGGCAGTGAGTGCAACGCATAAATGGAAATAAAGGAGACGTATATAGGTTGCCAGCTGAGTAAATCCCAAGTGCGAGTCAACCAATATGGATTCCCCGCTTCAGGGTGGTTTTTGGCCAAGATATCATAAACACGTTTGATCTCAATGTGACTTTCTGGATTGCTGATCACAATATTCTTGCCGTTAATGGGCCCGAAGCTACCTTTTAAGAAAGGGGTGACTTCTTTTGAAAGGGAGAATACTTTTTGATGAAGAGGCGGGGCTTTTTTACGGGTGACAATGTCGTGAATTTGAGCCAACATAAGAACGCAATAAATGATAATCAATTTCGTTATCATAACCAAACAAAGCGCACTTCACCATACAAATTGGTGCATTGACGTCGTTTGAAATGGATCTTTTGGAATCAGTAACAAACGGTGCGTGACCCGAATCGAGGTTAATGATACTAATATTTGCAAGGCGAATATAACGTGTCGATTTATAACCCACTCAAGACGAAGAAGTATAAACGTTGAATAAGAATACCCCTGCATTTGAGCGAATTAGTAAGGTTCTCGGTTTTATTCACAATAACCTTAGTAGCCCACTCTCTTTAGAAGAGATAGCGACCCAGAGCTGTTGGTCTCGTTGGCAACTGCAGCGCGTCTTTCAGTCAGAGACAGGAATGACCGTAGCGAACTATGTTCGAGAACTTAAGTTGAGCAGAGCCGGCGAAATGTTGTTAGATGAAGACCAAAGAGTCATCGATATCGCGATTGCTCTGGGGTTCAACTCAGAGATTAGCTTCAGCAGAGCGTTTAAGCAGATGTTCGAGATTAGCCCCAGCCAATATCGAAAAAACGGCAAAAGGGTTGGTTTAAAGAAGCCTATTGAGGTGTCGGAGTTCTCTACTGCTTTAGAAAAAGAGAGTTGCGCTCGTTTTGTAGAGGTAAAAATTGATGAGAAGGATGCCTTTCTGATCAAGGGCATGAGTACAGAAATCAGCGGGTTGTTTTCTCTCACGCAGGATTTTTCTCAAAAGGTTCCACAATTGTGGTCACGCCTTGAACAAGAAGTGGTATTGCCTAAACAACAAGACTTGCGTTTTATTGGGGTGGTCGATATCACTCAAGCTAATTTTGACGGCACGAACCTGAAATATTGGGCTGGTGTCGTGTTAGATGAAAATGTCTCTATGCCAACCCTACCGAGTGTCGTTTCAGAAAAACTAGAGATACTCACCGTACCTAAGCAGACTTATGCAGTGGTGAAACATAAAGGACCTATTCAAGGTTTGCCTAATACGTTGTCTTGGTTTGTTCTTAATTGGTTTCCATCTTCAGGGTATCGCGGAATTGACGGCTACGAACTAGAAGTCTATCCAAAGGATTATCAGTCACAGTCACTAGATGCTGAGATGGAGTACTGGGTTCCCATAGTAAAAGCCTAATCAACCTCTGATTTTTTATGGGGAAACCCAAAATTTGACCATGTTTATTGAAGGGTCAATTGCTTTTTACTGAGCAATTGACCTTTTTTATAGATATTTGCACCAAATTGTTAACTATCACGCCTTTAGATACATACAATGCAAATGAGATTTATTATTATTTAACTTAAGCATTGGTATCTGAGGGACTCATGAACACCCACACTCATTTCAAGTATTCCGCATTAACTGTCGCGCTCATTAGTGCTTTATCCGTTCCGGCATATGCAGAAGAGTCGAAAACAAACTCTGAGCAAGATGTAGAAACAGTAACGATCCTCGGCAAGGCGTATCGTAATACTGCGACAAAGTCTGCTTTGGAGCCGGAAGAAACCCCACAAGGTATTACAGTCATCGAAGGAGAGCAGCTTGAGCAGCGTGGTGTAAAGTCACTCAACCAAGCACTGCGTTATGCGCCGGGTGTGGTTACAGAGCAGAAGGGTGCGTCAGTGACGATGTATGACACATTCTCGATTCGAGGTTTTACTAATAATCAAAGCTACTACGATGGTTTAGTATTGCCATTCCTGACGGGTTGGAACTTACAACCACAGATTGATCCCATCGCAATTCAACAAGTAGAAGTGTTTAAGGGGCCAACATCGGTTTTATACGGTGCAATGCCACCTGGCGGAATGGTTAATATGATTACCAAAACGCCACAAAGTGATGCTTCTACTAAGGTTGGTGTTTCGACAGGTTCACGAAGCCTAATGGAAGCGTCGATTGACACAACCGGACAGATTGGTGACGGTGATCTTTCATACCGCTTGATAGCGTTGGCGCGCAAACAAGACAGCCAAGTAGATAACGCTGAAGAAGAGCGTTATGTAATTGCGCCTTCTTTGGATTGGCAAGCATCCGATAACACACTGATTAATTTCAACCTTTATTATCAGAATGATCCTGCAATGGGAACAAACTCTGCGATGCCTTTAGAAGCGATCAAATATCATGATCCATCTGTGTCGATGGGGGATAAAAATTGGAGTACTTTCGAGCGTGAAGTACTTATGGTGGGTTACAAAATCAATCACCAATTTAATGACAATTGGTCGTTCTTGCAAAATGCTCGTTATACCGATGCTTCTCTATATCAAGAGAATACCTATCATCGTTCGACAAATTTTAACCCTGCTACGGGCGCGATGATTCGAAATGTATACAGTACCGATGAAGAGTCACAAAGCTTCGCAATTGATAATCAAGTTTCAGGTACTGTTTTGGCTGGTGGGCTAGAGCATAACCTTCTCTTTGGTGTTGATTACATCAAGTTAGATGGGGACTCTCTCTACAAAGAGTATACCGCTAATGCAGGCTTCTACGGCTTCAATGTGTATAACCCTAACAATGATCTTTTGGATCGTGACAATCTCCAAGAGAGTTATCGTGAAACACATGATATTTCGACAGAGCAGCTAGGTTTCTATTTCCAGGATCAAGTTCGTTACGATGCGCTAGTTTTACTCGCGGGTGGTCGTTATGACATGTTTAAAGCGATGGATGATAAACAAAGTGATTTACCAACCTACGATGGTAAAGATGAAGCCGATCATAATCAGTTTTCTTATCGTGTTGGGGCGCTATATGAGTTAAGCAATGGCTTGTCACCATTTGTAAGTTACGCAACAAGTTTTGAGCCAGCTGCTGGTACAGATATTAATGGTAAATCTCTGAAACCTCAGCTAGGTGAACAAGTAGAAGTCGGTGTGAAATACCTGTCTCCTGATATGGACAAGCAGTTCACTGCATCATATTTCCATATCACTAAACAAGATTCCATTGTTGCTGACCCTTCAGATCCTTCATACAGAGCTAAAATTCAGCTGGGTGAAGTTCGTTCACAAGGTCTGGAACTTGAAGGGCGTTGGTTTGTTACTGAAGAGCTAGATATTCAGGCAAGTTATACCTACTTGGATATGGAAGTGACAGAGGATGTAAATCCAGCTCTTGAAGGTACGACTCCTATTTATGTCCCTGAACACGCAGCCACGTTATGGGGGAACTACAACGTTTATGATGGAGTTTTGTCGGGAACACGCTTTAGTGCTGGTGCCCGATACATGGGCGAGATGCAAATGGATGCTTCGAATACTCAAGGTATGGTGCCATCTTACACTGTTGTTGATATCTCGATTGGTTACGATTTAGGCATGATGTCAGACTCTCTTTCAGGAGCGTCTGCAAACTTCTTAGTCAACAATCTATTTAATGAAGAGTATTACACCTGTTACGACAATAGTAATTGTTGGTTCGGCGAAGAGCAGTCTGTCGAGCTGAGTGTTAACTACGAATTCTAAAGGGTTAAAGTAACCCAAACAATCAAGCAGCCTGAGAAGGCTGCTTTTGTCGTTTAAAACATACAACTAAAACCGATAGAGAACAAAATGAAATTAATAAATAAAGGCTTACGACTTTCCAAAGTAGGAATTGGTTTATCGATTATGGTTTTCCTATGCTCAGGACAAGCATTCGCCAAGTTTGAAGTACAAGATAGTGAAGGCGCTAAAACCTTACCTTCACAACCTGAACGAATTGCCGCACTCAACTGGGATATTGCAGAGCAGGTGATTGAGCTCGGAGTGACACCTATTGCCGTGCCAGATATCGCTGGATACAACGAGTGGGTTGTTCAGCCTCCCATCCCAGAAGGGGTGCAAGATGTTGGGACACGCACAGAACCGAATTTCTCCGTTCTTAAGCAGCTAAAGCCAGATGTGATTTTGATCGCTTCACCGCAGAAAGATCTCGAATCCCGTTTGTCTGAAATTGCGCCTGTTCTCTACTATAAGACATACAGCGAAACACATAATAACGCACACGCTGCGATCGATAACTTCAAGAAAATCAGTCATGTCCTTGGTAAAGAAGAAGTGGCTGATCAAAAACTGCAAGCGATGAATGAAAGAATCGCTGAACTTAAAGGCCTGCTCGATAAAGCATATCCGGCAGACAAACCGAAAGTAACGTCGTTTCGTTTTGCAAGCACCAACTCGGTGTTCATTTACGGTGATAACTCGATCCCTCAATACGCGCTGGAACAGCTTGGCTTTGAAAATGCGATTCAATTGCCAGCCAGCCAATGGGGTATCACTCAGAAACGAATTACAGAGCTTAAGCACGTAAAAGATGGAATTGCACTGTACTTCGAACCTTTCCCTTACACGGCCAAACTCAATCGTTCACCAGTATGGAAGAGCATGCCGTTTGTGAAGAATAACCAAGTAGGGTCTGTTGCGCCGAGTTGGAGTTATGGCGGTGCGATGTCAATTCTTTACAACGCAGAAGCGATAGCTGAATCAATGCTGGAGCTCGCTGAGAAGTAATGAAATATAACGGGTTAATTGTTGTGGCTGTGCTGTTGTTCGCAGCCACTATTCATTTGTGGCTAGGGCAGAGCGATTTTGGGCCCGTATCTTTATTGATGAATGAGGTAGTGGCGGCAGGAAGTTGGTCGGCTCTACAAGACTTATATGCGCAGTCATTTGAGCTGATGGGGTTTATTGATGTCAATTTACCGCGTTTGGTGATGGCGATATTGGTGGGCGGCTCTCTGGGTACCATTGGTAGCCTTTTCCAGCAATTAACTCAAAACAGAATGATGTCACCATTGACGCTGGGTACATCAGCAGGTGCTTGGCTTGGACTTGTGCTGCTGAATGTCTTTGCGCCAATGCTAGTCGGTCAATTTTCGGTCTTTTTTGCTCTATTAGGTGCTTTGGCTGCGATGGGGCTGATTGTCGCGATTGTTGGTCTGAAAAACATGAGCGGCTTGCCGATAGTATTGGCCGGTATGGCCGTCAACTTGCTACTTGGCGCATTTGCGACGGCGATTATTCTGCTCAACGACCAATATGCACAAAATCTATTTATTTGGGGTGCGGGCGATCTCGGCCAGAATGGTTGGGAGCAAGTTGAGTGGCTGCTTCCTAAACTTCTACCTATTGTTGCTATATTCCTATTTGCACCGCGAGTATTGACGTTGTTATCGATCGGAACTGAAGGTGCCGCGGCTCGTGGTTTAAACATCGGTACCACGTTCTTTTTGTTGATGTTTATCGGTGTTTGGCTGGTTTCTGTATCAATTACTACAGTCGGGGTGATCAGTTTTATCGGTTTGATTGCACCAAATATTGCTCGCTACCTTGGTGCTATTAAGGCGAAGCATGAGTTATACGCGAGTGGGTTATTAGGCGCCTTACTTCTGTGCACAACGGATAGTCTTGCTATCTTCATGGGGCAATGGTCATTAGATATTATCCCGACCGGTACAGCGACAGCCGTTATTGGTGCTCCCGCGCTGATTTTAATTGCAAGAAAGCAGCTAACCGCACAAGATCAGATGTTCTTTTCGATGCCGAAAGGAGCAAAGCAAACGGGTGCTAAAGTCTATCTTGCGATAGGTACGGTAATGATAGTGCTGCTTGGATTGAGTTCTTTTTCACATCCGCTATCTAGCGAACACTACTTTCAGGTTCCAGATGCGTTTGAGTGTTCAATTCGTTGGCCACGTATGTTAACGGCTATTTTTGCTGGTGGTGGCTTGGCGGTGGCTGGGGTGATCCTCCAGCGACTGGTTTACAATCCGCTTGCGAGCCCAGATATCCTAGGGGTATCGTCGGGGGCGGTATTAGCGTTGATTTTGAGCAGCTTATTGTTTGGTCATTCAATCCATACATTAAGTCCTTGGGTCGCGTTTTCGGGTAGTTTAGGCGCTCTTGCTCTTTTACTTTTTCTCGGAAAGAAACATCAATACGCGCCTTCCATCTTGATCTTAACCGGGATCTCGTTAACCGCTGTATTAGAGGCTTTGGTTCAGTTTTCATTAACACGAGTGGGAGAGGGTAAATACACTTTGTTGGCGTGGCTTGCTGGCTCGACTTATCGTGTGAAACCTGAGTCTGCGTTAACTCTTGCTTTAGTCATCTCACTGGTCGTTATCGCGGTTTTGTCATTAAGTCGTTGGGTTACTTTAATTGGCTCGGGGCGTCAGTTCGCCTCAGCCCGAGGACTAAATATCTCAACCGCTTACTTAGTGCTGTTGAGTCTGGTCGCGGTGCTGTGCGGTGTGGTGACAACAACAATGGGGCCTGTTGCATTCGTTGGTCTTTTGGGACCGCATATTGCGGCAATTGTTGGCGCTCGAACGGTCAAAGAGCAAATTGTATTGTCTATGTTCATTGGTGCCACCTTGATGTTGTTTGCCGACTGGCTAGGACAAATTGTGGTATTTCCCGCTCAATTGGCTGCAGGGACTTTGGTTTCTGTCATCGGTGGTAGTTACTTTATCTTCCTCTTGTTAAAAGCAAGGCGTGATTAAAGACTCATGTGATTGTGATGATTTAGTACTTAGCAGAACTTAGGTACTGCTTTTTATGTGAATCAACATGAATACGTTGTTTAGGTATCAAATTTACCGATAGATATTTGAGTATGTTAATAAAATGTTTACTCTAAAAGTAAGCCCATGACATCGGATGTCTTACATTATGCCTAATCAAGATCGTGTTACTTGCACTATAGATGACAACAATATCGCGACAGTAACCCTCAATCGACCAGATAAATTGAACGCCATTGACATGGATATGTTTATGGCAGTGAACCACCTCACTCGAGAACTAAAGAAAAATAAAACCCTTCGAGCAGTGATTGTGACTGCTAGCGGAAGTGACTTTTGCTCTGGCCTCGATGTTAAATCACTACTCACGAGTAAAATGGGTGCATTAAAGCTGCTGTTCAAATGGTGGCCTACCCAAGCGAATGCAGCACAACGCTTTTCAACCGGATGGCGAGAGATTCCATGTCCCGTCATTTTCGCTATTCACGGTAAGTGTTGGGGAGGTGGCTTGCAGTTAGCCTGTGGTGGGGACTTCCGTATTGCGAGCTATGATTCAAACTTTTCGATAATGGAAGGTAAGTGGGGATTGATCCCAGACATGGGAGGCTCGCTTGCTTTTCGAGAAGTGATGCGCCAAGACCATACATTGGAAATGGCAATGACGGCAAAGGTGATCGATAGCCAGACAGCGAAAAGCTACGGTTTGGTTACTCACCTTTCATCAGATCCTTACATGGAAGCATACAATTTGGCGTTGGAGTGCGTTAATCGAAGCCCAGACGCAATTGCTGCAAGCAAAAAATTGTACCAGAAAACGTGGTGGACAAGTCCTGGCAAGGCACTCATGCTAGAGACTTGGTATCAGATAAAGGTTGGGATGAGCAAAAACAGAATCATTGCTGGTCAGCGAGAGAGAAACAGAGAAGAACAAAGAGCTTTTGAGGCAAGACAATTTAAGTAGGTCTGGCTCGGCCTTTGTTTATCGACTAGGGGCATTGACTTTAATCTAGATTAAGCTTCTGGTTGGTTGTTATTCAAGTTACTCGCAACTTCGTACGAATTGAATAATGAAGAGCAGCCATCGATTTTTTAACGGTGATTGCTCTTTTTCGTTTGTCGATGCGACTAGAATTTCACTTTTGTTCTTGATATTGAGTTTGTACCTCAAAGCAAGATAGAAGCTTCAAGTACATGGTGCGCTTCGCCGATAAGATCAGGCATATCGGTCATGATCTTTTTCAACTTATCGTCAATAGACTCAGCTTCACTCAATGCCTGGAAGTTACGGATCGCTTGTGTAGGTTGCTGTGCGACGTAACCTTTTAGCGTATCAAGCTCAATCTTGTTCGCATTTTCAACCTTAGTCAGCGCCACTGTAATGGCGTCTACGCTTAACTCTTTATTTTTTAACATTTTTGTTATTACGACATTGCTTTTGATGCGCGAACACTAACACAAGGTTCAAACCGGTAGATTGATTGAGATTATGAAATGCGGCTACAAAGCGGAAATCTGCCAATGTTGCGAGTGTAGTCTTATGTCAATCTGAGGTTAGGATAAAGGCTGTTCTCCGCTGAGATGTGTCTATAAATCAAGAGTAAACCCGGTAAGGCATTGATTTGTAGTTACTTATCATATTAAATCGTTGACACGGCATTAGTTACGGGGGTCAAAGTGGCCAAATAAGCAATAATAGAGGAACCGAGATGGCGATAACTAAGAGCTCTAACGGTAGTCCCAACTTCCAGTAATCGCCAAACTTGAACCCACCTGGACCGAGGATTAGGGTGTTGTTTTGGTGACCGATTGGTGTCAAAAATGCACAAGATGCTCCAATCGCGACAGCCATTAAAAATGAATCAGGACTGACATTCAACGCTGTTGCGGCTCCAATCGCAATTGGACACATTACTGCGGCAGTAGCAGCGTTGTTCATTAGATCAGACAGAAACATCGTCACGATCAAGATTAGAACCAATGTAACGACAGCGTTTCCTTGAGCGATCGTGTCTAGTAAAAAACGAGCGATGATATCCGCCATACCAGAGGTCTGTATTGTAGTGGCAATTGGGATTAGTGACGCGAGAAGTACGATGACAGACCAATCGATGGCATCGTACACCTTTCTGAGCGCAATCGTTTTAAGCGCCAATGAGGCGACGACACCGATTGAGAATGCGACTGTAGCGGGCAATAAACCAATTGCTGCGACTACAATCGAAATCAACATAATTGTACTAGATATCAGCGCATTACGTTTGTTGGGTAATCGCAGGTCTCTGTGTGCTAAAGGAACACATCCGTAATCAGAAGCAAAAGCCATTACAGACTCTTGATTGCCTTGTAAAAGAAGTAGGTCCCCAGATAAGATGGATTGAGCTCTGAGGCGATGTGTCTTTTTGTGTCCTTCACGAGATAACGCAAGTAAATTAACCCCATATTTAGCTTGTAGCTCTAAATCGCCAACACGTCTGTTACAAAGTACAGATGATGGTTTCACAACCAACTCAAACAAACTAACTTCATCTTGTTCACTGTCTGATTTGTCACTATCAGGTTCATTGGTCTCGTTATCATTGTCATCACTAGATGTTTTAGATGTCGTCTTTTGAACAGAATTAGTGAGAACTTCTTCGCCATGTTCCTGTTTGTTTTCAAATTCGTGCAACAGTTTGAGCCCTAAAACTGATAGAAGCTCGTTTAACGAATCAGCTTCGGCCTCAACAATTAAAATATCATCTGACAGTACTCTTCTTCCTGGGTTAGGTGCGATAATTTTTACTTGGTTACGAACTATGCCCGTAACTTGCGCATCTATGTCTTTGATGAGTTCTTTGATCTCTCTTATGGTCAAACGAACCACTTTACTTGTTGACCCTACATGTAACTCAGTCAAGTAGGCACCTGATTCAAATCCATCAGATTCAGCCTTAGCTCTTGCAGGAACAAGACGCCAACCAATTGCCGCGACAAATAAAATTCCAGCGAACGCGACAGAAATCCCGATAGGTGAAAAATCGAACATTGAAAAACTGCCGATCCCGACTTCCTCTCTAAAACCGGCAACGATCAAATTTGGTGGTGTGCCGATCAAAGTAGTCATTCCTCCGAGAATCGTACCAAAGGCGAGAGGCATTAATACTTGGCCTGGGGACATCTGTAGCTTTTGTGACAACTGAATCGCGACCGGCATTAACAAAGCCATCGCGCCGACATTGTTCATAAAACCAGACAAAAAAGCACCTAGGCCCATCAAAACAAAAATACTGACGGTTCTACCTGCATTCTCAGGCAAGATATTACGTGCAAGTATGTCTACCGCCCCGGAGTTTTGTAAGCTTTGACTCAATATTAATATACACGCAACGGTCACAACAGCAGGGTGTCCAAAACCAAGAAAAGCTTGGTCAGGAGCAACCAACCCGAAAATAACAGCGGCTGTTAGTCCTGCAAATGCGACCATGTCGTGACGCCAAGAGCTGAACAAGAACATAGCAACAATGGCCGTGAGAATTAGGGTTAAAATATATTGGTCATTGTTCATCCATGAACTAAACATCTGGATTCCTTATACGAGTTATCAGAGACGGGTAATCGTTCCACCCATATTGAGAAATAGTAGTGTAATACTAGATTGGTCAACAAATTCCGGATGTTATTTATTGGTCTTTTTGGCAATAATTGTCGACAGCCCATCATTTGCTTTATGAGGCCGTTATCTATTTTATTTAGTCATCCATTAAGCAATGGTTGTATGACTTCATGGGCAAAAATAATTGGCTTCCAGACACACAAAAACACGCACTAAAGCGTTTCATTACAAACAGTTAAATTGGGATTTTACTTACAAAGAATTGGAGCGTGCAGCGGGAATCGAACCCGCATCATCAGCTTGGAAGGCTGAGGTAATAGCCATTATACGATGCACGCTTATCGTCTTATTGAGAAAGACTAAGCAGGAGTAAGAGTTGGAGCGTGCAGCGGGAATCGAACCCGCATCATCAGCTTGGAAGGCTGAGGTAATAGCCATTATACGATGCACGCACATCGTCTTAACGAGAATGATAATGCCACATCTGACTGAAAACGAAACCTTTTTTTCCCAATTTTTATGTTAAGTGGTCGCATAATCACCGTTACGCTTTGTTTTTGTCCGTTATGATCTAGTGTGTACACAATTTAGCAAGTAATACCCATTCGAGTCTGTGTTGAAAAAGAGATCAGAAAAGGCTTGAAAACAAGAGGTTCTTATTCGCAAGAGAGTTTTGGTAGTAGTGGTTTTTCAACTCGCAATTTCAACGCAGTTATCAATCATTGTTACAAACTTGGGTGAGCAACTCTTTACTACACTGTAATAGTCTCTCATTTGTTATTAGGGTTTTATTTGGATTGGTTCAGCAAACTATATGGCATTGATATAATTGGTCACCATTTCAGAAGGGGGCTTTGTATAATGTGATTTTTATACTGAGAAAAAGCATAAAAATGAGTGACTAGTGCTACCAAATTGCTCGTCAATTCGACCCACGTTTGTTACATTTGCACCATATTTATTCACCTCGATAACGTTCATGCCTTCCCAGTATCGAATTAACAAAATTGTTGAAATCGGCGACACTCTACATCGCAGTGGCTGTGCTCCTTATAAACTTGAAAAGTACACACAACACTACGCCCAAAAACATGGTGTTGATGTGATGATCCAAGCGACACCAACGGCAATTAACTACCAGTTTCCTGATGATAATAATGCGGTTATTTTGAAGCGTCTTAAACCTGCTTCAATTAACTTGAGCCTGTTAGCGAACACCATCATTCGTATTAACCAACCGAGCAGCGAACCCGTTCCAGAACCCGTAGGCTATTCGAAGTTTGTCACAGCTCTAGCGAACATGGGGATTCCGCCCGCGTACTTAATGTTAGTCGGCAGTACTTTGGAAGCCGTGGGCTTTTCTGTTCTGTTAGGCTTGATGGTGTGGTTGTGTCAGCAAATTTGTCATGGGCGACGCGCCATTGCTGTCGAGTTCATTGCTGCGTTAATTACCGGTATTTTTGTTGCCTTCCTCGCCAGCACTGGACTGCCGATTCCTGTATGGGCTTTGTGTATTGCTTCGATTGTTCTGTTTGTACCGGGATTGTCGATCGCTAACTCATTAGAGTGTTTAGCGTTCAACGATTTGGTCTCGGGGACGAGTTTATTAGGGCAGAGCGCGTTAACCTTGATCAAGCTTTTCGTCGGTATTGTCATGGGGTTAAATATTGGTGAGGCATTATGGGGCCAAGCGGTGTCGATCTCATACATCAACGAAGTGCCCACATGGATGCACATATCCGGTCTGGTGTTAATCTCAGTGTCCATTGGTGTGATGTTCAACGCTCGACCAAAAGATATTCTGCTGGGTTTGCCTGTCGCAGTACTTGGAATGTGGGGACCATTCTACCTAGGCTTCGATAGTGGTTGGGTTGTTGGCACTTGGGTGACGACCGTATTGATCACTCTATATGGTACTTGGATTGCCAAAAAGATGGAGCTCACCGGTTCAATCTATATTGTCCAAGGTATCATCATTCTGGTTCCGGGCAGTCGTGTATTGGTAAGTGCTAGCCAATCGGTCTTTGAGCAGTCCATATTGCCAATTCCGAGCATTGGTTTGTCAGCGCTATTTATGTTCTCGGCTATTGTCGCGGGGCAGATCACCGCCTATTCAATCTACTCCCCAAAAGTGGAAAGATAAGTATCAAAACTCATGGTGCCTGTTTTATACGGGCATTCATGTTTTAATTTTGTCGTTTTTGAATGAGTGTTTACGATGTTCTTGCAGCAATATCATGAGGCGGCATGCCGAAAGTCTTCTTGAACGCGTTAGTGAAATTGGATGGATGCTGATAGCCTGCTTCGTATGCGGCTTCGGTAATTGATACGAGTCCTCTTTCCAGGTGTTGACGCGCGATTTCAAGTCGTCTGAAGCGGATGTATCCGTTGATCGTCATGTTGTAAGACTGCTTGAACCGTCTTTGGATATTAGAAACACTCATTGAGAACTTTTTCGCTAGAGTCTCTAAGCTGAGCTCTTGATCCAAATGAATTTCAATATAGCTGATCATCGCCTCAATACGCTCATCGTTACTTCTGTTTCGTATTGCACTTGAGCTGTTTGCCAAGCCTAATTTCTCTGGACGGTTTTGACAAACTTGGCAGCAGGATAGGGGAAGTTGTGAAAGTGAACTTGCCAACAATTGTTGTGTTAAGGCTTCTATATGCAGCTTCTGGTGGAAATCATCTGGTGTAGAACTTGTGGTTAATGTTTGGGCAAGTTGGAAGATCTGCTCTGTGATTTCTAGAGGGTAGTTTGCCGTATGCGATTTAATAAATTCGCGACTAGTGCAGTCTTCATTCATTCGAGCTTCAAGCCATTGTGGTTTTACTAAGATATTGATCTTATTCAGATGATTATTGGCGACCATGGCACGGCGGAAATTCGCAGGTTTAGCGAGATTTACCACAACACCTTGCGGTTTTTCTGATGCGTCAAGGCTGAACTCCAGATCATCATAACCAAACGATAATTTGCCCTCCAAGAGTATCGTGATCAAGACAGCGGCATGCGCCGTTGAGACGATTTTAGTATCCACGAGCTCTACACAACGCCCTCCATGAACAAAGATCTGGTCATTGTATTGATAAGAAAGAAAGGTCCCTTCAGCAAGTGAAGTCTGCTTAGGTTGGCCCTGTGTGACAATAATCTGCTTTTCTGTTTGCTCTAATTTTTTTGTCAACGTGACTTTGCCAATTCTAGCTCGTTTTGAAACTACTTCACCCATTTGACTTTTCCTCATAACACCTATGCGATTTTGCATAAGTGAATCGTCTGTCCATTTATAAACTCGCCTCATATTATACATGAGAATTATTATCATTTATATCTAGGAAAAGAATTTATGGAAAGCCCAATCCATTTGACCATTAAGCGATCAACATTATGTCTCGCAATCGGCGCGGCTATCGCTAGCCCTGCTTTTGCCGAAGATTCAACATCACACTTTGAAGAGGTGGTTGTGTGGGGAACTAAGGTGTCGAGTAACTCCGAGTCTATGGTGTCTGAAGACATGTCACTCAAACAGGCGGACCATATGTCTGACCTACTGCGTGATATTCCTGGTGTTGATGTTGGGGGCACGCACTCTGTTAATCAACGAATAACGATACGTAGTTTAAGCGAAACGGACCTCGATATTCGTTTAGATGGTGCGTCTCAACATGCGAATATGTTCCACCATATCGGTAACCTCACTCTGAACCCAGATATTCTAAAGTCTGCTGACATTCAGGTGGGTAACAATTCAGTGACGCAAAATGGACTGGGTGGTGCGGTTTACTTTGAAACGAAAGATGCTAAGGACTTGCTTCGTTACGATGAAACCTTTGGCGCTCGCGTTTATGGTGGCTATGCGACAAATGACAGCCAACAAGGTTCATTAACGGTTTATGGCACCCCAACGGATACCATTGATCTGATGTTGTATGGCAACTTTGTAACACGTGATGACTTCGAAGACGGAGACGGCAACAAGACCTTTGGCGCGGCAGGTGATGTCTATAACATTCTAGGTAAAATCGGCTATGAGCCGAGTGATCTACATCGTTTTGAATTAGCTTATGATCTTTATAGAGATAGTGGCGACTATAGCCCGCGTCCTGACATGTCTGGTGGTGCAAACGAAGGCTTGTCGAGCGATAAGCTCATCCCAACGGAATATGATCGTGACACGGTCACGTTGGGCTACGAGTTGCGCGGCGACACGCATCAAGCTGACGTAACACTCTATAACACGATGACAGAGATCGTTCGTGATGAATCCGTTATGGCTCCAGCATGGCCTGGCAACCGTCAATCGAAAAACAAAGCAAAAAACCAGAACTTTGGTTTGACTGCAAAAATTCAATCTGACTTTAGTATCGCAAGCTTCGCCAATACAGTGACTTATGGTTTTGATTACATGGATAAGACGTCAAGCTCTTACTACGGAAGCCGTAAATTCATGGATGAGTCTGCTATTTCCACGGCGCTGTTTGCAGAAGACCAATTTTATTTCACAGACAATTTCTCTGTAACAGCGGGTCTACGTTTTGATGATTATAAACGTAAAGCAGAAACCGGTACTGATAATTTTGATGATGTGACATGGGCGTTGGCAACCGAATGGGGCGTAACACAAGACTGGACCGTATTCGCAAGTGCACGTTCACTGTTTAAAGGCCCAGAGCTGTTAGAGAGCTTTATCGCTTACCAAGATGTGGCGTATCTCGCTGATGATATTAAAGCTGAAACTGGCCTGAACACGCAGGGTGGCGTTCGATTCAGCAAATACATCGAAGATCACTTCTTGGGTGCTAATGTGACGGTATTCCAAACCGATATCGATGACTATATTGCGGAGGCATATCAAGGTGCTACTTCGTCCTACTTAATCTACAACTTGGGCGATGTTGAAATTAAAGGTTTCGAAGCGAGCGTTTCTTATAGTTACGATATGTTCAATAGTAAGCTTTCTTACTCGCGTTCAGATACGAAAAACAAAGAGACAGGTGGCTATGTACCGGGTGGTAATGGCCGAAGCATTGATATGGGTGACAGCATAGCGCTAACGTTGGATTACCAAGCGGATTCCTTAGAGACAATCTTCGGTTGGACGTCGATCCTTGTTAAGGATGAAACAAACGTGGCTGATGGTGCGCCAATCAAAGAAGGTTATGATGTTCACAACCTTTATGCTCAATGGGTGCCAAATAGTGTTGAGGGTTTATCGGTTACGTTCGGTATAGATAATGTGTTCGATGAACTCTACACCTCTCATGCGTCACGTTCAGGTACAGCTCGTGGTTTTGTACTAGACGATTACGAACCGGGTCGTAACTACAAACTGTCTGCCGCGTACCAGTTCTAACGGCGTAGGGTTTTGAAACAGTGCGACCAAAACGAGTCGCGCATAATCAGAAGGATACATGCAAGCAGGTTAACGTTCACTCAATATGATTTATCTCCATAGGAATCACTATTGAGTTGGCTTGGGCGCTAAACGAACGCTAATTTTATTGTGGCAAAATGGCCTCGGGCAATCAGCTTGAGGTCATTTTTTTTACCGATTGAGATAAGCTCGAGAGCGTATTTCTATCCAATTAAACAGGCGAGATAAGGCGAAGCACAAGGCGAAGTAAACTGCGCCAACGATCAGCCATATCTCAAAGATAAGCCCCGATGAATTAGCCATCTCTGTGCCTACAAATGTCATCTCTTGAATAGAAATCAACGAGACAATAGAGGTGTCTTTGACTAGAGATATTGCCTGCCCTGCCAAAGGCGGGGTAATCGCTGTGAGTACTTGTGGTCCAATCACAAAACGGTATTTAGAAAAGCTAGATAGTCCTAGTGAATCCGCTGCTTCCCATTGCCCTTTTGGAACACTTTCCAAACCAGCACGAATCACCTCTGCAATGTAAGCAGAAGACAGCAAGCCAATACAGATAACGCCAGAAGCTAGATTCTCCCATAGGCTAGCAGGGCCGAATAGGAAACTCTGCAGACCGTTAATCTCTCCGTTATGCTCACGCAATAGAGTCTCAAGCCCAAGCAAAGGGATGAGTTGATTAGAGATAAAAAAGTAGAAGATGAACACAAACACCAAGGGTGGAACATTACGAACCAGTTGAATGAACAACAATGCAGGCGTTCGAAACACGGTTATGGATGAGTGACGTGCAACACCGAGCACAATGCCCACAGAGAGTGCTAATACCATACTCCATAGACTCAAGCGTAATGTCGCGATTAAGCCCTGAAAGAAATACGGAATACTTCCTTCAGATGGTGGAATGAAGATGAGATTAAACGCATCTTCCCAGCGCCAGTGATAATTGATGCCAACCGAAGAACGATAATACAGCCAACCAGAAAAAAGGCCGACAAGGAGAAGTAGCACCCCATCGAGAAGAGTAAGGCGTTGGTACCAAGCTTTGCTTTGGGGGCTAGGTTTGGTTGTTATGAGAGTGCTTGTATCCGTCACTGATAACCTATGTGTAGATTCATACATAATAATTTTCGTTTCAAAGTAGGCTCATAGAACCCACTTTGAAACTCAATTATAAAGCGGCCAGCCAGTTAACTGGCCACTGTGTTTGTCTTTTTAGAGCTTAGAGCTTAGAACTGAGAGCTTACTCAGAGCGTTGATTCTGATTACTGACCTTGAGCAATCTGATCTTGCCAGTCTAGAGTCGAGAACCAGTACTCGTAACGCTCTTGTAGCCAGCCATCTTCAGTACGTGCTTGAATCCATTTGTTGAAGAACTCTGCTTTGTCAGTTTCACCTAGGCGTACCGCAAAGGCTTCATTACCTTTTGATAAGCGCTCTGTGAACGGAATGAACAGAGTATCTGAGTTTTTAATGCTCTCGTGCTCAGGTTTAGGGCTCGAAGCAATCACAGCATGTGCGTTACCGTTAAGAACCTCTTGGAATGCTTGAGCATCGTCGTCAAACTGTAGAACTTTTGCTTTCGGGAAGGTTTCACGAGCAACTTGGACGGTGAATGCGCCGCGGCGAGCAGCTATTTTCACGCGACGAGAGTCGAAGTCAGAGATTTCAGTGAAACCTTTCGCCAGTTCTTTGTTCGCTGCAAGCTGAACGCCAGAGTGAGAATAAGGTTCGGTGAAAAGAACACTCTTAGCACGAGCTTCAGTGATCGACATACCACCGATAATCACATCAAATTTCTTAGAAAGTAGAGAAGGAATAATGCCGTCCCAAGCTGTTGGAACAAACTCTACTTTCCAGCCTGAATCTTCTGCTAGGCGTTTCGCAACATCAATCTCAAAACCAACAAGGTCGCCTTGCTTGTTACGCATTGCCCAAGGAACAAAGGTAGACATACCAACACGCAGCGAACCACGTTCGTTAATCTTGTCTAGATTAGGTGTTTCAGAGGCCAAAGTCGGTAAGCTGACGGCTAACGCTAAAAGCGCAGTGATGGCAGATTTAAATAGCTTCATGCTGATATTTCCTTATTGTTTGCGCCAATTAGCGCCGAGCTTGTGCTCGAGCCAAGCAGCGATGGCAGAAAGTGAAAGAGTTAATGCAAGATAAATAAGTGCCACAGAGAACCAAATCTCAAACGGCATGGCAGTTTCAGAGACAATGTTACGCGCCTCTGTTGTGAGATCGAAAATCGCCATCACACTCACGATTGAAGAGTTCTTGATAAGCGAGATCACTTCATTGGTTAGTGGTGGTAAGGTTCTTTGTATGACTTGAGGTAGCACAATATCCCAGAAGGTAAACGTTCTTGAGAGCCCTAATGATTGTGCTGCTTCAAATTGGCCTTTGGCGATACTGTTCAGGCCCGCACGGAAAATTTCTGCGGTGTAAGCGCCCTGAAACAGAGCGAGCGCAAGTACTGCTGTACTAAAACGCTCTAAACCAAGTACCGGTCCAAAAACAAAGTAGAGTAGGTAGATCTGTACTAGAAGTGGTGTATTACGGATTAACTCAACATAGCCACCCGCAATGGCTCTACCCACGATGGAATTTGAGTTACGCAGTAGTGCCGTTGTTAAACCAATCAATAGCGTCGCGACCAAAGCGAGCAAAGATATCTTAATGGTAACGAATAGTCCTTCAATGAGCTCAGCTGGCCACCATTCACCATCTTCATAAAATGCTATGTAGTCAGGAACACGCTCCCATTGCCAACGATAGCCCATGGCTTGTGCGCCTGAGTCTAGAATCCAACTTACTGCAGCAACGAGCACAACGATTTGCAATAAGGCTGAAAGGGTTGGCTTTAAAATTCTGATGATCATCAATAGCTCAGTATTTGATTCAAAAAGGCTTGAGTTCGTTGATGTTTAGGGTTTTCAAAAAGCTCCGTTGGCGTATTTGACTCAACAATCTCTCCCTGATCCATAAAGATGACTCTGTCCGCTACTTTCTTGGCAAACCCCATCTCATGAGTCACACACACCATAGTGATGCCTTCTTCAGCAAGCTCAACCATGACATCGAGCACCTCATTGATCATTTCCGGATCGAGAGCAGAAGTTGGTTCGTCAAACAGCAGTAAGTCTGGCTTCATACATAGCGAACGCGCAATTGCCACACGCTGCTGTTGACCGCCTGAAAGCTGAACAGGGTATTTGTGTGCTTGCTCTGCAATGTGTACGCGTTCCAAGTAGTGCATCGCCAAGGCTTCTGCATCGGTTTTACTCATTTTGAGTGTGCGGATTGGCGACAAGGTGAGGTTTTCGATCACTGTAAGATGTGGAAACAGATGAAAGTGTTGGAAAACCATGCCGACTTGGCCTGGAGTGTTGAATTTACAAGGCAGAGTTTGATTGACGACACTGAGCTCACCAGAGTCAAAAGGCTCTAATTGGTTAATGCAGCGAATCAAAGTTGATTTACCTGAACCAGAAGGGCCGCAAACCACCACGATTTCACCCTGTTGGATACTCAAATCAATGTCTTTTAGGGCATGATAATCACCATACCACTTGTTAAGTGACGTAAACTTAACCATCTGAGAAGTTGCGTTCAATTTGCAGTTCATCTGTAGTTACGGAATGAATTACCTTAACAACATAAAAAAGTGATTGCACATAAAATTAAGAGCTTATGAGAATTTCGTTAGATCGTTCGGCTAAATAAAAAGCAGCGCCCAAATTGGGAGCTGCTTTTCTGAAACGTAAGAAATCTGCGTTTGATTCAGTTTGATTAAAAAACGTTGTCGCGCCTTGTATCAACGAACTCGTTTTTATGAATTAACCCAACGCGTGCGTTAAAATAATAGCCTACACAATCGCTGATTCTAGGATTTCACGCGTTTTCTCAGGAGTAATCGCTTGGTTTTCACCTAGTTTTACATAACCGTGAGACTTTAGTTGAGCGATAACGTTATCAATTGCGCTTTCTTTGCTTGCTTCATAGCCGTCGAACTGAGTTGCGACGTCTAAGCTGTGGTAGAAGGCTTCGATTGCATCAATGGTACGCTCTGCTAGATCTGCGCCAGATTCAAGGCCAAACACGTTACGACCCATTTGTTCCAGCTTGCCACGTTTTACTTCGATCTGGTTACGTAGAAGTGAAGGCTGAACAATGGCTAGTGAGCGCGCGTGGTCTACATGCCAAAGCGCTGTGAACTCGTGGCCGATCATGTGTGTTGCCCAGTCTTGAGGAACGCCAGTACCAATCAGACCGTTCAAGGCTTGGTTTGCTGTCCACATTAGGTTTGCACGCCATGAGTCGTTATCACGCTCATCATATTGCTTACCAAGTACAAGTAGGTTCTTTAGTAGCGTTTCTGCATAGCCGTCTTGAACCATCGCCTCTGTTGGCATCGTAATGTACTGCTCACATACGTGTACCCATGCATCGACCAGGCCGTTGATAAGTTGGCGCTCTGGAAGAGACTTCATGACATCTGGGTCCATTACCGCAAACTTAGGTTGAACAGAAGAGTGCATAAATGACAGTTTTTCTTGCGTTTCTTTGCGAGTAATTACAGCACCCTTGTTAGATTCAGAGCCCGTTGCAGGCAGTGTCAGTACCGCACCGATTGGTGTTGCTTCAGTTACCTGGTGTTTACCCGCTAGGATGTCCCAGCCGTCACCGTCATATTTTGCTGCTGCAGCAACGTATTTAGAGCCATCAATTACTGAGCCGCCGCCGACAGCGACAATGAATTCAACGTTTTGCTCTTTAACGATAGCAACCGCTTTGTCTAGTGTTTCTTTGGTTGGGTTGGCTTCAACGCCAGAAAACTCGATCCAAGAGTGATCTTTTAGAGCGTTCACAACTTGGTCGTAAACGCCATTTTTCTTAATTGAACCGCCACCGTAGATGACAAGTACTTTCTTATCTGTATCAACAGCTTGGCTGATTGCGTTGATCTGGCCTTTACCAAAATGAATCACAGTTGGGTTAACGTATGTAAATTGCATCATTGTGTCCTTGTGTAAATCGGAACTTGTTATTCTGATTGATTGCTCAATTTCTATATTTGCATATTAGTACAGTGAATTAGTGTGATGAAGAGTAGATCCTCCAAATAAATTGCCTATTTCTACAATATTGTTATTCTCTAATTGATATCGGCTCGCAACCAGTACGGGAAATAACCATCTATGAAGACACTCGCTCAGTTACTACAATCCTACGTTGAATATAAAGGTTGGGATGATCTAGAGGGGATCAGAGAAACGGGTATCGAAGGTGTCTGGTTGTACAGAAGTAGTCGTGGTAATCATCGTCAGCCATTCACCTATCAGTCTGGCATCATCATGTTGGGGCAAGGTAAGAAGAATATCTACATAGGTGACAGGCCAGTCACTTATGCAGCAGGCGATTATTTGGTTGTCGGTGTGCCAATGCCGTTAGAGTGTGAAGCACTGCCTGTTGATGATGAACCTTTGTTAGGTTTATCGATTAATATTGACTCTCAAAGGCTGCATAGCTTGGTGAAAAAGCTCGAAGACCAAGGCTTTTTAGAAAGCTACTGCAACAAGCACAAACAAAACGCGAGTGGTTTAGAGTCCACACCAATGGAAGAGGCGATGTTAGAGAGCTTTAAGCGATTGGTGAAAATGCTCCATTGCGACATTGAAGCTAATATTCTTGGTGATGCTATCGTTACCGAGATTGTTTACCGTGCACTCACGGGATCAGAAGGGCGTGTTCTGTTTGATCTTGCTCATCATGATGGACATTACGCTCGTGTGGCTAAAGCTTTGTCTAAGGTACATGAAGAGTACGATCAAACCATTACCGTTCAATCTCTTGCTGAAGAAGCAAACATGAGTGTCTCTGCTTTCCATAGTGCTTTTCGTAGCGTTACTTTTGAATCGCCACTCCAGTACCTTAAGAAAGTGCGACTTAACAAAGCCAAAGAGCTGATTCAACTGGAAGGCGTGCGTATTAGCGATGCGGCTCGTCGAGTCGGTTACTCCAGCCCATCCCAATTCAGTCGTGAATTCAAACGCCACTTTAATACCACGCCAAGAGCAGTATAAATCGTTGTGCAACCCCATTTCTCTCTATACAGCCTCCGTTCTAGGCTGACTTTTTCACGTATAGCGACTGCAAGGTGGGTATCTGTTGTAGATACTCTCTTTTATTTATAATACAAATTAGATGGCTAAGATTTACATGATTAACACTCAAGTTAAGTTATTTAAAAGCCTGTCTTGATAGCTCCTCTCAATTCATTAATAAGCATTTCGCTCTGAGCTAAATGTAAGAAAATGTGTAGTTGAGAGCGCAGTTATTGAGATTTTGCATGTCCTATCACCCATTCAGTTAAGTGGTTTCTGTTGCCGATAATTCAGGTCTCAAACTGTAAGATCGTCGTCACGCATTTGAAGTATTGTAGTACAAATTATTTCGTCATCTATCTATATTGTTCTCAAAAAGAAGCAGTAATAAAAAGCCACAAGAGCAGTGTAATTAGAAGATTTACCCGTCTGGGTGGCGGTTAATTTGTTAATCCATTATTTAATGTGAGAAGTAAGATGAAGAAAAAATTCGTTTCGGTAAGCATTGTTAGCGCGCTTACACTGGCTTTTGCTACGGGCTGTACCACTCAAGAGAACACATCACTAGTGCTGAGTGCAGCAGGTCAATCCGCTCCAGTGATTAATGACATCGATCGAAACTACCTTTTGAACAGTGATCGTTTAGTTGAGGTGAATGGCAACACACTCCCAGTTGCATCAGAAGAGCAAGTCGCTTCCCTACAAGCGCAGTTTGAAAACTTGAAAGATGGTGATGAAGTGGTTATCCCTGATGGGAAGTACACAAATCTGGGTCAAGTGACGATCACTGCAAACAATATTACTATTAGAGCTGAGCAGGCGGGTGCGGCGTGGCTCACTGGTTTGGTTCAATTCGAACTAAAAGGTAATGATATTACCTTAGACGGTTTAGTGTTTACCGAAGGTGGTCCAAATGAGCGCTTTGGTGCGGTTCGTATGATGGGTAATAACAACACCCTTCAAAATTCGACCTTTTACTATTTCAACCATGATTACACGTACGAGCCAGATGAGCGCCGCTCTGAGTACCCTAAATTCTTGTGGGTCTCGCTGTGGGGCAAAGATGGAAAAGTGATCAACAACCGTTTTGAAGGTAAGCAAAAGCGCGGTACATTGATTGGTGTTCAAAAAGATGACACGCCAGACAATCATTTGATTTCGAATAATATTTTCATGGATCAGAAACCGAATCAGTTCAATGAATTCGATATCAAAGAAGCCATTCGTTACAACGGAAATAGCTGGGAAGCGATCCGAATTGGTGACTCTAAGTCTTCACAGTGGGACTCAAGCTCTAAGTTTGTAAACAACCTAATGATTGATATGGATGGTGAGCGCGAGCTTATTTCTATAAAATCGGGTGACAACACAATCGCAGGCAACACCATTTTCCAAAGTACAGCGCTCATTTCACTTCGTCATGGTAAGGGTAATACCGTTGAAAACAACATGATTCTTGGGAACGAAAAGCGCTTAACGGGCGGTGTTCGTATCTACGATGAAGATCATGTGATTCGTAACAATTACATTGCCAATACTCGTGGTCGTGATGGTGTGATTGAGGGCAATGCTGACTTGCGTGGTGGTATTGTAATTAATACGGGCATTATTGATGTAGCGAACGGCGAGCAGCTTGACCAATCGGTGAAAGGTAAGGAACTTAATAAGCAATGGACACCGAAAAATATCACCATTGAAAACAACTCTCTGGTCGATACTGAGTGGGGTATTGTTTATGGAAATCAAAGCCACCGTGTGAGCCTGTTCGACAACGCAGAAGTCGAAGGTATTTATGCTGGTGTTGACATCGCATTCAACAACAACGTGGTTGATAATTCAAAAACACCTGAGTTTGTGAGTGTTCGCGCAACACAAGATTTCCCATTGGTTGGAGCAACTTACAGTGATGAGACGTACGTTGGTCAGGTAACTGAATCTGAATTGATCGGAAGCTACTCAGTTGAACTGCCAAAGGTAACGGTTGAAAACGGCATCAACGCTTACCAAGGTAGAGGCGCGGATGTTTCTAAACTTGCGATTGTGACAGCGGAAACAGCGGGTCCAGATTACGTTCTTACTAATACGACCAAGTAGCTTTTCTTTTAAACAGGTGAGCGACCAATTAACTTCACGTTAGTTGTGCAAATCCCAAAGTTAAAAAAGCCTCAGCAAGGTCAACTTGTTGAGGCTTTCTCGATCTAGCTACAAATTTTTAATGTCTATCAATACGTGCCCATTAAAGAGACGCTCAAGCGCGGAACTCACACTGACTAATCCCTATAGATGGTTAGCATGCGTTGCCGAGGAGAGGATTTAACTATCTGTTATATAGAGAAAATAAAGCTGTTATGAGTTGCATATAAAATTGAGTGGGCTTACTCTGCCTGTTAATCGTGATTCAAATAAGGACAGGACGCAATGATCATCCAAACAGATAGACTCAATATGGCTCAAATTACAACCGAAGACTGGGCTCTTTTTCAGTCTCTAAATCGTGAGCCAGAGGTGATCCGATTGTGTTTCGATGAGCCATCGCCTGCCGATATTAAAGAAGCTTTCGAATCGCGATTGCCTGCTTGGAATAAAGATTCGACACATTGGCTTTGCCTTACTATCACAAACAAAGACAGTGGCGAGAAGATCGGTGTGACGGGCTTTCGTATGGTCGAGGGTGTTGCGGAAGTTGGTTATCTGATTTTGCCGCGGTTTCATGGCTTCGGCTTTGGTACCGAATCTTTAAAGGCTCTCATTAGCTGGGCAACCAAAGAGCAAGGGATTACGTCATTTCAAGCCATTGTAACAGAGGGCAATATTGGGTCTGAGAAAGTGTTACTGAAAAGTGGTTTTTCACTCAAAGAGGTCGTGCCAGACGCTTACACCATTGGTGGCAAGCGCTACGCTGATCATATTTACACCCTTTAAAATCAATGTCTAACCCTCAAAGATGTGTTGTTTCTTTAATCACAACGTGCCGAATCATAGAGTGGTCAGTATTTGCCAAGATGTTCAGGGCTTGGCCATAGTGCCGCAAGGCAATGATATGATTCTTAATGTATGGCATCAATAATGTGAGATATATTGATATTATCCTCTGCTGAGGAAGAGTTGATATGAGTTCACGATTAGCTGCAGAGGAAAAGCGCATTGAAGTCAACGAATAAACTTGTACGTTACCCGCACATTGATGTTGATCGTGCGTTTGAAAAAGAAGATGAGCTATTGCAGCAAATTCAGGTTGGTGAGATTGGACAAGCCTTAATGCTGTGGCAAGCTAAAACACCGACGCTTGTATTACCATCAGGTAAAAAGTGGCCAGTAACGTTAGAGTCTAGAAAACAACTTGAGGCGCAAGGTTGGCAACTCTCTTCGCGAAAAACAGGCGGTGCGCCGGTCCCTCAGTTGCCAGGGATTATTAACCTATCGCATATTTATCATTGGCCTAGTAATGAAGCCTACGACATCAAAAAAGCGTATCTACATCTATGTGATGTTTTAACTCTGTTTTTTAAAGAGTTGGGCGTCGATGTGGATGTTCACGCAACTCCCGGTTCTTATTGTGATGGTGACTACAACCTCAATGTCAACAAACAGAAAATAGTCGGTACGGCTCAGCGTGTTTTGCTTAAACGCGGGGGTGGTCAAATAGTCCTTTCCCAAGCCTGTATTTTGTTAGATGTCGACTTAGAGAGTAGTGTTGCACCCGTTAATTTTTATAACCAAATTTGTGGTAACCCAACTGTTGTAGACCCGCATGTTCATACTCTGTTGTCTGATCATGTGAAGCCTCTGTCTTGTGTCGATTCACTCTTTCAGCGGCTAAGCCAAGCCTTCATTAAGTATGCTTAGTACGAGTTTGGATGTTGAAACAATTGAACAGATAAGATAAAGCCACTCAGGTGAAT